>NZ_JBQWRI010000006.1:0-402679 GCF_052545135.1 Nocardia aegles
CCACCGGCCAAGTGGGCAACCGCCATGCAGTCGGCTCCCCCCCCCCCCCCCCCGCTGTAGCGCGACTTGAACCACCGAGCGCCGGTTAGATCAACGGTCACGGTCGAACTCCCTTGCTATCTCTCGCAATAGGTCTCTGCTCAGGCGGCCATCCGGGCTCGACTGCTGGAGAACGGTATCGGCAAGCCGTAACCCCGAGATGATGATGACGAGTGGCACACCATCGAAACGGTCTACTCGACATTTGCCGCGGAGGAAGATGTCGTCGACGAATTCGAAGTGGGAACAGACCCTTTGCGCGGCAAGTGCGCGGTGCGGCACGGTGACAGTTATGGCCGGTGGACTGGACGCAGCGTGGCGATCGGTGCGCGACATGCTCGGCGCGGCGGCCAAGGACTACAGCGCCGCCGTCGCCGCGATGCCCGAGCACGCTGCCCGCGGCGTCACCGAGACCGTTGCCAGGGCGGTGGATGCGGATGCGGCGAACGCACCGGCTCTGCGGGCCGCATTCTCCGACCGGTCCGGCGATATCGCCGGTACCGCGACATCTTCCACCTACGTACGCGGCCGCGATCTGATCGACGAAGTGGACTACAGCGCACTGCGGCAGGCAAGGGGAACCCGATCTTTGGGGACCTACCCGATGTTCGAGGAGATCCAACGGTTGCAAGGATTCGACGGCCCTCTCACCATCGCCACACCGCATGAGGTCGACGCGGCGGTCGCGGCGGGCGGGCAAGAGCTGTTCCGAGGGTTCGAGGAGGATCGCTACCTCGACGCCTTCGTCGCAGGCCCGGTGCGACCTGGTGGCGGCCCCACCGGGTCCGGGACGTATGCCTCGCCGCTGAAGGACGTCGCGCTCCACTACGCCGATCCCACCCGCACCCACGACCTCGCCGCCCGGCAGGCCCGGGTGGTGCGGATGGCGCTACGCCCCGACGCCAAGAAAATCACTCTCCGCGCACTCGAGTCCGAACGTACCCGCACCCGGGCGGAAGTCGCCCGTGCACTACGGCCTCTGCGCGAAATCGCGAACCCGACGCCCGAGGACACGGCTCGCTACACTGCACTGCTGGACAAGCAGTTGGCGTTGGCCGACATCGGCCAATACGGCGCCCTGCGCGGCTGGGACGCCATCGACGGATCCGACACCTTCTCGAATAGGGAGTGGGTCATACTCAATCCGACCGCCCTGTTGATCCAACGCTGAGCACCCACCGCCGGGCAGACTCCGTGGTATGTATCGAAGTGCTGTTTCGCTACGGCGCTGCGTGACTCGCACTCCATGATGGCGACTCTGGTGTCCGCGTCCAGCCGCGACGTCCCGGTAGTCGGCCGAACGGAACGATCAGCGTGCGTTCCGGGTTACCCGATCAGCCGGGTGGCAACGGTCCGCACTGTGCCCGCCGACCGCCGTGGCATGACATGGGGACGAGGACTGCCGCCGTCATAAGAGAAAAGGCCCCCCAGCGGGAGCCCTTCTCGAATGGTCAGGTGCCGTCTGCGGCGCGGCGATTACGGCAGGGGTTCGGTGGGTTTGCCGGTGGGGCTGAAGACGCCCGCGGCGGTGAGGTAGGTGAAGGCGGGAGCCGTGCAGCCGGGCTGGAGAAAGTAGAAGTGGGCTTTGGTGACGGTGCCGTTCTCGGTGGCGTCGCAGAGGGCGTGCAGGGCGGTGGGGTCGACGGTGAGGGCGGTGAGTTTGCCCGCCTCGTAGTCCATCTCCACCCACTTCGCGTGGATGGCGGCGCTCATGACGCTGCCGGTGAAGTCCTCCCGATCGGAGGCGGCGCTGAGGCCGAGTTCGAGGCCGTCGTCGAGGTCGGTCGGCGTGTGCTGCCAGCGGCCGAACTCCCACCAGCGCACGAAACTGACCGGGCCGTGCAGGCCGCCGGGCAGCTTCGTCGTCGGTTCCGCGGAGCGCACCCAGGCGGGGGCGGCGGCCAGCGGATCGTAGGAGGTCCCGGCGACCTCGTTGTCCTCGTCCCGCCCGAATAGCAGCGCGCGATCATCCGGATATCTGACCAGCGAGTACCAATTGCCCTCACCGTCGTCGTTGATCAGCCGGCCGCCTTCCACTCTGGCCGTCTGCCCGATCTCCTGTCCGCTCGCGGCCCGATCGGTGTGGGTAGCGGCGGTGATCACGTCCAAGACGGTCACGCGTGCCCACAGCACCTCGGGATGCGGCAACTGAAATCCCATGCCGGGCAAGGTATCACCGGCCCACTACGGCGACAACCGGGCCAGGCGATCGACCGGACAGCCCGTTCGGGCCGCCGCGCGCCGGGTAGCAAATCGGGCAGCACAGAGCGCTTGCAGCGATCACGCGGATACCGGGGAGATAGGGCGAATTCATGGCAATGAATCCGGCTCGGCTCGTGCGCCCTTCCCGCGTGCCGATCGAGCCGATTCCGGTCCGGATTGTCCGGTATCGCGTGGTCGCAGCGCATACGCGGGGACCAACTGGTCGCGCACCAGCAAGTCGGGGCGGCCGTCGGCGAACTGGATGCTGTAGTTCACCCGACCCATCCAGTCGCCGTCGACGGTGGGCAACCAGTGCGTCAAGGTTCCGGGGCGCTCGCCGCGCATGATGACTCCGGCGCCGTTCACGTGTCGCGGCGTCCCGGGATCACGGACCAGGACCGCGTCCAGCCGCACCCACACCGGTCGCGGCGGGTAGGTCAGCGTCCGGTAGTAATGGCCGGTCCGGTTCGGGTAGACCAGCTCGGGTTCCGTTCCTTCGGTTCGCGGCGTTTCATCGCTTATCGAACCCATGTTCGAATGGTAGCCGGACATATGCGGCAAGCACCAGGCAACCCCGCCGCGAATCGGGTGGCACGACGACGGCCGCCGGTTTGATTCCCGATCGCCCGGGCACGCTCTTGCCGTAGCGATGTAGGCACCGGGGGCAGACCGGAGGACGACATGGCTTATCCACCGGGCGGGCAGCCGCCGGATGACCGACCGCCGCAGCAGCAGCCGCCCTCTGGCTACCCGCCGCCCGGACCCTGGCAACCCATTCCGCCGCCGGGTCCGGGGCAGCAACCCCCGCCACCGCCCGGACCGGGTTATCCGCCACCCGGCTACTCACCCTGGGGATCCCCACCACAACCCAGGAAGAGCCACACCGGCCTGATCGCCAGTGCGGTGGTGCTGATCGTGCTGGTGATCGCAGGCGCGCTGATCGCCGGGGTGTTCTTGACCACGCAGGGCAAAGGTCCGCTCGCCTCGGACGAGAAGAAGATCGAGATCGCGATCCGCGACTTCTACGAGACCCTCGACCGCAGCGGCTTCCGCGCTGCGAGCGAACTGGCCTGCGCCCGCGAACGCGCCGCGTTCGAGGGGATGACCGAAAGCGAGAAGAAGGAATTCGACAGCACCTCGGTTTCGGTCACCATCGATAGGATCGAGGACATCGTCGTCACCGGGGACACCGCGACCGCGAAGGTCACCGGCACACTCACCGTCGCGGTGCCGGGCGAGCAGCCGGATACCGAAACCAGCACGACCGAGCACCTGAAGAAAGAAGACGGCACGTGGAAGGTCTGCTCCCCGGAGAACCCGCGCTGATCGCATGCACCCACGCATGACATGCTGCGGCCCCAGCCGCAGGACCGTCCTCGGGGCACTCGGCCTCGCCGCTCTGCTCCCACTCGCCGGTCACCCGAAAAGCGCACGGGCCCAATCGAATACGACCATCGCAACCGATCTCGAAGTGGTGACGGTCACCGACACTTCGGTGATCGTCACCTGGACCACGCTCGCGCCCGACCCGGCCGGTCGCCTGCTGCCCGTCGCCACCGACACCCAGGTGCGGATCGGTCCCGCCGACTCGCCACGCGCACCGGTACCGGTCGTCACCGACGACCACCCGACACCCTTCCACTACGCCGAGGTCGACGGGCTGGAGCCGGGCCGCGCCTACCGCTTCGAAGCCTGGTCGGCGGGCCTGCGCGCCGCACCCGCGCTGTCGCTCACCACGGCCGACCCCGCCGCACCGGAAGCGCGCGGCGAGTTCACCACCCTGGTGCCGCCGCCCGGCCGCCGGCTGCGCACGCTGGCACTGGCCAACGACGTGCACTACGGCGAGCAGGTCAGCGGACTGGTCGCAGGCGACCTGCCGCCGGGCTTCCGGCAGGACCCCGGTCTGCCGCCCTATCCCGAGGCGATGCTGGCCGCGATGCTCGACGACCTGCGCCGACCCGATCGTGGAGCCGGACTCCTGATACTGGCGGGTGACCTGACCGCCGAGGCCACCGAACACGACACCCGCACGGTGCGGGCCCGCCTCGACGCCTGGGGCGAACTCGGCCACGATTACCTGGCCGTGCGCGGCAACCACGACCGGCCGCACGTGGGCGACGAATACGCCGGTTGCGCTCCCGCGCCCGCCGACCACCGCGACTGCTGGGCCGATGTCTTCTCGCCCCGGCAGGAACTGGTCGAACACGAGGTCGGCGGCCTGCGGGTGCTGGGATTGGACACCAGCAGGCTCGACGGCGCGGGCGGGTCCATCGAGCGCCCCCAGTTCGATGACCTCGCCGAGCGCCTGCGCGCCGACCCGGACCGGCCGACGCTGGTGTTCGGTCATCACCCGGTCACGACGGAGTCCGGACTGACCAATCTCGCCGGGCCGGGATTCGTGCTCGACGGACGCGACAGCGCCGAGTTACAGGCGCTCTACACCCGCAGCCCCGGGGTCTTTCTCCAGCACAGCGGCCACACCCACCGCAATCGCCGCACCAGGCCGGACGCGCCGTGCGCGGTGGAGTTCCTGGAGGTCGCCGCGGTCAAGGAGTATCCGGGCGGCTACAGCCTGCTGCGCCTCTACGAGGGCGGCTACATGGTCAATTTCTACAAGACCCGCACCGAAGACGCGCGGCGCTGGAGCGCGCTCACCCGCGGCGAGTACTTCGGACTGCAACCGGATTACACGCTCGGCACCTGCGCCGACCGCAATCACGTTGGGACGCGCGACTTTTCGGGGCTGACGTAACGGGAGCGACAAAATTCCAGCGGCTGCGAACCTTCCCGCATACCGGACGCGGTATCTTTCTTAGGTAAGGCTCAACATATGCGCTGGTAACGCAGTCGGAAGGACGAGGATGAAGCCGGTCAGATGGAAGACGATTGCCGCCGGATTGGTCCTCACCATGACGGCGCTCGGCGGTACGGCTTGCTCGAATTCCTCCGACGACGCGAATACGATCACCGTCTACAACGCGCAGCACGAGTCGCTCACCAAAGAATGGGCCGACAAGTTCACCAAGGAAACCGGCATCAAAGTGACGTTGCGTCAGGGCGGCGACACGGCACTGGGCAACCAGCTGGTCGCCGAGGGCGCTGCCTCGCCCGCCGACGTCTTCCTCACCGAGAACTCCCCCGCCATGGCGCTGGTGGAGAACGCGGGGCTGTTCACCGACGTGGACGCCAAGACCCTCGAGCAGGTGCCCGCGCAGTTCCGTCCGTCCACCGGCAAGTGGACCGGCGTCGCCGCGCGGTCGACGGTCTTCGTCTACAACAAGAACAAGCTCCAGCCCGGTCAGCTGCCCGCCTCCCTGCTGGATCTCGCGCAGCCGCAGTGGAAGGGCCGTTGGGGCGCGGGCGTCTCCGGCGCGGACTTCCAGGCCATCGTCGCGGGCCTGCTGGCGCTGAAGGGTGAGGACGTCACCCGCGCCTGGCTGAAGGGCATGAAGGAGAACGCGACGTCGTTCCCGAACAATGTCGCCACCATGAAGGCGGTCAATTCCGGCAGCCCGGACGGCGGCGTCATCTACCACTACTACTGGTACCGCGACCAGGCGAACACGAAGGAGAGCAGCGCCGCCACCGCCCTGCACTACTTCAAGAACCAGGACCCGGGAGCATTCGTCAGCGTCTCCGGCGGCGGCGTGCTGAAGGCGAGCAAGAAGCAGGAGGCGGCGCAGAAGTTCTTGGCGTTCATCGTCGGCAAGACCGGACAAGAGGTGCTGCGCGACGGCACGTCGCTGGAATACCCGGTCGCCGCGGGCGTGGCCGCGAACCCGGCGCTGCCGCCGCTGGCCGACCTGCAAGCTCCGGCGGTGGACCCGTCCACGCTGGACTCGAAGAAGGTCACACAGCTGATGACCGAAGCGGGTCTGCTGTAGCCGTGGCACTGCGGACTACTCTCGCCGCGCCCCGGGTCGGCAGGCCGGGGCCGGTCGTCACGGGCGTCGCGCTGCTGCTGGTGGCGGCGACGTTCGTGCCGCTCGGTTACATCGTTTCGACGCTGCTGTCCACCGGCCTCGAACAGGCGGCGGAGCTGGTGTTCCGGCCGAGAGTCGGCGAGCTGCTGAGCAACACGGCCGCGCTGGTGGTATGCACCGTGCCGATCTGCGTGGCGCTCGGCGTCGCGCTGGCCTGGGTGGTCGAACGCACCGACGTGCCGGGGAAGTCGTGGTGGGGGCCGGTTTTCGCGGCGCCGCTCGCGGTTCCGGCGTTCGTCAACAGCTATGCCTGGGTCAGCGCCTTTCCGGCCATGCACGGCCTGTGGGCGGGTGTGGTGATCTCCACGATGTCCTACTTCCCGCTGGTCTATCTGCCCGCGGCGGCCACGCTGCGCCGCCTGGATCCCGCGGTGGAGGAGTCGGCGCGGGCGCTCGGTTCGGGCCCGGTCGCGGTGTTCGCGCGGATCGTGCTGCCGCAGCTGCGCCTGGCGATCCTCGGTGGCGCACTGCTCATCGGGTTGCATCTGCTCGCCGAGTACGGCGCCTTCGTGATGGTCCGGTTCGACACGTTCACCACGGCCATCTTCGAGCAGTACCAGTCCAGCTTCGCCGGTCCGGCGGGCAGCATGCTGGCCGGCGTGCTCGTGCTGTGCTGCCTGGCGCTGCTCGGCGCCGAGGCCGGGCTGCGCGGCCGCGCCCGCTACGCGCGGATCGGCGGCGGGGCGCCGCGCGCCGCGACCCGGATCCGGCTGGGCGTCACCACCCTGCCGGTGCTGGCCGTGTTCGTCGCCGTGACGGCGGGCGCGCTGGGCGTGCCGCTGTGGACCATCGCGCGCTGGTTACGCATCGGCGGCGCGGCCGTGTGGGATCTCACCGACATCGGCAACGCGCTCGGACAGACCATCGGCCTCGCGGCCGTCGCCGCACTGCTCACCACCCTGTGCGCGTTCCCGGTCGCGTGGATCGCGGTGCGTTCCACCTCGGTGTTCGCCCGACTGGTCGAGGGCGCGAACTACATCACCAGCTCGCTGCCCGGCATCGTGATCGCGCTGGCCATGGTGACCGTGACCATCCGGTGGGCGCCCGCGCTCTACCAGACGGCGGGCATGGTGATCGCCGCCTACCTGCTGCTGTTCCTGCCCCGTGCCCTGGTTAGCGTGCGGGCCGGGCTCGCCCAGGTGCCGGTCGGCCTGCAGGAGGCGTCCCGGTCGCTGGGCAGGTCGGGGCCCGCGACGTTCTTCCTGGTCACGCTGCGTCTCACGGCGCCCGCCGCGGCGGCAGCCGCCGCGCTGGTGTTCGTCGCCGTCGCCACCGAGCTGACCGCGACCCTGCTGCTGGCGCCGAACAGAACCCGCACGCTGGCGATGCGGTTCTGGAGCCTGTCCGGCGAATTGGACTACGCGGGCGCCGCGCCGTACGCCCTGATCATGATCGTCGCCGCGGTGCCGGTGACGTATCTGCTGTTCACCAACTCGCGGAAGGCGGCCGGGATATGAGTCGCGTTGTCGTCGCCGATGTCTCGAAGACCTTCGGCCACACCCGGGTGCTCGGCGGGATCACTCTCGACGTGCCGGATCACACCGCGACCGCGGTGGTCGGCTCGTCCGGGTGCGGCAAGACCACCCTGCTGCGCGTGATCGCCGGATTCGAGTCGCCGGATACGGGTTCGGTGTCGATCGGAACGGAAACCGTTGCCGGTGAGCGGGTCTCGATCCCGCCGCAGCGCCGCAACATCGGCTACGTCGCCCAGGACGGAGCGCTGTTCCCGCATCTGACCGTCGGCCAGAACATCGCCTACGGACTGCCCCGCCCGCACCGCCACAGCCGCGGGCGGGTGCACGAACTGCTGGAGATGGTGTCGCTGGACGCGTCCTATGCCGACCGGCGGCCGCATCAGCTCTCCGGCGGCCAGCAGCAGCGCGTGGCGCTGGCCCGCGCGCTGGCGCGCAAACCGTCGGTGATGCTGTTGGACGAGCCGTTCAGCGCGCTGGACGCGGGCCTGCGCGCGACGACCAGGCAGGCGGTGGCCGACACGCTGCGCGAGGCGGGCATGACCAGCATTCTGGTGACGCACGACCAGGAGGAGGCGCTGAGTTTCGCCGAACAGGTGGCGGTGATGCGAGCGGGGCGCTTCACCCAGGTCGGAACGCCGGAGGAGGTCTATGCCACGCCGAAGGACCTGTTCACCGCCCGATTCCTCGGCGATTGCGTGCTGCTGGAGGCGGTGGTCGAGGCGGACGTGGCCAAGTGCGTGCTGGGCCGGATCCCCGTCCAGCGCCATGCCGCGAGCGGACCGGCGACGATCATGCTGCGACCGGAACAGCTTGTCGCCCATGTCGCCTCGGAGAACGAGGCGGAGACCGGCCGGGTCCGCGCCGTCGACTTCCGTGGCGCCGACGTCATCCTGACCATCGACCTGGACGGCACCGCCACTCCCATCCTGGTACGCCGAGCCAGCGTCGCCGCCCCCGTCGCCGGGCAGCGGGTTCGTCTGGAAGTAATCGGCTCGGCGGTGGCGTATTCCGAACCGAATGAAGACGCCTGAACCGGGCGCTCGGATTCGTCACGACCACGCGCCGCTCTGGTGCGCCTCGGTGCTCGGTAGTGGACCGAGCACCGAGGCCTTCGGAGCGAGCGGCGGGAATTGAACCCGCGTAAACGGCTTTGCAGACCGTTGCCTAAACCACTCAGCCACGCCCGCCTCGCCCTAGATAGTGCCTGTGGGCGACGCCTCGGCCCACCATTGCGCTCACCGTGATCCGAAGCCCGACCCGGATGCCATCGCCCTGCCACGGCGGCATGGAATGATCGGAACATGTCTCGGCCACGCCCGCTTCCGAACGACCCGATCGAGGAAGCCCACCGCCAGTGGGTCGGCCACGGCTGGGGGGATGTCGCCGACGGCATGGCCGCGGTGACGTCGCTGGTTCGGGCTCAGCAAATCGTGATGGCACGCGTGGACGAGGCGCTGAAACCCACGGGCTTGACCTTCTCCCGCTACGAGTTGCTCATGCTGCTCAGTTTCAGCAAAACCGGCGCGCTGCCGATGGCGAAGGCCAGCGCGCGCTTGCAGGTGCACCCCACCAGCGTCACCAACACCGTGGACCGGCTGGAGGCGGCGAAACTCGTCGAGCGGGTGCCGCATCCCAGCGACCGGCGCGCTACCTTGATCGAAATCACCGACGCCGGGCGGGAATTGGTGGCGCGGGCGACCGAGGAACTCAACGCGAAGGTCTTCGCGCTCCCTGGACTCCCACCGGAGCGACTGCACACTCTCCTGCAACTGCTCGCCGAATTCCGGCACGCCGCGGGCGACTTCGACACCGCGGAGGGAACGGCGCGCTGGTCGGCCACCGCCACCGACTGATTCGACGTACCGGTCGGTCGGATACCCCGGCCGACCGACCGGGGGATGACATTCCGGCATCCAACCGGCGAATTGCCGGGCATGCCGTCTTGGCAGCGGCACGGAAAAGGTCCACCATGGAGATCATGGTGCTGGTCTTGGGTGTATCGGCGGGCGCTGGTGGCGCCCACGCGATGCTGACACACTCCGATCAGCCGCACCTACCCCCGATCGACAGCTGCGAAGTGCCGCGGCGGGCGGGCGGTGGCGTCGAGGAATCGGTCTTCGAGGCGATTCGCCGGATGAACGGCGCCGCCGACCGGCGCGACGAGCTGATCTCCGGCACCGCGGTGACGTGCCGCTGTCCGCTGCACGCCGACGCGATCCGTGCCGTCGTCGGTGGCCGGGACGTGACCATCGTCGACGAGCCGCTCGCTCAGCTGCGCTACCTGCGCTTCACCGGACAACTGCCGGACAGCGGCTCGGTGATCCTCTACGACCTGGGCAGTTCTGGACTGACCATCACCCACGCCGATTGCCGCACCGACACGATCCTGTCCAGCAAACGCAGCACGGTGCTCGGCGGCGACGGCTACGACGCGTTGTTGCGCTGGCGGCTGGCCCGCGACGGCGTGCTGACCGACACGCCGACCATCCGGCGCCATCGCGAGGAACTGAGCGCGGCCAGGGTGGTCACCGCGATCGACGACGGCACCGGCGACCGGGCCGTTCTCACCCGCAGCGACCTGGCCGAACTGTGCGCGGCGGGTATCCATCACTCGGTCTCGTTCGTGCGGCAGGTCATCGAGGAGACCGGCGTGCGGCCGGAGGCCATGGTGCTGCTCGGCGGCTGCACCCGCAGTCCCAGCATTCGCGCCGAGCTGGCCGAACACATCGACCTGCCGATCGTCTACGACCCCGAACCCGAGTTCGTCTCCGCGCGTGGGGCCGTGCTGCTGGCCGCCGAACGGAGAGGCGGCGACGTCCGGATGGCGCGGCTGCGCTCCGGGGCCACCCTGGTCCCGGCCACCGTCGACCGGCGCAAACTCATCGCGGCGGCGGCGGTCACCCTAGCGCTGGGCGCCACCATCGCCGGACTGCTCGCGACGGACGACGCGCCCGCGCCGGACGGGAACCGGGTGCCCGCGGAAATCGTCGCGCCCACGCTGGGGCATACCGGATAATCCGCGTCAGCGGTTGGTGAACTTCGCCGGACGCTTCTCGACGAAGGCGCTCATGCCTTCCTTCTGGTCCTCGATCGCGAAGAGCGAGTGGAAGACCCGCCGTTCGAAGCGCAACCCCTCGGCGAGCGTGGTCTCGAACGAGCGGTTCACCGCTTCCTTGGCGATCATGGTCACCGGCAACGACATCCCCGCGATGGTCTCGGCGACCTCGAGTGCGGTGTCGAGCAGTTCCGCGGCGGGCACGATACGCGAGACCAGCCCCGCCCGCTCGGCTTCCTCGGCGTCCATGGTGCGACCGGTGAGCACCAGATCCATGGCCTTGGCCTTGCCGATCGCGCGGGTCAGGCGCTGCGAGCCGCCGATGCCGGGGATGACACCCAGCTTGATCTCCGGCTGCCCGAACGTGGCGGTGTCGGCCGCGAGCAGGATGTCGCAGATCATCGCCAGCTCACAACCGCCGCCCAGCGCGTAGCCCGCCACCGCGGCGATGGTGGGCTTGCGGAACTGCGCCAGCCGGTCCCAGCGGGCGAAGTAGTCGTCCAGGAACATGTCCATGTACGACTTGGGCTGCATCTCCTTGATGTCGGCGCCCGCGGCGAAGGCCCGCTCCGAGCCGGTGATCACGATGGCCCCGATCTCGTCGTCGTGCTCGAGTTCGTCGAGCGCGGCGATGACGTCGTCGAGGACCTGCGCGTTCAGCGCGTTCAACGCCTTCGGGCGGTTCAGCGTGATCCAGCCGACCCGGCCTTTGCGTTCCAGCAGAATCGTCTCGAAGTCGGGCCCGCCCGTCTCCCGGCCGCCATCCCCCACGGAATCGCTTCGCGATGCATCCATTTTCAGGCACCCTCTTTATCGGAACGGTCACGGATATCGGTGACGATAGCGGAGAAGTCCCGGCCGGCGTCCGTCCGGTTGAAGCGTTCGTAGATCGCGGCGGCGAGTAATCCGAGCTGTCCGTCGACGTTGTTCTCGCGCAGCGCGTTCGCCGCCAGGCCGAGGTCCTTCGACATGAGCGCCGTCGCGAAACCGGGCTGGTAGTCGTTGTTGGCCGGACTGTTCGGCACCGGGCCCGGGACCGGGCAGTAGCTGGTCAGCGCCCAGCTCTGGCCGGAAGCCGTGGAAACCACATCGAAGAAGGACTGATGGCTCAGGCCCAGCTTCTCACCCAGGACCAGCGACTCCGACAGCGCGATCATCGACACGCCGAGCAGCATGTTGTTGCAGATCTTCGCCGCCTGGCCGACGCCGGAACCGCCGCAGTGCACGACCTTGCCGCCCATCACCTCGAGCACCGGCAGCGCGTCTGCGAAGTCCTCGGCGCCGCCGCCGACCATGAAGGTCAGGGTGCCCGCCGCCGCGCCCGCCACGCCACCGGAAACCGGAGCGTCCAGCGCGCGGTGCCCGGCGGCGGTGGCGCGTTCGGCCGCCACTTTGGCATCGGCGACGTCGATGGTGGAGCAGTCGATGAACAGCGTGCCGGGCGCGGCTACCGGGAGCAGCTCGGCGTACACGTCGAGGACGAGTTTGCCGTTGGGCAGCATGGTGATCACCGCCTCGGCCGCGGCGGCCTCGGCGGCCGAACCCACCACGATCGCACCGTCACGCTCGGCCTGCTCCCGAGCCGCGGGCACCGGGTCGAAGGCGAGCACCTCGTAGCCCGCCCGCACCAGGTTGGCCGCCATCGGGCCGCCCATGTGGCCCAGGCCGAGGAAACCGATTCGCTTACTCATCACTCCACCTCCGGGGTCCGCAGACCCAGCTCTCGATCGCCCAACTCGGCGAAGTACGCGTCCACCTGTGCGTCCGTAACCGCATCGAGGGTCGCGGGCGACCATCGCGGATTACGATCCTTGTCGATCACCTGGGCGCGAATGCCCTCCACCAGATCGTGCGACGACAGCGACGCGATGGACACCCGGTACTCCTCGTTCAGCACCGCCTCCAGACTCGGGGCGGTGCGCGCGGCCCGCAGCGAGCGCAGCGTGACCGTCAGCGCCACCGGCGATTTGGCCAGGATCTCGGTGGCCGCCGCCCGCGCGTCCGGCGACTCGTGAGCGTGCAGCCGCGCGACGATCTCCGCCACGGAATCGGCTCCGTAGCAGGCGTCGATCCAGTCCCGTCCGGCGGCGAGCGCGGATTCCGGTGCGTCCGTGGCGAATTTGGCGATCGCGATGTCGGCGCTCTCCGTGCGCAGCGTCTCCAGCAGGGCGGGCAGCTGCTCGGAAGCGACGAAATAGTCCGCGAAGCCCGCGGCGATGGCGTCACCCGCGCTCATGCGAGCGGTGGTCAGCGCGACGTGCGTGCCGATCTCGCCCGGCGTGCGCGCGAGCAGGTAGGTGCCGCCGACGTCCGGGACGAAGCCGATGCCCACCTCCGGCATGCCGATCTTGGACCGCTCGGTGACGATACGGTGGCTGCCGTGCCCGGAGAGCCCGACACCGCCGCCCATCACGATGCCGTCCATGATCACCACGTACGGCTTGGGGTAACGGCCGATCAAGGCGTTGAGGACGTACTCGTCGCGCCAGAACCGCCCGGTGGCCGAATCAGCCGTGGCGGCACCGCTTTTCGCGTCGGCGTGGATGGCGACGATGTCGCCGCCCGCGCACAGGCCCCGCTCCCCCGCACCGGTGACCACCACGGTGCGCACCGCGTCGTCCTCGGCCCACTCGCGCAGCGCGTCGGTGATGGCGAGAGCCATCGAGTGATTCAGCGCGTTGATGGCTTTGGGCCGGTTCAGTGTGATCAGGCCGAGCCCGTCGCGCCGTTCGAGCAGAATTTCCGGCTCGCTCATGCTCTGTCCTCTCCGGCACCGCTCATGCTCTGTCCCTTTCCGGTACCGCTCATGCTCTGTCCCTTTCCGGCACGAGCGGGGCCCTGCGTGGTCACGCTCCGCTGCCGCCTCCGGGCCTGACCGCTCATGCCGCTCCTACCAGTGCGCGGGCGACGACCACCCGCATGATTTCGTTGGTGCCCTCGAGGATCTGGTGCACTCGCAGATCCCGGACGATCTTCTCCACGCCGTATTCGGTCAGGTAGCCGTAGCCGCCGTGCAGTTGCAGTGCCTTGTTGGCCACCTCGAAGCCCGCGTCGGTGGCGAAGCGCTTGGCCATGGCGCACAGCTCCACCTTGTCCGGCGCGTCGGCGTCCAGCGCCGCGGCGGCCCGCCACAGCAGCGTGCGGGCGGCCTCCAATTCGATGCGCATATCGGCGAGCTCGAATTGCAGCGCCGGATTCCGCAGCAGCGGCGTGCCGAACGCGTGCCGCTCGGCGAGATACGGCACCGTCTTGTCCAGCGCCGCCTGCGCGCCACCGACCGAGCACGCGGCGATGTTGAGCCTGCCGCCGTTGAGCCCGTTCATCGCGATGCGGAAGCCGTCGCCCTCCGCGCCGAGGCGGTTGGCCGCCGGGACCCTGGCATCGGAGAAGATCACCTGCCGGGTCGGCTGCGCGTTCCAGCCCATCTTCTTCTCGTTGGCGCCGACGGAGATACCGGGAGTGTCCGCGGGCACGAGGAATGCCGAGATCCCCCGCGCTCCAGTGGCACTGGTTCGCGCCATGACGACGTAGACGTCGGTGGCGCCCGCGCCGGAGATGAACTGCTTGGCTCCGTTGAAGACGTAGTCGTCACCGTCGCGCACGGCCTTGGTGCTCAACGCCGCCGCGTCGGAGCCGACGCCCGGCTCGGTGAGCGCGTAGCTGGCCAGCAGTTCCATCGCGGTCAGCCGGGGCAGCCAGCGGCCGCGCTGCTCGTCGTCACCGTAGCGGTCGACCATCCACGTGGCCATGTTGTGGATGGAGATGTAGGCGGCGATGGCCGGGCAACCGGTGGCCAGCTGCTCGAAGATGCGCACGGCGTCGAGCCTGCGCAGACCCGAACCGCCCACGTCCTCGCGCACGTAGATGCCGCCGAGGCCGAGCGGGCCCGCCTTGCGCAGCACATCCACCGGGAAGTGCTTCTGCTCGTCCCATTCCAGCGCGTTCGGGGCGAGGAATTCGTCGGCGAAGCCGCGCGCGGTGTCGCGGATCGCCTTCTCGTCGTCGTCGAGTGCGAACATCCGCGTCAATCCATCGTCGGGATGACGAACGCGTTGCTCTCCTTCAGACCGGAGGGCCAGCGCTGCGTCACCGTCTTGGTCTTGGTGTAGAAGCGGATCGAATCCGGACCGTGCTGGTTGAGGTCGCCGAAGCCGGAGCGCTTCCACCCACCGAAGGTGTGGTAGGCGATCGGCACCGGGATCGGCACGTTGACGCCGACCATGCCGACCTGCACGCGTGCGGCGAAATCGCGCGCGGTGTCGCCGTCCCTGGTGAAGATCGCGACGCCGTTGCCGTACTCGTGTTCGTCGGCCAGCCGCAGCCCCTCCTCGTAGTCCTTGGCGCGGACCACGCTGAGCACCGGACCGAAGATCTCCTCGCGGTAGATCCGCATCTCCGGCGTCACCTTGTCGAACAGCGTCGCGCCGACGAAGTAGCCGTTCTCCGCACCCGCAACGACCAGGCCGCGGCCGTCGACCACCAGCTCGGCCCCCTCGTCGATGCCGATCTGGACGTAGTCGTTCACCCGGTTCACGCCGTCCTGGCCGACCAGCGGCCCGAAGTCGGCGCCCGGGTCGTCGGAACGGCCGACGTTGAGCTTGTGCACCCGCTCGGTGAGCTTGGCCACCAGGCGGTCGGCGGTCTCCTCGCCGACCGGGACGGCCACCGAGATCGCCATGCAGCGCTCGCCCGCGGACCCGTAGCCCGCGCCGATCAACTGATCGGCCACATCGTCGAGGTCGGCGTCCGGCATGACGATCGCGTGGTTCTTGGCGCCGCCGAAGCACTGGGCGCGCTTGCCGTTCGCGGTCGCGGTCTCGTAGATGTACTGCGCGATGGGGGTGGAGCCGACGAAGCCGACCGCCTTGATGCGCGGATCGCGCAGCAGCGTGTCGACGGCTTCCTTGTCGCCGTTGACCACGTTGAACACACCAGCGGGCAGACCGGCCTCGAGGAACAGCTCGGCCAGCCGCAGCGGCACCGAGGGGGCGCGCTCGGAGGGCTTGAGCACGAACGCGTTGCCGGTGGCCAGCGCCGGACCGGCTTTCCACAACGGGATCATGGCCGGGAAGTTGAACGGGGTGATACCCGCGACGACGCCCAGCGGCTGGCGCATCGAGTAGACGTCGATGCCGGTGCCCGCGCCCTCGGTGTACTCGCCCTTGAGCAGGTGCGGAATGCCGGTGGCGAACTCGACGACCTCCAAACCGCGCTGGATGTCGCCCTTCGCGTCGGCGATGGTCTTGCCGTGTTCGGAGGACAGCAGGGCGGCCAGCGAATCCATCTCGTCCTGCACCAGGGTCAGGAACTTCATCAGCACGCGCGCCCGCTTCTGCGGGTTGAACGCGGCCCACACCGGCTGCGCCGCTTCGGCGTCGGCGATGGCCGCCTCGACCTCGGGCTTGCTCGCCAACGGCACCCGTGCCTGCACCTGGCCGAGGTTGGGATCGAAGACGTCGCCGAAGTTGCCGGACGTACCCGGCACCTGCTGTCCGCCGATGAAATGGGTGAGTTCGCGAGCCATGCCAGTCCTGTTCTCGAATCGATCGGGACACCGCGGTACGGTATGCGGTCATCCTATAGTTGGACGTCCAAGTATTGCAGTACCCAGCGCTCGATGTGATCCATCCCACCGGACCGGCGCACGGGGGTGCGGAAACCGCCCACAGCACGCGAAGCCGCATCGGCTCCACACCGCATGGGACGACCTACGCCCGCGATACCGGAACCGCCGGATCGGCTTGTTTCTCCCGCCGTGGCCGCGCCAACCGGAACGCGCCCACCGCGAGCGTGATCGCACCGATGGCCACGACCGTCGCCGCGGCGCCGAGCGAGTCTCCGGTCCATTCCGAGACCGCCTCCCCCGCCGCCATCGCGATGGCCACACCACCCCCGATGACGAGCACCGCCGAGCGCCGGGTCGCGTACAACGCGAAGCAGACCACGGCAATCACCGCCGTGATCCCGTAGGCCCAGGCGCGGCCGCCGATATCGAGACTCTGCGCTGCCGCGACGGAGGTGACGATCGCGATCAGGTATCCGACCCGGGTGTCGATCAGGGCGCCGATTCCGGTCAGCGCGAACCACCCGGCGCCGAGCAGCAACACCGCCACGCAGGCCCACGCGTCGTCGCGGCCGAACACGTCGGTCAGCACCCCCGCGACGGCCGCGGGCACGAAGCACGCGCAGACGAGCATGCCGAGAACGGAAGGCAGCGCGAGGTAACCGAGTACCGCGATCACCGCTCCCGCCGCACACGCGAAAACCCAAGCCGCGTCGGCCCCGTCGAGTGCGGTCCCGACGGAACCGGCGAACGCGACGGAACCCAGGGCGAACAGCGCGGCCGCCAGCCTCGCGCGGGCGCTCTGCTCGCCGCTGCGGGCGGTCGGTACTCCCGCGAGCAGCACTCCCCCGAGCAGCAGACCGGCCGCCACGACGGCGAGCACGCCGACCTGGACCGGCCGATCGAGCGCGTCCCAGGACGAGGACGCCAGCAGGGCGATCCCGCCGAACAGCAGACCGGCGCCGACGTACGCGGCGATCTCGGCGAGCACCTTCCCGCGCGCGGACGCCACGGCCCGTTCGACGGCCAGTGCCGCGAGCACCGCATCGGCCTGGTCGCGGGTCAGCACGCCGTCGGCGACCAGCCGTCCGATCGCGGCTTCCGCCCTGCCGTCGCTCACCATGCGCCCAGTATGTCCGAATCCGGCGTCATGACACCATGATCGGCCGCGCGACCAGGTCGGCCACCGATCCGAGTCATAGCTCCGCCCGCTCGCGGAAACGCAGGGATAGCCATGCGCGCACGACCCGCCGCCACCGGCTGGCTATGTGACGACAGTCACCGTAAGATTAGTTTGACGTCCTAGTATCGGGCGCCAATGGAATCCCCGGAGGAATCCCAGTGGCCGACAGCAGCGCGCTCTACTCGCCCGCCCATCCCGTTCGCTTCGTCACCTCGGCGGCCCTGTTCGACGGGCACGACGCGGCGATCAACATCATGCGCCGCATCCTGCAGAGCCAGGGCGCGGAGGTGATCCACCTCGGCCACAATCGCTCGGTCAGCGAGGTGGTCGACGCCGTGCTCACCGAGGACGCCCAGGGCGTCGCGGTCAGTTCCTATCAGGGCGGCCACGTCGAGTACTTCGAATATCTCGCGGACGCGTTGCGGAAAGCCGGAGCCGAGCACGTGCGGATCTTCGGCGGCGGCGGTGGCGTGATCGTGGCGGAGGAGATCGCGCGGCTGGCCGCATCGGGCGTGACCATCTTCTCCCCCGAGGACGGGCAGCGACTCGGCCTGCCCGGCATGATCAATCAGCTGATCCGCGCCTGCGACGTCGACCTCGCGGCCGAGCCGCCCGCGTCGGACGCGGTGCTCGCGGGCGAGCGCGCCGCCCTGGCGCGCGCGATCACCTGTCTGCAAGCGGACGCGCTGCCGGAGGCGGATCGGCGCACGCTGGCCGAGGCCGCGGCGGCGCGCACCGTGCCGGTGCTCGGCATCACCGGAACGGGCGGCTCCGGAAAGTCCTCGCTCACCGACGAATTGGTGCGCAGGCTGCGTTCCGACCAGCAGGACAAGGTGCGGGTCGCGATCCTCGCGGTCGACCCGACCAGGCGGCGCGGCGGCGGCGCACTGCTCGGCGACCGCATCCGGATGAACGCCCTCGACGGCGAACACGTCTTCTTCCGCTCGCTGGCCACCCGCGGCGGACACGAACTGCCGGACAACATCGATCTCATCGTGGCCGCGTGCAAGGCAGCGGGATACGACCTGGTCATCCTGGAAACGCCCGGAATCGGCCAGGGCGACGCCGCGGTGATCGACCACGTCGACGTGTCGATGTACGTGATGACGCCCGAATTCGGCGCTGCCTCCCAGCTGGAGAAGATCGACATGCTGGACTACGCGGACGTGGTGGCGATCAACAAATTCGAGCGCCGCGGCGCCGCTGACGCACTGCGTGACGTGGCCAGACAGCTGATCCGCAACCGGGAGGAGTTCCACGCCGCGCCAGAGGACATGCCGGTCTTCGGCACCAGCGCGGCGACGTTCAACGACGACGGGGTGACCGCGCTCTACCAACACCTGACCGGGCTGCTCGCCAACCACGGCCTGCGGCTGGAGCCCGGCGCGCTGCCCCGGGTGGACACCCGCGCGTCCACCCGGTTCGCCCAGCTCATCCCGCCGGCGCGGGTGCGTTACCTGGCCGAGATCGCCGAAACCGTACGCGAGTACCACGCCGAGACGGCCGCCCAGGTCGCCGCCGCGCGACGGCTGCAACGCCTCGAACAGGTCGCGGCCGAACTGCCCGACGACATCGCCCTCGCCGAACTGGCCGGACGCGCTCGCGCCGACCTCACACCCGCGAACGCCGCACTGCTGGCGGAATGGCCCGCCCTCGCCGAGTCCTACCGCGGGGAAGAACAGGTGGTCCGGGTGCGGGATCGGGAGATCCGCACCCCGTTACGCCGGGAGACGCTGTCGGGCAACTCGATTCCGCGCGTCGCCCTGCCCCGCTACACCGATCACGGTGAGCTGCTGCGTTTCCTGCGCGCCGAGCATCTGCCGGGACACTTCCCCTTCACCGCCGGAGTGTTCCCGTTCAAACGCGACAACGAGGACCCGGCGCGGATGTTCGCGGGTGAGGGCGACCCGTTCCGCACCAATCGCCGGTTCAAGGTGCTCAGCGCACACTCCGACGCGAAAAGACTGTCCACGGCGTTCGATTCGGTGACGCTCTACGGACACGATCCCGCCGAGCGACCCGACATCTACGGCAAGGTCGGCACGTCCGGTGTGTCGATCGCCTCGCTCGACGACATGAAGGTGCTCTACGACGGTTTCGAACTGACCGCGCCGACCACCTCGGTGTCGATGACGATCAACGGCCCCGCGCCGACCATCCTGGCCTACTTCCTGAACACCGCGATCGATCAGGGGCTGGATCGCTTCACGGCGGAGCAGGGACGACCGCCCACCGCCGCCGAAGCGGCCGACCTGCGCGCCCGCACGCTGGCGACGGTGCGCGGCACGGTCCAGGCCGACATCCTCAAGGAGGACCAAGGCCAGAACACCTGCATCTTCTCCACCGAGTTCAGCTTGCGCATGATGGCCGACATCCAGGAATGGTTCGTGCGCAACGGCGTGCGCAATTTCTATTCGGTGTCGATCTCCGGCTACCACATCGCCGAGGCGGGCGCGAACCCGATCAGCCAGCTGGCGTTCACCCTGGCGAACGGATTCACCTATGTGGAGGCCTATCTCGCGCGCGGCATGCGCATCGATGACTTCGCTCCGAACCTGTCGTTCTTCTTCTCCAACGGGATGGACCCGGAGTATTCGGTGATCGGCCGGGTGGCCCGCCGCATCTGGGCGGTCGCCATGCGCGACCGCTACGGCGCCGACGAGCGGTCGCAGAAGCTGAAGTATCACATCCAGACCTCCGGCCGGTCGCTGCACGCGCAGGAGATGAACTTCAACGACATCCGCACCACGTTGCAGGCGCTGATCGCGATTTACGACAACTGCAACAGCCTGCACACCAACGCCTACGACGAGGCGGTCACCACCCCCACCGAGGAATCGGTGCGGCGCGCGCTGGCCATCCAGCTCATCATCAACCGGGAGTGGGGCGTCGCGCTGAACGAGAACCCGTTGCAGGGCAGTTTCCTGATCGATGAGCTCACCGATCTGGTCGAGGAGGCGGTGCTGGCCGAGTTCGAGCGGATCAGCGAACGCGGCGGCGTGCTCGGCGCGATGGAGACCGGCTACCAGCGCGGCAAGATCCAGGACGAGTCGATGCGCTACGAACAGCGCAAGCACGATGGTTCGCTGCCCATCATCGGCGTGAACACCTTCCGCAACTCCCACGACGAGCCGCACCGAGAGCTGGAGCTCGCGCGCGGCACCGAAGCGGAGAAGCAGTCCCAGCTGCGGCGGGTGCGCGAGTTCCAGCAGCGCAATCAGGATGCCGCCCATGCCGCGCTCGCCCGGCTCGAAGCGGCCGCCCGCACCGACGACAACATCTTCGAGGTCCTGATGGACGCTGCCCGCGTGTGCACGTTGCAGCAGATCACCGACACGTTCTTCGCCGTCGGGGGTCAGTACCGCCGCAATGTGTGAGCCGGTCGCTCACGCGGCCGATGCTCTCTGCGCGCGAGTCATGTGACAATCGCCGAGCACACCTTCGGCGCGGTTGGGACGGCAGGCATGCAGCTCTCGGGAATCCGGATCATCGACGCCCACATCCACCAGTGGGATCCGTTCACCACGCCGCGGGATTTCAGTGCGCCGGCGAAGCTTCTCCGGTTCTTGCCGGTGCCGGTGGACGCGGCGAAGCGCCTGGCACCGCGGCGGGACCGGGAGTTCGCCGGCGATCCGGTCGCTTACCTGCGGCCGTACCTGCCGTTCGACTACCGCGCCGACGCCGGAAACGCGCCGGTCGACGTGGTCGCCCACATCGAGGTCGAATGGTCGCAACCGGGACCGCTCGGGAAGGCCGGGGAGACCGCCTGGGTGGCGGGGCTGCCGCTGGAATCGGCGCCGCGGCTGGGCGCGATCCTGGCGGGCGGCGACCCCGCCGACCCGGCATTCGCGGAGTTGCTCGACGCGCACGCGGCGGCGTCACCGCTGCTGCGCGGCATCCGCACCATGGTCGCCCACCATCCCGATCCCGGGGTGCGGTCGTTCACCGACGCGCCCGGCAAGCTCGCCACCAAGGAATTCCTGAACGGGTTCGCACGGCTGGCCGAGCGTGACCTGTCGTTCGAGGCGTGGGTGTACTCGCACGCCATCCCGGACGTCACCGCGCTGGCCGAACGCTATCCCGAGGTGCCGATCGTGCTGAACCACCTCGGCACGCCCGCGGGGATCTTCGGCGCGGTGGGCAAGCACACCGGCACCCATCCCGGGCTGCGCGGGCAGTTGCTGGTGCGGTGGCGCGACGATCTCGCCGCACTGGCCGCGCGCCCGAACGTGGTCGCGAAGGTGAGCGGGCTGATGATGCCGATCCTGGGCCATCCGATCCCCCCGCGGGGCACGCCGACGCCAGTGCCGCAGCTGCTCGACCGGATCGGCCCACTGGTCGAACACGCCTTGGACGTCTTCGGCGCGGACCGTCTCATCTGGGGATCGAACTTCCCCGTGGACAAGCCCGTCACCAGCATCGCGAACAGCATCAACGCGATCGCTACCGCCGTCACGGGCCACGGCGGCGGACCGGCCGAACTCGAGCAGGTCTTCCGCACCACCGCACAGCGCGTGTACCGGATCGCCGACTGAGTGCCCGCGACTACCCTCTGCCGAGGGCAAGCCACCGGCACCTTCTCCATCCACCGTCACTACCACGCCGCCGGTCGGCTGCGGCATCATCACCGAACAATTCGGCGGCTGGTCGGACTACGAACCGGCGTGAGCCGCCCGGGCCAGTTGCGCGGTGAGGGTCTCGCGGGCGGTCGCCAATGACGGCCCGTACCAGGTGAGGGCGCGCCCCTCCACCAGGGCGACCGGTATGTCCGGAAAGGCTTCGGGCCCATCGGTTTCGGTGAAGACATAGGGCTCGTCGGGAAGCACCGCGAGGTCGACGCCTTCGATCAATTCGGCCTCCGTGACGCGCGGATAGCGGTCCGGGCGATCGGCGTGCACCAGCCGCAGGCCCAAACGACGGGCGATGTCACCGGTGAACGTGTTCCGTCCCACCACCATCCACGGATCGCGCCAGACCGGGATGACGGCGGCGCGCGCCGGTTCGGGCGCAGGTGCCGCCCAGGCGGATCGAGCCTCGATGAGCCAGGCCGGGATGTCGATGCCGAGCGCCTCGACGCAGAGCCGGGCGAGGCAGACCATGGCCTCGTCGACGGTCTCTATCTTCGTCACCCAGACCGGAATCCCCGCCGCGCGCAGGCGTTCGACATCGAGGCGGCGGTTCTCCTCTTTGTTGCACAGCACCAGGTCGGGGGCCAGCGCGACGATGCGACGCACATCCGGGTTCTTCGTCCCGCGGACCCGCTCGACCGCCAAATCCGCTGGGTGCGTGCACCATTGCGTGGCGGCGACCAACACCTCCGGACGACTGCGCGCCACCGCCTCGGTCAGTGCCGGAACGAGCGACACCACCCGCCGCGGCGGTGTTCGGAGATCCACCGGAGTGCCGAGGTCGTCGCGGAGCGACCCGGCCGCTGGGCTCTTTCCTGCCACACTGTCAGCCTATAACAGCGGGTTCGCGCAGGTCGGTGGCCTTTTCCGGCCGAAGTGACGACAAGGTGCGACCAACCGCCCACCCAGGTGGACGTTTCGACAAGTTCGGTGCAAGGGCAGCGTCCGGGCGTAGCTGGGGCAGTTCCGCGCCGGGTTGCGCGGCGCGACACTGGATAGTGGCACCCGGCGTCGGGAAGTCTCCGGTCCCTTCGCTCCGCCGGTATCGTTCCCGCCCCGACCGGCCGGCGGTAACCGACAGCCCCGATGCTGGGTGCCAACCAACGTCAGTGGTCGAACCGCCGATAGAGCGCGGTGAGATCGCGCAGGCCCGTCGCGGCGACCGTCTCCTCCGCCGAGGTCATCCGAAGCGCCTTGCGAAGAAGCAGCGGGTCCAAGTCCTCCAACGCCGATCGGAATTCGACCGCGGGCAAGTCCGGCAGCGAGACGCGCTCACCGTACGGATCGTCGGAAACAGTGGGTCGCGGCTCGCGTTCGATGCCGCCGATCAGGGTGTCCAGGTCCAGTCCGCGCAGCGTGAGGATCTCGCGCGGGTGTTCGTCGAGCCGCTCGGCCAGCAGGTAGCAGACCGCCGCCACGTGTTTGCACGGCCAGCCCGGGTCCGGGCAGGTACAGGTGAAATCCAGATCCGCCGCGGTGCTGGGCAGCAGCAGCGGCCCCAGACCGGTGGGCAACGCGCCCGAGGCGATCTCGGCGAGCATGCCCGGAGCCGAGCGGATGGTCTCGATGAGCAAGTCGAGTTCGTCCGCACGCAGCGGGCGCACCGTGAACACCGCCGTGAACGGGCGCGGCTGGCTGCCCTGCACTTCCGCTGTCACCGCGCCCGGCTCGATCCGGTAGTTCACCACCTGGCCGGACCTGGCGTAATTGCGGCCACGCGCCAACCGGCCCGGCTCCGCCATCCGCTCGACCGATTCCACCAGCGCCTTGCCCCACCAGGTACGGCCGAAAGCGCCGCGCTTGCTGCGCGGTTGCACTCCGCCACGCACCGGCAGCTTCTTCCCGTACTCGGAGTAGTCGACGTACGGACTCATTCGCCCACCGCCGCCGCACCGAGGGCGAACAGGTCGCGCAGTTCGTCGGTGCTCAGTTCGGTGATCCAGTTCTCCCCCGCGCCGACGGCCAGATCGGCGAGCTGCCGCTTGCCGTTGATCATCTCGTCGATCCGCTCCTCGATCGTGTCCACGCACACCAGCTTGCGCACCTGCACGTTGCGCTGCTGGCCGATCCGGAAGGCGCGGTCGGTGGCCTGGTTCTCCACCGCGGGATTCCACCAGCGATCCAAGTGGACCACGTGATTGGCGGCGGTGAGATTGAGCCCGGTGCCACCCGCCTTGAGCGACAGCAACATCAGCGGCGGACCGTCGGGCGCCTGGAAGCCGGTGACCATCGCGTCGCGCTTCTTCTTCGGCACGCCGCCGTGCAGGAACGGGATCACGGCGCCGAACCGCTCCGCCAGGTAGGGGGCGACCAGCTCGCCGAATTCCCGGAACTGCGTGAACAGCAGGGCCTTTTCGCCGTCGGCCAGCACCGCGTCCACCACGTCTTCGACGAGGGCGAGCTTCCCGGAGCGGTGCGCCCCTCGGTGCAGCACACTCGACCCGTCGCCCAGGAAATGCGCGGGATGGTTGCACACCTGCTTGAGCCGGGTGAGCGCACCGAGCACGGCGCCCTTGCGCGCCATCCCTTTCGCGTCCTTGATCTTGGCCAGCATGTCGTCCACGACCGCCTGGTAGAGAGCGGCCTGCTCGACGGTGAGGTTGGCCCGCACGGTCATCTCCAGCTTCTCCGGCAGGTCGCTGATCACCGTGGGGTCGGTCTTCACCCGGCGCAGCAGGAACGGCTGGGTGAGCCAGCGCAGCCGGCTGATCGCGTTCTGGTCGCGTTCCCGTTCGATGGGCACCGCGAAGCGGGCGCGGAACGACTGCGGGCTGCCGAGCACCTTCGGCATCGCGAAATCCATGATGGAGCGCAGCTCTTCCAACCGGTTCTCCACCGGAGTGCCGGTGAGCGCCAGTCGATGTCGCGCGCGCAGCGACCGCGCCGCGCGCGCCTGCCGCGTTCCCGCGTTCTTGATGTGCTGCGCTTCGTCCAGTACCACCCGGTCCCAGGGCTGCCTGCCGAGTTCCTCGGCGTCGCGCGCCAGCAGCGCGTAAGTGGTGATCACCAGATCCGCGGCGGCGACCGTCTCGTCGAGTTCGGCGCCGGCCCGCCGGCCCGCGCCGTGGTGCACCCACACGCGCAGGTCGGGCGCGAACCGCTCCGCCTCGCGCTGCCAGTTGCCGACCACCGACATCGGGCACACCAGCACGGTGGGGCCCGGCGGCCGCGGCTCGGACACCGCGTTCTCGCGCTCGTGCACCAGCAGGGCGAGCACCTGGACGGTCTTGCCGAGTCCCATGTCGTCGGCCAAGATCGCCCCGCAACCCATCCGGCTCATGGTCGCCAGCCAGGCCAAGCCGCGTTCCTGATACGGGCGCAGCTCGGCCTTCAACCCGACGGGCGCGGCGACCGCTTCCGGCTGCCGAGCGCGGTCGAGCAGGTCTCCCGCCCATCCCGATGCGGTGACCTCGGTGATCGGCACCTGCGGCACCCGGGATACCGCGATCTCACCGAGCAGGTCGGCGACGGTGATCGGCGAGTCGTCGGCATGCGCGGCGACGTACTTCACCGCGGCGGCCAGCGCCTTGTGATCGGCCTGCACCCATTGCCCGCGCAACTGGACGAGATCGGATTTGGCGCGCACCAGGCGTTCCATCTCGGCCGTCGTCAGCACCATGCCGCCGAGCGCGAGTTCCCAGCGGTAGGAGACCAGGCCGCGCAGTCCGACCGTGCTGTCCGCGGCGGGCACCGCACTCGCCACACGCAACCGCATACTCGGCTCGGCGACACTCCAGGCGCGCGGGAGCAGCAGCTGGACCCCCGCGGCATGCAGGGCGTGCACGCCGTGCGCGACCAGGTCGAGCACCACTTCGGTGGGCAGCAGCAGATCCATGCTGCGCGGATCGCTCGGCAGATCGCGCAACCTGGGATACGCCCGCTGCGCCGCGCCGAGTTTGTCCACCGCGATCCGGACCAGATTCGGATCGTCGTGCAGCGGAACGGTTCTGGGGGCCTCGCCGGTGAGCCGCAGGCACACCTCCAGCCGCCACAGCGCCACCGACTCGTCGGCGACGCCGAGGTCGCCATCCGGTTCCAGCAGGCGCAGTACCAGTTCCGGCTCGTCACCGGTCAGACCGGCCCGCCAGCGCTCCAGCACTTCGGCGACCTGATAGCTGCCGTTGTCCAGCGGCGTGTCGCCGACCAGAGCGGCCACCAGGGGATGCGGCGAGTCCGGCAGTTCGGCCAGTGACCGCGTTATCGGATCGGTGAGTTCGGTGACCAGATCCTCCAGCAGCGCTGCCGGGCGCCCGGCCACGCGCAGCGCCTCCGGCATGGCGACCGTGAGTTCGGCCAGCCAGGCTCGTTGCCGCGCTCCGCCGACCAGTCGCCAGCGCACCCACCACTGGCCGTCCTCACTGCGCAGCTCCGGCACGACACGCCCGGCGCGCACCCAGCGTTCGATGCCGCGGGCGACGTGCGCCAGGTACCGCAGATCCCCCGACACCAGGTCGGCGGGCAACCGCTGCCGAAGGACCTCCGCCGCCGCGACCGGGGCCAGCGCGTGCGCGCGGACCTGCGCGGTGCCCGTGATCCCGTCCTCGACCACCAGGACCTCGGCCCGGTGCCGGAATTTCGACGCCCGCAGCACGCTGCCCAGCGGATCCGCAAGCGCGGCCGACGGCGCGGCGACCGGCGAGTCGTGCCAGAGCAGCAACCCGGCACCCGGCGACCACAGTCCGTGCAGCATCACCCCATCCAAGCAGGCGGGTACGACACGGCCGCGCACACCGTGCCCGGACCGTTGTGGATTTCTGCGCCCAACCGGCACATACTGGAATATCCGCAGGTCATCGCAGAACAACCGCAGCTTGGTGTCAAGGAAGCGGAGGAAGCAGCATGACGATTCTGCTCCAGGTTCTCGAGCAGAGCTTCACCCCGACGACCACGTGGGAACGGCGCAAATTCACCTTCGTGCACGCCGACAAGATCGTCGGCATGCGCCTGGACGGGCAATGCGGCGTGTGGCTGGACCTGTCGCGCCCCGGTGAATCCCAGCGGCTGGCCCGCACCACCGATCCACGCGAGGCGATCACGTTCCTGCTCACCACCTTCGCGAAGATCGCCGAATGCGAGGAGCAGGGCGGTTCATGGGTGATCGGGCACGACGGGACGCATATCGAGTCGATCGCGGCCACCCGGTTCCCACCGCGAGTGAGTGAGGTCGTCGACGACGACCTCCTGGCCCGGGCCTGGCTGTAAGGCGTCAGCTACCGGTCGCGACCGGCCGTTTCGGATCGTTCGACCACTGCGACCACGACCCTGGATACAAGGCCGCCTCCACGCCCGCGACAGCGAGTGCCGCGACCTGGTGCGCCGCCGTGACGCCGGAACCGCAGTACACCGCCACCGGCCCGGATCCGAACCCGGCGAAGCGGTCGCGCAGTTCCGCCACGGCGCGAAAGCGCCCGCCCGCGTCGAGATTGTCGGCGGTCGGAGCGCTCAGCGCGCCGGGGATGTGCCCGGCGCGGGGGTCGATCGGCTCGACGTCGCCGCGATAACGCTCGCTCGCCCGGGCATCCAGCAGCACGCCCTTCCAGCGAGCCGTCGCGTCCGCGTCGATCACGGGCAGGTGGCCGGGATCCAGTTCGACATCGCCCGGCTCCGGGTCGGGCTCGGCGCCGGTCGCGACGGGCCCGCCCGTATCGATCCAGGCGGGCAGCCCACCGTCGAGGATGCGCACGTCCGCGACACCTGCCCAGCGCAGCAGCCACCAGGCGCGGGCAGCGGCCATGCCGCCGGTGGCGTCATAGACGACCACCGGGTCGCCCTCGCACAGGCCCCAGCTGCGCGCGCATTTCTCCAGCTGCGCCGGCTCCGGGAGCGGATGCCTGCCGCGCGCGGGTGAGGGCGGCGCGGCCAGTTCGGTTTCCAGATCGACGAACACCGCGCCGGGGATGTGGCCCGCGAGGTAGTGCTGCGGGCCGTCCGGATCGCCCAGCGCCCAGCGCACATCCAGCAGGCGAAGCCGCTTGTCCGGCAACGCTTCCCGAAGCTCCTCCGGTGAGATCAGTACCGCGCTCAACTCAGCTCCTCGTCCCGAATCGCGTCCTCGCGCACCGACTCCCCACCCTACGCATCCGAATGTGCTGATGCCGCCGAACACTCCCGCGGCGCGGCGCCCGCGGGCTCGAGTCAGGCCAGTTTCGGGGCACTGGCAGGCGACACGCCCTCGTGACCAGCGGCAATATCCGATCGGTGTCGAACTCATCCACCACCACCGAGACCACCGCGACGCAAGAGCCCCAACGATCGCGGACCGGGCCGGCCACCCCGCTCGGCGCGGGCGCGGTGACGGCGCTGGTCGGATTCACCAGCTCGTTCGCTGTGGTGCTGAGTGGATTGACCGCGGTGGGAGCATCCTCCGCGCAAGCGGCCTCTGGTCTGCTCGCGCTGTGCCTCATACAGGCGATCGGCATGATGGCGCTGAGCTACCGCTACCGGATCCCGATCACACTGGCCTGGTCCACGCCGGGCGCGGCGTTGCTGGCCGGGACGGGCGCGGTGGCGGGCGGCTGGCCCGCGGCGATCGGGGCGTTCGTGGTGACCGGGGTACTGATCGTCGTCACCGGACTATGGCAGCGGCTGGGCGCGCTGGTCGCGGCGATTCCGGTGGATATAGCGCAGGCCATGCTGGCGGGGGTCTTGCTGCCGCTGTGCCTGGCGCCGGTGCGGGCGGTGCAGACCAGTCCGGCGGTGGTGGCGCCGGTGATCCTGGTCTGGCTCGTGCTGCAACGATATGCCCAGCGCTGGGCGGTGATCGCGGCCTTCGCCGCCGCGGCGGTCGCCGCCGCGGTCGGCATCGCGGTCACGCATCGGCACCTGGAGCTCGGCGCGATGATTCCGCGGCTGGAACTCACGCTGCCGCAGTGGAGCTGGCAGGCCGTGATCGGGGTCGCGATCCCGCTCTACATCGTGACCATGGCCTCGCAGAACATCCCGGGCACCACGGTGCTGGCCTCGTTCGGCTACCGGGTGCCCTGGCGCGCGGCGATGACCGTCACCGGTCTGGGCACCGTGATCGGCGCGGCCGCGGGCGGGCACGCGATCAATCTCGCCGCCATCAGCGCCGCGCTCGCGGCGGCTCCCACGGCGCATCCGGACCCGAAGCGGCGGTGGATCGCCGCGTTCACCGTGGGCGTGACGTACCTGCTGCTCGCACTCGGCTCGGCCGCCCTGGTCACGCTGATCGCGGCCGCTCCGGCCGGAACGCTGGAAAGCGTGGCCGGTCTGGCGCTGCTGGCGACCCTGGCCGCGGCTCTCGGGGCGGCGCTGCGCTCCGAACACCGCGAGGCCGCCGTCGTGACCTTTCTGATCGCCGCCTCCGGGGTCGGCTTCGCCGGTATCGGCGCCGCCTTCTGGGCGCTGCTCGCCGGGCTCATGGTGCGCAAAGTCTTGCGTCGGCCGGAATGAACGCAACCGGACGACGTCCGAGCTCAGCCCGCGCCGCACCGAGTGAGGGCAAGCGGCCGCTCGACAGCGCACGCGGACCAAGCCGCGGGTGCGCGTCGGCGAAGGGCGGGACATGCCGAAGACATCGACCGGAGGCGAGGCCGGGGACCCGCGAGTGTTCAGCCCGAATTCGCCAGGCGGTCCAGCAGCGGGGCGGTGCGCGGACCGACCAGCTCGCGCATCACCAGCGCCATGTTCGTCCGCTCGACGCCGGGGATCTTGAGGATCTGGCCGGCGATGCGATACAGGTCGTCGGCGTCCCGCGCGACCACCCGTACGGTGAGATCGGTGAGTCCGGTCATGCCGCACACCTCGGTGACCTCGGGTACCTCGGCGAGTTCGTCCACGACCGAATCCAATTGGTGCTGGTCGACGACGACCGCGACGAACGCGGCGAGCGGATAGCCGAGCGCGCGCGGCTCTACGCGCCGCTCGAAACTGCCCAGCACGCCACCGGCCTCCCAGCGGGACAACCGAGCCTGCACGGTGTTGCGGGACAGGCCGAGCCGCGTGGCCAGCTCGACACCCGTCGCCCGGGGATTGGCGACCAGTTCCAGTAATAGCCTGGCATCGGTGGCGTCCAGGCTCACGCCAGCGGTTTCTCTGGTCATACCACGCAGTATGACACCATCGCGCCGGTCGCAATTGAGCATTCTGCCCATCCGCCGGACAACCACTTGCGCAGTTCGCATTCTGGTGGATCCTGTGAAGTAGGACACAATCCGACCTGCCGAACACCTGGCGAGGAGGCGATCACTCATGCCGGGCACATCCGACTATCCGGTGCAGCTGGTGCAGCCGGACGGCCGCCGCGTCCTCGATCGCGAGCACGCCGCGCTGGTCTGCGACATCGGGCCGGAGCAGCTGCGGGCGCTCTACGAGGACATGGTGGTCGCCCGCCGGATCGATCTCGAAGCCACCGCCCTGCAACGGCAAGGCCAGCTCGGCCTCTGGGCGCCCATGCTCGGGCAGGAGGCCGCCCAGGTGGGCTCCGCGCACGCGCTGCATCCCGACGACTACGTGTTCTGCAGCTATCGCGAGACGGCGGTCGCCTATTGCCGCGGCGTGCCGCCCACCGATCTCACCCGGCTGTGGCGCGGCGCCGCCCACCATTGCTGGGATCCCCACGCGGTGAACATGACCAACCCGAACATCGTCGTCGGCTCCCAGGGCCTGCACGCCACCGGCTACGCGTTCGCGGCGCACCTGGACGGCGCGGAGATAGCCACTATCGCGTACTTCGGCGACGGCGCCAGCAGCCAGGGTGATCTGGCCGAAGCGCTCGGGTTCGCCGCGACCTGGAGCGCGCCCGTGGTGTTCTTCTGCCAGAACAACCAGTGGGCGATCAGCGCACCGGTGCGGGTGCAGAGTGCGACGCCGATCGCCCGCCGCGCGCACGGCTACGGCATGCCGGGCAGGCAGGTCGACGGCAACGACGTGCTCGCCGTCCTCGCCGTGACCAGGCAGGCGATCGCCAGGGCACGCACCGGCGGCGGCCCGTCGTTCATCGAGGCGCTCACCTACCGGATGGGTCCGCACACCACGGCGGACGATCCCACCCGCTACCGTTCGGCCGCCGAGACCGAGCAGTGGGCGCGGCGCGATCCGATCGACCGGATCCGCAGGCTGCTCGAGCGCGAGGGCCACTGGGACGACGCCTTCGATCGGCAGGTGGCCGAGCGGTCGGACGCGGTGGCCGCGGCAGTGCGCCGGGCGACCATCGACATGCCCGATCCCGCGCCGAGCGAGCTGTTCGACCACGTCTACACCACCCCCCACCCGCTGATCACCGAACAGCGGAGGGCGTACGCGGAGTACCTGGCCGGTGATCCCGGCGGGTCCTCCGCATGAGGAGAAGGAGTCCGCGATGATCACCACCTTCGCCGCCGCGCTCAACACCGGACTGCGCCGTGCGCTGGAGGACGATCCGAAGGTCCTGCTGATGGGCGAGGACATCGGCCGCCTCGGCGGCGTGTTCCGGGTGACCGACACGTTGCAGAAGGACTTCGGCGACAACCGCGTCATCGATACGCCGCTGGCCGAATCCGGCATCATCGGAACGGCTTTCGGCATGGCGCTGCGCGGTTACCGGCCGGTGTGCGAAATCCAGTTCGACGGATTCGTCTATCCCGCGTTCGATCAGATCGTCTCGCATGTGGCCAAGATCAACTATCGCACTCAGGGAAAGGTGAATGCGCCGCTGACGATTCGTATCCCGTTCGGCGGTGGCATCGGTTCGGTCGAGCATCACTCCGAATCACCCGAGGCCTATTTCGCGCACACCGCCGGGCTGCGCGTCGTGACACCGAGCAACCCGGCGGACGCGTACTCGATGATCCGCGCGGCGATCGCGCTGAACGACCCGGTGATCTTCTTCGAACCCAAACGCCGGTACTGGGACAAGGCCGACGTCGACTTCGCCGTGCTCGACCGCGACGGCGGCCTGCCGCTGGATCGCGCGCGGGTGTGCACGACAGGTGCGGACGCGACCGTCGTCGCCTACGGCGGGACCGTGGCGACCGCGCTGACCGCCGCGAAGATCGCCGCGGGGGAAGGGCACACGCTCGAGGTGATCGACCTGCGCAGCCTCTCGCCCATCGACTTCGACACTGTCGAGGAGTCGGTCGCGAAGACCGGACGGCTGATCGTCACGCACGAGGCACCGGTGTTCGCCGGGCTCGGCGCGGAGATCGCCGCCCGGATCACCGAGCGCTGCTTCTATCACTTGGAGGCGCCCGTGCTGCGCGTCGGCGGATTCGACATCCCCTACCCCCCGGCTAAGCTCGAGAAGCACCACCTGCCCGACCCCGACCGTATTCTCGACGCGGTCGACCGTTGCCTCGCCGCATGAGGCGGGCTGCCGTAGTGAGAGGTGCCGCGTGGAAAACTCTGTGGGCCAGGATCTTCCGGCGTCCGTGCTGGAATTCCGGCTGCCGGACCTCGGCGAAGGGCTGACCGACGCCGAACTGGTGTCGTGGGCGGTGGCCGTGGGCGACACGGTCGAGCTGAACCAGGCCATCGCCGATGTGGAGACGGCCAAGGCGGTCGTCTCGTTGCCGTCGCCGTTCGCGGGCCGGGTGGTCGAATTGCTGGCGCAGCCGGGCGATACCGTCGCGGTCGGGTCCCCGCTCATTCGCATCCGAGCGGGCGGCGCGGAAGAGACGGCGAACGAAACGGGCCGCACTTCGGTCCTGGTCGGCTACGGCCCCGACGCGGAGGCGACCTCCCGGCGGCGTCCTCCCACAGAGTCCGGCGTCTCGCGGCCTCTCGACGCGGGCAGCCGAGCGGCGGGGCCCGGCGTTCCCCGGCCTCCCCAAGCGGACGATCGAGCAGCGGAGTCCGGCGTTTCGCGGACCCACGACGCGAACAGCGCAGCGGCGGAGCCCGGCGCTGTCCGATCCGACGGCGTGGACAGCGTGACAGAGGAGCCGCACGAGCCGCGACCGGAGCCAGCGCTCGGTGCGACACGCGCCGCGGCGACACCGGCCGCGCGGAAACTGGCCCGCGAACTCGGCCTCGACCTGTGGTTCATCGCGGGTTCCGGGCCCGGCGGCGCGGTCACCGTCGACGATGTGCGCGGCGCGGTGCCCGTCTCGCGGCCACGTCCGGCCACCACGCCCGCCGCCGCGGACGCCGGACCGGGCCGCCCGTCCGCCCGGGAGGAGCGCACCCCGGTCAGCGGCATCCGCAAACGCACCGCGGCGGCGATGCTGACCAGCGCCCGCACCATCCCGCAGGCCAGCACATTCGTCACCGCGGACTGCACCGCCTCGATGGAGCTACTCGATCATCTGCGCAGCACGAAATCCTTCGCCGGCCTGGTCCTCACGCCGCTGGCGCTGGTCGCCGAGGCGGCGCTGGCCGCGCTCGCCGACTTCCCCGGCATGAACGCGTGCTGGGACGAAGCCGCTCAGGAGATCGTCACCAAGCACTACGTCAACCTGGGCATCGCGGTGGCCACCGAACGCGGACTGCTGGTACCGAACATCAAAGAGGCGCAGACTCTGAGCCTGCGCGACCTGACCCGCGAGATCGGCTGGCTGGCCGATACCGCGCGCGCGGGCAGCGCGACGCCCGCCGAGTTGCGTGGCGGCACGTTCACCATCAGCAACGTCGGGGTCTTCGGCGTGGACGCCGGAGTTCCGCTGGTCAATCCGGGCGAGGCCGCGATCCTGTGTCTCGGCTCGATTCGCAAGCGGCCGTGGGTGGTGCGCGACGAGATCGCGGTCCGGTGGGTGACCACCCTGGGCATCAGCTTCGACCACCGCATGGTCGACGGCGAGCTCGCCGCCCGCTTCCTGGCCACCGTCGCGGGATTCCTGGAGGACCCGCTCACCCTGCTCAGCCGCGTGTGACGCGCCCGGCGGTCAGTCCGTGACCAGCGCCGCCGCGGCGGAGCGGATGACCGCCGGGATCTCGACCGGCTTGCGGGTCTCGGCGTCCACGTAGACGTGCACGAACACACCGGTGGCGGCCAGTTCCAGCGCGCCGTCGGCCTCGCGGAAGATGGCCAGATCGTAGGTGATGCTGGAGCGGCCGAGCCGGGAGACGCGCAGACCGACCTGCAACTGGTCCGGGAAGCTGATCGAGCCCAGGTACTGGCAGGAGGTCTGCGCCACCACGCCGAGTGCGGGCAGGTCGCGGATGTCGGTTCCGGTGGCGTGCATCAACCACGCGTTGACCGCGGTGTCGAAATACGCGTAGTAGGTCACGTTGTTCACATGCCCGTAGTGGTCGTTGTCGGCCCACCGGGTCGGCATCGGCCAGAGCACCGGATACTGCTGCCTCACCCGGCCGACGATAGCTCAGTGGGCGCCCGGGCATCGCCGACTGCCCCATGGCGACGGCGATCACGGAATGCCCCAGCCGCGTGATACGTTTCACATTGTGAAAAGGACTCGCTCGCGGACGTGACGCGCAACGTCGCGCGTCCCGCTTGGCCGCACGACCAGGTCAACGACGCCCTGGGCCGTTTCCGCGGGCGAGGCCGACCGGGGTGAGGTTTTCTCGGTACCGTCGACCTCGTGTTGAGCCCCACGGTCGATCGCCAGATCCGGGTCGCGCGAGTCGCGGTGTTCACGGTTTTCGCGTTGAGCGGCTTCCTGCTCGCCATGTGGGTGGTGCACATTCCGGTCGTCACCGACCGCACGGGGGTCTCCACATCGACACTGGGCACGTTCATCCTGCTGATGTCCGGTGCGGGCGTCGTCGGGATGCGGCTGGCGGGTCCGTTCGCCGATCGGTTCGGCAGCAGGACGCTGGTCGCGGCCGCGGCGTGCTTCGGGTCGGTCGCGGTGATCGGCCCCGGCTTCGCCACCGGACCGTTCACCTTGGCGCTCGCGCTGGCCTGCTTCGGTTTCGGCAACGGGGCGCTGGACGTCTCGATGAACACCCAAGCGGTGCATGTCGAACGGGCCTACGGGCGTCCGATCATGGCCGCGTTCCACGCATTGTTCTCCGGCGGCGGCCTGCTCGGTTCCCTGCTCGGGGCCGCCGCGCTGCGGGCGGGCTGGGATGTGCGGGTGACGCTGGTCTTCGCCGCGGTGGCCGGCATCGCCCTGACCCTCGCGCTGGCGCCGCGGTTGCTGCGGGAGACCACATCCGGGGCGGGACCGGCGGAGTCCGATAGCGTCTCGTCCGTCCACCTGAGCGCCCTGGACACCCCGTTGGACCGCGAGGCGACGTGGCCGCGACGGGATGGCGGTTCCTCCCGGCACGACGTCGCGCCGAGCGGCTCCGCGACCGCGCCCGTCGCACAGCCGCTGGACCGACTCGGCCGCGACCGAATGCGGCGCGGTTCCGCCACGACACTCGATGCCCGCGCTCGCCGCCGAAAGCTGCTCGCGCTGGCCGCGATAGCGTTCGCCCTGCTGCTGGCCGAAGGCGTGGCCGCCGACTGGAGCGCATTGCAGCTGCGCGACCATCTCGGCGCCGACGCGGCTACCGCGGCCCTGGCCTTCGGCGCCTTCTCCACCACGATGACGATCGGGCGGTTCGGCACCGACCGGATGAGCCATGTCTTCGGCGGGGTCGCGGTGGTGCGCTACGGCTCGCTGCTGGCGGCCATCGGCTCGGCGGTGATCGTCGTCTCGCCGTGGATTCCGCTGACGCTGCTCGGCTGGGCCATGACCGGGCTCGGACTCGCCGGGGGTGTTCCGCAGATCTTCAGCGCGGCGGGAAATCTGGGCTCCCGCACGGCCGCGACCGACATGTCGCGGGTGTTCAGCGTCGGCTATCTCGGCTTGCTCGCCGGTCCCACGATCATCGGCTGGCTCACCGCCGTGGTGTCGCTGACCACGGCGATGGTCGTGCCGATGATCGCCGTACTGCTGTGCTGCGCATACGCGGGCGTCGTCGCCACGCCCCGCGACCCGGCACGCTGACCGGATCACGAACTGCTGGCCGGCTCGACCATATCGCCATCGCCACCCGGTCGATCGCCGTGCTTCGTGGCTTCCTCGAGCTACTTGGGCGCCACCAGGCACAGCGTGATCGGCTCGGGCTTGGGGTAAACGATCGTGTCGTTCTCGGTCGCCCTCGCTCCGCACGCGGACTTGTCCGCACTGCCGCGCACGATCCGGCCGATCTTGAAGTCCGCCGTCGAGCCGCACGGCACCTTTGTGCTGGCGCCCAGGAAACCGCCGTCGATGCAGTCGCCCTCCTTGACGTTCAGCCGCAGGCACAGCGTGTACTCGTCACCGCCGGTCTGGTAATAGCTGGCGTAATCCTTGGTGGGGCAGTCCGCGTTCGCACCGTCGAGCCGTTGCGCCACCACGTAATTGACTTCCGGATCGGAGCATTCCTTGGTCGCGAACTCGGCCTTGATCGTGGTGCCCGACAACTTCGCGCACTGACCGATGTCGATCTTCTCGCCGTCCGAGCGGAACACGATGCGGGCACGACAGTGCCCCCTCCACAGCTCGGCGGAGGGGGCGACTCGCGGGAACGCTCGGCCTACAGCGCCTTGAGTTCTTCGGTGACTGCTCCGACGGATTTCTTGGCGTCGCCGAAGAGCATGGAGGTGTGGTCGGCGTAGAACAGGGGGTTGTCGATGCCGGCGAAGCCGGAGTTCATGGAGCGTTTGAGTACGATGACCGATTTGGCGTGGTCGACGTTGAGCACGGGCATGCCGTAGATCGGGCTGGTGGTGTCTTCGCGGGCGGCGGGGTTGGTGACGTCGTTGGCGCCGATGACGAGGGCGACGTCGGTGCGGCCGAATTCGCCGTTGATGTCGTCCATTTCCTTGAGCGCGTCGTAGGAGACCTCGGCCTCGGCCAGGAGCACGTTCATGTGGCCGGGCATGCGGCCGGCGACCGGGTGGATGGCGTATTTGACCTCCACACCCTTGGCCTCGAGCAGTGCGGCCATCTCCTTGACCGCGTGCTGCGCCTGGGCGACCGCCATGCCGTAGCCGGGCACGACGATCACCTGGTTGGCGTAGGCCATCTGGATCGCGGCGTCCGCGGCCGAGGTCGCCTTGGCCTGTTTCTGCTCACCATCCCCGGCGCCCGGCGCGGTCCCGCCGCCGCCGAAGCCGCCGGCGACGATCGCCGGGATGGACCGGTTCATCGCCTTGGCCATCAGGTTGGTCAGGATGGTGCCGGACGCGCCGACGATCATGCCTGCCACGATCATCGCGGTGTTGTTCAACGCCAGACCCGCGGCCGCGGCCGACAACCCGGTGAGCGCGTTGAGCAGCGAGATCACCACGGGCATGTCCGCACCGCCGATCGGCAGTACCACCATCAACCCGAGCGCACCCGCGAGTACCAGCACCGCGATCATCCACAGTTGTGACACCCCGGTGCCCGTGGCGCCGACGCCGATCACCACGGCCGCGGCGATGGCGCCGAGCAGCAGCAGCAGGTTCACCGGTTGTTGCAGTGCGCCGATCCCGATTGGGCGGCCGGGCAGGATCTCCTGCAACTTGCCGAACGCGATCAACGATCCCCAGAACGACACCGAACCGATGATCGCCGCGAACAGCGACCCGATCACGATGTGCACCGTCGGCTCCTCGTCGAAATGCGAGAACCCCTGGGAATTGAGGAATTCCGACCACGCGATCAGCGCGACCGTGCCACCGCCGACGCCGTTGAACGCGGCCACCAGCTGCGGCATCGCGGTCATCTTGGTGTACTTCGCCGGCGGCACGCCCAGCACGACGCCGACCACCAGACCGGCGACGATGAGTATCCAGTTGCCGGTGTGGCGGATCGAGATCAGCGTCGCGATCACCGCGATCACCATGCCCACCGCCGCGATCATGTTGCCGCGCACCGCGGTCTTCGGGCCGGTCAAGCCCATCAGACCGTAGATGAACAGCGAGAACGCCACGATGTAGAGACCGTTGACCAGATAGGTCACGTTGTCGAAGGTGTGCATCATTCACTCGCCTTCGCCGAGCTCCCGACCGCGGCCGGTGCCTTTTTGCTCTTGAACATGCCCAGCATGCGGTCGGTGACCACGAAACCACCGATCACGTTCAGGGTTCCGAACACCACCGCGACGAACAGGATGATCTGGGTCAGGATCGACGGATCCGACACGTTGCCCAACGTGACCAGCGCGCCCAGCACCACGATGCCGTGAATGGCGTTGGTGCCCGACATCAGCGGCGTATGCAGCGTATTCGGGACCTTGGAGATCACGGCGAAACCGACGAACCCGGACAACACCAGGATCGCGATATTCGCCAACAGTTCGGTATACATCAGTTCTCCACCTTCGCCTCGGTCGTCTCGGCGGACTCCGCTACCTCAGTCGTCTCCGCCACGGCGGCTGCCTCAGTCGTCTCCGCCGCGGCGGTTGCCTCAGTCGTCTCCGCCGCGGTCGCCTCGGCGGGCTCCGCTGCCGCGGGCGCATCGGGCTCACGGGTGACGCAGGAATCCGCGAGCACCTGGTCGCTGAAATCGGGCGCGAGCTTGCCGTCCACCAGCATCAACTCCAGCAACGCCGCGATGTTCTTCGAATACAACTCACTCGCGTGCTCGGGCATGGTCGCGGGCAGATTCAACGGCGAGGCGATGGTCACCTCGTGCGCGACCACCGTCTGTCCCGGCGAGGTCAGCTCGCAGTTACCACCGGTCTCCCCGGCCAGATCCACGATCACGCTGCCGGGCTTCATCCCCTGCACGGCCGCGGCGGTCACCAGTCGCGGCGCCGGGCGACCCGGCACCAACGCGGTCGTGATCACCACGTCGAAACCCTTGATCGCGTCCTCCAACGCCTGCTGCTGGCGGGCCTTCTCCTCTTCGGTCAGCTCGCGCGCGTACCCGCCCGCACCCGCGGCATCGATGCCCAGATCCAGCCACTGCGCACCCACCGACCGCACCTGATCGGCCACCTCCGGGCGCACGTCATAACCGGTGGTCCGCCCACCCAGACGCTTGGCCGTGGCCAACGCCTGCAAACCCGCCACACCCACCCCCAGCACCAGCACCGTCGCCGGCTTCACGGTGCCCGCCGCCGTGGTCAACATCGGGAAGAACCGCGTCGACTCCGACGCCGCCACCAGCACCGCCTTATAGCCGGCCACGTTCGCCTGCGAGGACAATGCGTCCATCACCTGCGCCCGCGAAATCCGCGGAATCGCCTCCATCGCGAAGGCCCGCACCCCCGCCGCCTGCAGCGCACCGATCCGATTATCGGCGTTACGCGGCGCGAGGAAACCGATCAGCGTCTGCCCCGCCGACAACCTGCCCACCTCCGCGTCACTGGGCGGGGCCACCTTCACCACCACATCCGCCGACCACGCATCACCGATCGACGCCCCCACCTCCACATAGGCCTCGTCGGGAATCAACGCACCCTGCCCGGCCCCGGACTCGACGACGACCTCTATACCCTGCTTCAGCAGGCTCGGGATGATCTTCGGTACCAATGCGACACGTCGTTCGCCCGCGTTCGATTCGCGAACGACACCGACACGCGCGCCACGCGGCGATGGATCGCCTACGCTCTGCGTTGTCTCCACTTGTCAGACTTCCTTCTCTTACTGAGCTTCAGGCAACGGGTAGACGACCGGACGATGTTACTGATAAGTAAGTTCGCCCAAATCCTCGCAACTGTACCTGGCCCGCTGTGAGCCTAGCTGAGATGCCCGTCACACACGCCGGACGAATCGCACCGGCGCACCGGATGCTCCCCGATCGCCATCGAGCGAGCCTCCGGCCGCCGAGCGGCGGTCCATCTTTCCTTCTCGTTGTGTGATCGTGGTCTCCCCAGATGAACACGGCAAGACCGTACGAAGAAGTTCGTTACCGACCTCGGGTTGGACACCCGGATCATCCGGTCCGCAGCAGCAGAGTGACGTGCGTCATACCGATCGCGACTCCGGACGGTCCGCTCGGCTCGTACGCCGTAGGGTCCAGCGTGTGAACGACTGCGTCTTCTGCCGCATCGTGGCAGGCGAGGCCCCCGCGGCAAAGGTGTACGAGGATGACGCGCTCTGCGCCTTCCTCGACGTCCGCCCGATCGCCCGCGGGCACACACTGGTCATACCGAAACGGCACGCCGCCGAGTTGGAAGAGCTCGATGCCGAACTCGGCGCGCAGCTCTTCCGGACCGGCCATCGGCTCGCACTGGCCGTCCGGCGCAGCAGTCTCGCCGCCGACGGCGCCAACTTGGTACTCAACGACGGAACCGCCGCGTTCCAGACCGTCCCGCACGTCCACCTGCACGTGATCCCGCGCAGACACGGCGACAAGCTACGGTTCGCCAAGGGATTCCTGCTGCGGCGCCCTCACGACCCGGTGGCGACCGCGGCGGCCATCCGGGCCGGCATCGTGGCATTGGACAACGAGGGCGAAGGCCCGGAAAAGGAAAACGACGGATGACCGAGACGTTCGATCGCACCGCGCTGATCGATCTGCTGTCGCGCCAATGGGAAGCGATCGACGCGCTGGTCGCTCCGCTGGACGAGAAGCGGTGGCGCACCCCGTCGTCGCTGCCCGGCTGGACGGTGTTCGACATCGTCGCCCACGTCATCGGCACGGAGTCCTGGCTGCTGGGCGACCGGCCGCCCGCGCACGACCCCACCAGGGCCAAGACCGACGTCCGCGCGCTGCCCTACGTGCGCAACGAGACCGCGGTGCTCAACGAGATCTGGGTCGACCGGCTGCGCCCGCTGTCCGGCGCCCGCCTGCTCGAACTCTATCGCGACGTCGTCGATCGCAGGCGCGCGGCGCTCGCGGCGATGGGCGGCGCGGAGTGGGAGAAGGAGACGGTCTCGCCGATCGGGCAGGTGAGCTACGGCCGGTTCATGCGGGTGCGGTTGTTCGACTGCTGGATGCACGAACTCGACATCGCCGACGCGCTGGGGGTCCGGGTCGAGGAAGGCGGACCCCGCGGCGAGCTGGCGTTCGACGAGTTCGCGGGCAGCATCCCGCGCGTGGTGGCGAAGAAGGGCGAGGCGCCGGACGGTGCGCGGATCGCGTTCGCGCTCACCGGGCCGCTGGCCAGGACCCTGCGCATCCAGGTGGCGGGCCGGGCGAACTACGTGGACGCGTTCGACGAACCCGCTACGGTCGAAATCGGCTTGGACTCCGGACTCTTCGTCCGGCTCGGCGGCGGCAGGACGACGGCCGAGGAGCATTCCGCGGAGATCACCGTAGCCGGAGACGCCGAACTCGGTCGGCGCGTCCTCCGGCGCCTGGCCTTCACCATCTGAGATGCGGCTGTTCCTGTCCAGCTACCGCTTCGGGGCACACTACGACCGGCTGGCCGCGCTGGCGGGCCCGCCCGGCCGGGTCGCGCTGATCCCGAATGCCTGCGACGCCTGGCCGCAGGCGTGGGCCGGCGCGGTGACCAGCGACATGGCGCCGCTGCGCACACTCGGCTACCGGCCCGAGGTGCTCGACCTGCGCGAGTACGTCGGCCGGGAAGCCGAGCTGGAACGGAAGCTGGCGGAGTTCCCGCTGCTGTGGGTACGCGGCGGCAACACCTTCGTGTTGCGCGCCCAGTTCGCCCGCAGCGGCGCGGACCGCGTCCTGCCCCGGCTGCTCGCCGTCGACGCCCTCGTCTACGCCGGTTACAGCGCGGGGGCCTGCGTGCTGACCCCGGACCTGCACGGCCTGGAGTCGGTGGACGATCCGGCCGAAGTCGCACCAGCCTGCGGCGTGGAACCCCGATGGGACGGACTGGGTTTGGTGCACCGCCGGATCGTGCCGCACATCGATTCGGCCACCGACCCCGACGGCGACTGCTCTCGCCTCGCGGCTCGTTACCGCGCCGAGGGCGTCGCGCACTGGGCGCTGACCGATGACGACGTGATCGTCGTCGACGGGGAGCACACGGAAGCGCTGATCACTCCGACGGCGTCATGAACGTCCCACAACCGATTCTCGAAACGCCAGGACCTATGTCGCGTCAGGCGTGAGCTCCGGTTCCGGCTCGACCGAGCGGCGGAAGACCACCCAGCGCATCGCGCTGTACATATAGACGGCCTCGCAGGCGCCCGCCAGCAACCGGGCCACATGATACTGCACGCCGAGCGCGGTGAGCCCGCTGCCGATGCCGAGGATGAACGCGAGGTAGTTGACGACGACCACCACGACGTAGACCGCGGCCTGTCTGCCGACCGGGGCATGGGAGTGGAAGTTGAACGTGCGGTTGAGCACGAAGCTGAGCCCGAACGCGCACACGTAGGCCACCGTCACCGACAACCACACCGGCAGACAAAGCCAACCGTGCAAGACGGTGAGCAGAGCCAAGTCGACGGCAAAGGTGCCGCTGTTGATCAGCGCGAAGCCCAGGAAGGTCGGCGGGACAACACGGTTCAGCCCGAACGGCAGCCGGTGCACGACCGCCTCGCACCAGCGGGTGAACCGGTCGGCGATGGTGTCGGCGGTCTCGGACAGCTCGTGCACGCGACCAGCGTGCCAGCGGCAGATGTCCAGGAGATGAGCGGGTGGCGACCGCCGGGTGGCGCAGAAGCCCCGTCATACCGGTCGGACGAGCAGCAAATCTCGGGCACGGGAGCTAGCGTGAGGTGGTGGACTTGCATGATTTGATCGCCGCGCTCCCCGAGGGCACGGTGCTCACCGACGCCGACCTGCTGGCGAGCTACCGACAGGACTGGGCGCGCGACCCGGGCGCGGGCGCCGCCTCGGCCGTGGTGCGTGCCACCAGCACCGACGACGTGGCCGCGACACTGCGGTGGGCCACCGCGCATCGTGTCCCCGTGATTCCGCGCGGAGCCGGATCCGGCCTGTCCGGGGGCGCGACGGCCGTCGACGGAGCGATCGTGTTGACCACGGAGCGGATGCGGGATATCTCCGTCGACCCGGTGACCCGGACCGCGGTGGTGCAGCCCGGTCTGCTCAACGCCGAAGTCAAGCGCGCGGTCGCGGAACACGGGCTGTGGTATCCGCCGGACCCGTCGTCGTTCGAGATCTGCTCGATCGGCGGCAATGCCGCGACCAACGCGGGCGGACTGTGCTGTGTGAAGTACGGCGTCACCGCCGATTACGTGCTCGGGATGCAGGTCGTGCTCGCCGACGGCACTGTCGTGCGGCTCGGCGGTCCGCGTTTGAAGGACTCGGCCGGGCTGTCGCTGACCAAGCTGTTCGTCGGCAGCGAGGGCACCTTGGGGGTGATCACCGAGCTGACCCTGCGGCTACTGCCCGCACAGACGCCGCAGAGCACGGTCGTCGCCAGTTTCCCCACGCTCACCGCCGCCGTCGAGGCCATCCTGACCATCACCGGCGAACTGCGCCCGTCGATGCTCGAGTTCATGGACTCGGTGTCGATCAACGCCGTGGAGGACGAGTTGCGGATGGGATTGGACCGGAACGCGGCCGCGCTACTGGTCGCACGCTCCGACGCGCCCGGCGAATTCGCCCGGCGCGAAGCCGAGATCATGGCGACGGCCTGCGAGAAGGCGGGCGCGACAGAGGTTTTCCACACCGAGGACCCGACCGAGGGTGAGGCGTTCACGGCTGCCCGGCGTTTGGCGATTTTCGCCGTGGAGAAGCTCGGGCCGCTACTGCTCGAGGACGTCGGCGTGCCGCTGCCCCGGCTCGGCGACTTGGTGAACGGCGTCGCCGAGATCGCCGAGCGCAACGCGGTGACGGTAGCGGTGGTCGCGCACGCGGGCGACGGCAACACCCACCCGCTGATCGTGCAGGACCCCACCGACGCCGAGTACACCGTGCGCGCACACCGCGCCTTCGGCGAGATCATGGACCTCGCCATCGCTCTCGGCGGCACCATCACCGGTGAACACGGCGTCGGACGACTCAAGAAGGCGTGGCTGCCCGACCAACTCGGCCCCGACGTAATGGCTCTGACCCGCCGCATCAAGGACGCACTCGACCCCGACGGCATCCTCAACCCCGGCGCGATCTTCTGACCGCCGCGACGGAACATTCCCCACGCACGAGGAGTTCTACCCCGACATGACGACCAGGCTCGAACACAACGTCGCCGACACCCGCTTCGAGATCTACATCGACGACACCCTAGCCGGGTACGCCGACTACGCCGAACGCGAAGACCCGAAGGTCCGCGACTTCCACCACACCCTCACCTTCCCTGAATTCCGAGGCCGAGGAGTCGCCGCCCAAGTCGTCGAATACGCACTCGACGACTCCCGCGCCGCCGGTTTCTCGGTCGTCCCCACCTGCTGGTACGTGGAGCAGTACATCTCCCAGCACCGCGAATACGCCGACTTGGTGAAGTAGACGACCCAAGCGCGGCGAGTGGCACACCGGCGAGAGGCCTACTCGCGTTTTGCCGCAGCCATGCGCCACTCGCGGAGATTATTCGCGACGCTTCCGGTGTGACGGAGATGTGGATGGGTGGGGTGAGGCTGCTCAGTAGGGGACCTGCACGAAGTCTGCCAGCTCACGGACTTCTGCCGTGAGCGTTCGCCGCTTCTCGATCATGCCTGCGAGGATGTCACGCGCGAATCTCTGTTTCACCAGCCATTCGGGCAGCTCGCGGCGGATCTGTTGAAGTACGGCCAGCGCTTCGGTGTACTGCCGCATTGCTGCGTGTGCTGCTGCGACGTCGAGGCGGTGACGCTGCCACGGCCAGGGGAGAGGGTATTTCGTTCCCTCCAGTTGTGCGCCGATCGCTAAAGTGACTTGCGGCTTGTCGATCACCATGGCGTTCTCCGCAGCCAGCATCTGTACCGTGACCGGGCCGAATGCGTGCAGCAGGCCGTCTCTCGAGTCGTGTTCGCCATGGCGGATCGCCATTCCGGCTACGCGGGCGAACGCCAGCGCGTCATCTGCCTCCCCAGGTCGGTTGTCCCGTATCGCCGCTGTGGAGACCCGTTGCAGCATCAGCCCCCAGCTGGCGAGATCTTCTCGCGATGCCTTGGAAATTCGGCGCGGTTCGAGATCGTCCGCCCACTTGGTTGCAACCTCGCGCGCCTTGGCGAGGTCCCCTTTCCGAATCCATCGCCAGCAATCCGCATCCGCCAACGGCGCAGCTGCCCGTAGATCCGGCGCATCATCCAACGCCAACGCGATTGCGTGGTCTGCTGCGTCGAACTGCCAGGTCAGACACATTTGCCAGGCCACCATCTGGCGAATCCGAGACCGGAGCCTGCGTGCATCGACGGTGCCCGAATCCGCCGCAGCGACCAGATAATCCGCATCGCGCAACATCGGCACCAGATGCTGGGCAAGCTCAGCGAAACGGCCACCGCGGAACAACGGCTTCACTTCCGCGAACGTTGCGCTGACACCGGCGACGGTCGGCGGCTCGCTGTACTCGTCGGCCGGATAGATACCGGCCAGCGCCTGACGGACATCGGCCCACAGTTCGACATCGGTCACGTCTGGATCGGCGGCATCCGGCTTCACAATCAGAGCAGAGGTTTCGACCCGCAGCGCGTTCGCCAGCCGACGCGCCGTTTCGGTTCTCGTCGACTCCTGCCCGCCCTGCTCGAGCAGCCTGATCAGCTGAACCGACACACCGGATCGTTCTGCTAGCTCGGTCTGAGTGAGCCCACGCCGTTTGCGAATACTGCGCAGGCGGTCCCCTAGTTGTGCGCCCATATGCCAACGGTACGCGGGCGCAACGCATTCCGAGACCGCTCGGAATTAGTAGTTTCCAACACCGCTGCTCAGTACTGCCATTGTGAGCATTGCCCCACGCGCAGAGCCTGGATTCAGCCCCGACGCCGGGTGTCGCCGGTCCTCATCCCGGCCTTTGCTGGTTGCGCGATGGCGCGTAGCCAGGCGGTTCGGCCTCGGCGTCGGGTGCACACCAGTGCATCGAGGAGGGGAGTTGTTCGTGAATTCATCGAAACAGGCTGGGCAGACGCCGTTGTCGGTGTGTCACTTCTACCGGCAGGTGTGTGATCTGCCCGCCGAAGTCCATCCGCCGCATCTGGGGCGGATCACGCTACGCGCGGGCCGGGTGTGCGGGGTGATGATGCCCGCGTTCATCGGCTCGGAAGTCAAAGCGTGGATGGACCGAACGGGTCAGCAGGCCGGGCCGGTGATGACGCATCCGCGCTCGCAGCGCTGGACGTTCCTCACCAGTCCGGACCTGCCCGAAGACATCCGGTTGTTCGCGGAGATGTCGCGGGTGGGTGTGTCGACCGGCCGCATTACTCATTCGCGATGGGAAACGGTGGCCGGTGAGAAGGTTCCTGACAAAGTCCGCGAAGACCTGCGGGACATGGCACGTGATTTCGGTGACAAATTCCAGCACGTGATCATTTCCCGCGCTGACGCCCTCCGCGCTATACAACTCGGCCGATCGCTGGCATCCATGCAATTGGAATTGATCCGGCCGTACGAGCTGCAACGGGCCGACCGGGCGCGTGAAAGACTGGCGAAGATTCGCCAGATGGTGCGGGCACAAGAGCGAGCCGAAAAATTCCGTACAGTCCAGCAGTTCCGGGAAGCCGCCGCGCGTGGCCGAGTAGACGCCCCGCAACGGGTCGAACGCGACCGGCAGGCCCGAGCAGAAGCCGAGCGAGCGCGGCAAGCACGCCAGGCGCCGGAAAGTGAGCGGGCTCGGATCGAACGAGAAGCCGCCGAACGGGTGGCGCAGGAATTCCCGGTGCCCAGCCAGTATCAAGAACTCGAAACCATCGACACCGGAGAACAAGCGGCCCGAGAAGCCGCCGACGCCGCCAGCGTGCAGCGCGAAGCAGCCGAGGCACGCGCAGCGGCAGCCGAGAAGGAACGCGAAGCGGAGTTCAAGGCGCTGGACGAGGCGAGGAACGCCGCGTTCAAGGAACTGGACGAGAAAGGGCATCTGTCGGAGGTCGAAAGACTTCTGTGGTTGGGGCAAGCGCACCATCCACAAGCTGCGGTGCGGCAGCCACCCGGCCAAGCCCCGAGCATTGTGCGTGGCGGCACCGGACACGGACAAGACCGGGCACGCGGAATAACTCGCGACCGATGAGTAGTCGTCCGTGCGCGACCGGCTCACCGCTCGAACATCCTGCGATCCAGGAAAACTCACTTCAGCAGGGCGCGGCTCATCACCAGACGCTGGGTCTGGTTGGTGCCCTCGTAGATCTGGGTGATTTCTCCGGCATTTCCGACCACGTGGCGAAACACAACCGAATAACACTCTGAACTGGGCAGGAACATCTTTGGAGTTCTGCCCAGTTCTTCGGCGTTCCAAGACCCCCACGGCCTGGAGACGGCTGAAAGCGGCCCAGAAGTGTCACCCGAGTGGCACGTCGAGAAGGGGCCATAGAGGCTGGAATCGAACCAGCGTCCTTCGACTTGACGGGCGATACTCTACCAACTGAGCTACTCCATGGCCGAGAACACAGTACCAAGCGTTACCTCCAGCCGTACAACGGTTTTGCAGGTTGTCACTCTCGACGTTGGTAAGAATTGGAGCTGCGGAAACGCCACTCGCCGAGCCCAAACCGGCCACGTTAGTGCGTGAAACCCGCTCGATCACGACGAGAACCGGCAGGTCACAGCCATGACTGACCATCCACCGACGAAACGTGAGCCAACTCAGGATCGGCTCATCGCTCGAACATCCTGCGATCCAGGAAAACTCACTTCAGCAGGGCGCGACTCATCACCAGACGCTGGATCTGGTTGGTGCCCTCGTAGATCTGGGTGATCTTGGCGTCTCGCATCATGCGCTCCACCGGGAAGTCGGTGGTGTAGCCGGCGCCGCCGAACAGCTGGACGGCGTTAGTGGTGACTTCCATGGCGACGTCGGAGGCGAAGCACTTGGCGGCGGCGGAGATGAAGCCGAGGTTCTGCTCGCCGCGCTCGGCGCGGGCGGCCGAGGTGTACACCATGAGGCGGGCGGCCTCGACCTTCATCGCCATGTCGGCGAGCATGAACTGGGTGTTCTGGAAGTCGGCGATGGACTTGCCGAACTGCTTGCGGTCCTTGGTGTAGGCGATGGCCGCGTCCAGCGCGCCCTGGGCCAGGCCGACGGCCTGCGCGCCGATGGTGGGGCGGGTGTGGTCGAGGGTTTGCAGCGCGGTCTTGAAGCCGGTGCCCGGCTCGCCGATGATGCGGTCACCCGGCACCCGGCAGTTCTCGAAGTACAGCTCCGCGGTGGGCGAGCCCTTGATGCCGAGCTTGTGCTCCAGCGGGCCGACCACGAAGCCTTCGTCGCCGGAGTGCACCATGAACGCCGAGATGCCGTTGGCGCCCTTGTCCGCGTCGGTCACCGCCATCACGGTGTACCAGGAGGACTTGCCGCCATTGGTGATCCAGCACTTGGAGCCGTTGATGATCCAGTCGTCCCCGTCCGGCTTGGCCCGGGTGCGCATGCTCGCCGCGTCGGAGCCCGCCTCGCGCTCGGACAGGGCGTAGGAGGCCATCGCGCCGTTGACGAGGTCCGGCAGCACCTTGTGCTTCAGCTCCTCGGAGCCGTTCAGGATCAAGCCCATGGTGCCGAGTTTGTTGACGGCCGGGATCAGCGAGGACGAACCGCAGACGCGCGCGACCTCTTCGATCACAATGCAAGTGGCCACCGAGTCGGCGCCCTGGCCGCCGTAGGCCTCGGGCACGTGCACGGCGTTGAAGCCGGAGGCGTTGAGCGCGGTCAGCGCCTCCTCCGGGAAGCGGGAGTTGCCGTCGACGTCCTTGGCGTGCGGGGCGATCTCCTTCTCCGCGAGGCCGCGGATCGCTTCGCGCAGCTCGTCGTGGAAGTCCTCGAGCTTGAACAGGTCGAAATCCGGGTTTCCCGCCATCGGGCTTCACTCCTGATCGTCGGTGGTCGGCGCCGCTTTCCCTCGATCAAAAGCAGCAAGTCGGCACTCAGTGCCATATATCAACGATAATACTCGCCAGCAACTCGACCAAGTGCGTCAATGATCTGGCACTCAGTGTCAGATACGTCGCATTTAGCTCCGGATCACAACGAACCGAGCTTGCGGACCAGCAGGTCGGCGATCTGCCGGGGCGGGACATCGCGGGGGAACACCGCGACGACCAACTCGTCGGCGTTCGCGGCGCGCCCAGCCCCTCGCGGGATGGCGGCCAGCTCCATCCGCAGGTCCGCGGCGCCCGCGTCCGACTCGCCGCGCACCATCCGGCGCAGCAGATAGTTGTGCGTCGCCGTCACGGCGGCGGTGAATTGCACCCGGGCCAGATCGGGGACGTCGGGCAGCCGCTCACGCAGGTAGTCGGTGAACAATCGTTCGTAGCGGAACACCGTCACGATCTCGCGCTCCCGCAGCGCGGGCACCCGTCGGACCACCTGGTAGCGCCGTGCCGCGATCTCCCGCCACTGCGTGAACCGCTCGAACACCTGCACCACCGCCGAGCACACCGCCTCCCACGGGTCCTCCCGCGACGCGGCCAGGAACTCCGCCGCCTGCGCCAGCTGCGACTCGTGGTCGGCGAAGATCACGTCTTCTTTCGACCGGAACTGCCGGAAGAACGTTCGCCGGGAGATGCCCGCCGCTTCCGCGATCTCGTCGACCGTTGTCGCCTCGTACCCCTTCTCGGCGAACAATCGCAGCGCCTGATCCACCACCGTGAGCCGGAAATGCGCGGTGTCGTCGTCTCCCCGCGTCCGAGCGATATCCCCTGTAGTCACGAACTCACACGGTAGTCAGCGGCCGATAGCCGCGAGTCCCCCACACCGAAACCTTTCGTGTTCCACCGCCGTATGCCCCGCTCGGCTTCGACGCGGGTCAGCTCCCGAGGGTTGCGACATGATGTCGCCCGGTGCCGTGCGCGTACCCCGAAGTCCGTGGAGCCGGTGGCGGCACGGCGTGCGCGCAGCACGCTGACCGGGCACAGCGTGCTGCCGAGCCGAGCCAGGCCGGTGTCCGCGTGGTCATGTCCACTCCTCGAACAGTGGGGCCGGTGGTTCACCGCAAGGTGAGCGGGGTCCGGGAATCGACGTGGGTCAGTTTCTGCATGCCGAACTCACTACGCAGCAGGCGGCGGACATGCTGAACGTGTCGCGCCCCTACGTCGTGACGCTGCTGGAAACAGGCGAGATTCCCTTTCGCCTGGTCGGGCGGCACCGCCGGATCCGATACGACGACCTGAAGCAGTACCAGTGGCGAGCCGAGGCCAAGAGTCGAGCCGCGATGGACGAATTGGCGGGACTCGGCCGAGATCTCGGCATCTGACCATGGCCTTCGTTGTCGTCTACGACGCAGGCGCGACCGCTGACCGCTGACCGCTCAGCCCAAGAGTTTGGTGCGCAGCGCGTCGTCCTTTTCCAGCACCATCTGCTCGAGTCCGGCTTGGAACTGTTCCATGCGGGTGCGCAGGGCCGGGTCGTGGGCGGCGAGGATGCGGGCGGCGAGCAGGCCCGCGTTGCGGGCGCCGCCGATGGAGACGGTGGCGACCGGCACGCCCGCGGGCATCTGGACGATGGACAGCAGGGAGTCCATACCGTCGAGGTATTTGAGTGGAACCGGCACGCCGATCACGGGCAGCGCAGTAGCGGAGGCGACCATGCCGGGCAGGTGCGCCGCGCCGCCCGCGCCGGCGATGATCACCTTCAACCCGCGGCCCGCCGCCGACCGCGCGTAGTCGAGCATGCGTTGCGGCGTGCGGTGCGCCGAGACGACGCCCACCTCGAAGCGGATCCCGAATTCGGCCAGCGCCTGCGCGGCGGCCTCCATGGTCGGCCAGTCGGAGTCGCTGCCCATGATCAGGCCGACCGCGGGGGCGATGGCCAGTTCCTCACTCATGCGGATCCCATCCGTCGGTCCAAATCGCGTGCGACATCCAGTGCGCCGCGCGCTCGGCTTTCTCCCTGACCTCGGCCACATCGTCGCCGAGGATGTTGACGTGCCCGATCTTGCGGTCGGGGCGCTCACCCTTGCCGTACAGGTGCACCTTCGCCTCCGGGATCCTGGCGAACAGGTGGTGCAGCCGCTCGTCCATCGACATCGCCGGGGCTTGCGGCGCGCCGAGAATGTTCGCCATCACGGTCACCGGCGCCAGCGGCGCGGTGTCGCCGAGCGGGTAGTCGAGCACGGCACGCAAATGCTGCTCGAACTGGCCGGTGCGGGCGCCGTCCATGCCCCAGTGCCCGGAGTTGTGCGGGCGCATGGCCAGCTCGTTCACCAGCAGCTCGCCGTCGATGGTCTCGAACAGCTCCACCGCCATGACGCCGACGACACCCAGGTCCCTGGCGAGATGCAACGCCATGGTCTCCGCCGCGGCGGCCATGTCCTCCGGCAGACCAGGTGCCGGCGCGATGACGACAGCGCACTGCCCTTTGCGCTGCACGGTCTCCACCACCGGCCAGGTCGCCGCCTGTCCGAACGGCGAGCGGGCCACCATCGCCGACAGCTCCCGCTTCAGGTCGATCTTCGCCTCCGCCAGCAGCTGGACACCGCGGGCGAGCTGGTCGCCGACGATCGCCGCGGCCGCGTCGGCGGCCTCGGGCATCCAGACGCCGCGCCCGTCGTAGCCGCCGCGCACCGCCTTCAGCACGATCCGCCAGCCGTGCTCGTCGCCGAAGCGCACCGCGTCCTCGACCGAGGTCACCGGCGTGAACGCGGGCACGGGCAGCCCCAGCCCACTCAGTTTGGTGCGCATGGCCAGCTTGTCCTGCGCGTAGACCAGCGCCTGCGGTGGCGGCTGCACGTTGACGCCCTCCGCGACCAGCGCCTCCAGGTGCTCGGTCGGCACGTGCTCGTGGTCGAAGGTCAGCGCGTGCGAGCCGACCGCCGCCTTGCGCAGCGCGGTCAGATCGGTGTGGCTGCCGAGCACCACCTCCGGGCTCACCTGGGCGGCCGGGTCGTCGGGGTTCTCGGCGAGCACGCGCAGCCGCTGGCCCAGCGCGATCGCCGCCTGGTGGGTCATGCGCGCCAGCTGGCCGCCGCCGATCATGGTGACGGTGGGCAGGGCCGATGGGTCGAAGGAACGTGCGCTCACGTCGGACAATATTGTCATGTCCGGTGCAAATCACAGCGACCGGTACACTCCGGTCTTGTGTCATTCGTCGACGACGTGGTCAGCGTCCTTCCCAAGCCGCTGCAAGGTGTCGCGTACCGGCAGCGGGAATTGATCAAGTTCGCTATCGTCGGCGCGACCACGTTCGTGATCGACAGCGGCATCTTCTACATGCTCAAGTGGACGGTGCTCGCGGAGAAACCGGTGACGGCCAAGATCATTTCGGGTGTCATCGCCGTGATCGCGTCCTACATCCTGAACCGGGAATGGTCGTTCAAGAATCGCGGCGGGCGGGAACGTCATCACGAAGCGCTGCTGTTCTTCGTCGTCAGCGGCGTCGGCGTCGTCCTGGCCTTCACTCCGCTGTGGATTTCCAGCTATATCTTCGACCTGCGCCAACCCAACGTGAGCTTCACGGTCGAGAACATCGCCGACTTCGTCAGCGCCTTCATCATCGGCAATCTGCTGCAGATGGCGTTCCGTTTCTGGGCGATGCGCCGCTGGGTCTTCCCGGACGAAATGAGCGAACTCGAAGCGGAATTCGTGGATCTCGTGGAAGAGGAACTCGGCCGCAGCTGAGTCAGCGCGGTTCGGCCACCACCGCGTTGGCCGGACGGGCCTTCGACCCGAGGAACACCGCGAACAGCGCGGGCCTGCGCCGTTGCAATTCCAGCCGTCCGCCGTCGGCCTCGACCAGCGCCCGCGCCAGCGCCAACCCGACACCGGTGGAACCGCCCGCGGAGAAACCCCGGTCGAAGATGTGCGGCGCCAGCTCGTCGCGCACTCCGTGCCCCTCGTCGGCCACCTCTACGCACACCAGCGGCTCGCGATCGGCCCCCGGCCGTACCGAGCGCACCGACACCGTGCAGGTACCGCCGCCGTGCATGAGAGCGTTGTCCACCAGCACCGCCACCGCCTCGCGCAACCGCGAACCCGTGATCGGGGCGCGCAACGACTCGTCTCCGGTGAGCGTCAGCGTCCGGCCCGCCTCGGTGAACGGGTGTTTCCATTCGGCGACGACGCCGCGCAACTCGTCCATCACGGGCACCGGATCGCGATCGGCCGCGTCCTCGTCGCGGGAGGCGCGAACCAGGTCGTCGATCGCGTCGGTGAGCCGGTCGACCTGGGCCATGGCTTCCTCGGCCTCGTGCACCACCTCCGGATCGGCGTGCGCGGACAGCTCGTCCAGGCGCAGCCGCACGGCGGTCAGCCTGCTGCGCAGCTGATGCGAGACGTCCGCCACCAGGGCGTGCTCGCGCTGGAGTCGGCCGGCGATCTCCACCGTCGCCGAGTCGAGCACGTCGGAGACGCGGTCCAGTTCCGCGATGCCGTGCCTGCGCGGATCGGGCCGGAAATCCCCCATCGCCAGCCGGGCCGCGCGCGCCGCCACGTCGCGCAGCGGATCGGCTACCCGCCGGGCGGTGACCACCGCGACCGAGACCGCCGCGCCGAGCGAGGCGAGCACCGCCAGCGCGACCACCGCGACCGCCTGGCGCTGCATGGCGTGCATCGGCGCGGACGGCACCTCCAGGCGCAGCGACGCGGACTTGCCCATCGACAGCGACTCGACCAGCGGGTCGGGCACCTCGGCCACGCCGACGTCGCGGCGGACGGCGTTGTCCCGCTGCGACGGGTAGACGATGGTGAGCTTGCCGTTCTCGGGCACCAGCGGCGCCACCGACCGGATATCCAGCTCGCCGGCCACCGTGCCGTCGCGTTCCTGCGCGATGATCTCCCCGGCGATCCGATCCAGTCGGTTCTGCAGGTCGTTGCGGGTGATGTCCTCCACCCACAACCACGCCGTGTAGATGAGCGGCACGCCGAGCACCACCGTGGTGAGGGTCAGCACGGTGAGCATGGACCGTAGGATCCGGCGGCGCATGTCAGTCGGTGTTCAACCGGAATCCGACACCGCGGACGGTGACGATGCGCCGTTCGGCCATGGGACCCTCGTCGCCGATCTTGCGGCGCAGCCAGGACATGTGCATGTCCAACGTCTTGGAACCGCGCAACTCCGCGTCACCCCACACCTCGCGCAGGATGGTCTCGCGCGCCACCACCTGACCGGCCCGATCGATCAGCACCTTGAGCAGCTCGTATTCCTTGTTGGCCAAACCGATTTCGACGCCGTTGACCAGTACCCGCCGGGCGGCCGGTTCCAGACGGATGCCGCCCACCTCGACCGTATCGTCACCGATTCCGCTGCGCCGCAACAGTGCTCGCACCCGGGCCAGCAGCTCGGCGAGCCGGAACGGCTTGCCGACGTAATCGTCGGCGCCTGCGTCCAGCCCCACCACGAAATCCACCTCGTCGGTGCGCGCGGTGAGCATCAGCACGGCCAGATCCGCGCCGCGGGCGCGCACCTGACGGCACACTTCCAGCCCGTCCATGCCGGGCAGTCCCAGATCGAGAATGAGCAGGTCGTGCCCGCCTTCGAGAGCCCGCTGCAGCACGGCGGGGCCGAAGCTCTCGACGGTCACCGAGTAGCCCTCGCGGCCGAGCGCGCGCGACAACGGGGCCGCGATGGCATCGTCGTCCTCGGCCAGCAGTACAGCGGTCATACGCCCAGGTTACGGGCTCACCGGTAGCTGCGGCGGTCGTCCCGGCGCTCGTCGCGCCCGTCCCGATGACGTTCCACCTCGAACACTTGGTGGTACAGCAGTGAATGCACCTGCTGGACCGCCGGGATGTCGTCGTACTCCAGCGGCTCCGAGGAGGACGACTCGATGATCAACGTCCCGGTGCCGAGCATCCGATCGAACAGCCCGTGCCGGAATTGCACGCTGGAGATCCGGCTCATCGGAATGTCGATTCCACTGTGGGTGAGCACGCCCTGACGGATCAGCACGCGCCGGTCGGTGACGATGAAATGCGTCGACTTCCAGCTGATAATCGGTACAGCACAACGCCATAGGAGAATCACCACATACACCACGAGCACCGCGATGAGCAGCGCCGAGGCGGTGGTGCCGGTGGCTTTCTGCGAAATGAGTCCCCCTGTGAAACCCGCGAGAGCCGTGGCCACGATGAGCGTCACGATCGGCCAGAAGAGCATCTTCCAATGCGGGTGGCGATGCAGCAGCAACCGTTCGTCCGGCGCCAGCACATCCTCGGGATAACCCATATCAGGAACCCTACCGCGTCCATCTGCCGGAACGGCTGACACCGCAGCGCGTTCTGCCGCACAATCAGCAGGCATGCGTGTGACGATTCCGCGCAGTGCTGTCTGTATCGCGCAACGCCCGGCTCACCATCATCGCCGATTACGACCGTGGAGGAACGCGTGACCAAAGACCTGACCCCGCTGCAGATCCTGGCCGAACTCGAACCCGTCGCCGAACAGAATCTCGATCGGCACCTGTCCATGGCGAAAGACTGGAATCCGCACGATTACGTGCCGTGGAGCCTGGGCCGCAACTTCGCCGCCCTGGGCGGCGTGGACTGGGAACCGGAGCAATCCCGGCTCGGCGAGGTCGCCAGGGTAGCGATGATCACCAACCTGCTCACCGAGGACAACCTGCCCTCCTACCATCGAGAGATCGCGCAGAACTTCTCCGAGGACGGGCCGTGGGGCACGTGGGTGGACCGCTGGACCGCCGAGGAGAACCGCCACGGCATCGCCATGCGCGACTACCTGGTCGTCACCCGCGCCGTCGATCCGGTTGCCCTGGAACAGGCACGGATGATCCACATGAGCAACGGCGTCCGGTCACCGGACGGATGGGGGGGATTCCTGGCGAGCGTCGCCTACGTCACCTTCCAGGAACTGGCCACTCGGGTATCGCACCGCAATACCGGCAAGGCGTGCGACGACCCCGTCGCCGACCGGCTGCTGCAGCGCATCGCCGCCGACGAGAACCTGCACATGATCTTCTATCGCTCGTTGTGCGGCGCGGCGCTGGATCTGGTGCCCGACCAGGCGCTGCCCGCGATCACCAGGATCATCGAGAACTTCCTGATGCCCGGCGCGGGGATGCCCAACTTCCGCCGCTACGGCGTGCTGATGGCCAAGCACGGCATCTACGATCTGCGCCAGCACCTGGAGGAGGTCATCGAGCCGGTGCTCAAGCAGTGGAACGTCTTCGAACGCTCGGATTTCGGGCCGCGCGGCGAGCAGTCGCGCGACGAGCTGGGTGAATTCCTGCAGAAGCTGGGCAAGGACGTGATCAAGTTCGAGGAGCAGCGCGATCGCGCACTCGCCCGGGATGCCGCCCGCGGCATCGCCCAGCCCGTCTGAGCCGCGGTTTCTCGCCCACGATCCGCTCGCACCGCACGGACCGGACAGCAGCACCTGTCCGCCCCTGGCGTGCACGTCGGCAGGGGCGAATCGGACCACCCACGCCGCGAGGTCGGTGGAAATCGAGGCAGACGAGCGCAGCGGTCAGCGCAGTGCGAGGCACCGAGGCGGGGCCACGCACTGCCGGGCCGTGGGCGTAGGAGGACCCGCCGTCGCGCCGGGAGACGTCAGTACTGGGCGCGGAGATGCGTGACGTCACCCGCGGACAGCGCTTCGCCGCCGATGAGCAGGCGGCCGTAGTCGTCGACGCCCTCGGCGATGCCGGTGAGAATCCGGCCGCCGGGCAGCTCGGCGCGGACCTCGTTGCCGATCGTGGCGCACCGCTCGCGGTAGGCGGCGGCCAGCTCGTCGGTCGCCCAGTCCGCGGCGCGCCACGCGGTGAAGCGGCGGGCGAATTCGGTCAGCAGCGAGCGCACGAGCACCGTGCGATCGGTCTGCCGCGCGCCCGCGATGGTCAGTGAGGTGGCATGCGGCACCGGCAGTTCTTCCTCGGTCAGACTCACGTTGAGCCCGAGCCCGATCACGACGGCGGGCGCGCCGCCCCCGCTCGCCGCGACCTCGGCCAGGATGCCCGCGACCTTGCGGCCGTCGATCAGCACGTCGTTGGGCCACTTGAGTTCGGCGGCCACGTCCGCCGTGGTCCGCAGCGCGTCGACCACGGCGACGCCGGTCAGCAGCGCCAGCCAGGCGAGTGAGGCCGGGCCGATCCCCGGCAGACGCACCAGCACCGACATCGCCAACTGCGCCCGGGGCGGACTGACCCAGGTCCGCGCGTGCCTGCCCCGGCCCTGTACCTGGGTTTCCGCGAGCAGAACCACACGGTCGGCGTCCGGATCGGCCGCCCGCGCGATCAGATCCGCGTTCGTGGACCCGGTCGACTCCAGCACGTCGATCCGCGAGAAGAACGACAGCTCGGGCGACTCGGCGGCACTGCGCCGCAACTGCCCTGCATCCAACGGTGGCCTCTGCACACCGGCAGGCTACTCGCCGTGCGGACGCTCCCCGGCCAGGTCGCTCCCCAACCCCGCTACCGACCAGGAATTTCGCCTCGAAAATTTGATCTAGCTGCGGCTTTTACCGGTGGGTAGCCCCGTCTGGGTTAGAAGGACGCAGTGGCACTGGTTACACTCCGAAGCCATGACGAGTGTCCAGCAGCAGCCCGCATCAGGTCCCGCGGGCGCCCCCGATATCCACACCACCGCCGGGAAACTGGCCGACCTGCGGAATCGGCTGGAAGAGGCCAAGCACCCGATGGGTGCGGCCGCGGTCGACAAGGTGCACGCGAAGGGCAAGATGACCGCCCGCGAGCGCATCCTCGCCCTGCTGGACGAAGGCTCCTTCGTGGAACTCGACGCCCTGGCCCGCCACCGCAGCGTGAACTTCGGCCTGGAGAATCACCGGCCGCTCGGCGACGGCGTGGTGACCGGTTACGGCACCATCGACGGCCGCGACGTCTGCATCTTCAGCCAGGACGTCACGGTGTTCGGCGGCAGCCTCGGCGAGGTCTACGGCGAGAAGATCGTCAAGGTGATGGACCTGGCCCTGAAGACCGGCCGCCCGCTGATCGGCATCAACGAGGGCGCGGGCGCGCGCATCCAGGAGGGCGTGGTCTCGCTCGGTCTCTATGGCGAGATCTTCCACCGCAACATCCAGGCCTCCGGCGTGATCCCGCAGATCTCGCTGATCATGGGCCCGGCCGCCGGTGGCCACGTGTACTCCCCCGCGCTGACCGACTTCGTCGTGATGGTCGACGGCACCAGCCAGATGTTCGTCACCGGCCCGGACGTCATCAAGACGGTCACCGGCGAGGACGTCACCATGGAGGACCTGGGCGGCGCGCACACGCATATGACCAAGTCCGGTGTGGCGCACTACGTCGCCTCCGGGGAGCAGGACGCCCTGGACTACGTCAAGGACCTGCTGTCCTACTTGCCGAGCAACAATCGGGCCGAGGCGCCGCGCTTCCCGGCCACCGACCCGATCGACGGCGCGATCGAGGACTCGCTCACCGACGAGGACCTCGAGCTGGACACGATCATCCCGGACTCGCCGAACCAGCCCTACGACATGCACGAGGTGATCCGTCGCCTGCTCGACGACGACGAGTTCCTCGAGGTGCAGGCCGAGCGCGCGATGAACATCATCGTCGGCTTCGGCCGGATCGACGGCCGCAGCGTCGGCATCGTGGCCAACCAGCCCACCCAGTTCGCGGGCTGCCTCGACATCGACGCCTCGGAGAAGGCCGCGCGCTTCGTGCGCACCTGCGACGCGTTCAACATCCCGATCATCACCCTGGTCGACGTTCCCGGCTTCCTGCCCGGCACCGGGCAGGAGTACAACGGCATCATCCGGCGCGGCGCGAAGCTGCTCTACGCCTACGGTGAAGCCACTGTGGGCAAAATCACGATCATCACCCGCAAGGCCTACGGCGGCGCCTACGACGTCATGGGTTCCAAGCACATGGGCGCCGACGTCAACCTCGCCTGGCCGACCGCCCAGATCGCCGTCATGGGCGCTTCGGGCGCCGTCGGATTCGTCTACCGCAAGCAGCTCCAGCAGGCTGCCAAAGACGGCGGAGACGTCGATGCGCTGCGGCTCGAGCTCCAGAACGAGTACGAGGACACGCTCGTGAACCCGTACGTCGCGGCCGAGCGCGGCTACGTGGACGCGGTCATTCCGCCGTCGCACACCCGCGGCCAGATCGTCTCCGCGCTGCGTCTGCTCGAACGCAAGATGGTGACCCTGCCGCCGAAGAAACACGGCAACATCCCGCTGTGATCGAGCGATACGCTCGATAGGCCGCGCAACCAAGGGTGGCATCGGTCTCGGTAGCACTTACCCTGGCGTATACCGGCTTGTTGCAGAGAGGCAATGAGTGCGTCCGAGGACAGTTGCTTCATCCATAACTTGTCGGAAAACGGGAACAGCCTGATCAGTTCCGCTGATCAAGGCGAAGAGAGGACCTGGCACTGTGACGACCGTGGCAGAAGAAGATGTGTTGAGCGCCGTCGAACTGGATCTCACCGTCGACCCGATCGCGAACGAAGCCGGTGCGTCCACCGACTCGAACGCGGCAGCGCAATCCGCCGAGGCCACCCCGGAGCCGTTCTTCCGTGTCGTGAAGGGCTCGCCGACCGACGAGGAACTCGCCGCGCTGGTGTGCGTGCTGTCCGCCGCCGCGAACAGCGCCGCGCCGGCCGGGCCCGCGGGCCCGCCGGACCTGTGGGGGAGCCCGGCGCTGCTGCATCGCGGTGCTTCGCCGTTCTCCCCGTACTCCTTCGCCCATCTGTCCCACCTGCACGGGTGACGCGACTGATCCTGGCTTCCGCCTCCCCGGCCCGCCTGCAGGTGCTCCGCTCGGCCGGCATCGACCCGATCGTCCGAGTCTCCGCCGTGGACGAGGACGCGGTCGCCGCCGCCCTCCCCGAAGGCACGCCTCCGCAGGGAGTCGTGGTGGAGCTGGCGCGCGCCAAAGCGGGGGCCGTTGCCGCCGCGATTCCGGAGTTCGCCGCCGATTGCGTTGTGGTGGCTTGTGATTCCATGCTGCTGCTGGACGGCGAGTTGCAGGGCAAGCCGCACACCCCCGAGGTGGCGCGCGCCCGGTGGGGCGACATGGCCGGGCGCAGCGCGGATCTCGTCACCGGTCACTGCGTGGTGCGGATGCGCGACGGTGCGATCATCGCCGAGGCGGTCGACTGCAGCAGCACCACCGTGCATTTCGCCAAGCCGGAGCCGGACGAGCTGGACGCCTACATCGCGACCGGCGAGCCGCTCCAGGTGGCCGGCGCGTTCACTCTCGACGGGCTCGGCGGCTGGTTCGTCGACCGCATCGATGGCGACCCGTCCAGCGTCATCGGCATCGGGCTACCACTGCTGCGCCGACTGCTTGGCGATGTTGGGATCGGCGTTACGCAGCTGTGGGGCCACACGGCCTGACGGCGTGGTCAACGCCTCGGCGTCACCGCCGGGAGGCACCTTCGCGGCCTCTTGGGCGTCGGCGCGCTGCGCCGCGATGAGTTCCAGACGGGCCACGCACAGCTCCGGCTCCACGAACGGATGCATCCGCACGTCGACGGTCCCCTGCGCACCGCCGCGGTGCAGCACCTCCTCGAGCAGGCCGAGGTGCACACCGCAGACCACTTCGGCGTGCGTGCGCGCGAGCTCGCGCAGCGGACACGCCGTCATCCGGATCAGCACCTTCCCCTCGTTCACCGGGGAAGGGTCGCGCTCGGGCGCGAAACCCAGTTCCGACAGAAGCGTCATCGTGAGGTCCTTGGCGTCCTCCAACGACTCCACCCGATGGTCACCGACGTCGAGTCGGCTGCCCCAGGCGTGGCCCGCCGCATTCGCCGCCTCCGCCCTGCGCCGGGGATCGGGGGCGAGCTGGTCGGCGAGCACCTGCGCCAGATCCTGGTAGCCGACCGATCGCTGCACCGCGCTGTATCCGATGCGCGGCCGACCGCGACCCCGCGGCGGCTGCTGGAACTGCCGGACGAGGGATTCTCGGGTGAGCACATCCAGATGGAACCGGACCGTGGTGACGTGCTGTCCGGTGATTCTGGCCAGTTCCTGGGCGTCGAGCGGCTCACTGGCGCCACGTAGGATCGCGAGCAGTCGCCGCCGCGGCCAAGAATCGGACATAGCTCACCCCTCCTCCCGGGAGACTTTATCGGATGTAGGTGCCCCTTAATGGCCCTCATCCGATTTGTGATCTGAAACGAGAGTCACTGTCGCCCCACAACTACGCTCCTTGTGAGACATCGAACCGCTGTCACCGCCGTCCACCCATGCGTGAAGGACCCAAACACCGTGCCCGTCGCTCCGGACCCTCATCCCTCACTCGGTTCCTACGCACACCCTCACCGACTAGTAACCACGGAGTGGCTGTCGGCAAACATAGGCGCGCGGGGACTCAAGATCATCGAGGCCAACGAGGACACACTGCTCTACGACATCGGGCACGTTCCGGGCGCCACCAAACTGGATTGGCGAAGCGATCTGAACGATCCGGTCACGCGCGACTATATCGACGGAACCCGCTTCACCGAACTGATGCGCGCGAAAGGTATAGATCGTGACGACACAGTTGTGATCTACGGGGATCACGGCAACACGCAGGCGGCGCACGCGGCATGGGTGTTCACCCTGTTCGGGCACGAGGATGTGCGTCTGCTCGACGGCGGCCGCGCGGCGTGGATCTCCGAGGGACGCGACACGGCGTTCGAACCCGACTACCCGGTACGCGGCGACTATCCGGACGTGCGCCGTGACGACAGCACCTTCCGCGCCTTCCGCGAGGACGTGCTCGCCCACCTCGGCAAGCCGGTGCTCGATGTGCGCTCGGCCGAGGAGTATTCCGGCACGCCGGTGCTCCGACCGGCCGATCCCGAAGGCACGGCATTGCGCGGCGGCCATATTCCCAGCGCGTCGAACATCCCCTGGTCGGCGCCTCTCGCCGCCGACGGACGTTTCCGGTCCCGCACCGAACTCGACGACATCTACCACGCGTTGGCCGGCCCGCAGGAGGTGATCGTCTACAGTCGTGTCGGCGCGCGATCCAGCCACACCTGGTTCGCCCTGACCTACTTGCTCGGGCGTGACGGCGTACGCAATTACGACGGATCGTGGATCGAGTGGGGCAACTCGGTGCGAATGCCGATCGCCACGGGGGACGAACCCGGCGAAGTACCCGCACGCGGTGGGTCGCGACCCACGCGAAGCAGGTAGCGCGGGGTGCGATCATGAACGCAGGGCGCGTGCCGTGTGATCCGCGACCTACTGTTCGGTAGGGCTAGCCGAGTTCGGCGGTTGTTGGCAGACTGCCTACACTCGCCCGAGACGTAAGTTTGTCGATTACGGGAGCGGAGCACGCACAGCGACCCCACCCCCCGGCGAAGCGACCAGAAGAATGCACACAGGAGGCTCAGTGCCCAGCCATGCCAGCGCGCGGATCACAAAGGTACTCGTAGCTAACCGAGGCGAGATCGCCGTGCGCGTGATCCGGGCAGCCAAGGACGCCGGTATCGGCAGCGTCGCCGTTTACGCCGAGCCGGATGCCGATGCCCCGTTCGTCGAACTCGCCGACGAGGCCTTCGCCCTGGGCGGGCAGACCTCGGCCGAGTCGTATCTGGTCTTCGACAAGATCCTCGACGCCGCCGCGAAGTCCGGCGCCGACGCCATCCACCCCGGTTACGGCTTCCTTTCCGAGAACGCCGACTTCGCCCAGGCCGTCATCGACGCCGGGCTGATCTGGATCGGCCCCTCCCCCCAGTCCATCCGCGACCTGGGCGACAAGGTCACCGCGCGGCACATCGCCGAGCGCGCGAAGGCGCCGATGGCCGCGGGCACCAAGGACCCGGTCAAGGACGCGAGCGAAGTCGTCGAGTTCGCGAAGAAGTACGGCGTGCCGGTCGCCATCAAGGCGGCGTTCGGTGGCGGTGGCCGCGGCATGAAGGTCGCGCACTCCATCGAGGAGATCCCGGAACTGTTCGACTCAGCCGTCCGGGAGGCGACCGCCGCCTTCGGTCGCGGCGAGTGCTTCGTCGAGCAATACCTGGACAAGGCCCGGCACGTCGAGGCTCAGGTCATCGCCGACCAGCACGGCAACGTCATCGTCGCGGGCACCCGCGACTGCTCGCTGCAGCGGCGCTTCCAGAAGCTCGTCGAAGAGGCCCCCGCGCCCTTCCTGTCCGACGAGGTGCGCGCGAAGATCCACGCCTCGGCCAAGGCCATCTGCAAGGAAGCCGGTTACTACGGCGCGGGCACCGTCGAGTACCTGGTGCAGGGCGAGACCGTCTCCTTCCTCGAAGTGAACACCCGCCTGCAGGTCGAGCACCCGGTCACCGAGGAAACCGCGGGCATCGACCTGGTGCGTCAGCAGTTCCGCATCGCCAACGGCGAGAAACTGGAGATCACCGAGGACCCGACGCCGCGCGGCCACGCCTTCGAGTTCCGCATCAACGGCGAGGACGCGGGCCGCAACTTCCTGCCCGCTCCCGGCCCGGTCACCGTATACAAGGAGCCCAGCGGCCCCGGTGTCCGCGTGGACTCCGGCGTGGTGCAGGGCAGCGTGATCGGCGGGCAGTTCGACTCGATGCTCGCCAAGCTGATCGTCACCGGCGAGAACCGCACGCAGGCCCTGGAGCGGGCGCGGCGCGCGCTGGCCGAGTTCCAGGTCGACGGTCTGGCCACGGTCATCCCGTTCCACCGGGCGATCGTCGAAGACCCGGCGTTCATCGGTGACGGCGAGAAGTTCGACGTCTACACCAAGTGGATCGAAACCGAGTGGGTCAACACCATCGAGCCCTTCGCGGGTGCGGGCGCCCCGGCCGACGAGGACGAGCAGGCGCCGCGGCAGAAGGTCGTCGTCGAGGTCGGCGGCCGCCGGGTCGAGGTGTCACTGCCGGGCAACTTCACCGTCGGCGCCGGGGCGAGCGGAGCAGCGGGCAACGGCGCGGGCGTGATCCGCAAGAAGCCCAAGCCGCGCAAGCGTGGCGGCGCGGCCGGCGGCGCGGCTTCCGGTGACGCGGTCACCGCTCCGATGCAGGGCACCGTGGTCAAGGTCGCCGTGGAAGAGGGCCAGTCGGTCGAGGCGGGCGATCTGATCGTGGTGCTCGAGGCCATGAAGATGGAGAACCCGGTCAACGCGCACAAGGCGGGTGTGGTCACCGGCCTGTCCGTCGAGGCGGGCGCGGCGATCACGCAGGGCACCGTTCTGGCGGAGATCAAGTAGTACCGGTATCCGGGCGGGCGCGGACCAGGAGGTCCGCGCCCGCACCTTTGTTCACGCGGCGGTCCCTCCATCGTCACGCCGCTGGACCCGACACGCATACCGGGTGTCGTATCGTGATCCGGTGATCAGCTCGACAAGCTTCTCCCCCGTAGCGGAGGTGATCCGCGCGCGTCGTGCCACCGGCTGCCGTGCCGACGGCCACCGGCTGGCGCTGGTGGTGGAGGGGGGCGGCAGCCGGGGCGTGTACTCCAGCGGCATGGTGGCCGCGCTGGAGGAACTCGGGCTCGCCGGGGTATTCGACGCCGTGTACGGCACGTCGGCCGGTGCGATCAACGGCGCCTGGTTGCTGTGCGGGCGCGCGATCCGCGGCATGCGCTCGTGGACCGATCCCGAGATCATGCGCCGCGCCATCGCCCCGGCCCGGCTCCTGCGCGGGCGCCCGGCATTCGACCTGAGGTATCTGCTGCACCAGGTGTACGACGGCATCGAACCGATGGACTTCGGGGCGATCTTGGCCAATTCCACGACGTTCCATCCGATCGCCACCGACATCCGGACCGGACAATCGGTCGACCTGCATCCGCACATCACCGACAAGAAGACGCTCATGCGCGCGTTGCGCGCGTCGGCGGGCCTGCCCATCCTGGCCGGGCCACCGGTCGCGCTGGGCGGCTCGGCGTTCTTCGACGGAGGTCTCTCCGAGACCGTCCCGATCCGCACCGCGGTCCGCGCGGGAGCCACCCTCGCCTTGGTGTTGCGCACCCGGCGAGTGGATGAACGGCGCCCGCCCGCGTCGCGCTTGCATCAGATCGTCGGTGGCGGTTATATGCGCGCCGTAGCCCCTGGCGCGTACCGGGCCTGGCTGGAACGCCCCCGTCAACAAGACATCGAAGATCGGGCGCTCGCCGAACTAGGCGACTCGGTATTGCAGATCCACCCGCCCCTCGGCTCCCCCGATATCAACAGCGCCGCCCGGGACATACCGCTGCTGGCCGCGGGCCTGCGCATCGGCCGCCAAGCCGTCCGCACGGCACTGTCCGCCGTCCTCCCGGCCGTCTGAACGCCCTCTGCTCTTCCTCCCCAGCGGGCACGCGGTGGGCACGGCGGGCCATTCTATCGATGTACCGGCCGTCGTCGAACTCGCTGGGTGGCGAGCCGAGCCTCTCCGATGAACCTCCCGCTAGCCTCTTGCTCATGATCGAGTTACCCGAAATCCGCGTCGGTACCGCGAAACACGCGACAGCGACGACGCGACCATCCGATCATGTCCCGGGCAGGGAGGCCTGCGTCGCGGAATTCAGCGCAGCGCTCGCAGGTGTCCCGGTCGCGCCGCGCGATCGGCGCTGCGGAACGGCCGGATACTGATGGAGCCGATCGAGATCAACGCGGGCGCCTGGTATCTGCGCGCCCTGCGCGCCGACGACCGCATCGATGACCGCCCGGCCCTGGCCGCGGGTGGCATCACCGAACCGGACTACGTGGCCCGGCGCGGTGCGGGCTGGGCGGACGAGACGCACTTCTCCTGGGCGGTCTGCGAACCGACCACGGCGGAGTTGGTCGCCGAAATCGGCGTGACACCGGCGGGCGACGGCACCGCGCGGGTGAGCGGATGGGCGCGCCCGGGCTACGAGGCCGCCTTGGACGCCGGGTCGAGGTCGGTGCACCGCTTCGTCGAAGACGGTCTGGGGCTGCGTCCGGTCACGTCCTGACCGATCGGTTTCCCGAACCCGCGACGACCAGGGCGGCAACCGCCAGATCAGCGCATCACGCCGGTGTGTCCCGTGCAGTAGCGGCCCGGCTGCGGCCAGATGGTGAGGCCGTGTGGACCTTTCCCGACCGGGATGCGAGCCAGCAGAGTCCAGTTGACGATGTCGATGGCGTACACCTCGCCGTGGTGTCGGCCGGACGCCCAGAAGACACGCCCGTCGGCGGAGATATTGCCCATGTCGGGACTGCCGCCGCCGGGCACGAACCACGTGCGCACCAGCCCGTTCGCCGCGAAGTCCCACACCGAGATGCTGCCCTCATGCCGGTTGGTGATGAGCATCTGCGTGGAATCTCGGGTGACGTAGAGGCCGTGTGTTCCCTTGCCGGTCGGCACGAATCCGGTGTTCTCGAAGGTGTGCGCATCGAACAGATAGACGCCGTCGGCGGTCATGTCGGCGACGAAGAAGGTGTGCCCGTCCGGGGACAGCTTCACGTCCTGCGGCATGCCCGAGCGACCGCCGGGCAGGTCGACCAGCTTGACGACCGTGCGCTCGGCCACGTCGAAAACCAGCATGCGGCCGCTGAATTCGCACGACACCAGGGCGAACCGGCCGTCGGCGGTGAAGTCCATGTGATCGACTCCGGCGCAGTCGGGCACCGCCATGGCGTGCACCTTCTGCCACGTTCGCGGATCGTAGAAATCCAGCGACTTGTCCGCCTCCGCGACCACGACCGCGTACCGGCCGTCCGGCGTGTAGTACATGTTGTAGGGATCGCGCACGGGAAAGGGTTCACCCGGTTTGCCCGTCCGCGGGTCGATCGGCAACAGACTGCCCCCGCCGATCGGCAGATCATTGGTGACGTAGAGCGTCTGCAGGTCGTATGCCGGCACGACGTGTTGCGGTTCCGAGCCACCCGTCGAGTAGGTGTCGATCACCTGGAAGGTCGCCGGATCGATCACCGAGACCGTGTTCGACTCACTGTTGGGCACGTAGACGAGCGGGCGATGGTCGGCCACGGCGGGGCTGAGTTGCCGATCGGCCAGGTACACGTCGGTCGGGGAGAGCGGCGGCGGCATCCCCGGCAGCAGATCGAGCGGATGCGGTGCGAGCGCATCGGTGGGCGGGGCCGCCGCGGCCGGGATCGCCACGGTGGTCGGGACGGGCTGGCTTTGCTCGGTGCCCACCGTGCCCGCGCCGCCGGTCGCGCAGCCGGGCAGCGCCGGCAGCAACAACAGAGAGACGAGAAGGTGGAGTGCGCGGCACCGGTGTATCCGCAGGTGGTTCACGCGCTGCACCCTGTCGGAGCGTGGTGACGACGAGATGACATGAATGCGAAGCCTAGGAGCCGAATCCGGAATTCCGGCGCATTCCCGCGGAAGTACGCCGGAACATCCGGATCGTCGCCCGTACGCTAGTGCAGGCCGGTCAGCACTCGATCCAGTGCGTCGACGGCTTCGTCCAGTTCGGCGCCGGTGACCGTCAGCGGAGGACGGAACCGGATGCCCCGCTCGCCGGTGCCGAGGATCAGCACGTGCTCGCGCTCGCGCAGCGCCGTGAGCACCTCGTCGCGCAGCCGGGACGACGACAGGGTGATCGCGCACATCAGGCCCCGCCCGCGTGGCTCGCTGACATCGGCGTGCCGGGCGGCGAGTGCGCCCAGCCGTTCGAGCAGATGCGCCCCCAGCGGCCGGGACCGTTCGATCAGCCCGTCCTGCTCGAGCACCTCCAGGGTGCGCCTGCTACGCACCATGTCGGCGAGATTGCCGCCCCAGGTGGAATTGAGCCGGGAGCTGACCGCGAACACGTTGTCGCGCACCTCGTCCACCCGTCCACCCGCCATGACACCGCACACCTGGGTCCGCTTGCCGAACGCTACGACGTCCGGAGCCAAGCCCAGTTGCTGATAGGCCCAGGCCGTCCCGGTCATGCCGACGCCGGTCTGCACCTCGTCCAGCACGAACAGCGCGTCGTTCTCGTGACACAGCCGCTGCACGGCCTGCAGGAACTGCGGACGCAGATGCCGGTCGCCGCCCTCGCCCTGGATCGGCTCGGCGATGAAACACGCGATATCGTGCGGGCTTTCCTCGAATGCCCGCCGCACCTGCGCGAGCGCGCAGGCCTCCGCCTCCTCGACGTCGAACGCGTCGGTGAGATAGGGCGACTTGACGCGCGGCCAGTCGAACTTCGGGAAACGCGCGGTCTTCACCGGATCGGTGTTGGTGAGCGACATGGTGTAGCCGGTACGGCCGTGGAACGCGCCGGTCAGGTGCAACACCTTGGTGCCGAGTTCCGGTGCGCGGCCGTGTGCTTCGTTGTGCCTGCTCTTCCAGTCGAACGCGATCTTGAGGGCATTCTCCACCGCGAGGCCGCCGCCGTCGATGAAGAACAGGTGCGGTAGCCGCGGATCGCCGAGCACCCGCACGAACGTCTCGACGAAACGGGCCATCTCGACGGTGTACACGTCGGAGTTGCTCGGCTTGTTCACCGCCGCGGCGAGCAGTTCGGCCCGGAACTGCGCGTCCTCGGCGAGGGCGGGATGGTTCATGCCCAGCGCGTTGGAGGCGAAGAAGCCGAACATGTCCAGGTAGGGGCTGCCGTCTCGTTCGTCGACGAGCCGGCAGCCGCGGGAGCGGTTGAGGTCGAGTACCAAGTCGAAGCCGTCGGCCAGGATGCTCGCCGACAAGATCTCGTGGACCCGGGTGGCGGGGGTGACCGCCGGGCGGGTGCGTTCCAGTTCGATGGTCACGCCCTGAGGGTACGTAAAAATTTACGGAACCTCTACAACAAAGCGTATTAATTACACAGAATCGTCACCTGTCATAGAATGTCTGCAAGATGATGGTGCTCCGGGTGCGCACGTTGGCGGTGGCTCTGATCTCTTGGAGCAACTGCTCGAGGTGCCGCGGGGAGGCCACGCGCACCAGCAGGATGTAGCTCTCCTCACCGGCCACCGAGTGACAGGCCTCGATGCCGGGGATGTGCTGCAACACCGCGGGCGCGTCATCGGGTTGTGACGGGTCGAGAGGAGTGATCGCGACGAATGCCGACAGCAGCTGACCGAGCGCCTCCGGATCGACGTGGGCGGTGTACCCGCGGATCACACCGCGCGCCTCTAATCGGCGGACTCGGGACTGCACCGCGGACACCGACAGACTCGCCTTCTCGGCCAGGTTCGACAGAGTGGCCCGTCCATCGGCCATCAGTTCCCGAATCAGCAGGCGATCGATGTCATCGAGTACGGGTCGCGCCGGTGTATCCGCCATCAGCGAAGGCTAACTCAGGCAGCCCGCCTCGTGCCCGGAACCCGACCTCCATCCTCCCGCCATGTGGGACAGACACGCCGCGACGCGGCCGAAAGGTACGGCGGAACAACAGATGACCGATGTACTCGACGACCAGGCCACCCGACGACTCGCCGCCCGCGCGGAGGCGCTGCTGCGCCACTTGGGCGCGCCGCCACCGGAACCGGGCGATCTGCCCGCGCGCACTCCGATCACCGGAGGGCGGCTGACCACCCTGCGATCCAGCTCACTCGACGAGGTCGACGCCGCGATCGGCCGGGCCGCTACCGCCTTCCGGGCCTGGCGCGGGGTTCCGGCCCCGGTCCGGGCCGGGGTCGTGCGCAACCTCGCCCAGCTGCTCACCGCGTACAAGAGCGAGCTGGCCGAACTCGTCACGCTCGAGGCGGGCAAGATCCCCGCCGAGGCCGCGGGTGAGGTGCAGGAGATGATCGACATCTGCGAATTCGCCGTCGGCCTGTCCCGGCAGCTGTACGGCCACACCATGCCCTCGGAACGTCCGGGCCACCGGCTGATGGAGACCTGGCATCCGCTCGGCGTGGTCGGGGTGATCTCGGCGTTCAACTTCCCGGTCGCGGTCTGGGCATGGAATACCGCTATCGCGCTCGTCTGCGGCGACACTGTGGTCTGGAAGCCGTCGGAGACGACGCCGCTGACCGCCGTTGCCTGTCACGCGCTGCTGCGGCGCGCGGCCCGCGAGGCGAACGCCGATCCCGAGATCCATCAACTCATCCACGGCGCGAGTAACGTCGGCTCCCGCCTCGTCGACGACGAACGGGTGGCGCTGGTGAGCGCGACCGGCTCGGTGCGGATGGGCAGGCTGGTGGCGCCGCGGGTGGCCGAGCGGCTCGGGCGCTGCCTGCTGGAATTGGGCGGCAACAACGGCGCGATCGTCACCGCGTCCGCCGACCTCGACCTCGCGGCGCGGGCCATCGTGTTCGCGGCGGCGGGCACGGCCGGGCAGCGTTGCACCACGCTGCGCAGGCTGATCGTGCACCGAAGCGTGGCGGGCCCGCTGCTGGACCGGCTCGAGCGGGCGTATCGGCAACTGCCCGTCGGCGATCCGTTCGCCGAGGGTGTGCTGGTCGGGCCGCTGATCGACGGCAAGGCATATACCGGAATGCGGGCCGCGCTGGACCGGGCCGTGACCGATGGGGGCGAACTGGTATGCGGCGGCGAGCGAGTCGAGGGATTCGGCGACGACGCCTACTACGTGCGGCCCGCCATCGTGCGCATGCCCGCCCAGACCGCGGTGGTGCGGGAGGAGACCTTCGCGCCGATCCTCTACGTGCTCGCCTACGACGACTTCGATCGCGCGATCGCCCTGCACAACGAAGTACCGCAGGGCCTTTCCTCCGCCATCTTCACCACCGACCAGCGCGAGGCCGAACGCTTCCTCGCCGCGGACGGATCCGACTGCGGAATCGCCAACGTCAACATCGGCACCTCCGGCGCCGAGATCGGCGGCGCCTTCGGCGGCGAGAAACAGACCGGCGGCGGCCGCGAATCCGGCTCGGACTCCTGGAAGTCGTACATGCGCCGCGCCACCAACACCGTCAACTACTCCACCGAACTGCCCCTCGCTCAGGGCATCGAGTTCGGCTGAAACGCCCGCAACATGGCCTCCTACCAGCACGATTGGGTTTTTTCCTCCCACCCTGTGTAGTGTTGGAAAAGCCGACGCGGGGTGGAGCAGCTCGGTAGCTCGCTGGGCTCATAACCCAGAGGTCGCAGGTTCAAATCCTGTCCCCGCTACTGCGAGACGGCTCGGAGCACAGCGCTCCGAGCCGTTTCTCTTCTCTTATTCCCGGCGAAAGTCGGCTGATCTCGCGTGGGTGTCGCGCGGCGGGCCACGGGCGTGCTCGAGGACTGCTCGACCAACTGCCGCCCGATCGCCCGCACGCCGGTGCGGACAACGGTCCCCGAGCCGACGCGGTAACAGTCGGCGAGGTCGCACCCGTGCCACGCCGCGCATCCTCCACCGCACCCGCGCCCACCTGTGTGAAGGTGGAAAGGTGGCACCGCGCAGGATGGGTACGGCGATCGTCGCCGCCATCACGTTCGCAACGCTGACCGGGTGCGGGCAGCACGCGGGCCCCGGCGTGCCCGCCACCCCGGAGCGCACCGCGGAAGCGGCGGCGGGGATGCGGGCCGACCCCGGCCCCCGGCGTTACGCGGGCGGGACGATGATCGTCGTCCCGCCTGCCGCGGACCTGGAATCCGATTCGACACTGCCCTTCTCGGAGTACGACATCGAGGACGGGATGGACAAACTCGGGATCCACATCCCCGGCCCGCTCGGCTGTCCGAGCATCGGATTCACCGCGCGGGTGGAGGAATCGACCGACCTGGTGAGCGTGCGGCTGATCCACGGCCTGCATCACGGTATGCCGCCGTGTCAGGGTGCGAACCCGGAGCAGAAGCGCGAGTACGGCGTGGTCGTGGTAAGCCTGCGACGCGCGCTGGGCGGACGGACGGTGCTCAGCCTCACATGAGCCATGCGACGAGGGGCCGGATCGGCGCGCGACCGGGCAGGCCACCTCCGGCGCGGCAGTCCGCCATGACCGACTCAGGGCCCCTCGGCGGCGGTTCCTTCCGCTCTGCCCCGCAGCGCGGCTTCGCTGCGGTCTTCCTTGTAGTGCCGGCGCCGTCCGAAGCACCGACGCCGCGGCGCGCCCGCCGCGGCCGCGCTGGGTCGGTGACGGCTGACTTTCGAAGGAAACCCGTGTCCAGAGTTCCGTTCAGGATCGCGATCTTGCTGGTGAGCATGGTCTCGCTCGGCCTGCTCGGCCTGCCCGCGACTGCTCGACCCCTCTATCCCACTCCCGATCCCGACCCCTTCTACACCGCGCCGCCCGACTTGGCGGCACTCGCCACCGGTGACGTCGTACGGACCCGCCGGATCGCCACCGGTATGTATATCGGCACCGAAGGCTGGCAAGTCGCGTTCCGCTCCACCAATTCGCAGGGCAACCCCGTCATGGGCATCACGACGGTCCTGCTGCCCGCCGGGGTCGAGCACCCGGCGCTGATCTCCTACCAGGCACTCATCAATTCCCTCGGCACCCAATGCAATCCATCGCGCTCGCTGTTCAACGGAGAGTTGCAGGACGCGGTCGGCGCGATGCTGCCCATCGGGCGCGGGTGGGCGATTTCCCTGCCGGACTACCTGGGACCCACCACCGCCTACGGCGCCGCGCGCCTGTCCGGCATGATGACCCTCGACAGCGTGAAGGCGGTCCGCAAGGTCGCCGAACTCGGCCTGTCCGACTCCCCCGTCGCCCTCGCCGGCTACTCCGGCGGCGGTATGGCCACCGCGTGGGCCGCCGCCATGCAACCCACCTACGCGCCGGATCTGCAGCTCACCGCCGCCGTGGCCGGTGGCATCCCGGCCGACCTGGAGGAGATGGCGACGGTGCTCGGCTTCGAGCCGCACCCCGGGTTCGGCCTCGCCTTCGCCGCCGCGATGGGGCTGGAGCGGGAGTACCTGGACCGGCTGCCGATCTCCGACCAGCTCAACGAGAACGGTTTGTGGTTCCGGGAATTCACCCACGACGCCTGCCGCAGGTTCCTGCTCTTCCACGGCGCCTTCCGCAGCGCGGAGCAGATGGCGGCGTCCAAGAGCCTGATGGACAGCCCGGATGCGCATGCCGTCCTGCGGGAGAACAGTCTGAAGTACTTCGACGGCGTGCCCGCGGTGCCGACCTATATGTGGCAGGGTCGCTTCGACGCACTCACCTTCTACGAGCCGATCGCCGAAGTCGCGGACCGGTACTGCAAGGCGGGTGCGCAGCTGACCTTCCACACCGTCGACATTTCCGAGCACCTGACCGCGGCCGCCGCCGGATTCGCGGACGCGTGGAACTACGTGGAGGCCAGGTTCCGCGGCGAACCCGCACCGACCAACTGCTGAATCCAGACGTCGTCCCATCAGCTGATGGAACTGACAGCTCGGCCCGAAAGCCCCCAGATCGGCTCAGGCCGTGAAGTGCAGTGTCCATTCGCCGCGATAGTGCAGGCGGGTGACGCTGCCGGGCGGTATGTCGATGCGCCAGAACGATTTCGGCGGGGCATCCAGCGTCACCAGCAGCGCGGCCCGCACGACCGCGGGGTGGGTGACCGCGATCGTGGACACCGACCGCGCGGCGACCTCGGCCATCCAGAGCCTGGTCCGTTCGATCACGTCCAGCACGGATTCGCCGCCGTGCCCGCGGAACGCCGGGTCGGTCAGCCATGCGTACAGCTCGTGCTGGGGCACCGACATCAGTTCACCGCCACGCCAGGCGCCCGCGTCCAGGTCACGCAGCCGGTTGTCCTCCTCATCCGGCAGCAGCCCCAGCAGCGCGGCGGTTTCCACCGTCCGGCGTTCCGGGCCGGTGAGCACTCGCGCCGCGGTGAGCGGTCCGCACCCGGCCACCGCCCGCCTGCCGGCCTCGGTGAGCGACTCGTCCACCGGGAAGCGCGCCTTCCGCATCGCCTCGGTCATGCCATGGCTGACCAGGTCGAGTCTGAGCACTTTCTGCACCTGTGGAAGCGTACGGCCCGGCGTCGGCCGCCGTTGTTCGATTGCTCCCGCTGCGCTCGACCAAACGGTACGGGCGTGCTTGTCGGTGGGCCGGTGCACACTGATTCCATGGCCCAGTTCTCCCGCGCGACCCAGGAGTGGTTCGACGGCGCGTTCCCCGCGCCGACCTCCGCTCAGCTCGGGGCGTGGAAGGCGATCGCAGCGGGCGAGCACACTCTGGTCGTCGCGCCCACCGGGTCCGGCAAGACCCTTTCGGCGTTCCTGTGGGCGATCGATCAGCTGGCCGGCCGGGAGCAGCGGCCCGAGCGAGCAGGCACCTCGGTGCTGTACGTGTCGCCGCTGAAGGCGCTGGCGGTGGATGTGGAACGCAATCTGCGGGCGCCGCTGGTCGGCATCACCCAGACCGCCGAGCGCCTCGGTCTACGGCCGCCGGAGATCACCGTCGGGGTCCGTTCCGGAGACACCAGCGCGTCTGATCGGCGGTCCATGCTGCGCACCCCGCCGGACATCCTGATCACCACGCCGGAGTCGCTGTTCCTCATGCTGACCTCCGCCGCCAGGGAGACGTTGCGGGACGTGCGCACGGTGATCGTGGACGAGGTACACGCGATCGCCGGTTCCAAGCGCGGCTCGCACCTGGCGCTGTCGCTGGCCCGGCTCGATCTGCTCACCGAGCGGCCCGCCCAGCGCATCGGGCTTTCGGCGACCGTCCGGCCGCCGGAGGAAGTCGGGCGGTTCCTGGTCGGCAACGCGCCGATCACACTGGTCGCGCCGCCCGCGCCCAAGACCTTCGACCTGTCGGTGCGCGTGCCGGTGGCGGACATGACCGAGCCGGGTGACTCCGACCAGCCGGGATCGATCTGGCCCCACGTGGACGAGGCCATCGTCGAACTGGTGCTGGAGCATCGGTCCTCGATCGTGTTCGCGAACTCCCGCAGGCTGGCCGAGCGGCTCACCGCGCGACTGAACGAGGCCTACGCGGCGCGGCTGGGCGAGCCGGTGGCGACCGAGCACGAGCCGCCCGCACAGCTCGGCCCGTCCACCGAGGTCATCCACGGCGCCGGGCCGTTGCTCGCGCGCGCGCACCACGGTTCGGTCAGCAAGGAGCAGCGCGCGCTGATCGAAGACGATCTCAAGAGCGGGCGGTTGCGCTGCGTCGTCGCGACCAGCAGCCTGGAACTCGGCATCGACATGGGCGCGGTGGACCTGGTGGTCCAGGTGGAGGCGCCGCCCTCGGTAGCCAGCGGATTGCAGCGGATCGGCCGGGCCGGGCACCAGGTCGGCGAGATCTCGCGCGGGGTGATCTTCCCCAAGCACCGCACCGACGTCATCCACTGCGCGGTGGCGTCGCGGCGGATGACGGCGGGACAGATCGAGGCGATCCAGATCCCGGCGCACCCGCTGGACATCCTCGCGCAGCAGACCGTCGCCGCGTGCGCGCTGGACCCGATCGATGTCGACGCGTGGTTCGACGTCGTACGCAGCACCGGCAGCTACGCGTCGCTGCCGCGCTCGGCCTACGAATCGGTGCTGGACCTGCTCTCCGGGCGGTACCCGTCCGATGAGTTCGCCGAGCTGCGTCCCCGGCTGGTCTGGGATCGCGACGCGGGCACGCTCACCGGACGGCCCGGCGCGCAGCGGCTGGCCGTGACCTCGGGCGGAGCGATTCCCGATCGCGGCATGTTCGCGGTGTACATGGTGGGCGAGAAGGCATCCAGGGTCGGGGAGCTCGACGAGGAGATGGTCTACGAGTCCCGGGTCGGCGACGTGTTCGCGCTCGGGGCGACGAGCTGGCGGATCGAGGAGATCACCTTCGATCGCGTGCTGGTGACGCCCGCGTTCGGGCAGCCGGGCCGGTTGCCGTTCTGGCACGGCGACGGGCTCGGCCGGCCCGCCGAACTCGGTGCGGCGCTCGGTGAGTTCGTGCGCACGGTCGCCCAGGACCGGGCCGCCGAATCGGCCGGGCCCGCGAGCACCGAACGGACGTCACGGCGCGGCGACGGCGCACCGCGGAGAACCTCGAAACAGAGTCGGGTGCGGTCGGATTCGGGAAAAAACGGCACGGGCGGCGGGTCCGCGCCGGAGCGGATCGCGGACATCATGCACTCCGCCGGGCTCGACGACAACGCGACCGCCAACCTGCTCACCCTCGTGGACGAACAGCGCACCGCGACCGGGCACCTCCCCACCGACCGCACGCTGGTGGTGGAGCGGTTCCGCGACGAACTGGGCGACTGGCGGCTGGTGCTGCACTCCCCCTACGGTCTTCCCGTGCACGCCCCCTGGGCACTGGCCATCGGGGCGCGGCTGCGGGAACGGTTCGGCGTGGACGCCGCGCCGAACGCCTCCGACGACGGCATCGTCGTACGGCTGCCCGACACCACCGACGATCCGCCCGGCGCCGAACTGTTCGTCTTCGAGCCCGACGAGATCGACGACATCGTCACCGAGCAGGTGGGCGGTTCGGCGCTGTTCGCCTCCCGTTTCCGCGAATGCGCCGCGCGCGCGTTACTGCTGCCGCGCCGGGACCCGGGCAAACGAGCCCCGCTGTGGCAGCAGCGGCAGCGCTCGGCCCAGTTGCTGGACGTGGCGCGCAAGTTCCCCGAATTCCCGATCCTGTTGGAGACGGTGCGCGAATGCCTGCGCGACGTCTACGACCTGCCGTCGCTGCGCGACCTGCTCGCTCAGGTGGGGCGGCGCCGGATCCGGCTGGTCGAGGTGGAGACCGCGACGCCGTCACCGTTCGCCAACGCCTTGCTGTTCGACTACATCGGGCAGTTCATGTACGACGGCGACAGCCCGCTGGCCGAGCGGCGCGCCGCCGCGCTCTCACTCGATTCCGGTCTGCTCGCCGAACTGCTCGGCCGGGTCGAGTTGCGCGAACTGCTCGACGCCGCGGTCATCGACCACACCGAGCGGGAACTGCAGCGGCTCACCCCCGAGCGGCACGCACGCGACGCCGAGGGTTTGGCGGACCTACTGCGGCTGCTCGGGCCGCTCACCGCCGCCGAAGCCGCGCAGCGCTGCGACGGCGATCCGGTCGCGTGGTTCGAAAGCCTCGTGTCGGCGCGTCGTGCGCTGGAGGTCTCCTTCGCCGGGCGCACCTGGTGGGCGGCGGTGGAGGACGCGGCCCGGCTGCGCGACGCGCTCGGGGTTCCGCTGCCGATCGGCACGCCGTCGGCGTTCATCGAGCCGGTGGCCGATCCACTGGGCGATCTGGTCAGCCGCTACGCCCGCACGCACAGCCCGTTCGGGACGGCGGCGGTGGCGGCCCGGTTCGGGCTCGGCACCGCGGTCGCCGCCACCGCGCTGCACCGGCTCGCTGCCGAAAAACGGGTGGTCGAAGGCGAATTCACACCCGGAGCGGCCGGGGCTGAGTGGTGCGACGCGCAAGTGCTGCGCCGGCTGCGCCGCAGATCCCTCGCCGCCGCCCGGCACGAGGTCGAGCCGGTCGCCACCGCCGCGTTCGGACGCTTTCTCCCGTCCTGGCAGCACGTCGGCAGCGGCGAGCTGCGCGGCGTCGACGGCGTCGCGGCCGTGGTGGAACAGCTCGCGGGCGTGCCGATCCCGGCGTCTGCCTGGGAATCACTCGTCCTGCCCGCGCGAGTGCGCGACTACACCCCCGCCATGCTCGACGAACTCATGGCGACGGGCGAGGTGATCTGGTCCGGGCACGGCGCCATCACCGCCAAGGACGGCTGGATCGCCCTGCATCCGGCCGAGCAGGCGCCGTTCACCCTCGCGCCGCCGGACGAAGTCGACCTCACCGACGTCCAGTTGCGCCTGCTCGGTGCGCTGGGCGCGACCTTCGTGCAATGGACACCGCCCGGCCCCGTGGAAACCGTGCCGGATCGAGCACCCGTGCCGTTGGACGACCCGGATCCGCCGTCCGGAAGCGCGGCCGAGGGTTATCAGCGACTCGTACCTGTGCCGCACAGCGGCGGTGCGTACTTCTTCCGGCAGCTCTCCGACGCCACCGGCCTGCTCGACGACACCGCGGCGGCCTCCGCGCTATGGGAACTGGTCTGGGCCGGAATGGTGTCCGGTGACACGTTCGCGCCGGTGCGGGCGCTGCTGTCCGGCACAGCCCGGACCACGACGGCGCACCGCACGCCCCGGCGCGCGCCACGAGGGCGAACCTATCTGCCCCGGCCGAGCATGCCCACCCGTTCCGGTCCGCCCTCGGTCGCCGGGCGATGGTCTCTGCTTCCGGAGCGGATCTCGGACAACACACTGCGCGCACACGCGACCGCGGATCTACTTCTGGAGCGGTACGGCGTGCTGACCAGGGGCTCGGTGCAGAACGAGGGGGTGCCGGGCGGGTTCGCGCTGATGTATCGGGTGCTCACCGAGTTCGAGGACCGGGGCCGCTGCCGCCGCGGCTATTTCGTCGACTCGCTCGGCGGCGCCCAGTTCTCCACCACCGACGTGGTGGACCGGCTGCGCTCCTTCGATCCCGAACGCGCCCGCCCCGAGTCCAGGGAGCCGACCGGCACGGTACTGGCGCTGGCCGCGTGCGATCCCGCGAATCCGTACGGCGCCGCGCTGGCCTGGCCCAAGAGCGACGTCGATGGCGGGCATCGCCCCGGACGCAAAGCCGGGGCGCTGGTCGTGCTCGTCGACGGCGAACTGGTCCTGTACCTGGAGCGGGGCGGCAAAACCCTGCTCACCTTCACCGAGGAGCCCGACGCACGCCGCGCGGCCGCCGCGGCGCTGGCCGACCTGGTCCACCGCCGCCGGGTGGATTCGCTGGTCATCGACCGGGTCAACGGAGACACCGTGCACGGCAACACGTTCGCCGGATTTCTCACCGAAGCGGGTTTCTCCGCCACCCCGCGCGGCCTGCGCCTCCGGAGCCGCCCGTGAGCCCGCGACCCCGCGCCGACTCGACGGAGCTGCCCTGTGCCCGAGGGTGACACCGTCTTTCTCGCCGCCGAACGGCTCCGTGCCGCCTTGGCGGGAAAAGAACTGACCCGCAGCGATTTCCGGGTTCCGCGCTACGCGACGGTGGATCTGCGCGGACAGACGGTCGAAAGCGTCGGCAGTTACGGAAAACACCTGTTCATCCGGACGCCCACCGTGAGTATTCACACTCACCTCAAGATGGAGGGCAGCTGGCGGGTGTTCCACTGCGGACAGCGCTGGACGAAACCCCGCGTCGCCGCGCGGGTCGTGCTGAGCACCGCGGATGTCGAGGCCGTCGGGTTCTCCTTGGGCACCGTCGAGGTGGTGCGGGCGCGCGACGAGTACAACATCGTCGACCATCTCGGACCTGACCTGCTGGGCCCGAATTGGGATGCGGCGGAAGCCGTCCGGCGACTGGAGCGGTATCCCGATCAACCCATCGGTGTCGCGCTACTGGATCAACGCAATCTGGCCGGTATCGGGAACATCTTCCGCAGCGAGGTCTGTTTTCTCCGCCGCGTCCACCCCGCGACGCGGGTCGGCGATGTCCCGGACCTGCTGGCCTTGGTCAACGAAGCACACCGCATCCTGGCCGAAGCGGTAGCGAAGCCTCCGCGGCGCGCTCTGGTCTACGGGCGAACGCACCGCCCGTGCCAGCGGTGCGGCACCCTGCTCGCGGCCGACCTGCTCGGTGACACCGCGCCGGAGTACGACCGTGTGGCGCAACGAGAGCGCGGCATCTTCTTCTGCCCCCGGTGTCAGCCCGTCCCGGCCGCATGATCCGACGCCGCGAACCGTGGCATCCGCAGACCGGACTGCCGTTCCGGTCCCCACTGCTCAGCCCTCGGACGGCACCGGCTCCAGGATCTGCGGGCGCGGTTCGGGCGCGGCGATCCGCAGGGCGTCGGCGGAGGCGTCGTCCGGTTGGGTCTGCGAGTGGATCTCCGCGTCGACCCGCGCCTGATAGGTGCGCACCTCCCGGTCGATCTCCTCGTCGTCCCAGCCGAGGATGGGTGCCACCAGCTGGGCCACCTGCTCCGCACAGTTGGTGCCGCGATGTGGGTACTCGATCGAGATCCGGGTCCGCCGGGCCAGGATGTCGTCGAGATGCAGCGCGCCCTCGGCCGCCGCCGCGTAGACCGCCTCCACCTGGAGATAGGACGGTGCGTCCGTAATCGGTTGCAGCAGTTCCGGTTTGTCCTCGGCAAAGGCCATGACATCGGCGATCAGCGAACCGTACCGATCCAGCAGGTGTTTGATCCGATACGGATGCACCCCATAGGTCTCGGCGAGCTGTACCGTCTGGTTGACCAGCGCGAAATAGCCGTCGGCGCCGAGCAGCGGCACCTTCGCCGTGATCGACGGCGAGACCCGGGCCGGGATGTCCTGCGCCGCTTCGTCCACCGCGTCGAGGGCCATCACACGATAGGTGGTGTACTTGCCACCCGCGATACCGACCAGGCCGGGCGCGACCCGTGCGACGGCATGTTCGCGCGAGAGCTTGGAGGTCTCGTCGCTCTCCCCGGCCAGCAGCGGCCGCAGGCCCGCGTACACGCCGTCGATGTCGTCGGGCGTCAGCGGGGTGACCAGCACCTCGTTCACGCGTTCCAGCAAGTAGTCGATATCGGCCTTGGTCGCGGCCGGATGCGCGAGGTCGAGGTTCCACTCGGTGTCGGTGGTGCCGATGATCCAATGCGCGCCCCACGGGATGACGAACAGCACCGAGGTCGCGGTGCGCAGGATGATCGCGGTGTCACTCACTATTCGGTCGCGGGGCACCACGATGTGCACGCCTTTGGACGCCCGCACGTGGAACCGACCGCGCTGATGCGACAGCGCTTGGACTTCGTCGGTCCACACGCCGGTCGCGTTGATCACCACGTGTCCACGGACCTCGCCCGCGCAGCCGTCCTCGGTGTCGCGCACCTTCACGCCGACCACCCGGTCCGCCTCCCGCAGGAATCCGACTACCTGTGTGGAGGTGCGGATCACCGCGCCGTAGTGGGCGGCCGTGCGCGCCACCATCATGGTGTGGCGCGCGTCGTCGACGACCGTGTCGTAGTAGCTGACACCGCCGATCAGCGAGTCGCGCCGTAGCCCGGGCGCCAGCCGCAACGCGCCCGCGCGCGTGAGATGTCGTTGCCCTGGAACGGATTTCGCCCCGCCCATGGTGTCGTACAGGACCAGCCCCGCCGCCACGTACGGACGCTCCCACACCCGGTTCGTCAGCGGGTACAGGAAGCGCAGCGGCTTGACCAGGTGCGGCGCCAGCATGGACAACGTGAGCTCGCGCTCGCGCAGCGCCTCGCGCACCAATCCGAACTCCAACTGCTCGAGGTATCGCAGCCCGCCGTGGAACATCTTCGACGACCGGCTGGAAGTCCCGGACGCGAAATCGCGGGCTTCGACCAAAGCGACTTGCAAACCTCTGGTCGCCGCGTCCAACGCGATCCCGGCTCCCACCACGCCCCCACCTACGACGACCACATCGAAATGATCCTTGCCGAAGCGCTCCCAGGCCGCAGTGCGCTGCTCCGGGCCGAGAAGCTGCGATTCCGGTTTCTTGGCCATGCTCGACTCCTCCAGCCGACGCGGATGTGTCCGATCGAGCGTTCGGCTCCAGGCTAGGCGAACCGCGCGAATCGACCACCCGCACCCGATCCGTGTCGCCTCGGCCTACTCATCGGTAGCAAGTCCAACCCTAGCCGAGCGGCGAACCATCACCAACAGCCCAGTGAGGCACCCGACACCGCGGCCCGGACTCACCGACCGGATATCCGCCCCCACGCCTCGGCGGTCTCCGGACATCGCGTCACGGAAGACCACCGCACCAGGCGGCCCCTCTACGGCCGGATCGAGACCCGAGCATTGCTCAGTTTGCGGCACGGGCGTTCCGCTGGGGTACCGACGCCCCAGCGCACCTCGACTGCGGGTGCCCAGCAAAGCGAATCCGAACCTGTTCCGCTCACGGCCCCACTCGCTGTGCGGGCGGACGCGACAGCCCGGAACCGCGCACACCTGGCAGCGAGCTTCGAGACCGACACGCCCAGCACACCCCCACAGGTTTCAGACCGAGCATGCGCCGTTCGCGGCCCGGCTCGCGTCTACGCGGGTCGCCGCGCACCCGTGAACCACCACAGAGCCGCGAACACCCAGCGCCGAACGCGCTGGAAATCGAACACCGCCAAATAAAATCACAGCATGCGTCGCTATGTGGCCGCCATCGACCAGGGCACGACCTCGAGTCGGTGCATCGTCTTCGACCGGCAGGGGCGCGTCGTCGGCGTCGCCCAGCGGGAGCACGAGCAGATCTTCCCGCAACCGGGCTGGGTGGAGCACGATCCCGAAACCATCTGGCGCAATACCGAATTCGTCCTCAGCGACGTTCTCGAGCGCAGCGGCCTCGGCGCCGGTGACATCGCCGCGGTGGGTGTCACCAATCAGCGCGAGACGACCGTGGTGTGGGATCGCGAGACCGGCCGCCCGGTCTACAATGCGATCGTATGGCAGGACACCCGCACCGACCGCCTGTGCGCCGAGTTGGGCGGCGATGCCGGACCCGGCCGCTACCAGGACCGCACCGGCCTGCCGCTGTCCACCTATTTCGCCGGGCCGAAGCTGCGCTGGATCCTGGACAACGTGCCGGGCGTCCGGGAACGAGCGGAGGCGGGCGAGCTGTGCTTCGGCACCGTCGACAGCTGGGTGTTGTGGAAGCTCACCGGCGAGCACATCACCGACGTGACCAATGCCTCGCGCACCATGCTGCTGGATCTGCGCTCGTTGCAGTGGAATTCGGCGATCTGCCGGGAGTTCGGCGTGCCGGAGTCGATGCTTCCGCAGGTGCGCAGTTCCTCGGAGGTCTACGCGCCGATCGGTTCCGGCCCACTGGCCGGGGTGCCGGTGGCGGGCATCCTCGGCGACCAGCAGGCCGCCACTTTCGGCCAAGCGTGCCTGTCGCCCGGCGAGGCCAAGAACACCTACGGTACCGGCAATTTCATGTTGCTGAACACCGGGACCACGCCGGTGTTCAGCAAGCACGGACTGCTCACCACGGTGTGTTACCGCCTGGGTGACGCGGACGCGGTATACGCCCTGGAGGGCTCCATCGCGGTGACTGGCTCGCTGGTGCAGTGGTTCCGCGACAATCTCGGCATCATCTCCTCCGCCGACGAGATCGAGCCACTGGCCCGCAGCGTCGAGGACAACGGCGGCGCCTACATCGTGCCCGCCTTCTCCGGACTCTTCGCGCCCCGCTGGCGTCCGGACGCGCGCGGCGTGATCGCCGGTCTCACCCGTTTCGTCACCAAAGCGCACTTGGCGCGCGCGGTGCTGGAGTCCACCGCGTTCCAGACCCGCGAGGTGGTCGACGCGATGCGCGCGGACGCCGAGTCCCAGCGGCTCGGCTTGGAGCTGACCACGCTGAAGGTGGACGGCGGCATGGTCGCCAACGATCTGCTCATGCAGTTCCAATCCGATGTCCTCGACGTGCCGGTGGTGCGCCCCGTGGTCAACGAGACCACCGCGCTGGGCGCGGCGTACGCGGCCGGGCTCGCGGTCGGCTACTGGTCGGGCACCGACGACATCCGCGACAACTGGACCGCCGACAAGACCTGGCACCCGACCATGCCGGAGGCGGACCGGGACGAGCGCTTCGCCGCGTGGAACAAGGCGGTCGAGCGCACCTACGGCTGGGTGGACTGACCAGCGCACCGGGTTTCCTCGCACGACCCGCCGACGCGTCGTGCGGCACGGTCCACACCGTAGAGCTGAGACGAGGAGCGGGCCCGGTCGGAAGTCACTGTCCCGAGGCTGTTCCTGGCTATTCCCCGATCGCGCGCGCCAAGCGCCCGACCGCCTCTCGAAGTGTCGCCGCGTCGGAGGTGGTGAAGCACAGGCGCATCGAATTCCGATGGGCGCCCGACACCGCGAACGCCTCGCCGGGGACGTAGGCGATGCCCAGATCGATGGCGTGGGGCAGCACGTTCACGGTGTCGGTCCCATCGGTGAAGTCGACCCACACGAACATGCCGCCCGCGGCATCGGTGCTCACCAGCCGGTCGCCGAAGCGGGTGCGCAGCTCGTCGACCAGGACGCGCGCACGCGCACCGTAGACCCGCCGGATCTCCTCGATGTGCCCGGCCAGCCAGTCCGCGTCGGCGAGCAGATCGGCGGCGATCTGCTGGGTCAGCGCCGAACCACACAGGTCCGCGCCCTGCTTCAGCAACTCCACGCCCCGGCATACCGCGTCAGGCGCGATCATCCAGCCCACCCTCAGGGTCGGCGCGAGAATCTTCGACGCGCTGGACAGCCGGATCACGTTGGGCGAATACGTCGCGATCGGCTCCGGCGACGGCCGGTCGAACCACAGCTCGCCGTAGGGATCGTCCTCGATCACCCAGAACCCGAACCGGCCGGCGAGCTCGGCGAGCTCCCGTCGACGCTGCGGGCTCATGGTGACACCGCGCGGATTGTGGAAGTTGCTCACCGTGTGCACCACCGCAGGCCGCTCGCCGCGGCCCAGCAGTTCGGCCAGCACGTCGACCCGCATTCCCTCGGCGTCCAGCGGGACCGTCACGACGCGCGATCCAGCGGCCTGGAACACCTGCAACGCACCGACGTATGCCGGATCCTCCACCACCACGAGCGCGCCCGGATCCAGCAACACCTCGGCCAGCAGCGACAACGCCTGCTGCGAACCGTGGGTGACGAACACCTCCGCCAGCGCCACCGGCCGCCCGAGCCGCTGCGTCTCGCGCGCTGCGAGCACGTCACGCAACGGACCCCACCCGGCTGATTCGGTGTACTGCAGACGCGCGCGGTCCGCCAGCGCCGACTCCGCTGCCCGGGCGATCCGGTCCCGCGGCATCAACTGTTCGTCGGGCAGGCCACCGGCCAGGCTGATGACGTCGTCGCGCGCGGCTACCTTCAGCAGATCACGAATCGCCGAACTCGTCAGGCCGTCGAGACGCCGGGCCAAGGGTGGAGTGATCGCCGACATGAAACCTCCAGAAGGACGCCACGGTACGCGTGTCCTCACTGTTTCACATCGCCTACCAAAATATGAAATCAAATTCCCAATATATGAGAAATATTGGAGCGGACTCAATCGATCAGGTAGATGAGGGTCCGTCCGTCCAGGGTCATGGTCGTGAACACCGGGAAATACTGGGCCTCGGTGCCGTCGGGATGGCGCTCGGTGATCTCGACGTTGAAGCGATCGGGCGTGATCTCCGCGATCCGCAGGCAATAGGCCGTGCCCTGCGGGATGTGCTGGTCGATGGTTTTCTGCAGGTCGGCGGGTGGCTCGACGTTCGCGCCCGGTGCCACGAAGGTGTGCGCGCGGGTAGCGCTGCGCTCGGAGTAGTACGCGTGCTCGAAGCCGAGAATCGCCCGGACCCCACTGCTCGTATCGCCCGGGCCGTTGCCGAAGGTGACCTTGCCCTCGGTGCGGGACGGGCAGTCCACCGCCACGGTGCTGGTGGCGCCCCCGGCAGCCGTGCCGCTCTCGCCGTCATCGCCGCCGCCGGACACGATGATGGTCACCGTCAGCGCGATCAGCACCACGGCCGCCGCGACCACACCGAGCACGATCCGGCGAGGCGAGGAGTTCTTGCGCCGGGCAGGCTCCGGTGTGGTGGGCACGCGCAGCGCCAACCGCATGGCGATCGGGTCCTCGGCCCAGGACAGCCCCGATTCGGACGGCGCCGGAGGTTTCGGCACGCCCCCCTCCGCGGTCGGCTGGTTCCACCAGGACGCCTGCGGCTCGCCGCCCGTGGACTGCTCCGCCTCTGCTTCGGCGAAAGGCTGCTCAGGGGCTGCGGAGGCAGGTCCGGCGTAGACCGTGGAATCCGGCGCGCGGAACTGCGACGGCAGTGCGGGTGTCGTTTCCGGCTCGCCCGCGGGCCGCCAAGTCAGTTCCGGGTGATCGGTGGGCTCCTGTGGCACCTGCCAGCGCGGGCCGGTGTCGGCCCCCATCGGCGGACCGAACTCCGAAACAGGCGGACCGAACTCCGAAACAGGCGGACCGAACTCCGAAACAGGCGGACCGAACTCCGAAACAGGCGGACCGAACTCCGAAACAGGCGGACCGAATTCGGAAACCGGCGGTCCGAATTTCCCCAACGACGGACCGAACTCCGAACCGGACTGGTCGGATTCGTTCTCCCTCGCATCACCCTCGGAGGTCACACCCAATCCTTTCCCAGGACACACAAGTGGGGCGGCCGCGAACGACCGCCCCACCCGTCGAGAACAGCACGTCAGTACTGGAGTGAACCACCCCACTGGGTGGTGACACCACCCACGCCGACGGTCTGCGGAGCGAAATCGCCCGGCTGAAGCGGAAGCTTAACCTGTGCGGCGGCATCCAGGGCGGCAGCTCCGCCCGGCTGCTCCCGAATCCAGTTCTCCACCGCGGCCTTGGCCTGGTTCAGCTGGGTGGTGTCGAGCACCGTGGTGGTGTTGTTCGAGGCCAAGCCCTCCCCACCGGTGTAGGTGGTCAGCTTCACGGTGTTCTTGTCGATGAACTCCACCGAGACGCCCGCTTCACCCGAGCCGGTCGGCGTGCGGTAGCCGATGGTGCCGACGTAACCGGCCTCGTTGCTGAAGTGGTGGGTGTTGGCCACGTGGCCCGGGAGGAGGGTGCCGCCGTCGATGTTCGCGCCGATCTCCGCGTGCGGGCCGGTCATCTCCACGACCGGAGCGGCCGGGGCCGACTCCAGACGCGGCGCCTGCCAGCGTGGCTGCGCCTGCGGCTGCACCAGCGTGGAGCTCTCCGGCTGCCGCGCCTGGGCGTTGTCGTTCTGGGTGCCCTGCTGCGGAGTGGCCTGCTGACCCGGCTGCGGCGCGGCTTGCTGACCCGGCCGCGGAGTGGTCTGCTGACCCGGCTGTGGAGTCGACTGCTGCCCCGGCTGCGGCGCGGCCTGATCCGGCGCGACCGCGGGCAGCGGCTCGCTCGGCTTCTGCTGACCGGGGACCGGCAGCGGCGCGACGCGCGGCGGAGTCACACCCGGCTGGGTCGGCTTGGCCAGCTTCGGGTCCTTCTGGTCCGGCCCGACATGATCCGACTCCGGGGTGGTGACACCGGGCTGGCTCGGTGTGGGCTTGCTCTCCGGCTTCTGCGGATCCTGCTTGGAGTCCGGCTTGTTCGGCGCCGGCTGAGTGGTCTCCGGTGTGCTCGGCGCCGACTCGTTCACGCCCGGCTGCGCCGGAGCAGGCGTCGGCGGAGTGGTCGGATCGTTGGGAGCCGCCCCCGCCGGCGCAGCGAAGAGAGTGGCCACGGCAGCCGCAGTGGCCAGTGGCAGCGAGGTGCTCGCCATCGCTCGCTGCGCCCGACTCGGCTTACGATGTTTCACTTTTCGCAATTTCCTTCCCGGGTGCGGCCCGGCAGGCCGCGTGCAGTTGTCCCTGGGTGAGACGCCTGATCGCCGAACGGCCCGGGCCGTTCGCTCGTGCCGATTTGGAAAGGACCTATCCCCCCACACCGAACTCCGCGACCGTCCAGCCGATCGCATCTCTGCCGAGAGTGAACCACATGTTCGCACGATGGGCAACGCGACGAATAGCCAAGGGTGGCAAGACCGCACGCGTCCCGTGCCCGCCCCGACCGGGGTTCACCCGGCCCGATGTCCGGGACGGGACACGGCACCGGACACGCCGAACGGAGCTCAGCCCAGGTCGTCGTGCCGCATCAGCAAACGCGCCGCCTCGGTCACCGAACCGGTGAGTGACGGGTACACCGAGAAGGTCTGGGCCAGGTCGTTGACCGTCAGATTGTTCTGCACGGCAAGGGCGATCGGCAGGATCAGTTCCGAGGCGATCGGCGCGACCACGACGCCACCGATCACCACGCCGGTCGCCGGACGGCAGAAGATCTTGACGAAACCGCGTCGCAGTCCGGACATCTTGGCGCGCGGGTTGGTGTTCAACGGCAGCATCACCGTGCGCGCGGGTACCTCACCATTGTCGATCGCGGTCTGGCTGACGCCGACGGTCGCGATCTCCGGCCGGGTGAACACCGCGGACGCGACGGTCTTCAGGCGGATGGGGTTCACGCCTTCCCCGAGCGCGTGGTACATCGCGATGCGCCCCTGCATCGCGGCCACCGAGGCCAGCGGCAGCAGGCCGGTACAGTCACCCGCGGCGTAGATGCCCGGTGCCGAGGTGCGCGACACGCGGTCCACCCGCAGATAGCCGCCGCGATCGAGTTCGATGCCGACCTTCTCCAGCCCGAGGCCTGCGGTGTTGGGTGTCGAGCCGACGGTCATCAACGCGTGCGAGCCGGCGACGGTACGCCCGTCGGAGAGCTTGACCACGATGCCGTCGGCGGTGCGCTCCACGGCGTCGGCGCGCGCGTGCTTGACCAGTTCGACGCCCCGCTCGGCGAGCGCATCTTCCAGCACGAGCGCCGCGTCGGCGTCCTCGCCGGGCAGCACCCGGTCGCGGCTCGAGACCAATCTCACCCGCACGCCCATCTCGGTGTAGGCGGAGACGAATTCCGCACCCGTCACACCGGAACCGACGACCACCAAGGTCTCCGGCAGTTCCTCCAGGTCGTAGAGCTGACGCCAGTTGAGGATCCGCTCACCGTCCGGTTCCGCCCCCGGCAGCACCCGCGGGCTCGCGCCGGTCGCGATCAGCACGACCTCGGCCTCGATGATCTGCTGCGCGCCGTCGGCCAGCTTGGCCAGCACTCGGTGCGCGGCCAAGCCAGTGCCCGGATCGATCAGCTCGCCGTATCCGGCCAGCACGGTCACCCCGACGGTTTGCAGTTTCGAGCGGATGTCGGAGGACTGGGCCAGCGCCAGAGCCTTGACCCGCGCGTTCACCTCGGACAGTTGCACGTGCGCCTGGGCCGGGTCCAGGGTGATGCCCAGATCGCGAGCGCGGCGCAGGTCGGTGCGCACGCCGGTCGAGGCGATGAAGGTCTTCGAGGGGACACAGTCCCACAGCACGCATGCCCCGCCGATGCCGTCGGAGTCGACCACCGTCACCGACGCTCCGTGTTGGGCCGCCACCAGGGCGGCCTCATAGCCGGCCGGTCCGCCACCGATGATCGCGATGCGGGTCATAGATACCTCCGCTCGTGCTTCGCACCGGGATCTCCGGCACGGGTAAACGTTATCCGGCAGCCACCCCGCACTATCGACCGCGTTACCGGTGCGCAACGGTTCCCCAGCGGACGGCGCGCCGCAGGTGCGGCAATCGAACGCGGTCTGCGAAGGTTATTGGCTACCCTTTGCTGGTGCCGATCTATGCCGCCTATGGGTCCAATATGGACTCGACGCAGATGCTCGAGCGCTGTCCGCACTCCCCCATGTCCGGGACGGGCTGGTTGGAGGGCTGGCGGCTCACCTTCGCCGGTGACGATATCGGCTGGGAAGGGCCTCTCGCGACGGTCGTCGAGGATCCCGGTTCCCGGGTGTTCGTCGTGCTCTATGACGTGTCCCCGGAGGACGAGCAACGGCTGGACCGCTGGGAGGGCTCCGACTTCGGCATCCACAAGAAGATCCGCCTGCGCGTGACCCGCAACGGCGACGGTGGCGAACCCACACTGGCCTGGCTGTACGTCCTGGATGCCTACGAGGGCGGCCTGCCCTCGGCCCGCTACCTCGGCGTGATCGCCGATGCCGCCGAAAAGGCCGGTGCGCCAGAGGATTACGTACACGCCCTACGCACCCGCAACAGCCGCAACGTCGGCCCGGGCAACTTCGGCTGACCGGGCGCGTACACCCGTAACGCCGGCGGCCCACTCCCCGCCCCGTTCGGGTGCGAGGCCGTCGAACACCATTCCCGGTCCTGCTCGCGTCCGAGTGGGCGAAGCGCATGCGCCGCAGGCGCGAGTCTCGCCCACTCGGACGCGAGCCACAAAGTGGCCGCGAACACCCAGTGCCGCAGGCGCTGGAATCAGACCGGGCCCGCGCCGAGCGCGAGGTTGCTGAGCACCCGGACGCCGACCGCGAGCGCCCGTTCGTCGATGTCGAAGGTCGGCTGGTGCAGATCCAGCTGTTCGCCCTCGCCGGACCAGACGCCCAGGCGCGCCATCGCGCCCGGCACCTCCTCCAGATACCAGGAGAAGTCCTCGCCGCCCCCGGACTGCGGAGTGTCGGCCAGCGCATCGGGACCCAGCGCGCGAATGGCGTCCTCGAAGATGCGGGTGGAGTGCTCGTCGTTGACCACCGGCGGCACGCCGCGCCGGTAGTTGAGCTGGTACCGCACACCCGTCGGGGCGAGCAGGCCGTCGACGATCTCCCGCACCATCGGCTCCAGCAAGGACCAGGTCGCGTGATCTCCGGTGCGGATGGTGCCGGTGAGCATGCCGGTCTGCGGAATGGCGTTCGGCGCCTTGCCCGCGCTCACCGCGCCCCACACCATCACGGTGCTGGTGCGCGGGTCGATACGGCGGCTGAGCAGGCCGGGCAGGCCGGTGATGACCGAGCCGATCGCGTAGACCAGGTCACTGGTCAGGTGCGGACGCGAGGTATGGCCGCCGGGCGAGTCGAGCACCAGCTCGATGGTGTCGGCGGCGGAGGTGATCGCGCCCACGCGGATACCCACCCGGCCGACCTCCAGGCGCGGGTCGCAGTGCAGCGCGAAGATCCGCTCCACGCCGGTCATCGCGCCGGTGGCGACCACGTCGATCGCGCCACCCGGCATGACCTCCTCGGCAGGCTGGAAGACCAGCCGCACGCCGACCGGCAGCTCCGGCACCTCGGCCAACGCCAGCGCCGTGCCGAGCAGGATGGTGGTGTGCGCGTCATGGCCGCACGCGTGTGCCACTCCGGGGACGGTCGAAGCGAAGGGCAGTCCGGTGAACTCCTGCAGCGGCAGCGCGTCCATGTCGGCGCGCAGGCCGATCCGCGGTCCGTCCGGTCCGATGTCACAGATCAGTCCGGTGCCGCCGGGCAGCACCTGCGGCGTCAGCCCCGCCTTGGTCAACCACGCCGAGACGAACTCGGTGGTGCCGAACTCGGTCCTGGACAGTTCCGGATTGGCGTGGATGTGCCTGCGCCACTGGACGAGATCGACCGTGTGATCGGCCAACCACGACTCCACCGCTTCCCGTCCTGATCCCCCGGTTTCCGACACCGCGGAGCTGCCGGGGCCCTCCGTGGCCACACGGATGCCCGCTGCCGGGCCCGGCGCCGGCGCCGCAGAACGGCCGGTTGTGCTCACCGAATGTCCTCCTGTCGTTGAACTAGCCGTTGCAACAACCTGTCTCTATGGATGTCATCGCGGGCGACGGCGATCGCGGTACGCGCGAGCGCGAGCGCACCATCGAGGACCGCGCGATCCGCCGAGGCGTTGACGCTGGCCGCGGCGAAGCCGGGCTGATGTGTCACCGCACCACCGGCATCAATGCCGATGACCGGGTGAATCCCCGGAATGACATTGGTGACGTTGCCCATATCGGTGCTGCCCAGCGGCCGTTGCGCCTCGAACTCCGGAGCGAGTGGCACGCGTCCGGATCCGGTGAGCTGCTCGCGATAGACGAGCAACAACTCCGGATCCGGGGTCAACTCGGTATAGGTCGGCGCGAGCGTCCGGATCTCATGGGTGCAGCCGGTCGCGAGGGCGCCCGCCTCGAAGCAAGCCGATGCTCGTCGCATCAGATCGTCGAGGGATGCGGAGTCGACTGCGCGTAGGTAATACAGCAATTCCGCACGTCCGGGCACGATGTTGGGAGCTACGCCACCGTCGCCGACTATACCGTGCAGTTGCTGGCCGGGCAGGAGATGCTGCCGCAGCAACCCGAGGGCGACCTGTGCGACGGTGACCGCGTCGCCCGCGTTTCGGCCGTGCTCCGGCGCCGCGCTGGCGTGCGCCTCGCGCCCGTGGAAGACCACCGACAGGTCGGCCAGAGCCAGCGAGCGGGCGCCGACGATGTCGAGCGGGCCCGGATGCACCATCATCGCCATCGCGACATCGTCGAACACGCCGCGTTCCAGCATGAGCACCTTGCCACCGCCGCTCTCCTCGGCCGGGGTGCCGAACACCAGCACGGTCAGGTCCAGCGCGTCGGCGACCTCGGCGAGCCCGAGAGCCGCGCCCACCGCGGAGGCGGCGATGATGTTGTGCCCGCAGGCGTGGCCGATCTCGGGAAGAGCGTCGTATTCGGCGCAGATGCCGACGGTCAGCGAGCCGCTGCCGTAGCGTGCGCGGAAGGCCGTGGGCAGTTCGGCGACGCCGACCTCGATCTCGAAGCCGCGCTCGGCGAGCGGTGCGATGGTCTTGGCGGCGCTACGGGTCTCCTCGAACGCCAGCTCCGGCTCGTCGTGAATCGCATGCGAGAGCGCGATCAGCTCGGCGGACGCGGCGCGGATCGCGGCGTCACCGCGAGCGGTGGCGTCGACCCCGCGGACTGCGTTGCCGTCGTGCTGCGCTTCCTGGCGCCCGCTGCGCGATGGTGGCATGCAACACAGTCTCGCAGGTATTTGGTTTTGCGGCGCCCGCGGCGCTGCGTGTTCGCGGCGGTGCTGGTGTGGATGCCCGGTCCCGCTGCGCTCGAAAGTCGTGGTCGAGGTGCGCTGGGCGCCTTGGTGTAGGCGGGTCAGTTCGCGCCGAAGGCCAAGTTCTCCGGGGTGGTCGGCACCGCGAGGCCGGCCAGCGCTTTCGCGTGCAGCGCGCGCTTGATCACCGGCAGGTTGGGTTTGCGGTTGCTCGCCAGTGCCGCGGCCCACTGGACGGCGGTCGGGAGCAATTCGCCGGCTTCGGCCTTGCCGTCCACGATGCCCGCGGCGATCGCCTCGTCGGCCGGGTAGCGATGGCCGGTGGTCATCGCCCGAACGCAGACCTGATTGGTCAGCCGCTCGGTGAGCAGGGCGTTCATCCCGATAGTGAACGGCATGCCCAGGTGCACCTCGGGCAGGCAGTAGAAGCCGCGATCGGCGCGCATCACCCGGAAATCGTGCGAGGTGGCCAGCATGGCGCCCGCGCCGAAGGCATGGCCGTTGATCGCCGCGACGGTCGGCAGCGGGAAGGCGAGCAGGCGGGTGTAGAGCGAGTGCACGCGATCGAGATAGCCGTGCATCTTGTCCAGGTTGCCGAACAGCCAATCGGTGTCCAGACCGTTGCTGAAGAACTTCCCGGTCGCCGTCGTCACCAGCGCGGCAGGCCCCGCGGAGCTCTCCACCTCGTCCAGCAACCCATGAAACGCGTCGATCCAATCCGGGTGGAAACGGTTCTCGCCGTCCGTCTGCGCCTCGGCCCCGAGGTAGACGACGAAAACCTCCCCTTGACGTTCCAGATACGGCATGCGATGCAGCGTAACGGGCCGCGCCCGACCCCTACTCACGGGTAGCAGTCGACCGCGTACCACGACGATCAACCGCGCACCGAACCACCACCGAAAGACAGGCAGCGGCCCGTCGGACAACCATCCCCGAAGGCACGGCAACCAATAAAGGTTTCTGAACCGCGCGCCCCTGCGCCCCGCGGCTCGAACACAACGCGCCCAGCGCACCCCAACTACGACTCTCGAGCGAAGCTGTTCAGGGGCGCTGCGCGCTCCTGCGTGGGTGGGGAAATTCAATTTTCGTGTCAGCGAGACCGAGCATGCGCCGTTCGCGGCCCGGCTCGCGTGTGCGCGGCCGCCGCGCAAGCGACGAAGGAGCAAGCGGCGGCCGCGCACACGCGAGCCACAAAGGGGCCGCGAACACGCCGCGACAAAGTCGCGGCAATCAAACACAGCTATGGTGACCATCATGCTTGCCGAACAGGCCGCCGAGGCGATCGCCGAACGTACGGGAGTGTCACGTCACCGGGTCGCGGTGGTGCTGGGGTCCGGCTGGCAGGACGCGGCCGCGGAGATCGGGGCGCCGCGGGCGTCGGTGCCGATGCCGGAGCTGCCCGGTTTCGGGACGCCGACCGCACGGGGCCATGTCGGCATGATCCACTCCGTCCAGGTGGACGACAACGACGTACTGCTGTTGATGGGCCGCCAGCACCTCTACGAGGGCTATCAGCCCGCCGATGTGGTGCACCCGGTGGCGGCGGCGGTGGCGGCGGGCGCGGAGATCGTCGTACTGACCAACGCCGCGGGCGGTATCCGATCCGGTCTCCGGGTGGGTGAGCCGGTGCTGATCAGCGACCATCTCAACTTGACCGGCCGCACGCCGCTGGTAGGCGCGACCTTCGTCGACCTGGTCGACGCCTGGGATCCGGAGTTGCGGGCGCTGGCGAGGGAGATCGATCCGAGCCTGGCCGAGGGTGTCTACGCGGGCCTCACCGGTCCGCAGTATGAGACACCCGCCGAGATCCGGATGTTGCGCACCATCGGCGCGGATCTGGTCGGCATGTCCACGGTGCTCGAGGCCATCGCCTGCCGTGCGCTCGGCGCCCGGCTGCTGGGCGTCTCGCTGGTGACCAACTTGGCCGCGGGGGTCACGGGCGCGCATCTGTCCCACGCGGAGGTGCTGGCCGAAGGCCACGCCGCGGCGCCCCGGCTCGGCAAACTGCTGCGCGGCGTGCTGGAACGGGTGTAGATGCTGCGCTTCGGCACGGCGGGCCTGCGCGGACCGCTGCGCGACGGCCCGGACGGCATGAACGTCACCACGGTGAGCCGGGCGACCGCCGGACTCGTGGCATGGCTGCGCACGCGCTGCCTCGGCGGTGGCCCGGTGGTCGTCGGACGCGACGCCAGGTACGGTTCCGCCGAGTTCGCCGCGGCGGCCGCGGAGATCTTCGCCGCCGCGGGCTTCCCGGTGACGCTGCTGCCGCGTCCGCTGCCCACGCCTGTGGTCGCGTACGCGGTGCGTGAGCTGGGCGCGGTCGCGGGCGTGCAGGTCACCGCCTCGCACAATCCAGCCACCGACAACGGCTACAAGGTCTACCTCGACGGCGGAGCACAGCTGATCGCCCCGGCCGACGCCGAGATCGAGCGCTGCATCGAGGCGGTCACCGAGCCGATCGACCGGGCGCCGGTCACCCCCGCCGGCGACGAGGTCGTGCGGCGCTACCTCGAGCGCGTCGCCGGACTGCCCCACCGGATCGGCGGACCGGGCGAGCGCGCCGGAATCCGGATCGCGCTCACCCCGCTGCACGGCGTCGGCGGCGACCTCGCTGTCGACGCGCTCCGGGCCGCGGGTTTCGCCGACATCCATGTGGTCGACGAGCAGTTCCAACCGGACCCCGACTTCCCCACCGTCGCGTTCCCCAACCCGGAAGAGCCCGGTGCGACCGATCTGTTGCTCGCGACGGCGGCCCGGGTCGGCGCGGATATGGCGATCGCCCTCGATCCGGACGCCGACCGGTGCGCGGTCGGCGTCCCGCGCCCGGACGGCACCTGGCGGATGTTGCGCGGCGACGAGACCGGCGTGCTCCTCGGCGATTGCGTACTGCGCACCGCCCCGGAAGATGCGCTGGTGGCCACGACCATCGTGTCCTCGCGGCTGCTGTCGAAGCTGGCGCGGGCGCGCGGTGGCCGCTACGCGGAAACGCTCACGGGATTCAAATGGCTGGCCCGGGCGGGGGACGGCTTGGTGTACGCCTACGAGGAGGCGATCGGCCACTGCGTGGACCCGGCGGCGGTCCGGGACAAGGACGGAATCTCGGCCGCGGTGCTGGCCGCCGACCTGGTGGCCCGGCTGAAGGCCGCGGGCCGCGACCTGAACGACGAACTCGACGACTACGCGGTGGAATTCGGCGTGCACGCGGGCGATCAGGTGTCGCTGCGGCTCGTCTCGGCCGCCGAGGCGGCCGCCGCGGTCGAGCGGTTGCGGGCCGATCCGCCGCACGAGATCGCGGGCGAGCCGGTGGAGTACACCGATCAGCTCCGGGTGCGGGGCCAGATGCGTACCGACGCAATGATTTTCCAGGGTGTTTCGTCCCGCGTGGTCGTTCGCCCTTCCGGCACCGAACCGAAGCTCAAGTGCTACCTGGAGGTGGTCGAACCGGTCGGCTCACGCGCCGATCTTCCGGCCGCGCGAGCCGCCGCACGGGAACGCCTTTGCGCGCTGCGCGACTTCTGCCAGAAGTTCTGACCCGCCTTCGTCAGCAGTTCAGCGCGGGCCGAATTGCCTGTCGCCCGCGTCGCCGAGGCCCGGAACGATATAGGCGTTCTCGTTCAGGCCCGCGTCGACCACGGCGGTGACCAGCCGCACCGGCAGGCCCGAGTCGGACAGTGCCGCAATGCCTTCCGGAGCGGCGACGACGCACACCGCGGTGATGTCGGTGGCGCCCCGGGCCGCGAGCAGTTGCAGGGTGTGCCGCATCGAGCCGCCGGTGGCCAGCATCGGGTCGAGCACGAAGACCGGCAACCCGGCGAGATCCGCGGGCAGCGATTCCATGTAGGGCACCGGCAGGTGGGTGTCCTCGTCACGGGCGAGACCGACGAATCCGATTCTGGCATCCGGGATCAGCTCGGCGGCCGCGTCGACCATGCCGAGTCCGGCGCGCAGTACCGGAACCAGCAGCGGCGGGTGGGCCAGCCGGACGCCTTCGGTGGGAGCGACCGGGGTGACGATCTCGAAGCGCTCCACCTCCGCGTCGCGCAGCGCCTCGTAGATCAGGATCCCGGTCAGATCCCGTAGTGCGGCACGGAAAGCCGGATTCGGGGTTCGCTCGTCCCGCATGGCGGTGAGCAGGGCGGCGACGAGTGGATGGTCCACGGTGTGGGTGCGCATGAGGGAACGATAAGGTCGGTCGAGAACGCACCGCTGGACGCCACCGGACTTTTTTTCGAAGCGGCGGAACCGAAACGCGACAGCGCGCGTCGAACCAAGTAGATGACGTACTCTGCCTGGGAACAACAGATGGGGGAAGCTCTGATGCGAAAGATGTCGGCGGATACCGAAGGCATCGCGGCCTATGGCGCGACCGCCCACGTCATGGCGGGTGAGATGGCGGCGGCCGGAGCGAGCGCCGCGGCGGCGGAGCCCGCCTTGCTCGGCCCGATCATGGGGCTGATCGGCGGTGACTTCATGGCGGCCTACGCCGCGGCGCACGCCGGGCACGTGGCCTCGATCGGCCAGCTGTCGGCGGTGCTGACCAGCATGGGCGGCGCGGCCACCGGGGCGGCGGCCGTCCTCACCGAGACCGACGCCGCACACGCCGGAGCGCTGCGGTCCGCGGCCACCGAGCTGGAGTGAGCGCGTGATCGATGTCAACGCACTGGCCCAGCCGATCCTGGACCTGCTCGCAAGCTTCGGCAGCGGCGTGTTGCCTGCGGGTGGTCCCACCGACGCGCTGCGCAGCACCTCGACCGTGGTCGACCAGATCCATCAGATGGGCCGCGACAGCATCAACGCGATGAATACCGCGTGGGACGGCCGCGCCGCCGACGCGGCCACCGCGAAAGCGCTGCGCGTGCAGACCTCCGCCGCCACCATCTCCGATCGCGGCAACGAGATGGCCACGGTGGTGAACCAAGCCGCCGGCGAGGTCGAGACGGGCCAGAAAGAGCTCACCGACATCGCGCAGTCCTTCGTGAACACCGCGGCGAGCATGGGCCCGGTCCTGGCCACGCCGGAGGGGTTGACGGTGCTCGTCGGCTCGGCGATCGACCATCTCAACCAAGCGCTCAACGTAGTCGGCCGGGTGCAGAACGAATTGCAGACGCACACCGCGTCGATGAACGACCTGACCCCGCCGCCGCCCACCCCGTCGCTCGCCGGTGTGCCGGTCGCGGGCGTGCAGCAAGCGGCGTCCGCCGCATCCGGTGTGCTCAACGGTGCCGGCTCGTTGCTGAGCACCGTGATGGCCACGCCGCTACAGTCGCAGTCCTCGCCCAGTTCTCGTGGCACGCCGGGCCCGGCGGGCACCCCCAGGCCGGACACCGGTTCGTCCGGGGCGCCCGACAACGGCGAGGGCGTCAAGATCACCCTGCCCGACGGCAGTGTCGTCGAGGCCCCCAACGAACAGGCCGCCACGGCCGTCCGGTCGGCGATCGGCGCCGTCGGCACGCCGTACGTCTGGGGCGGCAACACCCCTGGCGCGGGATTGGATTGCAGCGGGCTCACCAAATACGCCTACGGCGAGGCGGGCGTCGACCTGCCCCGGCTCGCGGCCGAACAGGGCAACGGGGCCACGCCGGTGTCGGCCGGTGACCTGATGCCCGGCGACCTCGCGATCTGGGACGGCCACGTTGCCATGGTGATCGGCAACGGCCAGTTCGTCGAGGCGGGTGACCCGGTCCAGATCAGCTCGATTCGAACGGAGAATTCAGGCATGGACTTCCACGGCTTCTACAGGCCGACGGCATGACCCGACCGCAAGTCCCCAATGTCACGGTGGCGGCCAGCAGCAACCGGTCGGGCACCATCTCGGTGCGCGCCACCGATCAGGGCATGCCGGTGGAGATCACATTCGAGCGCAGCGAATACCGTTACGGCGCACAGTCGCTTGCGAACGAGATCCTGCGGCTCACCCAGCGGTCCGCCATCGCGGCGCGGGCGCGGCGGCGCGAACTGCTCGCCGAGGCGGGCATGCCCTCGGACATCCTCGACCGGCTCGGCCTGCCCACCCGCCGGCAGGCGGTGGACGAGCTGGACCGGATCGACGACGCGGACACGGGACCGACGAGCTGGATGAGGCCGGTATGAGTGCGGAGATGGACGCCCTGGTCGCGTCGGCTACCCAGAAACTGGAGGCGCTGGAAGCCGCGCTGTACGGGCTGAAGCAGGTGCGTGGGCGGTTCACCTCGGACGACGGCGCGGTGAGCGTCGAGGTGAACAGCGATGGCGCGCTGGTCGGTCTGACCTTGGCGGAATCGGTCACCGCACTGCCACCCGCGGAGGTCGGGCAGTTGATCGTCTGGGCGTGCAGGCAGGCCGCCGAGGACGCCGGCACACAGCGATCCAAGGTCGTTGCGACACTGAACGAGTCGTTCGTCCCCGCGGCCGGGCAGCCCGCGGGCACGAATGGGGGCGGGCCGGATAGTGCCTGACGCGGAAGGTCGATAGGCTTCCGCACATGGCTTCTGGAGACATCGTCCCGATCGAGCTCGGCCTGACCGACGGCGATCTCGTCACCCTGTGGGCACCGCGCTGGCGAGACGGTGACGACGAGTGGGAGGCGTTCCTCGGTCACGAGGACGCGCTCTACGGTTTCGAGTCCGTGGCGGAGCTGGCCGCATTCATCCGCACCAACGCCGACAACGACCTCGTGGACCATCCGGCGTGGAAGGTCGTCGCGGGTCTGTCGGCGGTCGAGCTGGAGCCGGAGGAGAACTTCTCCTTCGATCTGGTGGCGGTGCCGGAGCTGGCGGCGGGCGAGCCCGACGTCGACACCGTCGCCGAGCTGGAGGACACGCTCGGCATGGTCCGCAACATCGGCGAGGTGTGCGAACTCGAGACGGTGACCAAGTTCTTCGGTTCGCATCCGGTGCTCGGCGCGCTGCCCGGAGGCGTGAGCGCGTTCGTCGGGCGCGACGGCGAGGAGCTGTGGGACCAGATCGGCGCGGCCATCGCCAAGGGCTGGGACGACGTTCTGGACGCGATCGATTCCGTGGTGCGGACGCCAGAGGTCGACGCCGAGGCGGTCGCGGTCGCCGAAGCCGAGCTGCTGGCCGCCGAGGAGAACGTGGTCGACGCCGATGACGCGGCCGACAGCGACGAGGACGAGGAGTTCGAGCCCGTCGACCTCGAAGAAGACGACGAGGACGAGGACGAGGACGAGTCGTTCTGGCATGAGGTCGGCATCGACCCGGTCAAGATCATCACGTCCGAGGGCAGCGTTTTCACGCTGCGCTGTTACCTCGACGATGAGCCGATCTTCCTCGGCAACAAGGGCTCGATCACGGTGTTCTCCTCCGAGCGCGCACTGGCCCGCTACCTCGCCGACGACCACGAGCACGATCTGGCCCGCGTGAGCACCTTCGCCGACGTGCAGACCGCGGCGGTGGACGGCTCGCTGGAGGTCGAGGTCACCGACGAGAACGTCTACGTGCTGCCCGGCCTGGCCGAGGACCTGGCCGAAGGCCCGGACGCGGTCGACATCGAACAGCTCGATCTGGCGGTCGAGTTGTTCACCGACGCGGCGGACTACGCCGATGACGACACGGTGGAACAGGCCCTGGCCCCATCCACCCCGCTGGGCTGGTATGTCTCCTACCTGCTGAACCCCGACCCCACCCGGTTGGCGCCCAACCCGCCGTTCACCGCCGAGGCCCAGGCCTGGCGCGAACTGGAACGCAACCTGGAGTCCCGGCTCGACAAGCAGTAACTAGGTCAGCCGGATCCAGACCTGCTCGGCCTGCCCGAGCAGGCGTTCGTCCGCGCCGTAGACCGCGGTCGAGGCCCGGCATTTGCGGCCCTGTTCGCCGTGGAATTCACCCACCACGACGCAGCGCTCGTCGACCTGGGGAATGCCGTGCACCGTGGCGGTCATCGAGCCGAGCAGCGCGGGACGTTGGAGCATGCCGGGCAGGGACCAGCCGCCGGGGCAGTCCATCGCGGCCCACAGCAGCGGTGGACCCAGCGGCACGGTGGCGTCGGGCACCCACGGCGCGGCCACCCGGTTCTCGTCGACCCGGCCGGGTTCGATGCGCAGACCGTCCGCGCGGCCGCTGCCGCAGACGAAGCAGGACGCGAACATCTCGATGCTCGTATAGCTGCGCGTCGCCTCGGCCGCGGCGGCGAAGGGGACATGACTCGGTGCGTCGCGCTCGAGTTCGCCGCTCTTGGACTCGGCGATCAGCCTGTCCCCGTCGTAGAGCCGTTCGTCCCGCACGGCCAGCGGCGTCTCCAGGGGCGGCGGACTGCGCAGGATCACGGTGACGACCGGCTCGTCGTGCTGGTCGGCGAGCAGACCGGCCACATAACCACCGTTGCCGGAATCGAGCGGACCGTTGAACCGGCGGGGGATCCGCAAAGTCGCCATGGTCGCCACGCTAGCGAACCGGTTGCCGACGGGCGGCCGAACCTCGCTGCCGACACTTTCCGTTGCCGCACGGTGATCCGGCACGGCCTGACCTCGAGCGCGCCCGTTATCCGATCAGCACCGCGTATCCGGGCTTGATGATGTCGTCGATGATCCGCAGCCGCTCGGGGAAGGGGATGAACGCCGACTTCATGGCGTTGATGGTGAACCGTTCCAGATCGCTCCAGCCGTAGCCGAACGTCTCGACCAGCTTGAGCATTTCCCGGCTCATGCTGGTGTCGCTCATCAGCCGGTTGTCGGTGTTGACCGTGACGCGGAAACGCAGGCGGGCCAGCAGGTCGAACGGGTGCTTGTCCAGCGAGGGCACGGCGCCGGTCTGCACGTTCGACGACGGACACAACTCCAGCGGGATGCGCATGTCCCGGACATAGTTGGCGACCAACCCGAGCTGTGCGTCCTCGATCGCGCCGGGCACGCTGATGTCGTCGGTGATCCGCACGCCGTGGCCGAGCCGGTCGCAACCGCAGAACGCGAGTGCCTCGTGAATGGACGGCAGACCGAAGGCTTCGCCCGCGTGGATGGTGAAGTGCGCACTGTTGGCGCGCATGTATTCGAACGCGTCCAGGTGCCTGCTCGGCGGGTAACCGGCCTCCGCGCCGGCGATGTCGAAACCACCTACGCCACGATCGCGGAAGCGCACCGCGAGCTCCGCGATCTCCCGCGAGCGCGCGGCATGCCGCATCGCGGTGAGCAGGCAGGTCACCACGATCGGGCGCCCACTGGCTGCGGCGACCGCCGCACCTTCGCGGAATCCGGCCAGCGTGTGCTCGACCACCTCGTCCAGCGTGAGCCCGCGCTCGAGGTGCTGTTCGGGGGCGAACCGCACCTCCGCGTACACGACGCCGTCGGCGGCGAGGTCCTCGGCGCATTCGCGGGCGACCCGGCGCAGGCCCTCCGGGGTCTGCATCACGGCGACGGTGTGCGCGAAGGTCTCCAGGTACCGTTCCAGCGATCCGCTGTCGGCCGCGTCACGGAACCAGGCCGCCAGCGACGCCTCGTCGGCGGCGGGTAGATCCTCGTAGCCGCAGTGCGCGGCGAGGTCGAGCACCGTCGCGGGCCGCAGGCCACCGTCGAGGTGGTCGTGCAGCAACGCTTTCGGCGCTTGGCGGATCGAGGCAAGGGTCAAAGGCATCGGTCCAGTCATGTATCGACGGTAGCCGCAGCGCGCCGAAACGGCAGCCGACTCCAGCCGTTGCCACCATCTCGTTGCCCACCGGATGCGGACCGGTCCACAACCGGACACCGATCGGTTCTGCGCCACATTCGCGATCCACCCGCATCCACGTGAATGCGTGTGGCCGCGACCCGGTCGTGGACCGGCGGCCGCACCAGGTACCACGCAGCCGTGGACGGGGCGAAAGCCGGCATGCACGGGTCGCTCAGGAGACGATGCGGCCGAGGATCAGCGAGTTCGGAGCGGGCGCGGCATCGGTTCCGATCCTGATGGCGTCGCGCACGGCCGCGATGGCCCCGGGAAACGACTCGGGCGTATCGGTGTGCAGTGTGAGCAGCGGCTGACCCGCCGTCACGGCGTCGCCGGGCTTGGCGTGCATTTCGATGCCCGCGCCGAACTGAACGGGATCGCCCTGACGTGCCCGGCCCGCACCGAGGCGCCAGGCGGCGACGCCGACACCCATCGCGTCGAGCCGGGTGAGTACGCCGTCGGCGTCGGCGCGCACGGTCTCGGTGTGGTTCGCCGTGGGCAGTTTCGCGTCCGGGTCGCCGCCCTGGGCGCGGACCATCGCGCGCCAGTGATCCATCGCCCGGCCGTCGGCCAGCGCATCGGCGGGGTCGGCGTCGAGACCGGCCAGCGCGACCATCTCACGAGCCAAGGCGATGGTCAGCTCGACGACGTCGGCGGGACCGCCGCCCGCGAGCACCTCCACCGATTCCGCGACTTCCAAAGCATTGCCCGCGGTGCGGCCGAGCGGGGTGTCCATGGCGGTGAGCAGCGCGACCGTACGCACATCCGCGTCGGCGCCGAGTTCGACCATCGCGGCGGCCAGTTCGCGCGCCCCGTCGAGAGTCTTCAGGAACGCGCCGGAGCCGACCTTGACGTCCAGCACCAACGCCGCGGTGCCCTCGGCGATCTTCTTGCTCATGATCGAACTGGCGATCAGCGGGATGGATTCGACCGTGCCGGTGACGTCACGCAAGGCGTAGAGCCGTCGGTCCGCCGGCGCGAGATCCGCGCCTGCCGCGCAGATCACCGCGCCGATCGCGGGATCGGTCAGGAGATCTCGCATCCGCGACGCGGACAGGTCCGCCTGCCAGCCGGGAATGGATTCCAGCTTGTCCAGGGTTCCGCCGGTGTGGCCGAGACCGCGCCCGGACAACTGCGGCACCGCCGCGCCGCACGCCGCGACCAGCGGCGCCAGCGGCAGTGTGATCTTGTCGCCCACCCCGCCGGTCGAGTGCTTGTCCACGGTGGGGCGCGGCAAGCCGGTGAGGTCCATGCGCCGCCCGGAGGCGATCATCGCGGCGGTCCACCGCGCCGTCTCGCGTCGCGTCATCCCGCGCCAGACGATCGCCATGGCCAGCGCGGACATCTGTTCGTCGGCCACGGCGCCGCGGGTGAAGCCATCGACCACCCAGTCGATCTGCGCGTCCGACAGCTCCCCGCCGTCGCGTTTGGTGGTGATGATCGAAACCGCGTCCAGTGTCGTCACGGTCGCCAGTTTGGCATGGGCCGACGCGCACCCGGGTTCTCGCCGATGGGATGCGACCGGCTACACCTGCCCGGCGTGCAAGTCGTCGGGGCCGAACGCGTCCGGCAGCAGCGTGCGCAACGGCACCGGCCCGGCCTTGTGATCGACCAGGAGCCCGGCCCCACCGTGCTCGTGGAGCAATTGGCGGCAGCGCCCGCAGGGCATGAGGATTTCGCCGCGCGAATCGGTGACGGAGATGGCCCGAAGACGCCCTCCGCCCCCCGAAATCAAGTTACCGATGAGTACACATTCGGCGCACAGGCCCAAACCGTATGAGACATTTTCCACATTGCAACCGCTCACCACTCGGTCATCGACACTGAGAGCCGCGGCGCCGACCGGAAACCTCGAGTACGGCGCATAGGCATTGCGCATAACTTCAAATGCACTGTCGCGCAACATTTTCCAGTCGATTCTCGACATATGAGACCCCTCTCGGATCGACCTGCCACGGCCACGACGAGGCCGCGACGGAACCCCGCACCCATCGAGAAAGGTAAGCCTAACCCGATCCGGTGTCGCGCAACGCACGGTACGCCGAATTAGTTCCGGGATTGCTCGAGGATTAGAGTCCAGAACAGATCGGTTCAGGTTCCTGCGACGGGCCGGAGTACAGCTACCTGGGCATTCGCCCACCACGCCGTCGGCGTCGGACCTGCGACCGGGTCCATCAACGACGTTGGAGGCACCGCACTCTATGACCACGATTGAAGCTCCGGCCCAGCCGAAGCGGAAGACGCTGTACCGAGGCGACCCTGGAATGTGGTCGTGGGCGCTGCACCGGATCACCGGCGTCACCATCTTCTTCTTCCTCTTCGTCCACGTGCTCGACACCGCCCTCGTGCGCGTGAGCCCGGATACATACAACAAAGCGATCGAGACCTACAAGACGCCCATCGTCGCGTTGATGGAGATGGCCCTGGTCGTCGTCGTCCTGTACCACGCGCTCAACGGCGTCCGCGTGATCCTGGTGGACTTCTGGTCCAAGGGCCCGAAGTACCAGCGCCTGATGCTCTGGATCATTCTCGCGATCTGGTTCCTGCTGGCTGTTCCGGCGATCGGGCGCCAGTTCTTCTACCTGTTCACGGAGCACTGACAATGAGCGCACCTGTTCTCGGCAAGTCGTACGACCGTCCGGCCGGCCTGGACCTGCCCCGCACGCCTCGCGCGCGCTCGAACGGCAACTTCGAGAAGTACGCCTGGCTGTTCATGCGCTTCTCCGGCCTGCTGCTGATCGTGCTGGTGCTCGGCCACATGGCGATCATGCTGCTGCTCGACGGCGGCGTGAAGCGACTCAACTTCGCCTTCGTCGCGGGCCGCTGGTCCAGCCCGTTCTGGCAGTTGTGGGACCTGACCATGCTGTGGCTGGCGCAGTTGCACGGCGGCAACGGCCTGCGCACCGTCATCGACGACTACTCCCGCAAGGACTCGACCCGCTTCTGGCTCAAAACCCTGCTGGCCGTCTCGATGATCCTGATCATGGGCGTGGGCACCTACGTCATCTTCACCTTCGACCCCAACATCAGTTAGGAACAGGCCCCCTCGCATGAGTGAGCGCAGCGAACGAACCATCGGGACTGGTGAATCTCGTCCTGTCCAGGAGCACCGCTACGACGTCGTCATCGTCGGCGCGGGTGGCGCGGGCATGCGCGCCGCGATCGAGGCCGGCCCGCGTGTTCGGACGGCGGTGCTGACCAAGCTGTACCCGACCCGCAGCCACACCGGCGCCGCCCAGGGTGGCATGTGCGCCGCGCTGGCCAACGTCGAAGAGGACAACTGGGAATGGCACACCTTCGACACCGTCAAGGGTGGTGACTACCTGGTCGACCAGGACGCCGCGGAGATCATGGCCAAAGAGGCCATCGACGCGGTGCTCGACCTGGAGAAGATGGGCCTGCCGTTCAACCGGACGCCCGAGGGCAAGATCGACCAGCGGCGCTTCGGCGGGCATACCCGCGATCACGGCAAGGCCCCGGTCCGTCGCGCGTGCTACGCCGCCGACCGCACCGGCCACATGATCCTGCAGACGCTGTACCAGAACTGCGTCAAGCACGATGTGGAGTTCTTCAACGAGTTCTACGTGCTGGATCTGGTGCTCACCGACACCGATCGCGGCCCGGTCGCCACCGGCGTGATCGCCTACGAGCTGGCCACCGGCGACATCCATGTCTTCCACGCCAAGTCGATCGTGTTCGCCACCGGCGGCTCCGGCCGGATGTACAAGACCACCTCGAACGCGCACACCCTGACCGGCGACGGCATGGCCATCGTGTTCCGCAAGGGCCTGCCGCTGGAGGACATGGAGTTCCACCAGTTCCACCCGACAGGTCTGGCCGGACTCGGCATCCTGATCTCCGAAGCGGTCCGCGGCGAGGGCGGCATCCTCCGCAACGCCGACGGCGAGCGGTTCATGGAGCGCTACGCCCCCACCATCAAAGACCTCGCGCCGCGCGACATCGTCGCCCGCTCGATGGTGCTCGAGGTGCTGGAGGGTCGCGGCGCGGGGCCGAACAAGGACTACGTCTACATCGACGTGACCCACCTCGGCGAGGACGTGCTCGAGGAGAAGCTGCCCGATATCACCGAGTTCTCCCGCACCTACCTGGGTGTCGACCCGGTGAAGGAACTGGTGCCGGTGTTCCCCACCTGTCACTACGTGATGGGCGGGATCCCGACCCGCATCCGCGGTGAGGTGCTGCGCAACAACACCGACATCGTCCCCGGCCTGTACGCCGCGGGCGAGTGCGCGTGCGTCTCGGTGCACGGCGCCAACCGGCTGGGCACCAACTCGCTGCTGGACATCAACGTGTTCGGCCGTCGCGCCGGCATCGCCGCCGCGGAGTACGCGCAGCGCAGCGAGTTCGTCGACCTGCCGGAGCACCCGGCGCAGATGGTGCAGGACTGGCTGACCCAGCTGCTGAGCGAGCACGGCGACGAGCGGGTCGCCGACATCCGCACCGAGCTGCAGCGTTCGATGGACAACAACGCCTCGGTGTTCCGCACCGAGGACACGCTCAAGCAAGCGCTCACCGACATCCACGCGCTCAAGGAGCGTTACACGCGGATCACCGTGCAGGACAAGGGCAAACGCTACAACAGCGACCTGCTCGAGGCCGTCGAGCTCGGCTTCCTGCTCGAGCTGGCCGAGGTCACCGTGGTCGGCGCGCTCAACCGGAAGGAATCGCGTGGCGGCCACGCCCGCGAGGACTACCCGGACCGCGACGACGTGAACTTCATGCGCCACACCATGGCCTACAAGGAGGGCTCGGAGCTCCTGTCGGACATCCGCCTCGACTTCAAGCCGGTGGTGCAGACCCGCTACGAGCCGATGGAGCGTAAGTACTGATGACTGCTGTTGCCGAAGCACCCTCTTCGCAGAAGCCCGCTCCGGTCCCCGAGGGCTCGGTGATGATCACCGTCAAGGTGGCCCGGTTCAACCCGGAGGACGGCAAGGGCGCGCATTGGGAGTCCTTCCAGGTGCCGGTCCTGCCGACCGACCGCTTCCTGAACGTGCTGATCTACATCAAGTCCTATCTGGACGGCACGCTCACCTTCCGCCGGTCGTGCGCGCACGGCGTCTGCGGTTCCGACGCGATGCGGATCAACGGCGTCAACCGGCTGGCCTGCAAGGTGCTGATGAAGGACATGCTGTCCAAGGACGGCAAGTCGATCACCGTCACCGTCGAGCCGATCCGCGGCCTGCCCGTGGAGAAGGACCTCGTGGTGAACATGGAGCCGTTCTTCGACGCGTTCCGCGCGGTGAAGCCCTACCTGATGACCTCGGGTAACGAGCCCACCCGCGAACGCATCCAGAGCCAGGCCGACCGCGCCCGGTTCGACGACACCACCAAGTGCATCCTGTGCGCCTGCTGCACCACCTCCTGCCCCGTGTACTGGAGCGACGGCAGCTACTTCGGCCCGGCCGCGATCGTGAACGCCCACCGCTTCATCTTCGACAGCCGCGACGAAGGCGCCCGCGAACGCCTCGACATCCTCAACGACGTCGAAGGCGTCTGGCGCTGCCGCACCACCTTCAACTGCACCGACGCCTGCCCCCGCGGCATCGAGGTCACCAAGGCGATCCAGGAAGTCAAGCGCGCATTGCTCTTCACTCGCTGACCCAGGCACCGAACGACGAAAGCCGCGACCATCCCACAGATGGTGGCGGCTTTCGCCGTTCGCGCCCGCAGCAGAGCAGTCAGCAGTAGATCGACAGCGCAGCAGCACCCGCCTCATGGAGTGCTACAACCTTGCGGGTCTCGAACCGGCCGGTCCCAAAGGGCTGCCCGAGGCAAGTGGCCGCCGCGTTCCCGCCGACGAGAACACCAGCGCACGTCGCTTATGCTTCGGCTCGGGTCGACCTGGCGCGTGGCGATTCGCCGATGCGCGAGGTCCCGTTCAGCAGCCGAGGACGGCCGGGCCGTCTCGATATCGACCTAGGGGGTCGCGTGGCCGAATCACTGTCGGTCGACCTGGCCCAGCTGCGCGAATCGGCGGCGGAGTTGCGGCAGGCGGCCGAAGACGCCGAACGGGTGGCGAACGAACTGAAGGCGGCACTCGCCGACGAGGGTGAGTTCTGGGGTGACGATGAAGCCGGCGAGACGTTCGCCCACACCTACAAGCCCGGTGCCGACCGTACGTTGGAGGGGTTCGACGACCTCGTCGCGGACATGCGGGCGATGAGTTCCGCGATGGAGCAGGCGGCCGATGCGTTCGAGGACGGGGACCACCACGGCCGGCGGAACATCCGGAACTCGGCCGACGATGGCATCCCGTACACGAACCCACCGAGCCGAAACCGGTCGGCAGGGCCCATCCCCCAGGCGACGTCCAGCGAACCCCTCGGCTACCCAGACGACTTCGCATGGCCGCCGGGCACGTCCCATCCGGCGAACGGAGACTCCGCCCGTCCGCAGCCGGACACCCCGAACGACCGCGGCAGTGTAGATACACAGCGACCCCCGGCATCCGGCCAGGAGCCCGCGGCATCCGGCGAGCAGCCCGGGGAGTCCGGCCGGCAACCTCCGGAATCCGGACAGCCGGACGATTCGACGAGCGATTCCCCAGAAGCCGAATCCCCCGAGAACAAATCCGGTGGCCAACCCCCGGCAGCCGAGACCGGATCGCCGACTACGCCAGGTAACGGCGCAGAGCGACCGGGAGCGCCGGCGAATACACCAACGAGGCAGCAGACGGGTCCACAGACGATGCCGCCGGGCGGCCGCAACGACTCTGGCAAGCCGTCGGCAGGTACGCCGTGGACGCGAAACGGGTCGGGCACCCCTTGGGCGAAGACTCCGAGCCCCGCGGGCGCGCCGGCGAACGAAACCCCGCCTCGGGTATCTCCGCCACGCACCCCGGACCGCCCGCCCGCGGGCAAGAAGCCGGAGCGGGCTCGGCCCGAGCAGAAGCGGGCCCCGAAACCTGCGAGCGTGCGGGCGCGCCGAGAAACCGATGCCGAGGCCATGCGGATCGCTCGGGAGATGGCCGCCCGGCACAACATCGAAATCGTCGGGTTCGACGCGGCGGGTATCGCCACGGCAACGGTCCAGGACATCGCCGATGCTGTCGACACCGTGCTCCCGCGGATGCCGGTCGTACTGCGTGGAATCGAGATCCGGGAGGTGACGGATTCGCTATCTGCCGTCGAAAATCGCGGCACGGCAGACCAACCTGGGGAGGTGGCGCCATGGATCGTGCTTGCGCACACTGCTGTGATCGATCCTCGGACGTTGGCCGGCCGTTCCAGGGCGACGACCCGATCCGGTCCTCCACGGCGACCGATGTATGCCGCGATCCTGCGGGAACTCGGCGCCGCGATCGACCTCACCGGCGGGTTCCGGGCACACCAGGAGGCGCAACGCGCGCTCATCACCGAATACGTGCGGATCAACGACCCCCGAGGCCAGACGTTGAGCCGGGTGGTCGCCGGCTACAAGCGATGGCGGGCGCAACTCGGCGACAACTGTTTCGAACACGGTCTGTTCGTTCCGGGCAGGGCGCTGGCCGAGGGATTCGCCGCTGTCGAATCGAGTGAGGACGAGGCCAACGGCCCGCAGAAGGTGCTGGGTCGGCTGCTGGTGACGATGTCGCGTGCGGCGTTGCCGGACCGGCCATGAGGCCCGTTGCCGCCTGCGCGGGTTCTTCCCTCTTCCCACCAGCGGTGAAAGTTGCCACGCCTCAGTCGGTCATCATTATGGGCACGTTCGGAGGTCCGCGGTCGTCGCTGTCCGCTGAGCATTTCGAGTCGGAAGGTCGTGGCATGGATCGATGGGAGCGCGAAGGCCTACGCTCGGCCAACAACGGCATGCGCAACCAGCTCGAACATCTCCTCGACTCCTTCGAACGTCAGCAGAGCCGGCTCTCCGATGTGTTCCGAGAACTGGAAAATGCTCGCACGCAGGCGAGTTCTCCCGACCAATCGGTAGAGGTGACCGTGGACGCCGCCGGCGTGCTGACGGACCTGCGCCTCACGGCCGCGGCAATGCGCCGGACACCGGAGCAGTTGAGCAGGGCGATCGTGGACGCCACTCGGACCGCGGCGCACCGGGCGCAGCAGCAGGCCGAAGCCCTCGCCGCACCCGTCGACGACGACTTGGACGACTTACCCGACCTGCCCGATATCTCCCAGGGCGCCCCGAGCCTCGACGAGATTCGCGCCTTCTTCCGCAGGGACAGCGAAGGTTCCCCGAGATAGTACCGGGCCGCGTAGTGCAGACGATGCCGCGTACCTGTCGACAACCGGAGCGGAGCTTCCCGCCGGCGGAAGGGCATGGGATTCGGGTGCGACCGTGCGATGCCGGCAGCGGTAGCGTTCGCAAAGCCGCTTGCCGGATACGCATCGACGAACGCGAGCACACATGACGCTGCGTTTGCCGGCCTGGCTTCCCCCGGTCGTAGTGATGTGTGTCGCGGTGCACTTCCCTCTGGGTGACGAGGACGCGGAACGACGAGCCGCCGACGCCTGGTCGGATAAGGCCGAATGGTGTCGTGAGCAGGCTGAATATCACGAAGCCAAGGCACAGCCGTCCGAGGGCTCACACGGCGAGACCGTCGCCGCGATCGCCGACAAGCACCGGCGCACGGCCGAGCGCTTCCGACAGCAGGCGACCAATTGCGACAGCCTAGCCAGGCAGCTCTACGAGAGCGCCAACGCCACCGAGCTGCAGAAGATGGTCATCATCAGCATGGCCGTGATCCTGGCCCTCCAGCTGGCCCGGTGCGCACTGATGTTCGCGGCCGGTGGTCCGATCCAGGCCGCCATTGCGCAGATGGCGACCCGAACCGCGGCGCAGCGCGCGTGGATGAGGTTCGTGGCGTTCCTTTCCGGACGCGGTGCGGAACTGGCGGCGGAACGCGGCTCGATGGTGCTGCTGCGCAACGGAGTCCTGATGGGGGTAACACTGGGCGGCGGCACCCAAGCCGCTGCCCAGGCGATTCAGGTTGCCAAGGGCGACCGCGAACGTATGGATTGGAAATCCGTCGGCGTGGCAACGGCCGCCGGCGGTGTCGGTGGCGCCCTCGGCATGTTGTTCGGACTCTGGGCAGGGCCGAAGGTCGCCACCATCGGCGCGAACGCCAACAGCACCGCGGGACGGGTGGCGCTGCAACTCGCCGGCACCACGATGGTCGGCGCCGGAGCCGGAGCCGTCGGCGCCCTCGGCGGCACCGCCGTCTCGCTTGCGCTGTCCGACCAGCCGTTCAGCCGCAAGGCCTTCACCGAGGGCCTGATCCCCGGTATGGGTAGCGGATTCCTCGGCGCGGCAGCCTTCGCGGCACAGGGGATGCGCAGCCGGGCGCCACTTCCCGACACGACTGCCGCCCCCGCTGTCGCACCGGATGTCACCAGGGCCGAAGCATCGCCCGGTTCGCTCGTCGACGCACTGCGCTCGCATGGCATCGTCACCGCTGACTTCGATCCGAACAACCCCTCCCACACCCATCAGCAACAACAGATCGACAATCTTGTGGCGCTGCTGAGCCGAGCTGGGGCAACCGCGGACGCGCCGGCCCATCCCGCACTCCCGTTGAACAATGCCGACTGGCAGCCCGCGAATGTGCCGAATGTGTCGCCCGACAACCTCAACCCGGTCAAGTCTGTCAAGCCCCCCTCCGACGCCGTTGCCACACCTGCTGATCCGGCCCCCGCAGGGACAACGCCGAAAGCTGACGGAGGCAATCAACCGCCCGATGTGTCGCCGCCGAAAGAGTACAAGCCGCGTCCGGAGCAGCCGTTCTCCGTGCCGAACAACAGCATGGACTGGGAACCACCCGCAGGCATGCCCGGCGCCCTGATCGACAATGTCAATCCCGTCAAGACCGTCACCTTCCCCGCGGCCGCCATCGCGTCCACCGTCAACCCGGTCGGCGTGCCGAGCCTCGGGACGGATCCGGCATCGGCGGAGGCGCCCGGGTCACCTAACGCTCCCGCCGCACGATCGGATTCCGAGGCCGTCGGCGCCGCTGCAGCTCCTGTCGACGGGGAGCTGCCTCCAGCACCGCGCGACTCGAATAACAGCACCGCCGAGAACGCGGGTACAGCACGGCAAACCACCGAACATGAGCACCCCGCAGCCGGGCCCGACCACTCGGTGCGGCCACACCCCACGGATACCGGCGAAGGCAGTGTTCGACCGGCAGACGTCGCGCCCGGGTCGGCTCACGGCAACCGGGTCGGCTCCGAGAAAACGCCGGTGGCACCGCATTCCACGCCGGAGCACGCCGCAGTGCCGGACAACGCCGCCGCCACTGCCCGACCGCATCCTGGCGGCCGGGACACGGCGGGCGAGGGGCCCGCCGGGCGAGGCCGCGCCGTCGCGGATGCCCGAGACGACGATCCGGCGGGCGAGGGGCCGGCCGGGCGAGGCCGCGCTGTCGCGGATGCCCGAAGCGACGACCCGGCGGCCGGGCCGTCGGCACCGGTTCGGCAACGAGGTGTCGCAGCGGACGAGGAATCCGGTCCGCAACCCGTCACGGCCGACTCGCACGACGCATCGGCGCAGCCGAGTCCGGTAGCGGCGGCGACCGAGCGCCAAGAGGCACAACAGGCCCCTGACGCAGCGGCCGATCCCGCACCAACCGTGTCCGAGCTGGTACCGGCGGAGGCGCAGAAGGATTCGGTCGACGGAGTGTCGTCGGACCGGGACGCGTCCCCGACCATGACGATCGTCACCGACCCGGCGCCCGCTCCACAACGCGGCGATCCCGGTCAGCGCACCCCCGGCGGGGACAGGCTCGTGGACGCGGCTGGGCAGCAGCGGCAGACCGCGCAGCCGACCGGCGGCCCAGTGCGACCGGCCGCCGGGGCGCAGCCTGGCGCACCCGCTGCCGGTGGGCCACCCGGCGCTGCCGGAGGCAATCGGCCGCCGCGCGTGTCGGCTCCGAAGAATGCTGCCGCGGAGCGCCCTCCGGCTGTCGAACCGGTCGAAGGAGCGCGGGGACATGCCGAGGACGGCTCCGGGCCGCCCGAATCGACGACGGCCCGAGCCACCAAGAATGACAACCGGAACACGCCGCCTCCGGCCGACAAACCGGAACCGGAGCATGGCCGCGCCGACGGCACCGACGCCAAGGGCGACGAGACGGCACGAGCCCCGCATCCGGAGACGGAGCCGGAGCAGGCCCGCGCGGTCGACGATACGCCGCCCGCCGCTCGCGATGAGGACCCCGCCGCGGCCGTACGCGCGAATGCACGGGCTGAAGTAGAGCAGCGTATTGCGGGAGAGCGGCAGCAGAACGAGCTGGTGCGCGAACACCACCGGCAGCGTGTCGACGCGGCGGCCGAGCGCGAGCGGGCCGCCCATGCCGAGTTGCAGCGGCAGGAGAAGGCCGTACGTGTGGCGGTGGAGCATGAGCGGGCCACCCGCGTCGGCTTCCGCGACGAGATACGCGATCTGTTCGGGCGGGGCACGGCGGAGGATCGGGTGGCCGTCGAAGCCGCGCGGGCCGCTCAGGAACAGCTCCGGCAGGCTCAGTCGAGGTTGGCCGAGTGCCGGGATGCGTACGAGGCGGCGGTAGCCCAGCATGACGCCGCAGCCCAGGCCAGAGCCCGTGACCTGGTGGAAATCTCGGACAACGCGGGTGTTTCGCTGATGAACGACTACGAGGCCGGGGTGCTCACCGATCGCGACGCCGTGTTCGAGATGGTCGCCCAGGAGCGGGTGCGCGCGGCCCTGGACGCCGGTCGCGCGATCGGGGAGTTGCGGAAGCCGGGCAGCACGGCCGACGGTACGAGCCCGTTGGCGAAGGCATCACCGGAATCGTTGGCCGACACCATGGTGCGGGGATCCAGGGAGGAGCGCGTCGCGGCGATGACGGAATGGATTCGCCGGGGCGACGACCGGCATCGGCTGGTGCGGGAGACGCAGGCCGCGGCGTTTCTGCTGCTCGAGCACGGTCCGGTTGATATGAAGACCGGTGAGGGCAAGACCATCGTCATGGTGATGAAGAAGGTGTCCGACGCCATCGATCACGGCACCGCACATGCATGGACCAGCAGTGATCTGCTCGCCGGTGAGCTGGCCGGTGAGTTGCACGCATTCGTGGCGCGGCCGGAGTCGGATACCGGGATCGATGTGGTCCGGATGGATCAGGACGGTCCGCTGCCGGATCCGGTGCCCGGCCGTAGCCGGATCGTCGTGGGTACGAAGGAGGACTACCTGTTCCGGGCGTTGAAGGTCGCGGATTCGATGATGAACGAACTCGCGGCCAGTGGCATGTCGCACCAGGAGGTGACGGCACTGCGGGACTTCCTCAACACGAAACCGTCGATCGATCTGATCAAGGAAAGGCTGGATGCCGCGGCATCCGACCACGGCTTGGACGTCCGGTACGACCCGTTCCCGGCGGGCAAGCTCACCGTCGACGAATTCGACACCATCTTCGACGGCAATTCCGAATGCGTACTTTCCCCCGGGGCGGCGGAGGAGGCCCCACCCGAGGTGCGCGCCGAATTGCAGGGCATCTGGAATCGGCTGACGACAGCGGAGCGTGAACACGGTTTGACGGCAGCGGATTTCAAGAGGCCGGAGCACACCCGGGGAATGTGGGCCGCGGAAACAACCCCGGCGGCGGTGGCGAAGCTGGAGAAGGTGGCGGGTGGACCGGTCACCGCCTCGGAGCTGAAGCTGTACGCCGATGCCGCCAACGCCCGCTGGGGGCTGGAGAAGGGCACGCACTACATCACCCGGGCGGACGAAGGCGAGGGCGCGAAGATCGGCATCCTCGCGCACGAAACCAACGACAAGGCGATGTGGGACAGGACGAAGTGGACCGAGGTGCGCTGGCAGGACGTCGGTCAGTTCGTCGACCTCAAGGAAGGGCTGCCGGTCCGGGCGAATCAGGAACATTCGCTGCGCATGTCGGATCAGCAGTTGATCGGCAGCAAATTGCTGTTCGATCCGTCTGGTCTGTCGGGGACCATGAAGGGCGTCGAGGGCATCACCTACGACCTGTACGGCGTGGGGCCGGTGCCGGAGCTTCCGACATTCTATGCATCGCAACGGGTCGTGGAACCGCCGAAATTCTACGAGAACACGCATGCGAAACTCACGCAGCTGGCCCGCGACATCGTGCGGGACGCACATGTTGTCGACGGGGAGCAAACCGGCCGTGCGCAGTGGGTCGTGTGCATGGACAACGGCGAAATCCGGGGCGACCCGGACGCCGGGCGGATCGGACTGATCGACCTGCTCCGCGCAGCGGCGAAGGAAGAACACGGCGAGGCGTTCGAGCTGAAGTTCGAGGTGGTCGATGCGGATTTCTACGCCGAGCACGGCGGTAGCAATGCCGGCGCCGAGGCCCTGGTCAGGCAGAAGATCGAGGAATTCGGGGACAAGGGCACCATCTATATCACCAACAAGGACGGAGGCCGCGGCGCCGACCCGACGCCGTCGCAGGAGGTGATCGATCTCGGCGGTGTCGACGTCAAGGTCAGCGGCGGGCCGTCGTACTCCGAGCGGGTGAACGACCAAGTCGATGGTCGTGGCGCCCGCGGCGGATCCGGCGACGACCGGGAGCACGGCGGCACCCCGGGTTCGGCGGTGCACTACGTCTCCCCCGAGGACTTTCTGGGCCGGGTCACCGACCACGGCGTCACGCAGCAGATCGTCCAGTACACGGAAGCCGTCAAGGCCCACCGGACCGCCCTGGAACAGCACGAAGCCCTCAACACCGAGGCGACGCGCATCGAACTCAACAGGACCGAAACGGCGCTGCAAAACGCCGAGTCCGACCTGTGGAAGCATGCCGTCCCCGCGATGAAGGACGCTGTCGAGCAGAATCAGCTCGCCTCCAAGTACGCGAGCGCCAACCAAGCCAACGCCCCGCCCACGGACGCACATGGCACCGCGACCCGGCAACCCCAGCACCCCCCTCCCCAATCCGCGGGGACCGCGGCTGCGCATGCGACCGGTTCACATGCGACCTCGCACGCCGCTGCCGCCACCCACAACGGCACCTTCGTCCCGACCGCCGCAGGCCTCGCCGCCGGGGCAGCATCCAATCTCCCTTCCGGTAACCCACCGGTCGCACCCAAGCTGCGTGACGAGCACGGCGACAGCACCCTCCGCCACCTCCTGCAGCTGCTGGACGCACCCGGCGGACAGGCGGCCGCACCGTTGCTGCCGGTCGCGCAGGCCGTCCGCGACGCGGCATTCGATCAGGTCGAGTCGCAAGGTCTCCCGATCGGGACCGACGTCGCCGACCACTTACGCGAGACCGCACGAAATCTGCTGGACACCAGCCTGAATCAGCTCGATCCGGCGCAGCGTCAACTCGTCACCGATGCCGGGACGACGTTGCAGCAAGGACGCAGGCTCGAAGACGCGCACACCGCAGCCGTCGCCCAGTTGGTCGCGCAGGTGCCGACCGCCCAGCCCATCCTCGCGGCCGCTGCGGGCACCACCGTCCCGTTCGACCAGCTGCCTCCCGACAACCGCACCGAGATATTGCAACGGGCGCAGCGGGGAGACCAGGCCGCCGCGCAGACCTTGGACCGCCATTTCGGCCCCGCCACCGCCCAAGCCATGTGTGCCGTACTCAGCGGGAATGCGGAGCACGACACCCCGCCCACGCGGATCCAGCTCCTGGCGCACGCCGTCGCCCGGGCCACGCTCGGCGCCGCCGAAGCCGGTGGCTGGCAAGTCCCCCCGGGCATCGACATCGGCGACTGGCTGCTCAGCCAGGCGCGAAACACATGGCTCGACAGCCTCGACCACCTGAATCCCGCCGTACGCCGACTCGTCAGCGAGGCGCTCGATCCCAGATCCCGCAGCGACGACCTCACCGACGCTCAGATCGCCCTGTTCGGGTGGGTCGCGCAGGAGATCGCAGTACCGGCGACCGATTCGACGGCCCGGCAACGGCAACCCTCGGCCGAGAACCGCGACCGTGCGACCTCCGCGAAGACGGCCGCGACGGATCGAAAAATCAAGCAGGCCATTGCCCGGCAGTTGTTCGAGACGTTCGGCATCGAGGTGCTCGGACTGGACAAGCCGGGGATCTCCGTCGACACGGCTCTGTCGATCAGGAATGCGATTGTCGACGGTTTCGCGGCAGGGCAGGAGCTCGAGCTCGACGTCGTACTGGTCGCCCCCATGGTCGGCAATACCGGTGCCTGTATCTGGACTCCCGAAGGCATCGAAAAGGACGCCCCGACCTTCATGGTCCTGAACGAGAACCTCTTCGGTGACCCGGAGAAATTCCGGAACGCCATGCGGAAGGCGGTGCAGGCAGGTCACCTGATGGCCCCGACCGGCGATCCGGCATACGACTCCGTCAGTCACGAGATGGGCCATCTGCAGGATCGAGCCGCGCGGAAGGGGCTCTACGACGAAAAGCCGATTGCCTATCTACGAGACGGAGCGGTCCAGGGGAAGGACTACGAAGACTCCAAAGAGGCGCGCGCATTCGGATTCCTGTTCACGCATTTCGCCGAGTTCACAAAGGCCGGCATGCTGCCACCGGACCTCGATTTCGACGATTGGCTGGGGCAGCTCGATTCGTACAGCAGAAGCAGGAAGAAGCTGAAGGAGGCAGAGGAAAACAACCGAATACTTGCGGGAGAAGAGTCGCAGGGTACGGAAATGGGCACTTACGAGCCCAAAATGGGTGACCTCGCGGTATTCAATCCGGCCGAAGCACTGGCCGAGGCGAACAACGCGTTCGGCAGGACCGCACCGGCCGATCGCACACATCCCGCCTACGTCCTGCAGGCCCTGCTTCGAGACATCCCGTATTTCCAGGTGTTGCGGGAAGCCGAACAGCGCAATGCCCTGGTGCAGGCGGACCATCGCGGTCCGGTCCCGGCCGCGTCCGAGTTCGGCACGAGCATCGCCTCCAACGGCCCGTCCGCATCCCTGGCCGCGAGATGGCGCGCCATGTCCCCCACCGCCCGCGCCGACTACGCGCAACAGCAGATCGCATACTTGAACCCCGACAGCGGGTTCGTGCTCGACGAGTTGGCCCGGCTCCAGGCCGAGCACCGCGCCACGGTCGCATCGACCCCGAATCACACCGCACAATCGACGGAAACGTCAGCGCCCCACAATAATTCATCACAGCAGGAGTCCGGACGACCTGACGGCGGGTCGGCATTCCCACCCGAGTTCTGGCAGCAGCACAGTCAGTCCCACACGCGGGCAGCTGTCCCGGCCCCGATCCACCTCAGCGAGCCCGACGAGCCAGGCAGCCGCGGAATCCCGGAAGCCGAAATGGATACCGCTCTCCCCGAATTCAGTGGTTTGACCGGTCGAGAGCTCGACATCCTGCGCATGAGTGCGCGGGGTCTGTCGTACCGGGAAATCAGTGCCGAGATGGGGATCCCGTATTCGCAGCTGTACCGCCACGCCGGAAGCGCCTGCGCCAAGCTCGGCCGGAGCAGCCTGGTACGAGCCGTCTTCGCAGCGGATCAGAAAGGCTGGCTCGATGACGGCGCCGACGACACCGTTCCGCACGTCGCACTGACTCCGCCGGAAGTTGCCATCCTCCGCTTGGCGGCCGACGGGCTCTCCGCCCATAACATCGCCACAAGACTCGGAATGAACAGATACCGAGTGAGAAACTTCCTGGCGGAACTGCCCGGCAGATTCGATACCACCGGACGCATCCCGGCCATGCTCGCGGCACACCGGCAAGGATCGCTCGAGATCGGCCACCACAACCCGTCCGTGGCACTGGATCGCGTCGCTTTGTCGCCGCGCGAACGCCAAGTCCTCGATCTGATGGTGGCGGGCCTACCGGACCGCGCGATCAGTGACGAGTTGGGGATGCCGGTAACGACGGCACGGGGGCACCGATTCCGTCTGCAGGCCAAGCTGGGCACTTCCGATCTCGAGCAGATCAAGGTTCTGGCCGGCCTGCTGCCCGTCGCCGACGAGCCGCGGCCTTCCGACTTGCCCGGCCACTTCCAGTCCGCTCTGCACAACGCCTTGACGCACGCCGCTCAACCCGATCCACAGCAACTGCTGGAGCGCGCGACCTCGCAGCAGTTGGCCCACGCGTTCCATGGACTTACCACTGACGATTGGAATGCACTGCGCTCGGTGAAAGCCGGAGCGGATACGCCCGAAGCTCGCGCGATAGCACTTGCGGCAGCTCACAGACTGGTTATTTCCATTGGCGCCGTGAATAACTCGGAGCAAGAATGGCTGGCCGCCGCGCTCGTGGACGCGAGCCCGGTGAGCGTCCGGGAAGCACTCGACAGGCTCACCCCAACTCAAAGGGAACTCATTACCAGTCGGTATGCGCGCAACGTACCGCCCGCCCAGTTGGCACCGATACTCGGCTACGACGACGCAACGTTCGACTCCTGGGCTCTCAGCGTTGTTCGGCAGATAGCCGTGCACATTGCGAACCGAGCCGACGAGTCGGGAGAGCATCCCGGCCGGCCGGAATCGGCAGCCACACCGGTGTACGCGGAAAACGAATGCCTGAATGCGGTCACGCAGTGGCTGGACGACCACGCCCTGACACGCCTCGCGGAGACCGGAACGCTCGACGAGCGTTCACCACAGGAACCGAGGGACACCGGTCCCCACACACCCACACAGCTGGACAGGCTGCGGAACATCCTGCATACCGCCCTCCAGGGCACTGCGCCCACACCGGAAGAGCTGCTGAACGAAGCAGACATCGAGCAGATCGATCGCGCGATGCAGGCGCTCACCCCCAGCGACCGGTTGAACCTGCATCAGCTCGCGTCCGGTACGAACAGCAAGTCCGTCCGCTCGTCGGTTGTCATGTCGGCGCGCCGGGTGGTGAATTACCTTGCGGCCGAACACGGCACATCACAGGCGATGCTGGCCGGCACGATAGCCGACGCGGGGCCCGCGGATCTCCTGGACGCGTTGAGCGTACTCAGCTCGCAGCAACGGAAACATGTCACCGGTGTGCTCGCTCGGCCGAAATCGTCTGCCACCGCGGCTTCCGCGCCCGCGAACCGCGCCGACCCCGACGCTGAGGCGCAGACCGAGCGAGCTGCCCAGCGAATGGCTCGGTACCTAGTGGCCCGATCCGGGACCTCCGCCCCGACGACCACAGCCGCGGCGACGTCGGCCCGTCCGTCGGCCGACAGCACCGCCGAGTACACCAGCTCCGAACTGTTGCGGATCTTCTTGCCCTGGTTCGAGGAATACCAGCGCATGCAGGACGAGCGGCACCCCCGGCCCACTACGCGCACGAGGCCGGCACCGGATCGTGACGCGCTGCGAAAGGTCAAAGCCACATTTGCCGTCGCGGTCGAGGCGGCGGAGCGAGGCGACCCGAGAGAACTCGACAGGCTGCGGACGGCGATCCGGCAGCTGGGCAATCCCCGTCAGGAACGATGCCTCGAGCTTCGGTACCTGGAGGGCCGCTCGATTCCTGAGATCGCCGCCGTACTGGACGAAAACCTCAGCCGCGGTGCGGCCGAACAGTTGCACCGCCGTGCCGTCCGGGCACTGGCCGCAGTCCTCGAGCAGGACCACACTCCGGACGAGCCGACACCGCCACCAGCCACGCTCGCGCAGGCGCCGGAACGCGGAATCCAGCCCGGTGTTCGGAGATCGAACGCGCCGGAGGAATTCCCGGATCCCGACGACTTCGAATCAATAAACGACTGGTTGCGCGAGCTTCGGCATCATTACAGAATGAAACAGTCCGAGTTCGCTGAGTTATGCGACAGGTCTGTCACGACGATCGTGAACTACGAAAAAGGACGCAGTAGGCCCGATATCACCCTGCTCCGGAGACTTCGTGACCGACTACGTTTCTCCAATGATTCACTGATTGCCGTACTACGACGTTTTCCGAAGCATCCGAATTCAGCGAGCCGCGAATCGGCCACACATCCGCTGATTTGGGAATTCATCGCAGCGCGAGTCGGTAGCGCGATCGAGGCCAAGGCTGAGAAGCTGATTGTGCAGGAATACGCGTGGATCGCAGAGCAGCTGGCAAGCGGCTGGGATATCTCAGTAGAGCACCGCGCCGAACTCATGAAGGTTGGCGAAGAGGCGATCGCGGTGGCCTTGCGGAATTTTGTCCCGCCAGGCGACTTCGCTGCCGTGGCGCGATCGTCAGCCCGATACGCCATGCTCAGATCCACCTACTACGCGCCGGCAAACCGTAACGTCGGCGAGTATCGCAATACATCTGGTAATCGCACCGATCCAGTCGCGATCGACCTCGATGATACAGAAGGCGCGCCCTCCGAACTCCCGTCGGCCGGCGACGTCCACGGTACTGCGCGAGCATCGACAGAAAAGCCGCGATCGGAAACGCCGCCTCGGGGCAAACGGCGATCCCGCGCCGAACAGTTGGTGAAGGTACTCACCGACGCACACCGCGACAACCGGAAGGCCTTCGAAGCGGGCCTCGAGGTACTCGAGCCTGCCGATCGCGACGAGGTGGCCGCGGCAGCAGGAACAGAGCAGGCCGTCGTCCGCGACGCTGAGAAGGGTGTCGGGGAGCCTGACGTCATCAGTCGGGTATGCCGGGCCGCCGACGAGGTCGGGTACTGGTACCACCCGGACGGACCGATGGCAGTCGCCGCGGCGGCAGCCTCCGGCGCACAGCGGCCGGACTCTGATGAGAGCGTGACGGCCGCGCATACCCCCGCAGATGTCGCCACGGCCCTGCGGAACAGCCTGCCACCGAACACACCCGCATCCGATCCGGGCACCCGGATCGCCCCCGTCGCCATCGACCTCGACCCCGACGAACCAGAGACATCGAGCACGCCTACACCCGGCGCTCCACGGATCCACCCCCACCAGCCGGTGAATTCGAGCGAGCACGCCACCACCGGCCCCGGTGAAAGCCCACGCGCAGGCCATCAGCCCGACAGCGCGGAATCCCGTGAAATCGAGCAGTTGCGGGCACTTCGTGATGCGGTCGCCGCGAGACTGGCTGGCGCAGTGGCGGTTTCGAACGATTCCGTGCTGACTCGAGCCCCCGCTCTGATCGATGAACTGGTGGCCGCGCGGCGCCGGCTGGATGCGCGGGTCCCGGCGGAACGGCTACGGTTGCTGGAGCAGTTCGCCCACCAGATGTCGGCATGGTCGGCCGGCGCGGACGAAGCCGCCGAGGCAACCGCCGCCTACGAGCAGGGCCTGCGAGAAGGGACGCCCGCCGTCCTGCGGGCCCGGCAGGACGCCGCGGAGATCCGGCTCGGATCGGCTCTCGCCGCCGTCGCGGAGGTCTGGGCACGGACCCGCGCCCGAACAGATACGCCGATCGTGACCCGGCCGGCGGAACACCTCCAGCCAAAAGAGACGGAACGGCTGCGCGACGTGGCCGAAACGATCTTCGCGGAGATGGTGGCCGCGGGGGCAGCGGTCGATACGGTGGTCACCACCGACCGCGAACAGCTCGCCGAGGCCACGCGGCGCTATGACGCGCTGCGAGATATGTCGCAGTGGCTGGAGGAACTGCTGACCTTCGCGGAGCAATGGGATACGACACGGATAGGCCGGGAGCGACTCTCATTCCTGCTCGACCACTTCCGCGCGATCTCAGAGCTATTGGCGGCAACCAAGATGCGCGACGCCGCGGCCGCCGCCCTGGCCGGTGCGACCGATAGAGAACGACGACTCGCGCAAGCCGCCGGGAACTACGGCGTGGCCGACCGCGGGGTCCGCGCTCTAGCGGAGATGCTGGGCGAGCCGCAGCAGCGCGCGACGACCACTCCCCCGGTGGCGCAACCCGGCGCACCCGTCGTCTGGCCCGGCGCGGACGGACAACCCGACTTCATCGCACAGACCCAGCCCCGGCAGCATGATCTCACCGAGCCCGGTCCCGGCGAGTCGGCGTCGCCCGATCCAACCACCGAGGACCGCGCAGCGCAGTCCGGATCGGAACACCCGCGGGGGCACCATGTCGAGCAGCCCCGCGGCTCCGATGAAACTACTCCGCGGCGCTATGTCGAGCAGAACCTGACGGTGGAGGATCTGGGTACGGTCGCGGCAGCGAGCGATCGGGGCCGGCACGCGCACAACGAGGACGCCTTCGCCCTGATCCGAGTGAATGTCGGTAGCGAAGAGGCCACCGCACTGATCGTGAACGACGGACTCTCGCGGCCGAAGGGCGGTCATCGCGCCTCCGCCGCCGCCAAGGCAGCCGCCCACGATTTCGTGGTGGCGGCGCTGCGGCGGGCCGCCCGCGACGGCACGATCGATCCGGTGGCCGTAGTCGAGGGTGCCGTGGCCGCCGCCCAGGAGGCGGTACTCGCCTTGCCCCCGGAGTCTCCCGCGGACAAGCCGCCCGCCACCACGATCGTGGTCGCGTTGATGGAGTCGGGACGGCTCACCGTCGACTGGGTGGGCGACAGCCGCGCGTACTGGATTCCGCTGGACGGCGGCCCGCCGATACAGCTGACCAGGGACGACTCGAAGGTCCAGGATGTGCTGGACGTCTTCGACGACACCACTCGTGAAGAAGCCGAACACTCGGCGATCGGGGGCCCGGGTCTCACCCACAACCTGGGCCGGTCCCTGGACGGGCTGAAACCGCGCGAGAAGGCCCGAGACATGCGCGGCGACGGTGTCGTCCTGGCGCTGACGGACGGCGTGTGGGAACCGATCAGCCCCGACGACCCCGAACCTGTCGCGGCCATCGTGCGGCGGTCGCTCGCCGAGGCCCCGGGCGATCTCGGCGCCGTCACGCGCGCGCTGGTACGGGCAGGCATCGAAGCGGGCACAGATGACGATGTGACCGCCGCAGCGGGATTCCTGTCTGCCGCGAATATCGACACCCCCGCGAATACGGTGACGGACCAGGACGGGCCCGCGACCCCGGCCGATCGCGGCGCTGACCCCGTCGCGATCGACCTCGAGCCGGACGAAGCCGGTCCCACGCCGGTCGGGTCACGACAACCCGGCACCACCGCGCCGCAGAACTCGCCGGATGCCCCCGGCCCACAGCACGGCACGACCAACGAGGCGAACACCGCCGGCAGCGTCGGCACCCCGTGGGCTCGACTCGCACAGCGCGAGACACCACCGGGAACCGCAGCGCCCGATGTGGGCGTTCCACGGCCCGGTCCTGATGCTCGGCCCGATCCGGCCGCATCGGAGCCTCGAACAGGCGGCCGGACACCCTGGAAGTCCAGAGCGTCCCTGACCGAGGCCGCGCGGAACGCAGGCAGCACTCGGAAAGAGGTCGTGTCACACGCTCGGCCGGGTCTGCAGGCACCACCGACCACCGCGCGCACCAATTCGTTCGACGAATGGATCCAGGAGCTCCGGTACCTGGAAATCGACACTCAACAGATGATGTCGGATCTGACGGAAATCTGGGACTACCTGCGCCTCGACCCGAAAGTCCACGCGACGTTCCCGGATGCTTCGAAGCCCCAGGAAAACGAGCACATCGGCAGAGCTACCGCACCCGTGCCGATGTCCGATTTTCTCCGCTACGGCCTGCCGGACATGACTGGACGGGAACTGGTGTCCGCCCTCGCGAACGAGGTGCGAGAACTCATCGAGGCATCGACGACAGGACACATCGTCGAGCAAGAAATACCCGATAACGTACGGATCGCCTACCAGAACGTGGCCGGGACGCTCGAACTCGCCCGAATCGGGTCGACCCGGCAAGAGTTCCGGGTGCTCACGCGACTTGTGCAAGGCAAGACCTATAAAGAAACCGCAGCGGAACTCGAAATAACGCCGTGGGCGGTGCAGAGGCAAGCCCGGTCGATCTACGCCGAATTCGGCATCGAAGGGCCCAGCGCGCTGGAAGCAGCAATCCGAGCCCGCCACGCCGACACCGCCGCCGAGGCCGCCCCACGCGATCCGGGCGCGCCGACCGAGACCATGCCGAACGGCGAATGCAATGCCCAGTGGCAGGCGCGCTTCGACCGCGAGAAGGCGCGGACCGTCGCCACCGAGCAACGTTCGCCCGCTGAACCGGGCGAAGCATGCCGGAGGACGAGCCGGAAGGACCAACCAGCAGCGCCGCCGTCGATCGGGCCATGACCGGATTCCACTGGATCGGCCACACCACGCCGTGAGATCGGTCAGGCTTGGCCCGGCTGCTCGCCCGGTCGTTCTACGAGCGTTTCCACGAGGGCCGAGGCTATGGCCGCCACGGCGCGATCCTCATCGCAGGACAGTTGCCGCAGGGTATCCAGCGCGATGGTCCCCGGCATTTCAGCGAGCGCCTGGGTCAGTCGGATTCGCACCGCCGAGTCCGCCGCATATGCGGTGAGCTGTTCGACCAGCGCACTGATGATCTGATCCGCCCACTCCGCGTCCTGCGCCAGCGTTCCCAGGAGTTCGGCCGCCTCGACGTCGTTCGGGCCTTCGACCACCGTGCCGACAAGCGCGGGCACGGCCCGGGTCACGCCGCGCCCACCCACGGCGAGAGCAGCGTGTCTGCGGACCGTCGTGTCCGGGTCCTCGAGCGCGTCCGTGAGCACCGCGGTCGCCTCGTCGCCCGGCAGCTCGGCGAGCGCCAGGACCGCGCGCCGCCGGACGTCGACGTCCTCGGAATCCAGGCCGGATGCCACGCTCGCCACCCCGTCACCGCCGGCCCGTGCCAGCGCCCACCGCAAAGCCCCGGCCACATACGGATCGGATTCGGTGAGCACCGCCTCGGCCAGCAACTCGGCCGGCACCGCAACGTCCTCGGCCGGCGCCAGGACGGCCTGCTGCCGCCGGGCGGGGCTGTGCGAACCGAGTGCGTGTAGCAGTTCGACGATGCGCAGGACATCTTGCCAGCCGGAGGGCTCGGCCGAATCCACCGTACGCAGCCGCTCCAGGAGTTCTCGCTCCCGGTTCAGTCGTTCTTCGGTCTTCCGAATGAGGTCGCCGACCAGCGTGGACGGGGTGAATCCGGCATCATCGAGCGCGCGTCCGATCTGGCTCAATGACAGCCCCAGCGAGCGCAGCCCCTCCACGTGGAAGATCCGCCGGATGTCTTCCGGGGAGTACTCGCGGTAGCCACCCACGGTGCGGCCGGTCGGTCGCACCAGCCCGAGGGAGTCGTAATGCCGGAGCATGCGGGCACTCACACCCGAGCGGCGCGCCACCTCACCGATCAGCACGCAGTTGTCTCCTCCTGGTCCGGACCGAGCGCGACGACCCGTCTCGCCGCATCGACGGCGAGGTCGAATCCGGCATCCGGGTCGCGCAGGAGCCGCTCCGTGGCGCGTGCATGCGCCCGCACGGTCGGGTCGGGATTCGCCATCGCCATCCGGAGGACCGGCTCGATCACCTCCCCGAGCGCGACGAGAGCGCGGCTCAAGCTCAACCGTACCTCCCGGTCTCCCCGGCCGAATTGCCTGGCCAGTTCCACGCCCAGCCATTCTTTCGCTTCGTCGGGCACGAGAACGACGGCAGCACGCCAGGCACTTCGCGCGACTTCATCGTCGGCCTCGTGCAGCAATGAGCGCGTGATCGCCGACCACGCGCTCGGATCCCCGATCTTGGACAGCGTGTGCAACGCTTGGCTCCGGGCCTGCGCCCGCTCGGAACGAGCCTCCGTGAGCAGCTTCGGCACCGTGAGCTCCGCCGGGAGCCGCGTCAGCGCCCACGTGAGCATGTCGCGCACGAAGAAGTCCGGCTCGATCGCGCACCGTTCTATCAGCGCATCGATGAACCCGGGATCGGGATGAGTGCCCGCCGCCAGTGCCGCCTCGAGCCGCGTCGACGAGCTCCCCGCCGCCAATGCGTCGAGCAGCCGGGCGTGCTGTGGATTCTTGTGTGTCGAATTGATGGGAACCACCTCCGACAGCCAGTGAAGGCCTTGACACAGTGCGAAGGTCAAGCGAACTTCGGTGCGCTCGTCCACCTCTCCCCCGCGACCACCACGTGGTCGAGGAAGCGGAGGCCGACGGTGTGGGCCGCTTCGGTGAGCAGGGTGGTGGTGTGGCGGTCGTCGGGGCTGGGGGTGGGGTCGCCGGAGGGGTGGTTGTGCACGATGGCGAAGGCGCGGCCGTCGTGGCGGAGCACGGTGTTCAGGATTTCTCGGACGGGGACGGCGACCTGGTCGACGGCGCCTTCGGCGACGAAGACTTTCTGGCGGAGGCGGTTCTGCGCGTCGCAGACCAGCACGAGCAGGCGCTCGACCCGGCAGCCCGCGAACAGCGGAAGGGCCGCGGCGGCCACGTCGGCGGGGCTGGTGAGCCGGATCGACGTGTCCGGCCTGCCGCGCGCTCGCGTGCCGAGGTGGAAGGCGGCGACTATCGCGGCGGCCTTCGCCACACCGATGCCCGCTCGGCGCGACAACTCCTCCGGACGCGCGGACGCCAGCCCGGCGAGCCCGCCGTGCTCGACCAGCAACTCCACCGCCAGGTCCAGCGCGCTCGCCCCGCGCCTACCCTGACGCAGCAGCAATGCCAGCAACTCCGCGTCGCTCAGCGCGTGCGGCCCGAGCGCCAGCAAGCGCTCCCGCGGACGCTGCTGCACCGGCACGTCGACTAAAGAGACCGCCATGACTCCCACCCCTCGGGTCACGCCAACAGTGCCCGGGATTCTGCCAGGGGCCACCGACAGTTCGGCCGGGTCTCGCTCACCACACCCGACACTCGTCCGACAGCTCGCCGACGGGACGCCGACCCGCGACACCCATATGCTGGCTGGTGTGCGGTTCGGTAGCCGAGTCGGTCGAGCTGGGGAGCTGATGGCGATGTGGTACCTGAAGGCGCAATGGCACCACGATTTCGAGGACGAGCCGGTCGAGCTGTTCAGCGAGATCGGCGACGACGGTTTCGAGGTGCGCAAGATCGAGGTGTTCCGCGACGGGCACCGCGACTGGGCCGATTCGACCCGCGGCACCGGTACGACCGAACTCGGGCAGATCCCGGTTCCGACGCCGGACGAGCTGAGTGCGCAGACCGAGTTCACGGCACTCCAGATCGACGCCGAGGAGTTCGACGAGGTCTGGCAGCGTGCTCGCGACGAGCAGCGGCCCGCTTCTCCGAGATAGCGCGCCGGTCGCGGGCCTAGCGGTCCACCACCGCGACGTCCGACCCGATGAACGCCTTCGCGGCGAGCCGCTGCAAATTGTGCAGCTGGCGCTCGTGCACGACGATCCGGCGCAAGGCCTCGTTGACGGTGGTGTCGCTGGTCGACGTGCCCATGATGGCGGCGGCCGCGGCGAGCAAGTCCTGGTCGAGATCGATCCGCACGGATTTCATGCGCCCTCCTTCATACTTTCGCCATCTTGCGGCATGACGCCCGCTCATGTCCGGCAAATCGCCAACTACTCGGCGGATGGCGGCCGTGACCACGCGGTGGCCTTCGTGCTGACCACGCCGGTCAATAAATGGATGATCGGACGCGGCAAAGGCCACGCGGTGGTGCATGCACTGCACGGCGCGCACTGATCAGCACGCCGCCCGATCCGCGCCTTCGAATGACACAGGGGTCGGATCTCAGCCCGTTCAGCTAGGCAGATTGCCCAGCTGGACGGGCTTTTGTTGTCGGCGGGCGCCTGCGGTGCTTGCATCGAGTCATGTTCAGCGAGGCGCAGTTGTACTCGCCGGTGACGCGCACCGGCGACGGCGACGTGACCGTGCACCTGAGCGATGAGCACCCCGGTGTGCACGATCCGCAATACCGGGCCCGGCGCAATGCCATCGCCGCGCTCGCATTGGACTACGCACCCGGAAAGCCGCTACCCCACGTCGCCTACACCGATGAGGAACAGCAGGTGTGGCGGATCGTGTCGGCCGAACTCGCGCGCAAACATCGCACCTATGCCAGCGCGGAGGTATTGACGGCCGCCGAGGCGCTGTCGCTGCCTACCGATCACATCCCGCAATTGGACGAGGTGTCCGCGGCACTCGCCCCGTTGACCGGGTTCCGCTACGCACCGGCCGCGGGACTGGTGCCGCTGCGGGAGTTCTTCGGCTCCTTCGCCGACCGGATCTTCCATTCCACCCAGTACATCCGGCATCATTCCGCACCGCTGTACACCCCGGAGCCCGACGCGATCCATGAGATCATCGGCCACGCCAACCAGATCGCCAGCCCGCGCTTCGCCGCGATCTACGCGACCGTCGGCGCGGCGGTCGCACGGCTGAGCACCGACCACGCACTGAAATTCCTCGCCGACGTCTTCTGGTTCTCGATGGAATTCGGCGTCGTCCGGGAGCGCGGCGAGATCCGGTGCTACGGCGCGGGCCTGCTGTCGTCCTACGGCGAGATCGAGGAGTTCCGCCACGCCGAACTACGCCCGCTCGACATCGCCCAGATGGGTACCGCCGCCTACGACATCACCCACTACCAGCCGACTCTGTACTGCGCGGACTCGATCGCCGAGATCGAGGACGTGATCGGCGGCTTCTTCGCGACGATGGACGACGACACACCCGACCGTTTACGGCACGCCAGCCCCGCCGGCGCGTAGTGGCGGCCGAATCGAGACGTCAGGCCTCCCGCCGCGGCCCGAGCGGCATGCCCGCGTCGAGGAAATCCAATGTGCGGGTGATGTTCTCGACGTTCATCGGCGTCATCGTCGCCATGCCGATGGCCGCGCCGGCCACCGCGCCCGCCGCCACCCGCACCTCGAAGTCGTCGGCGGCCCGGCCGAGATGGTCGGCGAGCAACTCCGCGATGAGGTCGATGCTGCGGATGATCTCCAAGCCGATGGCCGACCGCAGCTCCGGCACGTGATAGAGCAATGCCTGCCGTTCCTGCTCGAACGCCAGCTCGGCGGCGGGCAGACTGCCGAAGACCTCGAGCACCGCGTTGCGGAAGGCCGCCATCGGCCGGATGTCGCGCGGCTGGCGCCGCAACGCCTCGATCATCGGCGGATCGAGATCGTCGGCGAGCACCAACTGCTCCTTGGACGGGAAGTAGCGGAAGAAGGTGCTCGGCGAGACATCGGCGGCCGCGGCGATATGCTCGATCGTCGTCTCGTTGTAACCCTGCTCGCGGAACAGCCGGAAAGCCTCGAGGCGAATCGTTCGGCGGGTCCGTTCTTTCTTCCGCTCGCGCAGACCCTGCGCTGTCCCGTTCGCGGGTAGCTCAACCGACATGTATCGATTCTGCCGCACCCGGCTCCGGCGCCCGGGCGGGTTGCCGGATGCGCACCAACGTCGCCGTGAGCACCGCGGCCAGCACGCACAACGCGGCGCAGGCCCACAGCATCGCGCTCATGCCGCCGAGGAAGGCCACCTGCACCTGGTGCAGCATCGAGGGATCGCCCAGTTTGTGCGCGGTGGCGACGCCCGCGTTCACGCCGTCGGAGATCGGTTCGCGGTTCAGCGCGCCCAGTTCCGACCGGTACCGGGTGGACAGCACGGTGCCCAGCACCGCCACGCCGATGGTGCCGCCGGCCTGGCGCAGCGCCTGCAACAGCGCGGAACCGGAGCCGGAGCGCTCGGCGTCCAGGTCGCCCATCGCCATGCCCATAGCCGCGGGCATCACCAGCCCCATACCGGCGCCGAGCAGCGTCAGCCACAGTGCGGCGAAGCCGTAACCGCTGTCCACGGTGGTCGACGCGCCCACTGCCAGCGAGCCTGCCAGCAGCGCGAATCCGGTGGCCACCACCACGCGGACACCCAGTTTCGGCAGCACCTTGTCGACCAACCTGCTGCCGACCAGCAAACCGGCGATCAACGGAAGCAACCGCAGGCCGCTACCGAGCGCGTCCACGCCGAGCACCGCCTGGAAGTACTGCGGAACGGTGAAGAACATGCCGAACATGGCGAAGTTCACCACGATCGAAAAAACTGTCCCCCAGCGGAATCCGTCGGCGGCGAAGAGCTCGAGATCGATCAGCGGGTGCGTGGTCCTGCGCTGCCAGAGCAGGAACGCGCCGAGCAGCAGCACACCGGCCGCGATGATCGCCCAAGCCGGGCCGTCGCCCCAGCCTTCCTCGCCGATCCGGATGAAGCCGTAGGTGAGCCCGAGCATGCCCGTCGCGGACAGCGCGACCCCGGGCAGATCGATCCGGAAGCGCTGCGCGCTGCGCGATTCGGGAACCAGGGCGGCGACGGCGCACGCACCGATCACGACCATCGGCACGTTGATCAGGAATACCGAACCCCACCAGAAGTTCCGCAGCAACCAGCCGCCCACGATCGGGCCCAGCGGTAAGCCGATCGCGGTGGAGGTGATCCAAATGGTGAGCGCCCGCTGGAGCTCGGCCGGTTCGGGGAACATCGCGGGCAGCACCGACATCGACAGCGGGATCATCGCCGCCGCCGCGACGCCGAGCACGACGCGCGCCGCGATGAGTTCGCCGGGCGAGTCGGCCACGGCGCAGGCGACGGATGCCACACCGAACAACACCAGCGCGACGAGCAGGAACTTCTTGCGCCCGTAGCGGTCGCCGAGCGCGCCCGCGGGCAGCATCACGGCCGCCAGCGCCAGCGTGTAGGCGCTGCTGAACCATTGCAGCGCAGCGGTATTCGCGTTCAGGTCGACCGCGAGCGTGGGCAGCGCCACGGTCAGCACGGTGACATCGAGCCCGATGGTCAGCATCGCCACGGCCAGCGCGCCGAGGGCAAGCCAGCGACGACGGGGCGCGTCGTTCTTCATGACGCCTCCAAAAATGGTATTGACAGCCTTTTGCTAGTAACTCTCATTTAGTAGCAGATGTCAATACCTCCGCGGGCTTCGCTCCGGCCATGCGCGGGGCTGAGGGCGGACTGCGTCCGGCTGTGCCCGTTACGCGTACCTCCGCCTTCGCTCCGGCCATGCGCGGACTGCGTCCGGCTGTCCCCGTTACGCTCATCGGCGATGAAGATCACTCGCCGTGCCCTGCTCTGCCTGGGCGCCGTGCTCGCCGTCGCCGCGTTCGGAGCGACGGCCGCGCCGTCCCTGGCAGCGCCCAGCACCACCACGCCGTTCACCACCCCGAACACCGACGGGTGCCCACAGAAGACATCGCCGCCCGCTCCGATCGACACCTCCGAGGCGCCCGCGCCCGGACAGCCGACTCCCACGCCGCTGCCGATTCCGTCCCCGCCGATCGGGGGGACGCGCCTCGGCGAGTGCGGCGTCGTGCTCCCCAGAGCCGCGCCGCCCGCTCCGCAGGACATTTCGGCCACGGCCTGGCTGGTGGCGGATCTGGACACCGGAGAGGTGCTGGCCGCGAAGGACCCGCACGGTCGCTACCGGCCCGCGAGCACGATCAAAGTGCTGCTGGCCACGCTGGCGCTGCGCACGCTGAATCTCGACAAGGTGGTCGTCGGCACGCACGACGACGCCGACGTCGACGGCACCCGGGTCGGCATCGGGCCCGGCGGCCGCTACACCAACCGGCAGCTCGTGCAGGCGCTGATCATGGCCTCGGGCAACGACGCGGCCCATGCCATCGCGGCGCAGCTCGGCGGCGACGCCGCGACCGTCGCGAAGATGAACGAGCTGGCGAAGTCGTTGCGCGCCATGGACACTCGCACGGCCACTCCGTCCGGACTGGACGGCCCCGGCATGAGCACCTCGGCCTACGACCTCGCCGTGCTGTTCCGCGAGGCGATGACCATCCCGCTGTTCGCCGAGCTGATCCACACCGAGCAGGTCGATTTTCCCGGCTACCCCGCCGACCCGGCCGTTCCGGGCGACGCCGATCGCCCCGGCTACCCGATCGGCAACGACAACCAGCTGCTCTACAACTACGACGGCGCCCTCGGCGGCAAGACCGGCTTCACCGACGACGCCCGCCAGACCTTCGTCGCCGCAGCCCAGCGGGGCGGCCGCAGGCTCGCCGTCACCCTCCTCAAGGCCGACGTGCAGCCGGTGCGGCCATGGGAACAGGCCGCGCGCCTGCTCGACTACGGATTCGCGCTGCCGCGCGGCGCCTCGATCGGCAACCTGCCCGGCGCGGTGGTACCCCAGCGCAACCCGAGCGGAGCCACCCTGGCCGCGCCGCCCACGCCGGGCACCGACCCGGCCATGGCATCGTCGCCGGGCAGCGATCCGTCCGCCATGCCGCACACCGGAGATCACCGCACCGGCGCGCGAACCGTTCTGATCGTCGGCGGCATCCTGGTGATCGCCGCTCTCCTGCTAGGGGCACGGCGGGCCACCCGGCGACGCTGATCGATCACCGCCGGTCCGGCGACCTGCGCAATCCGGACAGCGCGAGTGCGGCAAGCGCGCCGGCGCCGAAGAAGGCGGCGCCCACTCCCATCGACACGTCACGCGCACCGGCCCGCGGCGCGATCACAGCCGGTCCGGGCGCGGGAATCTCGGCTTCCGGCTCGTTCTCCGCGGCGGTGGCGGCCCAGGCGGTGGCGAACAGGACGATGCGGTAGGTGATGTAGCTGAACACCATCAGACCGATGATCGAGCCGAAGGTGGCCCCCGCCGGGCTGCTGAGCACCGATTGCAGGTAGATCGAGGCGACGATCTTGAACACCTCGAAGACCAGCGCGGCCAGACCGGCCGCCTTGGCGGCGCTGGCCAGCGTCACCGGTTCCCGGGGCAACCGCGCGATGACCCACGCGAACACCGCCCAGGAAGCGAGGAAACCGAGCCCGAGCGACAACAGCGACAGCAACACGTCCGCACCGGGTAGGTCACCGAGACCGAGGTCGTCGAGCAGTTGGCTGCCCAGCGAACTCGACGCCAGCGCCGACAGCCCCAGCGACACGGTGAACGCGAGCCCGAGACCGATCAGCGCACCCAGATCGGAGAGCTTGGTCATCAGCCAGTTACCGTCCGGAGACTTCTGATCCCATTGCTCGGTGAGCGCGGCGCGCAGGTTGGCCATCCAGCCGAGCCCGCTGTAGACGCCGGTGAGCAGACCCAGCGCGCCGACCGTGCGCCGAGAGTCGACCGCCTGATCGATCAGGTCGTTCAGCTGGGTGCCGAACGAGCCGGGAATGTTCTCGACGATCTTGGCCTGCAACTCCCCGAGCAGATCCGGATTGCTGGACAAGATCACGCCCGCTACCGCGAAAGCGATCATGAGCAGCGGAAACAACGACAGCACAGTGAAATACGTGATACCCGCCGCGTAGTAGTCGCCCCGCTGCCGCTGATAGCGCTCCGCCGCACGAACCAGATGATCCAGCCACGGCTGTGCGTGGATCCGGCGTTCGATCCCGGCTTTGACGTTGTCGATCACCTGCACCATTCGCCCCTTCGACCGAGAACCTCGCACCGGTGATACCCGGTCGAGCGCACGACAACCGCCCGGCGAAGGCGGAGGTACGCCTAATGGGCGCAGCCGGACGCAGTCCGCCCTCAGCCCCGCGCACGGCCGCAGCGAAGGCGGAGGTACGCATAATAGGCGCAGCCGGACGCAGTCCGCCCTCAGCCCCGCGCACGGCCGCAGCGAAGGCGGAGGTACGCCTAATGGCTCAGCAAGCCGACCCGGTCATAGACCTGCGCGAGGGTGTTGCCGGCGATCTCTCGCGCGCGCTGCGCGCCGGCGGCGAGTACGCGGTCGAGTTCACCTTGATCCGACATGTACTCTTGCACCTTCGCCCGCAACGGCGTGACAAATTCGACCAGCGCGTCGGCCACGTCGGCTTTCAACTCGCCGTAACCCTTGCCCTCGAAATCCTTCTCCAGGGTGACGATCGGCGCACCGGTCAGGGAACTCAGGATCACCAGCAAGTTGCTGACGCCCGGCTTGAGTTCCGGATCGTAGCGGATCTCGCGTTCGGTGTCGGTCACCGCGGATCTCACCTTCTTGGCGGTGACCTTCGGGTCGTCGAGCAGGTTGATCAGACCCGCGTCGCTGGAGGCCGACTTGCTCATCTTCGCGGTCGGATCCTGCAGGTCGTAGATCTTCGCCGTGCCCTTGACGATGTGCGCCTCCGGCACCACGAACGTCTTCTTGAACCGAGTGTTGAAGCGCTGAGCCAAGTTCCGGGTCAGTTCCAAATGCTGCCGCTGGTCCTCGCCGACGGGCACCTGATGGGCGCGGTAGAGCAGAATGTCCGCGGCCATCAGCACCGGGTAGGTGAACAGGCCGACGGTCGCGTTCTCCGCCCCCTGCTTCACCGACTTGTCCTTGAACTGCGTCATCCGGCTCGCCTCGCCGAAACCGGTGATACAGCTGAGCACCCAGGCCAGCTCGGCGTGCTCGGGCACCTGGCTCTGCGCGAACAGGGTCGACTTCTTCGGGTCGATGCCGAGCGCGAGCAGCTGGGCGGCGGCGACCTTGCTGCGCAGCCGCAGCTCTTTGGGGTCCTGCGGCACCGTGATCGCGTGCAGATCCGGGATGAAGTACAGCGCGTCGTAATCGTCCTGCATGGTCACCCAGTACTGCAGCGCGCCAAGGTAGTTGCCTAGATGGAACGAGGAGCTGGTCGGCTGGATCCCGGACAGAACCCGCTGTTTGCGTTCGGCGGCCGGGCTGGGCGCAGGACTCGACATGTCTCCGATTTTCGCATGCGGCTCGAGCCGAATTTCGCTGCACCCGGTCGCGCGGGTCCACCCGGCCATACTCGGCCGTCCGCCGCTGACCAGTTGGTGTTCCCCGCTGACTGCTGCGACGGCACACCCTGCGAATGGGGGCCGCGCTGCCCGGCCAGGGCCGGTACTGCGCGCCCGCACCACCGAGACGGTGCCGGCCTTCGCGCGGACGGTTGCCACGGACTCCCACCGGATGTCCGATTCGGCCCCGGTCGCGGTGGTCGGCTTCCGGGCGCTGTACCTGGTCGGGGGGCTGGTGCAGACGCCGACCGCCTGGCTCCAAAGCGACCCGGATCTCACGCGCGAGGAATCGATCGAGCAGACGGCCGACGTGTTCGTGGCGCTCGGCGAGCACCCGGCCGACCGGCTGCGGCGAACGCCCCGCTCACAGGCGCAGGGACACGTCTTCCAGGTCGGGCGCGTCGCCTTGCAGGACCACCCGGAACAGCACGTCCCGTCGCGACCAGTAGGCCGCGCAGTCGCGCATGGCCTCGGCGAACCAGTCGCGCTCGATCGGCTCGTCGGCGAGCAATCCGGCCGAGTCGCGCACCACGGCAACGTATCCGGCCCCTTCGCCGAGAAAATCGTCGAGGTCACGCAGGCATTCGTCGAACGCGTCCTTGTTCTCGCCGAAGTAGTACGGGAACTGGAACGCTGCGGCGAACTCGTCGAACAGCCGGGCGGTGGTGGGCATCTTGGTGCCGCGCAGCTCGCGCACCAAGTACCCGGAAGGCGCCTTGTCCCGCACCCCGCTGAAGTCGGCGGCATCGACGGCGAGGGTGCCGAACGTGACGCGCGGCGGGCCGAGTTCTGCGCTGGGCGGCGCGTCGGCGGCGTCGGGGCGGGCAAGGAACTGCGCCAGCGTGACGGTCTTCGTCATCAGCGCATCCTCGTGAAGGTCTGGTAGTGGTCGCCGGTGTACCAGGCCGAACCGTCGCTGCCGGTGATGATGCGTTCGGCGTCGCGGGATCGGCCGGACTGTTTGGGATTGACGTCCCATTCCTGATAGGTGATCGGCTTACCGGAACCGTCGGTCGCGGGCAGGTCGCCGCCACGGTTCTGCCACCGCTCGCCCCCCTTGGTGCCCGGGGCGTTCGCCGAGTCCGGCCACCGGCCCGCGTCGATCTCCCGCAGCGTGGCGTAGGCGCGCTCCGGCACACCGGACGCCTGAGTGACCGGCGACACACTGTCCGCACCGCGTGGCGCGGCAGCCGTCGGGGTGACCGTGCTCGTCGCGACGGTGGCCGTGCGATTCACCGGGGCGGACGTGGTGGTGCCGCCGTCGTACAGCGCGAGCACCGCGGCGAGCACCACCAGGGCCACCGCGCCCAGCAGCCCGAGACCGCGTTTGATCGACCGGTTCATCGGTACTGCACCGTGACGGGCGCGTGGCCGGACCAGCGCTGCTCATAGGTGGCGGCGCGTTCGACCACCGCGTCCGTGGCGCGGGTGGAAGGAACCGGAACGCAGACCCCGTTACGCGCCTTGCTGGTGGCGCGGCTATCCGTCATGACTGACGAATCTACGTCACCTGCCCGGCAGTTGGACACGGACGCAACACCGTGCAGGCGTATGTGTTCGTCCGGCGGGACATCACACGCGGCAATCCGTCAGTGCGTGAATTCGAAATCGCAACCGTGGAAGCGGGGCCGTGCCGGTAGCCGCGGGCTTCTTGTCGAAGGCAGCACAGCGGAACCGAACATCACACAGCCGCGAGAGGTCCCGGTGTACCACCGGACGTTCGATGTTCTGGCCGGTCAATCCGTGACCGGCGACGCTACACGAGAGCTGATCCGCACGACGCTGGGTGCCCGCACGCCCCGACCGTGACCGTGACCGTGCAGGGGGTATTCACTGGTCAGCGGTTCGGGAACCTTCTGCGCAAACTCCACTGTGACCGGAGCATGGTCGGACCAGCGCTCGGCGTACGTCGCCGCACGCTCCACCCGTGCCGACACAGCGCGGGATGCGACCCCCTGTCTCGTGTACACCGCGTCGATGCGCCAGCCGCTGTCGTTGTCGAACGCGCGCCCCCGATACGACCACCAGCTGTACGGACCGTCGGCCTCCGGATGCAGATGACGCACCACGTCGACGTATCCGGCGGCCAGCAGCTCATCGATCCACGCCCGCTCCTGCGGCAGGAACCCGGCCGACTTCAGATTGCCCTTCCAGTTCTTCAGGTCACGCTCGGTGTGCGCGATATTCCAGTCCCCGGCGACCACGAAATCGCCGGTTCGGGTGGTGAGGTAGGCGCCGAGTTCGGCCATGAAGCGATACTTCTCGGCTTGGCGCACCGTGCCCGCGTCACCGGAGTGCACGTAGACGCTGGCCACGGTGACGTTGTCGAAATCGGCCTCGAGATAGCGGCCCGCCGCGGCGAACTCAGTGCTGCCGAAGCCGACTCGCACGGCGCTCGGCGCCCACCGGGACAGGATGCCGACACCGGCGCGTCCCTTGGACTCCGGCTCGGCGTGCGACAGGTGCCATCCGGCGTCCAGGGCGGGCGCCAGCGCGGCCCGGACCTGCTCATCGGTGGCGCGGGTCTCCTGCACGCAGACGATGTCCGCCGTGGTGGCGGCCAGCCAGGCGAGCAGTCCCTTGCCCGCGGCGGCGCGGACGCCGTTCACGTTCACCGTCGAGATACAGAGCACACCACGACCGTACAATGCTGATCAGATGAAGTCCCTCGGACACTGCCGTCCAGGAAGGGGTGATGACGATGTCGTCGGACACCTCCCAGTCCTTCTCCGCCGCCGCGCGCGGATCCAGCCGGGCGACACAGCCTCGGCCGATCAAGGCGTTGCACGTGGGATCCGGCGATCCCCTGCTGTTGCTGCACGGATTCATGATGTCGCCGCACTGCTGGGAGCAGACGGCGGCGCGGCTGTCGACGCAGTGCGAGGTGTTCGCGCCCGCGTTCGCGGGCCACTGGGGCGGCGCGCCCACCGGAGGTCCGTCGGTCGACGTCGCCGACCTGGCCGACCGGATCTGCGAACAGCTCGACGAATTGGGTTGGCGTACTTGTCATATCGCGGGCAACTCGCTCGGCGGGCTGGTCGGCGTCGAACTGGCCCGCCGCGGACGCGCCCGCACCCTGACGCTCATCGCGCCCGCGGGCGGCTGGCACGCACCCTCGCTGACCCAGTGGCGGATCAACCTGAAATTCCTGTCCCTGGTCGCGCTCGTCGAAATCGGCAAGCGCGTGGGCGGGTTCGTGATCGGCAACCCACTCGCGCAGCGGGTCGCGTTACTCGCGCTGAGCAAGCACGCCTCCGCGGTATCCCGGCGCGACGCCGCGGCCGCCCTCACCGCCGCGCTGCACTGCCCGGCGACGGTGCCGATGATCCTCGGCGCGATGCGGGCACCCGCACAGGAGGACCTGTCCACCCTGCGAACGCCGGTCCGGCTGCTGCTGTCGGAATACGACCGGGTCATCCCCAACCACGTCTACGCACGGCGCTACCTGAAGGAACTGCCCGAATCCGCCGATCGCATCCTGGTCAACGGCGTCGGCCACGTCCCGATGCTGGAAGCACCCGACCGCATCGCCACTCTCATCGCCGAGCACGTCTACGCCGGCCGCAGCCGGCTGCGGGCGATGTAGTTCGGCCGCGTCGTCTCGGTCAGGCTCCCGCTTCGGTGCCGCTACGACGCCGCGCGCTGGGTCTGCCCAGCAGGGCGCGAGCTCCGCGCGGTCCAGACGGTGACCGTGAACAACGCGACACCGGTCGCGGCCAGAACGGCGCCGACCACGGCTGGGGCCGTGTAGCCGAGTCCCGCGGCGATGACCAGACCGCCGAGCCAGGCACCCGCGGCGTTGGCGATATTCAAGGCGGCGTGGTTGAGGGCGGCGGCAAGAGTCTGAGCATCCGCCGCGACGTCCATCAGACGGGTTTGCAGTCCGGGCGCCAGCGCGGCTCCGGACGCGCCGACCAGCAGAGCACCGAAGGCCGCGGTGTACGGGTTGTGCACGGCGGCGACGAAGCCACCGAGGATGACGGTCATCGCGACCAGTGATACCCGGATGGCGCGGTCCACGCCGCGATCGGCCAGCACGCCGCCGACGATGTTCCCGATCACCATGCCCACGCCGAACAGCATCAACACCAGCGGGACCAGTCCGGCCCGCAGACCGGCGACGTCGGTGAGCGTGGTCGCGATGTAGGTGTAGACGGCGAACATGCCACCGAACCCCACAGCGCCGACCAGCAGCGTCAGCACCACCTGCGGGCGACGCAGCGCGCCGAGTTCGGTCCTCGGATCGGTCACCGTGATGCCGGTGAGCTCCGGGACGAAGCGCAGCAGCGCCACCACGGTGGTCACCCCGATGAGCGCGACCACCACGAACGCATCGCGCCAGCCGAGATGCTGGCCGAGCCAGGTAGCTGCGGGAACGCCGACGACATTGGCGGCGCTCAATCCCAGCATAACTGCGGCAACTGCCTTGGCCCGCTGGCCTACCGGGGCCAGAGTGGCGGCGGCCAGCGAGGCGACACCGAAGTAGGCGCCGTGCGGCAAACCCGAGACGAATCGCGCGAGAACCAGCATCTCGAACGAGGGCGCCAGGACGGTCGCCGCGTTTCCCACGGTGAACGCCACCATGAGCGCGACGAGCAGGCGTTTGCGCCGCATCCGCGCGCACAGCGCCGCGATCAGGGGCGCGCCGATCACCACACCGAGCGCGTAGGCCGATACCGCGTACCCCGCGGTCGGCTCGGAGACGCGCATGGCCGAAGCGATGTCGGGCAGCAACCCCATGGTGACGAATTCGGTCGTGCCGATGCCGAAGCCGCCGAGAGCCAGGGCGAGCATCGCGGGCACATGCCAATCGGTTCGTCCGGGCGACGCGGTGGTGCTGGTGGTCAGGGCGCTGGTCACGTGTTCATGTAACCGGCCTCGTCCTACGTTCGCTTCCCGGGCGAACGTGAGTTCGGCCACGCACCGCCGCTGAACCATGCGGATGACCTGCGGTCGCGAAACGGTCCGGGCACCCGTTCCACCGATGGTGGGCCGGGTGCCCGATATTCAGCCCGGCGCTGGGCGAGCACCCAGCGCCGGAGTCGGCCGAGCGACGCGGCTCGGCCCCGCAACCCCGGCCCCGCGACGACGCGGCGCCGGAGCGGCTCAGCGCAGCGCGCGAGCCAGGTTGGCGTCCAGCGCGCCGAGGAACTCCTCGGTGCTCAGGTAGCCCTGGTCCCCACCGACGAGCAGCGCGAGGTCCTTGGTCATCTGGCCGCCCTCGACGGTCTTGATGACGACGTCCTCCAGGGTCTGGGCGAAGCCGATGACCTCGGGGGTGTTGTCCAGCTTGCCGCGGTGCTCGAGCCCGCGGGTCCAGGCGAAGATGGACGCGATCGGGTTGGTCGAGGTCGGCTTGCCCTGCTGGTGCTGGCGGTAGTGCCGGGTAACGGTGCCGTGCGCGGCCTCGGCCTCGCAGGTGCGGCCGTCCGGGGTCAGCAGCACCGAGGTCATCAGGCCGAGCGAGCCGAAGCCCTGCGCCACCGTGTCCGACTGCACGTCGCCGTCGTAGTTCTTGCACGCCCAGACGTAGCCGCCCTCCCACTTCATCGAGGAGGCGACCATGTCGTCGATCAGCCGGTGCTCGTAGGTCAGGCCCGCGGCGTCGAACTGGCTTTTGAACTCGGCGTCGAAGATGTCCTGGAACGTGTCCTTGAACATGCCGTCGTAGGCCTTGAGGATGGTGTTCTTGGTCGACATGTACACCGGGTAGTTCTGCTGCAGGCCGTAGTTGAACGACGCCCGCGCGAAATCCTCGATGGACTTGCGGAAGTTGTACATGCCCATGACGACGCCGCCCTCATCGGGCATCTTCACGACCTCGTGCACGATCGGCTCGCTGCCGTCGTCCGGGGTGAAGGTCACGGTGACGGTACCGCTCTGGAACACCTTGAAGTCGGTGGCGCGGTACTGGTCGCCGAAAGCGTGACGGCCGATGATGATCGGCTTGGTCCAGCCCGGCACCAGCCGCGGAATGTTCGAGATGATGATCGGGGCGCGGAAGATGGTGCCACCCAGGATGTTGCGGATGGTTCCGTTGGGCGAACGCCACATCTTCTTCAGACTGAATTCCTTGACGCGCGCCTCGTCCGGAGTGATAGTGGCGCATTTCACGCCGACGCCGTGCTTCTTGATGGCTTCGGCGGCGTCGACGGTGACCTGATCGTCGGTCTTGTCGCGGTACTCGATGCCGAGATCGTAGTACTCGAGGTTCACGTCGAGATAGGGGTGGATCAGCTTGTCCTTGATGAACTGCCAGATGATCCGGGTCATCTCGTCGCCGTCGAGTTCTACGACGGTGCCTTCAACCTTGATCTTGGACATGGATCTTCGTGTCCTCCTAGGATGGTGCCCTCATTGCACGGCCAGGCGAACACGCTTGTGAGCGGACCCCAGCTGTTCCAACAGACAACGTATATGTCCCGCGTTGTCGGCGAGACATGTGGTGCAAACAAGACAAGCGTACTGCTGCCGAATTCCGCACCGCACGGGGCAGCCCCCGAAGTGAGCTGGAGCACCTCGGTCACCCGATTGGCACGCCCGTCCAACACCTCGGCGGGCCGCCCGCGCAACCGCCGTCGCCGCCATGATCCGCCTTCCGTTCCGGTACGGCAACCGCCCGGCAGACGACGAAGCTCCGCGCGGCGCCGTCACGCCGCGCGTATCTCGTTCCAGCGGATCGGACCGCGACCGCAAGCCACGCCCCGACCTCGGAACTTCGATCAGGTTCTCCGGCTGGTCCCGGCGAACAGCGGACCCATGCCGCGTACGGTGAGCACGTTGGGCCCGCAGCACCGGCCGATGCCGTTCCCGCCCACCTGCCGCGCGGCGCCGAGCACCGCGGACCAGTGAGTTCGGAGGAGGATTTCGGGCGCCGACCGCCCGCCGGTTATGATGCCGGACAGGTCATGAGTGCCAGCGCCAAGCCCCGGCTCGCTGGTCGGCAACCCTCCAGCCGCGGTGGGGTGCTCCGGGTGATGACCTGGCTCCCGAAAGCCGGGAGCAAGCGCGTAACAGGAGGTCGCCGGCATGTGTTGTTGTTCGTCACCAACCCACCGCTAACCCCTGCTGTACCGGCGAACACCTGCTTGGGAGCAAACCATGAGTGAATTCACCGCGCCCGGGGCCGAGCGAGGCCCGGCGCAGTCGGCCCCGCACAGCCACGGCGCCGAGTTCGGGATCGTGCGTTTGCTCCCGGATCCTCCGGCAGACCTGCACGCCGGTTGCACGGCGGCGGCGACATGACAGTGAACACCGAAGCGAGCGCGCGGACCTCCGGCATCACCCTGCCGCCCCCGGACGGGCAGCTCGGCACCATCGCCATCGGAGACGTGCGACTGGAGAACGGCGCGGTCATCCCGGACGTCCACCTCGCGGTGCAGCGCTGGGGTGAACTCTCCCCCGAACTGGACAACGTGGTGCTGGTCGAACACGCGCTGACCGGCGACTCACACGTGGTGGGCAAGCCCGACGACGTGCACCCGCTGCCCGGCTGGTGGGACGGCATGGTCGGTCCGGGTGCACCGCTGGACACCGACGAATGGTGCGTGATCGCGACGAACGTGCTCGGCGGCTGCAAGGGCAGCACCGGGCCGTCCAGCCCCGCTCCGGACGGAAAACCCTGGGGCGCACGGTTTCCCGCGATCTCCATTCGTGATCAGGTGACCGCCGAGGCCGCTCTGCTCGATCTGCTCGGTGTCGAGCGGCTCGCCGCCGTGGTCGGCGGGTCGATGGGCGGTATGCGAGTGCTCGAGTGGATGGTCGGCGCACCGGATCGGGTCGCCGCGGCACTGGTGCTCGCGGTCGGGGCCCGCGCTACCGCCGATCAGATCGGCACGCAAACCACGCAGATCGCGGCGATCAAGGCCGATCCGGACTGGCAGGGCGGCAACTATCACGGCACCGGCCGCGCTCCGACGACGGGGATGGCCCTGGCCCGGCGGATCGCGCACCTGACCTACCGCACCGAATTCGAGCTGGATCACCGGTTCGGGAACAAGCCGCAGGGCGACGAGGACCCGTGGAACGGCGGCCGCTACGCGGTGCAGAGCTACCTGGATCATCAGGCCGAAAAGCTCTGCCAGCGTTTCGATCCCGCCACCTACGTACTGCTGACCGAGGCGATGAACCGCCACGACGTCGGACGCGGCCGGGGCGGCATCGAGGCGGCGCTCACGGCGACGCCGGTGCCGTGCGTGGTCGGAGGCGTCGACTCCGACCGGTTGTATCCGTTGCGGACCCAGCAGGAACTCGCCGATCTGCTGCCCGGTTGCGACGGACTGGAGATCGTGCACTCCCGCGACGGGCACGACGGATTCCTCACCGAGGCGGCGGCGGTGTCGAAACTGCTGACCGAGACCATGCGGCTGGCCCGCGCCGGGGTGCGACCCGAACGCTGACGGCCCACTCCCGCGGCTGCCCGAGTTCGGCGCCGACCAGCCGTCAGCCGACGCCGAGTGTGTTGATCGTGGCCGCGAGAAACAGAATGCTCGAGCCGAGCAGCGTCAGCGCGCCGACGTCGAACGGCTTGCTGCGCACCGCCAGCAGTCCCACCCGTACGGTCGGCAGACACAGCCGGAACGCCGCCGCCAGCAGCGTCGCACCGCCGAAGAAGAACGCCCCGCGCCGCCACCGATCGGACGCCACGAACACCACCGCCACCACGATGACCAGCGTCACGACGACCATCGGCAGATGGGAACGCAAGAACTCGGCCCCCGGACTGCGGCGCCTCGCGATAGGCGTGTCGGGATCGGTCACTCCCCGATTCTTGCAGACTCCCCGCCGCCGGTCCGCCGAAGGTATCCGAGCAGACCGAAATACCAACCGATCCCTACGAAAACAGCAAGGCGCAGGTTAGGGGCTAAAACCGTACTCTGCTGTGCGGCGGCTGCTTCGGCATCGTCAGCATCGCGGCCGACGACATTAAGGACTCCGCGTCCGGTACCGGGAATCGAGCAGCCACGCCGGACGGACCGGCGGCACCTGCGAAATCCGACGCCGCCCCCTTGGGCAGGGAGGTCCGCCGACGAGTGGCACATGGCTGCGGCAAAAGGCGAGTAGGCCCCGCACTGGTGTGCCACTCGTGTGGCTGTAAGCGGGCGGCGCCGGGCAGCACTGGTGCGTCAACCTGGGCATGTTCAGGTGGCTGGCATCATTCGATCATGATCCTGCGACGACTTCCCCTTCTCTTGCTCGCCGCACTACCGGCGATGGCACTCGGCTCCGGCGCCACCGCTACCGCGGCACCTCCACTGTCGCCTCCGGTGCTCGAGGAGATCTTCTCGGTGCCCGGAACCGTGTCGGCGAAATTTCACAACCCCAACGCCGAGGGCGTGTGCTGGGTGTACAACGACGACACCGGGGAGATCTTCGGCGGCAACAACCCGACGTCGTTCGCCATCGCCGACGGCAAGATGGTCCAGACGTCGCTCGGTAACGGCTCCCTGCCCGCCGGACAGGTGCGCGTGCGTGGCGCGTGCGCCGGGGCACGCCCCACCGGTGATCCCCGCCAGGGCGATGCCTCGAGGACGGACGTCGTCACCGTCGACGTGATCGGCAGGCCGAGCACGGGCAGCTTCGGCTGATTCCTGGCCGGCCGCGGAGCCCGGGCCCGGTCACGGCACCGGCTCCGGGTTTCTCTCCGGTGGTCCACGAGCTGGGGATCGCCGTTCGCGGTGGTTCTCGATCACCTGGTTGACTGACACCCGTGTTCCATCTGATGTTCCATCAGCCGTGCATTCCGCCGAATACCGGCAACGCGATCCGGTTGGTCGCGGGGACCGGGTGTCATCTGCATCTGATCGAGCCGTTGGGGTTCGATCTGTCGGAACCGAAGCTGCGCAGGGCCGGGTTGGACTACCACGATCTGGCGGCGGTGACGGTGCACCCGAATCTGGCGGCGGCGTGGGATGCGTTGCGCCCGGAGCGGGTTTTCGCGTTCACGACGCAGGGCACCACACGGTTCACCGACGTGGCCTACCGCGAGAACGACGTGCTGCTGTTCGGCACCGAGCCCACCGGCCTGCCCGCGGAGGTGCTGGCGGACCCGCGCATCACCGACCGGCTGCGCATCCCGATGCTGCCCGGCCGCCGCTCCATGAACCTCTCCAACGCGGCCGCCGTAACCGTCTACGAGGCATGGCGCCAACTCGGTTTTCCCGGCGGGATGTGATCTCTGCGACAGCGACGTCAGGAGACGTCGATTTCGAATCGTTTGAACCGGGAGGTCGCGCCCGCCGTCAGCCGGACGGCGGACTTGGGGACTCCGTAGTGGCCTGCGAGCAATTCGATGGCCGCCTTGTTGGCCTTGCCTTCGACGGCGGGAGCCCGCACGTACAGTTGCAGGCTGCCGTCGTCGAGGGTCTCTACCAGCGGGCCCTTACGGCTGTTCGGCTTGATCGTCGCCCTTACCACCGTCGGCACTGTTGCCTCCTGCGCTGGTTTCCGCGCCGTCGGAGGCGCTGCTCACCGGCTCCCCGGGAGCCGGTGCCGATTCTCCCGCACCCGGCGCGGGCTTGCGCCGCCGCACCCAGCGCACGATGCCCCACAGCACGGCGGCCACCACCGCCAGGAAACCGAGCCACGGAATCGCCTTGCCGCTGAAAACGATCACGTCGTGTAGCCAGTGGACCAGGGAGTTCCAGCCGGAGACGATGCCGTCCCAGAAGGTGTCGGGGTCGTCGCCGGAGTGCTTGGCATCGGTGGTGACGTCGATGGTCAGCGTGGACAGGGCGACCTGGTCGTCGAGTCTGCGCTTCTGCGCGGTGAGACTGTCGAGTTCGCCCTGGCGGCTGGACAGCGCCTGCTCGGCGGCGAGCAGGTCGGAGGTGGTGGTGGCGGCCGCGATGAGCCCGCGCAGCCGGTCGACCGAAGCTTGCAGCGCCTTGATCCGCGCGTCCAAGTCCTCCCAGCGCATGGTGACGTCGTCGCGGTTGGTGGTGACCCGAGTGATCCGCCCGACCCCGCCGAGGCCCGCGATGAACGCGTCGGTCTTGTCCGCGGGCAGCCGGACGACGAGTGTGGCGCTGGGCTCGGTGTCGTCGGTGCCGGGCTGCTCGGTACGGCTGTCGACCCGGCCGCCCGCGGCGCGCACCTGGTCGATGATCGTGCCCGCCGCGGCGACCGGCGCGTCCGCGGTGATCTCGACGCTGCCGGTGACCACTTCCTTGCGCGTTGTCGTCGGTTCGGCGCCGGAATTGTCCTCCCGCTTCGGCGGCGCGTGCTCGGGTAGCCCCGGCGGCACGAGCGCTGGAGCGGCGGGCCCGGTGACCCCCGACGACGTCCGATCCCGAGCGGGTGCCGCGTTGTCGCTACCGCAGCCGGTGAGCAAGATCAACCCCAGCACGCCGGCGCACAGCACCGCAAGCTTCCTCATGTCAGGCACAGTAGCCGTTCACGACGCGCGGAAAGCCCCGCACAACAGTTTCTCTAGAACGCTTGTGACACTTCCGCAGAGCAACCGGCTCAACGGAAATCGCGAGATTTGGACGTCATCCGCAGATCCAATCGCTGGAGATGTTCGGCGACCACGCTGACCACACCCTCGGCATTCTGCACCCGTCCGCGGATGAGCAGCGCGGCGGCGCCCTGGGCCAGACGGCGGTAGCGCCGCCACAGCCCCGGCGAACAGACGATGTTCACCATGCCGGTCTCGTCTTCCAGATTGAGAAAGGTGATCCCCTCCGCGGTCGCCGGACGCTGCCGGTGCGTCACCGCGCCGCCCACCAGGACCCGCGCACCGTCGAGCACGGTGAGCAGACCAGAGGCAGGTACGACACCGAGGGCGTCCAGGTGCGGGCGCAGGAACTGCGTCGGATAGCTGCCCGGCGAGACGCCGGTGGCCCAGACATCGGCGGCGGCCGTCTCCAGATCGCCCATCCCGGGCAGGACGGGCGCGGTGGTGACCGCGCCCGTGCCGGGCAACCGGTCCGGGCGCTCGCCTGCGGCGGCGCCCGCCGCCCAGAGCGCTTCACGACGGGTGACGCCGAGGCTGCCGAGCGCGCCCGCCGTGGCGAGCGATTCCGCTTGCGCGACGGTGAGCTCTACCCGGCCGGTCAGGTCGAGGAAGGACGTGTAGGGCCGCTCGCCTCTGGCGGCGACGATGCGCTCGGCGAGGTCGTCGCCGATCTGGCGGATCGCGGCCAGGCCCAGCCGCACCTCGGTGCCCTTCGCCTCGAGGGTGGGCTCGGCACGGCTGGCGTTGATATCGGGACCGTGCACCGCGACCCCATGCCTGCGCGCGTCGGCGACCAGCGACTGCGGCGAGTAGAACCCCATCGGCTGAGCGCGCAGCAGGCCGGCGCAGAAGGCCGCGGGATGATGCAGTTTGAACCAGGCCGAGTAGTACACGATCGAGGCGAAGCTCTGCGAATGACTCTCCGGAAAACCGAAATTCGCGAAGGCGTAGAGCTTCTCGTAGATGCGGTCGGCGACCTCGCCGGTGATACCGTGCCGCTCCCGCATGCCCTCATAGAGCCGCGCTTTGAGACGATCCATGCGCTCCGGTGACCGTTTGGAGCCCATGGCGCGGCGCAGCTGATCGGCCTCGACGGCGGTGAATCCGGCGACGTCGACGGCCATCTGCATGAGCTGCTCTTGGAACAGCGGCACGCCGAGCGTGCGTTCCAGCGAATTCTTCAGCGCCGGATGGTCGTAGACGACATCCTCGGCTCCGTTGCGCCTGCGGATGTAGGGATGCACCGACCCGCCCTGGATCGGGCCGGGACGGATCAGTGCCACCTCGACCACCAGGTCGTAGAAGCTGCGCGGTCGCAGCCGGGGCAGGGTGGCCATCTGCGCGCGCGACTCCACCTGGAAGACACCGACCGAGTCCGCGCGCGAAAGCATCTCGTAGACCTCGGGTTCGGCCAGATCGAGCGCGTGCAGCTCGACGGTCTCGCCTTTGTGCTCGCGGACCAGATCGATCATGTAGTGCAGTGCGGAGAGCATGCCGAGGCCCAGCAGGTCGAACTTCACCAGATCGATGGCCGCGCAATCGTCCTTGTCCCACTGCAAGACGCTGCGGCCGGGCATGCGCGCCCATTCCACCGGGCAGACGTCGGCGATCGGCCGATCGCAGATCACCATGCCGCCGGAGTGGATGCCGAGATGCCGCGGCAGACCCTCGAGGTCGGCGGCCAGTTCCAGCACCTCGGCCGGGATGTCGGTGTTCGTCTCGGCGCCCACCCCGGACCAGCGGCTCACCTGCTTGCTCCACGCGTCCTGCTGGCCGGGTGAGAAGCCCAGCGCCCGTGCGGCATCGCGCACCGCGGACTTGCCGCGATAGGTGATCACGTTGGCCACCTGCGCGGCGTACTCGCGGCCGTACTTGCGGTAGACGTGCTGGATCGCCTCCTCCCGGCGATCGGACTCGATGTCGACATCGATATCCGGCGGGCCGTCGCGTTCCGGGGAGAGGAAACGCTCGAACAGCAAGTGATTGCGCACCGGGTCGACATTGGTGATGCCGATCGCGTAGCAGACCGCGGAGTTGGCCGCCGAACCGCGGCCCTGGCAGAGGATGTCGTTGTCCTTGCAGAAGCGGACGATGTCGTGCACCACCAGGAAGTAACCGGGGAATTCCAGGGCGTTGATCACCGCGAGTTCGTGCTCGATCTGCCGGTATGCCTCCGGGTTCTCCTCGGGAGTCCCGTAGCGCGCCGCGGCGCCCGTCATGGCGAGTTCGCGCAGCCAGGACTGTTCGTCGTGTCCGGCGGGCACATCGAAGGGCGGCAGGTTCGGGGCGATCAACTGCAGGTCGAAGGCGCATTCGCGGGCCAGGGCCGCCGCGTTCGCCACCGCCTGCGGGCAGTCGGCGAACAACCGCGCCATTTCCGCCCCGGACCGCAGGTACGCACCACCGGCAGGGGCCAGCCAGCCCGCTATCTCGTCCAGGCTCCGCCTGGCCCGGATCGCCGCGAGCGCCATGGCTCGGCGGCGCAGGCTCGGCGCGGCGAAGTGCGCTCCGGTGGTGGCGAGCACGGGCAGGCCGAGACGATCGGCCAAGGCGATGAGATGCGCGTTGCGCTCGTCGTCCTCCGGGATGCCGTGCTGGGTGAGTTCCACGCTCACCCGGTCGTCGCCGAAGCGGTCGGTGAGCTCCCGCAGCGCGGCTTCCGCACGTTCGAGCCGGGTGCTGCCCGCGCGTAAGTCGAGTTCGAGCGCCTGGCGCAGATGCCCCTTCCGGCATCCGGTCAGGATGTGCCAGTGGCCCTCGGCCGCCGCGGTGAGCGTGTCGAGGTCATAACGCAGGATGCCCTTCTCCCCTGCGGCCATGTGCGCGGCGGCGATCTCACGGGAAAGTCTGCGGTAGCCCTCGTGCCCGCGGGCCAGCACCAGCAGATGCGGCCCGGCCGGGTCCGGCGTGCCGGTGCGCGGCGCCGAGTCGGGGGCGGCGGCGTGCCCCCGCGCGGTGCCGGGCACCTGCGGTTCGAGTGCCGTGCCGAGCGATAGTTCGGCTCCGAAGACGGTGGGCATGCCCCATTCCTCGGCGGCCTCGGCGAAGCGGACGGTGCCGTAGAAGCCGTCGTGGTCGGTGAGCGCGATCGCGGTCAGGCCGAGCCGCACCGCCTCCTCCACCAGTTCCTCCGGATGGCTCGCACCGTCCAGGAAGCTGTAGGCCGAATGCGCGTGCAGCTCCGCGTACGGAACCGTCGGTTCATCGACAGGGCGCACCGGCTCCGGACGGTACTCGCCGCGCTTACGCGACCACGCCGGGCTGTCACCGCCGTCGCCCGGATACCGCCCATCGGGCCTCGCCCGCCCGGACAGCACCCGCTCCATCTCCGCCCAGCTCGGCGGACCGTTGCCCCAGCCCACGACTCACCTCCTCGCATCGAACATACATTCGAAAGGTGGCGATGTACAGGCGGGTCAGGATGCCCGGAGCCGTTCGACGGAACCGGCGGCCAGAGCGGCTTCGACGCCCCGCAAGCGAGTCCGGATGAGCGCGCCGTAGGCATCGCAGGCGAGGACGTCGAGATGCCCGCGGGCGATGGCCAACTGCATCTTGGCGACTTCGAACTCGCCTACCCGGCGATGACTGTCGGCCAGGTTCAGATAGAGCGACGGCAAAAAGCCGCGCAGACCTTCGTCCAGCGGCACACCGGGCCCGAACACCACGGCCAGGGCGCGCTGATCCCAGCGCAGCGCCTCGACGGGCTCCTCCTGGAGATCGGCGAGATGATGTGCGACCACGCAGCGCTGCAACACTCCGCCGTGTTCGCCGAGTTCGTCCCACAGCTTTTCCAACGCCCGTCGCCCCGCCGCGGGGTCGACGCCACCGAGCCGCACCGCGGCAAACACCTCCGCCATCCGATCGTCCGACATGCGCTGAGTATCGCACATATGTTCGAACGATTCGAGAGTTGTTCGATTCCTTTCGAACACCCGCGAATCCGCAGGCCGCGTGTGGTTCTCGAACCGCGGCACGACACGCCGCGGTGCCCTGGGGGCGACCGGTTCCGCCCCGATTCAGCCTGCCAGGAACGGCCGGACGGCCGCGGCGAACTCGTGGTAGCGGTCGCGGTGGATGCTGTGACCGCAGGTGAAGGTGGTCACCGTGCAGTCGGCGAGGCTGTCCCGCAGGATGGCGAGTTTCTCCGGATCGACCATGCCGCCCGGTCCGCCGCACAACACCAAAGTGGGTGCGGTGATGTCGGAGAGGCGGTCCCACCACTCCGGGTTCGGCTTGCGGAACTGCTCCAGCGCGGTCTTCGTCATGGAGCGGTCGAAGGTGAGTACCGCGCGCGGGTGCCGGACCAGGCTGGAGGTGGCGTGCCACAGTTCGGGCGCGGTGGGAAACCGGCGGGTCAGGCGCAATTCCTCGGCGCCGGACCGCAGTGGGAGCGGGCACTCCTCGATGACCAGCCTGCGCGCCAGTTCCGGCCGCTCCTGCGCGACGCGCGACACCGCGTAACCGCCGAGCGAATGCCCGACCAGATCCACCGCGGACAGTTCCAGGTGGTCGCACAGGCGCAGCAGATCGTCGCCGAACTCGTCGAAAAGATAGGAATCGGTGTGTGAGCTACGGCCGTGTCCGCGGAGATCGGGGATGATCACGCGGCGTCCCGATCGCGCGAGAACGCGCGCGAACCGGTCCCACGTGTGCCCGTCGCCGCCCATGCCGTGCACGAGCAGCACGGGGATGTCGCTGACCGCCCCCACCCCTGAATCCCGATAGGCGATCCGCACGTCTCCGAATGTCATCTGGCCCAGCGTCAGATCCACGACCAACGAGGATACCGGCAGTCATGCACCGGCCCCGCGTGGTGTAGCGCTGATCACCCTCCACGGCGAAAACGCGATTCGGGCGGCACGTACCGGAGCCGGATATGCGAAGTTCGTTGTCACATCGGTGTTTCGAGTAACGCGAATACGCCTGGAGCATGGGTGAACTCGGAGCGAATACTCGCCGCATGCCCTCCTTCGCCGATTTCGACCGCCGCGACTACCCACCGTCGACCGGGGTACGACGGTGGGGCGCCGACCTACGAGTAGACCGTCTCGGATGCGATGGATCTCGCTCCGCTCGCCGCTATTGCGGTTGGACCTCGGTGGAGTGCGGCGCGCGGCCGACCTCGCCTGCGGCACGGGCTAACCGGAACTCGGTTGCGCGACCGCGGAATACCGCACATCGACGGCGTCGACGTGAGCCAGGGGATGTCGGCGTCGGCCGCCGAACGCGGCGCCCACACCACGCTGACCCGAGCGGATGTGCGGGCCACCCGGAATGGGCCCTCAGTCGTAAAGCCCTTCCGCGCGCCAGGTTCCGTCGTGATAGACCAGCAGCAGCACGCGGCTGGTGGCGGTGGCGGTGGCGAGTTGGACCTGCGCGCGGGCGGTGCATTCCGCATTGTCCGAATCGGGGGCCCACCAGCGTTCGTCCACCGGCCACGGGCCTGCCCAGCCGGTGAGCCGCCACTGTTTGCTCCCCCAGCGCAGCAGCGCGGGATCGGCGTCGAACAGGGCGCGGTCGGTGACCTTGACGAGCGCGCCGTCGGCGGTTTCCAGCCGCACCAGCGGGCGGTTCGGCAGGATCACGGCGGGGGCGGGCTCGGGCAGCCGGCCCGGCCACGGCTGCGCGGGGTCGGCCGCGGGAACGAGTTCGTCACCCAGCGCGACCATGGTGATTCGTTCGGCGGGGCCACGTCCGCCGCTCAGCACGCCGACCCGCACCGCCTCCCCGCCGAGCAGCCCCTGCACCCGGATCAGCGCGCGGCGGGCACGCTCGTCCTCCTCCCCGTCCCCGCCCCACAAGCCGAGTTGCAGCGCGCCCGCCGTGACCACCTCGACCGGTTCCAGCCGCAGCACGGTGATCGGCGCGGTGGGCCGCGCGCCGTCGCGCCGGGTGAGCCAGCCGTCCAATTGCCAGCGCACCCGATCCGCCGTGCCCTCCGGCGTGAGCGGCTCGGCGCAGCGCCAGATCCGCGAAAGATGCTCCCCCGCCGCGGTTTCAGCGTGCACCGAAAGTCTGGTGCAGGCCAGCCCGGCATCCGCGAGCGCGCTGTGCAGCCGGATGGCGAGCAGGCGACCGGCGAAGGCGGCGGCATCGACCCGCTCGATCGGCGGATCACAGCGGTATTCCACCATCAGATCCGGCGGCGGCTGCCGCGCGGACGGCGGACGCTCCGGCTCGGCTCTGGCACAACGATGCGCGAGCACGGCGTCGGTGCCGAACCGGGAGGCGACCTCCGCCGCGGAGAGCGCGGCGAAATCGCCGATCCGGCGTAGCCCCAAGCGGTGCAGCAGATCGACCAGATCGGCGCGTTCCGGTGCGGCCAGGCTCGGTTCGACCGCGAGTTCCCCGACCGGCAGCGATGCGAGGAACCGCGCTCCCGCCCCCGCGGACACGATCGCGGCGCGCCGGGCGGCGATCACCGCCGTGGACAGCTCATCGGCGATCCCGATCTGCGCTTCCGCCCCGGCCGCGGCCACCGCGTCGACCAGGCGCTCGGCCGCCGCCTCCTCGGACCCGAAGAACCGCGCCGCGCCGCGCGCACCGAGCACGAGCAGCCCGGGTCGCAGCACCTCCACCCCGGGCACCGTCGCGGCCACCGCGGCGACCAGCGGTTCGAACAGTCGCGCGTCCCGATCCTGATCCTGTTGCGCGAGGTACAGCTCGGGGCAGCGGGCCTGCGCCTCTCTGCGCTTCAGGCCGCGGCGGACCCCTTCGGCTCGCGCGATCGCCGAACAGGCCACTACCCGGTTGGCGAACAGCACCGCCACCGGCCGCGTCGCGGACAGTCCAGCCACCGCCGCCGCGGCGACCGCGGGCCAGTCCGGGCACCACAGGGCGAGCACCCGCTTCGATCCCGGCCGGATCACGGCGCCGCACTCATGACACGGCCTCCTGTGTGTCGACGGACTCGACTGGCGGAGCGGCCTTTTCGCGCAGTACCCATTCCACCCGCCCCGCATTCGGGCACAGCTCCAACCGCCCGCGCCGTGGCGGTCCCGCCTTGCCGCGCACTTCGACCGTCACACCGAGCGAACGCAAGCGTCCGCGCCCCCGGCCGAGACCCGCGTACCCCGCGATGCGGGCATCGAGCTGGAGGGACGCACCGGGCCAGCGACCGTCGGCGACCACCAGGGTGGCGCCCTTGTTGCGGGCACGGGCCGCGATCACTCGGCTGCGAGCAGGCGCGACGGCGGCGCCCCCGAGCCCGAGCACGATCAGATCGAGCCCGTCGAGCAGCACCGCGGCCACCTCCACCGGATCGGGGCCGGGATCGGCGATCACGGCCAGCCGCCGCAGCTGCGCCCCCATCTCCACCGCGGCGAGCAGACCGAACCGGGGCATGCCCACCACCGCGGCGTGCCCACCATCCGCGGTCACCGCGGCGAGCAGACCGGCCAGCAGCGAACTCGCTCCCGTGTAGGCCACCACGGAACCCGTGACCAAGCCACCCTCCGGCAACAGCGGCGCGAGAGCCGAGGGCACCGGCAATGCCGCTCGGCGCGCCCCGTCTCCCAGCGGAGCCCGATGCGCTGCCGATTCACCGCGCCCCGGCACCGCCGCCATGCGTCTACGCAGTTCAGCCAGGGAGGGTGCCTCTGCCCGCCCACCACCGCGCGACAGCGCGCCCCGATTCACCCCTCCCTGCGATATCGCATCCGAACCCATCTCAACCACCCACTTCCCGCGATGGACCCGAGGCGAAGCATGCGGAGCGACCCTCGATTGAGCGCCAGCACCGATTCAGCTATCGATTTGTATCGAATATACGTTCGATACCGACCCAGTAGAAACCGACCCCCGGGTTTCGTCAAGCTGCGACGCCCTCGTGTCGCGAACGGTCGGCTCGACCGGCGTCCGACTCGATGCGGGAGGCGGGGACCGACCCGGCGCGCGCCCGGCTACTACGCCCGGCGCCCAGTCATCGGTATGGTTTGTGGCACACATCCGAACCCGGAGCGCGCCCGACACAGAGCCGTGCCCTGGTGTCTCACCTATGCGCGAACACGAATCAGGCCAGCTAGCCCCATTTTCCGCTACCCTGCACCCGTGACCGAACGCGCTCGTCCCACTGTCGGCCCCCAATATCTCGTCGCAGGCCGCTACCGCCTCCAGTCGAAGCTCGGTGGCGGCGGTATGGGCGCGGTCTGGCTGGCACACGACCGGCTGCTCGACCGGGACGTCGCGATCAAGCAGGTGCTCACCACCGCCGGGCTCGGCGAGGCCGAAGCCCATGCGGTCCGCAACCAGATCATGCACGAGGGCCGGGTCGCCGCGAAACTCTCGCACGACCACGCCATCGCCGTGTACGACGTGGTGCTCGAGGCCGGTGAGCCCTGGCTGGTGATGGAGCACCTACCCTCGCGCAGTGTCGCGAAGGCACTGGCGCTGGTCGACACGCTGCCGCCGATCGAGGTCGCGCAGATCGGCGCCCAAGTCGCCGACGCGCTGGCCGCCGCGCACGCGGTCGGCATCGTGCACCGGGATATCAAGCCGGGCAACATCCTGGTCGCCGACCGGGGTCCCGGGGTGGGCATGGCGAAACTCAGCGACTTCGGCATCTCCCGTGGTGCGGGCGATCTGCTCGACGAACCGGACGGCGTGATCACCGGCACCCCCTCCTACCTGCCTCCCGAGGTCGCCCGCGGAGCGCAACCGACCAAGGCCAGTGACGTGTTCTCCCTCGGCGCCACGCTCTACACCGCGATCGAAGGACAGCCGCCGTACGGCTTCGACGAAGACAGCGACGTCATCGTGCACCGCGCCGCCATGGCGCAGATCATCCCGCCGACCCGCAGCGGCATGCTCACCCAGGCGTTGCTGCACATGATGGAGCCCGCGCCGCAGCGCCGCCCGACCATGGCCGAGGCGCGCGACGAGATCCTCACCGCCGCTTTCGGTCCCGGCACCGGACCGCACATTCTCGGCGCGCCGGTCCGCACCGAGGACGGCACCATCCCGTTCTGGGCGGCACGCAACTCGGCAGCCGGGATCCGCAGCCCGCACTCCACACCGCTTCCCCGCCCGCATCGCAATCTCGCCGGGGCGGCCGCGGCCGCGCCTCCGCAGCGCCCCAAGGATTCTCAGCCGGGCAACGCCCCCCTGGCCATCGCCGTGGGACTGCTGATCGGCCTGGTCATCATCATCGGGATCATCGTCGCCGTCCTCTGACGCCGGCGTTTGCGGCCGCGGGTACGCGGAACCGAACGGCGGTCAGTCGATGCGGCGGCGGTGCGCCCAACGGGTCAGGGCGTTGCGATTGGACTGCTGGGTCTTGCGCAACACGTTGGAGGCGTGCGTCTCCACGGTCTTCACCGAGATGAAGAGGGATTCGGCGATCTCGCGGTAGGTGTAGCCGCGCGCGAGCAGGCGCAGCACCTCCAGCTCGCGCGGGGTCAGGGAGTCGAGTTCGGGGTCGAGGGGCGGTTCGGGTACCGGGGACCTCCCGGTGAACGAGTCCAGTACGAAACCGGCCAGGCGCGGGCTGAAGACCGCATCGCCGCCCGCCACCCGGCGGATGCCGTCGGCCAGCTCGGCTCCCGAAATCGTCTTGGTGACATACCCTCTCGCCCCGGCCCGGATCACCGCGATCACGTCCTCGGCCGCGTCGGACACGCTCAGCGCCAGGCACACCGGCCCGGGCTCGATACCCCCCAGCACCGCGACCCCACCGCCGTCGGGCATGTGCACGTCGAGCAAGACGACGTCGGGCCGTTCGGCGTTGATCCCGGCCACCGCCTCCACGACCCCGCCTGCCTCCCCGACCACCTCCATGTCCGCCTCGCGGCTCAATTCAGCACGCACCCCCGACCGAAAAACGGCGTGATCATCGACGAGAAAGACCCGCACGGTCACCTACTTCTCCTAACCGACCCTTGACCCCTCACCCGTACCACACTCGTCCCCCATGCGCTCCGCGCCCGTCCTTCGCATTCCGCACAGGAGGCGAGGAGCGCAGGCCTAGTCGGCGGCCCGAACGGGCTCTTCGTCCGGGGTGGCGCAGCCGGAATCGGCGCGCGGCATGATGATTCGGACCTCGGTGCCGCGGCCCGGCGTCGACCGGATGTCCACCTGGCCGCCGCGGCGCTCGATCCGGCCGCGAATGGACTTCGCCACGCCGCGGCGATCTTCCGGCACGGACGCGAGGTCGAAGCCGCAACCGCGGTCACGGACGAAGATGCTCACCTGATGCGGCTCGACCTCGGCGAACAGGTCGATCTCCGGCACACCCGCGTGCTTCGCGGCGTTGACCAGTGCTTCCCTGCTCGCGCCGAGCAGTGCGGTGAAGTGTTCCTTCGGCAGACCCGATCCGGAACTGTCGACGTCCATCGATACGTCACCGACGGTCACCGGCGCCACCTTCACACCGTGCTGGTCCTCCACCTCGCCCGCGATGGTCCGCAGGGCCGCGGCCAAGCTCGACTGCGCGGGGCCGGCATCCTCGAACAGCCACTTCCGCAGCTCCCGCTCCTGGCTACGGGCCAGCCGCAACACCTCCTGCGGGTCGTCGGACTGCCGCTGGATGAGCGCGAGTGTCTGGAGCACGGAGTCGTGCAGGTGCGAGGCGATCTCCTCGCGTTCCTCGTTGCGGATGCGGGCGGCGCGCTCGGCGTTCAGCGCGCGCATCATGCGCAGCCACAGCGGAACCGTCAACAATCCCGCGCCGATCAGCGTGACCGCCACCGCCAGCAGCGCCGATCCGATCGAGCTCAGATTGATCCTGGCCAGCACCACCACCCCGAGACCGGCCACGATCAGTGTCGCACCGGCGATGATGCGCGACCAGGTGACCACCGAAGGACGCGCGGGCAGCCCGAGCAGCGAACGCGGTCCGTCGACGTCGTACTCCCGCCACACCAGTGCCGCGCCGACCGCCACCACGATGATCGGCGCGATCACCTTCGCCGCGGTCCCACTGAAAACCCAGGACACGGCGATCGCGAGGCCGAGCCCGAGCATCGCGAGCCCGATCGCCTGCCGCCGCTCCGCACCGGAGGGTTTCGCCTGATCCGACCCGCCCGGCGTGAAGATCCACAGCAGCCCGTACGCGACGACGCCCGCCCCGGCCAACGCGGACAGCAGCACGAACGCCACTCGCACCTTGAACACGTCGACACCGAGATGGTCGGCCAGACCGCCCGCCACCCCGCCGACGACCCGGCCGCCCGACCGGCGGATCATCCGCGCCTGCGGCGGCCAGGGGACCGGCGCGGGCACGGGTCCCAGCCCACGGGCAGCGTCGAACCCCCGGGGGTCGGAACCCCGGGCGCAGAACCCCCGGGCGTCGAACGCGGGAACAGACGGGTACATGTCTTCGATACTGGCACGGCGACGAAGCTGCCAGCATCCGGATTCACCCTGATCTTGCTCGTCCACACCCGCGCCGACCAGGGCGTACGCTATCCAGCCCGATCGAGCCCGTGCATAGCTGAAAGTTTGCTGCATCAGCGGATCGGTCCAAGTGTTCAGGTCGTTTTTCAGGGTTCCCCCCGATGCGCCGATTCCGCGGATCGGCACACCATGGGAACCATGACGAAAACGAGCCTCGGCGACCAGGTCCAGCAGATATGGCAGACCCGGCCGGTCCGATTGCCGCAGCAGGGACCGGTCGCGGGCGTCGCGGCGGGGTTCGCGCGCCGCTACGAGATCGATCCGGTGCTGGTTCGCGTCGCGTTCGTCGTCTCGACGATCTTCGGCGGCGCGGGCATCGTGCTCTACCTGCTGGCCTGGCTGCTGCTGAGCGCAGCGGGCGACCAAGCCTCCGCGGCCGAGTCGCTGGTCGGCAAGGGCCACAGCTCGCAGTCGCAGACCAAGACCATCGTGTTGATCGTGGCCCTCGCCATCGCGGTCAGCACGATGGGGCCGGTCGGTGTCGGTCTCGGCGGATCCGGCCTGATCAGCCTCGCCCTGATGCTGGCGGGCTGGTGGATGCTGCACCTGCGCACACCGAACCCGCCGCCGGGAACCACCGAAGCGTTCGGCGGATTCGCCCAGGAGAGCGGAATCAACGCCACCGGCTACCCCGGCGCGGTCTTCCCACCTGCAGCAACCCGGACGGTCGGCGACCTGTACGTGCCGCAGGCCACCATGTACACGCCGTACACGAAACTGCCGGATTCCTACGTCCCGGAGACGCCCGCGCCCGCTGTGGACGGCGCAACGGTCCCGCTGCACAAGCCCGGGGCCGAGATACCGGACGAAGCGGCGAAGCCCGCTGCCGGATCGGAGACGAGTTCGTCCGAGGAATCGGACGCTCCGCCCGCCACCGTCGGCGATCGAGATGCACCGGCTGCGGCCGGCAGCGGCCGGACCGATCCACCCGCCCCCGTCGGCGATCAGGACGCACCGGCGGCCGACAGCGGCCGGACCGATTCACCCGGTTCGGTCGGCGAAGCCGGAGCGGGCAAGGCTCACACGGTCCGAGCCGATTCGGCAGGCAGCGAACCGGGCACGACGATGTCACCGTCCGACGGCCCGGTCCCACTCGGCAAAGACATTCCGGCACTCGGCCGCGCTGCGAACCCGTATGGCCCCGCAGCCGCGCACCCCGCGATCATCGGCGGCCCGACCCCACCGTCCTGGGACCCGCTCGGCGTCGCGCCACTCGCCTGGGACCTGCCGGAACCCACCCCGGAACGCACTGTCGTCACCCCGCCGCAGCAGCGTCCGCGCTCGCGCCTGACGCCGGTGGTGATCGGCTCGGCCATCCTGGCGGCGGCCGGTGCGGGTGCGGCGGCGGCCTCGGGTGCGGAATGGATGACACCCGGCCGCATCGCCGCGGTGGCGCTGGCCGTGATCGGTCTCGGCCTGGTGCTCGGCGCGTTCCTGCGGCGCGGCTACGGCTTGCTGGTGCTCACCGCGCCGCTCGCCGGGTTCGTCCTGCTCGCCTCCGCCGTCGGTCCGGTCGAGTTCGACAAGGACCTGGGCGACCGCACCTGGGCGCCCGCCTCCGTCGCCGATCTGGCCCGGAACTACCAGCTGACCATGGGCACCGGCACGCTGGACCTGCGGTCGGTGAAACTGACCGAGAACCGCGCCGTGGACATCGAGGTCCGGATGGGTGAAGCCCACATCCTGCTGCCCGCGGACATGACCGTCCGCACCCGGTGCACAGCGACGATGGCCGAGGCCCTCTGCCCCGAGGGCATCAGCGGCCCCGCGACTCCCGGCGCGCCGGTACTGGATCTGAATGTCGACGTCCGCGTCGGAAACGTGGAGGTGCAACGTGGCTGAGAACGAGAAGAGGCAGACCACGGACTCTCGCCGCGGCCCCGCCACCTCGCTGCTCATCGCGGGACTGCTGTCCCTCGCGATCAGCGTGTGGGCTTTCGTCGGCCCGGCGTCCTGGCCCGCGGCCAGCATGATCCCGATCGGTTGGATCGTCGTGCTCGCCGCGATCGTCATCGGCATAGTGCTGGTGATCTCCCCCCGCAGACGACCATGAGCATGCGGCCCGTCCATCCCGGACGGGCCGCTTCGCGTTCACAGCCGCACTTGCCTTCTACGACAGGACACCGCATGAAGCGCGACGAACCCACCGAACAGAGACCACCCGCCACCCCGCCGGATCCCCGCCCCGGCGCCACGAACGGCGCGCTGCTCGGCCACCTGATCCTGCACAGCGCGTTCCATCGTCCCCGCTGATCTCTCCGCGGATTCGATGACGGCGGCGAGCAGTTACCGCCTGCTGTGCAGTCGAGAAATCACTCCCACTCGATGGTGCCCGGCGGCTTGCTGGTCACGTCCAGGACCACGCGGTTGACCTCCGCCACCTCGTTGGTGATCCGGGTGGAGATGCGCTCCAGCACCTCGTAAGGCAACCGGGTCCAGTCGGCGGTCATGGCGTCCTCACTGGAGACCGGGCGCAACACGATCGGATGTCCGTAGGTGCGGCCGTCGCCCTGCACGCCGACGCTGCGGACCTCCGCGAGCAGCACGACCGGGCACTGCCAGATCTGTGCGTCCAGACCCGCCGCCGTCAGTTCCTCGCGGGCGATGGCGTCGGCCCGGCGCAGCGTCTCCAACCGATCCGCGGTGACCTCACCGACGATGCGGATGGCGAGGCCGGGACCCGGGAAGGGTTGGCGGGCAACGATTTCCTCCGGCAGCCCGAGTTCGCGTCCGACCGCGCGGACCTCGTCTTTGAACAGCAACCGCAGCGGTTCGACGAGATCGAACTCCAGATCGTCGGGCAGACCGCCGACATTGTGATGACTCTTGATGTTCGCGGTGCCGCTGCCGCCGCCGGACTCCACGACGTCCGGGTACAGCGTGCCCTGCACCAGGAACTCGACCTTCGGCGGCGCGCCATCGGCCGCCCCGTGCTCGAGCACCACCTCGCCCACCGCGTCCTCGAAGGAGCGGATGAACTCCCGCCCGATGATCTTGCGCTTCTCCTCGGGATCGGTGACGCCCTTCAGCTCGCCGAGGAACTTGTCCACGGCGTCGACGGTCACCAGCTTGGCGCCGGTCGCCGCGACGAAGTCCTGCTGCACCTGCTCGCGCTCCCCGGCCCGCAACAGGCCGTGGTCGACGAAGACACACGTCAGCCGATCCCCGATGGCGCGCTGTACCAGAGCGGCGGCGACGGCGCTGTCCACCCCGCCCGACAGCCCGCAGATCGCGTGCCCGTCACCGATCTGCTCGCGTACCGAGGCGATCAGCGAATCGGCGATGTTCGCCGGCGTCCAGGTGGCGGGGATACCGGCGAGCTCGTGCAGGAACCGGCTCAGCACCTGCTGGCCGTGCGGCGAATGCAGCACCTCCGGGTGGTACTGCACACCGGCCAACCGGCGCGCGCGATCCTCGAAGGCTGCGACCGGAGCGCCCGCGGTGGTGCCGGTGACCTCGAAGCCCTCCGGCGCGTCGGTGACCGCGTCGCCGTGACTCATCCACACCGGCTGAATGGTGGGGAGGCCGCCGTGCAGCAAACCGCCGTCGATGTTGAGTTCGGTGCGCCCGTACTCACGGGTGCCGGTGTGCGCGACCGTGCCGCCCAGCGCCTGGGCCATCGCCTGGAAGCCGTAGCAGATGCCGAAGACCGGCAGCCCCAGATCGAACAACCGCGGATCCAGCTGCGGCGCGCCCTCGGCGTACACGCTGGCCGGACCGCCGGACAAGATCACCGCGAGCGGCTGCTTGCCCGCGATCTCCTCCACCGTCGCGGTGTGCGGAACCACCTCCGAGTACACGCTCGACTCGCGAACCCGACGCGCGATCAGCTGGGCGTACTGTGCTCCGAAGTCGACGACGAGGACCGGTCTCTGGGTTTGTGCCACTCGCCCAGTTTAGTGAGCAGCGAAATGAGCGAATCACCGGCACAGCGACCCCGCGTGCGAGGCTGGGATGCCCGCGGCCACGGCCGCACCAGGAACGAGGGCCTACAGCCCACGGCCCCACCCCGGAACAGTCCACCGCCACACGGAAGTTCCTCGACGAGTGGTACGACGACGGCTCCCGCGAACGGGCCGTGCAGCAGCTCGCTTCCTGGCTGATCGGCGACGACGAGTGGTACCGCTCGATCTGGACCCGACGCTGGCAGGTGCGCGAGCGCCGCGGCATCGAAGTTGCCGCGGGCTGCCTGCTCAGCCGCGACTCGGTGCTGGACCGCCTCCGCGAAATCGCTTGCCCTGCCTTGGTGATCCACACCACGCACAGCGGCATGGACCGGGAGCGCGCCCAGGAACTGGCCCAGGGGCTGTCCGGCGCCACGTTCATCGAGATCGCCGAAGCCCGACTTGCGGTGACGATGACCCACGCCGAGCCGGTGAACCACGCGATCCAGCAGTTCCTGCGCGCCCGGACGAAACCGACCCGCGTGCGCTGAACCTGTGTTGGTTTTCCAGCGCCTGCGGCAGCTCAGGCCTACCTTCAAGCGCGTACGCTCAGGCCCACCTTCTGGAATTCCTTGAGATCCGAGTAACCGGCCTTGGCCATCGAGCGACGCAGCCCGCCGACGAGATTCAGCGACCCGAACGGATCGTCGGACGGGCCGAAAAGCACCCGCTCCAAGCTCGGGCGCACCTGGTCGCCGATCGGCTCGCCACCGAGATCCCACGGATCCTCGACGTGCAGCATCGATCCGCGCGGCACCGACGGGTGCGCGGCCGCCGACGGCCAGTACCAGCCACGACCCGGTGCCTCCGCGGCCACGGCGAGCGGAACCCCCAGCATGGCCGCGTCCGCACCGCACGCGATCGCCTTGGCCAGCTGCCCCGAGGTGGCGATGTCGCCGTCCGCGATGACGTGCACATAGCGACCGCCGGTCTCGTCCAGGTAGTCGCGGCGGGCGGCGGCGGCATCCGCGATCGCGGTGGCCATCGGCACGCCGATGCCGAGTACCTCGCCGGTGGTGGTCGCGCCGGGGTAGGAGCCGTAGCCGACGATCACGCCCGCCGCTCCGGTGCGCATCAGGTGCAGCGCGGTGCGGTGATCGCTCACGCCACCCGCGACGACGGGCACGTCCAGCTCGGCGATGAAGGTCTTGAGGTTCAGCGGCTCACCGTCGCCGACGTGCTCGGCGGAGATGATCGTGCCGTGCACCACGAGCAGGTCGACGCCCGCCTGCAGCAGCGCCGGAGTGAGCGTGCGCGCGTTCTGCGGGCTCACCCGCACGGCCACGGTGACACCGGCGGCGCGCACCTGCGCGACCGCTGCGGCGAGCAGATCCGGCTGCATCGGCGCGGCGTGCAACTCCTGCAGCAGCGCCACGGCGCGCTCATAGCCGCCCTTGCCGACCAGCTCGAGCAACTGGTCGATCTTCGCGCCGACATCCGCGTGCCGCGCCCACAGTCCCTCGCCGTTGATCACGCCGAGCCCGCCGAGGCGGCCGAGCTCGATGGCGAACTCCGGCGACACCAGAGCATCGGTGGGATGCGCCAGAAACGGAATCTCGAAGCGGTAGGCATCCAGCTGCCAGGACAGCGAGACCTGCTTCGACGAGCGGGTCCGGCGCGACGGGACGATGTCGACGTCGTCCAGCTCGTAGGTACGCCGGGCGGTCCGGCCCATGCCGATCTCCACCATGTCGCGCACGCGAAATCTCCTTGTCTGATGTGCAGCGCCTGCGGCGCTGGGTGTTCACGGCTGTGTTGGATTTCCAGCGCCTGCGGCGCTGGGTGTTCACGGCCCCTTTATGGCTCGCGTTCCAGCGGTCGAGACTCGCGCCTTCGGCGCATGCGCTTCGACCGCTGGAACGCGAGCCGGGCCGCGAACGGCGCTCGTAAGACTCGCGCCTCCAATGGTTATTTATGGGGGCAGGTAGGCAGGTGGGCAGCACGGAAGGCGCCGCCGACTGCCACGCAGTGTGCTCACGGCCGCCACAGCCGGTTGGCAAGCTCCATCATGCACGGACCAGTTGGTCCTGTACACGAACCTAGTGGGCTAACCCCGTCCCGTGTAGTTAGGGGCTTCGACGGTCATGGTGATGTCGTGCGGGTGGCTCTCCTTGAGGCCCGCCGCGGTGATCTGCACGAACTGGGCTTCCTGCAGATGCGCGATCGACTGCGAGCCGGTGTAGCCCATGGCGGCGCGCAGGCCACCGACCAGCTGGTGGATCACCTGGTTGACCGGGCCGCGGAACGGCACCCGGCCCTCGATGCCCTCGGGAACCAGCTTGTCCTCGGCCAGGACGTCGTCCTGGAAATAACGATCCTTGGAGAACGACTTCGCCTGGCCGCGGCCCTGCATGGCGCCCAGCGAGCCCATGCCGCGATAGCTCTTGAACTGCTTGCCACCGACCAGAATCAGCTCACCGGGCGACTCGGCGGTGCCCGCGAGCAGCGAGCCGAGCATCACCGTGGACGCGCCCGCGGCGATGGCCTTGGCGATGTCACCGGAGAACTGGATACCGCCGTCGGCGATCACCGGGACGCCCGCGGGCTTGCACACGGCGACCGCCTCCAGGATCGCGGTGATCTGCGGCGCGCCGACACCGGCGACCACGCGGGTGGTACAGATCGAGCCGGGGCCCACACCCACCTTGACCGCGTCCGCGCCCGCCTCGACCAGCGCGGCCGCGCCCTGGCGGGTGGCGACGTTGCCGCCGACGACCTGGATCCGGTCACCGACCTCGGACTTGACCTTGGTCACCATCTGCAGCACCTGGGCCTGGTGACCGTGCGCGGTGTCCACCACGAGCACGTCGACGCCCGCGTCGGCCAGTGTCATCGCCCGCGACCAGGCGTCCTCGCCGACACCCACCGCGGCGCCGACCAGCAGGCGGCCGTCCCGGTCCTTGGTGGCGTTGGGGTACTGGTCGGTCTTGACGAAGTCCTTGACGGTGATCAGGCCGCGCAGCCGCCCGTTGCCGTCGACGATCGGCAGCTTCTCCACCTTGTGCCTGCGCAGCAGTCCGAGCGCGGCCTCCGCGGTGACGCCCTCCTGCGCGGTGATCAAGGGAGCCTTGGTCATGACATCGGCGACGCGGCGGTTCTGATCCACCTCGAAGCGCATGTCGCGATTGGTGATGATGCCCACCAGCGCACCGGTCTCGTCCACCACGGGAAGACCCGAGATGCGGAATCTGGCGCACATCGCGTCGACCTCGGCCAGGGTGTCGGTCGGACGGCAGGTCACCGGGTCGGTGACCATGCCGGCCTCGGACCGCTTGACCGTCTCCACCTGGGAGGCCTGGTCGGCCGTCGAGAGGTTGCGGTGCAACACGCCCATGCCGCCCGCGCGGGCCATCGCGATGGCCATCCGCGCCTCGGTCACCGTATCCATGGCCGAACTGACCAACGGGGTGCGCAAGCGGATCTCCCTGGCCAGCAAGCTGGAGGTCTCCACAGAGCTGGGGATGAGATCCGAGGCGGCAGGCAGCAACAGCACATCGTCGAATGTGAGGCCGAGCATGGCGATCTTGTTCGGATCGTCGCCACCCGTAGGAGGGCGGACTGCGATTCGTTCGCCCGATACGGGATTACTCATTCGGATCGACCCCTCCTGGACGTCGATAGCGACCGGCGCCGGTCTGACCGGCGCCGTGACGGCTGATTGGGATGGACGTGCTTCGGCGGCGGTGCGATCGAGACCCGCCGTAGCGTGTGCTCCATGGTATCTGTCCGGTGAACTCGCCGACGAAGTGAGCCCGCCACCGAAACTGGCAGGCCGCATCGCTGGCGCAGACCGCCCTGTTCTGCGTACCGTGGGGATGTGCGTGACCATCTACCACCTGGCTTGCCGCCGGATCCGTTCGCCGGAGACCCCTCCGACCCGTCCGCCGCGCTCGATGCCATCGAGCCCGGCGAGCCGCTGGATCCCCACGAGCGCCTTGCGGTCGAGGAGGATCTCGCCGACCTCGCGGTGTACGAGGCACTGCTGGCCCACCGCGGCATCCGCGGGCTCGTGGTCAGCTGCGAAGACTGTAGGCAGGATCACTACCACGACTGGGACATGCTGCGCGCCAACCTGCTCCAGTTGCTGGTCGACGGCACCGTCCGTCCGCACGAGCCCGCCTACGACCCGACGCCGGAAGCGTATGTCACCTGGGACTACTGCCGGGGCTACGCGGACGCTTCGATGAACGAGGCTTTCCACGGCGACGGGTTCGACGGATTCGACGGCTGATACCAGTCCGAGCGGGTCGCACGCGGGTCTTCCGAGGCTCGCGTACTGTGCGCTTGCCGCTGTGATCTTCGACGCACAAGATCACTTCGGCAGGCGAACGAGGCGGCTCCGCAGGCCGACACGCCGATGATCGCGGCCCTGTCGTCACCCACCGGAAAGACCCCCGGAAAGACAAAAATCCGACCGCCTGGCCGGCGATCGGTTCTTGCCTGGACCGATATTTCCGCTGTCAGCGGCCGGGCGGCACGAACTGGCCCGGATTGGGAATGACGGGAACGCTGAAGGTCGGCGGCTGATTGTTGCTGCTGTGGGTATTGGTGTTGCCCTGCGTCGGAGCGGTGGGCGGCTGCTGCTGCGGAGCCGTCGGACTACCGGTGTCGCCCGTGGGCCCGCCCGTCGGCGGCGGCTTGACCTCGGTAACCGGCGGCCCTTGGGGAACCGTCGGTTCCACCGTCGCCGACGGCTGGGTGGTCACCCGCGGCACCGTGGTCACCGGCGGCGCCGTGGTCGGCGCGCCACCGCCGTTCGACGTACCGCCCTCGCTCGAGGTTCCACCGCCACTGGGAGCGGTGGCGTCGGCCGAGGGCGAAGGCTTGTTCGTCGGCTCGCCCGGCTGCTGGACGATCGTCGAGGTCCCGCTACCGGGCGTTGGGCTGGGCTTGGTGGTCGCGCTGCTGCCGGAGGTGGCACGCGGGTCGGTGGTCTTGGGCACCGTGGACCCCAGTTGATCGGCCAGCGCCGGATTCACCTCGCGCAGTTTCGCGAGCAACCGCTCCCACTCGGTCATCAACTCGGCGCGCTTGTCGGGATCGCTGACCTGAGCGGCGTTCTCCTTGGCCTGCTCCAGCCGCACCTTCGCCTGCGTCGGGTTCTGCGTGACCAGCGTGGACGCCACGTCCAGGTCGTCGCCCGCCCGCTGCACGACGGTGGTCTGGGCCTGTTCGCTGAACACGACCTCTTTGACTCGCCACAGCGGATCGCCCGGCTCGGCGTTGTACGAGAACGCCGTCATACCCCCGATGACCAGGGCCAGCGCGGCCGCGGTGCCCATGATCGGGCGGAGCAGCCGCAGCCGCCCGCCGCCGTGCGCCCCGATGCGAACCTGCCGCGCGCCGATCTCCTGGTTGACCGCGGCCACGATCGCATCCAGATCCGGCTCGGCCGGCATCGGAGCCGCGATCAACTCCGCTCGCCAGTCCGCGAGCAACGTCGCGAGCTGATACTCCTCGGCGCTGTCGGTGTGCACCGGACCATCGCTGGCGATGGCATCGATCAGAGCATCATCGCGGCGGACCGCGGCGATGTCGACCGGGCCGGTATCACCGGACGCCTCGGCGTAGGGACCGCTGTTCCGCGATCCAAGCCGCGCCTTCCAGTCACCCCGACCGCGCTCGCCATCCCTAGCCATACATTTCACCTGCCCTCGCCACTTGTGACTTGAGTTTCGCGAGTGCCCTGTGTTGGGCCACCCGTACCGCACCCGCCGTACTGCCCACGGCGACTGCGGTTTCTTCCGCTGACAAACCCATGACCAAGCGCAGGATCAAGATCTCCCGGTGCTTCTCAGGAAGCGTCGCGAGCAAGCGGTTCATCTGCCTGCTCGTCTCGGATTCGAGAGCTCGTTGTTCCGGTCCCTGGTCGGTGGATATGACATCTGGTACTTCGGCCATCGCCTCCGCCTTGTTACGGGCGGCGTTGCGATGCGCGTCGGCGACCTTGTGCGAAGCGATTCCGTAAACAAAGGCCATGAAGGGCCTGCCCTGGTCTTGATACCTGGGCAAGGCTGTCATCACAGCCAGGCAAACCTCCTGCGCAACGTCATCCGCGGAGAGCTGCCCACGCTCCGCGGCTCCGATCCGCGCGCGGCAGTAGCGCACCACCAGCGGGCGGATCATCTCCAGTACCTGAGCTAAAGCGGATCTGTCGCCCTGCGCAGCGGCAGCGACGGCGAGGTCCAACTCTTCGCCCGTGTGCGTCATCGTCAGAGATATTCCCGGCGTTACAAAGTGGCACGGTCAGGTGACGACCAGTGCTTCCACCGAAGGGGCGGAACGGATCTAACAATAGCGACCCGTCGGCCGGAACTGGGCAACACGGGGCACTCCGTGATCACCTACCAACCGGTCATGGGGCGCAATACGCCGCCGGAGCGGGCGATGGCCGCGGCGCATTCGGCCGCCTCCGCCGCCGCGTTCCGCGCGCCCGACCCGGCGCGGAGCATGGCACAGGCCCAGCGCAACGGCAGCAGGCCGTGCTCGCGGCACTGCTCGGCGACATCCTCGGCCGAGACGCCGGATCGCCCGTGCGCGTCCGCCGCGGCGACCAACAGGCGGGACTTGACCCGGTGGCGCACCGACGGGGATCGCTCGGCCAGCTCCAGCGCGGCCGCCGCGTGTGCCGACGCCGTCTCGAAATCTCCTGCCGCCAACGCCCTTTCCGCGGACACCCAACCCAAGCGGATCGCCGGACGCCAACCGGCCCGGTACTGCCGCGCCGCCGACGCGCTGCGCCGCAGCAAGCGATCGGCCAGCGCGAGCCGTCCGGTTCCGAGCGCGTCGGCGGCGAGTCCGGTGAGCGCGTCGCAGATCGCGTCGGCGCGGCTGGGACGGTAGCCGCCGACCGCCTCGGCGGAACCGCCGGCGGTGTCCGGCTCCGCTCCGGTATCGGCGGTGAGGATCAGCGCGGCCGCCCGCCCGTCGAGCGCCGCGGCGCGCTGGTGCCAGCCGAGCTGGCGAAGAAAAGAAGCCTCGGTACTTCCCGCCAGTGCGAGGAGGACGGGGTCGGCTCCGTGCTGGCATACCCTTCGCAATTCGGTGCGCGCCGCGGCGTAGCGGCCCTGGCCGCCGAGGACCACCGCGCGATACCACCGGCCGAGCGGGTCCGACGCGGACGGCAGATCGGCGGCGGCACGCCCCGGATCAGCGCCGAAGGCGGCCTCCGCGAGGACCGTGACGTGAGGATCTCCGGGCAGAGCGGGCACCGACACGGGCGCACTCTATCCTGTGCGGCACCCGGGCCCCGGCGCGGAAAGGTGATCGAGGCAGGCCTGCCCCCTCTCGGGATTTCCGTCGCCGAGCCGATGTTGCCATTAGGTAAATCTCGTCCTGGCAATCGCCGAGCGGCCGCGCCGGGAATTCATGCGCGTTTCGCGTAATTAACCTGCGCGCCCCGTTGGCGCCATCTTCGGATCCGCCGGCGCGGAACACCCCGGTCCGCGGCAGTGACCCACGTCATGGGCTCGACATCTGCGCCGCAGCGGCGCCACGCCCCGGAAAAGGCCCCTACCAGCGGAATCTCGATCCGCCCCGGAACATGCAGCAGCCACGGGCATCCGGCTAACCAAACAGTATCGCCGGAACCAACGCGAAAAGTAAACAGTTCGGAGGTTAAATTTCGCAGCGCGAGATTTGGAAAAGTGCTGCGTCGAACTATTGACGGATTTTCGCGGCTGGACCTAACGTAGCTCATCGCCACGGACGGCGCGGCACGAAATTGCGGCGACCACGAGGGCGAGCCCCCGGGCACCCCCGCCGACACGGCGTCCTGGCCCAGGACTGTTGCAGAACAACTGCTCGACAACGCTGACGAGCTCTCACCACGAGGAGTTCACCATGCCCATGCCGACCCACCTCCCGGGACCCAACGCCGATGTCTGGGATTGGCAGATGCGAGGATCGTGCCGCGGGCAGGATTCCGCGGTGTTCTTCCATCCCGATGGTGAGCGTGGCCGAGCCCGCACCGCGCGCGAGATGCGTGCCAAGGAGATCTGCCGCACCTGCCCGGTGCTCATGCAGTGCCGCGCCCACGCGCTGAAAGTCAGCGAGCCCTATGGCATCTGGGGCGGCATGTCCGAGACCGAGCGCGAGATGCACGCGCGGCGCAACCGCCGCCGCATGGCCGTCTGAATCAATCGGCTCCCATCCGCACGCCGCCGGGCGTCGAATTCCTAGCAAACAACGGGCCACTGCAACATGCTTCGGTCGAGCCGCTCACGCGACACGGTGATCGGTCCGGTGCCGAAGGTCGGCGCGTGGGCTCCGATCGTCACCATCGATCGGCCGGCCGCCGAGCCACGCCGGAAACCGCGCACGCGGTGTTTCCGGCAGGCGCGACAGCGCTCGGCGTGTCACGGCTTGTCTTTACCGAAATGTCCGGCCTCTCGGCGCTTTCCGCGACGCGGCGCCGCTACACGACGAGCTTGTGGCCACCCCATCGGAAGGGAGGCCATAGCGGCAAGCTACGGTAGTGACCGATGACACAGAATGGAGCGTTGTGACAACGCGGCCGTCGGCCGCAGAGGGCGACTCGTTCCGAAGAGAAGCCTTCCCACCCACGGTGGATTCTGCGGTTACGGCACGCGCAGCCGAAAGTATCGAGCTCGCCGCGCTTTTACATCGATGCGGCCGAGCCGACCAGGAAGCATTCGCCGAACTGTACGACCGGACGTGTGCGCGCGTCTTCGGTCTGGTGTTGCGCGTTCTGCACGATCCGGGATACGCGGAGGAGACCACGCAAGAGGTCTATCTGCAGATCTGGCGGATGGCATCGAGTTTCGACCCGGCGAAAGGTTCCGCGGTCACCTGGTTGATGACGCTCGCCCACCGGCGTGCCGTCGACCGGGTCCGCGCCGAGCAGGCCCACACCCAGCGCGAGGTCGCCTACGGGATCCGGGTGCTCGGCAACGAATTCGACGAGGTCACCGAAGAGGTCGAGCGCAGGCTCGAACAACAGGCCGTCCTGGCTGGTCTCGCCACCCTCACCGAAACCCAGCGGGAAGCCATCTCGCTCGCCTACTACGGCGGGCGGACCTATGCGGAGGTAGCCACCTACCTCGACGTGGGTTTACCCACGGTGAAGTCCCGGATTCGGGACGGATTGACACGACTGAAGAAAAGTTTGGGGGTGACGTGAGATGAACGAACGCCGGATCGATCTCGCGCACACCGTCGCGCTCGGATCGATCGACGACGAAGACCATCAGGAAGTGCAGGGACTGCTCGACAGCGAGGACCCCGTACTACGCGCGGAGTTCATCCAGGAAGTCAGAGACACGAAAGAAACGCTCGCCGTTCTCGCCACCGCCACGGCGGTCACTCCGCCGCCGTCGCTGCGTGCTCGCCTACTCGCGGCCATCGCCGCTGAGCAGCCACCGGTCGCCAGCTGAATCCGGCGTACCGCCAGGCCTTCCCGCTCCGCGCGTACCGACCCCAGCGGTCCGGCCTTTCCCGCGGCCCCCTTCCGGCCCTGCGGCAGACAGCGTGTCGAGCATCGGAACTCCCTCGGTTTCACGGCAGCCGCGGTCCCGCCCCGGCTTGCGGGCCCGATCGGATACGGCAAGGCCCCCGAACCACGATGCGGTGCGGGGGCCTCGTCCGTGCGTTGTCCCGAAGGCTCAGTGCGCGTGACCGTGGTGGCTGTGGTCGTTCTGCTCCTCGGCGGGCTTGTCGACCACGGCGCTCTCGGTGGTGAGCACCATCCGCGCGACCGACGCCGCGTTCACGACGGCCGAACGGGTCACCTTCACCGGGTCGACGACGCCGTCGGTCAGCAGGTCACCGTAGGTGAGCGTGGCGGCGTTGAAGCCCTCCTTACCCTCGGCCACCTTGCTGACCACCACGGCGCCGTCCAGGCCCGCGTTGGTGGCGATCCAGTACAGCGGCGCCTGCAGCGCGGTGCGGACCACCTCGACGCCGACGGCCTCGTCACCGGACAGCGAATCGCGCAGCTCGACGAGCTTGCCGCTCGCCTGCACCAGCGCGGTGCCGCCACCGGGCACGATGCCCTCGTCCACAGCGGCCTTGGCGGCGCTCACCGCGTCCTCGACGCGGTACTTGCGCTCCTTCAGCGCGGTCTCGGTGGCCGCGCCGACCTTGATCACCGCGACGCCGCCGGCCAGCTTGGCCAGCCGCTCCTCCAGCTTCTCGCGATCCCAGTCGGAATCGGTGGCCTCGATCTCGCGGCGCAGCTGCGCGACCCGCGCCGACACGTCCGCCGCGGAACCGGCGCCGTCGATGATCGTGGTCTCGTCCTTGGTGACGACGATGCGGCGCGCCTTGCCGAGCACGTCCAGCCCCGCCTCGCGCAGGGTGATGCCCAGGTCGGGGTTCACCACGGTGCCGCCGGTGACCACGGCCAAGTCGTCGAGGAACGCCTTGCGGCGGTCGCCGAAGAACGGCGCCTTGACCGCCACCGCTTTGATCGTCTTGCGGATCGCGTTGACCACCAGGGTCGACAGCGCCTCGCCTTCGACGTCCTCGGCGATGATCAGGACGGGCTTGCCGCTCTCGGCGATCTTCTCCAGCAGCGGCAGGAAGTCCGGCAGCGAGCTGATCTTCTCGCGGTGCAGCAGGACGAACACGTCCTCCAGGATCGCCTGCTGGCTGTCGGGATCGGTGACGAAGTAGGGCGAGAGGTAGCCCTTGTCGAACTGGACGCCCTCGGTGACGACGAGTTCGGTCTGCAGCGTCGAGGACTCCTCGACGGTGACGACACCGTCCTTGCCGACGGTGGTCAGCGCCTTGCCGACCATCTCGCCGATCTCCTCGTCCCGCGAGGACACGGTCGCGACCTGCGCGATGGCCTGCTCGCCCGCGACCGGGGTGGCCAGCGCGAGCAGCGCCTCGGAGACCGCGTCGGCGGCCTTGGCGATGCCGGAGCCGACCGCGATCGGGTTCGCGCCGGCGGCAACGTTCTTCAGCCCGGCGCGGACCAGCGCCTGGGCCAGCACGGTGGCGGTGGTGGTGCCGTCGCCCGCGACGTCGTTGGTCTTGGTGGCGACGCTCTTGACCAGTTGCGCGCCGAGGTTTTCGAACGGGTCTTCCAGCTCGATGTCGCGCGCGATGGTGACGCCGTCGTTGGTGACGGTCGGGCCGCCGAAGGACTTCGCGAGTACGACGTGCCGTCCGCGCGGGCCCAGGGTGACCTTCACGGCGTCGGCGAGCTTGTCGACACCGCGTTCCAGAGCCCGGCGAGCCTTCTCGTCGAACTCGATCTGCTTTGCCATGGGGATTCGCTCCTGTAGTGGATTGCGGCGCTCCCGGGTCCCATCGCCGTTACGCAGGCTGCCGCCTCCGGGCCCGTCGCTCGCACCGCGTGTTTCAGTGCCGTGGTGTCGGCGCCGAACGCACTCCGCCCCGGGTCGGGGAAGACACCGGGGCGGAACGCATGCGTGCCCGATCGGCTACTTGGTGACGACGGCCAGCACGTCGCGCGCCGACAGGATGAGGTACTCCTCGCCCTGGTACTTGATCTCGGTGCCGCCGTACTTGCTGTAGATAACGGTGTCACCCTCCTGGACATCCAGCGGGATGCGCTTCTCGCCCTCGTCGTCCCACCGGCCGGGACCGACGGCGACAACGGTGCCCTCCTGCGGCTTTTCCTTCGCCGTGTCCGGGATGACCAGGCCGGAGGCCGTCGTCGTCTCGGCCTCGTTGGCCTGGACGAGGATCTTGTCCTCGAGCGGCTTGATGTTCACGCTCGCCACGTTGAGCCCTCCACTTTCAGGGGATTCGGTCGTTCGGAACTTGTCGCTCCGAACTCGTCGGTTGGTCACGATGCTGACCCTGCGCATAGCCCCGTCGTCGCGGGTGCCGGGACCCCTGCCCAGTGGTCAAGCTGCTGGCACAAGCACTACACACAGTGCCGACTAGCACTCTATACATGAGAGTGCCAGCGCTCAAGGCTGGAAGGTGCCAACTTTGCGCGGCGCGCCCGCCACGCCGGTGGGCTTGGCGATAAGTTCGGGAAAACAGTAACGTTCGGATAACGGATTGTGACACTATTGACGACGGCTGCGGTCCGGCCGCCGGTTCGTCGCTCCTCGGGCGACGGCGCGGCGGCACCGGATAACCACAGCGTCGACGGAACTCGCAGCGCCGCAGCACGATCGTTGCACCACCCGCTTCACCAGAGAGCAAGACACACGTGATCCATGGCCGGTCCCCGCGACCCACCCGGACCAGGGGCCGGTTCGTTTCCCGGTCCTGGTCGCGCGTCATCCATACGGCGGTCCGGCAGTCCATTCGAGATGGTCGGCGACACCGTGACCATCCACTCGAAGGGAGGTGAACATGCGAACATCCCTCGGCATCTCGGCCGGGGCAGAGGTCGTGTGCTCGGCGTTGGTCTCCACCGCGCCGAACGGCACGCAGAGCTTCGATTACCGCGTCGTCTCCGCCGACGCGGCCCATTCCGATCTCGGTGACCTGGTGGCGTCCTCCATCGAGTTGATGACGACCCAGCTGCCGACCACGCAGCCGCCGCGCAAGATCGTCCATCCGGTCGGCGGTCGTTTCGCGGGCGGTCCACGCGACTTCGAGCCGACGACCGGGCGCCCGCCCACCAGCGTCGCGGTCGCCTACCGCACCAAGGAGCAGGCCCAGATCATCCGCTCCGCCACCGGCAAACAGCGTGAACTGCGGCTGATCCCGGAGGGCACCGCCGCGCTGACCTACCTGCGGCACACCGGCCTGCTCGACCGCTACGAAACGGTCGCGATCGTCGATCTCGGCGCCTCCGGGCTCAGTGTCACCGTCGCCGACCGCGCCGACGGCTCCCTGCTCCGTTCCGATCACACCGCCACCGTGAGCGGCAAGGCGATCGACGACCTCGTCTACCACCATCTGCTGAACTTGCACTTCGCGCGGCGCAGTACCCGCCCGAACCGCGGCATGCTCACCAACCGGAGCCGCGCGGCGAAGGAGCACCTGTCCATCGCGCCGGCGGTCACCATCGACCATGTCGCAGGTCGTCCGCTGAAGCTGACCAGGGCCGACTTCGAAGAGTTGATCGCCGACCTGCTGCGTGACCTGGCACGGTTCGTGACGATGTCGTTCACCCGGGCGCCCAGCCAGCCGCAGGTGGTGGCGGTCATCGGCGGCGGCGCGAACATTCCCGCGGTGCTGCACACGCTCACCGCCGCCGTGGACGTCCCCGTGTTCACCGTGCCGGATCCCGAGGCGGTGACCGCGAAAGGCGCGGCGCTGGTCGCCGATTCGACGCAGCCCTCGGTGTTCCCGGTGGGCGGGCTCGGCGGCGACGCGCCCGCGGGGACCGTCACCAAGGTGTTCGGCACGCTGGCCGGTGCGATCGTGGTCGTCGGACTGATCGTCGGTTACGGGGTCAAGACGTTCGCGCCGGCCTCGGATGACGAGGTCTCCCCCGCGGGGACCACGAGCAGCGCGTCGCAGCTTCCGAACCCGACATCCGTACCGCCCGCGACCACGGCGGCCACCACGCCGCACGGCCGGACGCCGGAGAGCACCGGCATCGCCTCGACGACCATGGAACGCGGACCGCAGAGCACGACCGGCGGGCCGTCGGCCACGCAGGGGATCACACCCACACAGCCCACGCTGCGCCCGGATCCGAACCTTCCGCCCATTCCGTTCCCCGAACTGCTCGGTCCACTGTTGGGGAATTCGACTGCGGCACCGGACAGTTCGCCCGAGTCGCCATCGAGCCAGACGTGGTACCCCGCGGCGCCCGGTGCACCGGCGCCCGGCACGAGTCCGGCGCCCACCCAGGCGCCCGCGCAGTCGGCCCTGCCGCTTCCGCCCCGGGGGAATTCGGGGTCGGCGGTACATCCCGGCCTGATCACACCGAACTGATCCGGCCGCCGACGGCTCGCCAACTCACCGGAATCCCGGTGCGGCCATCGACCATCGGCGCGCTGAATCCGAGCCGGTCAGCGAACCATACTGACCGACACCGGCAAACCGGGATCGGTGGCGACCGTCAGCGGCGAAGCGGCCGCGCCACCCGCGATGACATGCGCGCCGAGCGCGGCGATCATCACCCCGTTGTCCGTGCACAGCCGGGGCTTGGGTACCCGCAGAGTCACACCGGCCGCAGCGCAACGTTCCTCGGCCATCGAGCGAATCCGCGAGTTGGCCGTCGCACCGCCACCGAGCACCAGCGTGCCGACACCGACATCCTGGGCAGCGCGAACCGCCTTCATCGTGAGCACATCCGCGACGGACTCCTGGAAGGACGCCGCGATATCGGGGATGGGCAGATCCTCGGCGGCGACACCGTCGCGCTGGGCCGCCTCCACGTAGCGGGCCACCGCGGTCTTGAGGCCGGAGAAGGAGAAGTCGTAACGCGGGTCGCGCGGCCCGGTCATGCCGCGGGGGAAGGCGATGGCGCGCGGATCACCGGTCGCCGCGGCGGCATCGAGCGCGGGACCACCGGGAAAGCCCAATCCGAGCAGCCGGGCCACCTTGTCGAACGCCTCGCCCGCCGCGTCGTCGACGGTGCTGCCCAACTCGACGATCGGCTCGGCCAGATCCGTGACGTGCAGCAGATGCGTGTGCCCGCCGGAGACCAGCAGCGCGACGCACGGCGGCATCGGCCCGTGTTCCAAGGTGTCCACCGCGACGTGCCCGCCGAGATGGTTGAGCGCGTAGAAGGGCACATCCCACGCCGCCGCATACGCTTTCGCGGCGGCGACTCCGACCAGCAGCGCACCGGCCAGGCCGGGGCCGATGGTGACCGCCAGCGCGTCCGGTTTCGCGATACCCGCGGCCGACAGCGCGCGGCGCATCGCGGGCACTATCGCCTCGAGATGGGCGCGCGAGGCGATCTCGGGAACGACACCACCGAAGCGCGCGTGCTGGTCGACACTGGAAGCGACCTCGTCGGCGAGCAGTTCGCAGGTGCCGTCGGAGTTCCTGCGGACGATGCCGACACCGGTCTCGTCGCAGGAGCTTTCGATGCCCATGATGATCACGACAACACCTCGTCCCGTGTGCGCCTGCGGTACTCGCCGGCCAGCGCGGGGCGGCGCATCGTGTACGCGTCCGCGCCACTGGGGTGGTAGTAGTTCTTGCGCAATCCGATGATGTGGAAGCCGTGCTTGGCGTACAGCGCGATCGCGGGTGCGTTGTCGGTGCGGACCTCCAGGAACACCGGTCCACCGCGCCGGTCCGCCTCGGCGAGCAGCGCCTCCAGCAGCAGCGTGCCGACGCCCGCGCGGTGGCAGCCGGGATCGACGCCGATGGTGTGCACCTCGGCCTCGGGGTGTTCGGCATCACCCAGCAGAGCGATACCCGCGTAGCCGACCATTCGCCCATCGTCGTCGCGCGCGGTGATGTAGCGGTTGTGCCGCCCGGCCAGCTCGGACTGGAACGCCACGGCGGCCCACGGGTCGTCCTCCGGGAACAACAACTGTTCCAACTCGACGCAGCGCGTGATGTCGGCGGTCACCATCGGCGCGATTCGGACAGTCACCGGCCTCACGCCCCCGTCCGGTCGAGTCGGCGGTAGGCGTTCTCGACCGCGTCCGGCCTGCGCAAGTACAGCGGAACCAACGGTTCCGGCACACTGCCGGACAGCAGCTCGGCGGCGGCGACGCACACCAGCCCCGCCGGCGATGGCGTCTCGGCGGGAAGCACGGGGAGATCGAAGTAGTCGACGTGCGAGGCGGATCCGGCGATCGCCGTGGCCTGGCCCGCATCCAAGTCCGAAGGCTTGCACACCTCGGGTCCGGCCACGCGCGCGCCCTCTCGGTACCGCGCCCAATACACTTCGCGCCGCCGGGCATCGGTCACGACGAGCAGTTCGGTTTCGGGCGGGAGCTCGACCGGGATCGGCACCGCGAGGTCGGCGGCGGCGTCGGCGGCGATCGCGTCGAGGCTGCACACGCCGTACACCGGGATACCGAGCGCGTCGCCGAACGCGGCCGCGGTGGCCATGCCGACGCGCAGGCCGGTGAACGGCCCCGGACCGGCACCGACCACGATCGCGTCGATGTCGGTCCTGGAACGACCTGCCTCGGTGAGACATTCGAGGATCTGCGGGGTGAGTACCTCGGCATGGGCACGGGGGTCGACCCGCACCCGGGAGGCGACGGTGTGTACCAGGACAGGATTCGCCGCGCCCGCGCCCTGCTCCAAGTCCACCAGTCCCGCTGTGACGGCGGGTGTCGCGGTGTCGACGGCTAGTACAAGCATGATTGGGCCAAGGATACCGGGTGGTAGCAACCGCCGACGCAGAGCTACCTGGGAGCTAATTCACCCATTCCCAGCTGGCGGTGCGCACATCCGAGTCCGGCGCCCGCGACAGCACCACGCGCAGGTGCCGCTCCGCGAGGTGTTCCACCACTCCGCGGCCCCACTCCACCACGACCACCGCCTGATGCAGATCGGTGTCCAGGTCCAGCGCGTCCAGCTCGTCCAGATCGCCGCCGAGCCGGTAGGCGTCCACGTGCACCATGGGCACCGGCGGCCCGCCCGCGCGCTGCCCCGCGCGGTGCTGGCGGGCGATGATGAACGTCGGCGAACTGACCCGTCCCTGTACGCCGAGTCCTTCGGCGATGCCGCGGGTGAGCGCGGTCTTGCCCGCGCCGAGCGGACCGTCCAGCACCACCAGATCCCCGGCACGCAGATCGGTGGCCAGTTCCCGGCCCAGTGCCTCGGTGTCGGCGACAGTGGGCAGCACCCGATGCCCCGGATCAGCCACGAGCCGCCTCCGATGCCTCTTCCGACGCCGGGTCCACCACGCCCGCGCGCACGAGCAAGCGATCCAGCGCGGCATCGACGATGTCCGGGTATTGCAGGTGCGGCATGTGCGCCGCGCCCTCCAGCCGGACGAGCTCGCTGCCGGGCAGGGCGGCGGCCAGCGCACGCGAGTTACGGAACGGGATCACCAGATCGTGCGCGCCGCCGAGCACCAGAACCGGCGTGCCCGCCAACACGGGCAACGCCGCCGACTCGTCGTGCAGCTCGATGGCCTGGAGAAATTTCACGATGGTCGCCATCGGCGTCTGATCGATCATCAGCGTCGTGAAGCGCGACAGGGTCGGGCTCACCGGTCCGTGGAACGAGCTGACGTGCAGGATCGGCGCGATCACATGGCGAGCGGTGACGCGGCCGGCCTGGACCAGTGCGGGCGCGGTGTACACGGCCAGCCGGAAGCCGTCGATCGCGGGATTGCGCAACACCTGCCCGATACCCGCCGCGGTGACCTCGGCGGCCGCGGTCGACAAGAGCGCGACCCCGATCACCCTGGCGGCGAACAATTCCGGGAATCGCGCGGCCGCGGCCAGGATCGCCATCCCGCCCAGCGAATGTCCCACCAGCACCACCGGCCCGGCCGGAGCAGTGGCGTTCAGCACGGCGGCAAGGTCGCTGCCGAGCTGGGCGACGGTACAGCTCGCCGCGCTCGGCACACCGGAACGACCGTGCCCGCGCAGATCGAACAACACCATGCGAACCCGTGCGCCATAGCGCTTTTCCAGGTCACGACGCTGAAAGTGGAAGGAAGCCATGCTGTTGCAGAAGCCGTGCACGAAGATCACCGTCACCGGCGCGTCGTCGGGGCCACAGGTCCGCGTGGCCAAGGGCACACCGTCGTCGGCGAGCACCGTCCCCGCGCGGTCGGCATCGATCAGCGCGAAATTCTCGTCGCGGTAGTCGTCGCCCCGGGCGGGCCACAGCACCCGCGCACCAGCGCAGCGCAGGGCATGGGCGCCCGCGAGCGCACCGACGAAACCCACCGTGGCCAGCCCGCCGCGCAACGGGGTCACCCGGAAGCGGCTCATCGGACGCCACCGACATAGCGCCGGGTGACCCGGCCGCGCGGCGCACACACCACTTCGTAATGGATGGTGTCGAGCAGGTCCGCCCAGTCCTGGGCGTGCGGTCGCGCACCGAAGAGAATCGCGGTGTCGCCTTCCTGAACACCCGCCGCGTTGTCACCGAGGTCGACGACGAACTGATCCATGCACACCCGCCCCACGTTCTTGCGCAGTGCCCCGCCGAGCCAGACGCCGAATCGTCCGCTCAAGGGCCGGAAGACGCCGTCGGCGTACCCGGCGGGAATCAGCGCGACGGTGGTGTCGTGCGGCGCGATCCACTGGTGCCCGTAGGAAACGCCTTCGCCCGCGGCCACCCGCTTGACCAGGGCGACGCGGGCCTGGAACGTCATCGCGGGCCGCAGGCCGAAATCGTCGTCCGGTATCGGGGACAGGCCGTACATGGCGATGCCCGGCCGGACCAGGTCGAAGGCCAGGTCGGGGCGGGTCAGGGTGGCGGCGGAGTTGGCGATGTGCACCAGCTCCGGCTCCAAGCCGTGCTCCTTGGCCGTGGCGATGGCGTCCAGGAAACGGGCGCGTTGCGCGTCGTTGTTGCGGTGCGCGGGTTCGTCGGCGTGCGCCAGGTGGGAGAAGATCGCGCGAAACCGCACCACACCCTCGTCGACCAGAGCGCGCAGCGCCGTCAGGACTTCCGGATATACCACCGGCGACACGCCATTGCGGTTCAGGCCGGTGTCCACCTTCAGGGTGACCGTCGCCGGACGGTCGAGGTCGCGCGCCGCGGCCTCGACCGCTCGCAGGTGAGCCGCCGAGGAGATCCCGATCTCGACGTCGGCGGCCACCGCGGCCGCGAAGTGGGTGTCCGTGCTGTGCAACCAGCACAGGATGGGCGCGGTGATCCCGGCCGCACGCAACTGCACGGCCTCGCCCACCGTCGTGACGCCCAGTTCCGCCGCACCCGCGGCCAAGGCGGCCCGGCCCACCTCGATCGCACCGTGGTTGTAGCCGTCGGCCTTCACTACCGCCATCACCGCGGCGTCGCCCGCGTGTTCCCGCAGGATCCGCACGTTGTGGGCGATGGCGTCCAGGTCGATGACCGTTTCCACTTGCGCTGTGCCGCCTCTCCGCGGGTCAGGGCCGTACTGGTCGGGCACGCAAGATTCGGGTCCATGCCCTGCGTTCGATGCCGCCCGGATCGTGGGCGTGCCCGGCGAGTTACCCATGTGCTCTCGAGATCAGTCGTCGCGTTGTTTCCGGTCGAGTCTATTGGCGCGCTCGTTTCCGGTTCCAATCGGTTTGTGTGGCGCTCCGGCCGGTGTGTCGTGCGCCACGACCAGCACCGATTACGCCGACGAGGGTGACGCCCGGCACATAGCATGCCGGCCATCGTGCTCGCCGGAACCCGCGTCGGACCGGCTGGATGCCCGCCGGCTCCGGGTGCGGCACGCGCCGATCGGGAAGATCGCCGATCGGGAAGATATAGCACCGGCTCACTCGACAGCCGTCGGCTCCGCACTGCTCCGCACCGCCCATCGCTTTCACCGAACACCGCCCACCGCGACGCGAACCATCACCTTGCACCCGCGGGTTCGGCGCACGCTCCATGCTCGCCTGACGCCTCGGCGAAAGAGCTGGTGGGCGGCCGACCGGTCAGAAGGGGTGGGCGAGGCCGCGTAGGACGCCGATCGCGGGGCGGACATGAGCTGCCAGGAGACTCGCCGAGATGGGGGTTCCCGCGGGGGCGGCGTCGTGGGCGGCGAGGTTCGCGGCCAGTGCGTGCACGCGCGCGGCCGCCGCGGCCGACCATGCGGGTTCGCGGCCCGCCGCGAGCAGGGTCCCGATGATGCCCGACAGCACGTCGCCCGCGCCCGCGGTCGCCGCCCAGGAACCGCCCGCCTCGTTGACCAGCACCGGACGGCCGGGAGCGGCGACCAGCGTCGCACGGCCCTTCAGCAGTACCGTGACCTGCCAGGCAGCGGCGAAGTCGCGGACCGCGGCCACCCGGTCCGGACCGACCTCGTGGCCGGTGAGCCGAGCGAACTCGCCCGCGTGCGGAGTCAGGACGGTCGGTGCCGCACGACCGCGCACCAGATCCGGCTCCGCGGCCAGCACAGTCAGGCCGTCGGCGTCGATCACCACCGGGAGGTCGGTGGCCAGGATTTCGCGCAGGCGTTCCCTGGCGGCGGCATCGGTGCCGGCGCCGGGACCGAATACCCAGGACTGGACGCGACCGGTCGCGGCGATCTCCTGGGTAGCGATCACTTCGGGAAAGTGGTTCAGCACCTCGGCGGCCGCGGTCCCGGCATACCGCACCATGCCCGACGTCGCGGCCACGGCGGCACCCGCGCACAACACCGCCGCGCCCGGATACGTCGCGCTGCCGGCGCATACGCCCGTCACACCCTGCGTGTATTTGTCGTCGGCCGGGCCGGGAACCGGCCACGCGGCGCCGACGGCCGCCGGCTCCAGCGCGACGAGCCCCGCCGCCGGAAGACGTAAGCCGATGGGCACCAATTCGATTCGGCCGCACTGCGGCGCGGCGAGGGCGTGCACCGGCTTGTACGCGCCGAACGCGACCGTGACGTCCGCGCGCACGGCCGGGCCTTCGATCGCGCCGGTGCCCGGGTCGACGCCGCTGGGCAGGTCGGCCGCGACGATCGGAGCCTGCACGGCCGCGACGATTTCCGCGGCGCGCGGCCGCAGCGGCCCACGACCGGATATGCCGACGATTCCGTCGATCACCAGGTCCGGCCGGCCCGCGTCGTCGGCGACTCGACCGCCTGCCCTGCGCAGCGCAGCGAGCCCTTCGGCGTGCGCCCGCTCCGGGTTCAGCAATACCGCGGTGACCGCGACACCGCGGCGGCGCAACTGCGCTCCGGCCCAGAGCGCGTCGCCGCCGTTGTCCCCGCTACCGATCAGCAAGGTCACCGCCCGCCCCGCGATACCGCCGGTACGCTCCCGCAGTTCGCGCGCCGCCACCGTGGCCAAACCGTGCGCCGCCCGGCGCATGGGTACGCCGTCCGGCACCCGGGTGAACAGTTCGGCCTCCGCCGCGCGCACCTCGTCTACGGTGAAATAGCCCCGCTGCGTGGACATCGCCGCTCCCTCCGTCGGTGTGGCCTACTACGCTTGGCCATCATGCCAAGCGCCCGCCGCATCGAGATCGTCCGCGTCGTCACGGGTGTCGCCCTGGCCTGCGCGCTGCCGCTGTCCGGTTGCGGCGGTGACGAATCCGGTTCGGCCGCCACCACGACGAGGCCGGCCCGGCCGACCACCACCGCTGCGCAGACGGGTGACAGCAAGCCCGCCGCCGCCACCGTCGTGGTGCACGACATGAAATTCTCCCCCGCCGAGGTCACCGTCGAGGTCGGCGACACGGTCACCTGGAAATTCGACGACAAGGTCCCGCACACCGTGCAGGGCATCGGCGACAAGGCCATGGGGATCAACAGCCCGATCTTCGACAAAGGCGAGTGGAGCTACACCTTCACCACACCGGGCACCTACCGCTACCTCTGCTCTCTGCACCCGGAGATGCGCGGCTCGGTCACGGTGAAGTAGATCGGGGTACAGACCGACCGCGCCGGAACCACATCGCCGGGTGTTCCGTCGGCGCAGCGCCCCAGACGTCGGCTCGACGAACCCCTCCATCCAACCGAGTTCAGGATTCGCGGCCGCTTGCCCGGGTGCCCCAGGGTGTGTCGGCCGAGCCTGTTCAGCAAGTCCAAACCCGCCGAGATGCGGCGACGGTCGTCGAGGCATAGATAGCGCTGGAGCAGGCCCCGATCTTCCAGCCGGGTAGGCGCGCTCTGCGTCAGCACCGCGACCTCGGCCACCTGGTTGATCCGCAGGTCGCCCGCCCGGCCCGTCGTGCCGACAGCTCGAGACGACCAGCAGCGAGTATCCGCGAACGCTCAGATCGTGGCCGGACCGCGAGGCCCGCTCGAGGTGCGCCGCAGATCCGGTCGTACGGAAGCGAGCGTGTGTACCGACCATCGGTAAGGCCGGCCAAGGGGGGATCCGCGGGCCGCTGCTGCTCGCGGTCCGTCCGGGCAGCTCGAGCGGCGCGCCACGGCCACCGGAGTCCGCCACGCCCGTACGGGCGTAAGTCCGTGGCTCTCGGACGGGCATAGCCGACCGCTATCCGGGCGAAGCAGCGGCCGCGCACTCGAGAGTGCGCGGCCGCTGAACTATTCCACGGTGACGGACTTGGCCAGGTTGCGCGGCTTGTCGACGTCATAGCCACGCGCCTGCGCCACCTCGGCGGCGAAGATCTGCAACGGGACCGTCGACAACAGCGGCTGGAACAGCGTCGGCGCGCTCGGGATCTCGATGAGGTCGTCGGCGAACGGACGCACCGTGTCGTCGCCCTCCTCCGCGATCACGATGGTGCGCGCGCCGCGGGCCTGGATCTCCCGGATGTTGCTCAGCAGCTTCGAGTGCAGCACCGCGCGCCCCTTCGGCGACGGCATCACCACGATCACCGGCAGGCCGTCCTCGATCAGCGCGATCGGGCCGTGCTTGAGCTCACCCGCCGCGAATCCCTCGGCGTGCATGTAGGCCAGCTCCTTGAGCTTGAGCGCGCCTTCCAAGGCCACCGGGTAACCGACGTGTCGTCCGAGGAACAGCACGGTCGGCACCTGCGCCAGCTCCCGCGCGATCGCCCGCACCTGCGGCGCGGTCTCCAGCACGCGTTCCACCAGCCTCGGCATCGCCTCGAGTTCGGCGAACTCGCGGGCCACCTCGTCCGGGTACTTGGTGCCGCGCGCCTGCGCCAAGGCGAGCCCGACCAGGTAATTCGCGGTCACCTGGGCCAGGAACGCCTTGGTGGAGGCGACGCCGATCTCCGGCCCGGCCCTGGTGTAGAGCACCGCGTCGGACTCGCGGGGGATCTGCGCGCCGTTGGTGTTGCAGATCGCGAGGACGCGCGCCTTCTGCTCCTTCGCGTGCCGCACCGCTTCCAGCGTGTCGGCGGTCTCGCCGGACTGGGAGATCGCCACCACCAGCGTGGAACGGTCCAGCACCGGGTCGCGGTAGCGGAACTCGCTGGCCAGTTCCACCTCGACGGGCAGCCGGGTCCAGTGTTCGATGGCGTACTTCGCCAGCAGACCGGAGTGATAGGCGCTGCCGCACGCCACGACGAACACCTTGTCGAAATCGCGCAGCTCCTGGTCGGCGAGGCGCTGCTCGTCCAGCACGATCCGGCCCGCGCTGTCGTGGTCGGTACTGAAATGCCCCATCAAGGTGTCCGCGACGGCGGCGGGCTGTTCCTCGATCTCCTTGAGCATGAAGTAGTCGTGGCCGCCCTTCTCGGCGGCGGCGAGGTCCCAGTCGATCGTGAACGGGCGGGTGCGCGCTCTCGCGTCGTCACCGGCGAAGTCGGTGACCCGGTAGCTGTCCAGGGTGATCACCACCGCTTGGTCCTGACCGAGCTCGACCGCCTCCCGGGTGTGCTCGATGAACGCCGTGACATCCGAGGCGATGAACATCTCGCCCTTACCCACTCCTACCACCAGCGGGGTGGAGCGGCGCGCGGCCACGATCATGTCCGGATGGTCGGCATGCGTGAAGACCAGCGTGAACGCGCCCTCCAGACGGCGCAGCACGAACAGCGCGCTGGCCGCGAAATCGCCGGCGGTCGGGCCATGGGCGTACGCGCGGGCCACCAGGTGCACCGCGACCTCGGTGTCGGTGTCGCTGCTCAGCTCGACCCCGGCGTCCTCCAGCTCGCGACGCAGCGGGGCGAAATTCTCGATGATGCCGTTGTGCACGACGGCGACCTTGCCGCTGTGGTCCCGATGCGGGTGCGCGTTGCGGTCGGTCGGCGCGCCGTGCGTGGCCCAGCGGGTGTGCCCGATACCCGTGGTGCCCGCGAAGCGATCGACCCCCGCTTCGGCGAGCTCGGCCTCCAGATTGGCCAGGCGGCCCGCCTTGCGCTCCACCGCCAGCGCGCCCGCGCCGTCCAGGATCGCGACACCCGCGGAGTCGTATCCGCGATATTCCATGCGGCGCAACGCGTCAACGACGACGCCGAGCGCGTCTCGGTACCCGACGTACCCCACGATTCCGCACATGGCTCACCACACTACTTATCGGATAACGTTCACGTCGTGTCGGCGTCTGTGAAATCGCTATTGAGCACCCTGACCAGCCGGGGCCCGCACCGCGTGTTGCGTGGCAATCTGGCCATCGCCGGCCAGCCGGGGGTGGTGTTCACGCCCGAGGCGGGGCGGAATCTCCCTGCCGTCGCGTTCGGACATGGCTGGTTGACCGGGGCGGGCCACTACCGCACGCTGCTCGAGCACCTCGCTTCCTGGGGCATCGTGGCCGCTGCGCCCGACACCGAGCGCGGAGCGATTCCGTCACATCTGGGGCTGGCCGCCGATTTGGTCACCACGCTCGACATCTGCACCGGTGTGCGCCTCGGTGACGGCGAGATCAGCGTGCATCCGGAGCGCCTCGCCCTGGCCGGCCACGGGATGGGCGCGGGCGCAGCGGTCATCGCCGCCGGTCGTCGCCCCGTCGCCACCGTCGCGGCGCTGTTCCCCGCGCCCACTGCTCCTGCCGCCGAAACCGTCGCACCCGAGCTGGACGTTCCGGCGCTGATCCTGGCCGGCGCGACCGACATCACCTCGGTCAGCTCCAGCGCCATCCCGCTGGCCACCGCGTGGGGCGGCTCGGCGATCCTGCGTGCCATCGACAAGGCCTCGCACAACGGCATCATCGAGGGACGACGCGTCCTCGCCGCCGTGGGTGCGGGCACACACGAATCGAAGACCGCCCGCACCACCCGCGCCCTGCTGGCCGGTTACCTGCTCGCCACGCTGGCGGGCGACAAGACCTACCACGCCTTCGCCGATCCCGACCAGGTCATCCCGCACACCACTGTCGTCGACCCGGCTGCGCCGCAGGAGAAGGAGCCGCCGAAGCTGAAGGTCGGCCAGCTCGCCGCGCTGCTGCGGCGGTAGCCGGCCGACCGGCCCGGACTCCGCCGGTCAGATCAGCCAGCTCTTGCGTTGGTAGAACTGGGCCTCCTCGTCCTCCTCGTCGACCGGCGTCACCGTTTGATTGGCCCGGCGGGCGGCCATCGACCGCGCGATGGCCGCGCGCTGCTCTTGTGCTTCGTCTTGCAGCCGCTGCTGCTCTTCCGCCACGGCGGCGGCCTGGTCCAGGTCGGCGGCGTGCGCCACCCAGAACTCGGCCATATCGGCGGTCAGCCGGTCGGTGAATTCCCGGCCGGTCGCCGCGGTCTGCTCGTTGATCGCCTGGATCTCGCCGAGCAGCAGCGACATGCGGCGCTGATTCTCGGCGGCGAGTTGCCTCGCTTCCTCGGCGTAGTCGACCATGCTGCGCCTCCTCACTCATCCGGTGTGCGATCTTGCGCCGGCCGGGCTCACAGTGGACCCGCCTCGGCGAACCCCGCGTCCAGCGGCCCGGCTTCGGCGAGTTCCGCGCCACTGTCCACGGGGTCGCCCAGCTCCGGCTCGCCCAGCTCCGGCAGCGGCTTCGGGTAGTGTTCGCCGTCCTCTTCGCGTCGGGTACCGGGCGAGGTTGCGCTCGGCAGCCCGGGCGGACCGTCCCCGGTGCCTGGTTCCGAGCCTGGAGCGGGCGTTTTCTTCTCCTCCTGAGATTCCGGCGCCGGCGACTCCTCGTCGCGTGACTTCGGTGTCAGCGCCTCCGGCGCCGGAGGATGTGCGTTATCGGCTTCCGGCTCGATCATCGAGATGACCGGTATGCCGTGCTCGTTCAGCTCGACGGTGAACTCCCGCTCCGCACCCGTGGCATCGGAGAGGAGAAGTTTCAACCGGCCGTCCGGCCCCATCTCGAATTTCACATGCTTACCGCCGATATCGAATTCCGCCTCCGCGCGGGGCGTTTCGTTCCGCCCCTCGTCGTTGCGTTCGTCGGCTTCGGCATTCTGCGGATCGGTGCTCTGCATGAGCTTTTCGATCGCGTCGTCGACCCCGCTCTTGATGATTCCGCCCAGCGCGGACACTCCCTGCTCCACCGCCTGGCCGAGACTCGTTGCCAGTGGCGCCAGTTCCCGCGCCACCTGGCCGAGCGCGGCAAGGCCGTCGAGCCCGGGCATCTTGACCGCTGGGGCGGTCGGAGTGCTGGGCATGCTCGGGGTACTCGGCGTGTCCGGCGTGATCGGCGTAGTCGGCGTGATCGGCGTAGTCGGCGTGATCGGTGTGGTCGGCGTAGTCGGCGTAGTCGGCGTAGTCGGCGTAGTCGGCGTAGTCGATGCGGGGACGGTACTCGGCGCCGTGCTCGCCGGGACCGTGGCCGTGGGCGCGCCCGGCGGACCAGGGGCATTTGTCACCTGGGGCTTGTCCTGGTCGACCGGTGTTCCCGGCGGTGGTTCGGAGGGGGCTTCCGGACGCGGGTAGGACTGCTCGGACACCTGCGCCAATGCGTCGGTGAGGTTCTTGTACTGGTCCTTGAACAGTCGATCGACCTCGGCGCAGACATCGACGTAGGACGCCAGTTTGCGATCGAAGTCCGGTTTGAACGTATTGGTCAGCCACTCCTCGGTGACGCTGCGCACGCGGTCGCCGTACGCGCCGGTGAGCAGGTTCCTGTGGTCGATCTCGTCCTCCGGCACGGCAAGAGCGGGGAAGATGCGGCCGAGTTCCCGGACTTGGTCCGTGTCGATCCATTCTCGCGCGTTGCGCACGTCGACGATGACCTTCACCTGTTCCGGTGTCTTGCCGTCGATCGCAACCGCTTTGCTGCCGCCTACCGGACCCTCCAGCAGCTCCCGGGTGGCGAACGCCTTCGCGGCCACCGCCGACCGCAGCGAGTTCGCCATATCCGCGATCACGGCCATGGCGGCTCTGGCGTGCTGCCGGTCCTCGTCGGCCAAGGCCGACTGTTTGCCGAGCATGTCGAGCGCCGCGGCGGCCGCCGCTCCCTGCCACAGTTCGGGCAGCCGACGGGTGTATCCCTGCTGCGCGTCCCATTGCCGATCCGCCTCGGACAGCGCGATTTTCAGCGCCTCCCCCGCCTGCTCCAGCTTCTCCAGCCGCGCGCCGCGCTGCTCGTCGTACATCGCCAGCAGCTTGTCGACGTCACCTCGGCCCCCGTTGCCGCCGAACGCCGCCTCGTACAGCGGCAGGAACTCGATCCAGTACTGCAATCCCACGCTGCCCTCGTCCAAGAGGGTGTCGATCGTCTTGCCCTGCCAGGAAACCGTCATGATTCCGACTCCTCGAATGTGTGGCGTCGCCGCTGCGAGCACATGTCATTCGGCGGTCTCATGTCTTGTTCGTCTCGGAGGCGCGCTGCCGGTCGGTCTCGGTGTAGGCCACTACCGCGACCCCGAGCGCGTCGGCGGTCGCGGTAGTGGCCTCGCTCCAGTTACGCAGCCACGAACCGATCCGTTCCAGCCCCTGCTGCACCGCGATTCCCTGCGGCGCGTAGTTCCGGCCCGCCTCGCCACCGATGCCGAACAGGTGATCGGCAACTCGCTTCGCTTGGTCGCGCACGGCGTCCGCCGATCTGCGATAGTCGCTGCCGAGCGCACCGAGCTCCCCCGTCCGGGCACCGACCATTTCCGACCCGCCCACGACTCCCCTCCGTCCTCGTAGTGTCGTTGCGCCGACGCGAATCTCGTTCGCGCCGAAATGCCGCCGTACTTCCTTCGACGCAACACACCGACACTCGGTTCCCTCGAATTCCGCTCCCGCGGATCCGGTCAGCCGCCGATCTTGCCTTTATCGGTGCGGACCCACTCGGAGGTGCCGTCGGGGTGGCGGTGGAATTCCCATGCGGCGTAGTCGCCGTCGTTCTCCACCACGGTGACGTGGTCGGCGAAGCCGTCGTGGTCGTAGTCGGTCCAGACCTGCATCGCCTCCGCACCCGTGGTGGTGATGGTGTCGAGCGAGCCGTCGCCGTCGATGTCCTGCGTCGGATGGTGCAGTTCGATCGCACCCAGGCCGTCCAGTGACGAGGACGCGTCGATGCCGGGTATATCCAAACCTGGGAATTCGCTCGAGGTGATCATGACCCCTCCTCAGCAGGACTCGTACCGGTGGTGCGGTGCCGCTGCAGCGGCATCGTTCCATCCTGTCACTCGCGCGGGCTCGACGCAGCCCCCGCGGGTTCACTTCTTCGGCATCAACAGCCACAGCACCAGGTAGATGACGAACTGCGGACCCGGCAGCAGGCACGACACCACGAACAGCAGACGGACGACGTTGGCGTTCCAGCCGAGGTACTCGGCGATGCCACCGCAGACGCCTGCGATCCACTTGTCGTGGGCGGAGCGGGTGAAACGGCGGGTGGGGGCGGTCATTGGTCTTCCCTCTCGTGCGGTGATCGCTACGTCCTCCACTGTGCCCGTCTCCGCGGGCCCCGCCATCGGTCCGACGGCCGATGCCGACCCTGATTTCTCCCGGGGTCGATCTCAGGGTGCGACCCCGAGCACGGCAGACTCGTGCTGGTGAGCACCACTCTGCATGCCCGCGGCCTGTCGGCCGGTCACGGCGAACGCACACTGTTCGCCGACCTGGATCTGACCCTCGCGCCGGGCGACGTGATCGGCTTGGTCGGCGTGAACGGCGCGGGCAAGTCGACGCTGCTGCGCATGCTCGCCGACGGGCACGCACCGACGGGCAGCATCACGCTCAGTCCCCCGGATGCGACGGTCGGTTATCTGGCCCAGGAGGCACAGCGGGTCGACGGCGAGACCGTCGTCGAATTCCTCTGCCGCCGAACCGGCGTCACCGAGGCGCAGGCAGCGATGGACGCCGCGGCCGAGCGCCTCGCCGAAGGCGGGCCGGACGAGTACTCCCCCGCGCTGGAGCGCTGGCTCGCCCTCGGCGGAGCCGATCTGGACCAGCGTGCCCACGAGGTCGCCGCGGATCTCGGCTTGGCGGACAGCCTGCCCAGTGGCCTGGACACGCCCATGACCGGTTTGTCCGGCGGTCAGGCCGCGCGCGCCGGACTGGCCTCGGTCCTACTGTCCCGCTTCGACATCCTGCTGCTGGACGAGCCGACCAACGACCTGGACCTGGACGGCCTGGCCCGGCTGGAACAGTTCGTCGCCGCCGTGCGGGTCCCGCTCATGGTGATCAGTCACGACCGGGAGTTCCTGGCGCGCACGGTGAACCGCGTCGTGGAGCTGGATCTCGCGCAGCAGCAGGTCGGGTTGTACGACGGCGGTTACGAGTCGTACCTGATGGAGCGCGAAATCGCCCGGCAGCACGCGCGCGAGGCGTACGAGGAGTACGCCGACACCAAAGCGAGTCTGGAGTCCCGCGCGCAGATGCAGCGCAACTGGCTCGAGCACGGTGTCCGCACCGCCCGCCGCAAGGCGCGCGATCCCAGGAAGCTGGACTCGGACAAGGCGGGCCGCAAGATGCGGGCGGAGTCCACCGAGAAGCAGGCCGCCAAGGCCAGGCAGACCCAGCGCCGGATCGAACGGCTCGAGGCGGTGGAGGAACCGCGCAAGGAATGGGAGCTGCGCATGAGCATCGCCGCGGCCCCGCGCAGCGGCTCGGTGGTGGCGACGCTGTCCGGGGCGACCGTCACCCGGGGCGACTTCACGCTGGGCCCGATCACCACCCAGGTCGACTGGGCCGACCGCATCGTGCTCACCGGAGCGAACGGCTCCGGGAAGTCGACTCTGCTCGCCCTGTTGCTGGGAAAACTCCAGCCCGACACCGGGACCGCGAGCCTGGGCTCCAGCGTCGAGATCGGCGAGGTCGACCAAGCGCGCGGGCTGTTCCGCGGGACCGCGGCCCTGGCCACCACTTTCGGCGCCGAACTGCCGGAATGGCCGGAGGCGGAGGCGCGCACACTATTGGCGAAATTCGGCCTGCGCGGCCCCCACGTGCTGCGGCCGTGCGACACGCTCTCCCCCGGCGAACGCACCCGCGCCGCCCTCGCCCTGCTTCAAGCCCGCGGCGTGAATCTGCTCGTGCTCGACGAGCCGACCAACCACTTGGACCTCCCCGCCATCGAACAATTGGAGCAGGCCGTGGAATCCTTCACCGGCACACTCGTGCTCGTCACCCACGACCGCCGCATGCTCGACACCGTCCGCGCGACCCGCCGCTGGCACATGAACGCGGGCGTGCTCACCGAGTCCCACTGATTTCGGTGCTGCGGGATTCACCTCATCGCTTCGGTCCGAGGACGAACCGCGCCCAGCGCACCTCGACCAGGTCTTTCGAGCGAAGCTGTTCAGGGGCGCTGCGCGCTTCGTGGGTGGGGAAAATTCACTTTCGTGTCAGCGAGACCGAGCCTGTTCGGTTCGCGGCGACGAAGTCGCGGCAATCAAACACAGCCTGCGACCCGCTTGGCGAGATCGTCCGCCAACTGGCGCGCCTGGGCCGGATCGGTGGCCTCCACCATCACCCGCACCAGTTCCTCGGTGCCGCTGGGGCGCAGCAGCACGCGCCCGGATTCGCCGAGTATCCGCTCCGCCTCCAGCACGGCTTCGCGAATCTCGGGCGCGCGCGCGACCACGGATTTGTCGTTGACCGGCACGTTCACCAGAATCTGCGGCACGGTCTGCAAAACGCTCGCCAGATCGGCCAGGCTGCGCCGGGACTGCGCCATCCGCGCCATCAGGCGCAGGCCGGTGAGAATCCCGTCGCCGGTGGTGCCGTATCGGGGGAACACCACATGCCCCGACTGCTCACCCCCCAGCGTGAAGCCGCCGCGCCGCAACTCCTCGAGTACGTAGCGGTCGCCGACCGCCGTGGTGCGCACGCTGATTCCGGCCGCCCGCATCGCGATGTGCAGGCCCAGGTTGCTCATCACGGTGGCGACCAGGGTGTTCTCGGTCAGCTCGCCCGCCTCGTGCATGGCGAGGGCGAGGATCGCCAGGATCGCGTCGCCGTCGACCACATCGCCGTGGGCGTCGACGGCCAGGCAGCGGTCGGCGTCGCCATCGTGGGCGAGACCGAGATCGGCACCGTGCTCCACCACGGCGGCCCGCACCTGGTCGAGATGGGTCGAGCCGCAGCCGTCATTGATGTTCAGCCCGTCGGGCTCGGCGTTGATGGCGATCACCGTCGCCCCCGCTTCACGATAGGCGGCGGGCCCCACTTCCGCGGCGGCGCCGTGCGCGCAGTCGACCACGACGGTCAGCCCGGACAGGTCCTGCCCGGTTCCCTCCACCAGGTGCTCCACATAGCGTTCGTGGGTGCCCGCGAGGCTGTACTGGTCCGGGACGGCCAGTCCGTGATCACGCGCGCCCGCCGCGTTGCGCACCCGTCCGATGCCCGCGCCGGTCGGGCGGAACGGCGTCTCCGCGGTCACCAGTGCCTCGATCCGGTCCTCGATCGCGTCGTCGAGTTTGTGGCCGCCCGCGGCGAAGATCTTGATCCCGTTGTCGGGCATCGGGTTGTGCGAGGCGGAGATCATCACGCCGAGACAGGCGTCGTACAAGCCGGTGAGGTAGGCGACCGCCGGGGTCGGCAGCACCCCCACCGAGAGCACGTCCACTCCCGCCGCGGTCAGCCCAGCGGTCACCGCGGCCTCGAGCATCTCCCCGCTGGCCCGTGGGTCGCGCCCGACCACCGCGAGCGCGCGCTTCTTGCCCCGGCTCAGGATCTGCGCGGCCGCGCCGGACACGCGCAGCGCCAGCTCCGGACTCAGTGACTCGTTGGCAAGCCCACGGACTCCGTCGGTGCCGAACAACCGTCCCATACCTCGCCCCTCATTGATGATCTGTGGCGTGGGCGCCGGCCCCGGAGGCACCAGCCCGTGCACCACGAAGGCCCCGCGAACGCCGCGTCTTCATACAGCGCGAGAGCAGGCGACCAGCTGTTCGCTGGGAGCCTGCTCTCGTACAGCTGCCGCGTCGACCGTACCTCGTCCGGCATCGCGAGAGTGCCGGACGAGGAGGGTCGACGATGCCGAAATCAGCGCTTCGAGTACTGCGGCGCCTTGCGCGCCTTCTTCAAACCGTACTTCTTGCGCTCGGTGGCGCGCGGGTCACGGGTCAGGAAACCGGCTCGCTTGAGGGCGGGACGGTCCTCCGGGGTGACCTCGATCAGCGCACGGGCGATGGCCAGTCGCAGGGCACCTGCCTGGCCGGACGGGCCGCCGCCGACCAGGCGGGCGTGCACGTCGAAAGACTCGGTGCGCTCGACCGTCACCAGCGGCGACTTGACCAGCTGCTGGTGCACCTTGTTCGGGAAGTAGTCCTCGATGGTGCGGCCGTTGAGCACGAAGTTGCCGGAGCCGGGCAGCAGGCGCACGCGCACGACGGCCTCCTTGCGGCGGCCGACGGTCTGCACCGGGCGGTCGATCACGATCGGAGCGTAGGACGCCGAGACCTCGGAGTCCTCGGAGTCCTGGTAGCCCGCGCCGTCCTCGACAGCCTCGGCGGCGTCGAATTCCTCGACGTAGTCCTCGTTGAATTCCTCGGGAGCGGTCACTGGGCCACCTGCTTGATCTCGAACGGAATGGGCTGCTGGGCGGCGTGCGGGTGCGTCGGGCCCGCGTAGACCTTCAGCTTGCCCGCGATCGCGCTGCCGAGCTTGTTCTTCGGGATCATGCCCTTGACGGCCTTCTCCACGAGCCGATCGGGACGGCTCTCCAACACCTGACCGACGGTCCGCGACTTGAGGCCGCCCGGGTGCCCGGAGTGGTGGTGGATCAGCTTGTCCTGCCGCTTGTTGCCGCTGACGGCAACCTTGTCGGCGTTGATGATGATGACGAAATCGCCACCATCGACGTTCGGGGCGTAGGTCGGCTTCGTCTTGCCACGCAGCAGATTCGCTGCCTGGACGGCGAGACGGCCGAGCACTACGTCAGTGGCGTCGATGACGTACCACTTACGGGTCACGTCACCCGCCTTGGGGCTGTACGTAGGCACAGTGCTTCCCTGTCTGTCGTCGGTGTTGCCGGCCAGGCGTACGGTCGAGGTGTTCCCGGCGGCCGGTGGAGACCCGGGACTCGGCGGACATCCACCCGGTCCACCAGGAGTCGGCTGGACGTTCCGCACGCCAACGAGCCACCATACCAGTGGGGTATCGCGGGAAGAAATCCGTCAGATCTCGAGCGGCGGGCCGAGGTCGATGGCGCCGGGCGGGCCGGGGACCAGGTAGCGCAGCGTGTCGACGTCCGGACGCCCGCACTCCGCCACCCTCTCCCTCGCTTCCCGCTGATTTTTCCGGGCAGCGGTGACTCCCGGGGTCGGCTGGGTGGTCGCGTAGGGCGCGGTCGGACACCCGACCGGCTCGCCGTCGGCCCCTTCCACCGCGACGACCGATCCCGCGTCGAGGACGACCTGGTGCGCGGTCAGCTCCACCTGGTGATTCCCGGACGGAAGCGCGACCACGGCCAGCGCCACCGCGCCGACGACGGTGTTGGCTCCGAACAGGCCGCCCTTCATCTTGTTCCACAGTTTGCCCTTGCGGTGCTGGTCCGGGTCGTCGGACTCGGCGCCCGGGTCCTGCCACGGTCCCTGTCGCGAATGCCCCGGGTAGGACGACTGCTGCGCGCCCGGATAGGGCGTACCCGTGCCGAGGGGCGGCACCGGACCACCTGGTCGACCCGCGAGCTCGCCGGGTGGGCGACCGCCGTCCTGCTGCTCGTCCGGCGCGCTCGGCGGCCGGGTGAAGCGGCTGCCCAACTCGGCGAGGTTCGGTGGCAGGCCGCGCGGCACTTCGTCGCGCCCGATCCTGGTCGTCGTCTCGTCGGGCTGGGTCGGGTACCCCGAGCCGTGCTGGGCGCCCGGCACCCGCAGGCCCGCGTCCTGCTGTGGCGGGTACTGCGCCTCCGCCGGGCGCGGCGACGCGGGCGCGGGCTCGGCGGGCCTGCCCGCGGACTCCGGCTCGCCCGCCTCCGGATCGCTCACCAGCAGATGCGCCGCGCCGAGGACGAGCGCGTGCATCGGATGGTCGGCCACGTGCAGGCGGTGCCCGAGATGGTTCTGGAAGGCCAGCCGCAACGCGTCGTTGAAACGCACATTGCCCGACAGCAGAACCGTCGAGGTGTCCGCGCCGATCGAACGGGCCGCCGCCATCACCTCGATCACGACGTCGTCCGCCGACCTGGCGTCGCGCATGGCCTCCGCGTGCACCGGAACGTCGACCGACTCGGTGGGCTGCTCGTCGTCGCCGTGTACCGCGACCACCAGCATGCCGCGGCCATCGGAGTACACACCGGTCGCGCCGATGCCGTTCGGCCTGGCCCGGTCCGGCGGGTGCACCAGTCCGAGGGCGCGGACGTAGCCGGACAGCGCGACGCTCTCCGGCAGCGGTTCCACGACGACATCGAGCTGTTCGACCATCGAGGCGTAGATATCGATCCGCTCGTCCGGCCAGCTGTCCGGGTAGGGCAACGCCACCAGGTCCGGTTTGCCGCGCAAGTGCTTGCCGATCTCGGCGAGCGGGTTGTACAGGCGCGCGCGGAAGACCAGTTCCGCGGGCCAGGTCGCGCCCGCGACCACGATCTGCGGATGCCCGAGGATGTCGCGCACGTCTGCGATCGCCATCCCGAGATCGGGTCTGTTGCGTTCCACGCCCGCTGTGTGCAACCGGCCCGACGAATCCGCCAGCAGATAGGCCGGCGGCGTCCACATGCCCTCCACCTGCACCGGGCGGATGGGCACGCCACCGCCACCGGCCGCCACGGACACCACATCCCAGCCGAGATGCACTGCCCCTACTCGCACCGTCACAGGCATAAGTGTGCCCGGTTCGCGGCCGAGATGCTCGTTGCCGTCCGACACCGCCGGGCGCCGCGTGCGCGCACCGGGGCGAAGGCGGACCGTCCGGACCGCATCACGCCGCCGACTTCTTCAGTCGCAACCGGCGCCAGGTGATGACCGCGAGCACCACGGTGATCAGCAACAGCACGACCACGTCCAGCGCCCAGATCGCCGGCTTGTGCTGCCAGAGCGTGTCGGCCTGCGCGTTCAGGAACAGTTCACGAATGTTCACCGTCGACGCGCCCGTCGCGTATCCCCAGCGAGCCGGGAACAGCCAGGACACCTGCTCCAGCACGACCCGGCCGGTGACCGGGATCAGACCGCCCGCCATCACCAGCTGGCACATGATCGCCACCACCAGCAGCGGCATCACCTGTTCGTTCGACTTGGCCAGCGACGAGAGCAGCAACCCGACAACCACACAGCAGATCGCGGTCAGGGCGATATCGATGTACAGCTCGGCACTCCCGGACGCCAGCACCGCACCCTGGCCCGGACGCTTCTTGCCCGCGAGGACGATGCCGACCAGCACCGCCGATTGCAGCAGGGCGGTCGCACTGAACACCGCGATCTTCGCCATGAGGTACGCCGAGGGAAGCAGCCCGACGGCGCGTTCGCGGTGGAAGATCGTCCGTTCGCCCACGAGGTCGCGCACGGTGAGCGTCGAGCCCATGAAGCAGGCGCCCAGAATCAGCACCACCAGCAACTGCTGCGTCTCGCCCCCGCCCTCGGGCACGAACGTGCCGTCGGGCAGCGCTCTCAGCGCGCCGCGCTGGAAACCGTTCTTCCCCGGCACCACCAGCGACAGGCCGCCGAGGATGAACGGCAACAGCACCAGGAACGCCAGATAGCCGCGATCGGCCAGGATCAACCGGATCTGCCGGCGCGCCAGAGTCGAGAACTGCTTGCCGCGACTGGACTGTGGCGGACTGCCCGCGGGCCCGTACGGCTGCGGAGGCGGTGGGGGCGGCGGTGCGAACGCCTGCCGGGAGCGGTAGGCGGCGAACGCCTGATCCGGGTTGGCCGCGACATCGGCGAAGATCTCCGCCCAGTCGCTGGTCCCGAGCGTCGCGCCGACACCGGCCGGATTGCCGCAGTAGGCGGTCTTACCGCCGGGGGCGAGCAGCAGCACCTGATCGCACATGTCCAGATGCGCCACCGAGTGGGTCACCACGATCACCACGCGGCCCGCGTCGGCCAGTTCGCGCAGCATCACCATGACCTGGCGGTCCAGCGCCGGGTCCAGGCCCGAGGTCGGTTCGTCCAGGATCAGCAGCGACGGGCCGGTCAGTAGTTCCAGCGCCACCGAGGCGCGTTTGCGCTGACCGCCGGAGAGCCGGTCGACCCTGGTGTCGGCGTGCTCGGTGAGCGAAAGCTCCTGGAGCACACCGTCGATGACCTTCTGCCGGTCCTGCTTGCTGTTGTCCCTCGGCAGCCGCAGCTCGGCCGCGAAACCGAGCGCCTGGCGCACCGTGAGCTGCCGGTGCAGCACGTCGTCCTGCGGCACCATGCCGATCCGGGAACGCAGCGCCTCGTACTCGGCGTGCAGATTGCGGCCTTCGAAGGTGACCACACCGCCCGAAGGCCGGGTGGTGCCCGCGATCAGGCGTGACAGCGTGGATTTGCCCGCTCCGGACGGGCCGATCAGCGCGGTCAGCGTGCCGCGGCCGGCCGACATGTTCACGTCGACGAGCAGTTGCTTGTTGCCCTCGACGGTGAAGCCGACCCCGTGCACCGCGAGGCCCTGCTCGGCGACCGGCTTCTGCCGGTGCACCAGCGTGCCCTGCTGGACGACGAAGTCGATGTTGCCGATGGTGATGATGTCCCGCTCGCGCAGCACCGCCCGCTGCCTGCGGTGCCCGTTGACGAACGTGCCGTTCGCCGATCCGAGGTCCTCGATGGCCAGGCCCTCGGCCGAGGCGACCAGGCGGGCGTGCTTGCGGGAGGCCAGCGGGTCGTTGACGACGATCTGGTTGTCGGTGGTGCGGCCGATGCTCAAACCGGTCTGCGGGATCCGGTCGGCGCGGGCGACGGGCGCCGTGCTCGCCCTGGCTCGGACCGGCGGGATGTTGGAGGTGTCGGCCCTGGTCGTCATGTTGACGTTCACCGCGGGCGCCGGTGCGTCCTGCGCGGGCGGATAGTGCGGGCGCTGGAACTGCGGCGCGGGCCGCCGGACCCCGTGCGCGGGCGGACCCGGAGTCGGCGCCTGCGCCGGTTGTGGTGGGCGCGCGGAAGGCCGTTGCGGGGGTTGCGGGTTCGCGGGCAGCAGGTGCAACAGCGGGCCGCTGATCGCGTCACCCAGCCGGACCTGTGTGGGGCGGTCGATCGACACCGGCTGAGTCAGCCTGCGCGCGTCCACGAACACCCCGTTGGTGCTCTGGTTGTCGGTCAGCACCCAGGCACTGCCCTGCCAGGCCAACGTCGCGTGCACACGCGAAACGAGCGGGCTGTCGACGAAAAGCGTCACCTCCGGCGCGCGGCCCATCGTGACCTGCTGGCTCGAATCGAATACTCGTTCGCTTCCATCATGGCGCACGGTGATGGACTGCGCCCCCGGTGAAGACATGCAGCGGATACTATTCCATCGCCCGGACATCGGCGGTGCCCCCGATGCGCCAGATACCCCGATCCGGCGACCGATGTGAACGTTGTAGCGGCCGACCAGGGGGAGCCTTGCCGAGAGTCCGAGCGACCGCGCTGGTTGCGGCGCTGCTCAGTGTTCTGCTGCTGGTCGGCGGCTGCATTCGAGTGATCGACGGCCGGGCCGTCTCCGTCTACGACGATCCGTTCAAGGTTGCCGGGTTGCCCACCACCAGCGGCCCGAGCGGTCCCCGCGCCGGCGTCCCGGACAGTACGCTGACCGCGACCAACGGTGACGGCGGCGCTGTGGACACCCTGGCGCTCAACGCCGTCGACGACATCCAGGCCTACTGGCGCGGCGAGTTCGGCAAGGAGTTCCAAGGCGAGTTCAAGCCGGTCGGGAAGCTGCTGTCCTGGAGCGCGAAGGCCGGGCGTCAAGAATCGCTCGAGTTCTGCAGGGAATCCACCTACCGCTTGGTCAACGCCGCCTACTGTCGCCTGGACAATTCCATCGGCTGGGATCGGTCGGTGCTGCTTCCCACCATGGAGGAGACCTTCGGGAAGATGTCCGTGGTGATGGTGCTCGCGCACGAGTACGGGCACGCGGTGCAGACCATGGCCAAGATCGTCGGACCGAAGGATCCGGTGATCGTCAAGGAGCAGCAGGCGGATTGCTTCGCGGGCGCTTTCATGCGGTACGTGGCCGAGGGCAAGGCCGCGCATTTCACGATCAATACGTCGGACGGCCTCAACTCGGTGCTCGCCGCCACCGTCGCCATCCGCGACGCCGACCCCGACGACCCGGAGAGCGTGCACGGCTCCGCCTTCGAACGGGTCACCGCGGTGCAGATCGGTTTCACCGACGGCCCCAAGGGGTGCAAGGGCATCGACCAGAACGAGATCGACCAGCGCCGCGCGAATCTGCCGCAGAGTTTCAGCGACGACAACGGGCGCGGCGAGTACCCCATCACCAAACAGACCCTGATCGAACTCACCAAAGCCCTCAAAGCAATTCTGCCGATCGGCCACGAGCCGACCTACGACTACTCGCGGGCGAAGATCGATTGCCCCGATGGTGTGGTGACCGAACCGGTCTCGTACTGCCCCGCCGGGAACACGATCGCCACGGACATTCCCGCACTCGCCGAGCGTGGTAGGTCGAGCTCCGGCGCGGACGACCCGCTGCCGCTCAAGGTGACCGGCGACTACAACGGCTACATCGTGTTCATCTCCCGATACACCTTGGCCGTCCAGCAGAGCCGCGGCCAGAGCCTGGTCGGCGCGAAAACCGGACTGCGCGCGGCCTGTCTGTCCGGAGTGGTCACCGGCAAGCTGGCCGAATCCGGGCGACCGGTCAGCCAAGGGGATATCAAGCTCGCCGCAGGCGATCTCGACGAGGCGGTCTCGGGTCTGCTCACCGACGGCTTGGCCGCGAGTGACGCCCTGGGCAAGACCGTGCCCAGTGGTTTCTCCCGGATCGAGGCCTTCCGCGCCGGAGTCCTGAACGGGGAAAGCGTATGCGCCGCGCGCTATTCGTAGCGCGGGCTCAGCGGCCGAACGGCGGCGGAGCGGCCAACTCGAAGCGCAGCACGCGGTTGCCGAGCATGATCTCGGCGCCCGGTATGAGCGCCATGGACTGACGCGGCGCCAGGCGCACCCAGTCGCGGTAGCCCGGCAGGCGAGTGCGGGTTCCGTTGGTCGAACCGCAGTCCACCACCATCACATCCCAGTTCACCAAACGGATTTCGGCGTGCGCCCTGGACATGCCACCGGAGGCGTCGTCGACCCGCAGCGGGACGAGTCCGCTCTCCGCGGCGGGCGAGCGCTCCGGATCACGACCGATCACCGCGTCCGCGGCGAGCATGTAGGTCATGCCGTCGTCGAGGATCAGCATGCCCAGCGGCGGGCGGACCACTTCGATCAGCGCTTGGGTCTGGTCGACCGGCATGCCGCAGACGGTGCAGAACGCCGCCCGTGGATCGCTGGGATGCGCTCGCGCGCATTTGAATCCCATCACCTTGACCGTCAGCGCGGTGGCCTTCGCCGTCGCCTCCAGCCGACGCTGGAGCTCCGGGTCGGGCCGCGGCGCGGGATTGGTGCCGCCCAGCTGGGTCGGCGCGTGATGCGGGTCGATCGGCGCCTGCTCGGTCTGGGCGTCGAGCATCGCGGTCGACGGTGCCGTCGGGTGCCGTGACGGTCGCGGCTCCGATCGTTCCTGCCCTTCCGGTGCGGCGGGCGGCTGCTGTTCGACGCGCGCCGTCGGCAGCGGAGACGTCCGTGGGCGGTGGTGTGCGCCCACGGAACCGGACTCCCCGCCGTTCGTCGACGAACGGGTGCGGGAGCCCTCCGTCCACACGATCGCGCCACCTGCCTGAGCGATGCCCTCGACCAGCCTGCCGATGCCCCGCTCGAGTGGCAGATCCGGGATACGGCCCTTCGCGTCGTCGACGAACAGCGCCGCCGCCCGCGCCGGAACCGCCGCGACCCGATCCACCGTGAAAGCCGCGTCACTGCCGCGATATCGCTCGAGCAGGCCGTCACCGGCCAGCACGGCGGTGATCGCCCCGTGCAGGAAGATCGCCACACCCCCGTGCTCGGCGGTGGACAGGATGCCGAAGTCGATCGGCTCGCCCGGGCTGATCTGCTCGGCCTGCTTCATCAGCCAGCGCGTCGCCTGCCGCGCCACCAGGGCACCCGGTCCGCCCGGCTCCCGATCGGTCGCGTCGCGCACCAGGTCGGCCAGTGATTCCAAGGCGACGACGGCGGGCGAGTCCCGAGTCGGCCTACCGGGCTTGCGGTGCGCGACGACAACAACCGCGCCCGCGACCCTGGCCACGGCGTGGCTGCCAACGACGACCTCGACCTGCCGATCCTTCACCGGTATCGGCCTCCACCGGGGTTGCAGTGCAAGGTCGTCGCCACACCGACAAGGGTATTGCAATACCTCGCGCATCGGTCCCCCTCCCCGGCCTCCGTCGGGTAACTTCAGTGTCAGCAATGGGAGGAACGAGGGGCCTGAGATGGTTCGGACGCAACGCATCGCGCTCACCGCGTCGTGCCTGGCACTGGCAGGGATGCTGGCCGGTTGCGCAGGCGCGCACGGCACACCTACCGCGAGTGAGATCGATGTGCGCAAGCTGGAAGTCGGCACCTATCCCGTCGACAAGCACAACTACAACCAGGATTCGGCCGGCAAGGGCGCGCTGCTGGAGGGCATGCGGATGTCCGACGCCGTGGTCCCGACGGTGCGCATCGACTCCACACTGAAGTTCGGTCGCGGCAGCACCGTCGTCAAGGACGCCGAGCAGGCGCTCGACTTCGTGGCCAAGGTGTCCAAGCCCGTTCTCGACAATCGCAAGCTGGTCGTGGGATACGCCGCCAGCGGTGCCGACCGTCCCGATCCGGCCGGTCAGTCCAATCCCGCGCCGCAAACCACCGCGGTCACCAACGCGGTGTTCCGCTTCCCCGACGAGGCCGCCGCGAAGCTCGCGGCCCGTGAACTCGAGGACGTCGACATCGCCGTCTCGCCGGACAACCGCAAACTGTCGTCGACGAAGTATCCCGACTCCTACATCCACTGGCGCCCAGGCGTCGCCAATGTCGGTACCTTCATGGCCTACAAGGAATTCGTCATCTCCTTGTTCATCCAGCGTCCGACAGCGGAAGCCGACGACCTGGTCAAATGGGTCGACAAGACCTTGGCCGCCGAGGTCGCGCAGCTGGCGAAATTCACCCCGACCCCGGTGAACAAGCTCGACACCCTGAAGGCCGATCCCGACGGCCTGCTCGCCCGCGTCGCGGTCGTCGACCGCAAGAACCGCGTACCGGACCCGGCGACCTTCGCCGTCTACGGCGGCTATCACACGGTGCACCGCGCCGACGACGAGTCGGTACACCTGCGCCTGGTCGAGGAAGCCGGTGTCGACCACATCGGCCTGCTCGACGACAGTTACGTCGCCCGCACCCGCGACGCGGCCGCCGCCCAGAAACTGGTCACGGGCCTGTTGGACAGCGAAGGCGCGCACTACGACCCACTGGGCGCTCCCAGGGACGTCCCCGGCGCCAAGTGCCTGCAACTCAACAGCAAGGGTGACCCGGATCGGGAGTACAAGTACCGGTGCTACGTCGCGTACAAGCGGTACGTCGGAGTCGTCACCAGTGATAAGGAACCGGACGTTCGGCAGAAGGTCGCCGCGGAGTACGCACTGTTGGCGAACAGTTTCTGAGATCGGCGGCGGTACGCGCCCAAAGCTTTCCGATCCCCCGCCATGGGGGCCGAAGTAGGATCCGGCGCCGGGCCGTAGCCGCGGTGCGCGACTGGAGCCGGCCTTCCCGGCAGGCTTTGCTCGACCGTCTGGTGCCGGTGCTGCGCAATCGCGTGCAGTGATTGGGCTGCGTCTCCGGAATGCAAGGCCTCCTGGACTTTTCGGTCTGCGCGCCCACCGGCTTTCGTCAATCTGCTGGTAGCGGCGGACTTAGGCGTTCGGTAAGGTGTACCGCAGCCAGCCCACTCGCCGATCATTACAGCAGCGAGCAGGGGGAAGGAGGGGAGCCGAGCGCTGGCGTTACAAGTCATGCAGACCCGGATCGCATCGTGGTCTTCCGAGCAGGCCCGTACGCGGCCGCCGAAATCTACGGACGAGCCGGGCGGAGGGCGCAGGACCCTGATCCCGTGGGGCGATGCCGAACTTTTTCGAGTCGGATGGAACCGATCAGACCCGCACCGCGTCCAATCAGATGTACAGGCCAACTGAGGCTTCCGCCGTTGGCCGAGACGGGAACCGAAAGGAGCCGAAATGGCAGGACAGCTCGAAGCGAGCGAAGAGGCGATCTCTAAGTTTGTAGACAATTGCCGGCAGCGGCACCAGGATTTGCAGACCGCGATCACCGCACTGAACAGCAAGTCGGATCAGACCACCGCTACCTGGAGCGGTGCGGCCCGTCAGGCGTTCGACACCTTCATGGACAGCTACTTCGCCCAGGCGCGGAAGCTGAACGATCAGCTGGATCAGACGTCGGACAAGCTCGCCCACGCCGGACGGAAGTTCGCCGATCAGGACCAGCAGTTCGCCCAGCAGGTGGCCGCGCAGGCCTCCAGCCTGGACCTTCCCTGATCCGATAGCCGAACCACAGAAACAAGGAGTTCCCCATGGTAGCGAACGATCCCGGTCGGATTGCTTCGAACTTCGGCGAGGTCGAGGCGGGTGCCCAGGCCATCGTGGCCGAGGCGCGCAGCGTCATGACCATGCTCGAAGATTTCCACAAGCAGGTCACCGACTTCGTGACCAACTACTGGAAGGGTGACGCAAACGACGCGTTCGCCTCGCTGCAGGCCCAGTGGAACACGCAGGTCACCCAGCTGAACACCACGCTGGAAAGCGCGGGCAAGCTGGTCAGCAGCGGCAACTCCGACCTGCAGAGTACCGACACCGCGCTGGCGGGCCTCTTCTGAGATCCCGTTTCGGCTGATTCGAGCCCCCGGTACTTCGGTGCCGGGGGCTCGAATTGTTCTTGGCTGCGGCATGTCGCCTAGGTGCGCGCCTCACCTATCAGGGGACGACGCGGACGGTATCTCCGAAATGCGAGCACGGGGCTTCCAACGGTCCCCATTCGTCCCCCGCGTACTGGCAACCGATGCTGACCTGAATTCCGGACTCCAGCAAGACATGCCAGCGAACGGTTGATCCGTCTCCGGGATGTTCCAGATAGGCCAGACCGGAACGGCCACCGAACATGACGTCCTGCTGCAAGTCGGTCAGTACACCCGGTGTGTGCTGCGCAATCTGTGTTTCCAGCTTCGCCGCGATCTGCGCGTAACTGGACGACGCCGTCAACGGTGCCTGCATCACCGTGATCCGCTGCCGGGCAGTGGCCTCGGGCACTAGATCGACGCGAGCACGTCCCGTATCAGACGACTGTGCAATGCGCCAGCCCGGAGGAACTCGAAACCTGATTCTGCCGAATGCCTCCGGCGCCGCCTCGGCCGGTGGGGCGGTCGGCGACGGCGCTTCCGCGCTGGGTGCCGCTACCGTCTCTCCGCCTCGGCGACCGGACAGGACAACCGCGCCGACGATCGTCACTGCGACGACCATCACGGCCGCGATCGCGGCGATCACGATACGCGCTGTGCCATACCGGGGCTGCCGTGCTGCGGCACGCTCACGAAGCGGTCCCATCCACTCGGTGGGCGCGGCGGGCACCTCGCATCGATCACCCGGCTCGGCCCGACGCCCTCGGACGAGATCGGGACCGGTAACCGGACGCAGCTCGACGTCGGCACCTATAGACTGCCGAGCCGCCTCACGGAGCAAGTCCCGCTGCTGGTAGTCGCTGATACCCACCACCTGCACAAGGTCGATCGGGCCGCTGTCAAGCAATCGAGTGATCAGGTTGCACAAGGCGACGAATCCTGGCGAATCGGCGACTATTTCGGCTAGCGCGAGCGTTGGCTCATGCTCACAGGATTCGATATGCACGCCGCGATGGCTTCGGATGACCGCCGACGCCGTGGTGACCAACATGCCGAACTCCAGCACCAGCGTTCGCTGACTGTAGCTGGTGCCCTCGTCCGACGCGACCGAACGGACCGCGATGTCTTCGAAGACCACATCCGAGGCGACGCGGCGCGCCGCCTGAGCGAGCACACCGCGACGGCCTGCGCCCCATTCGGTCGGACAGACCAGCGTTATCCGTGCACACGGAGAGGCAACTCGAAGATGGTCGAGCACACTCGCGAAAACGGCACTCATCGCGTCCACCACCGAAGGCATGCGGGGCGGCAGGGCTATGGCATCGGCGGGTAGGAACTGGACCACCGAACTGACTTGGGTGGGCGGCGTCAACGACTGCCCCACGACGAGATCGAAGCCGTTGCTGCCAAGAACCACCGAAGGCGGCGCGTCCCAGTGCGTGTCGGCGCCACGCGCCCAGATGCGCGCCTCGGTGACGACGAGCTCAACCTCGGACATCAGGGCGACGGCATCCACGCCGTCTGGACCAAGCCCTCGACATTGCGGGTGACGTAGGTGCCTCGGCCCGGCAACATCGGACTCGGTCGCTTGGTGCCCATCAAGACGCCCTCGTCCTTGCTGCAGCTCAGGATCAGTCCCGCCGAGCCCAGATCACGCATTCTGGCCAATGTCGCCTCGAACATCGCTCTGCTCGCACCACCCGAACGCCGGGCGATGATCACGTGGAAGCCGAGGTCTCGGGCGTGCGGCAGATGCTCGAGCAGCGCTTGGACCGGGTTGCCCGCGGACGTGGCGACCAAATCGTAATCGTCGATGATGACGTACAGTTCCGGCCCGCTCCACCATGAACGATCTCGCAGCTGCTGCGGAGTGACGTCCGAGCCCGGGGTCCGCTTGCTGACATAGGCGGCCAAGTCGTTCATGTTCTGGGTGAACTGCGGCGCCGTGGAGCCATAGCCCGCCAGATATCCCTCCGGGACGAGGCCGAGCATACTGCGCCGGTAATCGCCGATGATGAAGCGAGCCTGATCGGGGGTGTTGGATGCGGCGATGCCCTCGATCAGCGAGCGCAGCAGCGTCGTCTTTCCCGATTCGGTGTCGCCGATGATGATGAAGTGCGGGCTCTCCACGAAGTCGATGTAGACCGGAGCGAGCTCGGACTCGTTGATGCCGAACGGAATACGCAGGCACTTCGCGCTCGGATCGACCTGCGCGGGCCAATCGCCCGCCAGATACAGCAGCTGCTCGCGCGGGAGCTGCTCGGGCAGCATGCGAACCTGCGGCGCATGACGGCCCGGCGTCAGCCTGGCGATGGTGGCGACCGCGTCCGCGACGGCCTGGGTGAGGTCGGTCGGGTCGGAGTTGCCGTCGATGCGGGGCAGGCCGGTCAGCATGTGCAGGCACTCCGGGGTCATACCGCGGCCCGGCCGCCCCACCGGAACCAGCGAGGCGAACTTGCGGCCCAGATCGGAATCCATCGGATCACCGAGGCGCAACTCGATCCTGGTGCCGATCTGATCCTTGAGCGCGGGCCGCGCCTCCGGCCAGCGGTTCAGCGTGACGACCACGTGCACGCCGTAGGACAGACCTTGCGAGGCGAGGCTCATGATGGTCGGCTCGAGCATCTCGAAATCCTCGCGGATCGTGATGAAACGGTCGATCACCAGGAAGACGTCACCGAACGGATCCTCGTGCACACCCGCCGCGCCGGGGCTGCTGGCCGGGTCCATCGCGCGCAGCCTGCGGAAGTCCGCCATCGATTCGATGCCGAGCTGGCGGAAGCGTGCCTCACGGTGCCGGAGGATGGTCGTCACCTCCGCGATGGTGCGCCGGACCTGGTCCTCGTCCAGCCGGCTGGCTACCGAGCCGACGTGCGGCAACCCCTGCAGGCTCGTCAAGGAGCCGCCACCGAAGTCGAGGCAGTAGAACTGCACCTGTTCGGCGGTGTGCGTCAACGACATCGCCATGATGAGCGTGCGCAGCGCCGTAGACTTGCCGGACTGCGCGCCACCGACGATGGCGACATTGCCGCGGGCGCCGGACAGGTCGATGTTCAACGGGTCGCGGCGCTGGTCGTACGGGCGGTCCACGATGCCGATCGGGGCGCGCAGCGTGGACACCGCGGAGTACTCGCCGGTGAGGATGGAGCGCGGGAGGAGCTGGTCGAGCGTCGGCGCCTCGTCCAGCGGCGGCAACCATATCTCGTGCGCCGGGCGGCCGTGGCCGCGAATCCGGGAGACCAGCATGTTCAGGTTGGACAACTGCTCGCCGTCCTCGTCCTGTTCCGGCTCCAGGCTCGGTTCGGGCGGCAGCGCGACGCGGTCGGCGGCCCGGAAGTCGACATGGTTCGCGGTGAACGGCCGTGCTTTGACATCGATTTCACCGGCCTGCGTGGCCACGGTCATGTCACGCTGCGAGCCACCGCCGACATACGCGCCGGAGACATAGGAAGCCTGGAAGCGCTGGATCTCTCCGGAGTCGGCCTTCAGGTAGCCGCCACCTGGGCTGTTCGGCAGGTTGTAGGCGTCCGGCACGCCGAGCACCTGGCGAGACTCGTTGGCGGAGAACGTCTTCAGGCCGATCCGGTAGGACAGGTGGGATTCCAGGCCCTTGAGCTTGCCTTCCTCCAGACGCTGCGAGGCGAGCAGCAGATGCACGTGCAGCGAGCGGCCGAGGCGGCCGATCATGACGAACAGCTCCGCGAAATCCGGGTGCTGGGTGAGCAGTTCGGAGAACTCGTCGAGCACCACGAACAGGGCCGGCAGCGGATCCAGGTCGGCGCCGGCGGCCCTGGCCTTCTCGTACTCCAAGACGTTGGCGAAGTTGCCCGCCGCCCGCAGCACTTCCTGGCGGCGGTTCATCTCGCCGGCCAGGGCGTCCTTCATGCGGTCGACGAGGTCGGCCTCTTCCTCCAGGTTGGTGATGACGGCGGCGACGTGCGGAACCCCTTCCAGGCCGAGGAACGTCGCGCCGCCTTTGAAGTCGACCAGCACCAGGTTCAGCTGGTCGGGCGAGTGCGTGGCCAGCAGGCTGAGCACGAGGGTGCGCAGGAACTCCGACTTACCGGAGCCGGTGGCGCCGATGCACAGGCCGTGCGGGCCCATGCCGTTCTCGGCGGCCTCCTTGATGTCCAGTTCCACCGGAAGGCCGTCGGCACCCACACCGAACGGGACGCGCAGGCGTTCCCGTCCGTAGCGCGGCCGCCACGCGTGCTCCGGGTTGAACGAGCCGATGTCGCCGAGGCCCATGAGCTGAGCCCAGGTCGAGATCGCCTCGGAGTCGTCGGTCTCCACGTCGCTGCTGCGCTGCGTGGCGGCGCGGTAGGGGGCGAGCCTGCGCGCCACCTGCTGCGCCTGCTCGGGACTGATCCGGTCGATCAGCGCGAACCGCTCCTGATTACCGGTGGCACCCCGGCCGACACACTCGCCGTTCTCGACGATCATCTTGATGCCGCGGGACACCGCGAGGCGCGGCGCGTAGCCGCACAGGTCGATGATGGTGACGCCCTCGTAGCCGGACTCACGCAACTGATCGTCCTCGGCCTCGAGCAGGCCACCGTCGACCACGATGACGATGTGCACCATGTTCGCGTTGGCGGGTTGGTTGCGCGAGTACCGCACGCGGTTGCCGAGCAGGGGATGCAACCCCGCCGTGGCCTCCCGGATCGAGCCGTAGAACATGCGCTGGGTACCGATGCCGTCCTGCGCGTCGGGGTGCTGAGTGTGCGGGAGCCACTTGGTCCACTCCCACTCCGGCGCCGTGTCCGGTCCGCAGACGACCGCGACCAGCACTTGGTCCGGCGCCTGGAACATGCACAGCTGCACCAGCATGGCGCGGGTCATGTCGCGCGCCTGGCCGCGGTCGCCGTCCAGCGCGATGGTTGCGAAGCCCTTGACCGCGATGGCGGTCGGCAGATCGGGCACGGTCGAATGGGCGCGCACGAAACGGCGCAGCGAGACCGCGGCGATCGGTTCGAGTTCCTCGACCGGACCGGTCTCGGGGGCGACCAGCCTCGTGGCCAGGCGCTGGCCGCCGAGCCCGATGCGGGCGTGGCAGAAGTCCTTGTCCCCCGCGCGGCGTTCCCACATGCGGCTGGTGCCGGCCAGCATCCAGACCAGCCCCGGCTCCGGGTGGCTCCACTCGACGGAAGCGCGCTGCTGCGCGGCGGTCGCGTCGACGTCCTTACGCACCTGGTCGAGGTAACGCAGGTAATCTTTGCGGTCCTCGTTGGCCTCGGCGGCCTTCTGTCCCTTGCCCCCGCCCTGACCGGCGAACATGCCGACCATCGAGAACAGCATCATGATCGGGAACATCATGCTCATCGGGTTGGAGGCGATGCCACCCCCCTGGGTGAACATCAAGGCCATCATGCCGACCATGCCGATCACCATCACGACCGGCATGAGTTTGAGCACCAGGTTTCCCGGTGTGACCCGGGGGATTTCGGGCGGCGGCTGTAGCGTGACCTCGCCGCCGGGCGTTCGAGGCATCTCGCGGCGCGCACGGCGCTGGAAGCGGACAGTGCTCATCGACGAGATTCCCCCTTCGGCCAGCTGTGATTCGGCCTCAGTGTAGAGGGCACAGCCGACATGTCGTACAGTTCGACCAGCATTCTGCTGCCCGGACCGAGGGTTCGCAAGCGCGCCCCCGGCCTGCCGTGCCGTGGAATCACGAGGTAGAAGACCGAGTTGGGGGAAGCTTGACGCACGCGCGACTTGACCACATCGACGAAGAATCCTCGCGCGGCATCGTCCGCGCCCCCGACCTCGCGCGGGTGACGATTCTGGCCAAGCACACTCAGGTCGACATGGCCATCCCGGTCGACGTGCCGGTCGCGCTGGTGATTCCGAGCGTGGTCGACATGGTCGCCCAGCACAGCCGCACCAACGACTTCGACAACGAGGGCGAGCGTTACGAGCCCGCGGATTGGGTGCTCGCCCGGATCGGCCATCCGCCGTTGTCCAACTCGCTCAGTCTCGGCGAGCACGGCGTGCGCGACGGCGAACTGCTGATGCTGGAAAGCGCTTCGCACACCGCGCCGACACCGCTGTTCGACGACATCATGTACAACGTCGCGATCGCCGACGCCGACCATTACCGCAGCTGGACCCCGCGGGTCGCGCGGATCACCGGCTCGGTGCTCGCGGCGCTCACCATGATCGTCGGCTGCCTCGGGCTGTTGCTGTCCCCCGGCTCGCTGCCGATCGGGGTCGGCGGTTCGATCGCGCTGGTGGTCGCGATCCTGCTCGTCGTGACCGCGATGGTGCTGAGCAGGATGTACGGCGACAATGGCACCGCGCTGGTACTGGGCGGCTGCGCGCTGCCCGCGGCGTTCAGCGCGGGCATGCTCTTCGTGCCGGACGGTTACGGCTGGGCGCATATCTTGCTCGGATCGGTCCTGGCCGGGGCGACGGCGATCCTGGCATGGCGGGTCACCGGCGTCGGGCTCGCGTTGTTCATCGGCGCCGCCGCGCTCGCCGCCTACGCGGTACCCGCGGCGCTGGTGGGCCTGCTCACCGATCAGCCGCAGCGGGCGATCGGAGCGGGCGCGGCGGCGCTCGGCCTCGGCGGCCTGTCCCTGGCGCCGCGCGTGTCCATGCTGCTGGCGAAACTGCCGCTGCCGCCGGTGCCTTCGCCGGGCACCCCCATCGATCCGACCGAGGACGACCCGGACGATCACCGGGCGCTGCCGACCATGGAGGTGCTGCGGGTCAAGTCGGAACGCGCCCGCATGTACCTCGCGGGCCTGGTCGCCGCGACCACGCTGGTCACCGTCATCGGCGCGCTCGGCGCGACCGACCCGGCCGCCGACGACCCGAACTGGCCGGGCATCGCACTCGCCCTGGTCTGCGCGGTGGTACTGATGTTCCGCAGCCGCACGTACGCGGGCGCGGAACAAGCCGTCGTGCTCATTGCCGGTGGCGCTGCCATCGTGCTGATCATGCTGGTGGGCGCGGGTTTCGCGATGCACCAGCCGCTGGCCGTCTTCGGCGCGGCGATGATGGTCTTGGTCGCGGCGCTGATCCTCGGCATCATCATCCCGAACCAGTCGGCCACCCCGCCGATGCGGCGCGGCGTCGAACTGCTCGAGTACACGTTCGTCGCCGCGGTGCTGCCGCTGGTCTTCTGGGTGGCGGACCTCTACTCCCTCGTCCGCGGGCTGTGAGTTCGCGGCGATGGGTTCGAAACGGTTGAGCGACAGATATTTTCGCGCGACTCGGATCGGGACGGCAGCATGCGTGCTGGCGCTGAGCGTATCCGTCGGTTTCGGCGCGACCGCTGGAATCCCACGAGCGCTGGCGGAGAAACCCACCGTGAGCCCGAACACGCCACCACCGCCAGGGGAGCCGGCCGCTCCGCCCGACAAGACCGAGCGGGCGACCAACACACCGTGCGTCAGCACCGGATCCGGCGGCAACGGGCCCTCGACGCCGGTGGCACAACGCTCCCTCAACCTGGAGCACGCCTGGCAATTCTCCACCGGCGCCGGCCAGCTCGTCGCGGTCATCGACACCGGTGTCGCACGTCATCCTCGCCTGCCCGGCCTGATCGCGGGCGGTGACTATGTGAGTAATACGGACGGCACCGAGGATTGCGACGCGCACGGGACATTGGTCGCCGGGCTGATAGCGGCCACCAAGGTCGACGGCCAGGGCTTCTCCGGGGTCGCGCCAGATGCGCGCATCCTCACCATCCGTCAGACCAGCAGGTTGTACCAGAAAGAGGGAGCGAATCGCGACAAGGGGCCCGATGCGTTGCCCCAGGGATACGGCACCACTCGCACCATGGCATCGGCGATCCGTCGCGCGGCGGATATGGGAGCTACCGTCATCAATATTTCCGAAGTCGCGTGCAGGTCTACTTCGGAGCCTTTCGAAGACGCCGATCTGGGTGCCGCGGTTCGGTATGCCGCGATCGAGAAAGACGTGGTCGTGGTGGTAGCAGCCGGCAACAGCAGCGCTGACAGCTGCAAGGGCAGCAACGCGGTCATCGATCCGGTGGACCCCACCGGGGACCCGTGGAGCAAGGTGGACCTGAACGTGTCGCCGGCCCGCTATGACGACTATGTGCTCGCGGTCGGTTCTATCAACGAGAACGGGCAGCCGTCGACGTTCACCGTGCCCGGGCCATGGCTGGGCGTGGCAGCGCCAGGCGAGAACATCACTTCCCTCGATCCACTTTTCAATGATCCGAACAGCAAGGGAACCGCGGTCCAGCTCGGCAGCGTACAGCAGTCCGGACAACTCGGCCCGATTCAGGGCACCAGCTTCGCCACCCCGTTGGTCTCCGGAGTAGCCGCCCTGGTGCGAGCTCGTTTCCCGCAGCTGAGCGCGCTGGAGGTCATCAAGCGCATCGAGGCCACCGCCCATGCCCCCGCGGAGGGATGGAATCCCTACATCGGCTACGGCGCTGTGGATCCGGTACAGGCGCTGACCGCCGAGGTATTCGGTGCATTGCCGCCGAAGCGACCATCGGCAGCCACAAGCGTCCAGCTTCCGATGCCGTCTGCGCCACCGCCGCCGAACAATCGCGCACGCAACGTCGCACTCATCGGAAGTGGCGCTATCGCATCATTACTGGTCTTGGGAATGCTGGGGTCTTTCCCCATCCGACGCAGATTCGGCGTCACCAGCGACGACGCGTAGTGAAGACACTGGAAACCGAACACCGACGCAGTCAGTGAACGACACCCCGGGACTCGGCCGATGGCCGAGTCCCGGGGCATTTGATAGATAGCTCAGTTTTGGTTCTTGACCAGCGCTTTGGCCGGACTCGCGTCCGGCGCGACGCCGTCGTGGGCCACCATCGCGTCCTGGCGACCGAGGGTTGGGCCGGAGGCGAGTAGACCGACGATGGGCCATGGAGCCGGTTCCGGTTGCCGCACTCCGGACTCCGTACTCAGGCCGAGCGCTTTGACCGCGTCGGCATCCTTTATGCCGTAGCGGACGCCGGTATCGGCGATGTAGAACATGCTGTCCTTGCGACGGCTGTCCGGTTCGATGCCGGTGCTCTGCACGAACGCGCCGGAGCCCGGTTTGAAGTACACAGAGTCGACGTTGTCGCCCTTCCCGTCCGCCTGCGCAAGCGGAACGAGCTTGGCGCTGCCTGCCATCGGTAGATCGCTGCCGTCGATGACGGTCAGCTCCGCGCGTAGCGCGACGTCGGCGTTACCCTCGACGCCCGGTATCGGCTTCCACGACAGGCAACTGACCGGCCGCGCCTTGGGTTGGATGACCGTCGGAGCAACCTCGGGATACGTGTCGACCTTCAGCACGTTCGACACCGGCGCGTGCTGCTGCTCGTAATCGCCGATGGTGGTGCCGTGATCCGGATTGCGCTGCGAAGCCCGTATCACGTCGGCGGTGAACGGGCTGATGGGTTGCAGACCGTTGTGCAGAATGACGAAATTTTGGTTCGCCTTGCCGGAGACCTGCACGACCGTCCCGATCTTCAGGCCGTTGATCGAATAGCCGGACGGCTGTCCACCCGGATCGGCAATCGTCGGTGGCACAATCGCGTTCACCTCGGGGATGGCGTTCAGCAGGCCCTCACTGATCGGGCGCGGTGTCACGCCCCGAATCCCGAGCGGACCGGCGACGGCCGGGTCGTTCACATCCACGCGAGCGCGCGTCTTGTTCCAGATCAGATAGGTCGCTTCCTTACTCTTCACCAGCATCGCCTTGTCCGGTCCCATGGCCGACGCCTTGTCACCGAGGTCGAGGTCGCCGATCAACACGGAGGTGGTGCGGTCGTCGGTGCCGTCGGTCTTCAACGAATCACACACCGTCCATGCGCGCCCCTTGCCCTCCTTGTCGAAGGGCAGCGAGCCGGGCGCGCCCGGGATGCCGATCAAGGGGCCGCGCGGCTTCTTCCCGAGCTCGGACTCCTTCACGGTGGCGGGCTTGGCGGCCTCGCCCACCGCCAGGCGGGCCGAGGCCAGGTTGAGGGCCGGGTACACCACGTCGTCGATTCGCACGTAGACCGCGCCGGAGTCCTTGCCGATCAGGATCTTGGCGTCACCGATCTTGTCCTGCGGACGCAGCAACGCGAGTACACCGCAACCGGCCAGTGCGACACACGCCAGGATCAGACCGGCCGCGTAGGCGCGGGACTGCGAACGCATGGGGTCGTGCAGCATTCGCACGTCCCGGCGCACCAAGGCGTGCTCCATCCGCCGGACCAGAAAGCGGTAACCGCTGACCTGCCAGCGAGTAGTGGGTTTTGAAGGCATTATTCCTCCCCCGAACAGTGCTCACGTTCGCCGAACACAGTACAGTTCCCGGGTACTGTTGTTCAGCTCGGCCGCGGCGATCCGGCCGATATCGGGTACTTGGGGGACGACGATGGCGGAACCGGCCGGTGCGGGACCACGCCCGCTTTTCGGGCGCGTCTCGATGCGGAACCTGCTGATCGCCCAGATCATCGGGCTGATCGCCGGAGTCGTCGCGCTGTTCGCCGGCCTGCCGGGGCTTCCCGCGCTCGGCGTCGCGGTGGTCGTCGCGCTGATTCCGCTGATTTCGGTCGCCCGGCGCACCTTGCTGGACTGGATCGGCACTTGGTGGCGCTATCTCACGCGGCGTGACTACGACCTCGGCGACACCGTCGACTTCCGCGGCGCCGACGGTCGCTCGCTCGGCCTGTACTGGGACGGCAGCCGCGTGGTGACGGTGGTGGAGGTGCTGCCCCCGCCCGGCGGGCTGACCAGGATCGCCCGCACCACGGTGCACGCCTCGCACCTGCTTCCGCTGGCGGAGCTGGCGAAATGCTTGAACCAGCACGACATCCTGCTCAGCGGCATCGACATCATCAGCCACGGGCACCGCAGCCGTTCCGGCACACCCGCGGGCAAGATCTACGAATCGCTGCTCGGACCGCTGCCCGCCACCGCGCACCGCACCGTGTGGCTGGCGATCGGCTTCGACGCGGTGGCCTGCCCGGAGGCCGCGGACCGGCGCGGTGGCGGGGCGGAAGGCGCCTCGCGCGCGGTCACCATCGCCACCCAGCGCATCATGCGCACGCTCGAGGATGCCGATTGCAACGCGCGCATCCTCACCGCGCCGGAGATCCGCAAGGCGGTCCAGCAGATCACCAACGGCTACGACCCGCGCACGCTGGAACACCGCTGGCGCTACGCCGAAATCGGCAACAGCGTCAACATCGGCAGCGCCCTCGACCCCAAGCGACTCGAATCCGACCTGCTCGCCCAGCTCTGGGTGGCGCCGTCGCGCGGCACGACGGTGACGGTGCGGCTGCGCCCCGGCAGCTCCGCCGCCTCGGTGAGTATCGGCGCCGCCTGGCGGCTGACCGCACGGGAGCTACCGGAACGCGCCCAGCTGCCGGGCATGATCTCGATGAACGGACGCCACCGCGACGGGCTGCTGGCTCATCTGCCCCTCGCGGTTCCCGGCGTGGACGACACCGTCCCGATGATCGAGCACCTGATCGACATCGTCGATGATCTGCACCTGCCCTCCTCCGGCTGCGGTCAGCTGATCGGGTCGGACGACGAAGGCAACGGCGTGGCGGTCCGCATCGTCGGCGCGGGCATCTCCACGGTGTATGTCGCGGGTGAGCTGTACCTGGCGCAGCAGCTGGTTTTCCGGGCGCTTGCGGTCGGCGAGCGGATTCTCATCCGCACCGACCGGGCACGGGCCTGGGAGAACCTGGTCACCACCATCGGCAATCCGGAGCGCCTGACCATCGCGGTCGAAACCCACCAGTCCGACGCGGGATTCACCGCCACGGTGGTGGACGGGGTGCTGGCGCCTGCGCCGCACGCGGGCGTCACCACCATCTACGTCACGGGCGATCCGACGGGCTGGCCCGCCAGCCGTCCCGATCTGGCCATCCACCAGCCCGGCGCGATCGGCAACCACGTGGTGCTGCGCACCGGCACGGCGCAGGTCGACCTGACGCTGGTATCGATTCCCAGCGAGGCCACCTACATCGGCCAGCCGCGCGGCCGTCGGGCGATGCAGCCGCAGTAGTACGAGAGATCGGCGAGATGGATTCGCGGTTTCCGAACCGGGCAGCCGGGCCGATGACGGTGGCCGCGCGCAGGCGCCTGCTAACCGGGGTATGGGTCGGTTGTCCTCGCGGCTCGCAAAGTGCGTGCCCACCAGGCCAATTGACGCAGCATGCGGTCCGCCGCGTCGATGGCGGCGCCGTCGCGGGTGTCGCCCGCCTCGTCGAACCGTTTCTTGGCCTGATGAAAGCTGACCGTCTCGCGGACCGACACCATATGGATCTCGGCGACCACCTGGCGCAACTGCTCCACCGCACGCAAGCCGCCGGAAAGGCCGCCGTAGGAGACGAACGCGATGGGTTTCGCGCGCCACTCGTGCTTCGCGGTGTCGAACGCCGTTTTCAGCGACGCCGGATAACCGTGGTTGTACTCCGAGGTGACGACGACGAACGCGTCGGCGTCCCGCAGCCGCGCGCGATAGGCCGCGGTCTCCTCGTTTTCGGTGAGCTCGACCGGCAACGACGTGTGCGCGAGATCGATGACACCGGTATCGAATTCGGGACGATCGCGCACGGTACGCAAGAACCAGTCCGCGACCACCGGCGCGAACCGCTCCGGACGCACACTGGCCACGATGACCTCGAGCCGCAACGGGGTATCCACCGCGCGAGCATAGTGGATGCGGTCGGACGTAGTCCGTCCTCAGTCCCGCGCATGGCCGGAGCGAAGGCGGAGGTACGCCGAATGGATGCGGTCGGACGTAGTCCGTCCTCAGCCCCGCGCATGGCCGGAGCGAAGGCGGAGGTACGCCTGCGGGACCTACCCGCCACCGCGTACCGGCGCGTTCCGGCGATCCGGGTGATCAGTCGGTGACCGCGAACTCGGCCAGGCCCTGCGCGGGCGCTACCGAAGCGGTGAAATCCAGCACCCGCCTCGCCTTTTCCGGGTCCGCGACGAAATGCCGGACGTCACCGATACGGTATCGGCCGGTCACCACCGGCGCGGGGCCGCCGCGGGCGCGCGACATGATCGCGGCCACCTCCCACACCGTGACCGGCCGGCCCGACCCGATGTTCAGCGCGACGAAGCCGGGCAGCGCACGATCGACCGCCGTGACGGTGGCCGCGACCGCGTCGCGCACGTGCACGAAATCCCGGATCTGCCCGCCGTCTTCGAACACCTGCGGCGCTCGGCCCTGTGCCAGCTCGGCGCGAAACCGCCCCACCAGTCCGGCTCGTGCTCCGGCGCCGTACACGTTGGGCATCCGCAGGGCGGTGACCGCGCCGCCGGTCGCCAATCCCCAGGCCAGCGCGTAATTCTCTTGCGCGACTTTGCTCGCCGCATAGGGACCGCGCGGACGCAGCGGCGCGTCCTCGCCGACCGGCTCCCAGGTCAAGATCTCGCCGGTGCGCGGAGCGCGATGGTCGAACATCCCCCGGTCGAGGTCGGCCCTGCGACGCAGGTTGGGAAAGAACGGGCCGCTCTGCGCGCCGCGATAACGACCTTCGCCGTAGACCGCGACGGACGAGGCGAGCACCAAGCGGCCGACCCGCGCCCGCTCCATGGCCCCGAGCAGCACGGCGGTCCCGAGGTCGTTGTGCGAGGCGAAGTCGGCGGCGTGCGCGCCCGCGGTGACACCCGCGAAGTGGCAGACCACATCCACCCCGTCCAGGAGGGGCGCGAGCGCTTCGGCGTCGCGCACATCCGTCCGATCGACCCCTTCCGGTGGTCGCGCGTCCGGCCCGTGGCCGAGCAGCACATCCACCCCGGTCACGTGGTGTCCCGCGGCGAGCAGCGCGCTGCGCAGATGTCCGCCGAGGAATCCGGCCGCCCCGGTAACCAGCACCCGCATCGGACTCAGGGCAGCTCGAACGGCAGCGATACTTCCGCGTGGACCCGGCACTTGTCGCAGGTCTCGGTGCTGTCTACCGCGGCCACCGCGCGGCGGATGAGCTCCTTGAACGGCACGAGGTTCCGCTTGAACTCGGCGAAGACGTCGACGGCGCGCACGCCCTCGCCCTCTTCCAGACCGGCGTCCAGATCGGTGACGAGCGCGACGGCGGCGTAGCACATCTCGAGTTCGCGGGCGAGCACCGCCTCCGGGTGGCCGGTCATGTTCACCAGCTCCCAGCCCTGCGCGGCGAACCACCGGCTCTCGGCGCGGGTGGAGAAACGCGGTCCCTCGACCACGACCATCGTGGCCGCGTGCATCATGTGCAGGTCGTCGGATTCGGCCTTGATGGCGGCGGCGCGCAGTTCCTCGCAGTACGGGTCGGCGAAGGACACGTGGATGCCGCCGCCGTCGAAGTAGGTCTGCGGGCGGCCGGAGGTCCGGTCGACCAGCTGATCCGGCACCGCGACCGTGCCCGGACCCCAGTCCGCCCGCAGACTGCCGACCGCACAGGGCGCGAAGATCCGGCGCACACCCAGCGAGCGCAGGGCCCACAGGTTGGCCCGGTAGGGCAGCGTGTGCGGGGCGAACTCATGGCTCTTGCCGTGACGCGGCAGGAACGCCACCGGCCGCCCCTCCACCTCTCCGACGGCGATGCCCGCGCTCGGCGCGCCGTAGGGGGTGTCGACCTCGACGATGGTCGCCTCGTTGTCGAAGAAATCGTAGAAGCCGCTGCCGCCGATGACGGCGAGCGCGGGACGGGGGTGCGAACTCATACCCCAATTGTCGCGTCCCACGGCCGCCGTCGCGCGCCCGGATCCGCGTTACCCTGCTTCCGTCGCGGTTCACGGCTGGACATGGACCGTTCCGACCATCGGGAGCCTGCCGCGCCGGATGCTCCCGACCTGACAAGACGCCCCCTGAACTGTACCCTAGGGGGGTATTGATCCGGTTCCGGCGACCGGCAGGCAGCGAGGAGACATCGGTGGCAGCTTCCCCCCACGACCACACGGCGGCCGACCACGCCGCGCACGGCTACATCACCGCCAAGGACGACTACCTCAAGCGGCTGCGGCGTATCGAGGGCCAAGCGCGCGGTCTGCAGCGGATGGTCGAGGAGGAGAAGTACTGCATCGACATCCTCACCCAGGTCGCCGCTATGACCAAAGCCCTGCAAGCGGTCGCGATGGGCCTGCTGGAGGACCACATCAGCCACTGCGTCGTGGACGCGGCCGTCGCGGGCGGCCCGGAGGCCGAAGCCAAGATCAAGGAAGCCACCGACGCCATCGCCCGCTTGGTCCGGTCCTGACGGAGCTATCCGGGCCGGCGGCGATCGACCGCCGCAGCGCCCGGGTGCAACCCGTCCTCAGCGCGGGCCGGGCCGGAGAAGACACCGGCAGTCAGGATCGCGCGGTGAGCAGCGGAGCCAGGGTGCGCAGCGCCGGGAGGTAGTTGTCGCCGAGGATCTGCACCGCGACGTGGTCGGCGCCCGCGGCGGCGTGTTGCGACAGCTGGGCGGCGATCCGCTCCGGCGTGCCGTGCGCGATGACGGCATCGAACAGCGCCTCGCTCGGCGGCCCGGTGAGGTCGGCGTCGGTGAAACCGAATCGGCGCAGGTTCGACGCGTAGTTGGTCAGGCCGACATAGAACCCGACAGTTTGGTCGGCGACGGCGTGTGCCGCGCGGGCGTCGTCGGTCAGCACCACCTTGTGCTCGGTCGCCAGCAGCGCGTCCGGGCCGACGATCGCACGCGCCTTCGCGGTGTGCGCCGCGGGCACGAAATAGGGCAGCGCGCCCAGCGACCGCTCGGCGGCCAGCTTCAGCACGCGCGGGCCGAGCGCGGCCAACGCGCGACGTTCGGCGGGCACGCCCGCGGCGTCGAGCTCATCGAGATACTCGACCAGAGCGTCGTACGGCTTGCGGTACTCACCGGTGCGCTCCGGATGACCAGCACCGATACCGAGCAGGAACCGGCCCGGGAAGCGGGCCTCGATCCGATGGAACGAGTCGGCCGTCTCCTTCGCGGGCGCCGCCCAGATGTTCACGATGCTGGTGGCGACGGTGATCGTTTCGGTCGCCTCCAGCAGCGGCTCGACCGCCGTCAGGTCCGCCGGGGGCGAAGCCCCCAACCAGAGCGCGCCGTATCCGAGCCGCTCCAATTCCCGTGCGTCTTCCTGGCTGAACCCGTTGTACGCCCGCCACACTCCGAACCGCCCGAGACTGTCGAATGCCATGTCCCGACCCAACGCTCACCCCGAGGCGGCTATTCCGGCTTCGGCGTCACCTGCTTGCCGGACCGATGCCCTTCCGATTACCGAGGGCTAGTGTGGCTATTGCACAGCTATCGGCGCCCGCCGCCGTGGTGGGTGTCACCACTAGGAAATGGAGGTGATTGCTGTGCTTCGATTCGATCCATTCCATGACATCGACACCGTCGCCCGTCAACTGCTCGGTGAGAGAGCCGGGACCGGTCGCGCACCACGATTCATGCCGATGGATCTGTTCAAGGCGGGAGATCACTACGTCCTGAACGCGGATCTGCCCGGCGTCGACCCCGGCTCGATCGATGTCAGCGTCGACAACGGCACGCTCACCCTACGAGCGCAACGCACTGTGCCGAGCGAAGAAGGCGTCCAATGGATCGCCTCGGAACGCTTCGCGGGCACCTTCATGCGCCAGATGTCCCTCGGCGACAACGTCGACGTCGAGAACATCAGCGCGACCTACAACAACGGCGTGCTGTCGGTGACGATTCCCATCGCGGAACGCGCGAAGCCACGCCGCATCGAGATCACCGGGGCGTCCCAGGAACCGAGGACCATCGAAGCGCAGTCGAGCCGGTCCGAAACGATGTCGCCGACGCAGCAGGAACAGTCTCGGCAGTCTCAGCAGCAATACCCGCAGTCATCGAAGTGACCGCATCCGCTACCCGCACCCGCGCTCCGGGTGCGGGTAGTTCTCACCCACCGCAGCAACCCCCACCCGGCACCGGAACCGACCGCATCTCACGCGTCTGCGCGTTGCGTGCCGCGAGTTCCTCGTCAGCCGGATAGTCGACGCCGATCAGGCTCAGCCCGTGCGCGGGAGCGACGGTGACCGAACTGGAGCGCTCGGTCTCCCGCAACAGATCGGCGACCCAATCCGGCGTGCGCCGCCCTTCGCCGACGGCGAGCACCGCACCGACCAGGCTGCGGACCATCGACCAGCAGAACGCGTCGGCGCTGACGTAGGCGATCAGCAGGTCACCGTCGCGCACCCAGTCGAAGCGCTGCAATTCCCGCACCGTCGTCGCACCCTCTCTGCGGCGGCAAAAGGCGGCGAAGTTGTGCAGGCCCAGCAACTTTCGCGACGCGGCCCGCATGGCGTCGACATCGACGCCGGATCGGCAGGCGACCACGCTGCGGGCGAGTAGCGGCTCCGCCCCGTACGGCGCGGTGGTCAAGCGATAGGCGTAATGGCGGCGGACGGCGGAGAACCGGGCGTCGAACTCGGGCGCGGCGGGGCGCGCGTGCTTGATCCGCACGTCCTTCGGCAGGAAGCGCGCCATCCGATGCACGAGTTTTTCCGCGTCCAGTTCGCCGACCGTGTCGAAATGCGCGACCTGCCCCTCGGCGTGCACGCCCGCGTCCGTACGACCCGCCACGGTCAGCTGGATCGGCTCGCGGAACACCGTGCTCAGCGCGTCCTCCAGCACCCCCTGCACGGTGCGCAAGCCGGGCTGACGCGCCCAGCCGATGAAGTCCGTGCCGTCGTAAGCGATGTCCAACCGGACCCGTGCGCGTGGCGCTTCGGTCCCCGGCGCGTCCTCGCCCGGCCGATCCGGCATCGATCCCACCGATTCCTCCACGGTCACATGATCCTCTGATCGAAACGAACGAGCCCGCCGACCCAGGGTGGGTGGCGGGCTCGTTCGCGAACTCCGACGCTCAGCGTCAGGCGTCCTTCTTGTCCTCGGCGGCCTCGGCGGCAGCCGGAGCCTCGGCGTCGGTGGTCTCGGCGACAGCCTCGTCGGCCTGAACCTCGGCGGCCTCGTCGGCCTGAACCTCGACGACCTCGGCGGCCGGAGCCTCCTCCGCCTTCTTCGACGCGGCCACGCGACGAGCGCGATCGGCCTCGTTGGTCACGGTCTTCTCCCGGACCAGCTCGATGATCGCCATCGGCGCGTTGTCACCCTTGCGCGGCAGCGTCTTGATGATGCGGGTGTAGCCACCCTCGCGCCCCTCGAACGACGGGCCGATCTGAGCGAAGAGCTCGTGCACGACATCCTTGTTGCGGATCACCTTCAGCACCTCGCGACGGTCGGCCAGGGTGCCGGCCTTCGCCTTGGTGATCAGCTTCTCCGCGTAGGGACGCACGGCCTTGGCCTTGGCCTCGGTGGTGGTGATCCGGCCGTGCTCGAAGAGCGCCGTGGCCAGATTGGCGAAGATCGCCTTCTGGTGCGACGCCGACCCGCCGAAGCGGGCACCCTTCTTGGGCTTGGGCATTGTGGTGTTCTCCTGTGTCTTTTTGCGGCGCTCCCGGCGCCCTGCGTGGTTACGCTCTGCTACCGCCTCCGGGCGCGTCGCTCACGCCGCGGGTAGGAGGCCCCCTCCCCCACAAAGTCCTCCAGGTGGCACGGCCACCTGAGGAGTCTTTCCGGGGGTGTGCGGGGGCGCAGGCCCCCGCAGGTCCTAGAGCTGTTCGGTCTCGGCGTAGTCCTGCTCGCCGCCGTCGGTGTCGCTGAACGTGCCGCTGTCGCTCCACGTGCCGGTGCTCGCGTCGTAGCCGACCACACTGGACGGATCGAACGACGCGGGGCTGTCCTTCAGCGAGAGGCCCAGCGCGTGCAGCTTGACCTTGACCTCGTCGATGGACTTCTGGCCGAAGTTGCGAATATCCAGCAGATCCGACTCGGTGCGGGCGACCAGCTCGCCCACGGTGTGCACACCCTCGCGCTTGAGGCAGTTGTAGGACCGGACGGTGAGGTCCAGGTCCTCGATCGGCAGGCCGAACGAGGCGATGTGGTCCGCCTCGGCCGGCGAGGGGCCGATCTCGATGCCCTCGGCTTCGACGTTCAGCTCACGGGCCAGGCCGAAGAGCTCGACCAGGGTCTTGCCCGCCGAAGCGAGCGCGTCCCGCGCGCTGATGGAGTTCTTGGTCTCCACGTCCAGGATGAGCCGGTCGAAGTCGGTGCGCTGCTCGACGCGGGTCGCCTCGACCTTGTAGGTCACCTTCAGCACCGGCGAGTAGATCGAATCCACCGGAATCCGGCCGATTTCCGCGCCGGAGGCCTTGTTCTGCACGGCGGGGACGTAGCCGCGACCGCGCTCGACGACGAGCTCGATCTCCAGCTTGCCCTTGTCGTTCAGGGTCGCGATGTGCATGTCGGGGTTGTGCACCACGACGCCGCTGGGCGGGACGATGTCACCGGCGGTGACGGTGCCCGGGCCCTGCTTGCGCACGTACATCGTGACCGGCTCGTCCTCCTCGGAGGACACGACCAGGCCCTTGAGGTTCAGGATGATGTCGGTGACATCCTCCTTCACGCCCGGAACGGTGGTGAACTCGTGCAGGACGCCGTCGATGCGGATGCTCGTGACCGCCGCCCCCGGAATCGAGGACAGCAGGGTACGCCGCAGCGAGTTGCCGAGGGTGTAACCGAAGCCCGGCTCGAGCGGTTCGATGGTGAACTTCGAGCGGTTCTCGGCGACGACCTCTTCGGTCAGCGTCGGACGCTGTGAAATCAGCATGTGGATCATCCTCCTTTTGGGCGCCCGCTATTTGACGCCTCGTCTCAGGGGTTGTGCCTGACCGCCCATCGGGAGCGGCCGGGCACCAGCAGCACGCGCGCTCGCCGTCCGAGGTATGCCAGGACGGCTCGCCGAGTGCCTACTTCGAGTAGTACTCGACGATCAGCTGTTCCTGCAGCGGCACATCGATCTGGGCGCGCTCGGGCAACTGGTGGACCAGGATCCGCAGCCGGCCGGGGAGCACCTGCAGCCAGCCCGGAACCGGACGGTCGCCGAGGGTCTCACGCGCGACCTGGAACGGCAGCGTGCCCAGCGACTTCTCCTTGACATCGATGATGTCGTACTGGGTGACCTGGAAGCTGGGAACGTCGACCTTCTTGTTGTTCACCAGGAAGTGGCCGTGCGAGACCAGCTGGCGAGCCTGCCTGCGGGTACGGGCCAGACCGGCGCGGTACACCACGTTGTCCAGGCGGGTCTCGAGCAGACGCAGCAGGTTGTCACCGGTCTTGCCCTTGAGGCGGTTGGCCTCCTCGTAGTACCGGCGGAACTGCTTCTCCATGACGCCGTAGGAGAAGCGGGCCTTCTGCTTCTCCTGCAGCTGGAGCAGGTACTCGCTCTCCTTGATCCGCGCGCGGCCGTGCTGGCCGGGCGGGTAGGGGCGACGCTCGAACGCCTGGTCGCCGCCGACGAGGTCGACGCGCAGACGACGCGACTTGCGGGTGATGGGGCCTGTGTAACGAGCCATTGTTCGCTATTCCTTTCCCGCTAGACGCGACGCCGCTTGGGCGGACGGCAGCCGTTGTGCGGCTGCGGGGTGACATCGGAGATCGTGCCCACCTCGAGGCCTGCGGCCTGCAGCGAGCGGATCGCGGTTTCGCGGCCCGAACCGGGGCCCTTCACGAACACGTCGACCTTCTTGACACCGTGTTCCTGCGCCTTGCGGGCGGCGTTCTCGGCGGCGAGCTGCGCGGCGAACGGGGTCGACTTGCGCGAACCCTTGAAGCCGACGTGACCCGACGACGCCCAGGAGATGACGTTGCCGTTGGGGTCGGTGATCGACACGATCGTGTTGTTGAACGTGCTCTTGATGTGCGCGTTACCGTGCGGGACGTTCTTCTTGTCCCTGCGGCGCGACTTCTGGGTCTTCTTCGGGCCCGCGGCCCGACTCTTCGGAGGCATCGGTTATCCCTACTTCTTCTTGCCGGCGACGGTGCGCTTCGGGCCCTTGCGGGTGCGCGCGTTGGTCTTGGTGCGCTGGCCACGCACGGGCAGGCCACGACGGTGGCGCAGACCCTGGTAGCAGCCGATCTCGATCTTGCGGCGAATATCGGCCTGCACCTCGCGGCGCAGGTCACCCTCGACCTTGAACTCCGAAGCCTCGATGTAGTCACGCAGCTTCGTCAGATCGTCGTCGCTGAGATCCTTCGAACGCAGGTCCGGGCTGACGCCGGTGGCCTCGAGGATCTCCTTGGAGCGGGTACGGCCAATGCCGAAAATGTAGGTCAGTGCGATCTCCATGCGCTTCTCGCGCGGGAGATCGACGCCCATGAGACGTGCCATCTGGCAGTTTCCTTAATCGTCGCGGAGGTCTGCTCCCTGTCCGTCCCCTCGTCTTGGTGGGGCACCGGCCTCCGAACCGGTGGTAGGCGCGCACGCCCAGGGCGAACCCTGATTTCCGCAGCGTGCGGCTGGTGCTGGGAGTTCTTCTTGCCAATCCGAACTGCGGTTCGGTGCTTGGCTGGTGTCGCGTCGAGCGGCGCCGTCGGCGAGCCTCGGGCGCGTGGGCGAGGTCGCCCTCGCCTCCGCTCAGCCCTGGCGCTGCTTGTGGCGCAGGTTGTCGCAGATCACCATGACCCGGCCGTGACGGCGGATCACCTTGCACTTCTCGCAGATCTTCTTGACGCTCGGCTGAACCTTCACGTCCGTCCAATCTGTTGTGGTTCACATCAGGTGTGAACACAGTTTTTCCCCAGTCGGCGACTGGGGAAGCTCTGGTATGAGTCTTTCGACTCGGCCCCGGCTCACGCCGGGACTGCCGGCCCGCACTCGACCTCGATCGCGACGGGCACGATCACTTGTAGCGGTAAACGATCCGGCCGCGCGACAGGTCGTAGGGCGAGAGCTCGACGACCACACGGTCCTCGGGGAGGATGCGAATGTAGTGCTGCCGCATCTTCCCGCTGATGTGCGCGAGAACCTTGTGTCCGTTCTCCAGCTCGATCCGGAACATCGCATTGGGCAGCGGCTCGACAACTCGACCCTCGACCTCGATGGCCCCGTCTTTCTTCGCCATGTCCTCCGCGATCCTGGTTACACTCAACCTGGTTTGTTTGCCTGGTTCTGCTCGAATGGATCGGTCGCCGGAGCGGACCGCTCGCACACAAACAGGCGGCGCATAGGTGCACCGCCGCTCCAGCTTACCGATCCGTTCCGGATCGGGCAAAAATTCCTCCCGGTATACCCGTGTCGCCAGGCGTTTCGCCGCTGCCTTCCCACCCGTGGTGGGCCGCGGACGCTGCGCCGCGACGGCACCGGCTGGTCGCGTAAACTGGCCGCTGTCCAGGTATCCGGGTCGAGATCGAGGGGGACGCGTGAGCCGGCGCAGCGTGCGAGTCACCGGCGGAGGCGCTCTCGTCGCGGCCGAAGCGAGCGGCAGGGAGGCGAGGCCGTGAGTAAGCGTAGCGAGCGAGTCACCGGCGCAGCGGCCCTGGCCACGGCCGAGCCGAGCGGGCAGCGAGGGAAGTCGTGACCGAGCGCGGCGAGCGAGTGAACGACATGCCGAGCGGCAGCGAGGCACTGTTGTGAGCCGCAGCAATGACGGCCTGCCCATGCTGCCGCCGTGGCTGTCGGAGAGCGAGGTCAGCCAGAGCGGCTACGAAGCGCCGGTACAGAACCTTCCGCACGACGACCTCATCGAGGAAACCCCCAGCCGCAGACGCGGCCGTTTGCGCGGCCGCGCGCCCGAGGCGGAACGCCCCGAAGGCCCGCGGCCGGAGAAGCGCCGTAAGGGCTGGCGCCGCGACAAGCACGAGGAGCACGCCGAGGAGGAACAGGGCCTGGGCGAGGCGAGCCGCGCGCCCGCGGCGGCTCCGGAGCAGCCCGCACCGGCTCGGCCGCCGCACGAGTCCTGGCCGCCGCACGACTCCCGGCAACAGCCACGGGACTCTTGGCAGCAGCAAGAGACCTGGCAGCAGCCCGGCTACGACCGCGATTCACCGGTGCAGGACAACTCGTGGCAAGCGCCGCCGGAGCGCACCGACGTTCCACCGCACAGCCTGCCCACGCGCAATCCGTCGCAGCCCTCACCCGGGTTCCAGCCGCTGGGTAGCAGGCCCGCGCACCCGTCGGCTCCGAGCGAACAGCAGGCGCACCGGCAGGCAGACCCGCCGGATCTCCCGCCACCGCCGCCCCGGCAGTCGGCCGACGAGCAGCCCGCTCCGACACAGAACGACGAGCACGCCCGGCCGTCGCACGCCCAGAGCGCACCCGGCCAGACCGTCGGCGGCCCACCTCCGCTCGGACCGCAGCACGGCGGATGGCCGTCCACCGGCAACCCTCGGCTCGACGCCGCCCTGTCGGCCGTGGCCCCGAGCCTGTGGCCGAACTCGGCTCCGCCCGGCCGATCGACCCCGTCGGTGGGCCCGAGCCCGACCGGACACGAGGCGGCACAATCGGGCGGCGAGTCTCGCCAGACCGCACCCGCCGGTCCGAGCCAGACCTGGCCGGCCGCGGCGCCGACCGGCGGCGACACCGGGATGCCATCGACCGGGGAAAGCCCGGTCGAACCGCACGGCGAGAACACCGTTGCCGAGGCGAGCCGGAGCGTGGCGGCGGCGCAGGCCCCGACGATGTCGGCCGGTCCGGAACTCGGGCATGACACCTCCGGCGCAGGGGCCACCGCGCCGTCGAGTGAGGCCGGCCAGATGCCGCCCACGGCCGGGCCTGCGGCGCAAGCCGTCGCACCCGGCCCCCCGGCGGTGACTCCTGACGGTCCGCCGCCCTGGCTCGGCGCACCTCGGCCCGAGCAGGCCGACGCCTCCGCGACCGACGCGCCGCGCCGACTCCCACCGCTGCCCGACCCGCCCGCACCGCGGGAGCGGCCGCGCACCGGCGGGTCGGGCTCGGCCGCAACGGCTGCGGTGCGCGATGGGCACCGCCCCCCGCCGCCCGACGCGGACGGCCCGCCGCCCGGGCTCGGGCACGGCACACCGGAGCGATCCGGTCGGCCGGACCGCCCCGGGCTCCCGCCGGCGCCGAACGAGACCGCCGCCTCGCCCGACCCGGCGAGGGTCGACGACTCGGCACCGGAGATCCGCGTGCCCGCCGATCCACGACCGCCGTCGCACCCTCGGCCCGCGGACCACGGCATCACCGAGCCGGCCGCGGCCTCCACCACCGGTCCGCACGCGGGGCAAGGCGGGGTCGCCGCGCCACCCGCGCCTTTCAGTGCCGCCATGACCGGAGCTCCACCGACCTCCGGGCCGCAGACCCACCCGCAGCCGGTCGAGGCCGCGGTCGAGGCGCCCGGCGCACAACCGGATCCGGGCGTGCCGACACCGAACGGGGCCGGCGCGACCGAAGCCGACCACGCCGCGGCACGATCTGTCGGCGGCGGACGCCACCGGCTGTCCGCGGAGCCGAACGAACCATCGTCCTCCCAGCCGCCGGTCGAACGAGCGCCCGACGTCGACCAGCAGCCGGTTCCCCAGCCCCGGCCGGATTCGGCCTATGACGCGGGCGGGGCGCAGCAGCCTCCCCATGGCGGCAGCGGCGCGTTCACGGCCCCCGCAACACAGTTCGCGAGCGGGCAGGCGCCGGGTACCGCGCCACCGGACCCCGCTGACCAGTGGCGCAATGCCGCCGCGCCCGAATCCGGGCCGGTCGCACCGTATTCCGTGCCGGCGCACCCAGCCGCCGCACACCACACCCCGCAGTGGGGCACGCCACCGGGCTACCCGCAGCCGCCCGCACCGCAGCCGCCCGCACCGCAGCCGGGCGCCCCGTTCCAGCGGCCTTCACTGGACGACGTGCCGCTGCGCCGGGCCAAGAAGTCGCCGGGCACCGGGTGGCGCAAGGCGGTGCACCACGTGTCCGGTGGTGCGATCAACCCCGGTATGTCCGCCGAGGAACGCAGGCTGCAGGAACTTGTCGCACGGATCAGGCAACCCGTCCGCGGCGACTACCGGATCGCGGTGCTGTCGCTCAAGGGTGGTGTCGGAAAGACCACCACCACAATGGGTCTCGGCTCCACGTTCGCCTCCATCCGCGGCGACCGGGTGATCGCCGTGGACGCCAATCCCGACTTCGGCACGCTGTCGCAGCGGGTGCCGCTGCAGACCAGGTCTACCGTGCGCGACCTGCTCCTCGATTCGGCCATCCAGCGCTATTCGGATGTGCGCAGGCACACCTCGCAGGCGACGAGCCGCCTGGAAGTGCTGGCCAGCGAACGTGATCCGGCCGCGTCGGAGGCGTTCAGCGAAGAGGAGTACCGCGCGGTCGCCCGGATCCTGCAGCGGTTCTACAACATCATCCTCACCGACTGCGGTACCGGACTCATGCATTCGGCCATGACCGGTGTGCTCGACCTGGCGCACTCGCTGGTACTGATCTCCTCCCCGGCGATCGACGGAGCTCGCAGTGCCGCAGCGACATTGGACTGGCTGTCGCTGCACGGTCACGACCATTTGGTGCGCAATGCGGTGGTGGTGATCAACTCCCCGCGGGCCGGATCGCCGAACGTCGGTATCCAGCAGCTACGCGAGTACTTCCTGTCCCGATGCCGCGCCGTGCACATCATCCCGTTCGACCCGCACATGTCCGAGGGCGCCGAAATCGATTTGCACCGGCTGCACAAGCAAACCAAACGGGCCTACGTCGAGCTGGCCGCGACCGTCGCCGACGACTTCGCCACCGATCACCGGCGTTACCGTCCGTGACGCCCGCCGGGCCGTGTCCCGGCGGGTAGCGGCGAACGGATCAGCCGCTCACCACTCGGGCAGGCGCCGCCTGCCCGCCATGACGTCGCGCACCAGATCGTCGTAGGCGTCCGCGAGTTCGGCGAGATGATGCCACGCGTTGTGCAGCAAGTCGTCGTGCGCGTTCAGCGTCATCAACGCGTGGTGCGCGCGCACCGACGACTCGGCGAGGCGATCGATCACCGCGCCCACCGTTTCGGTGTGCAGAGTGGCGCCGAGCCGATGCTGCGGCACACTTCGCATCACCCAGTCGTCGATGGCCATCACCAATTCGGCTCTGCGGCGCTCGATTTCGCGGGCCACCGCCAGGGAGGTGTCCACCGAACCACCGCGGCCGATCAGGCGGCGCTCGTGTAGCACTGCCAGATCACGAGCGAACCACAAGAGCGGACCACCGACGACGCGGTGCCCGCGACACGCCCGAACCAATAGGTCGGACGTGGGAAGCAATCCCGGTGCCGAAGAGCGCACCGAAGGGTCGACACACCTCGGTGTGCCAGGGAGGGCCATTACGACCGTTGAATCCGAACCTGCCACGTTGCCTCGCCGTCATCGCCGCACAACACCCGGATCAGGACTTCATTACAATAAACCGCTGAAAGCGCCTGTCAAGCGTTACTCGGCCGTAGGGAGTCACGAAGAGTACACTTCGTTACCTGCATGACCAACCGAGGAGCAAGATGGCGGACGGTCCGAGGTATCACCGGATCGCAGACCTCCTCCGCGAGGAGATCCGCGCAGCCAAGTGGAAACCGGGCGATCGACTGCCCAGTCACTCGGAACTTGCCGATCGAATGCAGGTCTCGATAACCACCGCGCGCAACGCGATCCAGGTGCTCGTCGCCGAAAATCTCGTCTATACAGCTACTTCCCGCGGAACGATCGTCCGAAACCAAGAAGTCCTGGAATCCGTGGTCACCGATTCCATCCGCCCTGACCGGCCGCAGACCCCGCACGACATCTTCGAGGAGATCGCGCGGGCCGCGCACCGGGAGCCGTCGAAGGAGTTCACCGCGAAGATGGAGCCCGCCAGCCCCGAAGTCGCGTCTTGGCTGGGTGTATCGCCGAAGTCATGGGTGCTGGCCAGGACGGTGGTCCAGTATCTCGACCATGAACCGTGGTCGTGGGAGGTCAGTTTCTATCCCCGTGACCTGGCCGAGTCCGCGGGAATCGACTCACCGCACGACATCCCGGAGGGCACCACCCGCCGTCTCGCGGACCGGGGTCATGCCGAGACCGCGCACCGCGACACGCTCGTCGCGCGGCCGGCCAACGCGGAGGAAGCCGTGGTGCTCGGTGTCGCCACGGGCACCATCCTGCTCGACCATGTGCGCATCGGCGCCACGCACGAACGCGTCACCCGGGCCACCCGGCATCGTTCGCTGGCTACCGGCAACCGGATCGCCTACGAGCTCGGCGACGCCGAAGGCACCGCAGTCATCCGGACCACGCTTGCCGTCGCGCACGGGTCCGGCCGGGCCTGAGCCCCGCGCGCATGGCCGAAGCGAAGGGCGGAGGTACGCCCATGACGATCGCGCTGCGCCAGGCGACGTTGGGCGACCTCGGTATGATCTGCCGCCTGCGCGTGCAGCGCACGGCGTGGCTCACCGCGCGCGGCTCCGACCAGTGGACGGTCGCCGGCCGCGGCCTGCCGATCGAGATCTTCGCCCGCGCCGTCGGCCGTTCGCTGGACGCGGGCGAGACGTGGATCGCCGAGGTCGCGGGCGAGCCGGCGGGGACCATCACGGTCAACGACCGCGCCGACGCGGGTCTATGGTCACCGTGGGAACTCGACGACGCGGCGATCGTCCATTTCATGATCGTGGATCTGCGGTTCGCGGGCCTGCGCGTGGGCCACCACCTGCTCGCGCACGCCGGAATGCTCGCCCGGGAGCGGGGCCGCGCATGGGTCCGGCTCGACGCGTGGACCACCAATACCGACCTGCACGCCTACTACCGTTCGGCGGGATTCCGTTTGGTGCGCATCGCGGGACCGCTCGCGCTCGGACCTTCACGCGCGCTGTTCGAACGGAGAGCCGATGCCTGGGACGCCGCAGTTTCCGTGCCGGTACCCGCTGTCGGGCGGGTGGGCGCGGCGGCGCTCTTGCGCCCACCGCCGCCGAACAACTGATTCGAACCACAGCGGGACCCGGTGTCGGCTGTGGCCGCGTGACGGCGAACCGATCAGATCGGCGGCAGGTGCGCGATGTGCACCATCTCGATACCTCTGCTGCGCGAGACGAGCGTTCCGCGTCCGGGCGGCAGCTTGCTCGGCCGCACATCGCCGATCAGCTTGCCCTCGTCACGCGAACCGCTCATGATCAACGTCTCCACGGACAGGTTCTTCAGCGTACCCAGGATCGGGTCGTACAGCGCTCGGGACACACCGCCGCTGCGGCGGGTGACTACGAAGTGCATGCCGATGTCGCGCGCTTGCGGGAGGAATTCCAGCAGCGGAGCGAACGGATTCATACCGGTGCCCGCGGCCACCATGTCGTAGTCGTCGACCACGATGTAGATCTCGGGGCCGCTCCACCAACTGCGTTCGCGCAGTTGCTGCGGCGTGATGTCCGAGCCGGGAATCCGTTTGGCCAGATACCCGGCCACCTCCTGGATCATCGGACCACAGGTCTGCGACGAAGTGGAGTAGCCGGCCAGATGGTCGCCCTCGACCACGCCGAGCATGGTGCGCCGGTAGTCCACCATGATGATCCGAGCCTGCTCGGTGGTCGACTGTTCCACCACGCCCATCACGATGTTGCGCAACAGGGTGGTCTTGCCGCATTCCACGTCCGCGAATGCCATGAAATGCGGTTCGACGCCGAAATCCAGGACCAGCGGCTGCAATTCGGACTCGCCGCGACCGACCACGACGCGGGTGGGGTCGAGCTCGATGCCCTCCGCCTGCGCCGCGGCCATCAGCTCGTCCCTGCCGAACCGCAGCGGCAGCATGCGCACCTCCGGCGCGCGGCGGTCCGGGTACTGCTGTTCGAGTCCCGCCCGCGCTTGCGCGACACCGTCGGCCAGGCTGCCCGGATCGGAGTCGGAGTCCAAGCGCGGCAGGGCGATCAACATGTGCAGCTGGTCCGCGGTCAGGCCGCGACCCGGGCGTCCGACCGGAACCTGATGCGCGGTGCGCCTGCCCATCTCCGAGTCGGAGGGATCGCCGAGCCGCAGCTCGATCCGGGTGCCGATCTGGTCCTTGACCACCGGACGGATCTCCGCCCAGCGCGCGGCGCCGATCATCAGGTGGATGCCGAACGACAGCCCCTGCGCCGCGATGGCGTTGATCTGCGGCTCCAGCATGTCGAACTCTTCCCGGATCGCCGCCCAGCCGTCGATCACCAGGAACACGTCGCCGAACTTGTCGTCGGCCAGCGGATCGGCGGGCGCGGCCGTGCCATCCGAGACACGGCGTCCCTCGCCGAACTTGCGGCGCCGGAACTCGGCCATCGATTCGATACCCAGTGCGGCGAACCGCTCCTCCCGCTGACGCATCAGCGTGGTCAGCTCGGCGACGGTGCGGCGCACCCGGTCGCTGTCGAGGCGACCGGCCACCGAACCCACGTGCGGAATACCGGACAAGCCCGCCATGCTGCCACCACCGAAGTCGAGGCAGTAGAACTGCGCCTGCTCGGGGGTGTGCGTGGCCGCGGTCGCGATAATGATGGTGCGCAGGGTCGTCGACTTGCCCGACTGCGGGCCGCCGACCACCGCGATATTGCCCTGGGCGCCGGCCAAATTGACGGTGAGCACATCGCGGCGCTGCTCGTAGGGCTTGTCGATGACGCCGATCGGCATCCACAGCCGGCCGTGCCGGTTGACCGGCGAACGCCAGTCCGGCTCCGGCAGCAGCATGTCCACCGTCGGGGATTCGTCCAGCGGCGGCAACCACACCTCGTGTGCCGGGCGGCCGTGGCCGGTGAGCCGCTTGACCACCACGTCGAGCAACGTGTCCGGGATGCCCTCGTCGGCGCCGGGCACGGCCCCGACGGCCGAGGGTGGTGGCGGCAGCTCCAGCAGCGGGTTCGACGGCGCGACCGGCTCCGCTTCGGTCTCCGTATCGATCGGCTCGGGAATCTCCACCGGCACGGCCGTGAACACCGCGGGCCGCCTGCCCGCCACCGGGCTGCCGTCCTCGCCGGTCACTGCGCCTTGCGGCGCGACGTACGGACCGGACACGTAACTGGCGTTGAACCGCAACGGGTCCGACGCGTCGCTCTTCAGATAGCCCGAGCCGGGCACGCTCGGCAGATGGTAGGCGTCGGTGATGCCGAGCACGGCCCGTGATTCGTTCGCCGAGAACGTGCGCAGGCCGATGCGGTAGGACAGATGCGATTCCAGGCCGCGCAGCTTGTTCTCCTCCAAGCGCTGCGACGCCAGCAGCAGATGCACGTGCAACGACCGCCCGAGGCGGCCGATCATCACGAACAGCTCCGCGAAATCGGGCTTCTGCGAGAGCAATTCGGAGAACTCGTCGACCACGATGAACAGCGCGGGCAGCGGATCGAGCGGCACACCCGCGGCGCGCGCCTTCTCGTAGTCGGTGACGTTGGCGTAGTTGCCCGCCGAACGCAGCAGCTCCTGGCGGCGGTTCATCTCACCGGCGAGCGCGTCCTTCATGCGATCGACCAGCGACAGTTCCTCTTCCAGGTTGGTGATCACCGCGGCGACGTGCGGCAGCGAGTCCAGGCCGAGGAAGGTCGCGCCGCCCTTGAAGTCGACGAGCACCAGGTTCAACGCGTCCGGCGAATGCGTGGTGACCAGCGAGAGCACCAGTGTGCGCAGGAATTCGGACTTTCCGGAGCCGGTGGCGCCGATACACAGGCCGTGCGGGCCCATGCCGTTCTCGGCCGACTCCTTGATGTCGATCTCGACCGGAGTGCCGTCGGGGGTGATGCCGATCGGCACCCGCAGCCGTTCCCGGCCAGTGCGCGGACGCCACACCCGCGCCGGATCGATCTGCGCGGCGTCCGGGATCTTCAGTAGCGCCATCAGTCCCGGATCGGCCGTGGTTCCCTCGCCGAGACTGACGATCTGCGCCGCCGTCGCGAGCCGGTATCTGGCCAGTGCGCGGGCGAAGGACTCGGACTCGGCGGTGCTCACCTCGTCGGCAGTGGCGAACTTCTCCACGCCCGCCGCACTGCGCGCGGCCACCTCGCCGTCGCCGACGACCAGTTGCAATCCCCGCCGCGCCGCGAGCCCGCCCTCCGGCGCGGTGAGGTCGAGCACCGTCACCGAATCCAGGCCCGATTCGCTGACCAGCCGTTCGCTGCCGCTGACGTAGCCGTCGTCGATGACGACCACCAGATGCAGTCGCCCCTGAGTCGGCTGGGGGTTGCGCATGAACCGGCCGCGCTCGAGCAGTTCGGCCGCCAGCGCCGTTTCCAGCTCACCGAGCGAGTGGTACATCATCCGCGCCGAGCCCATCCCGTCGCGCTGGGTCGGATGTTGCAGCTGCGGCAGCCATTTCGCCCAGGACCAAGCCGGACCGTCCGGGTCGGAGCAGACGATCGCCATCGCGAGGTGGTCGGGACCGTGGAAGGCGGCCAGCTCCATCAGCATCGCCCGCACCAGCATGCGCGCGTCCTCGGCCGGGCCGCTGATATTGATCGCGGGGAACGCGCGCAACGACACGGCGGTCGGCAGGCGGTGCACCACCGAATGGGTGCGCACGAATCGGCGCAGGGCCACGGTGGACACCGGTTCCAGATCCTCCAGCGGACCCGTCTCCGGGCGCGCCAGCTTGGTGGCCAGCCGGTGGCTGCCGACCCCGACGCGCACGTGCCCGAAGTCCGGGTCGTTGGGCCTGCGCTCCCACATCCGCCTCGTCCCGATCAGGGACGGCAGATCGGCGGGCTCCGGATGACTCCACCGCAACGTCTCCAGCTGCTTGCCGCCGGTGCGGCGCACGTCCTTGCGGACCTGGTCCAGATAGCGGAAGTAGTCCTTGCGTTCCTCGTTGAGTTCCACCGCGCGTTTGGGCCCGCCGCCACGAATGCCCGCCATCATGCCGACCATCGACATGATCATCATCATCGGGAACATCATCATGAACGGATTGGCCAGCAGGTTGCGGCCCATCATCGCCATCATGGCGATCATGCCGACCACCGCGACCACCATGACGATCGGCATCAGCTTCATCATCAGCGGCGCGGGCAGGGCGCGCGCGATCTCCGGCGGAGCCGTCAGCGCCACCTCACCACCGGGTGCCCGGGGCGGCGCGATGCGGGGGCGGCGCACAAAGCCTTCGGTAGCCATGATTCCTTCGTTCGGTCGGCGACGAGCGGTCGATCTGCGCCCGCGCTACGGATCGAATTCCGCGTTCAGGTCCTGCCTGGTCCGCCGGAACGGAAACGCCACGGCCACACCGATGGCGAGGCCGGCCAGGCAGACGAGGGAGCCGATCACGGCGATCCGGCGCGGCCGCGGGTCCGGCCCGGGTGGGATAACCGGGGCGGCGACGACTCGCCCGGCGTCGGCGCCCGCGCTGACGGGCTTCTCCGGCAGTTGCGCGGTCAGCGCGGCGAGCGGATCGATCAGCCCGTGGCCGATCCGGTCGTCGCGGCCGGTGCCGGGCCCGTGCGCGGTGCGGATGATGCGGTCCATCACCTGCTGCGCGGTGAGTTCCGGAAAACGCGCCCGCACCAGCGCGGCCAGCCCGGCCACATAGGGCGCCGCGAAGCTGGTGCCCTCCACGGCCCTGATCCCGTCGGTGGTCTGGACGCCGTCGACCAGTCCGGTCGCGCCCGGCTTGCTGTCCAGCGACACGATATTGCGGCCGATCGCCGCGACGCCCACCCAGGGGCCGTGCAGCGACAGCTCCGACACCTGGCCCGTCGAGTCCACCGAGCCCACCGAGAGCACATAGGGCGTGAACCAGGCCGGGCTCGCGACCGTGACCACCGAACTCCAGCCGGAGCCCTCGTTCTGTTTCGAGCACGCGCCGTCGGGTTGCAGGTTGCCCGCGGCGGCGACCACGACGACATTGCGGTCGTAGGCGTATTTCACCGCCGCGCCGAGCGACGCGTCGGCGGTATCCGATCCCGCCGCGGTGCACGCGACTTCGGAGATGTTGATGACGGTGGCGCCGAGATCGACCGCGCGAACGACGGCCGCGGCCAGCGTGAGCACGCTGCCGTAGCCGTCGCTGCTGATCTTGCCCGGCGGGTCGCCCCGGCCGCCGCGGTCCTTCGGCTCATAGGCCAGGCTCAGCTGCCGGATGGTGAGCAGGTCCGCATCGGGCGCGACACCTGCGAAGGCGTCGCCGGGACTGGGCTGTGCCGCGATGATCCCGGCGACCAGGGTGCCGTGACCATCACAGTCGACCGTGCCGTCGCTGTCGGAGACGAAGTCACCGCCCGGCTGCAAGGACCGCAGCCGGGGGTGCGGATTCACGCCGGTATCGATGACGGCCACCTTTTGCCCGGCGCCGCGGCTGAACTGCCACGCCGACGGCAGATCCAGTACCCGCTGTGCCATCGGCGGCTCGCTGGGCGGCGCGCCGGTGAGCAGGGGTTCGGCGCAGACGGCGCGCTGTTCGGTCGGTTCCAGCGGTGCCGGCCGGACGCTCAAACCCTGTGCGGCGCCGAGCGCGCCGGGATCGATTCCCGGTGGGGTGATCGCCTGGGCGCTCGGCCACGGCATGCCGAATCCGGCGCCGACGACCGTTGCCGCGCAGGCCATCCGCATGACGCTCCGGCGGAGGGCGCTGCCGGTCATATGTTCCGGGCCATCGTGTAGATGTCCATCACCCACAGCACCAGCGGAATCACCGACACGATCAGCAAATATTCGAAGATCTCGATCATCCGCCGGGTCACCGGCGTGACGTCGATGTGCGGACCGATCACCCCGAACCCGACGACACTCGTCGCGAACGCGAGCAAAAGGCCCGCGGCGAGCAACGTGTGATCCGAATCGCCCACGGCGAAGCCGACGGCCAGGGCGACGGCAGTCACGCACCCGCCGCCGATCATCGTCGCGGCCTGGGTGAGATCGGCGAACGAACGGCCGCGCAACGTGAGGATGATCGCGGTCACGACCGCCAGCGTGACGCCTTGCCAGCGCGCCGAACCCAGCGGATCGGCCACGCCGAACGCGCCGACGACCGCGCTCGCGGTGCACGCCGCGACCAGGCCGGACTGGAACCGGTTGGCCGTGCGGGCCCGTACCCCCAACCTCGCGGCCGAGGGGAGGGCGCTGGCGCCGATGGCGCCGATACCCTCGATGGTCGGTCGGGGTTCGTGGTCGGCCGGGTCGATCGCGCCACCCGCGGTGGGAACCGGCGGAATCGGCAGCCGCGCCAGCACGGCCGCCAGCCGCGGCACCGCCGAGATGATCGCGATGCCAGCCACCAGCAGCCCGGCCGACAACTTCGCCAGGCCCGGATGCCAGATCAGGTGGATCGCCGCGGCGACACCCGCGATCACCGCGAGCGCGGCGGCGCAGGAGAACAGGGTCGCGCCGATGCCGGTGATCCGGTAGCCCAGCAGCGCCGCGATCAACAGCACCGAACTGCCCAGCAGCAGATGGGGACTGCCGAGCGTGCCCGGCACCAGCAGCGCGGCGCCGCCGAACAGCAGCAGCAGTCCGTCCAGCGACAGCCAAGTCGCGGTCACCGTGTCGGTGTATCGGTGCGCCGCGATGCCCGCTGCGACGAATGCCGCTGCGCCACAACCGAGGAGCGCGAGTGCGGGCGCGAGCGGATCGCCGTTGCCGCGGGAGATCACCAGTACGGCCAGCGTGATCAGCACGGTGAGCGCCGAGACCACCAGGCCCATCCAGCGGGCGGCCGCCCCGGACCAGCTCCCGAATTCCTCTGCGGTCAACCGCGATACCGCGTCGATGACGTCGTCGAACAGCGCTGGCGCTTCCTTCGCCGCGACCGACCGCAGCACCAGCAGTTCGCCGTCGTAGACCTCGGCCTCGGTGAGCGTGCGGCTCGGCGCGATCGCCTCCCGGCCGAGCCGGGCCAAGGTCCAGTGCCGCGCGTCCAGCGGCGCCGACTCCTCCTCGGCTTCGGGCCGCTGCGGGTTACGCGATTCGATGAGCGCCACCAGATCGCCGATGAATGTGGCGATCGGCACGGTGGCCGGCAATCCGACATCGACCTGAGTGTTTCCACCGATCACCGAAACACGACTCAATGCGGGTTCGGTGGCACGTGTACCGCTCGCCGACTCGATCAACGGCAACCTTCCCCAGCCCTCATCCGGAACAATGATTCACGCATCGACAACATTTGCTGGAACCCGTCCCGAGTGCACGACTTCACCATGTCGAGCACTCGCACCCATAGCCGACTCTTGCGTTGCGACCTCCCGGCAGCTGAACCTAATGTAACGGACGAACCGGGCCACGCGCGATCGGTAGTCTGGTATCCAGATGAACGTCTCTACTACGAGAAACGAAGGTTTCGGGGTTCGACAGCAATGACCGGCAACCGTCAAGCACAACGCGCATTCGATGCCGGAATCCTGTCGCTCGGATTGTCCATCGAGGGGCAAGAATCCGCACGTGATCTCGACTACGCGAAACTGGCATTTCAGCGGGCCACGGAGTGGGATCCCACCATGTGCGACGCCTGGCTCGGCCGCGCGGCCGCGGGCGAGCTGACCAAGGACGTTCTGTTCAATCTGTACAAGACCAGCGCGAGCACGCTCTACCGCGAGCAACGCAGGCTCGGGTTGCGTCCACGCGAACTCGCGGGCCGGTTCCTGCCCGGCCTGTACATCGATTATCCGCTGGCCAACCACACCGAGATCACGCTGGCCTGGGCGGCGCACCTGATCGCCGACAAGGAGTACGACGAGGCCGAGCGGGTGCTCGACGAGCTCGACACGTTCCGCGGCGGACAGCTGAGCAACCCCGACGGCGAGATCGACAACCGCGTCTGCGCGTATGTCCGTGGCATACTGCACTACAACACCCAACGCTGGCCGGATGTGATGACGGTGCTCGCCGGGTCGGCGGACTGGGAGGATCCGTACCTGGCGGCGGGCGCGCACGTGATGGTCGGCACCGCGTGCGCCCAACTCGGCTTGTTCGGCGAGGCGATCCGGCGGATGCAGCAGGCCGAGGCGGGCCCGATCCCGGCGGCCAGGTCCACCGCGATGTTCTGCCGCGGCCTGTGCCTGCGGGAATCGGGCAACGAGGAAGAAGCCCAAGCCCTGTTCGAGAAGGTGTACTCGCAGGCACCGGATTTCGACGCGAACGCGGCCGCGATGCGCGACCGCACCTATCGGATCACCGTCACCAGCCGCGAGGTGATCGATGCGCGGACCGACAAGTGGGATCCGGCGTCCTCGCCGTCGATGGAGCAGATGGAGCAGGCCGAGAGCCAGGACCGGGCGAAGAAGATCCTGGTCGAGGCCCGTGCCGAGCTGGACTCGCAGATCGGTCTGGCCTCGGTGAAAACCCAGGTGGCGAAGTTGCAGTCGTCGGCGCAACTGGCGAAGATCCGGTCGGAGAAGGGCTTGGCGAGCCAGCCGCGCGGCCAGCACCTGGCCTTCACCGGTCCGCCGGGCACCGGTAAGACGACAATCGCCAGGGTAGTCGCGAAGATCTACTGCGGCGTGGGCCTGTTGAAGACCGACCGGGTGGTCGAGGCCAAGCGCGTCGATTTCGTCAGCCAGAATCTGGGCGGCACGGCGATCAAGACCGAGAAGCTGATCGACACCGCGATGGACGGCGTACTTTTCATCGACGAGGCGTACACCCTGATCCAGACCGGCCTGCAAGGCGGCGACGCGTTCGGCCGCGAAGCGGTCGACACGCTGCTGGCGCGCATGGAGAACGACCGCGATCGCCTCGTCGTGATCATCGCCGGCTACGACGGCGAGATCGACCGGCTGCTCGCCGCCAACGACGGTCTGGCCTCACGCTTCGCGAAGCGATTGCAGTTCCCGTCCTACACGCCGGAGGAACTGGGACAGATCGGCCAGGTGATCGCCCGCAAACGCGACTCGGACCTGTCCGAAGGAGCGCTCGAGCACTTGGTCCGGGCCTGCGAGCGCCTGTACGCGATGCAGAGCACCGACCAGAGCGGTCAGCCGCGCCGCGGCGTAGACCTCGCCGGCAACGGGCGATTCGTCCGCAACGTGATCGAGGCGGCCGAGGAGGAGCGCGAATTCCGGCTGGCCAACGACGAATCGCTGGATCTGACCGACATCGACGAGGCGGTGCTGCGCCGCATCGAGGCGTCGGACATGGAGCTGGCCTTGTCCAGCCTGCTCACCTCGCTGAACGTGGGTTGGACGGACTGAGTCCGAGTGTGCGGTCGGCGGACCGGATCACCGGTCCGCCGCACCTTTACTTGGTCGGCAACGAATCGTGGCTGACGAGTGCCTCGCGCGCCGACAGCGTGGGCCCGGGGACCAGCTGGCCGATGATCGCCCAGGGCGCGAGGCGTGGGGTGCCGCCGAGACCGAGCACATTCGCGGTGGCCACATCCGGAATGCCGTAGCGCACGCCGGTATCGGCGATGTAGAACAGGCTGTCCCGGCGCGGACTGCCCGGCTCCATGCCGGTCACCTGCACGAACTCCCCTGAGCCCGGCGGGATATAGGCCGCGTCCACCCGGTCGCCGACACCGTCGGAGGTGGACACCTCGACGGGCTTCGCGGACTCCGCGATCGGTAAGCGGGTGCCGACCAGCAGGCTGACCGCAGCACGCTCGCCGGGGCCGTCGCCCGTCTTGCCCTCGCTCTGCCCCGGAGCGGTGCCCGGCGACTTGGCCCAGGCCACACAGGCGACCGGGGCGTCCTCGGGGGGCAGAATCCGCGGGGTTCGCACCGGGAAGTCGTCGACCGGCAATTGCCGGACCACCGGAACCCGTTCCAGCACATCGGGTGGCATGGTCGCGACCTCCCGCATGCCGTGCGAATCGGCGTACCTGATCACCTGCGCGGCGAACGGTGACACCGGCTGCAAACCGTCGGCGAGCACGACGTACAGCGCCGAACCGCCGTCCGCTCCAACGCCCGACACCGAGATGACGCCACCGACCGGGATCTCCGACAGCGGGCCCGGCCCCCGCTCCCCCGCCCGGGGGATTTGCGGCGGAGTCAACGCGGGAACCTGCGTCGTCGCGCCGAGCAGTCCGGTGCCGACCGGCCGTGGCCGCTGGGCGCGCAGGTCCAGTGCCCTGGCCATCACCGAATTGGCCGGGTCGACCTCGGCGCGTTTACCGTCGTAGACCAGGTAGGTCTTGTTGTCGCGCCGGACGAGCAGCGCCTCATCGTGATTCGAGGTCCGGATCCGGTCCGCGAGCACGGGATGGCCCGCGATCACCGTCGTCGTGCCGCCCGAGGACGCGGCGGCACTACCACCTTCGGAGAGCGGAATGGTCTCGCACAGCGACCACTCCGAGTTGTTGCCCTGCTTGGAACCGGGCAACGCGCTCGGCGCTCCCGGAATACCGAGCAGCGGCCCGCGCGGCAGATCGCCGAGCTTGTCGTCTTTCACCGCGTGCGGCTCGGCGTCGGCGCCGGTGATCAACCGCGCGGACGCGAGATTGAGCACCGGGTGCAAGGTCTTGTTGCCATCCTGGCCCTGCACCACCACGTACAACGCGCCGCTCTGCTTTCCCGAGACGATCACCGCGTCACCGATCGCGCCCTGTGGACGGAGGAAGGCCAGGATCGCGGCGCCGGCCACCACCAGCACACCGAGCACCGCGCCGACGAGCAACGAGCGGATCTGGGAACGCATCGGATCGTGCAACATGCGCACGTCGCGGCGCACCAGCGCGTGATCGAGCCTGCGCAACAGGAATCGGTATCCGTTGACCTGAGCGCGGGTGGTCAGCTGTGCCGGCACATGGTCTCCATCGAGCTAGCGATCACCATTCTCTTCGACACGGTACCGTAATTCACCGACGGCCCTGAACCGATGGAATCCGAAGCCGATCAACGGCGGCCGTACAGAGGCGAAGCAGGGGCAAACAACTGTGAACGAAACGATGAACGGTGGGGCAACCGATAGCGAAATAAGGGATGCGCCGGTGCCGAGAATTCAACGCCCATCGGACTATGACACTCTGCGCGATCCGGAATTCTGGTTGTTTCGTATTTTTCCGCTGCGCGTGATCGTGCCCGTCGCGATATCGTCCGCCGCCGTCGCGTGGATTGTTCTCGCCGTCGGCAACTCGATCTGGGGTGCGATCGCCGCCGGCGCGGTGGTCGCACTGGCCGGGCTCGCCCCGGTGGGTGGGCACACCCCCGCCGAGCGCATCGGTAGCGCGATCGCCCGCAGGCGTCCCGGATTGCGCCCGGCCGAACGCTTGACGCAGGCACCGGCCCTCGACGTGCCGCTGGCCGAGGGCGGCGGTTACGGCGTGCGCTGGGACGGCGATCTGCTGCTCACCATGCTCCGGATCGATCCGCCACCGGACACGCTGACGCTGCTGGACCGCGGTTCGCTCAGCACCGACCAACTGCTCCCGCTTCCCGAAATCGCGCGTTGCCTCGATCAATTCGATCTCACCCTGGCCGGCATCGACGTGGTGAGCACCGGCGCGCGCACGGCGGGCACCGGCGTGGCCGCGCAACTCTACGACCGCATCCTCGGCCCGTTGCCCGCCATCGCGCACCGCACCTGCTGGCTCGTGCTACGGATGGATCCGCTGGCCAACGCCGAGGCGGTGGACAACCGTGGCGGCGGTGGCAGCGGCGCGCTGCGCACGGCGATCATCGCCACCCGCCGGGTCGCCAACCGGCTCGCCGCCCACGACATCGCCGCGTCCGTGCTGACGGCTACGGAGATGAACACCGCGGTGCGTCAACTCACCCACGGTTTCGAGGTCGACCAACTCGCCGAGTCCCCGAAAACGCTGGAGTACCAGGGCCGTTACCTCACCCAGTACCAGATCGCGGCCGATATGATCGGCCCGCGCGGACTGGCCGGCATCTGGGCGGTGCCCAGCTTGTCCACCACGGTGACGCTGCGCCTGCGGCCGGGAGCGGCCCGCCACGATCGGCACACCGATTTCGCCGACACCGTGGTGCTCAACGCGGTGGTCCGCTTCGACACCGTCGCACCGCCCGAGGAACCACCGCTGCCCGGCTTACGTGAGCTGGTCGGCAACCAACTGCGAATTCTGCTGGATACCTTGCCCATCGGCTACGCGGGGCGCTGGGGCAGCGACATCGCCTATCGCGGCACACTGACCGCGCTCACTGAGTTCGCGGTGCCGACGGCGGGCTGTGGCCAGCTCATCGGCGCCGACGAGCGCGGGCAGGGCATAGCGGTGCCGTTGATCGGCGAGGGCACCAGGCACCTCGAGGTGATCGGCAACCTGGATCTCGCTCAGCAGGTGATTTTGCGCGCCACCGCGCTCGGCGCCCACGCCATCGTGCACACCGCCCGGCCCGAGGCGTGGCACACCATGGTGACGAATCTCGCCGCGCCGCACGTGCTCTCGATCGCTCCGCGAGCCGCGGGCGCCAGTTACCATCCGCCCGCTCCCCCGCCGCCGCCCGCCGCTCCCTATCCGAGCACGACGGTGCTTGTGTTCGACGGAATCCCGCCGATCGCACACGCGGGCGGCGCGACGATCGTGCACGTGCGGCGGCCGGACGATCCCGGCGGGTCGGTCGACGCGGACGTCACCCTGATCCAGGATCCGGCGGCGCCCAACCGGATCACGGTGCGCACCGCCGCGCGGAGCGCGACCGTGCTGATGGTGACCACACCGGACGAGATGCACTACATCGGCGAGTCGCTCGCGGCCCGCTGATCACACACGAAACGGCCGGCTGGAACCCATACCCGTTCCAGCCGGCCCGTCGCTCGTCGCTATACGCGATCAGAAGGCGGCGAAACCGTCGCCGACCTTGCCGTCGGCCTCGATCGCGCGGTTCAGCGCGTTCTCGACCTTGGCGGCGAGGTTGTCCAGCTTCTGCAGGGTGTCCTCCAGCTCGGTGGTCAGGTTCTTGTGCGCGGTGTCGAAGTTCGAGACCGCCTGCTCACCCTGCAGGTTCTGGCGGAACGCCGCCGCGGCGCCGTTGAGCTCGTCGATCTGCGCCTTCATGTTGGAGCCGTACTGGTTGAGGTCGCCGACCATCTCGGTGATGGCGGGCGAGTTGTACTTGATCGTCATTGTTGTTTCCTTCTGGTCGTGCGGTGGGCGATCCAGCTGGACGGCAACGCCATCCAGCGGTCACAGACCCGCCGCGTCGGAGCCGACAATGGTGTTCTTGCCCGAGGTAACGGCCTGCGAGAGCCGATCCAGCTTGCCGTTGAGCGCGGTGACCTCGTCGTGCCATTCGGTGGCCGCGGTGTTGAACTCGCGGTGGGCGTCGCCCTGCCAGCCGCGCGCGACGGCCTGCACCGACTCGTCGATCTGGTTGATCGAGGTGCGCAGCGTCGAGATCGAGTCCTCCATGCGGCTGACGACGCCGTCGATGCCGCCCTGTTCGACACCGTAGGTGTTCCCCGAGCCGTCGCCGAGATTTGTGTAAGCCATTTCGTTTGGTCCTTCCGTCAGAAGTTGTGTGGGTGCGGAGATCCGGACGATCTCACCGAGCAATGTGGCAACCGAGTTTCGTGCGACTCGACAGCTACTGAGGCAGCCACCTCCCCCCGGGCAGCCCTTCCAGCAAGGTGGCGACCGCCTGAGTCACCCGGTGGTCGGTGCCCGTCGTGACCGTCGACCAGATCTGCCGGTCCGGCGCGACCATGGGGGCGATGACGATGCGGCCGCGGCCGGTGTCGTACACCGCCACCGCGCCGGGCGCCCGGCTGGTCAGCCCGTCCTGATGGGCGTAGGCCACGATCTCGGCGTAGGCGCGGCAGGAGCCGAAGGCGAGCCCGAGCCCGGCGGCGTCGCGCTCACCGACACCGAGGGCGTACATCGCGTCGGAGTAGTCGGCGGAGCCCTCGGCCGCGTCCATGCGGTCGGCCAATTCGGCGGCGAGCGCGCTGAATCCGGTGAACTGCGCGGGTTCGCACGCGCCGAGCGCCGCCAGCAGCGGACGAGTCAGCGATGCGTCCGAGCCGTCGGCCCAGATGGACGTCACCTCGAAGTTGTCGCCCGAGCGCACGGCGAGCGCGTGCTGCTCGCCGCGCCGGGCCAGGCAGAAGCGGCGAACGCCTTCCTCGGTGTAGACGCGGGCGACGAGCTCGCGGTCCGGCTGCGCGAGGACGAACAGCGCACCGGCCAGGTCCGATTCGACTTCGCCCTCGGCGCCGAGCAGCCCCGCGCCGATCAGGCCGGACAGCGCCCGCTCCCGCGCCGCGCGATATTCTTCGATCGAATCCTGTTGTGGCCCCACCGAGAGCACCAGCGGCAAGGTTTGCACACCGAGCCGCTCGGCGACGACGAGCAATGCGTCGTTCGTCAGTGCCGTCACGGCGCGCCTCCCGTCTCGGTGCCGGCTTCCGTCGGCGCGACGGCGGGCGCCGCGGGTTCGGCGCCGCCGAGTACCGCGGGCGCGGCTTGGATGCCGCCATCGAAGCCGATCTGGTCGCTGGTCTCCGCGGGAATGCCGGCGCGCGGGAACCGCGCCGTATCCTGTGCGGGCCCGGCCTGACCGAGTGCTCCGGGAACGAGCGGAGCAGGTTGCCCGCCCGTGTTCACCGTGGCCTGCGAGACGCGCGGAACGACGTCGGCCGTGGTGGCCGACTGGATGTACGTCGGCGCCCGGTACGCGGCGGGTACTCGCGGCATCGCCGGGATGGGCACCGTCCCGATCGGCATCGCACCGATCGTCGCGGCACCGCGCGGCACCGCGGCCTCGGCCGATGCCGCGGCCTGTTCGGCGGCCAGCGCCTGCTCCGGCGCCACCACGGGTGGCTCCTGGTGCTGCCAGGGCAGGGCCAGTGGTTCGGTGGCCATCTCGTAGTTCCGCATGACCCGCGAGGCCATCGCCTTCGCCGCGTCCTGCTCGGCATCGGTGTCCGCCGCGATCGCGCGGATCGGCGCGCCGAGCATCCCGGTCATCGACTCCAGCATCCGCTGCACCTGCTGAAGGGTTTCCAGGTCGGCGGTGTTCGGCATCGCCAGCCGGGCGATCTCGTAGGCGGCGACCTGGGCCTGGAACCGCGCGGCGTTGGCGGCCGCCGCGGCGGCGGCCTCGACCAGCCAGTCCCGCAGCGTCGTGATGCGTTCCAGCACTTCGTCGCTGCGCCCCGATTGCCAGGCCCCGCGCACATCCGCGAGAACCTTTTCGTACTCGACCACAGCTGCGCCGAACGACGCGGCCAGGCGCGACCACGCGGAAACGGCCTCGGCCATCGGCACGGCGCCCGGCCCCGTGGTGAGGTCGCGCGCGAGCCGCTCGGGCGGGCGCGCGGTCCACACCACACCGGTGAAACCTGGCTGCGGTGGTTCGATCATTGCTGCGGACGACCTTTCGGTTGCTCGACGACGGTCAGGCGGACCGGCCACCCGTGGTGTCGAAATCCGCTGTATTGGCCGATTCCATGCCGTCGAACTGGTTCGAGTGCAGCCGCAACGTGGCCGCCAGCTTGCGCAGCTCGTGCACGCTGGCCTGTGCCCCCGCCAGGTATGACGCCGCCACGTCGTTCGCGGTCCGCGCGGCCCGGCCGGAGACCTCGTCGGCGCCTGCGGGAACGACGGTCAGCGCTTCCTCGGCCGAGCGCAGATCCGACGCCAACCGGTCGGCCAGCGCGTCCAGTCCGGATGACGCCTTCGCCGCCGTGACCGAGTCGAATCGCACGCTGTCGTACACCTGACCCCGCCCGTCACTCATAAGACCCTCCTGTGTACTGCTCGGCACTCGCGTCAGAGCGTGAGTTCCTTATCCGGCGGTGGTTCCGATGTCGCGTCGGCCGCGCCGACCACCGGCAGCGAGACCCCTTCGATCCGGCCGACCACTTCGTCGCCGTGCCCGCCGGTGACCATCTGGCCGCGCAGCGCGTCGGTGGTCGATGCGCCGTCGCGCGCCAGGCCCGCGCCTGCCGCACCCGCGCCGCCCATCGGCATGTATCCGCCCCCGGTTCCGGTCCCCGCCGCCGCGGTGCCCGCGACGGCGGTGGATGCCGCGGACGACGTTCCGGTCCCGGCAGCGGTGGCGCCGCCGATGCTGCCGAGCGACCCGCCGGCCACACGGGTCCCGGGCCAGGGGTTCAGCGGTGCGGAGGCCGCGGCGATCGCACCGGGGACACCACCGCCGATGCCACCCGCGCCGCCCGAGCCACCGGCGTACTTTCCTGCTTCGCCTTCTTTGCCTTCTTCGCCTTCCCCGCGTTCACCCGCGCCGTCGTGCGCGCCGGGGGCGCTGATCGGCTTCGGCGCGAGCAGTGCAGGATTGGCCGCCGCCAGCTGTCCGAGCGACTGCGCCACCTGACCGGCAGTGCTGATCAGCGGCGTGATCATGCTCATCAACTGGGTCAGCTGTTCGGCCGACTTCACCCCGGTCGGCGCGTTCGTGATCGCGACCTTCTGACCGGCCTGCGTCATGCTCGCACTGTGGCCGACCATCTCGGCCTTCGTCTTGGCGGTGATCGCCAGCGCCTCGGTCATCGCCTCGATCGCGGAGGCGACCAGGAAGCCCTGGCCGCCCGGCGAGGCCGCCAGCAGCGGCGCGAAGGCCATGGTGGTGGAGAACTTCGCCAGCACCACCGACATCAGGCCCGCGCCGGTGAAGACGCTACCCGCCGCGCTGCCGAGCACCACCTTCTCCTGCGTGCTCTGCGCCGCCAGCTCGCTCGCGTCGGTCTGCGCCGCACCGGCCTTCTTCGCGGCCTCCATCGCCGCCATGCCCTGCCAGACCGACATCAAGGTCTGCACCAGGGACGAGCCGACCTGCATCACCGTCTGCATCACGGTGGACACGTTTTGCAGCAACTGAGTCGGTTCGGACGGTGGCGCGGCGGTACCACCGGCCTGGGCCGGCGCGGGCGCGGGCGCGCCGAGCTGACCGGTGCCGAACGCGGAGGCGAGATCGGTCAGCGGGCGCATGAGCGCGCCGAGATCGATCGTCGGCAACGGCGGCAGCTCCGGCAGGTGCACGAAGGCCGGCATCTCCGGCAGATTCGGTAAACCCATGCTGCGCAGCACATCGTTCACCGGCATGTCGAGCATGGGCGCGAGAGCGCTGCCCCGCAGCAACTCCAGAACTGTGGGATCCAGCGGATCGGCGCCGGGTGGCGGAATGGCTCCCGGCGTGGTCATGACTGTGTGCGGATCGCTCCGATGGCCGCGCCCGACGCGGTGTCGGTGCCCTCGTAGGTGGCGGCGGCCTGATGCGCCGTCAGCGCGGTGCCCGCGTGCACGGCGGCGAGTTGCGCCACCGACGAGAGGTGGTTGGCCTGGGCGAAGGCGTAGGAGGCAAGGAACTCCTGGCCGATCAGGCCGAACACCGGGACCACCGCGGCAACCGTAGCGGCCTGGTCGGTCGCGGCGATCGCCCCGATTCCGGCGGCCATGGCCGCCGATTCGCTTCCGTATACACGCAGCGCATCCGGGACTACTTCAATGTGGCTCATGATCATCGTCCAATCCCGAAACATCCCCCGATGTTTCGTATTCAACCTTACCTAGCGAAGACCGCGAATCGCGATCCGGTCGTGGTTAACATCCGGTGACTACCCGGTGGCCTCCTCATTGAATGCCGTGATAAGCGCGCCGCGTTCGGCAAAAGCCTTGTGCGCGGCCGCTCTCGCGGTGGCGACGACCGATTTCTCGAACTCCGCCGGCGAAAGCTTCGATACCGCAGCGGAAAAGCGGAGACCGATCAACGCGGCGTTACCGTCGACCTCCGCGGTCACCGCACCGTCGGGCGATGTCTCGGTTACCCGGATCCCATTCATGGCGTCGTTGAGATCGGTGAGCCGGTAGAGCTGATTCTGCACCCGAGCGATGAGCTCGTCCATTGTTTCGACCATACCAACCTCACGAATTACGTTGCGGTTCAGACCGATCGCAGCCAGCTCTGCGGTTCGGTGTCGTACTCTTGCTCGTCGATGATCTCCTGCGTCGCCACCTGCTGTTCGGTGGGCAGCCCGGTCAACGCCAGCATCTCCGAGGTGAATCCCAGCTGCTGCAATTGCGCCCGCCGCGCCAGACCCGCGCGGTTCGCCGCCTGTTTGCACAATCGCAGGACCTCGCGCGCCAGCGCTTCCGGGTCGCGGCGCAATTGGTCCGGGTCGACCTTGATGCCCAGCGGCAGACCCATTTCGGTGGTGCGCACCGAAATGGAGCCGGTGAGCGAAGTAGCCACGAATTCCGCCGGGAATTCGCCGAGCGGACCGGGCTGCGGTGTGGTCATTGAGTACCCCCCCGTATCGAAAATGGAATCGCGCGCATACGACCGATCACATCCGCTCGTCTTTGATGGCTTGGACGACTTCGGCGATCCGCGCGTTGATCAATTCGGTCAGCCGCCGGACGTCCGCCGCGAGCACCGTCGGCGGACTGCCCGGCACGATCGCATAGCGCCCGTCGTCGACGAGGTCGCGCCAGGCCAGGTGTGCCCGGGTGATACCGCGCGGGCCGAACCGCGAATGCCCTTGCTCCACCACGATGGTGCCCACGGTGGCCGCGGGCGCGCGATCGAAGGACTCGCTGCGACTCGCCGCGCGATCTTCGACATCGTTCACCAGGGAGCGGCCGTAGGAATGGTCCAGGCCGTCGCCGCCGGGCTCGATGAGATCGAAGGCGCGCCCGCGACCGGCATCGACCTTCGGCAACGCGGTGGCCACGATATTGCCGAGTGACAGCACGTCGTGTTCGGCCACCGTGAATCCCCCCGTTCCCCGTTCCGGCCCCGGCTTCTGGGTCACCAGGAACGCGCGGTCGCCCCTGCGGCTGGCGAGCATGCGGATCGAGCCCTGCGGATTCCGCGCGTCGCGGCCGTCGATCCCGCGGATCACCAGCCGGATATCGGGGACCGTGAGCACGTCCATCAACTCCTCCAGCTCACGGCCCCAGCGCATCCGAATCCGCTGCCACGCTTCCGCTTTCTGCCTGCACGCGTCGTCGTAGTAGGTTGTGCCGCTGAGGTAGAAGAACGGATCCGGCAGGCTCTCCTTCGCCGCGTGCCATACCGCGGCGAATTCCAGACCGGAGAACTCCCAGACCTCGTTCATCGCTCCACAACGGGTTTCGCTACCACCGGCGCCTCACCCAGCGCTTCTTCCAAATGCTCGGTGGAGTCCAGGTAGTCGGCGCGCTTGTGCTCCTTCTGCTGTCCAGCCTGGGCGGCGCCGGGACCGCCCATCGGCATGCCGGGGCCGCCCATCATGCCCTGGCCCGCCGCGAGTCCCGCGCGCCCGGTGGCAGCCGCGGTGACCGCGTTCGTCGCTGCCCGCGGGAACAGTTTCGACGCCTTCTCCAGGTTCTGGTTCACGGCCGATTTGGGGACGCCGGGACCGCCTGCCGAACCACCCGGGCCGCCTGCGCCCTTCGCCAGCGCCGACTCGAGTTTCTTCGTCGCGTCGGACAGATTCGGCATGCCCGGCAGGCCGGCCAGGGAAGCCTGCTGCGCGGCTTGTTGCGCCGCTTGCTGCGCGGCGCCGGCCACCTGCTGGCCGATCTGCTGCGCCTGTTGTGCGATCTGCTGGGCGGCCTGCTGCGCCTGTTGCGCCAGCTGCTGCGCGGCCTGCTGGGCGGCTTGCTGCGCGGCCTGCTGTTGCTGCTGTTGTTGTTGCTGCTGTTGCTGTTGCTGTTGTTCGGCGGCGCGGCGCTGAGCGTCCAATTGCGCTTGGCGCTGCGCGTCTTCCAATGCCTTCTGCTGCTGTTCGGCCTGACGCTGCGCGTTCTGCATCGACGCCAGCTGCGCCGCGCTGGTCCCCGGCCCCGGTGCGGCGCCCGGCCCTGGTCCGCCGGGTCCCGGCCCTGGCCCCGGCACCTGGGCGGTGGTCGGCGGAATCGGATCCGGCAGTACCGCGATGACCTTGTCGGTCTCCTCGACGCCGGGGACATATGCCGCTTGCATCGCCCTGACGTAATTCCGGACCGCGGCCTCTTCCTTCCGCTGCCGGTACGCGTCGGCGGTCTCGCCCGAGTTTTGCGTGGGGGGATAGTCGTCACCCTGCTGGAGCAACACTCCGGTGGTGTACAACCACTCCGACACGTATTCGAGGCTGTCGCCGATGAGCTTCATATTCGTATTCAGCTGATCGGTGCCGGTGCCATAGGCGGTGATCGCGCGGCGTGCTCGGTCGGCACCGCCGTTGTTGTTCGGACTGGTCCAGCTCGACCTACTGGTCGTCATCTGGTTGGTGAGGATGTCGAACGTTTCCTTCAGTTCGCCGGCCAGCCACCGCCAATCCGACGCGGCTTGCGCGACCTTGATCGGCATGGATGGACTGCCCCCGGTGATCGACGAAATGATCGTCTGATATTGGGAATAGGTGAAGTTCTCCGGGTCGTCGGCATGCACGCCTCGCGGTTCGAATGTCACTTCGCCCGGATCGGCCAGGCCGGGCGGCAATCCGTGGTTCTCCTCGGGCGTGCGGTTGCCGACCTCATTCCAATCCGGGTGCGCGTAGGTGTTTCCGCTGCCGTCGCCCGCGGTGGTCAAACCGGCGGGGTCCCGTCGCCTCGAGAGGTTTTCGGTGATTCCCTTGTGTTCGCTCACCCGACGCTCGAGCGCGGCGAAATCGACCCTGTTGTCCTCCTCGGTGCCGCGGTAGTGCCTGGCCGCCGCGAAAAACGTATCGGTCAGATCATCGAGGATGGTGATGTGGTCGTCCAGGATGCTGCCGAGTTCTTTTCCCTTCTCCGAGAAGCGAGCAGCGAGCGCCTCGGCAGAGAGCAACACATCGGCGAACGGCGGCAGCGAATCGACCTTGGACAGTTCCTTCTTGACCGACGCGACGCGGACGCGAACCCCGTTCGCCGCGTTGATCAACGCTTCGAGCGCTCCGGGCCGCAGCTCCAAGGTGCCGTTCTGCGCCTCGCGGGACAGGCCGCTCCACGGATTCGTCTCCTCAGACATGCCACGCTCCTTCCGTCCCGGCGATTCGGAAGCCCCCTGAACCTGTTGTCACCCCTGGGAAGCGCGCTACGTGAGAGCCAGCGGCCCAGGAAGATACGATGCCGAGGTCCGATCTCCGAGAAGGAGACGCCGACCCGCACAACCGAATACCTTCCCGACGTGGGCGTCGACTGCGTATGCGCCATGGCGCGGTGACCCGTTCGCCCCCGAGTACGGGATCACACTGCTGCGCCCGGCAACTCATACGTCGACGACCCTCCTCATCGCTGGCATGCTGCGAACGGCTGTGCGCCACACGTCAATATGGCAGCCGATTCTTACGGCAGGCCGAATATCGTCTTACGACGCACCAACTATTCTATGGTGAGTCGGGTTGCCTACCAATGTACAGACCCGGATCCTGGTGGCACATCCTCGCCGCTTCTCCCCGGCCGGCCGGTTTCCGTTCGCGGCGCGGCTGGCACGCGGGTATCAAGACCCGCCGACCGGACCGTGCCGGTCCCGGAACCGCCGCTCGAACTCCGCGATGTAGACCGACGGCGCCACCGAGGACGACGACCGTTCCAGCACACCGTCATCGGCGATGTAGTAGATCGCCCGGCCGATCGCGATCTCCCCCGGCTCGACCGGGACGTACACCATCCAGCCCACGCCGATCCGATCGGCGCGCAGGTCCTCCAGCGGATAGTTCGCGAGGTCGGCGCCGCTGTCCCGGACGAACCGCTCGACCCGGGCGAGCGCGTCCTCCCGCGACATCGGCCCCGGCGCCGTCATGGTCACCCCGGCCATGGTGAGCTGGAAGAAAGCGCCGTCCACATCGAATCGTTCGTCGTCGAAAACACCGGCGAGGGTGTCCCGCGTGACGACGCCGACCTCCGCGGCGGACACCAGCTCGCCGACGGCCGCGCGCCGCTGCGCGTTCGCGTCGTCGCCGAGCAGGCCGCTGACGATGTCCACGACCGACTGCGCGCTCCACACACCCGGCATCGCCTCGGCGAACCGGGCTGGTCCCGGTGACGCACCGCGGTACCAGCGGCCGTTGTCCCACCAGTAGCAGAACGACAGCAGACCGCTGGTGCAGCGGTGGTTCAACACCTGCCCCGCCACCCATTCCGGCGCGCCCGCGTACAGATCGGGCAGCTGGACGCCGTCGTTGTAGGCCGCCGCCAGTTCCGGGGCGTTCCACACCCCGCCGGACAGCACGGCCCGCCCGCCGGGCAGCCCGTACAGCGAACAGCCGCTGCGCCGGGCGCCCTCGAACCAGCTCACGGAGGGCAGCACCCTTGGGCCCCAGGGCGATTCGGCCGCGACGAACGCCGCGGCGAGTACCGCCCACCGGGCGGCCATGATCGGGAACGGGGGCAGCTCGTCCTCGGACGGCACCGCGTGCACGCCTGCCTCCCGATCTGCCCGCGCCTGTGCCGCCGCCACCCGCGGCGGCCGCGACTGACGGTCGCCGTGCCCGAGGTAGGCGCCGAGCCAGACCGGCAACGAATCCCGTGGGTATGCCGCGAGATCCGCGAGGTAGGCCTCCGGCGGAAACAACTGCTCGTCCGGAAACGGCTCGTCGCCGTAGTCGTAGTCGACTTCCATCCGGCCATCGCTGGTCAGCGTGAACAGCAAACGCCACCAGGGCCCGTCCTCGAGTTCAGCCGCCAGCTGCCGATGCTCCCGGACCAGCGCCACGATCCCGGCATCGGGACTCACCCGTACGGCGCGTTCGCCGTCGTCGGCGTAGACGGCCAGCGCGACCTCCGCGGCCACCGTCAGCGCGAACACCGCGTCGACCCGCCGCCAGCCCGGCGGACCGGCCGCGGCCAGCTCGCGGGCGACCTGGTGCATGAGTGCCTTGGCCTGTTCGGCGGCGTCCTCGACCGGCGCGGCCGCGGCGAGGGTGAAGCCGACATCGGGCTCCTCCGCTCCGACCCCGGGTCGCTCTGCCGACTGCTGGGCTGCTGACTGCTGGGCCGCTGACTGCTGGGGTACCGCTTCGGCCGACGTCGCCGCGCCGGTGGACGGCGTCGGATGTGTCGGGGCAGCGCCGTGTTCGGGAGCATCACCGAGCTCGTCGCCGGTTGCCTGGCCGCCGGGTCTGGTCACGTCGCGGAAATCCCCTCTTCCACCGCATCGGAGCCGGCGTACACGCCACGATGCCTGCTCTGTTCGTCGTTCACGCCGGTTCGTGCGCGGTACTCGTCACTGCTCCTGCCGCAGACCGAGCAGCGGCAGGTCCAACTCGCGGTTCTCCAACCGTTCATTCCATGCGGCATAGGCCAGGGCGGTGGGAGAGTCGATGCCGAAGCCGTCACGCAACCCGGTGACGACCATGTCGGCCAGTCGGCGGTATTCGGTCGTCGGACTCGGCCAAGCGAGCTCGGTCCACCAATTGCTGTGGCCCGCATCGCGTTCCCGCCAACCCGACTCGGCGATCAGCGGGCGTCCCGCGACGCCCGCGCGCAAGGGCGGGTCGAGCCATTCGTCATCGACCAATTCGGCCGAGAGCGCGTCGTCGAGCTGGAGGAACTGGGCGTATCGCCGCCGCGGTCCGATCCCGGACTCGACCACCTTCACGATGGAACCGGCGCGCAGCGTGGCGAGTTCCACGGCCAAGCCCGCGGCGAAGTCTTCCCACCCGGTCAACTCTGCTCCTGCCGGTCCAGCTCGATGGCCTGATCGTGCAGCTGGAGCCGGCTATTGGCGGTCAGGGAAAGATGGACCGAGCGGCCCAGGTTCGCCACCACCAGTGTTGTTTCCGGACCCGCCCACCGGGCCTCGGCGGTGGCGCCGGGAATCCGGGTGGTCGGTTCGCCGAATGCGCCGGTCAGCGCCACGACGATGGCCGCGAACGCGTCCATCGACCGCGCCCTTCCCTCCGCGTCGTCCGGAGCGAAATCGGTGACGCGCAGTTTGATGTCGACGATCCGGCCCGCGCGTCCATGAATTTTCCCGCTGGCCATCCCGAATCCCGCGTCCAGCATCGCCCGGTCCGGATGGGTGCTCAGTACTTTCCAGCCGAACGTCTCGGCCAGCCGCGGCACCGCGTCCATCGGCTGCGAGCCGTCGAGCGACCGCAAGCCGGTGGCCAGGTCGACGATCTCGGTGTCGGTCAGCGTCCGCCATTCGGTCATATGCCCACCTTAAGTCGTGACATCGGCGCTCATCGGGCCGACCGGCGACGATTGATCTCCTCGATTCTGCGGGCCAGCGCTTCCTTGCGCTCGCGGGCGTTGGAGCCGTCGAGCTGGCCCGCGAACGCCGAGCGGGCCGCGTCGACCAGCGCGTCCGGCACGTCGGGGTACGCGCGGGCGATCGCCCACAGGGCGTCCTCGGTCTTCATGTCGAGGCCGGTCTCCGTGCGAATGCCGCCGCCGGTCAGCACGGAGCGAAGCATCTCGTCGAAGTTCGCTCGCAGTTCGTCATCGGTCGGATGGCCGATCCGCATCATTGCTCCTCACGTCGATGGTTACCTTGTCGCATCGTCGGCTTCCGGTCATCCGGCGAAGATCTCGGCGCGGCGCACGGGGTCGTCGACCACGGCTCGGACCAGCGCACCGATGTCCATCTCCGCCGGCACCGAGCGATAGGTCAGCTCGCAGAAGACGACGCCGCCCACGGCTACGGCGAACCGGGTGGTGCGCCACCCCACTGTGCCCCACTCGACGCCGACGGACCCGTCGAGCTCGACCGTGCGGTCGCCGACTCGCAGGACGAGCCTGCCGTCGTGTCGATAGAACACCACCGATACGCCACCGAGCTCACCGTAGACGCCGCTGTGCGTGGCCGCATCCGACGGGTTGGCCCGCAGCGCGCCGGTGCTCGGGTCGAACTCGGCGGGCACGCCGAAGCCGGCGAACGGGCGGACGGGGATACCGCGTCCGGAGTCCTGGGCGCGGTGCCCGTTCCCACGCGGCCCGCGGCCGTTGGCCGGCCGACCGCCGCCGTTCGTCGATGGCGCCATCGGTATGCCGGGCGGCATCGGGGGCATGGGCATGCCCGGGGGGACCGTGCCGTCGGGCAGGCTCGGTCCGTTCGGGTAGCCCGGCCAACTCGGTGACGTGGGCGGATACGGTGGGGCGGACGGTCCCGGAGTCGGCGTCGACGGGTATGGAGGCAGTGGTCCGGGTGGCGTCGGCGGGTACGGCGGTGTCGGCTGGCCGGGCGGGTAGGGAGCCTGTGTCGGCGGGACCGGCGGCGTGGGCGGCACCGGCGGAGTCGGCGGCACCGGCGGCGTGGGCAGGACCGGCGGCACCGGCGGCACCGGCGGCACCGGCGGCACCGGCGGCACCGGCGGCACCGGCGGCACCGGCGGCACCGGCGGGACCGGCGGCGTGGGCGGCACCGGCGGGACCGGCGGCACGGGCGGGACCGGCGGCACCGGCGGCACGGGCGGCACCGGCGGCTGGGGCGGTACCGGCGGCTGGGGCGGCACCGGCGGCTGGGGCGGCACCGGCGGCTGGGGCGGCACCGGCGGCTGGGGCGGCACCGGCGGCTGGGGCGGCACCGGCGGCTGGGGCGGCACCGGCGGCTGGGGCGGCACCGGCGGGTTCGGGGGCACCGGCGGCTGGGGCGGGTTCGGGGGTTGCGGTTGCGGCATCGGGACGGGCCACGGTTCCACTTCGTTCCGGAACGGACCCGGCATCTCGAACTCGTAGTCCTTCGGCGGATGCGGAATGTGCGAGCGCAGCGCCCAATTCGGCGGCATCCGGCGGGGACGCGCCGAGCCCGGTCCGGACGACCCCTCGGGCGGCTCCGAATGATCGTCGCGGTTCGAGCGGGCGTCGCCCGACGACTCCTCAGCTCCGTCACGAGGTACGCGAGCTCCGCTGTTCGACGAATCCTCGCCGCCGTCGGGCTCCCGGGGCGACGTGTGCCCGGCACCTCTGGCCGCCCGCGAACCGGAGTCGCCCTCCTGAGCAGAACGATGCGTGGAGCGCTCTGAACGGAACTGACGCACGGCGTCTTCGGCCCGGGCGAGCTCCTCTTCGGCATCGAACACCCGCAGGGCCGCACGCTCCAACTCCGCAACCCGTTCTTGCCACGGGCCCTGCTCGTCCACCCGCATCGTGCGCCCGCGCAGGCCATCGAGCGCGTCATCCAACGCATTCCGCGTCAGATCCTCGTCGCTCACCGGCAAACCACGCCGAGCATCCGCGAGCGCAACCCGCGCGTCCGCCAAGTTCCGTTCCGCCGCATCACGATCGGCGAACGGGGCCGCATCGGCCTCCGCCCGGTCCCCGGCCACGTGATCGGCCCGGCGGACCGCGTCTTCGGCCCGGGCGAACTCGTCTTCGGCATCGAACACCCGCCGAGCCGCATCCTCGAGGCGTCCGACCCGGTCCTGCCACGGCTGCTGCTCGTCCACCCGCATCGTGCGCCCGCGCAGACCATCGAGCGCATCATCCAACGCATCCCGCGTCAGATCCTCGTCGCTCACCGGCAAACCACGCCGAGCATCCGCGAGCGCAGCCCGCGCGTCCGCCAACTCCTGAGCCGCCGCGTCACGCTGCGCGGACAGGCGCGCATGCTCCGCATCCGTGTCGGCCCGGGCAGATTCCGAAGTCGACTCTGGTGCTGGGTCGTTCGACGGCGGGCCGGGCGGCTGGGTGGTTTGCGCGAGGGCGTCGTCGAGCCGGGCCACGTCCGCTCCGGCGTCGAAGACACGGCGGGCGGCCTGCTCGAGTTCGGTGAGCCGGTTCTGCCACTGCTGTTGCTCGTCCACCCGCATGGTCCGCGAACGCAGATTCTCGAGCGCATCAGCTAGGGCTTCCGGCGTCAGGTCCGCGTCGTCGACCGGCAATCCGCGGCGAGCCACCGTGAGATCGGCCTGGGCGGCGGCCAATTCACGCGCCGCCGCGTCACGCTGGGCCGACAGACTGGCGCGCTCGGTATCGGCATCGACATTCGGGCTTTCGGGGGCGTGGCCGGTGTCTTGTGCGGTCGCCCGGTCGGCCTGCTCGAGCGCGTCGTCCAGGCGAGCCAGTTCCGCATCGGCGTCGAGAACACGACGGGCTGCACGCTCCAACTCTCCGACCCGCTGCTGCCACGGGCCCTGCTCATCCACCCGCATCGTCCGCCCACGCAGACCATCGAGCGCGTCATCCAACGCATCCCGCGTCAGATCCTCGTCGTTCACCGGCAAACCGCGGCGAGCATCCGAAAGATCGGCCTGCGCGTCCGCCAACTCCCGAGCCGCCGCGTCACGCTGCGCGGAGAGGCGTTCCGCATCGGCACGGGCGGCGCGCTGGACGAGGTCGGTGAGGGCAGCGATGTCGTCGGCCCGCCCGACGACCTCGGCGCGCAGTGCGGCCTGCACTTCGGCCAGCTGCGCGGGGGTCAGTCGCTCGTTCTGGTCGAGCTTGCCGTCGCGGTAGACCTCGTAGACCTCGGCCCACCGTTGCGGACCCGCGTCGGTCAGGTCGACGCCGACCAGTCGCGCGAAGTCCCGGCCGGCCCCGCGGTCGGGGCCGGGTGGAATGCCGGTGGCACCGTCCAGCATGCCGAGCCGGCCGGGGGCCTCGGTGAGGTGGACGACGTCGCCGATGACCTCCAGCAGGTGGCGAACCGCCTTGTCGTGCACGGGGAACTCGACATCGGACACGCGGGGATCGAGCGCCTGGTCGCCGTGGGCGCGCGGGTCGAACACGTCGGCTGCGGCGAGAGCGTCGGCGTAGTCGGTGAGCGCGTCGACCAGGTCGGGGTGCAGGTTCGGTCGATACGACAGGTTGGCGATCACCTCGCCCAACTGCCCGACGCCGGTGACGCGCACCGTTCCCGGCAAGGCGTCGAGGCGCCGGACCAGCCGATCGTTGGCGGCATCGATCGCGGCGCGGTCCATGCCGCGCAACAGCTTCGCGTATTTGACCAGCGCCTCGGCCCGCTGCTGCCGCAGGGCGTTGCGGATATCCGGGTCCGCCATCGCCTCGGCGAGGCGCTGCGGTGTCATGTCGGCGGCATCCAGGCCGAGCCGGTGCGCCAGCACATTCCGGGCGTCGCCGACCTCGTGATAAGTGTCGATGTCCCATGCGGTACGCGCGTAATCGATGATCGCCTCGATCTGGCCTGCGCGAATGGCGTTCTCGTCGTGCAGCACCGCGAGCCGCTGGGCGAGCAGGTCCGGGGAGCCCAGCTCCGCGTCGGTGATGCCGAGGCGCTCGGCCAGTTCGCCGATGGCGGCGCCGAGCTCCTCCCGCGACAACGGCTCCGGCGCCTCGTCCGCGGCGGGCAGCGCGGCGGTGTCCACGGGAGCGTCCGGCACGACGCGCCAGCCGTCGCCGTCGTTCACCACGGTGACATCCAAGGCGCGTCCCTCGACCGCGCCGGTGAAGTGCCGCACCCGCGTCGCCCCGCCGTCGACGATCGCGATCCGATCCGGATGTACGTCGGTGACCAGATAGTGGACCTCGACGATGCCCTCGTTGACCGCCTCGGCGAGCCTCGGGTGCGCCGCGAGCGCATCGGCGACGACCCGGTCGTGACCCAGCCTGCCGTCCACGACCACCAACCGCATCGGGCCACCGGGCTCGCCGGGGACCAGGCCGAGCCCGGTGCCGTCCTCCAGCAGCGCACCGCCCCGCGCGAGCACCCAGTCCCGCCCGGCCATGTCGCCGATCAGGCCGGTGAGCTCGTCGGCCGCCGCATCGGCCCGCAAGAACTCGTCGGCGTCGGTCAGGAAGGCGGTCAGGCCGCCGGCGTGCTCGCGGATGCGATCCATCTCCTCGGCGAGCGTGTTCGCGAGCTGATCCGCGTCGAGTGCGTGCAGATCGGTGCCGAGCAGCTGCGCCCACACCGAGCGCTCGTCCTTGATCTGGTCGCGGCGCAGCGCGTTCTCGAAGAACGCGCGCAGGCCCTGGTCCTGGCCCGGCTGATCGCTGTCGTAGAGGTCGCCCCACTCGCGGCTCGGCTCGCCGCCGTTGTTCACGCCCTGCCAGTCCAGCAGGGTGGGGTTGCCGCCGAAGGCGCGCACGACCTCACCGAGGAAGCGGTTCATCGGGTTGGCGTCGAAGAAGCCGACCTCGTCGCTGTAGGGGATCCGCTCGTGCTCGGCGTTGTACCGGCGGGACGCCTCGGCGAGACCGGTGAGCGCGCCGATCCGGCGGACCTGCTGGTACCGCAGCAGATCGACGGCCCGACGGACGTTCTCGGGGGTCGGCTCACCGAGGTCGACACCCAGGGCATCGGCCGCGGCCGCCAAGGCGTCGGCCAATTCCTGCCGCCGGACGGTTGCCTCGGACAACTCGTGCAGCCAGTCCGCGAGTTCACCGGTGCTCGCCGGCAACTCCTCGCCGGGGCGCACGGACGGGTCCGGGGTGGCGTCGAGCGTCTCGCCGTCGGTCAGCTCCGGCATGGTGTCCGGCGCGGCGAGCGCGCGTGCGGCGTCCTCGGCCTGTCGCTTCAGCTCCGCGAGTTCTACCCCGAGTTCCCGGCGCACCAGCTCCGGATCGGCTTCCTCCAACCAGTACCGGTACTCCCCGCCGTCGCGGGCGATCGGCGTGCCGTACTCGGCGGCCGGACTCGATACCCGGGAGGTCAGGTGCTTCAGGAACGGGATGAGTTCCCGCTTCCGCCACATGGTGACGGCTTCCTTGAGGATGCGGACCGGACTGAATTTGGTCTGTAGCACCTCGTATTCGTCGCCGTGCGCGGGAGTCGGATCGTAATGCTTGGTGAGCGGCAGGCCCGCTTCGTGGGCGAGCAGCGACTGGCCCGCGCTGTCGACACCGGAGCCGGACGGGTACTTCGGGGTCTCGCCGAGATATCCCGCCGTGAGCGCCTCCCACAGGCGACGCAGCCGCGACTTCGGCCGCTCCGGTTGCCGCGGTGCGGGGACGGTGGTGTCCGCCGGTTCGGGTGCGTCGTGACGTTCGGGCGTCTCGACCCGCCAGCCGTCGTTGTCGTCGGCGACCAGCCGCGCGGGCACGCGCTCGCCATCTACCTCGAGGGTGTACCGGCGGCTCTCCCCCGGCTCGGGCGGCTCGGCGCCGGTCTGCCTGCGCGCCGCTTGGACCGCGTCGGCGAGGTCGGCGATGTCTTGCGCGTCGCGGCGCACCGTGGCGCGGGCCCGCGCCACTGTTCCGGCGGGATCGCGATCCAGGTCGGCGGGATCGATGCGCAGCCGCCGCGCCCAGGCGTCGCGGGTATCCCGCACCTGCGCGCGCAAGTCCGGATGGTGCGTACTAGCCGCCCGCTCGGTCGCCGCCGCCAGCGCCTCGACCATGCCCGCCTGCAACAGGTTTCGGTAGCGCAGGTCGGCGATGGTCGCGCCGAGCTGCTCCGGCGACAGATCGTCCTCGTCGAGGCCGAAGCGGCGGGCGAGCCGGTCGCGGGTCTGGTCGATCGGTTCGGGGTGCGGTATGCGGGAGGACGACTCGGGCGCGTGCGCATCTCCGGCACGCTCTCGGCTCGCCTCCGAGTGCGGGTCGGCGGCTTGCGCGAGGGCATCGTCCAGCCGGGCGACTGCTGCTTCGGCATCGAACACGCGGCGGGCGGCCCGCTCCAACTCCGCGACCCGTTCCTGCCATGGGCCCTGCTCCTCCACCCGCAACGTGCGGTTACGCAGGCCGTCGAGCGCATCGTCCAACGCGGCCGGCGTCAGATCCGCGTCATTCACCGGCAGACCACGCCGGGCATCAGCGAGTTCGGCGCGGGCTTCGGCCAATTCGCGGGCCGCCGCGTCCCGTTGCGCGGACAGGCTTGCCGGGTCGGCGGCGGCCGGGCGGCCCGGGTCGGCGGGTGGCACGGCATCCGGGCTCGTGGGAGCCGCGGGCAATTGCGGCGGCCGCGGCTGCTCGATCGGCAGGCCCGCGCGGCGCAAGTCGTCCCGCACCGCACGCAGGCCGTCGTCCGGCGCCTCGGCCAGCCAGAACTGCTCGTCGCCGTAGCGTTCCGCGCTGGTGAGCGGTTCGAAATCGTCGGGGTAACGCATGCGCGGGCCGTCGGCGTCATCGAGGAAACCACGTGCTCCGGCGATTTCGGCGAGCTCGGCCAGGGCGGCCAGCGGATCGCGCAGCTCGGCGAACCGCTCGTCGAGACCGAGCGCCTCGGTCAGCAGGCGAACGTGCTCGATCTCGGCTTCGGTGAGCGGTTCGGCGTCGCGCTGGTTCGGCCAATCGCGCTGCTCGCGCAGGAACTCGAGCACGTCGCGGACCGGGTTGCCCGTGCGGCGAGCACCTTCCGGACGGCCGCCGGCCGGTGGCTCAGTGTGCGCAGGCGGGGCCGGCGGCCCGGATGGCGGCTCGCCGCCCGCTGCCTGCTGATCGGGCGAGTCGTGCGGCCCGGCGTCCTTCTGCGCGACCGAGCGTTCAGGATCGGCGTCGGCATGCACCGGCTCGTCGGCTCCGGCTTCCTCGTCACTGGAAACCCGCTGTGTGCGCGGGTCTTGTGGCGTCGACCCGCCCTCGGCGGCCCGAGCGGACCCCGGACGGTCGTTGTCGAACCGCGCCAGTTCGTCTTCGGCGTCGAACACCCGCCGCGCGGCACGCTCCAACTCCGCAACCCGCTCCTGCCACGAGCCCTGCTCATCGACCCGCATGGTCCGCCCGCGCAGGCCTTCGAGCGCATCGTCCAACGCGGCCCGCGTCAGATCCTCATCGTTCACCGGCAAGCCACGGCGAGCGGCCATGAGTTCGGCCCGCGCCTCGGCCGCCGCCCGCTCCGCCGCAGCACGCTCGGCGGACCGAGCTGTTGGTTGTTTCGCCGCGCGCGCCGGTCCGGCGGTGTCGTGATCGGCTGCCCGCGAAGTCGGGTCCGCACCCTGCGGGGTTTCCGCGATGGATGTCCCGGGCGGTGTTTCCGGATGGACCGGGCCGGTGGTGAACTCGTCGAGCTCGCGTTCGAGGCCGGCGAGGCGGTCCATGGCGCGGCGCTGGATTTCGTCCAGTTCGGCTACCAGGCGCTCGTGCAGTTCGTCCAGTGCCTGGGACTCCGGAGACGGGTGGACAGCGTCGTCGGGTCCGGCGGCGAGCCGGTCGAGTCGGGCGACAGCGGCGTCGAAATGCCGGTCGAGATCGGCCGTGATGGCGTCGAGCTGGGCGAAGGTGTCGCGAAGCAGCTCGTCGAATCGTTCGTCGGTGCGGCGGGCCGCGTCGTCGAATTCCGCTCGGATGCGCTCCAGTGCCGCTTCGGCCGAGTCCTGCGCGCCGGTGCGGGCCGTGGGCGAGTCGGGCTGCGGGACCTCGCCGTCGGGCGGAACGCCGCGGTCCGGCCGAGCGGACAGCTCGTCGAACCGTTGGGCGAGCTCGGCTTCGATTTCGGCCAGGCGGTCGAGCGCGCGCTGCTCGATTCGGTCCAGATCCGCACCCGCGCGGCGCAACAGGTCGTCGAGCTGCTGGTCGATTCGGCGGTGCAGCTCGTCGAGTTCGGCGAGCGCTCGGTGCGCGTCGTCCCGCGCGGCGGAGGACGGGGAGTCGTCCTGCCGAGGTGGCTGCGCCCCGTACTCCCGAGACGCGGCGTTCCCCGGTTCGTCCGGCGAACTCGCACCGGACTCGTCCGGGCGCGGCGACGCCTGCGCCGCATCCGATTCGCCCTCGGAGCGGTCGGTCCGCGACGCGCCCTGCTCGCCGTCGCCCGAGTCGTCGGGCTCGTCGGGCTCGCCCGCACGCGCGGGGGCGGGCGGGTCCTCCGGTGGCTTCTGCGCGCCGCCGTCGGTGTTCGGCGTCGCGGCGTCTTCGTCCCGCGGACGCGGCAGCTCGTTCCCGGTGGGCGGGCGGCGCTCGCCGCTTCCGGGTCCTTCGTCTGGTCCATGCGGCCGCGACGGCGTCGCACCCGGTGCGGGCGGCAGGTAGCCCGGGTTCGGCGGAAGCGGAGCGGGAGCGTACGGGATGCCCGCGCGCCAATCGGTCAACGGCGGGCGATCGGCATCCCAGTGGTAGCCGAGCCCGATCGCGTGCGCGTTGGCCTGCTGCCAGCTCGCGCCGGGATTGTCGTCCAGGAATCGCGCCTCGGCCAGCATGTCGTCGAGCAGCACGAAATCCTGCGGCAGCCCGGCGCCGTCGATCAGGCGGTGCCACGCCTCCGCGACATCGGCCAGGCGATCCATCCGCGTGCGCACGTACCGGCCGTGCGGGTCGCCGTGGTCGCGTACCCGGTGCTCGTCGACCATCAGGTGGTTCTTGATGCGCGCCAATTCCTCGCGGGTGAACACGGGAACGTCGTCGCGCATGTGCTCGGCGAGCGCGGTCGCGAGCTGCTCGGGATCGCCACCGCCGGTGAGCAGTTCGCGGATGTCCGCGACCGTGTCGCGAATCGACTCGGGGTCGGCGGCGGCGAACCGGTCGGCGAGGCCGCCCGCCACCCGGTCGATGTCATCGTGGATGCGCGCGAGCTGCGCGTCGACGTCGCCGAGCGGGTCGATGCCCGGCTGGCGCCGGACCAGCCGCGCGACGGCGTCCACCACCTCGCGCGCCCGGGTTTCCCGCTCGGCGCGCCGATGCCGGTCCAGGCCGTCGGCGATCCGGTCGAGGTCGGTGTCGTCGGCGAGGAACCGCTGGTATTCCCCGTCCGCCCAGTCCTGGACCCGCTGCCAGGCGGCGATGTCGCGGTCCCACTCGCGCTGCAGGGCCTCCGGGATGTCGACCCGGTCGCCCGGCGGCACATGGTCGGCCGTATCCCAGGGCCGGTGCATCGGCTGGATGTTGCGCTGCGGTGGGGCGAACCATTCGTAGTTGCGGAACACCGTGCCGAATGGCGGCACATGCCGCAGCCACGGCCGCGCCTGCACCCATTCGCCGATCTCCGGATGACGCTGGATCCAAGCCTTCACCGCCGGATGCTTCGGCACCTGCGCCGCCATCAGCAGCAGGCGCACGACGTTGTACGAATCACCGCCCCAGTGCTGGGTGAACACGTCCTTCTCGTCGATGCCCGAGGTGTCGTACCGCGAAGGCGCCTGCGGCATGTGCAACGGGAGGGTGCTCTCCGGGATCATGCCGGGCGGAACGTTGTCGGTCGGCAGGGTGATGTCGTTGACGACGTCCTCCATCGCCCACCCGCTGACGCCGTCCGGCAGTTCCTTCGGCGAGTACTTCTTCGGCAGTTCGCTACGGTCGCGGCCGAATTCCCAGTCCGGGCGGGTCGGGTCGACGCGGTGCCAGACGCCGTCGGCGTCGCGCCACGAGGTGATGTCCAGGCGGCGGCCGCCGATCCACCCGGTGCTCAACCGTTCGATCTCGGGCGGGTCCGTGTCCCGCACCCGCACGTTGTCCTCGCGGTCGGCGAGCACGTGCCGGTAGTCGACCGTGGTCTCCGGACGCACAATCGCCTGTGCCACCTCGGAACTTCGGCGCAGGGCGTCGGCCAGAGCGGCGTCGTGATCGGCGCGCGGTGCGGCCGGGTCCGGCCGGGGACCGAACACGATGATGCGCGGCCGCTCGCCCTCGACGATGCCGACCCGGTCGGTCACCATCCGGCCGCCCCCGCGCTCGATGAGGTCTCGGTACGCGCCCGACACCCTGGCCATGTCGTCCTGGATCCGGCCGATCGCGGTGTGCGCGTCGTTCACCGCACGAGCGACGGCGTCGAGCGCGTCGATGTCGCGGTGGCGAGCCGCGGCCTCCTGCTCGGAGAGCGTGCCGTCGGCGAACCCGTCCCGCACCGCCGCGCGCAGGTCGGCCACGGTCCGGTCCAGCCGCTCCGGCTCGCAGGCCGTCTGATCGACTCGTCCGTCCTGGTCCAGCAGGCCCGAGCGGGCGGCCAGGTTGTCGCGCTCGTGTCGCAGCGGCTGGACCTCGCGCAGCGCGTCGGCCCGCTGCTGGGCCAGCCGCTCCAGCGCGTCGATCACGTCCTGCGGCCGGGACCGTTCCACGCCGACGCCGGCCGCGCGCAACTGGTGGAGCCGCTGGTCCACCTGCTGGATCTGCTCGTCGAGCTGGTTGACCTGCTCGGCGGCCGCGGCGAGCTTCTCGATCGTCCGCCTGCGATGCTCGAGTTCCAGTGGCTCCGGCGTGACCCGATCGGTGTGCGGCGCTTCGTCGGGGCCGCCGATGTCGTCGATCATCCGGACGTTCGCGGTCTCGTACAGCCGCAGGACGGTGGCCTCCAGCTGATCCCCGCGCAACGCCGACTCGTCCAGAACGACGTTGTCACTCCAGGATTCGCAGCGCGCGGCCCGGCCGTCACGTTTGGCCCGCCAGAACTCGCGTTCCCGGGTCAGTGTCTGACGCTGCTGGACGAGCTGGTCGTATTCACCCAGCGGGGTGGTGGACAGTTCCAGGTCCGTGCGTTCCGCTTCGAGGCGAGCGGTGTCCGCGTCGGCGTCGGCGAAGTCCCGCGCGGTCTGTTCCATTTCGTCGATCCGGGCGAGGCGTTCGGGCATGTCGCTGACCGGCATCGTCCGTCCGCGCAGGTCATCCAGCGTCCGGTCCAGGCCGTCCGGCCCGGGTCGCAGGGCCGCCCAGTCGTCGGCGTCGTCGATCGCCAGCCGTCCGGCCAGCTCGTCACGCCGCAGGCGCAGTTCGTCTCGCCGGGCCCGCGCCTGCTCGAGTTCGGTTGTGAGCCGGTCGTATTGCGCCCTGGTCTCGGGTGACATCCGAACGCGCGGATCGTCATCGGCGGCGGCGGCACGCGATTCGTCCGCGCCGAGCGGAGGTGTGCCCCCCTCCGGGGTGGCGGCGGACGGTGGCTCCGGGTCGGGCCGTATCGAGGACCCCGCGTCCGGTGTGCCCGAATCGGCGTGTCGCTCGGTCCCGATCGGCGCGTAGAGCCTGCGCAACCATTGCGCTCGGTCCTCGGCCATCCGGGCGTTCCATTCCGCCTGTTGCGCGCGCAGTTCCGCCCACGGGTCGTCCGGATCGGCGTCGGCGGCGCGCCGCGACCGGTCGGCTTCGAGGCCTGCGGACCAGGTCTCGTTCTCCGCCTGCTCCAGTCGCAACCAGGCCGCGCGGTCGGCGGCCATCCGGGCGTCCCATTCCGCCTGTTCGGCGCGCAATCGCGCCCACTGGTCGTCCGGGTTCGCGTCGGCCGACTCGCGCAGCCAGGCGGCGTGGTCGGCGGCCATGTCCGCCGCCCAGTCGGCCTGCTCGATCCGCATCCGGAAGTACCAGTCCGATGGCGGGCCGGACTCGTCGCCGGGATCGTCCGCGGAAGGCGGTGTGGTCGGCGGCTTTTCAGCACCGCCGTCGCCCGAAGCGGGCTGCGCGGTAGCGGCATCGTCGTCGGGGCCGGGCTGCACGATATCGGCCTCGCCCGCGTCGGCCGGGCCATCGGATCGCCGCCCGGCCGCGGTCTGCTGCGGCCCCTCGCCCGCGGTCGCGTCCGCGCGCGGGTCGATCGGCACGACCCGGATGGCGCCGTCCGGATCGACCCGCAACTCGCGCGGCCGCGCGCCTTGGGCGAGCGCGTCCGCCACCTCCGGATACCGTGCGGCGGCATCGGCCAGCGCACGAGCCGGATCCGTCCCGCCGAGATTCACCACCAGCACCATCGGCGGCTCGCCCGGGAGAATGCCGACCCGGTCGGTGACCGGCCGCGCATCGGCGCGCAGCAACGCGTCGCGTTCCAGGGCGGTCGCCAAAGCCCGGTCCAGCCGCTCGACGCGCTCCTCGGCGCGGGCGAGCCGTTCCGGATCGTTCGCCGCGTGGGCGGCGTCGCGTTCACGGACGGCGGCGTGGTTCTCCGCCGCCAGCCGGTCCAGCACCGCCTGCCGCCGATCGGCCTCGGCTCGGCGTCCATCGTCGGAATCGGGGGTACGCGGCCGATCGAATTGCGGCGGGTCGTGCTCGCCCGCATCGATCGCGCGCGGGGCATCCTCGGGCGACCCGAAGGACAGTCGGCCGGCCATGCGGCGCAACCGTCCCCGGGGTTCGCGCCGGATCAGATCGGCCCCGCCATCCTCGAGCATCGAGGCGATCCGCTTGGCCAACCGTTTGTGGCTCTTGTCGGACATGCCCTGGAACAACTGGCTCAGGGCGTCGTCGAGGCCGCCATCACCGTTGGGGGCCGGCACCCGCCATCCACCGTTGCCGTCGGCCTCCAGCACGATGCCGAACGTGTAGTCGGCGATCTCGATCCGCCCCAGGGTGCTGCGGGGCCAGGACACACCTCGGCCACCGTGCAAGGGCAGCGGCACCTGCCTCGTGGCCAGCCGGTGCGCCACCACCGCCGGATGGGGTTCGTCGACCTCCGGTTCGGTGCGGAAGTTCCGCAGGGCGCCGGGCCGCAGCGTGCCCTTGTTCGCGCTGCCCTCGTAGGCCTCCTGCGAGTCCGCCTCGCGCTGGTCCTTCCTGGTGTGGAAGTTCTCCGGACCGAGCTGGCGCAACCAGGCCTCGAAGCCGAGATCGGTGTGGCGTGCCAGCCGATACCGCAGATAGTGCGCCAGGAACTGTTCCATCGCCTCGTGGCTGCTCGGCGCCCGGTACGCTCCCTCCGCCTGGCCCGAGTTCAGCCAGCGGGTGCTTCCGTCCTCCTCGCCGGGTGTGACCAGCAGGTACTGGCGGTTCTGGGTCCCGGCCCACAGCACGTCGCTGTACTCCGCGTTCCGGACGGACAGTTCGCGCAATGCGTCGATATGGCCGCCCCGCTGCGCCGCGATGACGAGTCGCTGACCGCCGAACCGCTCGTCGGGCAGCAGCGCGATGCGTTCGGTCAGGCGCACACCCTCGGGGTACCGATCGAGCTGGGCGGCGATCGCGCGCCGCGCCGCGCCGAGATCGCTGACCTCTTCGGTGGCCACCCTGGTCCGGGTGCTCGGATCGTCGGCCAACGGCCACGGCTGGTATTCACCCTGGTTGTCCGCGCCGGATCGCGCGACCTCCATCGCGATCTCGGCCTCGGGCAGGCCGACTTTGTCCACGTACTTGCGGAGGGCGGCCAGCCCCGCGTCCATCGCGCGACGCTCCGGCGGCGTCGGGTCGTCGGCGCGTTGTGCCTTCCGGTAGGCCCGGTCGTATGCCTGGGTGTAGGCGGTCTCAGCGGGGCCGACCGGGACGAACCGGCCGGAATCGCGCAGCATCCGCAGCGTTTCGATCTCGACCGCGAAGTCGGCGGTACGCATTCGCCGCAGCTCCGGCGAGTCCTGCTTGTGCGGATTGGGGGCGTGGTCCAGGTCGGCGGCGGTGAATCCGTTGGCGCGGTCCCATTCCCGGGCGTAGTAGGTGGCGTAGTCGACGCCGTCGACCAGTGGTCCCCGCTCGACCAGCGCCGCGCGCACCTCGCGCACGGCCGCGCGGAAGGCCGCCGCGTCCAGCATCGTGTCCCGGACCGACGAGTTGCCCTTGTACGCGCGCGCCGCGATCTTGCGTGCCTTCGTGAGCGCTTCGTCGTAGGTCTGACGCAGTAGGTCCTCGTGGTCGACGGTGCGCGGCTCGTCGGGGAGGCGTTCGTCCGCGCTGCGGTAGGAATTGCGCCGATCGCGCACCCGGGTGAACTCGAAGGCCCGTGCGTGCGCCTCGGCCTGGCGGTCGAGCATCGTGCTGATGTATTCGTCCCGCGACAGGGTGACCCGCTCCAGCGTCCCGTCGCCCGCGGCCCGCGTCCGGTCCGCCATGGTGGCCGCGTGGACGATCGTTTCGGCGAGCTCGAGCGCCGACGAATTCAGGTGCAGCACAATGGTCTCGGCGAACGGCACGTAGCCGGTGTCGGACCGCAGCACCTGCCTGCCGTCGCGCGCGGCGGGTGGGTCCTCGAGCGTGAACCGCAGCTCGACGCCGAGCCGGTCGACGGTGCTCATCGCCCACCGGCCGGGGTAATTCCCCTCGCCGCGCACCCGTTCGCCCCGCATGGTCATGTACGTGCGATGGTTGTCGCCGTCCAGCTCCAACAGCGTGCGGTCGAGCCGCTCGGCCGCGTGGTCGGCGGGCGTCTTCTCCTCGGCCGTCCGGCCGGCCGGGGTCGGCTCCCCGGCCGCGGAACGGTCCGGCGCGTCGCGCCGTCCCTCCGGCCGCTCGCGCATCCAGCGGCCGTCCTCCTCGGACCAGACGTCGCGCGGGCTCGTCTCCTGACGACGCAACCGCACCTCACCGGAGTCGTCTATGTCGACCCAGACCCGATCGGCGAAGACATCCCGGTACCACAGGGTTTCCCGAATCGACCGGAAGGGCGCCTCGTCGCCGGTCACCCGCGTGTACCGATCGCCGGTCTCCGCGACGAACAGCTTCGGCTGCGATCCGGGCATCCACGCGACCCGGTCGGTGAGCCAGCTGCCACCGGCCTCGCGCACCTGCCGGTCCATCAGGTCGTGCCCGACCCGCCCGGCGAGCTCGAGGGCGAGCTGGTCGCGGGCCTCGACCACGCGAGCGCGCTCGGCCGCGAGGTCGGTCAGTACCCGCACCTGGGTCTGGAACAACGACAGCTGGTCGTCACCGAGTTCGAGCCGCGCCTGGGCGAGGTCTTGCAGGTGTGCGAGCAACGACCGATCCGGCCGCAGGGCCTGCCGGTCGAACACATTGTTCTCGGGGTCGAACCCGTCCAGGTGCGGGATCAGCCCCTCCCGCATCGTGTCGATGCGGCCGATCTCCCGGTTCAGGGCGGCGTGCCCGCGCAGCAAGGCTTGGGTGTCGCGGGCGGCTTCCGCGCTCGTCGGCCGGTACACGTCGCTCGCGATATCCAGCTGCTGGGCCGCGTCCCAGTCGCGGCCGTGGACGTTGCGTGCGCTGGCGCTCTCCTCGTCGGACCAGGATCCGTCGAACAGCTCACCGGCCAGCAGCGCATCGACGCCCGCCGCGCGTCCCAGTTCCCGCAGCCGCTGCGCGTCCGCCGCCGGATCGGCTTGTTCCGCCCTGGCCACCGCCGCGTCGTAGGCGTCGAGGTACTGCTGGTGCATCGCGCGCCGGTAGTTCACCTCGACCGGCGCCATCGCCATCGGGCGGCCCGGATACCCGGCCTGCTCCAGCTGGCGCAGGAATTCCGCCTGCCTGCCGGTCGCCGCGGCATCGGCGCGCAACTGTGCCGCGACGTAGTCCTCGCGTGTCGTGCCCCGAATGCGGGCCGGGGTGACCTCCACCTGTCCGTCGCGGATCGCCTCGGTCAGGGCGGCGAGCCGGACGAGCTCGGCGGCCAGCTCGACCTGTCCGCGGTCATGCGTGTCGACCAGGATGTCCATGGTGCGCCGGTCGAACGCGTCCGCCTCGCCGATCTCGTTCCCGAGATCGGCGAACCGCACCCGGGCGCCCTCCGCGCGGAGCACGTGCGCCGCCTCGCGCCCGACAGTGCTCTGCTCGAGCATCTGCCACACCTGGTTGGTGGCGATGTCGATCCGGCCCAGCTGCCACAGCTCTTCGGTGCCGAGCTCGTCGGTGTCCGTCCGCTCCGGCTGATCGGCGGTGCGGTCGGCGTCGGCCGCGTCCTGCGTCGCCGGTTCCGGGTTCCCGGCGTCGGGGTGGTGTGGTGCGCCGGCTTCGTCCGGCGTCGAACCGGTGTCGGCGCGGGCGAACTCCGGCTTGGTGAAACGCACTATGGGCACAGTGTTTTCGCCGGGACCGGCGGGCTCGATCCGCACCTCGGTGAAGCCGTGCTCGGCGGCCAGCCGGCCGAGGACGGTCCGGGCCACGGCTTCCTCGGCCGTTCGGTAGAGGTCGTGCCGGTCGGCGTCGAGGGCGTCGAAGTCGCCCTCCCGCTGCCACTCGCCGTGGATCTCGTGTGCCCGCTGTGCGCCGAGTTCCGAGATCGCGTCCGCGAACATGGTCGCGCTGTCCGTCGGGCCGTCCGACACGCGCAGGCGGACGCGCAGGATGCCCTCGAAGGGGTCGAAGGTGGCGTAGATGCCGTGGTCGTCGTTGTCCCGCCAGTCGTAGGTCTGCTCGGTGCGGGGGACCACGCGGACGATGTCGTCGTCGCCGCCGATCGGTGTGTAGAGCTTGGGCGGCTCGGACCGCTGCACCGGGCCGACGTCGCGCGCATGCTCGCGCACCTGCGCCAGCCGTTCCATGACCAGGTCGTGCCAGCCGCCGCGGCCGTACCGCTCGAACTGCGGCCGCAGCACCGCAACCCGGTCGATGAGGATGTCGACGGCCTCGCGGGTCAGCGGGTTGTCGCGGTAACGCACGGTGCCGTCGTCGGCGCGGACCAGGAATCCGTCGGCGAACGGGCTGATGGCCGCGCGCGCCTCGTCGCTGCTGTCGAAGGAGCGACTGTGGTCGATTCCGGCGACCTCGCGATCCGGACCGGCGAGCCAGCCGAAGCGGTCCCGGTCCGGGATGCGGACCAGGGTGTCCAGCAGTCCGAGCGCGCGGCCCGGCACCGAATCGGCGTAGCCGAGCTCATGCGGATCGAGGATGCCGCGGTGCCGGTCGGCGGCCGGTTCGCCCGGCATCACCTGCTGGTAGACAACGGTCGGATCGTGCAGGTCGAGCACCGACTCGGGTACGGGCGCGTCGATGGCGCGACCGAGCACGCTGGTCAGCACCTCGGCGACCGCGTGGCGCGGGTCGACGACGATCTTGCGGACGAGTTCGGTGCCGTTGGCGAACCGGACCCGCTCCACCCGCTCGGCGCTGTGCCGGGAATCGCCCTCGCGCAGCACGGTCACCTCGGCCGCGCCGGACGCGATCGCGTCTTGGACGACCCGGTCGAACGGGCGGTGGCCGTTCGCGTCGTCCCAGGCCGCACCGTAGAACTCGGCGTAGGTCTGGTCCGGGCCGACGAGTTGGGTGTCCATCAGTGGGCGCACCACGTCGAACGCGGCCTCGCGCGCCAGGTCGTCGAGGCGCTCGGGCGTGGCGTCCGGCTCGGCCGCCGCGGCCGCCTCGCGTGCGGCGTCGAAAGCGTCGGTGTACGCGCGCTCGAACGGGGTTTCCGGGATGTCGTGCAGCGCCGCGCGCAGCTCACCGAGCGCGGCGAATTCCATCACGTGCGCCGCGGTCTCCAGGTCGAGCATGAGGGCGACGTACTTGCGCCGCGACGATTGCATCCTGGCCTGGGCGGCGTTGGGCAGGTCGCGCGCGTGGGCGAGTTCGGCGTGCAGCCCGGCCCGCAACAGCGCGCGCATCTGGTCGGTGTCCGACAGTCCGGGGTCGAGGACCAGTCGCCGCTGGGCCGGGTAGTAGCGGTCCGGCGCACCCGACTGGTACTCGATCGTCACCTGGTGGGTGGTCAGTGCCTGGTCGAGCTCCCGGCCGAGCTCGGTCCGCGCCATTTCCGCCCTGATCCGCGCCGTCCGCTCGATCGCCGCGGCCCCGGACAGGTCGCGCGGCGGGCTATCGGCGACGGGTTCGCGCGGCGCGGCCGCATCGGGTGCGTCGATCGATCGAACCCGCACCCGGCCGAAGTCGTCGGTCTCGACCTCGAGGTATCTGCGGCCGACCTCGTCGCGGCCGAGCAGCGCCGCGGCGAACGGGTCGCGCTCGGCCTCCCGCATGACCCGCTGGTGGTCGCCCGGTTCCGCGGCGACCACCAGCCGGTCCGGCTCGCCGGGCAGATAGGCGAGGTGATCGGTGAGCACCCTGGCACCCGATTCGCCGCGGACGACCGCACCGAGCACATCCCGCGCGGCCAGCGCGGCGAGACTGTGCGTGCGTGCCTCGAGTCGGGCCTGCGCGTGGTCCCGCAGATCCGCCAGGTCGGCGAGGACGCGCAGATCGTTCTGCCTGCGCAGCACCTCCGCGCCGTGGTCGACCCAGGTCGTGGTGTCCAGCTCGGCCTCGGCCGCCCGCAGTGCTCGCTCGATCTCCGCGCGCGTGCGGTCGCCCGAGCCCTCGCCGAAGACCGCCTCGGCTCGCCGGGTGAATTCCTCGGCGACCTCCCGCGCCCGCAGCCGGGCGTCCTGGCGGTGCAGCGCGCTTTGCCACAGCTCGTCCGCGGTGACCGACGACAGTGGCCGGTGCCTGCCCGGCTCCGCCGCACCGTCCCGGACGGTATTGGCTTCGTCCCAGGCGTTTCCGTAGTAGCCGGCGTAGGTCTGCCCGTTGTGCCATTCGACTCGACCGATGAGGTCGCGCAGGACCGCGACGCCATGTTCGTGGGCCTCGGTGCGAGTCCACGGCTTGTCCCGGCCGCTGTTCTCGATCACCTGGTCGAACACTTCGTTGTAGCGCTGCTCGAGCGGATGCTCCGCGATCTCGTAACCGAGCGCCCGCAGTTCCCGCGCGAGCCGGAAGTGCCGCCCGGTGGCGGCGGCTTCCTCGTCGATCATCGCGTCGACGAACTCCTCCCGCGACATCGTGCGGATGTGCTCGGGCGTGTTCGCGGTCGTCCGCTGGAGGTACCGCTGGGCGTGCAGCGATTCGTGCGCCAGCGTCAGCGCCTGGCGCACCTGCGAGTTGCCCGCGGTGAAGGCCAGCGCGGCCAGCTCCCGGCGGCGGAACTCGCCGGCCCGCCCGTCCTGCGCCTGGTCTTCGAACCGGATGCGGGTCGGGCCGTGGTCCAGACTCGCCAGGATCTGCTTGCCGAACTCGGTCTGCCCGAGCAGGTCACGGACCCGGTCGACAGGGTCGTCGAGCACCAAGCGGTCGTTGGCCGGCGCTGGGACGTCGCGGCCCAGCTCGACACGATTGCGCGCGTGCTCCAACAGCAAGTCGTGCAGCGCGCGCACGGGTTTGCCTGCCGGGCCCAGGTCATCGAGCAGGTCGCGGAGGACGACCTCGGCGAAGGCTTCGGCCATCGCCTCGTGCGCGTCCAGCAGGCCCTCGTGGTCGAGGCTGTATCCGCTCAGCTCCCGCAGCCACGCACCGAAATCGGCGTCCGGGTCCGCGGCGGCGAGGTCGAGCAGGTGGCGCTCGGCCCGGTGCCGGGCGGCGAGGTTGCCGTAGTGGTCGAGCGCGTGACCGTATTCGTGCACCACGGTGGCGTAGACCGACCGCCGCAACATCATCGGCTTGAACTGATCGTTTCCGACGGCGTTGTACACCGCCGCGCGGAAGTCCCGTGCGCTCGTCGCATGGTCGTAGCTGAGGACGATCGCCCTGGTGTAGACGGACTCGGTGACCTCGTCGATGGCGCCGTCGGCCCACCCGAGCTCGCCCTCGCGCAGCTCGCCGATGCCGACACTGCGCAGATCGACGTGCGGGAACCGCTCGTACATGTCGACCATGGCCCTGGCGTATTCCCGCACGACTTCGGGGTCGAGACCGGGCAGATCGAAACCGAACACCTCGAACTCGGGGTTGCCCATGGCCTCCCGCAGCCGACCCTGTAGCAGCTCGCCGACCTCGTGCGTACTCAGGTGCGACCACTCGTCCGCACCCGGGACACCGAGCACCTCGGCATCGGTCACGTCGGGTGCGATGTCCTCGGGCGGACGTGCGGCACGCGCGGAATCGTCCGCCATCCGGTCCCGGTCGGCCCGAGGGCGTTCGCCGCCGTCCGTGGATCGATCGTCGTGCCGGCGCCGACCGTCTTCTGTGGTCCCCGCGCTGCCCTGCCTGAGCCGATCGATGAACCGGCCGAGCCTGTTGCGCGGCTGACTGCGATCGGTCAGGTCCGCCGAACCGTCGCCGAGCAACTCGACGATGCGGGCGACCAGCTTCCTCCGATCGGGCGCGGCCAAACCTTGCAGATGCGTCGACAGGACATCGGATTCCGATCGGTTCGACAGCGGAGCGGGCACCCGCCAGCCGCCGTTGCCGTCGGGCTCCAAATGGATGCTCAGCACCGTCTTCCCGACTCGGAAGATTGCCAGCTCGTGTTGCGGCGGGCGAGGAATCCCCGAGTCGCTGGGCAGCGGGATCCGGCGGGTGTACAACCGGTGAGCGACCTCGGCCGGATGCGGTGGCGTCAACGGCGGGTCGGCGTGGGCCGCGGTGCGGTATCCCGCCTCATGGAAGCCTTCGGTCAGCCTGCCCGGCACGTGGAAACCCTGGCGGTTGGTACCACTGGCCCGCTTGCCGTCCTCGGCGGTGTAGAACGCGTCGGGGCCGAGCTGTTTCAGCCACTCCTCGAACCCGAGATGGGTCCGGCCCTCCGCCCGGTAGCGCAGATACTGCGCCAGCATCTGCGTGAGCGCTTCGCTCCTGGTGGGGTGACGGTAGGGCCCCTCGGCCGCCGTGACCGTGATGTGGTGCATGGTCGGCAGGCCACCTGCCCCGCGCACGGCGTTGCGGTAGTCGAGATCGTGCGACCGGTCCCAGAGCACGTCGGCGAGTTCCGGGTGGCTCGCCGCCAGTTCGCGCAGGGCGTCGAGGTGCTGCCCGGGTTCGGCGACCACCACCAGGCGCGGCCGCCGCCCCGGCTCGGAATCGGCCGGGTAGCGTGCGACGCGGTCGGTGAGTCGCTCCGGATGCGGCTCGCTGTCGAATTCCTGATCGAGCACGCGCCGGGCCAGGTCGGCGTCGTCGTGGCGTTCGATCTCGCGAGTCGCGGGGCCGTCGGGATGCTGTGTGGCCCCGTCCTCGCGCGCTTCCGGATAACCCCAGCGCGACTCGTCCTCGTTGCCCGCGGCGCGGACGACATCGAGGGCGATCTCGGCCCGGTCCACTCCAACCCGGTCGAGATAGCGCCGTACCGCCTCGCGGCCCGCCCGGTAGGCGGCCTCCTCCGGCGGCAGGGCCTCGGGGTTGCGGCTATGCGCCTTCTCCGCCTTGGGATACGCCTTGTCGTAGGCCTCGGTGTACGCGCGTTCGGCCGGGCTGACCGGGACGTATTCGCCCAGATCGCGCAGCATGCGCAGGCTTTCGATCTCCAGCGCGACATGGGTGGCGCGCTCGGCGACGCGGGCGCGGCTGTCGCGCACCGGTGCGTCGGCAGCGGCGACGCGGTCGGTCGGCGCGATGCCGTGCGCCCGGTCCCACGCCGCGCCGAAGTGGTCGCCGTAGTCGCGCCGGCCGACCTGCGGCCCGAGGTGGTTCAGGTGCTCGCGCACGGCGCGCACACCGGCGCGGAAGGCGGCCCGATGGTAGAGCGGGTAGGACCGGACGACGCCGGACTTCCAGTACGTCTTCTCGGCGTACTTCAGTGCGTCGTCGTAGGCCTTGGCGTAGGCGCGTTCCAGGTCGTCGACGCCGATCCGGTTCAGGTCGGTCGCGCCGGTCTCGTCGGCGTTGCCCGCGTACATCAGGGCGTACGCCTCGGCCATCCGGTCCAGCATCAGGTCGACGTATTCGTCGCGGGAAAGGGCCAGCCGCTCCAGCGGTTCGCCCGCGGCCTGGTTCGCCTGCTCGGCCAGCCGCGCCGCGCGCACCAGTTCCGCGGCGTGCCGCTCGGATCCGGCATCGGATTCCAGCACAACCGTATTGGTGACGACGTGGTAGCCCGCGTCCGGGCGCAGACCGTATCGGCCGCTGTCCATGCGACGGATGTTCGCCTCGGATTCGGTGCTGAAGCGGATGTCCACACCGAGCCGCTCGAGCGTGCTCGCAGCCCATCTGCCCTGCGGGCTGCCGCTGAGTTCGACCAGCGCCTCGCGCAGCAGTGCGCCCGCGTGCTCGGTGATCGTCCGCGGATGTGTCCCCTCGCCCGCCCGGTACCGGGCCGGATCGGGCGGTGCGTCCGTCCCAGGGGCGTCGGCGGCGTCTCGAAGGACGTGCAGGTCACCGGATTCGTCAAGGTGTACCCGGAGGTCGGTGGGCGGCGGGTCCCCGGCGAGGGCGGCGCGGGCGGACAGGTCCCGCCGCACGAGGTCGGTGATCTCGCCCAGGAGACGGGCGTGCTCCGCGCTCACCCGCGTGTGCTGTGCGGTCAGATCCGCGAGCAGCAGCACGTAGCTGGTGCCGTTCCAGATGTCGATGCGCTCGGATCGTTCCCGGAGCATGTCGAAGATTTCCTGCCGGGTGGCCGGAATCTCGTCGTCCGGAAGGTTGAATCCGTCTTTCAGCCGCCGGAACGCGCGATCCCAGTCGGATTCGATCCGTGCCACCTCACGCCGGGCCGCCGCCTCGGCCCGCTGGAGCCGCTCCAGATCGCGGGCCGTCGCGAGATCGGAGGGAGTGTATTCCGCCGTTTCCACGGATGCGCGCGAGCGCTGCGCGGCGTCCCATTCCTCGCCCGCCTCGTGCCTGCCGCTGACTCCCGTGCGTGGATCCGCCGGGTCGTCGAACCGCGAATCGGCCAGCAACTCGTCCACGGCGGCCGCACGCCGTCGTGCCGGATCAGCTCTCGAATCCCGTTGCCGCTCAGGGGAGTCCAGGTCGATTACGTGACGCAGGTCCGCGTCGGCACGAGCCAGCACGTCCTGGAGATCGATGACCCGCAGTGCCGCCCGCTCCAGCTCCGACAACCGGTCGCGCCAGGCGCTGGACTGGTCGATCCGGACCGTCCGGCCGTACAACTGCTCCATCGTGTCGGCCAGCGCGGCGCGGGTGCCCAGTTCCCCGTCGCCGGCCAGGCCGCGTGCCGCCTCCGCACGCAGGACACGCGCCGCGTCCACCGCCGCAGCCACAGCGTCCCGCCGCGCGGTCAGCCGAGCCGCTTCCGCGCCGCGAATCGCCCGGTGCACCGGGTCGTCCACCGCAGACGAGCGATCCGGCGCATCGAAGACATCCAGGTAGGCCGCTTCCAGCGCGCCGCGCTGCGCGGCATCGACCACATCGCGCACCGGCCCGCCGTACGGGTCGTAACCGGCCGCGCGCATCTGCCGGTGGAATTCGGCTTGGCGGCCGAGTGCCTCGGCTTCCACCCGCACCCGCGCGGCGATGTGATCGGCCCGATCCAGCTCGCGGATGCGGGCCGGACGCACCTCGAGCCTGCCCTCGGCGACCGCACCGGCCAGCTCCGCCGCCCGTACGACCGCCGCCGCCTGCGCCAGCTGGTCGCGCCCACGGGTGCCGATGAACACTTCCATCGTCCGCCCGTCGAACCGGTCCGGGTCTCCCGGACCGTCGCCGGGTTCCTCGAACCGTACGGCCGCCCCGAGGTCGCGCAGCCGGGCGAGCGCTTGCCTGCCGACCTCGCTGCGCGCCAGCACTTCCCGCACTTCCGCCGCGGCGATATCGGTGGGGCGGTGGTGCCAACCGTCGGGTTGCCCGTCGTCCGGTCGAGCGAAGTCGTACGACCTGATTTCATCGCCACCGGGCGTGCCGGGCTCGTCGGCGCGCAGGTCGCCGAGATCGACGGGCCGGGCGTCAGCTACGCCTGGAAGTTCCCCGCCGGTAGCCAGATCCCGTCCTTGCGGTGCCGCGTGATCGCCATTCCGGCCGCCTTGATCGCCAGCCGGTCGGTCCTCCCGTCCGCCACTGTGACGGTGTAATCCGCTTTGTCGATCGTCAGTTCCCGATTCAGTTGATCGTTCGCGCCCCCGAACCGATACGTCACTTCCCGATCCGTCTCGGCCGACTTCCGAAACACCAAGTGAATGGCCATTTTCGGCGCTCCATTCGGATATATTCTCGCCGGATCTCTCCGGCGGGAGAGATTCCCAATTGAATTCCTTGTTGGCTTCCGCATGCGCCTCGCTATACGGGGCCCCAGGATGGTCAGCGTAGTATTGCTGCTCGACAATTTCATGTTCCAGCAAAATGATGTCACTGGGCCGGGCACGACCCGTGGACAACCGCATCCATGCCTCGGCGATATCGGCATCGGCGTCATATCGCGCCACTCTCGTCCCGATTTCGTTCCCGTTGTCGTCGTAGACCGTGAGTGGATGCTCTTTTCGGAACAGATGCTCTTTGACCCGCTCGATCTCGTCCAAGCCGAAGCCGGTCGAACCGTCGGAACGAGGCGTGTCCGCGAGTTCATTCACCATCCGGACGACGTCGCTGTCAGCGGCACGGAAGTGGTCGTAAGCCCGCTCGGCCCACGCCTGCTGAGCATCGATATCGAACATGTTGCGCGGCCGGACCGCACCACCGGACTGCAGCCACTCACCACCGGCCCCGTCCTCATAGCGCGCACCGGTCTCGTGCGGTGGCGAGTCGGTCCGGGGCGTCGGGTCCTGCGCGGCCTCCCACTGCGCGTCCCTCCGACGCATCCGCTCAACCGTCGACTCCGGATCGGACATCCCACGCAGCAGCGGATCATGCGCCGCCCCCGCGTCCCCAGGACGCTGTGCGGCAAAGCTTTCCGGTGACCGCCGACCGTCGTCCAGATGCGCAGGCAGCGGCGACCGCTCGGGCTCGGGCGAGAACGTATGCCGCGGGGTGCCCCCCGTTCCGCGGGGCCGGAAATGCGCCCCCAGGTACCCGTCGACGGAGCGGCCGATCCGACCGCGCTGCGTACCCCGGTCGAATGCTTCGACCAGCAAGTCGTAGGCCACCCGCATGGGTTCACTCACCCTGTCGCGGCCACGCGACTCGACTTCGGCGAATACCTCGGCCAACAACTCCATTTGGTTGGGCATACCGGACTGGTGAAGTGAGTACGGGCTGAAATGATCCCGCAGCCACGCCACGTACCCCTCTGTGGTCAGCTCCCCCGGCTGAGTGGACTCATAGTGGTCCCACAGCGCCTGGTCGAGCTTACGCGAAGCGTACAAGCTGCCGCTGGAGTCCAGGACGTGGCCGAACTCGTGCAGCGCGATCGCTCGCACTGGTCTGTCCGCCATACCCTGTCGCAGATAATATGGCCCCGCGGTCTGGCGGGCGGCGACTGCGCTCGTGGCATGGTCCGCGTTGATCTGCACGGCGTCGGGGTAATACCGGTAGCCGACGCTGATTTTCGAGGGGACTTGTGCGACGGTTCGCGAGGGCATATCGCTGCTGACGACGATTCGATTCAGCTCTGCTCCAGGAAACCGCGTGAACACGTCGACCATCGCTCGGGCCCATTCCCGGAGGATCTCGGCGTTGAGACCTTCGCGGTCGAAGCCGGTCACCTCGAACTCGGGATTACGTGTCAGCCGACGCAACTCGTCACGCAGCTTCTCCCCGACCTCCGACGGGCTCAGCCGCGACCACACGTCATCGGCCGGCGCGCCGAGCACCCACGCGTCGACCGAGTCGGCGAACCGGTCGTACAACATACCGACGGGCTCGGTCACGTTCTGACGGCCATCGGCAGCGACCTGGACCAACGCCTCGGCCACCGTCCTGGACCAATCGATCTCCCCAGAAGTCAGGCCGGCGCCGCTGAGGCCTGCGCCGCGCAACCAGTCCCGCAAACTACCCATCGCCACGTCACCCGGATGGTTTTCCGCGTAGTGGTCCCACAGCCGGCCCTGGGCTTCGCGCAGCACGGCGGGGTCGCCGAAAACTCTCGGCGAGTGAACCAATTCGTGGACGAACTCGTTGGCGACGATGGAGTACCCGGGCCGACGCGCGGCAGCCGAAGGCAACAACCCGTCGCGCACCCGATCGGCCACCGCATCCCGCAGCTCCCGCGCACTCGACACGAACTCCGCGCTCACCGTCATCGTCTTCGGGTGCCCACGTCCGTCTTCGAACCCGGACCCCGTCACTGCCATCATCCCGTCCGGCAGGTCACCGATACCGAACCCGCGGATATCGACCCCCGGGAAGCTGCGGTGCAACTCGACCATCGCGCGAGCAATCTCGCGCACCGCCACCGGATTGAGGCCATCACGGTCGAAGCCGGTCACCTCGAACTCGGGATTGCGCGTCAGCCGACGCAACTCGTCACGCAGCTTCTCCCCGACCTCCGACGGGCTCAACCGCGACCACTCGTCGCCGGCCGGCGCGCCGAGCACCCACGCGTCGACCGAGTCGGCGAACCGCCCGTACAAGATACCGACAGGCTCGGCCACGTTCTGCAGGCCATCGGCGGCCACCTGGACCAACGCCTCGGCCACCGCCCTGGACCAATCGATCTCCCCGGAAGTCAGGCTCGCGCCGCTGAGGCCCGCGCCGCGCAACCAGTCCCGCAAACCATCCATCGATCCCCTGTTGAGCAGGTTGTGGAGGATCAGCTGGCTCTCGGCTTCGCGGCTCGCGGCGTGGTCACCCGCGGCGTCCAGCGCGCGGCCGAACTCGTCGACGACGATGGCGTACGCGGGCCGACGCGCGGCAGCCGAGGCCGACAACCCGTCGCGCACCCGATCGGCCACCGCATCCCGCAGCTCCCGCGCACTCGACACATGCTCCGCATTCATCGTGAACGACTCGACAAACCGGCGTCCATTCTCGACCCCGGACCGGGTCGCCATCACCGCCCCGTCCGGCAGGTCACCGATACCGAACCCGCGGATATCGACCCCCGGGAAGCTGCGGTGCAACTCGACCATCGCGCGAGCAATCTCGCGCACCGCCACCGGATTGAGGCCATCACGGTCGAAGCCGGTCACCTCGAACTCGGGATTGCGCGTCAGCCGACGCAACTCGTCACGCAGCTTCTCCCCGACCTCCAACGGGCTCAACCGCGACCACTCGTCGCCGGCCGGCGCGCCGAGCAGCTCGGCGTCACGAACATCAGCCGCGACATCCTCATCCGGCTCGGAACGCCACGAACCATCCGGACGCTGCGCTTGATCCGGCGTGCCCGGTTCGTCCGCCGCCCGTGCGGGCGTCGAGGGCGGCTCGGACCCAGGCCCGCTCGGCCGCACCCCACCCGCTGCTTCGGGGCCGTCCTCCCCCGATTCGTCCGGTGGCGCCTCGTCCGCACGACGCTCCCCGTCCTGCGAGGCCGCCCACGCCCCGTCCATCCGGCGCATGCGCGCAACCGTGGCCTCGAGATTCTCCAGCATCCCGTCCAGCACGGCGTCACGGGAAAGCGGCTCGTCGCCCGGAACACGGTGTGGGCCGGACGCATCCGGCGACTGCGCCGCGCGCTCGGACTCCGCCGCCCACTCCGCGTCCATCCGGCGCATCCGCTCGACGGTCGCCTCGAGCTTCGTAAGCGTCCCTTCCAGCACCGGATCGCGCACCGGATCGACAGCCGGAGAACGTTGCGCGACGGAGTCTTCCGACGACCGCGGCCCGTCGGCCAGATGATCGGGCAACGGCGGCGCGTACGGGATGTCGGCACGCCAATCCGACAGCGGCGGGCGCCGATCGTCCCAGTGCGGCCCCTCGAGCCGTGCCACGGCCTCGTAGATCTCGTGCCAGGTGACGTTGTAGTCGCTTTCCGCGCGGAACCTGCGCGCCAGCTCCGACCATGCCCGCGCATCGGCGACGAGCCGGAAGTCCGCCGGCACGGGAGCGCCGTTCGCGAGCCGATCCCACGCCTCGGCGACATGCGCCAGCCGATCCAATTGCCGCCACTCGAGCTGCCCACTGTCCGGGTCGAGCATCAGCAGCTCGTCCTCCATCAGCAGCTTCTTGATCTGCCGCATGTCGTCGGCGGTGAGATCCGGTGTTTGCGTGCGCATGTGATCGCGCAGGGCGGCGCGCAGGGTATCGGCATCGGCGTCGCCCACCATCAGGTCGACGACGTCGCCGAGGACGCGCCGCCGCTGTGCCGCGTCGAGCGGACCAGCGAAATGCCGTTCCAGCATGGAGTTCGCCGCATCTATGGCGCCACGGAGCCTGGTCAGCTGTGCGGCCGGATCGCCGGTCGGGTCGACCGCGGCATGGGGTAGCACCCGGCGGCGGAGCACATCGACGACTTCCCGCGCTGCCGCGTCGCGCTCCCGCTGATGCTGCTCGCGCACCCGCTCGGCGATCCGGTCGACGTCGTCGGTGTCACCGAGGAAACGCTGGTACTGCTCATCGGTCCAGCTCTGTACGCGGGCCCAGTCCGCCCGCCGCTGCCGCGCCCGGTCGCGCAACTGCTCCGGGGCGCCCCGGTCGTCGGTGACGTCGTCCGGTTCGACCGGACGGACGAACGGCTGGTGCTCGGACTTGGCTGCGCGGAACCACGGATGGCGTTTGAAGCCCGGCCGGATGCTGCCCGGGTTGTCCCGATCGGCGAACCAGGTGAAGCCCGACAGCTTCGCCGTCTCGATGATCACGCGCATCGTGGCCGAGATCGCACCGGAGAACGGCATCTCGTAGGTGGGGATGTCGCCCGGGTTGACCGGCGACCCGCCGCCGGGGATGTGCGGCAGCAGATCCGCGTCGATCCGCGCGGGCGGCGGCGGACTGTGCGGATCACGCATCGTGGGATCCGGCGGCGGCGGGTCGGCGAGCCAGTCGTGCACCGTCGCCTGGATCTGGTCCACGGCCCAGCCGCTGATGCCTTCCGGCAGGACGCGACTCTCGAAGTCGTGCTCGGCCACACCGCGGCGGTTCTGTCGCCAATCCGGCCGGGACGGATCGACCTGCTGCCACTCGCCGTTCGCGGCGAGCCACATCGCCAGGTCCAGACGGCGGGACATCGGCCGGTCTCGGCCCCTGGGGTGCAGCAACTCCGGGCCGGGGAGGTCAGCGATCCTCCAGTCGCCCGTCCGGTCGGAGCTGACCCGGCGGTACTCCACCGTGACATCCGGATGCGTCATCGCGCGTACCACGGTGTCGGAGGTGTGCAGGGCGTGCTGGAGTGCGAGGTCGTGCTCGTTCATGCCATTGCGCCCGGCCCCAGGCGTCAGCGGCTCCCGCGGACCGTAGACGACGATCCGGGGCGGCTCACCGTCGACCACGCCGACCCAGTCGGTCCGCATCCGTCCGCCCGCGGCTTCGATGTCCCGGCGTCCGGCGCCGGCGAGCTGCGCCATCCGATCCTGGATCCGGCCGATCCGGTTGTCCGCCTCGTTGACCTCGCCGGCCACCTCGTCGAGCATGCCGATCTGGTCGGACCGGTCGGGGTGCTCGGACGAGAGCCGCTCGATCGTGTCCGCCAACCGATCCGGTCGCAGGGCGGCCTCGTCGACGACACCGTGCTCGTCCACGAGGCCCAGCCGCCGCGCCAGATCGTCGCGCATGCCGCGGCGGGGTTTGATCCGCACCAGCTCGCGGGCGCGCTCGGCGGCCGATCGATGCTGCTCCGCAAGGGCATCCGCCAGCAGCGGCCTGCCCTCGACCGCGCCGTCGCGGACCAGTTCCCCGAGCCGACTGTCCAGCACCGCGATCCGCTCACGCAGTTGGACGACCTGCTGGGCGGCCTCCTCCAGCTTGGTCAGGTCCCGCAACCGCCGCATGCGATCGGCGGCCGAGCGCTGTTCGCTGACCTGCCCGCCCGCGTCCTCGCCCAGCGCAGCGATGTCGACAGTCCGGCGGGCGGCGGCCTCGTCCAGCCGCCGCATCGTGTCGGCCAGCGCTTCGCGGGTACCGAGCGCACTCTCCGGATCGTCGACCTCCAGCAACCTGGTGGCCCGGTCGTCGCGCTTGGCCTGCCAGAACTCCATCTCGCGGGTGAGCCGGTGCCGTTGGCCCAGCATCCGGTCGTACTCGCGGTTCGCCCATGCCGTGGCCGCGTCCACATCATCCGGCAATCGAGCGTCCGCCTCGGAACCATCATTCGGGACGTCGACGTGGTCGGCCGCGAGCGAGAGCGGCGCGTCGCTGTTCTCCGGCGGCGCGGCGGCCAACCGGGTCAGCAGGTCGTGCAGCGCTCGGGCGGGGGCGCTTGCCGATTCATCGTGCTCGCCACGCAGCACGTGATCCGCGAACGCCTCGGGCAGCGCCTCTTCCGGGCGCAGGTTGCCCTCGTGGTCGAAGCTGTGGCCGCTGAGCTGGTGCAGCCAATCCTCGAAAGCCAGCCGGGGGTCGCGGGTTTCGTCGTCGAGATAGCGCTCGTACAGGTGTTCCTCGGCCTGATGCCGCGCGCTCTGTTGGCTGGCGTAGTCGAGCGCGTGCCCGTATTCGTGCGCCACTACGGCCCGGACCGGACGGCGCAGCACTTCCGGGGAGAACCGGCCGTTGTCCACACCGATCCGCATCCGATCCCGGAACGTCTGTGCCCCGGTGGCATGGTCGTAGCTGAGGACGATCGATTCGGTGAACATGTGGCCGGAGGCGTCCAGCCGTGGCTGCGCCATGCCGATCACCTCGGGCGGCAGCCCGCCGATACCGATGCCGTGCAGGTCGACGGCCGGGAACCGATCGACCAGATCGACCATCGCCCTGGCATATTCCCGTACCACCTCGGGATTCAGACCGTCCAGGTCGAACCCGAAGACCTCGAAGTCGGGGTTGTCCAGCGCGCCGCGCAGGTGCTCCTGCAGCCGCTCGCCGACCTCCTCCGGGCTCAGGTGCGACCATTCGTCCTCACCCGGTACGCCGAGCAGCTCCGCGTCGCGGGCGGCCGCCGCGTCGCTGTCATGGTCCTGCGGCGGGGATGACGAATCGTCGGCGTCCCGCGCGGGAGTGTCGGCATCGCGCGCAGAATCGTCGGCACCGCTAACCGGACTGTCGGCATCACGAACCGATGCGTCGGCGGGCGGCACCCGGTCCGGTGTTCGCACCAGCGCGGGTGAATCGATGCCGCCGATGACATCGACGCGCACCAGCACGCCGTCCCGATGGAGATCGAACTCGCGCGAGGTGACAACGCCGTTCTTGGTGGCGTGCACCAGGTGGTACTCGACCTCGAGCGTCCCGTCCCGATGCGCCTTCAGCAGTTGCTCGCGCGCCCGCGCCAGCGCCCTCCCCTCGGCGCTGTCCGGATCGACACCGCGCGCCGCCATCTCCTCGGGCGTCTCGGTCAGAATCCGCCGCAAGTTCTTGTCGATCGCGGCCGTGCGGCGCAGGTACTCCGGCGAACCCTGTTGCGCTCCAGCAGTTTTCGAGCCGCCGAGCTGCGAACCGACACCCTTGGCCTCGATCACCACCAGCTTCGGCGGCCCACTGTCGGTACCGGGGACGAGCACCGCAATGTCGACGGTATCGGCGCCATCGATCGCGCCGTCGAACGGCGACAGCAGCACCGCGCCCGGCCGTTGCTCCGCGTCGAGGGCGAACGCCCTTCCGCCCAACTCGCCGAGCGTCTTCGACGCATTCACGAGCAACGGACCCAGGTCGTTGAACTTCTCCGCGTTGAGCTCCATCTCGCCGAGACGATCCAGCTTCGCCTGCTTCTCGTCGTCGGAGAGATCGGACTCCAGGATCTCCCGCTCGAGCTCGTCCACGCGCCCGGCGAGTTTCTCCTCGGCCAGGTCGCTGATCTTCTCGATCCCGAACTCGGCCAGGTGCCGCTTGACCGCGTCATTGGCCTTGTCGCGCTGCGTCTCCAACGCCGCCCGCTCGGTGACCGCTTCCGCGATCTGAGCCGCGATCGCCTCGTCGACCACGGTGTACGGCTGCTTGTCTCCCGGATCGGCCAGGAACCGGTAAGGCCGGTTCGTCAGCGGATCGCGGAGGTATTCGTTGGTGTCCGCGTCGTGCAAACGGAAACTGTCGTCGCGGTAGGTGCCCGGCTCGTCGTCCTGGTGATGCCACGTTCCGTCCGGGTCGCGGTAGGAGTCAGGCCGATCACCGAACTTGTGCAGCAGCCCGTCGGCGTCGCGGTACATGCCGGCGGGAACATGGTCGTCGCCGTGTTCCCCCCGGTGCTCGGCGTCGTCGGATTCACCGAGGAAGTCGGGCGTCTCGTCGAGTGCCGGGATGCGGTCGCGCGCAGGCCGTGCGTCGTCGCCATCCGCATCGCCTCGGTCCAGCGGCGCGACCTTACGGTCACCCGCTTCCGGCGCGTCGTCGGCGTCGCGTTGCCGGCTCGCCGAATCGGAAAGCCGATTCGCTTCACTCGCGGCGCTCGGTTCACGATCGCCCGGCGGGACATCCACCAGGTCAGGTGCATCCGAGTCGTTGCGCAACCGCGCGGGGTCCGAAACCGAATCAGGTGAACCTGCCTCATTGCGCGGCCGCGCCGGGTCCGGAACCGGGTCCGACGACGAACGCGGCGGTATCGGGGCATCGTCCGCGGGACGCCCACCCGCGACCCGCCACCAGGTGTCGGCGTTCTTGCGGAACTCGCGGGCATGCCATTCCGCCTGGCCCGCCCTGATCCGCAACTGCCGTTTCGTCACCCCTTCCGGCAGATCCGCCTCGTCGATGCGGTCCACCACGTCACGCAGCCGCCGCGCCTGCTCTGCCGCCCGCCTGGAGTGCATGTCGGCCATTTCGGCCCGCAGCCGCGCGCGGAACTGCTTCGGCGTTTCGTCGTCGCGCCGAACGGCGATCTCGCCGTCGGAACCATAGATCGGGCGTTCGTCGGCCGGTCGCACGCGCGGGTCGGATCCGCTCGGCGACACCACCTTTCCCTGACCGTCGAACAGGATCGCCGACACCGCGCGGAGGTCCGCCGGCACGTCGGGCGGAAACCCCTTGCGGCTCCGCGCTCCCGGATCGGACACCTCGATACGGAACTCGCCGGTGTCCGGGTGCATGCGCACGGTCAAGGTGTAGGCATGAGCGCCGACCCCGTGCTCGTCGACCGGGCCGGTGTATTCGTCCACCACGAGGGCGCGCGGTCCGCGGCCTTCGGCGACATCGCGCGGGTCCATCCCCGCCGCCACCCGCAGCAATTCGTCGGCGATGCCCTGGTGACGAGACTGCTCCGGCCCGCCGTCCGGGTAGTCCCACAGGCGGCCGCCCGCGGCCTGCTCGATTTCGCGCAGGGACATGCCGCGCTCGCCGACCGGCTCGTCCGGCGGCCGGATGGTATCGCTCCCGGTGGCCTCCTGGAGCTCCGCGAGCGACAGCCGGGCGCACTCCCCGCGATTCTTCGGATGATCCGATTGCGCATCGGATTCCGGATCGTCCCGAGTGGTCTCGTCCGTATCCCGGCGAGCCGGTCCATCGGTGTCCGTGCCCCGGCGGCGAGCCGGACCATCGGTTTCCCCGCCCGGGCGGCGTGCCCGGCCATCCGTATCCGCGCCTGCGCGGCGCACCGGCCTGGACTCACCCGCGTCACCAGCGAGCGGCAGCACGATCGGTTCCGCGGTGTCGCGCCGGCCGTCTTCGGACTCCGAGGTATCGCGGGTTCGCGACGCCTCGCCCTCCGGCCGGTCCGCGCCTGCCCGGCGCGTCTCACCCGCCGGGCGCGTCTCACCGTCGTGGCGGGTCTCGCCGACCTGTCGGGTCGCGGTGTTCTCCCGCCTGGATTCGGCTCGCGGCGCTTCGGAGTCGGTCTTGCCCGCCCGCACCCCGGGCTCGTCGCGGCCGGAACCGGCGGCGCGATCGGCCACACCGGCCCGGCCTCGGTCGGCGGCCGCCCTACTGTCCGGGGTGACAGTCTGGGCACGCGAATCGGCGGACGACGCGGGCCGTGCGTCGCTCGCTCCGGTTGAAGCAGGCGAGGTGTGCGTCGCGCCCGGTGCGACACCGGGGGACGGTGGCGCGCCCGCGGTGCCCGGCCCCGCGTGCGGCGTCGCCGTGGAGCCGGCCGACGCAACGCCCGCGAGCGGTGTCGCCCCCGAGGGCGGCGTATCCGACACCGACCGCGTCTGCGGGTTCTGCGCGCCGTCGACGGTGCCATGCTGCGCGTCGGTAGCCCTATCATGCTGGCCCGCAGCGATATTCGGCTCCTCGGACCGGCCGGTTCCGGCGCCGCGGTCCTGTCTTCCTTCGTCGGCGAGCCCGGCGCCGGTGTCGGACGTCGACCGCTCGCCGGTGGTGGACCGTTCCCCGGACGTGGAATGCTCACCCGACGCAGCCCGCTCACCCGACGACGACTGCTCACCCGACGCAGCCCGCTCACCCGACGACTGATCCCCCGACGACGCGTGCTCACCCGACGACGCGCGCTCACCGGAACCAGTCTGCTCACCAGACGAGGCCTGCTCACCGGACGTTCGCGCCGGGGTGGACTCGCCGTTGTTCGCGGCCTGATTCCCATCCGTCCGCGCCCCCTCGGAGCCCGAGCTCGAATCGTGCTGCGCCCCAGCCGAAGCGGTATCAGCGCCGCCGGAAAGCGACGTGTCCGAACGCGCGGAGCCGGACGAAGAGGTGGCACCGTTCCCGGCCGCGGCGGGCATTCCGGCGCGCGATGCCCCTGCACTGTTCGACTCGCCCGCACCGTTCGACGCACCTGCCGGATTCTGCGTCCCGGCGCCGGGAGCGAGCCCGCTGCCGTCGCCCGCACCGGGCGTTCCCGCACCGTCGTTGCGGGATCCCACCCGTGCGCCCACGTCGGCGAAAAGACTGTCGACGCGATCTTTCAGGCCGGGACGGCTCATCGTGGTCGGCATCACCTTGTTCCACAGGTGCGCGGAACCGACCTTGGCGACGCTCGTCATCGCGCCGTTGGAGGCTCCGGCGGTGAACATCCGCCAGTCGACCGGCGTGTTGCCCAGGTTCTTCAGCGCCTGGTCCAATCCGTCGGTCGCCACGTCGAAGCCGAACTGCGTCGCGGTCGCGGCCCCGAAACCCGCTGCCGCGCCCGCCAATCCCGCCGTCGTCCCGGTGATCACACCGTGCAGCAGCGGATTGACACCCCGCTTGGTCAACGCCTCGCCGACCCACTCGCCGAGCGGTCCGGCCGCAGCGCCACCCGCCGCGGAGCTCACGGCCGTCACGATGACCTGTTCGACGTTGATGTTCTTGCGGTGCCCCTGCTCGACCTGATAGGCCTGTACGCCGATTTCCTGCATGGTGCCGAGAATCGTGTCGATCGCGATATGCCGGAGCAGGAACTTCACGAACTTGTTCGCCACGATCCGCCCGACCCGCTGGATCACCGCCTGCACCAGCCGCTGGCCGATGATGCGGACCGCGATCCGGGTGGCCGCGATGGCCGCCGCGTCCACCGCGGGCTTGAACGGGCCGGAGAAGAACGACGCCGCCAGCTCCGCCGCCAGCAACGCCAGCGACGACCAGTACATCAGCTTGCCGTACTCGATCTCGGTGCCGACGTCGTAGGCGGAGTCGCCGATCTCCGTGAAATAGTCGGCGAGCTTCGACAGGGTCTGATCGTCCTGCGGGTCGCTGCCGCTGAAGGTCAGGAAGCTGTCGAAACTTTTGACCATCTCCTCGAAGCCGTCGCCCGAAGGGTAGGCGGTCATCGACGCGCTCTTGGCCGCCTCGATGTCGGGGATGACCGAACGCAACTCGGACGCGGCGGTGCGCCAGTCCCCGCCCAGGCCCCACATCTCGTCCTCGTTGCCCTCGGGCCACTCCATGCCGACGATCGGCTCGAGGTACTTCAGTACGCCAGGCAGTTCGATGGCCATGGGCGTCTACCTCGACGGCCCGGTGCGGCCACCGAACTCACCAGCTGGAATCGGTGACCGATCCACCACGATGGCGTTCTACCGTCTCGGTATCGGTGAAGCGCATGCCGCTGCCGTCCGAGAACTCCCTGCGCTCCCGGGCATTCGGCGCAGCGGTCGGGGCCGGGATGGGTTCGGGTGCGCGCACCTCCGGCATGCCCTCGACCAGATCGGACAGCTTCGGCATCCGCGCCCGATGAGTTTCCAGTGGCGCCATCAGTTCTCGCGTCTTCCGAGCCACCTCGGCGCTGGCCTGCTGCGCGGCCTCGGTGACCGCCTTGGCGATCTCGGCATGGCTGAGATCCTCGATATCGGTCCCGAACTGGGTATCGATCACCGTGTTGTCGGCGTTCACCACCACCGTCACCCGCTTGCCGCGCACCGTCGCGCGGCCGGTCAGTTCGGCGCGCTCCTGCTGCAGCCGGGCGATGATCCGCATCTGTTCTTGGACGCCATCGAGGATGTCGGCCAAGTCCGCCTTGGCTTGCTCGTTCGTCATGTGGTCGGTGAGCCCCCTGGTCAGCGGATGCCGTCGCGGTTGCCGTGCTCCATGTCGCGCAGCAGATTCGCGGTCTTCGTCTGTCCGTCGCTGAAGTTACGGAACGTGCCCGCCACGTTGCGTCCGCCCTGGATCAGGTTGTCCCTGGTCGTGGTGTAACCGCCCGAGCCGTCCGGGCCGTTGGCGAAGTTGCGGCCGATACTGTCGTTGCCCCAGCAGTCTTTCCGCGCGTCGATCGACGCTTTCAATCTGTCGATGATGCCGGTGATCCGATGCTCGACATGCCCCGTCTTCTGGGCCGCCTTGCGGAACAGATGCTCGTCGAATTCGACATTGTCCGCCATCGCGTCCGCTCCTCCACCCTCGATTTCTTCCCATCCACGGTAACACCGGATGACTAATCACCAGTGACGCCAATGTGAACGGCACATTCCCCGGCGTTTGCGGGCAGACTCCGCGCGCAGGTCAGGCACAGTGCCGACGCGTCAGTTGCCCTCGGCGCCCCCGATTTTCGGGGCAGGACGGCAGTTCACAGTTCCACCATGAGGGTGACCGGGCCGTCGTTCACCAAGTCGATGTGCATGTGCGCACCGAACCGCCCGCTGGCCACGGTTGCCCCCAGTTCGCGTAACGCCTGCGCGAAGTGCTCGACGAGCGGTTCGGCCACCGCGCCGGGCGCGGCCGCCGACCAGGACGGGCGCCTGCCCTTCTTCGTGTCCGCGTACAGGGTGAACTGGCTGACCACCAGAATCGGCGCGCCCAGATCCGCTGCCGAGCGCTCCCCGTCGAGGACGCGCAATCGCCACACCTTGTCGGCCAGTGCCCGCGCGGTCGCCTCGGTGTCGGAATGCGTCACGCCGATCAGGGCGACCAGGCCGTGCGGCAGGCCGTCGGCCACCGGATCGATCCGGCCGACGACCTGCTCGCCGACGGTGACCCGCGCCGAACTCACGCGCTGCAGAAGGGCTCGCACAACCCTCGATCATGCCTTCCGCCGCGACGACGGCCGCCGCGCGGGTCCTCGACCGCCCAACGGCCCGGTCTGCCTGGCGGGATGCAGGTGCGCGCGGGCGGCAAGCATGACAAACTCGGTGCGCAGAAGATTGTGTTGCGCGGTTTGCCGCGTGTTGGCGGAGGATCATGCTGGAAACGAGGAGCGCGTTGGATCTGGACGCGATGGAGCGTCGGATCGCGGCGGATCGGTATGCGGCCCTCGACCGGACGGTCGAATCCGAATTGCGGTTGGCCACCTCGCTCGGCGAACTCGCCAAGGGGCTGATCGCCACCAAGAACAACGGCTCGACGCGCGACCGCACGAGGGAAGCGCTGGCGCCCGCCGAAGAAGCGGTGGGGATCCGCCTGCGCCTGCTGTCCAGGGGCCAAGTGCTTACGGCCCGCCTGGCCGGGGAGCTGAACGACGCGCTGCGTTCCTTCGAGCAGGCGGCGCGGCACGGCGGCCGCAGGGAGCTGGCCACCAGCACGATCCGGCGCGCCTGCGACGTCTACCGGCAAGTGGCGCGCGAGCACCCGGAGGTCGCAGGCCCGTGCGCCGACGGCCTGTCCAAGTGCGGTGTCTGGTTGGGCAGGCTGGACCAGGATGCCGCCGTGGCCGCGACGGAGGAGGCGGCCCGCATCCGCGCCGCCCTGGCCGCGGCGAATCCGGAGCTGTCCGGCAAGTACCTGGCCAGCCTGAGCACGCTGTTGCGCACGCTCATGGTCGGCCGGTCGCGCAAGCAGGCCATCGCCATGTACCGCGAGCGGTACGCCGCCTTCACCTCCACCGGCATGTCGATCCGGTTGCGCGCCTGCGGCATCCAGGACCTGGATCTCACCCCCAAAACCCAACGGGCGTTGGTCGAACTGGGTTGCCGCACCCTGGAGGGAGCCGGACGGCTCACCCAGCAGCAGATCATGTTCAAATCCTCCGGCGACCTGTCGACCGTCGAGGAGATCAACTGGAAGCTGGCCCTGGTCGGCCTGCGACCGCTCGCGCCGGGTACCGAGCAGGACCAGCCGTCCACACCGGTGCAGATCGGCTCCACCTTCGGCGCACTCAGCGTGTACCTGCCGGAACGGGACGCCATCGCCCAAGTGCGCGCCGCGATCATCGCGGCCTACGCCGTCGACGACGCCTATCCCTTGGACCGCGAGAGCTATCTCGGTACGCGCGAGTCGAAGTGGAAGATCCGCGAGCCGAAGGTGAACACCTCCCCCACCCTGGGCGACGACATCGTGCTGATCGACCAGCCCTTCGGCGGATGGGTGACGGTCATGAGCCTGAACTGGGAACTCACCCCGGTGGCGAAACATCCATTGGCACTGCGTCTCTCCCAGGACTGGCCGGTCGCGGCGATTACCGTCACGGAGGACGTGGCCTACGAGTTGTGCTGGTACGAGCGCGGCGCGGCCACCCAGTATGCCGCGCTCGGCCGCCCGGCCGGGCAGGCTCCCCTCGACAAACCGCTGGCACCACTGGATTTCGAGACACTGGCCTTGTACAACCCGGACCGGGCGACGGAGAGCAAACTGCGCGCGGCCTTCGGCAACACGAAGGTGTTCGCGAACCTCACGTACCTGCCGGACTGCGGCCTGCGCCAGATCAGTGTCGACACGCCGCTGTCCGAGCACGGCGATCGCGTGCTGTTCTTCCGCACCACCCCCTGAGAACGCCGCGGCGGTCTCGCTTCGCGGCAAGGTAGGGCATGCGGCGGCCTGCGTCGCGTCTCCTGCCGGTTACCGCACCCACCGGTAGGCCGCGGGCAAACGAATTCCTCGAGAACTTATTGAACGGAATGTTTGATCAACTCCATCGAGTGCTCTACTGAGACAACGCCCGCACGATGCACTGGATCACAGCACTGCTGCCGCAGCGCCGTCCGGGCGGCTTGGAAAAAGTCACACGAAGCTACCCGAGGGCTCTATGGACCAACTGGCGTTGGCGGACACCCCGACCGCCCGATGCGCCTACTATCGACACACCTGCGACCTGCCCGCCGGAGTTCATCCGGAGATAGGCCGAATCGTCCTCCGTGCCGGATTCGTCGGCGCGATCACGATGCCCGCCGGGTTGGGGCAAAAAGTCCGCGATGATCTTACCGACCGCCGAACTACGTTGGGTCCGATCATCTCTCATGTCCGGTCCAAACGCTGGACCTTCCTCACCCGGCCCGACTTGCCCGACGATGTCCGGCTGTTCGCAGAGCTGTTCCGTCTGAACGTCTCCATCGTGCCCTCCGGCGGCGAGATCGCCCTGCCGTCTCCCGCCGCGGCCGACGCCGGCTATCGGCACTGGATCGTGGCTCCTCAGAACGATTTCCGCCCCTCCGGCTCGTCCATCGTCGACACCGTACGCTCCTGTACCGGAACGGTCGGGCGATGACCACCGGGGCGGTCCTGCCGGCTAAACATCAGGTGCTGCAAGCCTGCCGAGGCGAAATGCACGAGAGCAACCCGCTGCTGCGCGGTGCGCACGAGCTCACCACGTTGCACGAGCGCAGGCTCAGCGCGGGACCCGAATCGCTCGACGAAATAGATGCGTTGCGCGCGAACCTGATTCGCGACATCGACCGCTGGATCACCGTGCAACTGCCCCCCGCTCACGGCGCGGCGCACGTGCACACCGAGACCGTCGGCGCCGTGATCGATCGCCTGGCCCAGTTCACCGCGAACGCGTACGCGGCGCTGGCCGGCGCTTCGGAGTGGGATCTGTGGGACGCCTGGCAGCGCTTGGCCGAACTGGCCGTCGGCTACGACGACCTGGCCGCCGAGGTCTGCGCGGGCGTGCGAAGACTCCCCGGCGCATCGTAGGTTCCGTCGCGGCTCCCCATCCGTAAAATCGAACGGGTGGGGAGTCCGGACGACCGAGGAGAGAAGCTCGCCTGGCACGCCAGGCGGGCGAGTTCGTTCGGCGCGCACGCCGCCGCGTACGCCGAGCACCGTCCCGATTATCCGGCCGCGGCCATCCGCTGGGCGCTGGCCCGCGTCGCCCACCGGCGACCGCTGACCGTCCTCGATCTCGGCGCCGGCACCGGCAAGCTGACCCAGGGCCTGCTCGAAGCGGGTGCCGTCGTGATCGCCGTGGAACCCGACGAGCACATGCGCGCCGAACTCACCTGCCGGTTCCCCGGCGTCACCGCCCACGCCGGTTCGGCCGAAGCCATTCCGCTGGCGGCCGATTCGGTGGACGCGATCGTCGCCGGGCAGGCTTTCCATTGGTTCGACTTGGACCGTGCCTATCCGGAGTTCCTCAGAGTGCTGCGGCCGGGTGGCGTTCTCGCCGCCCTGTGGAACACCGACGACAATTCCGTGGAGTGGGTCGCCGGGCTGAAAGACGTAGCCGGTTCCAGCGTGTCCACGCCCCAGCCACCGGGCGGACAGGTCGTTCTGCCCGCCCACTCGATCTTCCGCGAGCACCTGTTCGAACGGTCGACCTTCCCGCACCGGCAGCGGCGCACGGCCGAGTCCTTGACCGCGACCATCGGCACGCAATCGCACACGCTGGTGATCTCGCCCGAGGAGCGGGCCGAGGTGCTCGGCCGGATCATGGCCTATCTGCGCGAGCGGCCGGAGACGGCCCACGGCGAATTCGATCTGCCCATAGTCACTTCGGCGCTGCGAACAACGCTGCGCGCTGCGGACTGAACGGCTACTTACGCACACGAGATAGCCAGGCCACAGCGGTGACGACACCGTCGCCGCATGTGCGGGGCAGGCGGGGTCTCGACGAACTGCGGCGTGCGCCAAGCCGATGCGAGTAGCGGTCTACTCAGGTCACCGCCCACTGCCCGACCATACGCTGACGGCATCGTTCAGAACAGTCCGAACCCTGAGGAGAAGTAACCGTTCCACCCTCGCACGGGCACCGACCGGGCCCACCGCTTCGGATCGACGCGAAGGACGCGGGTGCAAGGAACGACGTCACCGATCCAGCGAACGCTGGGTATCGCCCGGTGGCGGGCCGGCGCATCGTGTCGGCACGCGCGGAGCCGGCGAGATCGACCAGGGAACCCTGGCGTCGGTGCGGCTCGTTTCCTCGCCGCGCAGTGTCGTCGAACCGGGGCAACTCGACAGCCGTGCTACTCCGGACGCAACGTCAGGATCCGGGGTCCGTCCTCCGTGACGGCGACCGTGTGCTCCCAATGTGCCGCACGACTGCCGTCTACGGTGACCACGGTCCAGTCGTCGTCGAGCACCTTCGTCTGGGTGGTGCCGAGCGTGAGCATCGGCTCGATCGCGAGCACCGATCCCACCACGAGCTTCGGGCCCTTGCCGGGCTCGCCCTCGTTGGCGAGGAACGGGTCGAGGTGCATCTCACGACCGATGGCGTGCCCGCCGTAGCCGTCGACGATGCCGTAGGCGCGCCCGTGCTCCTGCGCGGCCGCCCGGGTGCCCAACTCGATGGCGTGCGAGACATCGGTCAGCCGGTTACCGGGCAGCATCGCCGCGATACCGGCCTCCATCGACGCCTTGGTCGCCTCGCTGAGCAACCGATCGGCCTCGATGATCGTGCCGACACCGAAGGTCCAGGCCGAATCGCCGTGCCAACCGTCGAGAATCGCGCCGCAGTCGATGGAGACCAGGTCACCCTCGGTGAGGATTTCCTCCGCCGTCGGAATGCCGTGCACCACCCGGTCGTTCACCGAGGCGCAGATGGACGCGGGGAAACCGTGATAGCCCTTGAAGGAGGGCACCGCGCCCGCGTCCCGGATCACCTGCTCGGCGACCTCGTCCAGTTCCAAAGTGGACACGCCGGGCTTGGCGGCCGCGCGCACCGCCACCAAGGCGCGGCCGACGATCGCGCCGGCCGCCGCCATGGCATCCAGTTCGCCTGCCGTGCGGAACGGCACGACCTTCTTCTTGCGGTTGAAGACCATCCGGCCTCAGCGCTCCATCATGAGCCGGCTCAGCGGCCCAGCGCGCGCAGCGCCCGCGCGTTGACGTCGTCGACCTCGCCGACGCCGTCCACCGATACGACCAGGCCGTCGTAGTGGTCCAGCAGCGGCTCGGTCTCCTCGCGGTACACCCGCATCCGGTTGCGGATCACGCTCTCGTTGTCGTCGGCGCGGCCGCGGGCGAGCATCCGCTCGACCACGGTGTCCTCCGGCACGACGAAGCGCAGCACCGCGTCGAGACTGGCGTTCATGTCCTTGAGGATCTTCTCCAGCGCGTCGGCCTGATCGACCGTGCGCGGGTATCCGTCCAGGACGAAGCCGTTGGCGGCGTCGGGCTCGTTGACCCGCGCCTCCACCATGCGGTTGGTCACGTCGCTGGGCACCAGATCGCCCGCGTCCAGGTACTTCTGCGCCTCGCGGCCCAGCGGGGTCTGCTGGCTGATATTCGCACGGAACAGGTCCCCGGTGGAGATGTGCGGAACGCCCAGCTTCTCCGACAGCAGGACGGCCTGGGTGCCTTTACCGGCGCCCGGCGGACCGAGCAGAACAACTCTCACTTGAGGAACCCTTCGTAATTTCGATTCATCAGCTGGCTCTCGATCTGCTTCACGGTGTCCAAACCGACGCTCACCATGATCAGCACCGCGGTACCACCGAACGGAAGGTTCTGGGTACCGCCGGAGGCGCCGATATCGAGGAACAGGTTCGGCAGCACCGCTACCAGACCGAGGTAGATCGAGCCGGGGAGGGTGATACGACTCAGGACGAAGTTGAGGTAATCGGCGGTCGGCTTACCGGGACGGTAACCCGGGATGAAGCCGCCGAACTTCTTCATCTCGTCGGCGCGTTCCTCCGGGTTGAAGGTGATCGCGACGTAGAAGTAGGTGAAGAACACGATCAAACTGAAGTAGATCGCGATGTACACCGGGTTGCCGGGGTTCACCAGGTATTTCTGGATGATCTCCTGCCACCAGCTCGGATTCTTGGTGTTCTGCGACCCGGTCAGCTGCGCGACCAGGTTCGGCAGGTACAGCAGCGACGAGGCGAAGATGACCGGGATGACACCCGCCTGGTTCACCTTCAGCGGCAGGTAGGTCGAGGAGCCCCCGTACATCTTCCGGCCCACCACGCGCTTGGCGTATTGGACCGGGATCCGGCGCTGGCCCTGCTCGACGAAGATCACGGCCGTGATGATCGCCAGCGCGGCCACGCACACCAGACCGAAGACCAGACCGCCCCGGTTGTCCAGGATCGCCTTGCCCTCGCTCGGAATGCGGGCGGCGATGCCGGAGAAGATCAACAGGGACATGCCGTTGCCGATGCCGCGCTCGGTGATCTGCTCGCCGAACCACATCACCAGTGCCGCGCCCGCGGTCATCACGAGCACGATGATGATCATGCCGAAGATGCTGGTGTCGGCCAGGATGTCCTTCTGGCAGCCCTGCAGGAGCTGGCCACGAGCCGCCAGCGCGACCAGGCCCGTGGCTTGGAGAATCGCCAAGGCGATCGACAGGTATCTGGTGTACTGCGTCATCTTCGTCTGGCCGGATTGGCCTTCCTTGCGCAGTTCCTCGAACCGCGGGATGACGACGGTGAGCAGCTGGATGATGATGCTCGCGGTGATGTAGGGCATGATGCCGATCGCGAAGACCGACAGCTGCAGCAGCGCACCACCGGAGAACAGGTTGATCAGCTGGTAGATGCCGCCGGACTCACCGCCCGAGACCAGGTCGATGCACTCCTGGACCGCCTTGTAGTCGACACCGGGGGACGGCAGCGAGGCACCCAGCCGGTACAACGCGATCAACCCCAGCGTGAAGAGAATCTTCCGCCGTAAGTCCGGAGTCCGGAAGGCCGATACGAAGGCGGAAAGCACTGATCCTCCTGGCGAACGACATGGTCATGACATGGATATTCAGCGATGGTCCCTGCTCGACACAGAAGGGACGCCGAAAACCACGGCGAGGCTGGCAGACAACAATTGAACTCTAACAGTGGCACCGGACGAGCTCTTCACTCGTCCGGTGCCGCTGTCATGCAGAGTACCGTCAGCCCAGCTCGGTGACGGTGCCACCGGCCGCGGTGATCTTCTCCTTCGCCGCGCCGGTGACCTTGTCCGCGGTCACCTGGACCGCGACGCCGATCTCACCATCGCCGAGGACCTTGACCAGCTGGTTCTTGCGAACCGCACCGGCCGCCACGAGCTCGGCCTTGCCGACCTCGCCGCCCTCGGGGAACAGCTTCGCGATCTTGCCGACGTTCACGACCTGGTATTCCGTGCGGAACGGGTTCGTGAAGCCCTTGAGCTTGGGCAGCCGCATGTGGATCGGCATCTGCCCACCCTCGAAGGCGGCCGGGACGTTCTTGCGCGCCTTGGTGCCCTTGGTACCGCGGCCCGCGGTCTTGCCCTTGGAGCCCTCACCGCGACCCACACGGATCTTCGCGGTCTTGGCGCCAGGAGCCGGACGCAGGTGATGCAACTTGATGGTCATCGCGAGCCCTCCTGCCCGACTTCTTCAACGGTCACGAGGTGGCGCACGACGTTGATCAGCCCGCGGTTCTGGGCGTTGTCCTCGCGGACCACGGTCTTGCGGATTCCGCGCAGACCGAGGGTCCGAAGGCTGTCGCGCTGATTCTTCTTGGCGCCGATCGAACTCTTGATCTGGGTCACCTTGAGATCTGCCATTACTTGACACCTCCGGCAGCCTGGGCGCGCGCACGCAGCATGCCGGCAGGGGCGACGTCCTCGAGCGGCAGGCCACGACGGGCCGCGACCTCTTCCGGACGCTGCAGCTGCTTGAGGGCAGTGACAGTCGCGTGCACGACGTTGATGGCGTTGTCGCTACCGAGCGACTTCGCCAGAATGTCATGGATACCGGCGCATTCCAGCACGGCACGAGCCGCGCCACCGGCGATCACACCGGTACCCGGCGAGGCCGGACGCAGCATGACCACACCGGCCGCCGCCTCACCCTGAACCGGGTGGGTGATGGTGGAGCCGATCATCGGGACGCGGAAGAAGTTCTTGCGAGCCTCTTCGACGCCCTTCTGGATGGCCGCGGGAACTTCCTTGGCCTTGCCGTAGCCGACGCCGACCAGACCGTTGCCGTCACCGACGATCACCAGGGCGGTGAAGCTGAAGCGCCGACCACCCTTCACGACCTTGGAGACGCGGTTGATCGCGACGACCCGCTCGAGCTGGTTCTTCTCCGCGGCGCTGTCGCGACGGTCGCCGCCGCCCCGACGGTCGCCGCCACCGCGACGGTCGCCGCGGCCGCCCTCGGGGGCGCTGCCATTCTGTCCGGCGGGTCCGCTTCCGCCGTCACGCCTCTGACGTCCCGGCATCAGACGTTCCTTCCGTTCATGATCAGCTGAACGCTCAGCTGTGTTTCCTGGATGCTCCGCAGGCTACGCATCAGAATTTCAACCCACCTTCGCGAGCGGCATCGGCCAGTGCGGCGATCCGGCCGTGGTAGTCGTGCCCACCACGGTCGAACACGACGGCCTCGACACCGGCGGCCTTGGCACGCTCGGCCAGCAGGGCGCCGACCTTCTTGCTCTTGGCCGACTTGTCGCCCTCCAGCGCACGCACGTCGGGCTCGATGGTCGAGGCGGCGGCGATGGTCTTGCCGACCGAGTCGTCGACCAGCTGCGCGTGCAGGTGGCGCGAGGAGCGGTTGACCACCAGGCGCGGACGCTCGGTGGTACCCGCGACCTTCTTGCGCAGGCGGAAGTGACGGCGCGTCTTCGACAGACGACGCTGCGTCGACACGTCCTTGCCCAGGGGGATGCGCTTGGCCTTCTGGTTTTCGGTTTGCGCCATGATCACTTACCCGTCTTTCCGACCTTGCGGCGCACGACCTCGCCGGCGTAGCGGATGCCCTTGCCCTTGTACGGGTCGGGCTTGCGCAGGCCGTGGATGACCGCCGAAATCTGGCCGACCTTCTGCTTGTCGATTCCGGACACGGAGAACTTGGTGGGCGACTCCACCGCGAACGTGATGCCTTCGGGAGCCTCGATCGGCACCGGGTGGCTGTAGCCGAGAGCGAACTCGAGGTTCTGGCCCTTCAGCGCGACACGGTAACCGACGCCGAAGATTTCCATCTTCTTCTCGTAGCCCTGGGTCACACCGACGATCATGTTCGACACGAGGGTGCGGGTCAGGCCGTGCAGCGCGCGGCTGCGGCGCTCGTCGTCCGGGCGGGCGACCTCGAGCTGGCCGTCCTCCCCCTTGGCGACGGTGATCGGCTCGGCGACGGTGAGCGACAGGGCGCCCTTGGGCCCCTTCACCGCGACGTCCTGGCCGTTGATGGTCACATCCACACCGGCCGGAACGGCGATGGGCTTCTTACCAATACGCGACATAGTCCTGCTCCCTTACCAGACGTAAGCGAGGACTTCGCCGCCCACGCCCTGCTTGGCCGCCTGCTTGTCGGTGAGCAGGCCGGAGGACGTGGAGATGATCGCCACGCCGAGGCCGCCGAGCACCTTGGGCAGAGTGGTGGATTTCGCGTACACGCGCAGACCGGGCTTGGAGATACGGCGCACGCCGGCGAGGCTGCGCTCGCGGCTCGGGCCGTACTTGAGGTCGACGACGAGGGTCTTGCCCACCTGCGCGTCCTCGGTCCGGTAGTCGGCGATGTAACCCTCGCGCTTGAGGATCTCGGCGATGTTCGCCTTGAGCTTCGAGTGCGGAGCCTTCACCTGATCGTGGTACGCCGAGTTGGCGTTGCGCAGACGTGTCAGGAAGTCTGCGATCGGATCAGTCATGGTCATGGTTCGACCTAGACACCTTTCTCGCCGCGGTTCCCATACAGCGCCGCCATGCACATCGGCATGACCAGCGGTGGGCCTACGACAATTCGGATGGTCCGGTCGACCCTTGCCGACCGGAGGAGGTTCGATCGCCCGAGCGCACGCATGCGGACATGGAGCTGCCCAGGCAACCGCTCTAGTGTAGGCAACGGGTTCACCGGGGCAAAATCAGGGGCGGCGAGAGGCCCGATTCACTGGACTCACGACCAGCGGAAACAGCCCGTGACCGGGCTAACATAAGGACCATGTCGAGTCCAGGCATCGAACGACCCGACCTCCCGGAGTACATGACCTGGGAGGAACTCGAACAACTGCCCGAAGAGATCGCCGGGCAGATCGAACTCTGGGACGGGCGTGTCGTCTGGCTACGCCAGGGGCCTGCGGAACATCAAGCCTTCACATTCGCCCTGACCAGCGCCCTGAAGCGAAGCGCACGCGAAGGCATGGCGAAGCAGCCCGAGCGCTGCTGGCGCGTCGACTTCGAAACCAATGTGTTCTTCGGCAAGACCGGAAAATCCGACTTCGTGACACCCGATTTTCTCGCCTATCGCTGCCTGGACGCTCCTTATCAGGACATCCGAGCCGAAGACGTCGTACTGGTCGGCGAGGTCCTTTCTCCGTCGAACACCCAGACCGACATGGAAGCCAAGCGAGCGCGTTACGCCAGGTCGGGTATCCCGTGGTACTGGGAGGTCAGGCTCGAGCCGCAGCGGAGCGCCATCGCCATGGTCCGCGCCTACGCCCTGGAGACGACCCCCGGCGAACTCCCGCCTGGGGTCCACCCATTGCGCCCCGCAAACTACCTCGTAACCGGCGAATGGACACCGAAGGACTCCGACGCCATCACCATCGACTTCCCGTTCCCGATCCACATCCCCTGGTCGGATCTCGAGTTCTGACGGGCTCGGGGGACCTGGCCTCTGCTGGTCCGAGCCATCGCCGCACGCCTGGAGGTGGAACCGGCGAATCAGACACAGGTTCGTTGAATTGTTGACGCGAACCAATGAAGGAGCCCCAGGCGCATGAGAAGCTCAGAGGCGACACTGGGGCGTTCGTGGCGAAGCATACGGCTCGTGATGCCCACAGTCGGTGCAAGGCGAGGAAGGACGACGGGCTCACCGAGCCCAGTGTGCATATGCCTCTCGAGCGAATCACGGCCTACGCCGATGCTGAAGATTTGGCCGTCATCGAGGACGCGGCAAGGCGGACCGGTGTCGACAGTGCGGAAATCATTTACGACGCTATTCATCTGGCCGCGAAGCGAATCCGCCGCCGATCTCGGCCGGTACGCCTGAAGCGTTTTGCCAGCGGCGATCCCACACTTGCCGCACGCGTCGACGACATTCTCGCCGGTGACTGCAAAAACAATCCGGACCGGCGATGACACGCGATACCCGCGAGTGGCGTACGTAATTGCGGCAAACGCGAGTAGACCCCTCGACCGTGTGCCACTCGTATACGGACGCCGCACGTTCGCTCGGCACAACGTGGCGTTGGGTTGACGGTCCCAGGTAGAGGCGCTCGCACGGGAGTCGCGGCAAACCGATCGCGCCGCCAGGGACAACTATGAGATCGGCAGCGGCGCGCACGGCGCGCCATTCCTGGAAGAATGAACCACAGTGAAGTGGTCCAAGTCGCGGTAGTCCAATACCCGGAACCCGTCTGCAGAGCGCGGAGGCCGACCATCGTTCACACTCTCTCTGAAACATGAGCCGCGGCCGTTGGTGCTGAACCTGACGGCGGCCCCTACCTGCCCAATGGATGATCGGTGATCGAGCGAACCGACGGAGCGTTGTCCGGCGTTCCAGCCGCAGTGCACGGAAGGCCCATCCAGTTACTTGGCCACACGCGCAGCGCGGCTGGTCACCTCGCCCCTCGGCGACCTCTACCCGGCAAGACCGGGTGATGGTTTGATCGCCCCACTGACCTCGGGAATCCCCAACCGTGACCTGAAGAGCATTGACCAGCAGCAGAAGGACCTCTAGTGTCATCTGTGACAGTAATTTCATCTGCGACATCTGCTGAGCTCGGTGGATACGCGATTGAGGAGGGCGTCGGATGGCCACCGCGATTCACTGTGTCGATGCCGGCCAGGTATCCACCGCAGAGCTGGCGCAGCTCGAGAACCTAGTGCAGCAGCTCGCGCCGTCAGAACTGCGCGAGCTGCTGCAGGCACTCGTCAGCAACGTCGTCGCCGGAACCGATGTCGCAATGTTCGGGACCGGCGCGGTATGGACACCCGCGCAAGTCGCGCAACGCCTGGGGATGAGTCGGACACACCTGTACAAACTGCTCGACTCCGGAGAGCTGCCATCCTTTCGAGTGGGGCGCGATCGCCGGATCAATGTGGAGGATGTCATCGAATTCGAACGCAACCGCCAGCGTGACCGCCGAGAACTCGCCGAGCGTTTCGCGCATCTCGATCGGGTGCGCGCCGGGGCTATCGACGAACTGATGGATGAGATCTGACCTTACCGAACCGGTGAGTATGTCGTCGACGAGTAGGGGCGCACGACCTTGTCTGGCAGCATCGTCGCGTGTCCCCTTATCGTCGTGCCCGCCCCACTGTCCGCGTGCTCGCGGAAGATCTCTTCACGGATTGGACTGAGCCGCAGGCGATGCGTGCGGTGGCGGACGGCATGTGGAGCCACCTGCACCCGTTCAGCGAACTCCCACACCCCTTGCTACGCAAGGCGGCCGAGCTGTACGGGTCTGATCCCACAAATGACCCCGCACCCCGTTTGATTGCGTGCTCCGGTGATCTGAGGCTGCAGGAGTTGCGGAACTCCCAATGGCGCGCGGGGCTGTGGACCGACCCGGAGACCGGTGTCCGATGGATATGCGCAGCGGGGCTCGCGAAGGGAGGGCACAAAGATGGTGCGGACTTCTATCAACGGCTCGGCGCCATCGTCGAACGCACTGGCGGTGCCGAGCTGCTGCCGACCGAACTCGATCGCAGGCTGTTCAAGACCGAGAAGGGCGCTTGGCTGATCACCCGGTGGGAATTGCGGCTCCAGCATGAAGTAGCCGAAGCACTAGGTAAGGCCGGTCAGGGTGCCGGTTGCCAGCTGGACTTCGCACATCCGGTGCGTTCGGGATCGATCGGCACTGCCCAGCTCACCGTCGCAGCAGACGATGGCTGTGAAGAGCTGGTCATCGAGTTCGACCTCGACAACGAATTCGCGACAAGTCAGCTCGGCTGGCTGCTGACAATGCGCGTACTCGTGTCGCTTTCACCGCCGGTTCAGAGCTGGGATCGCTACGGCACGTCGTATTCGACCATCGCCGAGCCCGGCCACAGCCGAACGCAGGTGCAACGGCTACGGATGGTGTCGGCGCGGGAGGAGCTGCTGGCGCAAGAACTCGGCAAGGTCGGTCATCGAGTTCATACCGAACACCTCACGGCGGCCACGATCGACGGGAAAGCTTCGCGCGCGCTATGCGGGGTGTTCTTCGTGCCCATGCAGGACCACACCGGCCTCGAGGAGTGCGTGGAATGCGCTGCAAGGCTTGCCTACTTGCCCCGGTGATCTGTCTCGTCACCCACACCGCAGACGGACCGGAGTACGACTCCATATCGACCGCCTGCGACGACCGCGCGCCCTTGTAAGCCGGAAAAGGCACGACTGCCGCGACTCGAACGAAGCGCTCCGCCGTCTCGGTCATTCAGTCGTCTTGGGGTGACCCGTGCCGGCCGCCTTTATCCACAGCGTGCGCCGTCTGGTATCGACGAGATACCAGACGCGCCCGCCACCGGTGACTTCGATGCCGGCAAAGTCCACCTGCACGGACTCAACTCCGGCTGCGCGTAAGCGCGAATAGCAGAAATACAAGCGCAATCGTCACCTCACGGGCAGTGACACCAGGATCGAAACGCCTAGGCCCAGCCAGGAGATCGCGATGCCGATTCCGAACTGCCGAGCGTCGCCCTTCAACAGCAACAGGACACGGATGATCGTCCTCGGTAATCGTGCGAACCGACAGAGCCTTGTCCGGCGTTCCAGCCGCAGTGCTTGGAAGATCAGTCGTCACCGGGAAGCCGGAGGCTGATCGCCGGGGTATTCCTGATACGTCCTGAACTGATCGAAAATATTCGGATCGGTACCGGGAAGCTCATGATGGAACGGCAGGTTCACATAGTGATCGAGATCGGTTCGAGGGCGCGCAAGTTGCCAGCACCTCCGTTCGTCGTCTGGCAGTCGCTCACGGAGGCTCATCGGCCACAAGCTCGGCCCTGGCTCAACTTGCTATCCGATGAAGTCGAACCCAGAATCCTGGAGGCGGAAGAACCCACCAGAGTCGTGTGGTCATCACTGTGGCCGAGCAGGCCCAATGACCAGGTGCACTTCGAGCTCACGACTGTTCGGGACGGGGAGACCTTGCTGAGGTTCACCTTGCTGACTCCAGATGCAGCCCCGGACCTGAGCAGGACCGGACACCTTCGGCGGCGGCTCAATCAACTGCTCTTCGCTGATCTTCGGCTCTCCTACGGCCAATAGTTGTGCGGAGCACTCAGCGCAGCGCGACCTTCGCGCCGCGAGAAAAGGCCGAATCGTGCAATTCCAGCGCGGCGGGGTTGGCGCCGGGTGGCACATCGAAGACCACGACGAGCTGGATCGAATTGCCCGGGTTGATCTCGGCGGTCATCGCCGCGGAATCGTTGACATTGATGCCGGCCACGGTGTCGTTCTCGAACTTGCGGCCCTGATCATCGATCAGCTTCTGATTACTCGCCCAATAGGACTGCGCGCGGTTACCGATGTTGGTGACGGTCAAATGCACCTGGATGTACTGCCCTTGCGCGGTTTTCTGTAAGTACGGGTTCGAGCCGACGGTTTTCACCGGCGGGTCGACGGCGGTCACCGTGAACTCGAACTTGCCGTCGCGCACGGAGGTACCCGCGGCCGCGGTATCCGATTTCGGTGGCTCGCCGACCGGCGCGGGCGCACCCGGCGGCGCGGATGCGGTGGTAAAGGTAGCCGCGGCCGTGTCGGATTTGTCGCTACCGGAGAGGGCGGCCACGCAGCCACCGAACCCACACAGCACCAATACGCCCACGATGACGAGGATGATGATGACGGCGGTGTTGTTCTTCTTCGCCGGTGGCGGCGGTGGATAACCAGGCTGCGGGCCATAAGGTTGCTGCGGAAAATTCGGTGTCGTCATCGGAATTCCTCTCAGGGGCGGTAGGTCTCGTGAATCCATGTGCAGCCGTCGACGATCACGACGTCACCGTCGCGCAAAGTCACGTATGACGGGCCGGAGTACGACTCCATGTCGACCGCTTGCGACGATCGCGCGCCCTTGTAGGGCAGCCAGGTGATGAAGCAATAGCCGTAGTCGTTCGAGTTGGGTCCCGTGGTGCTGTACAGGCCGGGCAGGACGTCCTCGCCGACGACTTGCGTTCCGTCGTTCAGCCAGGTGCGCGGGGCGGCTTGCGCTGAACCGGTGGCGGTGAGCGCGGTCAACGCCGCTGCGGCGGCGGCCACGCCGATTTGTCGAATCATGTGATTCTCCAGTTGCTTCAATGTATTCCGGTGAAGTTGATCCAGCGCGGTCGGCGCCGTGTGACACAACGATCGCAGTGCCGGTGGGCGACTATTACAGAGAATCGGTGATAAGCACGGTTATCGGCGTTTACGATAGGTCGGTGAAATGCGGGCCTCCTACTGTCGGCCTCAGTTACACCGGAGGAAGACGAGGGGTGCCGATGGACTATCCGACGACCGAACCGACGCTGACATTGCAGGACATCGCCGATCTGGCGAAGGTGCGGCGCGCGGTGGTCTCGATGTGGCGCAACCGCCCGATAGTGCGCGGGCAGGAGATGCCGTTTCCGGCGCCGGTCGAAGAGATCGCAGGCATCGCCCGCTATCGCCGCGCCGACGTGGTCGACTACCTCGACCGCACGGGCCGGGGGAACAACGCCGAGCATCGTCTCGATGCCGCCGCAGTCGCGGTGCCCGATGGTGTGGGGCTGGAGGAGCTGGTGACGTTGCTGTGCCTGCGGCAGCTCGTCGGCGACCTCGACCAGGCCGCACCGCAGGATTGTGTCGAGCGGGCGCGGGAAGTCGACCCCGACGACGAACTGCTGGCCCGCGAGGTGGCGGATCTGCGCATCACCCCGCAGGTGCTGGACTTCATCGAGGAACTGGTCTCGTCGAGCTACGGCGGCGCCGACGCCCTGGCCAAACTCGAATCGTCGCGGGTGGGACGGGAATTGGCGACCCGCGACCTGACTTCCGCCGCGGTGTCGTTGTTGCGGACGGTGGTGGAGACCTGCCGGCTCACCCTCGACCCCGAAGGCGCTCAATTGGTCTCCACGGGTGATGCGCCGGGTCTCGTTCTCGCCTTGGCGGACAATGCGATCGAGATCCAGGCACTCGGTGACACTCCACCGGCGCGCGGCTTGCGGCGCCGCATGGCTATTCGCGAGATGGATCAGGCCACGGGGCTCGGCCCGCGGGTGTGGCTGGTGTCGGTGGTCGGGGAGAACCCGGTAGAGGCGCTGGAGCGGGTGGACGATGTGCTGGTCGGTCTCGGTCCCGGGGAGATCGCCGTGGTGCTGGGTGCGGCGGCCGTGCTGTGCGATGCGATCCCGCGAGCCGGGGCACGTTCGAACAACCCGGAGGGCAAACGAGCGGACACCCTGCGAATCGGGGGCCTCGCGGCGGCCTTGCGGTTGCCGCGCGGCATGTGGAAGGAAGCACATCGCCAGGCGCTCGGGGTATGGGTGTTCTGCGGCGGCGCCGATATCGACCGTCCGGTGGTCGCCGATCTCGGGACGGTGCTCCCCGCCGACCTCGATCACGACGCCCTGGCCGCCGACATCGCCGCCGCGATCGGCGACGGCTCCGACCGCGCCGCCCGCGCCTACCGGTACGGCCGGGTGTGCAAGCGCGGCGACATCTTGGCCGGTCACGCCGTGGTTCCGCCGGGCATCGGCGCGGTCCGGATGCGGGCGCCCGAAGCGGCCGGCGAGCTGAACCGGGTCTATGCCGCGACCCTGCTGACCTCGGTCGCGCCGGGCAGTTTCGATGTCACCGCCAGCGCGGGGAACGGCGGACTCCAAGTGCTGTACCGGTCGCTGGGAGAACTGGCCGATCGCAAAGCCCTGCGCATGCTGACCGGGAACAAGATCGCCCCGCGCGACACGGACGAGCGCGGCACGGTCGGTGTCCTCAGCGCCGACGGCAGCACCGATCACCTGAGGTTGGACCCCTTCGACGCACAGCGTCTCTACCACCGAGCCCGGCGAACCGAACCTGGCGACGTGGTATTCAGCGAGCATCCCCCGCGCGCACGCGTCGATGAAGTGGGCGGCAACCTGGTCGCGTCCCCGTCGCGGATTCTGCGGTTGACCACCGATGCCGGCATCGGCCCCCGAGCGCTCGCGGCCCTGATCAACGAGCTGCCCGCCCATCAGCGGGAATGGAAGTCGTGGAATGTCCCCCGGCTCGGCGAAGATGAGCGGGAACGCTTGGAGTCGGTGCTGGCCGATGCCGCCGCCTACGAGGCGCAGCTGCGGGCCCGGCTGGCCGCGGTCGCCGAGCTGCGGCGCGCACTGATCGAGGGGGTGGGCGCGGGCACCGTGCGCTTGGCCGCGCCGTGTGAGCCGATCGGTTTATCGGCACGATGAAGTAGTTGTCGGGAAACGAGAAGAAGGAGCCCTGCGGGTGCCACCGAGGAAGAGGCAGGAGTCGTCGGCGCCGTCGACGATGAAGGAACTCAAGGACACGCTGTGGAAGGCGGCCGACAAACTCCGGGGGTCACTATCTGCCAGCCAGTACAAGGACGTAATCCTGGGGTTGGTGTTCCTCAAGTACGTGTCGGACGCCTATGACGAACGACAGGAGGCCCTGCGGACGGAGTTCGAGGGCGTCGACGAAGAGCAAATTCAGGGCATCCTGGACGATCCCGACGAGTACCGCGGTTACGGCGTGTTCCTCGTGCCGCCCGTCGCACACTGGGATTTCCTGGCGCACAACGCCAAAGGACTCGCGGCCGTGGACGACCAGCCGGCGAAGTCGATCGGTCAGCTGATCGACGAGGCCATGGACGCGGTGATGAAGGCCAACGATTCCCTCGTCGGCACACTTCCCCGGCTCTACAACAAGGACAATATCGACCAGCGTCGGCTCGGTGAGCTGGTCGACCTGTTCAACAGCGCCAAGTTCAGCCGTCAGGGCGAGCACAAAGCCCGCGACCTCATGGGCGAGGTGTACGAGTACTTCCTGGGCAACTTCGCCCGCGCCGAGGGCAAACGCGGCGGCGAGTTCTTCACCCCGCCCAGCGTGGTGAAGACGATCGTCGAGGTGCTGGAACCCTCGCGAGGCCGCATCTACGACCCGTGCTGCGGTTCGGGCGGCATGTTCGTGCAGTCGGAGAAGTTCGTCGAGTACCACGACGGCGACGCCCAGGACTTGATGGTCTACGGCCAGGAAGCCATCGAAGAGACCTGGCGGATGGCGAAAATGAACCTGGCCATCCACGGCATCGGCAACAAGGGTCTCGGCGCACGCTGGGGCGACACATTCGCGCGCGACCAGCACCCGGACGTGCGGATGGACTACATCATGACCAATCCGCCGTTCAACATAAAACATTGGAGCCGCAACACCGACGACCCACGCTGGGTCTACGGCGTGCCGCCGGCCAATAACGCCAACTACGCGTGGATTCAGCATGTGCTGTACAAACTCGCGCCGGGCGGCAGCGCCGGTGTGGTGATGGCGAACGGGTCCATGTCGTCGAATTCCAATGGGGAAGGGGATATTCGAGCGCGGATCGTGGAGGCCGATCTGGTGTCGTGCATGGTGGCGATGCCTACGCAGCTTTTCCGGTCCACGGGGATTCCGGTGTGCGTGTGGTTCTTCGCCAAAGATAAGTCGGCGGGGAAGGGTGGGGCTGTGGATCGGCGGGGGGAGGTGCTGTTCATCGACGCTCGGGAACTCGGGTACATGGTGGACCGGGCCGAGCGGGCGTTGTCGGATGAGGATATCGCGCGGATCGCGGATACGTATCATGCGTGGAGGGGGACGCATTCGGCGGCTTTGAAACAGGCCACGTATGAGGATGTTCCCGGGTTTTGCAAGTCAGTTACGGTCGATGAACTAAAGGCGGCGGACTATGCGCTGACTCCTGGCCGATTTGTGGGATCCACTGCAGGAACGGTCGATGATGAGCCGCTCGATTCGAAAGTTCATCGTTTGCAGACCGAGCTATTGGCAGCCTTCGATAAGTCTTCACATTTGGAATATGTTGTTCGTCGCCAACTGGAGCGGATCGGATGATGGATTGCTGTTGGACTACCGCGCCGATCGGTAGCGTCGTTGAGAACGGAGAAGTTTCCTACGGCGTGGTTCAGCCCGGTGGTCATGATCCGAACGGCGTTCCGATTGTGCGTGTCAAAGATCTTGGATCTGGAACTATCGATACGAAAGAGCCATTGCGGATAGCTCCGTCGGTGTCGAAAATTCACAGTCGAACCATCTTGAGGGGCGGGGAAGTTCTCGTATCAGTCGTGGGCACAGTAGGGTTGGCCTCCGTCGTACCATCGGGCTTAGCCGGTTGGAATGTTGCCCGCGCTGTCGCGGTTCTTAAGCCCGCCTCTGTCACAGCTCGGTGGCTCCAGCTGTGCTTCAGCGTACCGTCCGTTCAGCAGTCCATTCAGGGCTATTTGAATACAACAGTTCAGGCGACTCTTAACCTGTCGGATCTTAAAAAAATTCAGATCCCCATCGCTTCCAATGCAGAAATGAATGCGATTTCGGAGGTGCTGGGAGCGCTCGATGACAAGATCGCCATAAACGATCGAATCCTGGCTCTTTTGGATGAATTGGTACGTGCATCATATCAACTCCTACCGAACTCGGGCCAGACACTCCGAAATATCGCCAATCAGGTTAGAGTCCAGGTTGATCCAGATGCAGTCAACCCTTGTACCAGGTACGTTGGGCTCGAGCACCTGCCACGCCGGAGAGCCTGGGCCAACGAATTCGGATATGCCGCTGATGTATCGAGTGCAAAGTCCGCCTTCTCGGGAGGTGATGTACTTTTCGGAAAGCTTCGGCCATACTTTCACAAAGTTATTTCGGCCGGATACTCTGGCATCTGTTCAACGGACATAATCGTGTTGCGCGCCAAAGATCCTGCGCTGGCCGGGCTGGTTCTTGCAGCCGCCAGTTCTGATGAGGCAATTCGCGCCTGCACGGCATCGTCGGAAGGCACCCGCATGCCTCGAACCAGCTGGAAAGACCTGGGTGCGGTCCAGATTCGTAATCCAGGAGGTGCCGCTGCCATGGAATTCAGTGAGTCGGTGATGTTGCACTCGAGGTTTGCGCACACTCTGATAGAAGAATCGGCTGTCCTCGCCCGCACCCGCGACGAGCTCCTCCCCCTCCTCATGTCCGGAAAACTCCGCGTCAAGGACGCTGAGAAGAAAGTGGAAGCGATAGTCTGATGACCGAGCGCGTGGGTGTCACGGAATCCGATCTGGAGCAGATGATGCTGGATCGGCTGGCTGATTTGCAGGGGTGGAAACCGCTGGCGGGCACCGATATCGCGCCTGGGAGTGACTTGGGGCGGGAGTCGTGGGCGGATCTGGTGTTGCCTGCGCGGATGCTGGATAAGATGCGGGAGCTGAATCCGGAGGTTCCGCCCGAGTATCTGGAGCAGGCGCGGGGCGCGATTCTGGCACCGGAATCGGCGGCACCGGTGGACGAGAACTTTCGGCTGCACAACATCCTCGTCGACGGATACCGGGGCATCAGCTACGTCGATCACCGTGGGGTGGAACAGAATCCGACGATCCGATTGATCGGCGAGCGGGTCGAGGACAACGAGTTCCTGGCGGTCAACCAGGTGACGATCCGGTCGCGGGATGTGCAGCGGCGATTCGACGTCGTGCTCTACCTCAACGGCATGCCGGTGGTGATCGCGGAGCTCAAGACCCCGAGTTCGCTGGCAGCGGATCTCGCTTCGGCCCACGCGCAGCTGGCGACCTATCTGGACGATTTCCCGATGGCATTCCGGTTCACGGTGCTCACCGTGATCAGCGACGGCATCAATGCGCGCTACGGCACACCGTTCACCGAGCTCTACCACTACTCGCCGTGGAACGTCGACGACAACGGCGAACCGTTGCAGCCCGGCACCCGAGTCGACGACGAGGACGCCGGAATCCAGCTCGAATACCTCGTCGACGGCGTATTGCAAACCGAGCGCTTCCTGCAATTGCAGCGCAACTACGTGGCATTCGCCAGTACCGCCAAAGGTCTACAGAAACGAATTGCCAAACCGCACCAGTACTTCGCGGTGAGCAAGGCGGTCGGGTGCACCATCGAGGCGGAACGCACCGACGGCAAAGCCGGCGTCGTCTGGCACACGCAGGGCTCGGGCAAGTCGATGGAGATGGAGCTCTACACCCATCTGATCAGCACCAGGCCGGAACTGAAGAACCCGACCGTCGTGCTGGTCACCGACCGCAACGAACTCGACGGACAGCTGTTCGAGGCGTTCCAGCGGTCGCAGCTGCTGCCCGAAGACCCGAAACGGATCGGCAGCCGGGGGGAGCTGCGCACCGTGCTGGCCGACACGCAGACCGGCGGCATCTACTTCACGACACTACAAAAGTTCGGGATCTCCAAAGAGGAGAAGGAATCCGGGCTGGAGCATCCGTTGCTGTCGGAGCGGCGCAACGTGATCGTCATCGTCGACGAAGCGCACCGCAGCCACTACGACGATATCGACGGGTATGCCGCGCACCTGAAATCGGCGCTGCCCAACGCGACGCTTATCGCGTTCACCGGCACTCCGATTTCGCACGAAGACCGCAATACCCGCAAGGTTTTCGGCGACTACATCGACGTCTACGACCTGGCCCGGGCGGTCGACGACGGCGCCACCGTGCGGGTGGTGTTCGAGCCGCGACTGCCGGAAGTGCGCGTGACCGAGGACGTCACCGACGCCGAGATCGACTCCGCCGCCGATGCCGCGGTGCTCGGGCTCGATGACGTCGAGCGGGCCCGCATCGAAAGATCCGTCACCGTGCTCAACGCCCTCTACGGCGCACCCGAGCGGCTGGCGAAGGTCGCCGAAGACATCGTGACGCACTGGAAGAGTCGGCGCGAGGTGATGCGGGAGTTCATCGGCGGGCACGGCAAGGCGCTGATCGTCTGCGCCACCAGGGAAATCTGCGCGAACCTCTACGAGGAGATCATCGCCCTGGAACCCGAGTGGCATGCGGACTCGCCGAAACAGGGCGTGGTCAAGGTCGTCTACTCCGGTAGCGCGAAAGACCAGCTCCCGATCAAGAAGCATGTGCGGCGGGAATCGGAGAACAAGAACATCACCACCCGGCTGAAAAAGGCCGACGACCCGCTGGAACTGGTGATCGTGCAGAACATGCTGCTCACCGGCTTCGACGCGCCGCCGCTGCACACGCTCTACCTGGATCGCCCGATGCAGGGCGCGCTGCTGATGCAGACCCTCGCCCGGGTGAACCGCACCTTCGAAGGTAAACAGGACGGCCTGGTGGTGGCCTATGCGCCCATCGCCGACAGCCTCGAGAAAGCGCTACAGGAATACACCCGCACAGCCGGCCGCGAACAGCCGGTCAAACAGAGCCCCGACGAGATCATCGAGGCCACCAGACAGCTGGTCGCCTCGCTGGACGCGCTGTGCTCCGGTTATCCGTGGCGGCGGAAACTCGGTCCGGGCGCGGGCCAGTGGATGAAGACGATCAACGGTCTGCTGGAATACCTGCGCTCCCCCGCGACGCCCGGCAATCAAGTGCCGGAGGGACAACCGACGCTCGGCGACCGGTTCCGAACGTTGGCCAACGAACTGGGCCGCGCCTGGGCCGTCGCGCAAGGCGCGCAGAACTTGGCCGACCTGCGACCCGCGGTGAAGTTCTACGAGCAAGTGCGCGTCTGGATGGCCAAATGCGACGCGCAGCAACGCGAGGCCGAAGGCCGCCCGGTTCCGGCCGAAATCAAGCGCATGCTCGACAAGCTGCTCGCCGATTCCACGGCATCCGGGCGGATCATCGATATCTACGAGGCGGCCGGGATGCCGAAGCCGTCGCTCACCGATCTGACCCCGGAATTCGAAAGCAGGGCACGCGAAGCCGAGAACCCGCACCTGGCCATCGAAGCCCTGCGGGCGGTGCTGACCGCCGAGGTCCGCCACAGCACCCGCAACAACCTGGTCCGGCAAAAGGCGTTCTCCGAGCGTCTGCGCGAACTCATGAACCGATACACCAACCAGCAACTCACCTCCGCCGAGGTCATCTCCGCGCTGATCGAGCTGGCACGAGAAGCCGCGCAAGAGCGCCACCGCGGCGAGAATTTCACCCCCGCCCTCGACGAGGACGAACTCGCGTTCTACGACGCGGTGCACGAAAACGAATCCGCTGTCGTGGAAATGGGCGACGACGTGCTCGGCCAGATAGCCCGCGACCTGGTCAAGGTGATGCGGCGCGACATCAAGACCGACTGGACCGTGCGCGACGATGTGCGAGCCAAGCTGCGGTCATCGATCAAGCGGCTGCTCATCAAATACAAGTACCCCCCGGACAAGCAAGCCGCCGCCATTCGGCAGGTGATCGACCAGATGGAGGTGCTGGCACCGAAGTTCGCGGAGGAACGCAGGAGTGGAGCGGCGTAGTGAAGCGAGCTACTCCAGGTCGCCAACGAGTGGAATTCGCGTCACCACCTGCCACGAGTACACATTGCCGCGTTGAACCAGCGCGACCATCACGACTTCGGATACCACGACGTCGACACCGGTGATCGATGAACCTATCGTCGCCGCAGTCGCGGCTGCTCTTGCGGATAGCCCCTCGAAGATCGGATAGGCAATCGTGACGTGAGGCGCGGAGGACGAGTTCTTCACCCGCGCGTTCGGAAGGACGGCTTGGGTAGCCGCGCGCAGCGTGTCACGAAGGGCGCGAACCTCGTCAGCGGGTGCGACGACGAAGCCGACCGCACCGCGAAGATTGGTCAGCCGCTCGAACGTGAGGGTGAACGATGTCCAGTCGCGGCAGGCCAGGTGGGCCGCTGCCGCGATGGACGCGCGTTGCTCAGGGGTAGTCGCCCCGTCGTAGGAGATTCGGTCGAGTGTGAGGTGAAGTCCGTCGACAGGAGTGGCGTCGAAGTAGGTCGGATCGATCGCGGTTTGACAGGTTTTCGTCAGGGCATGGAGTTCCGCCGCATGCTCGAAGGTCAGGAACCAGTAGTGACCGAGCGGGCCGGTGTGGCCCTCACGGGGTTGCAGGCGTGGGCCGTCCGTAGTGCTCGTCATCGCTCCTCACTGCTGCTCGCCAACGCGTCGTCCACCGTCCGCAGTTCCGGCGTCATACCCCACCGGGCAGCAGCATCCCGCACGAACTCAGAACCCCGCCGCTGAACTTGCAGCATGAGCGTACCGCGCGTTGGACCGAGCGCTTCGTGCATGATCGCTACTGCGCCGTCCAGGTCAGCGTCCTCGCTCAGAACGTGCGACCGTGCCACGTCGATCATCACCAGCGAACGGCCCCACGGAGAATTAGCGTCGCTCATCTCAGATAAGGCCAGCTCCGCGTAATGCCCGACCCGCTCCGGTTTCGCCAACGACAGGTAGGCCGTGGCCGCGTTACCAGCGATCTGCGCCGGACTGTAGCTCTCCAGCGAGATACTGGACGGGACTCCGGCCGGCGCATCGGTTCGCAGCAGCATTTCGTACGCTTCGTCTACTGCGCGGTGCACACCCTCGACATCGCCGAGCTTTCCCCTGGCGCGGGCGACACCGTTGATCGCGAGGCGAACACTCTGTGGCCCGGCCGCAGCGCGCGCGAACCCCTCCTCCGCATAGTGCAGAGCCTTTTGGAACCGCCCTGCATAGTACTCGCAGAAGCTTTGCAGGCCGCGTGCCCACGCGGCCAGATTGTTGTCCTGGGCGTAGTCGCCGAGCTGGTAGGACTCCTGGCAGTAGGCCCGCGCCAGCGAAAAGTTGGCACAGCCAACCGCGATGTAGCCGAGCAGGCCCGACGTCATGCTGGCGATCCCGAACAACTGACTCCGCTGCGCTGGACGCCCGCACTCGCTGATGAGTTCGTCGAGCCAGGCGCGTTGCTTCCTGAGCGGCGCGACCAGTGCGGCTGGATCGAGCGTTTCGTACTGGGCAATGCTCCGAAACACACCGTCGCGCAGCTGATCGACCAAGTCGGGATCGACTGTCCGGCTGAGGTTTTGGATACGCGTGAACACCGTAAGCAGTTCGTCGGTGACACCCTGGTCAGCAGATGCAGTTGCTTCCGCTTCGACGAGCTCTGCCAAGCGATCATGCCTCGGCGCCTGGTGCCGATCCCGCCACGCCGCTTCGCCTTCCGCCACTATTTGCTCGAACCTGGCCCGATCGTCAGCCGATGCACGCGACTGGTAGGTCGTATCCAGAATCGCTTGAGTATTCGAACGCGGCGTAACGGCACTCAGCCCGCTGCGCCAATTGTTGACCGTGGTGGACTCGACACCGAGCAGAGCCGCGTACTCGCGGATCGATTTTCGCATCGCCTCTTGTAGTGCGGATGCTTCAAAGCCGGTCCATTCTCGCCCTCGTACCATTCGCCTCTACCTACGCTTCGACCGCCTGAACTGGGCAAACACCTACGGTAAGCCCACAGTACCCCACAACTGTGCCGTGCCGCGCGAAACCGCGTGTGAGCCAAAGTCGAAAGCGGTACCCGGTACCGGGCTGTCGCTTGGAACCCCGTCCGGCGCACTGGTCGCCAGAGTGGCAGGCCGGTGGCGAAAGCCCCCGGTGCCGGGTACCACCGCCCTTTTCACTTGTTCTGCCACAGAGGATTCCGGTGACCGCAAATTCGATTGTTCTTTACCAGCTCATCGCCATGACGCATCAGGAAGCGCACCAGCCGCCATCGGTGCCGTTCACCATCGACCAGGCGCATCTTGTGATGCAGTTACATGTGGCCTGCCGGGCCAGACGTTGCCCGCGAAAAGCGGCTGCACTGGATGCACTGATCGAGGCTGGACGTCTGATTTCTGACGCAACGAAGCCGCGGTGAAGGGAATTCGCCATGTCCACATGGGCAATGCTTCTTATCGCAGGTGGGGCCGGGATCGGGGCAATCGGACTGTTGGCGGGGGCAATGCTGATGGCCGCACGCATGCCGGACGATGCGGACGGGCCGAGCGAGGAAACACCAGCGCCGGAAGATCATCCCACATCGTCATCGACGCAGACAGCGAACCCGAGTGGTCGTGCGGTAGCAAGCATCTGGCCCCGCACATGGACCCATGATGCACCTGAGCAGCCACTCACGGTGAACGAAGCGCACCGCGAGATGCAGGTGCACCGCGATTGCCGGCTGGATGGATGCGCTCGCAAAGCTGCCGCCTTCCAGACGCTCATCGAGACTGGGCGGGTGACGCCGGATGCTTCACGGCAGAGGTACTGAACCGCGCAGATTACGTGCTCATGAATCCGAGAGCAGAGGCCACCGTCGTGACGAACGATGAGCCACGCGAAGCGGCAGCATGCAAGCGCGCCGATGTCCCGGCTACATCGCGATCTCGCACCGCCGTGACGGACCGGCGACGCCAGCGCCTCGCGTACCGTGCACCGATCGGACAGGTACTGAATCAAGCTGTGACACACGACCACATCGTCCGGCCCCCGTCCGCGAGCGATAGGCAAGCGACGCAGCGTACTTTTCCGAGGTGGCCTTGGCACGGTACAAAGACAGCGTTGAGATGCCCGATCGACCCTGCCTGGAGGCCGCTGTGGACATCGAACGAATCGCCGGCCTCGTGGGTGCCGATGTGGTGTCGGTCCTGGACCTGGGCGCTCGTCACTCATGGACGCTGCATCGTTTGACGCTCGCCGACGGTCGGGAGGTGTTCGTCAAGCGGGCAGCCGGGTGCGCGAATCTGTTCGCGACCGAGGCCGCCGGGCTGCGATGGTTGCGCGAGGCGGTTCCGCATCTGGTGCCCCACCCGGTGACCGTCACCGGAACCGAGTTGATCCTGCCGTGGATCGTGACGGCCGCGCCCACCGCGGGAGCGGCCGAGCAGTTCGGTCGTGACCTGGCAAGTCTGCACGCGAACACCGCCGACCACTACGGTGCGACATGGGCGGGTTACATCGCAGATCTGCCGTTGGATAACACCCCGGCGACCGTCTCGTGGTCGACGTGGTACGCCGAACGCCGGCTGCTGCCGTACCTGCGGCTGGCCGCGCCGTTCCTCGACCGCAGCGATATCACCCTGATCGAGCGTGTCATCGACGCCGTCGACCTGCTCGCCGGCCCGCCGGAGCCGATCAGCCGCATTCACGGCGACCTGTGGTCCGGCAACATTCTGTGGAGCGACACGTCGGCCTTGCTGATCGATCCGGCCGCGCACGGTGGGCACCGCGAAACCGATCTGGCGATGTTGAGCTTGTTCGGTGCGCCGCATCTGGATCGGATCATCGCAGGCTACCTCGACACGAACCCGTTGTCGCCTGGCTGGCGGGATCGTCAGGCATTGCATCAGCTTCACCCGCTGCTGGTCCATGTCGCTCTGTTCGGCGAACGGTACCGGGAACAGACCCTACGGGCGGCGGCGAACGCACTTGGTGAGCATCATCAGTAGACCGCCGACCACCCAGTCCAGGGGCGAAGGCCGAATTCCCCTCGCAGGCAAGCGAGCCGGTGTCTGGCCTGCGGGCGGACGTGTTCCTGATCGTTTCCGAGTCGACCGAGCCATGCTGTCATTCGGAATTCCCGAATGTCGCGCAGCAGCCCATACCCATCCCAGGTGGTCACGTCTCGGCCATAAGCTCGGCAGAATTCCTGGTATTCGTTCGAGATCGAGCATGATCACCGTGCCACTGTCGGTGGCGACGATGTTGCCTTCGTGGGCATCCCCGCTCAGGAGATCCACTATGGTCCAACACATTCGACCCGAATAGGCCGGAGCATTCTTCCGCGGCAACGCCGAAGCCGTGCTCATCGAGCAAACCGTCGGTTCGGGAATCACAAGTCTGCTCACTACCGGCTCACGGCAGCCGGGATCGACACCACCGAATCCGCATCCGGCGCAGCTCGACACCGTCGTCTAGCGTAGCCGGTACGCACCGTCGTCGGCTACCTCGACGACGTCATCGAAATCGTTGGTGCGACTGCGGATCCACGCGTTACCACACCCGTTTGATAACTCGGCTTATCATCAGCAACCTCGACACCGGACGATCGCTCGTGGTCAAGTCTCGTGCACGCAGATTACCGGAACTTTTTCCGGCAAATGCCCTCGACTATCGCACAGCCGCCACGAACCAAGATATCAAGGAAGACAGACCCGCCATGAGAGTCAAGAAGCTCGCCATCGCCACCGCATTCGCGATCGCCGCGATCGGGTTGGTCGAGAACACCGCCGTCGCGGCGCCTCCCGCGACGACCGCCGAAGCAGTTGCGGCCCTCCCCAGTAGCACGCATGGTGTCGACCGGGGTGTCGACTACGAGGCGATCCGCGACGGAAACAGTCTCGCCGTCACGTTGGCGGGTGGCACATTCCAGGTCACAGATGACGCGATCGACATCATCGCCGCCGACGGCACATCGATCGCGAGCGTCCCGCGCGCGCTCACCCTCGACGAGCACGTGATCACCTTGGCGCCGCGAGTGGATGCCAACGGCACCAAGCTCGTCGCCGATGTGGCCGCCCAGGACATCGGCTACTGGCGCATGACCTCGCCGCGCCAGCGCAGCACCGAAGCGGGCGCCGGAATCGGCGCTTTGATCGGCGGCATCGGCGGCGCCATCGTCGGCATCGTCATCGGCATCGCCGCGTATGGGCTGCTGCTTCCGATCAGCCTGCCGCTGGGTCTGCTGATCGGCGTGCTCGGCGGCATGGCGATCGGCGGTGCGGCCGGCGCGGCCGTCCCCAACTCCGACGTCCCCGACCGGTGGGACTACCAGCAGGAGTGCTACAACAGCGGGCCGTACCGCTACTGCTGGTAAGTCATCGACAGGCGGGCACCGAATACCAAAGCCGGTGCCCCCTGCGCGGTGCCTGGGCAAGGATCATGCGCGCCCAGGCTGACAAGTCCCAAGCACTGGGATCGCAACCCCGAGAGAAATGATGAGGAAGTTCAAGAGCGCACTCGTCGGAGTAGCCGTAGCCACCGGATTATGGGTCGGCGCGGCCGACGCGCACGCAGCTGTCGTCACCGACGACTTCAACCGCACGAGCCTCGGCTCGGGCTGGTCCACCTACGGCGGCGGTCAGATGTACCTGATCAACGGTCAGATTTCCGCCGCCGGCGAGCCCAGCGAGCCGATCTCGTTCGCGTTCAGCAACTCACCGGTCCTGGCCAGCACCCAGGAAGTCTCCGCCACGGTGCACTGGAACGGCCGCAGTCCGCTGCACAGCTCGATGTCCGTGGCGCTGCGGGCGAATCCGGCGACCCACCACGCCGGGGTGCATTTCTGGTTCACCGCCAACCTGATGGGCATTGCGATGTACAACTGGCAGGGCACCGAATTCATCCCGGCGACCGGGACCGCTCCGTACATCTCCAAGTGGATGGATTTCCCGGAGGGCACCCGCATCACGTTGAAGGCGGTGGGCAACACCTACACCGCCTATGCAAGTGTGTACCCGTTTCCGCTGGTCCAGGGCACTTTCACCAGCCAGCAGGCGCCCCTGACCAACGCCTACGGCGGAGTCCACGGTGAGGACGACTCGTCGGTCTCCGGCGGCGGCGAACCCCCGGCGAACCTCGGCCACTTCCAGTTCTCGGCGAGGTGACGCCGAACGCCTTCGGGGATCGACGGGACAGCCGTGCATCAGTCGCGCACAGCCGGTTGCCCTCTGCCGCCTCCGCTGCCCGGCCGGACCTACCAGCCGATGTTCAACGGCAACGGGCAGTATCGGCTCCCGCACCCGGAGACGGGCAAGCCGACCAGCTACACCCGCGCGTCCACCGTGGCACAGCTATTCAACTGTGGGTCTCGTTCAACGACCGGGCAGCGTCTTCTTCGACGGCACCGGCCGTGCCGGGTCAGATGTTCGAGTATCACCCTCCGGACTGGCGAGACGCTGTTCCAGGGCGGTGAAAGCGGTGATTGCCTCGGGTGACTCGAAGGCTCTGTTGCGGCGGCCCAGCAACGTCGTCGACGAAGCCTGTTTCGCAATGTGGCGGCGCGGCCATCCCCAACTCCGATACCCGACCAGTGGGACCACCAGGAGGAGTGCCGCACCAGCGGGCCTTACCGCTATTGCTAGTAGTACTCTGCGGCTGTCGATCGGGCACGACGTACATGGATCGCCAATCTGGTTGCACTGCCGGTATTCACGAGAATTGCGCTGTTGGAGTGCTTGTGTGCATACGTGATACCGTGACATGGTGCACAGCGATCCCGGAGAGATGCACGCCGCAGCGGACCGGATGGCAGCAAAGGCGCACGAGTTCTGGGACGACATCGAGGGGTTGCGCAAGGAAATCGACGCCCTCATGTCCGCGGACTGGACCGGCGCAGCGGCCGATACACATGCCCCACTGTGGGCAGAATGGGTAGATTCCGCACGGAAGGTTGTTGCCGCTCTGAGCGAGGACGCAGTATTGATACATCAGGCCGCTGACAGGTACACGAAGACCGATAACAGCAATGCGAGCTCGATTGCGTATGTTCGGTTCAACCTGGACAATCCGTGATGGTGGCCTACGTTGCCGACACCGATCGGATTCTCGCTCTCATAGAGAAGGCTCGGCAATGCGGCCAGCAAATCGAGCAGCGCATCGCCGATGTTGAGCGTGAAGTCGCCGCGCTGCACATCGAGTGGGCAGGCGAGGCGGCGGACGCACATCGATCGAAACTCGACACCTGGTACCGCGAGATGAACGATATGACGACGGCGCTCGGGCAACTCGAAAACGCTGCCCGAGCCGCGCGGGACCGGTACCTGGCCAACGTTGCGCACAACCGGCGAATGTGGCCCTGATGGCGCCCATCGCCATGGACCCAAGTGTCCTGCGCAACGCGGCGACACTGTATGAAACCGCCCGTCACAACGCCGACGGTGTCGTACGGACGCTCACCGCGGCACTCGACAAAGACTGGAGCTGCGCAGGTAGCGACAGCGCGGGCCGCACCTGGACGAACACCTATGACCCGGCCGCGTTCAATGCCGTGGCCGCCGGAACGGATATCGTCAACGCGTTCGGCAAGCTGCACGACCTCCTTGCCTTCACCGCGCTCAATCACACGAACACCGAGAAACTCAACAAGACGCCACCGGAAACCCCCGATCCAGCCCCCGCGGTACTCGCCACCGCGAGTGCACCGACATTCAAAGGCGCATTCGGCGGTGACACCGATCCGCCGTTCGGCTGGAGTCTGATCAGCAGCTGGCTGCAAGGGCACACTTGGCCCAACGGCGACCCCGACAAGCTGCGGAGAATCGGAACCGCCTGGAAAAACGCGGCCAAAGGGCTACGCGATGCCAGCGACGGAACCGGGCAGGCGTGGGCGGACCTCGAAGACATCGCCTCGGACGAGCTTCCACAGGCCCTTGCTCAAATGGATGCCGTATTCACGGCCGTCGAGAGTATCGCGACACAATACGAAAGCCTCGGCACCGCATGTAACGGTTGGGCGCAGCAGATCGAGGACGCGCACCAGAAGATCCTCGCCATCCTGGCAGGGGCTATCGGTGTCGGCCTCATCAGCGGTGTCTTGGTCGGTGTCTTCACCGCAGGAACAGGTGCCGTGGGCACGACCGCCGCCGCGGGCAGCTCGGCCGGCGCGGCTATCGTCACCGTACTCATCGCGTTCGACACAGCTGCAGCCCTGGCCACCGGTGTTACCATCGCCGCGGGCACGGCAGTCATCGGCATTGCCACCGATCTACAGCCCCTACTCGAAGCAAACCCAACCCAGTTCAACGCCAGCGCGAACGCAGGCGGAAACAACTGGCACTATCAGCCCGCACCGAACAATTTGCCAGCGTTTCCCAAGGCCAAGCGATCAAAGAGCCTGGGGCGACGGAGGAGCTGGGTGGATGATGAGGGAAACATCTACGAATGGGATTATCAGCACGGCGCTGTCGAGAAGTACAGTAGGAATGGAAGGCATCTCGGCGAGTATGACCCGAACACGGGCGAGCAGACAAAACCACCGGACCGATCACGAAAACCACAAGGAAAGTAGATGTGGCGCTTAGAGTCATTTGACAAGGATTCCGGCATGATTGTTAAGGGGTACATCCTTCGAGGAATAAGCGGACCGAAATTGAAGGAACTGCTGAATCTCGACGACAGCGAGTACCCCGTGGAGGCCGCTCAGCACGATGTTCCTCCAGAAAAGCTGGGAGAACTGGCCGAATACATCTCCGAGCCGTTCATTCCGGACGATTCTCTTGATTACGAGGTGGGCTTCACGAGCGACTGAGCCGTGGGTCATTTACGCCCCGGTTACCCCACGCCGCCAATCTGACCGCGAGGAGTAAAGAACTGCTTGAAAGCCTACGATAGGCGGTCCGGGGTTCTGATCGACGAGTATCCGTTGCACGGCATCAACTTTACAGCCCCGAAGTGAAATTCTTAGTATCGACCAAGGTATCTATATAGACGGTGATGACGTTTCGCACGCGCAGGTAAGTGAGCTCACCAAGTACATTAGCGATCCACTCACGATAGACGCATGTGACTACTAGGTAGGCTTTCACCGTAGCCCAGCGCGGAGCAAATCGGAAATTATTTCAGGAGTCGTCGTGGACTATTTGGACGAATGGAACGAAGAGCGGCGTCGTGCCGCAGCGGAAGGGCAGCGCAAGAATCGTGCCCTGCGGCAGGCTCTCGCGCAGATATCCGTTCGCGCCGGTTCCCGCAACGGTGAACTCGGCGTCGCAGTGGACGCGTACGGCGATGTTACCGATCTGCGTCTCACACCACAGGCGCTCAGGCTCGGCGAAGCGCGGCTCGCGCGCCTGCTGTTGGAGACGATCCAGCGCGCACAATCGGACGCGCGGCGCCAGGTGGAAGCCACATCACGCCCATACACCGAGGACCCTGGCGCCGCCGCCGCGATCACGTTCCTCCGCGAGACTCTGGGTGACGACGCGCTTCCCGGAAGCCGGGCCTGATCTGCATCCAGACCTCGCTGCAGCGATTGACCATGCTGAGCTGAAGTCGCGAAAGGCGCTGTGGCGGAGAACCGTCGCAGCGCCTTTCTCGGTATCCGCGCCGAGGATTTCAACTGTGGCTCTCGTTCAACGGCCGGGCAGCGTCTTCTTCGACGGCACCGGCCGCGCCGGGTCAGATGTTCGAGTATCACCCTCCGGACTGGCGAGACGCCGTTCCAGGGCGGTGAAAGCGGTGATTGCCTCGGGTGACTCGAAGGCTCTGTTGCGGCGGCCCACACTGAGCTGGCGGAGGATTCCAGCTTCGACCAAGCGCTGCACCGCGGCGTTCGTGGCGGGAAAGCTCCGACCGATGAGTGCCGCCGCCGTGCCGACGGTGAGGACCGGGGCTCCGACCAGCTTGCCGAGCAGCAGATCCAGCGCGGAGTTCGCACGCACCGGCGCCACTCGATCCCGCCACATTCTCTGCAGGTCGGCGGCCTTCATCTCGAATTCGGTCGCGTCCTGGGCCGCACGGGTGCAGGCGGCGGCGAAACGCGCCACCCAGATGTTCAAGTCGTCGGTGGCCTGCTCGGAATCGGGCGCGCCGACGTGTCGGAAGCGAGTCAGACCGTCGATGTAGCTGTCGCTCCACGTGGCGAGAATCAGCGACACCGGGGCGATGACGCGTTCAGCTACGCCGCGGCGGCGCAGTATCAGATGGGTCAACGCTCGACCGGTTCGGCCATTGCCGTCGATGAATGGGTGGATCGTCTCGAATTGCGCGTGGGCGATCGCGGCCTGCGCAACAGCGGGCAGATCGTCGCTATTGCAAAACGAGACCAAATCCTTCATCAGTTCGGGTACGAGCTCCGGCGGTGGTGGAACAAATACGGCCGAGCAGGGATTGAAGGAGCTGCCACCGATCCAGTTCTGCACGTCTCGAAAACATCCGCCGTGCTGTGCGAGCCTGGTCCCGGCGAGCAACCGTCGATGGACCTCGAGCAGAACGTCTTCGGTGATCGGCTCACCACGACCCACCGCGTTGGCGGCCACAGCCATGGCGTCGATATTCGCCAGCACCTCAGCGGCCGTCACATCCGATGATTCACCCTCGAGCTGCCGCGCCGCCTCCGCGCGCAGCAATCGACGGGCACCGACTACCAAGCCCTCGATCCGGGACGATGCGATGGCCTCGGCGCACAGCAGCAACCGAGACAGCGCCTCGGTCTCGACGAGCGCCACCGCCTCCGTATCGAGACGGGTGATCGCCACCTCCGCATCAACGACGTCGGCGGCGGTTTCGCTGGTCAAAACGATGCGGCGACCCGACAACGGATCGGGCAGATACGCCCGGTAGGTGCCGGAGCCACGATCTCGTCGAGACAGGCCACCGCCATCCAGGTTGCCAACCCATCGCCGCTGCGCAAACTTAGCCACGAGCCCTCCTTATTAAGGGTTAGCATATAACCTTTAATAAGGTTAGCGTTGACGGTGGTCGATCCGCGTCGCGACAGTCGATACCCACAGCGATCCGCAATGCGCAGAGGCGATGGCCACGTCGATAGGTATGCCGATGTACGGCAGACGCTGCGCAGCGGCGGTCGCCGCTGCTGCGACGGGGTCGACGACGGTTCGCTATCGGTTTGCCGAACCTCATGTCAGATCGAATTACCTTGCTGCTCAACCGGTTCCATAATGTCGGCAATATCACAAGATTTGCTTTGACGATCGAGTAGTGGCTACCAATAGTTCGTTCACATCACGCGATACGACGTTCGATTCGTCCACGTCGGGGGTGGTCGGGGGTCGGGAGGGAGAATGAATTCAATGTTTGATCGCGCTGTAATGCGGGTCGGTCGTAAGGCGCTCATCGGTGCGCTGCCGCTGGTCGTGGCGACGACGTTCGCCGGTGCCGGGGCGGCATCTGCCACCAACTACGCCGATCAGCAGGCGCAGTTGGCCAAGGCGATCTCGACGTCGGGTACGTCCGCAGACATCGCCTACCACACCTCGGTCGCGCCGGACCTGCGCACCGTTTCCACCACGCTGGATGCCGGCACGTTCCAGCTCGGCGAGACCTCGATCAAGGTGGTGAACAAGGCCGGCGCGGCGGTCACCGAGGTTCCGCGCACGCTGGCCACGCCGTCGGGTACCAGCATCGCACTGGATGCCAAGGTCTCCGAAGACGGCCGGACGCTGTCGGTGACGACACCTGAGGTTTCGGCCGCGACGGGCGCGGAGTTGAAGGACATCGCGACGAATCCGGGTGCGCAGTACCCGGATCCGGTCATGAACGGTGCTGCCGCGGGCGCGGGCGTCGGTGCGGTCGCCGCACTCATCACCTGCATTCCCACCCTGGCGATCTTCATCGTGGGTTACGGGCTGTGCGCCGTGGTCGGCGTGGTGACCACCGCCATCCTGGGTGCCGTGATCGGTGCGGTCGTGGGCACGGTCGCGCCCGACGTCATTCCGCAGGTGCTGCCCTGACAAGCAGCGATTGACCTGCTGAGCTGAAGTCGCGAAAGGCGCTGTGGCGGAGAACCGCCGCAGCGCCTTTCTCGGTATCAGCGCCGAGGACTTCGACTGTGTCTCTCGGTCAGCATTCGGAACAGCGGTTTATCACCCGCAGTATTCGTCGTCGTCGCGCACCGACACGAGTAATGCCCGCTTTCCTAGGCGAGATTCGCGAGGCTTGGGATCGGCCAGTCGTCGCTACCGAACCAAGTCGGCGAAGCTGATCTCGCCGAGCACCACATGCTCCAGGCGGACGAGTCCGTCGCGGTGCAGCCGGTGCAGGCGGTATTCGGCGGCGTGGGCGTCGAGCCGGAATTCGCGCACCTCTTCGATGTCGAACTTGGTGTCGAGAACGACGACCAGGTAGAGCGGAATGCCCGCGCGCGCGTACTGCACCTTCTTGTCCAGCAGATCTTCGGCGGCGGTGGACGGTGAATACACCTCGACGACGATCAGCGCGTCACCGGCTTCCGGCTTCGCGCCGCGCTCCGGCAGGCAGCGATACACCGTCACATCCGGTCGCCGGAACGTGAACTTCGGTATCCGCCAGAGGACGACATCGATATCCGTCTCGACGCGGATGCACGGTTCGGTGCTCGGTAACTCCTCCAGCGCGCCTGCCAAACGTCGTGCCACGCGATTGTGCTCGGGAACCGGTCGTTCACGAACGATCACATGCCCATGCACTACCTCTATTTCGCGCGCAGCATCCTCGGGCAGTTGGTGGTATTGCTCTTCGGTCAGATCGTGCGGCAAGTGGTCCGATGCTCGGATCGTCACTACAGAAGCCTATCCAGTCCGCCGTAACCATGATCATGAACGCGCACGAAGGCACGGACTCGTATGGAGTCCGTGCCCTCGCTCAATGTTCAGTTGACGACGCTCAGCAGAGCGCCCAGCTCACCAGGAGCTCTTGTGCACACCCGGCAGCTCGCCGCGGTGCGCCATCTCGCGCAGGCACACGCGGCACAGGCCGAACTTGCGGTAGACCGCGTGGGGGCGGCCGCAGCGCTGGCAGCGGGTGTAGGCGCGCACAGCGAACTTCGGCTTGGCGTTGGCCTTGTTGACCAGTGCTTTCTTAGCCATGTGCTCAGTTCTCCTTGAACGGGAAGCCGAGGTGCTTGAGCAGGGCACGGCCTTCTTCGTTGTTGGTCGCGGTGGTCACCACGGTGATGTCCATACCACGCGGACGGTCGATCCGGTCCACGTCGATCTCGTGGAACATCGACTGCTCGCTCAGGCCGAACGTGTAGTTGCCGTTACCGTCGAACTGCTTCGGCGACAGGCCACGGAAGTCGCGGATACGCGGCAGCGCGATGGAGACCAGGCGGTCGAGGAACTCCCACATCCGGTCGCCGCGCAGGGTGACCTTCGCGCCGATCGGCATGCCCTCACGCAGCTTGAACTGCGCGATGGACTTGGTCGCCTTGCGGATCTGCGGCTTCTGACCGGTGATCAGGGCCAGGTCCTCGACGGCGCCGTTGATCAGCTTCGCGTCGCGGGCGGCATCGCCGACACCCATGTTGACGACGACCTTCACCACGCCCGGGATCTGCATCACGTTGGCGTAGTTGAATTCCTTGTTCAGCGCGTCCTTGATCTCTTCGCGGTAGCGCTGCTTCAGCCGGGGCTGCACTTTTTCCGTCGTGGTCATGTCAGATGTCCTTCCCGTTCTTACGGGAGATCCGGACCCGCTTGCCGCTCTCCTCGTCGGTCCGGTAGCCGACGCGGGTCGGCTTGCCGTCGGAGTCGACGACCATCACGTTCGAGACGTGGATGGGGGCTTCCTGGGTCACGATGCCGCCCGAGGAGGCGCCGCGCTGGTTGGCGGAGTTCGCGACGTGCTTCTTGATCCGGTTGACGCCCTCGACGAGAACCCGGTTCTCCTTCGGGTAGGCCTGGATGACCTTGCCCTTGGCACCCTTGTCCTTGCCCGAGATGACGAGCACGGTGTCGCCCTTGTGCACCTTCATGTCAGAGCACCTCCGGGGCCAGCGAGACGATCTTCATGAACTTCTTGTCGCGCAACTCGCGGCCGACCGGGCCGAAGATACGGGTACCGCGCGGGTCGTTGTCCGCCTTGATGAGCACGGCCGCGTTCTCGTCGAAACGGATGTAGGAACCGTCCGGACGGCGACGCTCCTTGGTGGTGCGCACGACGACGGCCTTCACGACGTCACCCCGCTTCACGTTGCCGCCGGGGATGGCGTCCTTCACGGTAGCGACGATGATGTCGCCGATACCGGCATAGCGACGCGACGAACCGCCGAGAACGCGGATGCAGAGGATCTCCTTCGCACCCGTGTTGTCGGCGACGCGCAGTCGCGACTCCTGCTGAATCACTTCAGCGTCCTCCTTGACCTGGACGTATGTGCACGCCGGATTACCGACCCGACGGGCATGGTCGGTTGCCCTCCGGACGCGCGCCTACCAGCGGTTTCATCGGTTCGAGCAAGAAAAGCGGAACCAACCACTGGGGGTTCACTGCCGGATTGCGGGCACAGCTCCCGCAGGCAACCGGTCTAGTGTATGGGAATCCGCAGGTCGTTCCCAAATCGGGGGTGGTCGCCGGGGCACCCGACGGCGCCCGTTCCCAATCCGGGCCGGACCGGCGTCGCGCCGGTAGCCTCGTGTCCTGCAAGGCTGCCTTCGTACACCAGCGGCACCGCCGCGTCGGGGAGAGGATTCTCGTGACATCTACCGGTCGGCAAGCGAAGCTGGATCGTCGTGCTTTCCTGATCGCCCTCGGAGCCGTCCCGGCCGCCGCCGCGCTCGTCGCGTGCTCGGACGGCACCGAACCCGCGAGCCGGACGCTCACCGGCGTCGATCTCAGCGGAGCGGACGAGACGATCCGGCCCCAGGACGACCTCTACCGGCACGTCAACGGGAAGTGGCTGCGGGAGTACCGGCTGCCGCCGGACAAGGTCAGCTACGGCTCGGGCAGCGAGGCGGGCGAGCGCACCGAGCAGCAGTTGCGGGAGATCATCGACGGCATCCGGGACCCGAAGCCCGGCTCGGAAGAACAACAGATCAGGGATCTCTACGACGCCAGGGTCGACTGGGACCAGATCGAACGGCTCGGCATGACGCCGCTGGCGCCGTTGCTGGCGAAGATCGATGGCGCCGCCACCAAGCCGGAGTTGGCCAAGGTGATGGCCGAGCTGCCGATCAGCGGACTGATCGGGCTCGGCATCGGTGTCGATCGGAAGAATTCCAACGCCTACATCCCCTCGGTCGGGCAGTCGGGACTCGGGCTCGGGGAGCAGTACTACCGGAAGCCGGAATACGCCGAGATCCTCGCGCAGTACCGGACCTTTCTCGAGCGCATCGCCGCGGGCGCGGGATGGGCCGACCACATCGGTATCGCCGCGCGGGTGTTCGATCTGGAGATGCGCATCGCGCCCGCGCACTGGGACAACGTGCGCAACCGCGACACCGATGCGACGTACAACGTCTACAGCTGGGCCGATATGACCGCGCTCGCCCCGGGCTTCGACTGGGATCCCTGGCTGGCGGGCAACACCGACCGCCCGCGCGAACTGTTCGCGACGATGGTGGTCGATCAGCCGTCCTTCATCACGGCGGCGGGTCAGCTGTGGACCGAGGTGGACATCGCCACATGGCGGGATTACTTGAAGTTGTCCGTGCTGCGTGAGTTCGCGCCGTATCTGCCCAGGGCCGTCAACGACGCGAATTTCGACTTCAAGGGCAAAATTCTCAACGGCCAGGACGAGCGCCCGGAACGCTGGAAGTACGGCGTGAGCATCGTCGACGACAAACTCGGCGAGCAGCTCGGCAAACTGTATGTGGCCAAGCATTTCCCGCCGGAGGCCAAGGAGCGCGCCAAGGAAATGCTCGCCGACGTGATCGCGGCCTACCGGGAGAACTTCACCAATTCGACGTGGATGTCGCCTGCCACCAGGGCGGCATCGCTGGCGAAGCTGGACAAGATCGATCCGAAGATCGGTTATCCGGACAAGTGGGTCGACTACTCGACGCTGAAGATCACCAAGGGCAAGCTGATCGAGTCGTTGCTCGCAATCCAGGAGTTCGAGGTCAAGCGTGCGTTCGCGCGCCTGGGCACCCCGGTCGACAAATCCGAATGGGGCATGTCGCCGCAAACGGTGAATGCCTACTATTCGGCGACCTCCAACCAGATCGTCTTCCCGGCGGCTTACCTTCAGCCGCCTTTCTTCGACAAGGACGCGCTGCCCGCGGTCAATTTCGGCGCGGTCGGGTCCACCATCGGGCACGAGATCGGCCACGGTTTCGACGACCAGGGCTCCAAATACGACGGCGACGGCAATCGCCGCGACTGGTGGACGCCCGAGGACCGCGCCGCGTTCGACGCCAAGTCCAAGCAGCTGATCGAGCAGTACAACGTGCTCGTCCCCGAGGGACTCGAGCCGAGCAGGCACGTCAACGGCGAGCTCACTCTGGGTGAGAACCTCGCCGATCTGCGCGGATTGCAGATCACCTTGGCCGCCTTCCGCATCGCCGAGAAGCGGCGGGGCATAGACAATCCCGACTACCGCACCATGTTCCTGTCCTGGGCACGCGGCTGGCGCGAGAAGCAGACAAAGGAACTCACCATCCGCTACCTCAGCACCGATACGCACTCCCCCAACGAGTTCCGCTGCAACCAGGTGGTGCGCAATCTCGACGAGTTCTACAAGACCTTCGAGGTGAAGGAAGGCGACAAGCTGTACATGCCGCCAGATCAGCGGGTGACATTCTGAGCCGGCGGGTCCTCGGGACGCTCGCGGATCAGCGGGCCGCCACCGTGACAGGCGCCGGCGCGTCCGCCCTTCCATCCGCCTCGGCCGCTTCGGCCGCTTCGTCATAGATGTACTTGTCACCGAGGAACCACGACGCGGCTGCGGCCAGGAACATCATCACGGCCGCCGCCACGAACACCACGACCAGTCCGGAGTGGAACGGCCCGGTGAGCAGGTTCGGGAAGAACTCCTGCCCGGTGAGGGTCTGGGCATCGACACCGGGCTTGCTCAGTTCACCCGATGGCCCCAGCAGCTCCTGGATCGGGTTGTACCCGAGGAACGCGGCGAACATGCTGGCCACCGGCGGCATGCCGGCCAGTTCCGCGGCGGCCCCGGCGGAGACGCCCTGCGCGCGCAGACCGGAGTCCAGCGCCGAGGGCAGGCTCGCCGCCAAGCCGACGACCATGAGGGAGAAGAAGATCCCCATCGACAGGGCATTGCCGCCGTTGAAGAGGGTGCCGCGCATGCCGGAGGCGGCGCCGCGCTGGGCGGCGGGGACGCTGGACATGATGGCGGCGGTGTTCGGGGAGAAGAACAAGCCGCTGCCGATGCCGTTGAGCAGGGTGATCAGCGCGAACAACCAGTAGTCGAAGTCGACGGGGATGACCAGTAGCAGCAGGAAGGTCACGCCGGCCAGCAACGCGCCGCTGGTGGTGAAGTGCCGGGGACCGTATCGGTCCGACAGCCAGCCCGAGACCGGTCCGGCGGCGAGGAATCCGATGGTCAAGGGCAGCAGGTAGATACCCGCCCACAGCGGCGTGGATTCGAAGTCGTAGCCGTGCAGGGGAAGCCAGATGCCCTGTAACCAGATGATCAGCATGAACTGCATGCCGCCTCGTCCGATGGACACCATCAGATTGGCGAAGTTACCGAATCCGAAGGCGCGATTGCGGAACAGCCCCAGATGGAACATGGGATCGGGAACCCGGGCCTCCACCAGGCAGAACACCGCGAGCAGCACGATACCGCCCAGCACCGCGGACAGCACCCACGGGCTGGTCCAGCCGGTGGCGTGCCCACCGTAGGGCTGGATGCCGTAGGTGATGCCGGTGAGCAGTGCGGTGAGCCCCAGGCCGAAGCTGACGGTGCCCGCCCAGTCCACCTTGCCGCGGGAGCGGACGCCGACCTCGTGCAGCGAGCGATAGGACCAGACCGCGCCGAGGATGCCGATCGGAACGCTCACCCAGAACACCGCGCGCCAGTCCCATTCCGACAGCACGCCGCCGATGATCAGGCCGAAGAACGAGCCGGCCACCGCGGCGACCATATTGATGCCGAGCGCCGTGCCGCGCCGGCTCGCCGGGAACGCGTCGGTGAGAATCGCCGTGGAGTTGGCCGTCAGCATCGCGCCGCCGATCCCTTGGATCACCCGCCAGACGATGATCCACATCGCCCCCGCTCCGCCGTGCCACGGATCGAAGGACAGGGCGAGCGCCGCCAGCGCGAACACCGTGAACCCGAGGTTGTAGACCCGCACCCGGCCGAAGATGTCCCCGAGCCGCCCGAACATCACCACGAGCACGGCGGTGGCCAGCAGGTAGCCCATCAGAATCCACAGCAGGTAACCGACGTTGCCGGCCTCGAGCGGGTTGAGCCCGACGCCGCGGAAGATCGCGGGCAGCGAGATCAGCACGATCGAGGAATTGACCGCCGTGAGCAGCACGCCGAGCGTGGTGTTGGTCAGAACGATCCACTTGTAACGCGGATGGTCCCGGTCGTAGCGCATCCGGCGCCGGATGGTTCGGACGTCGCCCGGGTCTATTTCGGTGGATCGATTCGTCACGGCTGCCCCTCACGACATGGTTACCATCGCAAACTATATAGTTAGCCGATGTAACCATCAAGCGGAGCGCCCGCTCTTCCGTCGCCGAAGGCCGATTTATATAGGTTAGGCTTAGCTGACTGAATCCACGGCAGCTCGAGGAGCAGCCGGATCGAGGAGTTTCCTCGCGAGGGAGAGTGAACGATGAGGTCTGTCCGGGCATCCCGAGTCTGGTGGGCGCGAGCAGCGGCCGCTCTGCTGTCCGGTGCCGTGGCGTTCAGCGTCACCGCGTGCGGATCGCCCGGCGACGAGTCCGCGGCCGGTGGTGAGTCGATCACCATCAGTCATGCGCGCGGCGAGACGACCATCACCGGGACTCCGAAGAAGATCGTCGTCCTCGGAAACCAATGGCTCGACACCGCCCTCGCGCTCGGCGTGACACCCGCGGCGTATGTCGACAACGTGGCCGTGCTGTCCAAAGGTGCGCCGCCCTGGCAGCCGAAGATGGACGAGTCCGCCAAACCGATCAGCACCACCGGCAACCTCGCCGAGCAGGTGGCCGCACTCGAACCGGATCTGATTCTGGCCGACTCCTTCATTGCCGACCAGAAGAACTACGAAGCGTTCTCCAAGGTCGCCCCCACCGTGCCGGGTCTGACGAAGGAAATCGTCACGCCCTGGCCGGATTTGGTGACCGCTCTGGGCCGAATCCTGCACAAGCAGGACGAGGCCGCCACGGTGGTCACCGCCGTGCGCGACAAGATCGCGGGCATCGCCGCGGCCGATCCGGGCCTGCGGGGCAAGTCATTCGCCAGTACCTGGCTGTCCGGTCCGACTCAGCTGATGGTGCTGACCGACCCGAACGACGGCTCCGCCAAGCTGTTCGCGGAGCTCGGCCTCGGCATCCCACCGAACCTGCTGGCCCTGCCCGCCACCCAGGGCCGGGCCGCGCTCTCCTCCGAGCGCATCGACGAGTTGACCGCCGACGTGCTGCTGGCGGGCTACTCCCCGGGCATGGACGAGAAGTACCGGCAGCTGCCCGGATACTCGGAATTGCCCGCGGTCGAGAAGCACGCGGTCGTGTTCCTCACCACCCAGGAGATCACCGCCGTCAATCAGCCCACGGTCCTGTCGATCCCGTACATCCTGGACAAGGTGGCGCCGGCCTTGACCAATGCCGCGAAGTAGCACCACCGCACGAGGAGTTCCACGGTTGTCCGCCGTCACCTACACCCCCGAGACCCGTTTCGCCCTGCGCGAGGGCGCGACCTGCGTCACCGTGCCGACCGGCGCGGTACTACTCAACCCGCCACACAACCAGAAGCTGACCGGCCTCGGCACGGCCGAGGTGCGAGCTTTGAAGCTGCTCACTCAGGGTCCGTCCACGCTCGGTGAGCTGACCGAGCGATCCGGCGGCGACCTCGGCGAACTGGTCGAACAGCTCACCGACGGCGGTTGGCTATCGGTCACCCTGCGCGACGGCGGGCGCGACCTGTACACCATCCGGCCGTTCGGACAGCCGGCCCCGCGACCGCGCACGCCGCTGCCGTGGTCGGCCACGCTGTCGAAATTCGCCGTCCTGCACCGGGATGCCCAAGGCTTCGTGCTCGAGCACCCACGTGCGTGGTGTGACCTGCGCATTCACGATCCACGGCTGCTCGCCTTGCTCGACGGTATCGGCGCGGCCGACGCCGACCTGCCGGTCGCCGTCAAAGCGCGGTTCGCGGACGATCTGCACTGGTGCGGCTTCTCGGTTCCGGACGCGGAAACCGAAGAGCGGGAATTCACCTCCCGGAGTTGGAGTGCGCCGGATCTGTGGTTCCATCGCCGCAGCACCCTCGGTGAGCGCACCATCACCTGGGAACACTTCGGGCCGACCAAATGGGCGAAGGGCCGATTTCCCCAACCACCGGCACGCAAGGCGGTGTACCCCGGTGCGGCGGTGGACCTGCCCGTCCCGGACCTGGCCGCCAGGCGCGCCGGGGACCCCAGCCTGACCGCGGTCCTGGAAGACCGGGTATCGACGCGCACCTTCGACGAGACCCATCCGATCACTCTCGAACAGTTGGCCGAATTGCTGTACCGCACGGCCAGAACCCGCAGTACCCGACCGGTAGCAGCGGGCGAGGAACTCCTCTCGCGCCCCTACCCGTCCGGCGGCGGCGTGTACGAACTCGAGCTTTATCCGGTGGTACGAAACGTCACGGGACTGGCGCCGGGGATGTACCACTACGACTCCTTCGACCACGTGTTGCGTCCGGTCGCGGCGGCCGATTCGCCGGCCGTGAAACGGCTGCTGAAGCCGACGGCGGCGACGCTGACCGACGCCGCCGAGCCGCAGGTGCTGCTGATCATGGCGGCCCGCGCCGGTCGCGTGATGTGGACCTACGAGCAGGTGGCCTACGCCGCGATCCTCAAGCATGTCGGCGTCTTGATGCAGACTGTCTACCTGGCGGCGACCGCCATGGGCCTGGGCGCGTGCGCCCAGGGCTTCGGGGATACCGCCGCTTTCGTCGACGCGGCCGGTGTCGACGAACTGGAGGAGTGCAACGTCGGGAGCATGATCATCGGCTCCCGAGCATCGCGCTGAATCGGTGTCGGTCCCGGTGTGATCCAGCGCGGCCACACCGGCACCGTCACGTCTGGGCCAGGATCTCCTCGTCCGTCATCGACGCCACCTCGAGGTAGAGCCGCGCGACCGTGGGCAGTCTGCTCGCCGCGCCGTGCCGGGCCTCCCGGTCCCGCAGCCGCTGGGCGAGCTCGGCCACCGTGCGCGCGGCGAACAGGTCGGCGACCAGCGCGTGATCGGCTTCCAGCCACTCCCGCACCCGGGCGATGACCGTCGTGGCCAGCACGGAATCGCCACCACGACCGAAGAAGTCGTCGTGCACGCCGATCGCGTCGACACCCAACACGGTCGCGACGATGTCGGCCAGGGCGGCCTCCACGTCATCCCGCGGGGCAACGTCCTGGTCCTGCTCGGCGCCCGGTTCGAGCAGCCGGACCACCGCGCGGCGGTCCAACTTGCCGTTGGCGGTCAACGGCATCTGCTGGAGGAACTCGACTCGGGTGGGAATCATGTAGGCGGGCAACAGCTCGGCTACCGCCGCGGTGAGGTCGCCGATGTCGCCGGGATCACCGGCGACAGCCGCGACCAGTGTGGGCGCAGCGGTGCCGACGACCGCCGCCACGGCATGCCGGATCCCCGGCACCGTGCGCAACGCGCTCTCCACCTCGCCGAGTTCGACGCGATATCCGCGGATCTGCACCTGATGATCCGCGCGGCCGAGGAATTCGATCGTGCCGTCGGGCCAGTACCGGGCCAGGTCACCGGTCTTGTACCAGCGGATGCCGTCGTGTTCGACGAATCGCTCGGCGGTTCGCTCCGGATCGTTGCGGTAGCCCGCGGCCACGTTCGCGCCACCGACCCAGAACTCGCCGGCCACCCAATCCGGGCAGTCGCGGCCCGTGGGACCGACCACGCGGCAGCGGACGTTGCGCAGCGGAACGCCGAACGGCACGGTCGCCCAGTGCGCGGGCGGCTCGCCCACCACTTCGCAGATGGTGTTATGGATGGAGGTCTCGGTCGCGCCACCGAGCCCGGCGAACCGGCAGCCCGGCACTTGGGCGGCGAGCCTGCGGGCCAGATCCGCGCCGACCCAGTCCCCGCCCAGGGTGACCGCCCGCAGTGAATCACCCAGCTGGTCACCGCCGATCTCCAGGATCATGTCCAGCATGCTCGGCACGCAATTGAGGATAGAAACGCGATGCGTGCGAAGCAGATCCACCCAGGTGGTGGCCTCGGCACGCTGCCGGGCGTCGACGGCCACAATCGAGCCGCCCACCGAGAACATGCCGAAGATGTCGTAGACCGAAGCGTCGAATTCCAGGGCGGACAGCGCGAGAACGCGATCGGCGCTGCCTACCTCGAACCACTCGTTCACGGCATCGATGGTGTTCATCGCGCCGCGGTGCGGGACGTCGACGCCTTTTGGCACACCGGTGGATCCGGACGTGAAGATGACGTAGGCGATGTCGCCGGTATCCGGCAGGACCGGCGCTGACAGCGGCTGCGGGTAGTCGCGGGCGGTGTCGATGGACAGGGTCACGATCGGCGCGCCGAGGTCCGCGCCCTCGACGCTCAGCGCCGTGCCGATCGCACCGGTGCGCAGCATTTCCGCGCGGCGACCGGCCGGCTGATCGAATCCGATCGGTACGTAGGTGGCTCCTGCGGCCAGCACGCCGAGCACGGCCAGGATCTGGTCCGGCCCCTTCGGCAGCTGGACGGCGACGGCATCGCCGGGCCGAACCCCCTCCGCGGTGAGCGCGCCGGCGACGGCCAGCGCGCGTGCGGCGAGTTCCCCATAGGTCCACGCCGCCCGGTCCGCACCGAGACCCCACACCACCGCGGGCGCCCCGGGATTCGCCGAGGCATGCTCGAAGAAGCCCTGATGCAGGCAGCGCCCGCTGACGGGGCCGTCGGTGGCGTTGACCGCGGCCCGCACCTCCGCCTGGGCGATCGGCAGTCGCACCGCGGCTTCCGCGTTCCACCCGGCCTCGCCCGCGCCGAGACGCTCGATCGCCGCGGTGTACCGGGCGAACATGGCGTCGATCATGCCCTCGGGGAAAGCGGATGCGCGCACGTCCCAATTCAGCAGCAGCCCTCCGCGGACCTCGGTGACCTGCGCGTCCAGGAGCACCTGCGGGCCCTGCGAAATGATCCACACCGGCTCGCCGAAGGTCCCGGTGACCTGCTCGGCGAACAGCTCCCCCAAGTTCAGCGCGCTGGTGTAGACGACCGGAGCCAACACGGGTTCACCGCGCTGCCTGCCCAGGTCGCGTAGCACTTCCAGGCCGGAATAGGCGGTGTGCGCTCCGCTTTCGTGCATACCGCGTTGCAGCGCGCGGGCTCGCTCGGTAACGGACATGTTCTCGGCGACGTCGACCTCGAGCATGATGGAGGAAGTGAAGTCGCCGACCACGCGATCGATGTCGGGGTGCACCGGCTCGCGATGGAACAGCGGCACATTCAGCAGGAACCGGCTCTGCGCCGACCACCCGCCGATGGTCTCGGCGAACACCGCTGCCAGCGCCATGGCCGGGGTGACGCCGCGCTCGTGCGCGGCGGCCAGCAGTCGCTGCTTGGCCTCGGGGCCCAGCCAGTGGTCATACCGCACGGTCCGGTGCGGTTCGACGCGCTCGCCGGCCGGCACCGTGGGCAGCGCGGGCGCACCGGGCAGGTCGGGCAGCCGATGCTGCCACCATTGCCGGTCGCGTTCACGGGCGGCGACGTCCTCGTGGCGTTCGACGCGGTAACGCCGGTAGGTGTAGCCGGGCGCGGGCAGCGCGCTCCCGTGGTACAACTCGGCCAAATCGGCGATCAGCACGCGGTAGCTCATGGCGTCGCCCGCGAGCATGTCGACATCCACGTGCAGCCGTGTGCGTTCGTCGTCGAGCAGCGTCAGAGTGATGTCGATGACCTGCCCGTCCTCGATCGCCAGAAGCTGGTGGGTCTTGCGCGCACGCAACTCGGCCAATGCGGCTTCCGCTGCCTCCGGCGCCGCGCCGCGCAGGTCGACGACGTGGAAAACGGGCCGACCCGGTGCCGGCATCGTCTGCTGGGTACCGTCCGGCAGAAACTTGGTACGCAACATGGGATGCGCCTCGACCAGCTCGGTTGCCGCCCGTCCCAATCGCTCGGGATCGATTCGCAGCCCGTCGAATTCGACGTACAGATGGGCCGCGACGCCGCCGAGTTCCTGTTCCTCGGAGCGTCCGATCCAGTACGCGTGCTGCATGGTGGCCAGCGGGAAAGGCGCCCGTTCGTCGTCGTCCGACCGCGCCTCGACCGATTCGATGGACGCCGGGTCGATGTCCGCGGGCGTATCGTCCGCGCCGAGCAGGCCGTGCCAGGCCGCCACGGTCGGATGTGCCGCCAGCTGGGCGAAATTGACATCGGCCCCGCGCTTGCGCCAGCCACCGGCCAGTTTCATGGTGCGGATCGAATCCAATCCCAGCTGGATGAGGTCGTCGTCATCGGCGATCTCCCCGGCCGTGAGGCCGATCTGCTCGGCTACCGCGGCACGGATCTCGTCTATGCCGATCCCTGCCGCGCCCCTCTTCTGTTGTGCCGGCTCCATTCCGCTGCCACTCCTTGCCTACCGCCGCACCCGACGGATCGAGACTGCCCGGAGGAAGCCTAACGCAAGAATGTAGGTTTGCCTAACCTACATATCCCAGTTCCTCGGCCCAGGCCGCCCGGGCGAGCCGCACCGAGAAACCCGCCACGGCTCGAGCACGCTGTCGCCCCTGGCTGGGCGGCCGGCGCTACTGCCGCGCAGCCCAGGAATCCCGCAGCGCGGCCAACGCGTCCTCGCCCAAGCCGGAGACCGACATGGGCTCATGGCGATGTTCGTCCCCGGCGGCGCCGCCGATCGCTTTCGCGGCGGACGAATCGGCGGCGAGTTCATCGACGGCCGACGCGAGTTCGGCGATGGTGAAGTGCTCGAACACCAGTTGCGGCGTCAACGGCAGGCCCGCCTCCCCCGCGCGAGTCGCCCATTGGATCGCGATGATGCTGTCGCCGCCGAGGCCGAAGAACCCGTCGTCGCGCCCGACATCGGTGATCTCCAGCAATTCCTCGAGGATGGTGATCAGTGTGCGCTCGGTGTCGGTGCGGGGTGCCTCGCTATCTCCCCCGGTGTACCGGGCGGGCACCGCGGTCGACCGCACCACCGACCTTGCCGTATCCCAACCGTCCGGGAGCACGTCCAGCTCGCCGATCGCGGTGTCCGGCTGCTCGGCGAACGCCTCGAAGACCCGGACGAGCACGTCGGCGAAGACCTCCCCGGTCGTGGCCTCGTAGAGATCGGGATTGACCACGATGCGCGCGATCATCGCGCCTGTGGTGTCGACGGTGTAGTCGAAATGGAAGTCCATGAACGACACGTCGTAGAACTTGGGTATGCCCTGCATCGTGACCGCGCCGTCCGCGTCGAACGCCACCGGCGCCGCGCGGTGGCGCATATGCATCATCACTTGGAACAGCGGGTTGCGCGACAACGAACGCTGCGGATTGACGGTCTCCACGAGTCGCTCGAACGGCACGCCTTGACGGCTGATCGCGTCCAGCGCCGAATCCCGTACCCGCTCCAGCACGGTTCGCGGGGTCGGATTGCCGGAGACGTCGTTGCGCAGCACCACCACGTTCGCGAACAGACCGATCAGATCGTCGGTCGTCTGCTCGACGCGGTTGGCGACGGCCGCGCCGATGGCCAGGTCGTCACCGGCGCCGAGCACGTTCAGCACCACGGCGCTGACCGCCTGGCACACCATGAACTCGGTGGCGCCCGCCGCTTCGGCCATGGCGCGCAGACGTGCCCAGGTCGTGGCGGACACCTCCCGCGTGACGCCGATGCCGTCGCGGCCGAGCACCGCCGGGCGCGGGCGGTCGTGCCCCACCGCGATCTCGTCCGGCAGCCCGGCCAGCGCGTCGCACCAGTAGTCCAGCTGCGCTCGGCCGTACGCGCTGACCGCACGGTCCGGACCGCGGTCGAACACCTCGCGCTGCCACATCGCGAAATCCGCGAACTGAACAGCCAATTCGGGCCACTCCGGCGCGGCACCGCGCAGGCGGGCGCGGTAGGCGGTGGCGAGGTCGTCGACGAAGATCTGGCAGGACCGGCGGTCGGCGATGATGTGGTGCATCAGGATCGACAGCACATGGACTCGCGGAGCGAGCACCAGCAACCGCAGCCGCAGCAGCGGCTCGGACCGCAAGTCGAACGAGTAGCCCGCGTCCGCCGCCAGTTCCGCGTCGAGCCGGGCTTCGATATCGCCGTCGCCGAGTTCGACGACCGGAACCTCGACCCGCTCGGCCGGGTGGATGCGCTGGTGCGGGGTTCCCTCGTGCTCCGGGAACGTGGTGCGCAGCGATTCGTGCCGGACCACGACGTCATCGATGGCGGCGAACAGTGCGCGACGGTCGAGGGGGCCGTCGAAACGGATCGGATAGGTGACGTTCTCACCATCGATCGCGCCTTCCATCCGCCGCTGCAACCAATAGGCGCGCTGCGAATACGACAGCGGGATGTGCTCCGGCCGCTCCCGGCGGATCAGTTCCGGCCGTGCGGGAGAGCGTGGTTCGACGCTCGGCGTCGATCTCCGGTCTCCGGCGTCCTCGTCTGCCGCGGCGAGCTCGTCCAGATCTATCCCGAACTCGTCGAGGAAGGCGGCGACCAGGTGAGCGGCCAGTCCGGCGACGGTCGGCTCGTCGAAGGGCACCCGCATGTCGATCTCGATGCCGAACTCGGCGCGGATCATCGTGATCAGGCGGGCGGCGAGCAGCGAGTGTCCTCCGAGTTCGAAGAACGAGTCCTCGGCGCCGATCCGATCACGGTTGAACAGCGACGCGTACAGCGCGGCGACGCGTACCTCCGTCGGCGTCCGCGGCTCGCGGTGGGTACGGGCCGCCGCGAGTTCGGGCGCGGGCAGCGCGCGTTTGTCCAGCTTGCCGTGCGCGGTCAGCGGCACCTCATCGATCACGGTGACAGCCGCGGGCATCATGTGCTCGGGCAGAGTCGATTCGATGAACGCGCGCACCTGGTCGAGATCGAGGTCGACGCCGGGCATCGGCACCGCGTACGCCGCCAGAATCGGTCCCAGCGACTCGTGTTCGGTGACGATCACGACGCAGCGGGCCACTCCGGGATGATCGGCGACCGCCGCCTCCACTTCACCGAGTTCGATCCGGTACCCGCGCACCTTGACCTGTTCGTCGGCGCGGCCGACGAATTCGATCTCGCCTTCGGCGTTGCGTCGCGCGAGATCACCGCTGCGATACAGCCGCGCACCGGGCAGGAACGGGTCGGCCACGAATCGCTCGGCGGTGAGACCCGGACGATCAAGGTAACCGCGCGCCAGCTGACGGCCACCGAGATAGATCTCCCCCACCACTCCATCAGGCACCAGCTGCAACGCTTCGTCCAAGAGGTAGAGGTACACATTCTGGTTCGGTGTGCCGATCGGCACTGTCCCGGTGCCCTGCGGCCCCTCCACGACCAGGTGGGCCGAGCAGACGACCGCCTCGGTCGGCCCGTAGTGGTTGCGCAACTCCGCGTCGAACAGCGCCGCGAACCGGTCGGCGACCTCGCCCGGCAACGCCTCACCGCCCACCGGAACATGGCGCAGCGTGCGCCAATCGTTCACCTCGGGCAACACGAGGAACGTCGCCAACATCGAGGGCACCATGTGCAGCACCGAAATGCCGTGTCGGGTAACGAGATCCGCGACGTAGGGAATGTCCCGGTACGCGTTCGGCTTCGGCACCACCACGCGCGCACCGGCGACAAGGGGGACGAATATGTCACCGAGCGACGCGTCGAAACTCACCGACGTCGACTGCAGCATGCGATCGTCGGGTGTGAGATCCCATTCCGCGGTGAAACTCACCAGGTGCTCGGCGATCGCTTCGTGCGGGACGGGTACGCCCTTGGGTTTCCCGGTCGATCCGGACGTGTAGATCACATAGGCGAGGTTCGTCGGACGCAGCGCGGCGATCCGGTCGGCGTCGACCGGATTCCGCTCCGGCAGCGAGCTCGCTTCCGACTCCGCCGCCGCGAGACCAGCGCCGTCCAGGACGATTTCGGGTGCGGCGTCCGCGAGCAAGTACTCGATGCGCTCGCTCGGATAGGTGGGATCGACCGGCAGATACGCGGCACCGGATTTGAGCACCGCGATGCTCGCGACGATGAACTCGACCGACGTGCCCAACCGCAGGCCCACGATCTTCTCGGGTCCGGCGCCGCGGCGGATCAGCCAGTGCGCCAGCCGGTTCGCGCGCCGATTGAGCTCGTCGAAGGTCAGCTCGACCGCATCGGACGCGACCGCGCACTGCCGGGGCAGCGCGGCGGCCCGCTCCTCGAGCAAAGCGACAAGGGTGGTGACCGGGCGTTGGGTCAGCTCACCGTGCGACCGTGCCAGAATGCTCGCGCGATCGGCCGCGCCCAGGATGTCGATCTCGCGCAGGCGCAGCCGAGGATTACGCACAGCCGTGTCCAGCAACTGCACGTAGTGCGCGACGAACTGCCCGACCAGCTGCCGATCCAGCGCGTCGACCAAGTAGGTCGCCTCGACTCGCGCGCCGGCCGGGCCCAGCACGATCATCAAGCCCAGTTCCTCCGCGGCCACCGCCGGACCCAACGGCAGCTCCGTGGCTTCGACGCCGTCCAGCGCGAATCCGGCCGCTTCGCCGCGCACGCTGAAGCTGAGCTGGACGAGCTGCGCCATGCCGTCCCGGCCCGCCGACCGATCCGGGCTCACCTCGCGGATCACCCGGTCGACGCCGACGCCCCGATGACCGAACGCGCCGATGCAGGTGTCGCGCGCCCGTTCGAGCAGCACGGCGAAATCATCCCCGCCCGCCAGGTGCGAGCGGATCAGCACGGCGTTACCGAAATAACCGATCAGCCCCTCGGCGCCACCGCGTCGATCGACCACGGGCACCGAGACTAGGAAGTCGGTCGCGGCGGTGTAGCGCTGCACCAGCGCCTGGAAAGCCGCGAGCAGCACCATGAACGGTGAGGCCGCGTGGTCGTCGGCGAACTCGGTGATTCGCGTCATCAGCTCCGAGGACAGTGTCCGCACACACCGATCCGCGTTCTTCGACGGACTGTGGACCGCGCCGCTGCCCGGCAGCTCGAGGCGCTCGGGCAGCGGGCTCAGGGCGTCGCGCCAGTAGGCGAGGTCGGAGTCGTTGACGTCACCTCCGGCGCCGACCTCGACGTCGACGTACTGGGCCGTGAGGCGAGGCAGTTCGGCACCGCGGTAGGCCGCGTCGACCTCGGTGAAGAACACCGGCCACGAGTCGTCGTCCCAGCCGATGTGGTGAACGACCAGGATCAGCACGTGCTCGGCAGCGCCAGTGCGCACCAGCGTCGCGCGCAGCGGAAGGTCGGCGGTCAGGTCGAACGGGCGCGCGAACTCCCGGCGGGCCAGCACCTCCACCCGCAGCTTCCGGCTCGGCTCGGGCAGGTCGGTCAGATCGTGCTGCTGCCAGCACACTTCCGCGTCGGCACGGGCCACCTGGTACGGCTCGCCGTCCGGACCCACGTGGTAGGTGGTGCGCAATACCTCGTGTCGCGCGACCACGGTGGCGAACGCGGCGCGCAGGCGATCCACGTCCAGCGCTCCGGCCAGCCGGTAGGCGACGCACACGTTCAGTGTCGTGTCGGCCGGGTCGAGCCGCTGCACGAACCACATGCGCCGCTGCGCGTCCGACAGCGGACTCCGCTCGCCGCTCGTGCGCGCCCGCACCGGCGCCGGCGCGACCGCTTGCACGTCGTTGTCACGCAGCCGCTGCTTCAGCAACTGCTTCCGGCGTTCGAGAATGTCCTCTGCCATTACTGTCCTTCGAATCTACTGACGGGCTGGGCGCTGCGGGTTCGCGCGGTCTACGGGAGCGGGCCACCGACGGCGGCCGGCGTTACCGCGCGGGCCAACGCCGCGACGGCGTCGTGCCAGATCTCGGCGAGTCGTTCCACCTCCGCGGCGGTGAAGATGGCTTCGCTCCAGCGCAGCAGCGCGACCAGCCGCGGTCCGGTATCGGCACCCTGGACACCCGCGATCACGTCCATGGCGTAGCGGAGCGGGAAGTCGGGCTCGGGCGCGGTCGGCAATCGCGTGAACAGCTCGACGTCGGAGATCGGTGACCACGGCTGGTGCGCGCGAGCCAGGTCGAGTCGGCCGAGGTAGTCGAACAGCACCTGCGGCTGCGGCGCCGCGGTGAGTTCGGCGTCCGCTTCGAGGTAGCGCAAGACGCCGTAGTCGACGCCGTTGTTCGGAACCGCCGCCAACGTAGCGGCCACCGAGGCGAGCAGGGCACCGGCCTTGTCCGGATCCTGTATCGCCGTCGGGACGTCCACGCAGTCCCCACCGACGCCGAAGCGGGCGGGGTACACGCTGGTGAACCAGCCGACGGTGCGCGCGGTGTCGATATCGGCGCCGAGCGTCGCGTCCTCGCGACCGTGGCCCTCCAGGGCGAGATACGCTCCCCCGCTGGGATCTTGGCCGCGCTCCACCCGCCACGTCGCCAATGTCATGGTCAGCGCGGCGAGCAAGAACTCCCGTACGCCGATCGCACCGGTTAGGTTGCCGAGCACCGCCGCGGTGAGATCCGGCGGGGCAGGCAACGGGTACACGCGGTAGGAGGACCAGGTGTCGATGCTCGGATCGGGGCGCCGGGCGGCCAGCACCGGGTCCGGCCCGGTCGTCTGCCGAAGCCAGTATTCGCGCTGGGCGGCCACTTCCGCCGTGCCCGCGCGCGAACGGGTGCGCTGCGCCCACGCCCGATAGGTGGTGTATTCGACCGGCCGAACGAGCTCGGCGACCGGCGTTCCGGCCCGCAACTGGTCCCACATCTCGGCGAGGTCGGCGCACACGATGTGCCAGGAGACCGGATCGACCGCGAGATGGTGGATGTGCAGCAGCAGCAGATCGGCGGAGTCGGTGCGGTTGAACCACACGGCTCGAACCAGATCGCCGGTGAGCGGATCGATCTCGTCGGCTGCCGAACGTGCGTACGCGCTCAGCGTCGTGGGGAATTCGGCGCGTGCCTCGACCTCGGTAAGGATGTCCGCGGCGCGCACCACGCCGGGCGCACGGGTGACGATGTCGTACCCCGACGCGGTCTCGACGAAGCGGGCGCGCAGCATGGCGTGACCGTCCAGCACAGCTTGCAGCACTGCCTCCAGACGCGGACGATCCACGTCGGCGGGCAGTTCCACCACGGTGCTCAGCGCGAGCCTGCGATAGCCGCCGTACTCGTGCATCCAGGACAGGATCGGTGTCTGCCCGACCGAGCCGGGCTCCGCCGTGGTGGCCACCGGATCGGCTGCCGCGCCCGCGTCGATCGTCGTCGCCAGTTCCCGGATGGAGGCGGCGGCCAGCACCGCTCTGGGGCTGACCGCGATGCCCTTGCGACGCAGCGCGTTCGCCAGGGAGATGGCGACGATGCTGTCGAGACCCAGCTCGACCAGCTCCTCGTCGACGCCGGGCGCCGCGCCGCCGGTGAGTTCGGCGACCGTCGTGCACAGCGTGCGCTCGGTATCGGTGCTCGGTGCGGCGGCCGACGGGTTGCCGTCCAGCGCGACGCCGGCCATCGCCTCGAGCTGTCCAGTGTCGAGCTTGCCGTTGCCGGTGACCGGCAAGCCGCCGACAACAAGGACGCGGTGCGGAACCATATACGCGGGCAACCGATCCGACAGCGCCGCCCGCAGTCGGGCGGGTTCGATGTCCGCGCCGACCACGAATCCGACCAGAGCCGGTCCGCTCGCACGACGCAGTACGATGACCGCTGCCTCCCGCACACCGGGAAGTCCGTGCAGCGCGGCCTCGATCTCGCCGATCTCGATCCGGTAGCCACGGATCTTCACCTGGTTGTCGGCGCGTCCCAGGTAAGCGAAGTCACCAGACGGCAAGCGCCGCACCAGGTCCCCGGTCCGGTACATGCGCGAGCCGGGCCGGAACGGATCGGCGACGAAGCGGTCGGCGCTGACTCCCGGCTTTCCCGCGTAACCTCGGGCCAGCTGGGCACCGGAGAGATACAGCTCGCCGAGGACCCCGTCCGGCACCGGCCGCAGCCGCGAGTCCAAGACGTACCCGGTCATGCCGTTCGTCGGCGATCCGATGACCGGGGTCGCCGCCGGGTCCGCGACTGCCGCCACCACGGCCTCGACCGTGGTCTCGGTCGGGCCGTAGCAGTTGTGCACGGCGGTATCCGGCAAGGCGCACAACTGCTTCCACAGCGGCACGCCGATCGCCTCGCCTCCCAGCGCGAGCACCGCCAGATCGGTGCCATGCCCGTCGACCAGCCCGGCGGCGGCGAGCTGAGCGAACATCGAGGGCGTGGTGTCGATCATGTCGATGCCGTGCCGGGCTATTCCCTCGACCAGCCGCCGCGCGTCGCGCATCTCCTCGGCGTCGAACAGATGGATCGACTGGCCGCCGAGCAGGCCGACCATGGGCTGCCAGGAGGCGTCGAAGCTCAGCGACCACGCGTGGGCGATCCGCAGCGGCCTGCCCAGCCGGGCGAGCGCGGGCCGGTAGACCCGCTCGCGATGGTCGGCGAAGTAGGCGGCCAGCGCGGCATGGGTGCCGATGACGCCCTTGGGTTCTCCGGTCGAGCCCGAGGTGAAGATCAGGTACGCGCACTGCTCGGGATACCCGGCGCGGGGAGCGGTCAACGCGGTGGAGTCGGAGGCGACAGCCTCAAAGGACTCGACCGGTGGCAGTGCGGCGATACCGTCCCCCAGCGGCAGGCAGGCACCGTCCGACAGGACGAGCCGTGGTTTCGCCTGACGCAGTATCGATTCGATCCGCGCCGGAGGCTGGGTGATGTCGATCGGCACGTACGCGGCGCCGGCCGCGAGCACACCGAGGATCGCCACGATCGATCGCGCCGAACGCGGCAGGGCCAGAGCGACGACGTCTTCCGGTCCGATACCGCGCGCCGCGAGGCCACCGGCCAACCGCAGCGCGACGTCGGACAACTCGCGGTAGCTGAAGCGCTCGCGCTCGGTGCTCAACGCGAGATCGTCCGGCGCGGCGGCCACCTGCCGGGCGAACAACTGCGGCACCGTGACGCCGAGCACATCGGCGGCCGGTCCGGCCGGCGGCCGTGGGCGCTCCCGCGGCAGCAGCACGTCCACGGTGTCCTGGCCGGCCGCGCCGATGTCCGGTAGCTGCGACACCACGGCGAGCAACCGGGTGCCGAGGTCGGCGGCGGACAATTCGCCGAACACCGCTTCGACGGCTTCGACCACCACGGTCAGTTGGCCGTCGAGCAGGAACGACACCACGGCCAGCGGGTAATGGGTCAGGCTCTCCGATGCGGTTGGGCGGAACGTGGTGCCATCGGCGGTGGTCACGGGCTGCAACACGTCGGCGACCGGCGCGTTCTCATAGACGAAGAGCGTGTCGAACAGCGCGCCCCGGCCGGTGGCACGCTGAATCGCCGACAAGCTCAGATATCCGTTGTCGCGCATGGCCGCCGACGCGCGCTGCACCTGGGCGCACGCGTGGACCACACCGCCGGCGGCCGATTCGTCCAGCCGGATCCGCACCGGGACGGTATTGATGAAGAGCCCGATCATGGTCTCGACCCCGGCCAGTTCGTCCGGCCTCCCGGAGACCGTCGTGCCGAAGACGACGTCCCGGCGATCGGTCAGACGGCCGAGCAGGATCGCCCACGCGAACTGGACCACCGTGTTCATGGTCAGCCCGTTGGCGCGGGCCCAACGCTGCACCCGGTCGGTGTCGGCGGCGTCGAGCACCACCTTGTGGATGGCCGGGACGACCGTGTTGATCACGGTGTCGGAGCGATCGGCCAGGATGAGCGGATCGACGTCCGCGAGGTAGTCGACCCACGTACGCAGCGTCGCCGCCGTGTCCCGCGCGGCCAGCCAGCCGATGTAGTCCCGATACGGGCGCGGCGTGGGCAGCGCGGCAGCGGAGCCGCCCGCCTGGTACACGGCGAACAACTCGCGGAAGAACACGCCCAACGACCATCCGTCCATCAGGATGTGATGCGCCGTCACGATCATCCGGCGCGATCCGTCGGGCAGGGTGAGCACGGCGACGCGCAGCGCGGGGCCACGCTCCAGGTCGAAGCCGCGGCGTGCCTCCGACGCCACGACGGCGCGGAACTCCCGCTCGTCCGCGTTCCGTTCGAACCAGGGCAACTCGACGGTGCTGGGCACGATCTGCACGGGCTTGGGCACATCGCGGTCCCAGAACGCGGCTCTCAGGTTGGCGTGCCGTTGCAGGATCACTTCGATGCCGCGGCGCAGCAGTGCGACGTCGACCGGGCCCGTCACCTCGATCACGAACTGCATGTTGTAGAGGTCGTCGTCCCCGGCCAGTGTGGCGAGCGAGAACAGTCCCTCCTGCAAAGGGCTCAGGGCGAGCACGTCCTCGATCCGTGGCGGCGCGGACTCTCGCTCGGTCGCGGGCACGCGGGTGGTCTCCGGCATTCGGCGGACTCCTCAGCCTTTGTTCTCGGTCATCAACAGCACGACGTCATCCAGCGACGCGCCACCGAGGATGGCGGCGACCGGCAAGTCGCGATCGAGTTCGGCCTTGAGCCGCTTGCGCAGATCGAGGGCCTGCAACGAGTCCATCCCCAGCGAAACCAGCGGCACCGAACCGTCGATGGTGCCGTCGACGAGCATGACGCGGCCGAGTTCGGTGCGAATACGCTCGGCGACATCGGTGGCGGCAGGAGCCGTGACATCGACCGTTACTCGGGTCGGCCCGCTCGGCGTGGGCCGTGGCGCGGGTTCCTCCGGGAGCGCGGAGGCGGGGATTTCGGCCAGCGCGTCCAACGCGGGCGCGAATACCGGCTCCAATCCGACGGTTTCGGTGACGCCACGCAGGCGCGGCCAATCCGCCGCCAGCACGATGCAGTTGACGGAAGGATCAGCCAGTCCCGCCGCCACCGCGCCGGCAGCGTCCATAGGTAGCAGACCAGCTCCTTCGATCCGAGCCGTGACAGCGGCGTCCGCCGCGGCGGGCAGCGCCCACAAGCCCCACTGCACCGACGTGCAGACGCGTCCCTCCGCGCGCAGTCGCCATGCCATGGCATCGAGCATGCGATTGGCGCCCGCGTACAGTGCCTGGCCCCAGCCGCCGAGCGTCGCGGCGAACGAGGAGCACAGCAGCACGGTGGCGTTCGGCGTCATCGGCAGCGCACGCGACACCGCACCGAACGCGACCACCTTGACCGCGGCGGCCCGCACCGCGGTCTCGTGATCGGCGTCGCCGACAGTCGAGTACACGTAGTCCACCGCCGCGTGGACCAGCAGGCTGACCGGACGGTCCGCGTAGCGGGTGGCCAGGCTCGCGATGGCGGCCGGAGCACTGATGTCGCAGGACAGAACGGTGATCTCGGTGTCGCCGAGCGCGCGAACCGCGCGGAGCCGCTCGGTGACCGCCGCGGTCTCGCCGCTGCGGCTGACCAGTGTGACGCGGTCCGCACCAGCGCGGACGAACTGTGCGCAGCACTCCAGGCCGACGTGGCCGGTGCCGCCGAGGATCAGCACTTCGCTCAGATCGGGCGCCGAGGCGGCCGGTTCCGGCTCGGCGACGACCAGCCGCTTGGCGTGCAATTCACCCTCGCGCAGCGCGAGTTCCGGCTCGTCGGCCGAGTGCAGCGCCTGGAGAATACGGTCCGCGAGCAGCTTCGGCTCCGACGGGGGATACTCCGCCTGCAAGTCGAGATGCCGGAAGGTCACGCCGATGTGCTCGACCGCGGCGCAGCGAAAAGCCGCGCCGGCCGCGGCCGCGGCGAGATCCGGAATCTCACCCGCCCGCACGGCTTCCCCGCCCACGGTCACCAGCCAGCACTCGGTGACCCGCGGCCCCAGTGCCGACAGCCAGCCTCGATCGGTGACGAATCCGGCGAACTCGTCGACCGCCGCGGCCTCGTCGGCGGCGCGGTCCGGCCGCAGCAGCACCACCACGGTGTCGGCTTGCTCGGCGCTCGTACCGTCGAACAGCGACACCGTCGCGCCGTGTCGCTCGGCACGCAAGCAGAGCGCCTCGGCCAGCTCCGCACAACGGCTGCCGCGATCGACCACGGTGACCGTGCGTGGAGGAGTGAGGGTGCGCCGGGTCAGCCGGACCCAGTTCTCGGTCAGCCGGACGGGAGCCACTTCGGCGGGTTCCGGCGCGCCGGCCTCGGAACGGTACGGTGCCCACAGCCGCTTCGAGTCCATGCGCGTATGCGGAAAGTTCAGCAGCGGCAGACGAACGGGAGAATCCTCGACTCGGAGGCTGTCCCAGCTGTAGTTCAGGTCGTGCGTGGCGATGGTCGCCAGATTCCGGCTGAACTCCTCCAGCCCCACCGCCGTGCGCCGGGAGGTGCCCAGTACCTGGAACTCGCGCGGGCCGGTGGCCGGGTCGTCGGGCACCGAGGCCAGATTCTCCTGCAGGGCCAGCTGCAGCGTGGGATGCTCGGCGACCTCGATGAAAGTGTCGACATCCGCGGTGGCGGCCACGACGGCCCGGTCGAAGCGGACCCGGTTGCGCAGGTTCCAGTACCAGTACTGCCGGTGCGTGATATCGGGGGTGATCGGGCCGCCGAGAGTACCGCCATAGCAGGGCGTAGTTGTGGGCGCGAATGTCGGCGTGCTCATGTCGTCGCCGAGCACGGATTCCATTTCGTCGCGGACGCCGATCAGGTACGACGTGTGCGCCGGATAGGCGACCTTGATTTCTTTGGCGAACCTGCCGCGGTTCTTGGCGGCGGTGACGATGTCGGAGACGGTCTCCTGCTCTCCGGAGATCGCCAGGATATGCGGCGCGTTCACCACCGAGAGCTCGGCCCAGCCGGACTGCCGGGCGAGCAGTTCCTCGCATTCGTCGCGGTTCATGCCGAGCACCGCCATGGCGTACTTACCGGCGGGCACGATCTCGTCGACGAGCCTGGCCCGGTGCGTGACCGCCAGCACCGCGTCGCGCCGGGTCAGCACGCCGGACACCGTGCCCGCCGCCAGCTCGCCTTGGCTGTGTCCGACGGTCGCGACCGGCCGGACCCCGTAGGCCCGCCACATGGCGGCCAAGCCGACCATGTGGAACATCAACGCGGGCTGCACCTCCCAGATGACGTCCGCGTACTCGTCCGGCGTGCCCAGCAGATAGTGCAGCGGCCGGCGGTGCCCATAGCGCTGCTCGTGGATCTCGACGCAGGCGTCGACCTCGGCGCGGTACGCCGGAGACATCTCGTAATACAGCTTGCCCATGCCGGGGCGCTGGCTGCCCTGGCCGGGGAAGACGAAACCGATGCGCCGAGCGGTGGCGACACCGGCGGTGGCGACTACGGCGGGATGTGGCGTGTCCGCGACGATCGAGCGCAGCGCGTCGAGCAGTTCGGCACGGGCACCGACCATCGCCAGCGCGCGGCGGCGGCGCGCGTTCCTCGTGCGCAACAGCATGTCCGCCACCTGGTCCGGCGTCACCCGCGGACGGTTCTCCAGATAGGACAGGACGGCCGCGGCTTCGGCGCGCAGTCCGTCGGCGGTCTCGGAGGACAGCAGCACCGGGACGGTGCCGTCCGGCAGACGGTAATCAGGCATCGATATCCTCCAGGACCGGCATCGCCAGGATGGCGTGCGCGTTGGTTCCCGCGACGCCGAACGAGGAGACGGCGCCGTAGCGGACACCGTCATGGGGCTCCCAGGGCTCGAGTCCGGTGGCCAGCCGTAAGCCCGTCGCGGCCCAATCCACCGCGGGGGAGGGATTTTCCGAGTGCAGGCTGGGTGCGATGTAGCCGTTCGCCCCGCACAGCAGCATCTTGATCAGTCCGAGCATGCCCGCGGCCGCCTGCGCGTGGCCCACGTTGGTCTTGACCGAACCCAGCCGTGGCCGGAACTCCGCGTCCGCGCCGTAGGTGTTGCACAGCGCGGTGAGTTCCACCGGATCACCGACCGGAGTGCCGGTGCCGTGCCCCTCGATCAGCCCGACCAGGCGCGGTTCGATACCCGACGCGTCGAGCGTCCTGCGCACCAGCGCTTCCTGCGCCGACGCGCTCGGTACCGCGATGGGTGCGCCTGTGCCGTTGTGGTTGATCCGGGAAGCGAGCAGCCGCGCGTAGATCCGGTGGCCCAGCTCGCGAGCCCGCGATTCGCGTTCCAGCACCACCACACCCGCCCCCTCGCCCCACAGGGTGCCCGTCGCACCCGCGGAGTAGGCACGCAGGTGACCGTCGGCGGACAGCGCGTGATTCTTGGCGAACTCGTAGAAGGCGCCGGGCGAGCCCATCACACTCACCCCGCCCGCCACGGCCCATTCGCATTCGCCGGACCGGATCGCCGCCGCGGCTTGGTGCACCGCGGTCAACGACGACGCGCATGCCGTGTCCACCGAGACCGAAGGCCCGACCAGCCCGAGCCCGTGCGATATCCGCCCGGCGACAGCACCGAGCGCGGTGCCGACCGCGCGATAGCCGCTGTACTCGTTGACGGCGCCGGCCCGCGGCCCGTACTCGCTGAACGAAACCCCCATGAAGCACCCGGCTTCGGCGCGCTCGAGCGCACCCGGATTGATTCCGGCGTGCTCCAGCGCACGCCAGGCCACCCGCATCGCGACCCGCTGCTGCGGGTCCATCGCGACCGCCTCCCGTGGGGTGATCCCGAAGAAGTGCGGATCGAACTCCGCTGCACCGGTGAGAAATCCTCCGGCGTCCCGCACAGCACCCCAGCCTTCGGTGCGGTCGAGAGCGAACAGCTCCCGCAGCGGCCATTCCCGATCCCGCGGGAAAGGACCGATCAATTCCCGCGATTCGGCCAGGGCCGACCAGAAATCATCCAGATTGTCGACGCCCCCTGGCGCCTCCACCGCCATACCGGCGATGACAATGTTGTCCTCGTAGTCCTCGTCCCCCGAAACAGATCGTGCCATATCAAACCTAACCTGCGAATTGCGAACTATCTCGCGGAGAAAACCTCGGATGTCAGCAATTCGGTGATGCCGTCCACGTTGTCGTTCAGATAGAAATGCCCGCCGTCGAAGAGGGTGACGGTGCTGCCCTGCTCGCTGTGCGTCGCCCATTCCCGCAAGTGCTGGGCGGTGACGTGCTCGTCGTCGGAGCCGCCCATGATGTGCAGGCGGGCGCGGACCCGCACCTGCGGCTCGCAGGAATAGCGGTCGAACGCCGCGTAATCGGCCTTCAGCGCGGGCAGCGTCATCCGCATGATCTCCCGGCTGGCCAGCACATCGGCACCCGTGCCGTTCAGTGCGGCGAGGTGGTCGAGCAATTCCTCGTCTTCGGTGGGGTGCGGCGGCATGTCCACCACCCGAAACGGCGCGACCGCGCCGGAAGCTCCGAGCAGGCCGACTTCGACGCCCGCGGCCTCGGCCTGCCGGACGAATTCGAATGCGGCTATCGCGCCCATGCTGTGCCCGAACACGGTTATCGGAGCACCGCGGTGGTGCTCCGATTCCAGAAAAGCGCGCAACGCGCCCGCGGCCAGCTCCGGAATCGTCGCCGCAGCCGGTTCCATCGCCCGGTCCTGACGCCCGGGGTATTGGAAGATGATGACGTCGAACGTCTCACTCAGCGCCTTGGAGAAGTTGCGGTAGGCGGAGGCGCCGCTGCCCGCGTGCGGGAATATCAGCAACTGCGGGCTCGAATCCGAGTTCGGTGTGTGGAATTTGCGAATCCACCCGATGGTCTTCGGCATCTACGGCTCCTGCTCCGATATCGCTGCGATGGCCGCCCGGTTCCGCTGTTCACGGCGGGACCGGGCGCTGCCACCGAGAGACATTAGCATAGCCTTACCAACATAAGCCTAGGGTAACCTCGCGTCCGCCGTCGGCCGAACGATTGGAGCACCGACACCATGAATCCCACCGGGACGCCGCCGTACGTCCTCGCCCGAGAGTTGACCGACATCCCGGACGAGGTCCGGCGCGGGCCCGCGCCGGTTGTCCCGGAATTCTCCGCGCCCTATACGCTGCGCCCGGCCGACCCGGACGGCGACGACCCCGAAATGCTCGCCGAATGGATGAGCAGACCCCACCTGCTCGAGACCTGGGAGCAGCCGTGGCCCGCCGAGCGCCGCCGAGCGGACTGGCGCGCACAGCTGGCCGGAAACTACTCCCGCCCCTATGTTCTCGGCTACGATTTCGCCGCCATCGGCCGTCCCGAACTGGGACAGCGCGATGTCGCCTATATCGAGCTCTACCGACCCGCGAAGGACGAGATCGCCCGGTTCTACCCGGCCGATCCACACGACATGGGCTTCCATATCGCGACCGCCGACCTGAACGTGGTCGGCCGCGGCGTCATGTCGGCCTGGATAGGTCAGCTCGCGACCCAGATCTTCGCGGCGGAACCGGAATGCCGGCGACTGATGGGGGATCCGGATCACCGCAACGCCTCGATTCACCGCGCCCTGATGAAGAACGGATGGCACGAGTTGGGAATCTTCGACGTCCGACCGGGCCGTCGCATCGCGCTGTGCACGCGTCCGCGTACGCCCGCCGATGTTCCACGCGTCCAGCGATAGCGGCGGCCACCCCGAGCGGTGCCGCCGCCGAACGCGGCGCCGGCGGATCAGCGCACGGCACGATCTCGCGCGGACCTGGTCGTGGACCGGGCTCGCGCCGACTCGGTGCGCAGCACCCGGTCCGAAAGCTCGCCCAGGCAGCTGAGATTCGGGAAGCCGGGTCCCTGGGCGAGCGCGGCGAGGTTGGGCAGGTACAACTTGGCATCCAGGCCGGACACCGCCAGGTCGTAGCCGATCGACGATTCGATCCTCGCCTGCGTCGGGCGACCACCGACCGCGAGTTCCAGAAGATCCGACGCGTTCGCGTCGAACAGGTCGAGGAACCACAGCGGCTGCCCACCGGTCGCGTCCACCACGAGGTCGAAGCGGTGCACCTGGTCGGGACGCATCTCGTTGCGCAAGGTCAGCGCGACACCGTCGCCGCGATCCGCGACCCGGACCACGCGCCCCTGCATATGGTGCACCCGGTTGTCGGCGATCAGGCTGTCTTGCACGCGCACCGAGAACACGCCACGGTCGGTCCGCCGGATCACCTCCCTGCGCTCCTCGATGCTCAGCCCACCCCACTTGATCGGATCACTGAACAGCGAATTCTCGAAATAGCTCTCCCCACGGGTGTAGATCGTCGCCATCGGCGAGATGACCGAGATGGACAGCATGCCGTGCCGCACCAGCTCGTCCAGCGCCGATCCCGCGGTCTCGCCGCCGCCGATGACAGCCGCCCTGGAGGACACGGGCAGCTTGCGCTTGCCTGCGAGGTCCCAGAACTCCGCGACACTGAGCACTTTCGGATGCTGTGCCAGAGCTTTCTCGCTGCGGCCCGGACCGGTGATCATGAGCGCGTCGGCATGGATGTCGATCGAGACACCGTCGCCGTCCACAGCTGTCACCAGCCAACCACTGGCGGCCGCCGCCACGGATCGCGCCGTACCGAGGACCAACTCGACATCGACGCGGGCCGCAACCCACTGCAGATACTTCGCCCACACATGATGTTCGGGATTGGGGCGGCCACGATCGATCCACTCGGCATAGGTGCCTTGATCGATCAGGAACGATGTCCAGCTGTAAGCCGTCATGGCCTCGTTGATCGCCCGGTTGTGCCCGCGCGCCCAGGTGGAGTGATACGGGAAGCCGATGTCCTTCTCCGGACTGGTACCGAGCCGGTGCCTGCCGTCCGTCCAGCCGCCGCTGGGCAGCCAATTGCCGCCGATCGTCTGGGCCTCCACCGCGATCACTCGGGGTGCGGGAAGCCCCAATTCGCGCAATACGTGCGCTTTCGCTGCGACGGCCATCGCCTTCGGGCCCGCGCCGATCACCACAAGCGTTTCCACCGGTTCTCCCACTTTCACTTCCCGTGCATCCGTGTTCGCACCTACATCGACCGACGGCCCGCTTCATGTTTGCATAGGCTTACCTTACAGTGAACGCCTGTGCCGATCTCCGCAACGGAGAGCAAGCCGGCACGCGACCAAGGGAAGAACGGATGATCAGCACCCGAAAGAAATTGAGCGCCCTGGCCTTTGCCACAGCCGCCCTGATCGGCGCCTTCGGCACCGTGACCGCCACGGCGATCGCCGAGGCCGCCCCGCTGACCGCGCCGCTGCGCGCCGGCGCGCCGAGCGCGGGCGAATTGCGCGCCAAGCTGGCCGTCGTCTTCAACACCGGCGCATCCCGCGGCGCGCGCGCCGCCGAATTGGAGACCGGAGAAGCCGGCCTGCCCGCGTTCGACAGCGCGGCAGCGCTCATCGCCATCGCGCCGTCCAGCTGGCGCTGGAACGTCGTCGGTCCGGTGACCGTGAACGGCGACACCGCCTACGCGACCCTTACCACCAGCACCGACGGCTACGACCCGTGGAACTTCGACCTGTCCTGGAAGCAGATCGACGGCACGTGGAAGCTGAGCCGCGAATCCATCTGCACGATCGGCAACTTCGTCGGCCAAGGCTGCTGATTCCCCTCGCCCGGATGACCTCGATCGCGGAGATCGAGGTCATCTCGCGACATACGGCGGGTGAGCGCAATTCCCGGCGGGACCGATGTGTCAATTCGCGTTGGACCGGGAGCTTTCGCCAACGACGCGGAGCATCCGGCACCGAGCGGGACGACAGATCAGTATAGTTAGGCTAACCTTATCTCCATGGGTAAAGGGGCGAACGGCGTCATCCTCAAGATGTGGCGCGCCGACGACTATCGACTGAGCGTGACCTCGACCGAGGCGGTCACCGACAAATACCGACGCATCGGGTTCACCGCAGGCGGGCTGCTCGCCGACCACCCGGTGCATCCCACCCAGTTCATCCGGTTGTGGATCCCCGACGCGGACACCGACAAACTGCATCACCGCGGCTACACGATCATCGACCAGGACCCGGCCGGCGACCACTTCTACATCGAATTCGCCGTGCACAACGGCCCCGCCGGCGCGTGGGCGCAGCGAGCGAAGGTCGGCGACGAAATCGAGGCGTCGGTACTCGGTTCGGATTTCGCGCTACCGGCGACCACACCGAGCGAATACCTGATCTTCGGCGACACCGCCTCGCTCCCGGCGATCAACTCGCTGCTCGAGGCCATCGGCGACGTCGCGGCCCGAGTCTGGCTGGAATGGCAGTACGAATCCGACCAGACCCTGCCGGTCCGCAACAAACCACACCATCGAGTCACCTGGCTGCGACGCGTCGACGACGGTCGCCTACTGCGGGAACAGGCCGAGGAAATCTCCTGCCCCGCAGACGCGTACGCCTGGGTGGCCTGCGACGGACCCACCACACGTTCGATCGTCAAAACGTTCAAGCAGACCCACAACCTGCCGAAAACTCAACTGAAATACCGGGCTTACTGGAAGTAGACACCCCGGCATATCGAGCCCGTGGCACCTGGCGGCCGGTGCTACGGGCCGTTTCGTGTGGCGGGTTCGCCATCCGGCCGGGCACCGGCCGTTGTCCTGCGTGACTTATTTCGGCAACGTGCGAAAACTGCTGCGGACTCGAGGTTTTCGAGCTCCCGACGCGCCGGGGAAGCCTCCGTGAACGGCCGTGCGTCCCGGCCCGATAGCTCGTGCGCATCGCTAAATTCGGAGGAAAGCACACCCCCGGACGCGCAGGAGTATCGAATATGTGTGGCACGGAGATATTTTCGGTCCTGTCGAATTGCGCGCAAGACCCGGGCGAGCTGACCGCAGGCCAAGCGCACCGGGCCATGCAGGTGCACCTGGATTGCGGCGTCGAAATCTGCCGGGTGCGGCGGCGAGCGCGTAGAACGCTGGTAGAGGCACGGCTGATGGTCTTGGACGAGCGGGCCACGCCGTAATGGCGTCGCCGATGGGCGCACCGCGCTTATGCCTCCGGTCGCCGGTGCGACCCGCCACCACCTCCCACATACCGGCATGGCTTCTGTTCATCGATCGGAATCGACACGGCAGCCCAGGTGTTGTTGCTGCCATGACCGCAACGGCATCCGATCGACCCGCCCCTCGCGTCGTCGACACCGAGACCGAATTCGGCGCGAAAGTCGCCGAACGCCTCGACCGCGAGTCGGTCCTCTGGCTGACCACTGTCGGCCCCACCGGCACACCACAGCCCAACCCGGTCTGGTTCCAGTGGCGCGACGGCGAATTCCTCGTCTTCAGCAAGCCCGACCAGCCGAAGATCCGCAACATCCAGCGCAACCCCCGGGTCTCGCTGAATCTCAACAGCACCGAGACCGGCGGCGACGTCGTCGTGCTCACCGGCACGGCCCGGGTGGACGATCAGCGGCCCGGCGCGGACGAGATCGACGCGTTCACGAAGAAGTACGCCGACGGCCTGCGCTCGATCGACCTGACCGCCGAGCAGTTCTACGCCGAATACTCCGTCGTGCTGCGCGTCACGCCGGATCGGCTGCGGGGATTCTGACCCCGATGACGTTCGCGCCGCCGCCGCCCACCGCCGCGTGGCGGCACCAGTCCGCCCGCGACGGCTTCGAGGTGGCGTATTTCCGCGTCACCGAGCAGGGTGTGCTGATCGACGGCTGCACCACGGCCGTCGAAGGCGGTACGGCGTGGGTGGTGGACTACCGGATCGCGCTGGACACCGAATGGCGCACGCGCCGGGCGCAGGTGGCGATGCGCAAACCCGGTGGCTGGAACACACTGATGCTGGAGTGCGACGGCGCGGGGTCCTGGCTGCTGGACGGCATGCCCGCGCCATTGCTCGACGGCTGTCTGGACGTGGACCTGGAGTCCTCCGCGCTGACCAACGCCCTGCCGGTGCACCGGGCGGCGCCCGAGGTCGGCGATGGCGTGGACGCGCCCGCCGCGTACGTCTACGCCTCCGGCGCCGCGGTCGGCCGGCTGGAACAGCGCTACCTCCGCGTGGCGGACGGCGAGCACGGACCGCGGTTCGAGTACGCCGCCCCGGAATTCGACTTCCACTGCACCCTCGTCTACGACAAATCGGGCTTGGTGCGCGAGTACCCGGGCATCGCGGCCCGGATCCACTGAGCCGCCGGCCTCGGACTATGTCCGACCGCACCCACTATGGTCGATACCGATGAGAAGGCGGCAACAACCGCCGTTGCCGAAACGGCACGGCTTGGACCCGGCCCGGCTGCGACTACCGGAGCAGGGCGACTGGGCGACCATCCGGGACCATCTCGTAGAGCGTCTGCCCCGGGTACCCGCGACGCGAATCGACGAACTGCTGCGCGCCGGCGGCATCGTGGACCTGAGTGGGCCGATCGCTCCCGACGCGCCGTATGTGCCCGGCGGCGCGGTCTGGTTCCATCGCGATCTACCCGAGGAGACGATCGTCCCGTTCGACATCCCCGTCGTGCATCGTGACGACGACCTGCTGGTGGTGGACAAACCGCACTTCCTCGCCACGATCCCGCGCGGTCGGCACATCCTGGAGACCGCGCTGGTGCGGCTGCGCCGGGAGCTGGATCTCCCCGACCTGGTCCCGGCGCATCGGCTCGACCGCGTCACGGCGGGTCTAGTGCTCTTCGTGATCAATCCCGCTCGCCGCGGCGCCTACCAGACCATGTTCCACAAGCGCACCGTGCGCAAAGAGTACGAGGCCATCGCCCGGTTCGATCCGGACCTCGAGCTGCCCCGCGTGGTGCGCAGCCGCATCATCAAGGAGAAGCAGGTGTTCGCGGCCCAGGAGGTCCCCGGCGAACCCAACGCGGAAACCGAGATCGAACTGCTGGAGCACCGCGACGGCCTCGGCCGCTACCGGCTGCGCCCGCACACCGGCCGGACCCACCAGTTGCGCCTGCACATGAACAGCCTCGGCATCCCCATCCTCGGCGACGATTTCTACCCCGCGTTCACCGACAAGCCGGTCGACGACTTCACCAGGCCGCTGCAATTACTGGCCGCCGCGCTCGAGTTCACCGATCCGGTCACCCGCCGGCCGCGTCGTTTCGAGACCACCCGCACCCTGCAGGCCTGGACCGACCCGCACGGGTGGGCCGGCTGACTGCACGGAACAGCGCCCACCCGTTGTCTCCGGCAGGGCCGTCTCGACGCGATCACCCAGCGCACTGTTCCGCGACGGGCGAACTCCGGCGGAGCGCAACGGCGGCGAAAAGTGATCGATCCAGCAATAAAGCCGGGGTCCGTGGTGAACGTGTTCCGGTTCCGTAGACTCGACCGGGATGTCTGAGCCGGACCTAGCAACCCCGCCCCATCCACGCCGCAAAGTGCACGCCTACGTCGACGTCGCCGTCGTCGTTATCGTCCTCGCGGGCACCAATCTGATCGCGCATTTCACCACCGCCTGGGCGAGCATCGTGACGGTTCCGGTCGCGGCGATCGTGCTGCTGGCACTGGTGCGCAGGCGCGGTCTCGGCTGGTCGGAACTGGGCCTTTCGCCCCGGCACTGGCGGCGCGGGTCGCTCTACGCGCTCGGCGCGGTCGCCCTGGTCCTCACCGTCATCGGGATCGGGGCGGCGCTGCCGCTGACGCGGCCGTTCTTCCTGGCCGATCGCTATGCGACCATCTCCGGCGCGTTGATCGCGTCGATGATCGTGATCCCGTTGCAGACCGTGATCCCCGAGGAACTGGCCTTCCGCGGCGTGCTGCACGGCACCCTGCTTCGCGCGTACGGTGCGCGCGGCGTCTTCGCCGCGGGCTCCCTGCTGTTCGGCCTCTGGCATATCGCGTCGTCCCTCGGGCTCACCTCGGGCAATCGCGGTCTGAGCGCATTCGTCGGTGGCGGTGTGACCGGACAGGTCGTCGGGATCCTGCTCGCCGTCCTCGCGACAGCCGCGGCGGGCGTGGTGTTCACCTGGCTGCGCCAACGCAGCGGCAGTCTGCTCGCCCCGATCGCCCTGCACTGGTCGGTCAACGGCGCTGGAGCCCTGGCGGCCGCCGTCGTCTGGCAGCTGTATTGATTTGCTGTGTTGATTTGCCGCGACTTCGTCGCGGCGTGTTCGCGGCCCCTTGATGGCTCGCGTCCGAGTGACCGCCGCTGGCGCCTGCGTCGCGGACGCGGCGGTCACTCGGACGCGAGCCGGGCCGCGAACGGCGGATGCTCGGTCTCGCTGCGCTCGAAAACGGTGGTTGCGGTGCGCTGGGCACGTCGGCATCGACCGTCGCTATCCAGGTACGCGCGCTGAGGCGGTCAACTGACTGCCCCGCCCCTGCCACCTGTCGATCGGGGTTGTTACACCGCCGGGTACCCGGCGGCCGCGCAACGCGAACCGGACCGTCAACAGCGCACGCTCGCTCCCGCTGCGCTCGAAAAAGGGCGTTGCGATCGGCTCGGCACGTCAGCGCCGAATGTCGCAATCAGATGCGCGCGCCGAAGCGGCCAACCGTCGACCCCCCTGCCACCTATCGATCGGTGTTGCTACACCGCCGGGTACGCGGCGGCCACGTAAACACGAACCCGACCGCTAACAGCGCACGCTCGCTCTCGCTGCGCTCGAAAAAGGGCGTTGCGATCGGCTCGGCACGTGGGCGTTCGGCCGAGGTGTCGGGCATGCGGGCGGCAATCGGAAGCGGAAGATTTCGCGCGATTGCCGGACGCGCATTCGAACTGAGTTTCGACACGCGGAGAGCGCCGATAAAAGCGCCGATCATCCGGATATTCGCGTTTCGGCGCGAATTTCGGCAGCTCGGCGTGTCGCACTCGACCCGGCGGCGCATCGCATTGACCACGAGCAAAGGTCGGTTTAGTCTCACTTCGATCACACATATGTTCGAGCAATCATGTCTCCACCACTCGACATGACACCTGCTCTTGGGAAGGCTCGCGATGCCCGACGAACCCTCGAACGGTAGTTCCGAGATTGCCGCGCTGGCACAGCAGGTCGAAACCGCGCGCGGCAAGTTGCCCCTGCAGCTCGATCCGGCGCTGCTGGAGGTGCTGTCCGAACGCGAGATCGCCGCGGAGCGCGAGCTGGCGGAATGGATTCGCGCGCGGCGCCGCGAACAGCGGCGGCAGGCGATCGAGGCGGAACTGGCCACCGAGCGGCGCGATCGGAAGTCGGCCGCGGCGTTGCGCCGTTCGGAGGAGGCCGACGCCCGCTGGCATCTGCGCGCGCTGGCGGCGCGCCGGCGGGCGTCCAGCCAGGACGCGCGACTGGCGCAGCTCTACCGGCGGGCGGAATGGTCGTCGCGCGCCTTGATCGCGGTCGTCGTGCTCGGCATGGTGTGGGCCGGTGTCAACGTGCAGCACAATCTGGTGCCCAGCGGCGACATGGCCGATCCGCTGTACTGGTTGAGCTACGGCATCGAGGCGATGATCTCGATCCCGATCATCACCATCATGGTGGCGGCGACCACCGCGGCTCGATGGGGCCGCGAACTGGCGCGCGGCAAGGTCATCGTCTTCGAGGCAGCGCTGCTCGGCACCACCGTCGCGCTCAACACCGGCCCGCATCTCGCCGCGGGCGACCTCGGCCGCGCCGCCGAATACGCGATCGCTCCGGTGATGGTCGGCGTCGTGATCTGGTTGCACGCCTGGGTTTCCGCGCGGTACGCGGTGCTGATCGACGGCGCTCCGGTGATCGATCCCGACCCGCGAACGATCCATCTCGATGCGCGACTCGCCACGGGCATGCAGGCGGAAGCAAGTGGTCGCCCCTCGCTCGACGCGGCGGCGAACAGCGGCCGATTTCCCTGGGAAACCTACGCAGGCGTGACCGATGGCCGCGAGGCGCACCACGACGCGAATTACGGAGCGCAAGCCGGTCATCGGAGCGGTGCCGACCACCATCACGCCGGGAGCGAAGCCTCGACTCACCCCGCCGTCCCAGCCGAAATGACGGGCACTCGTCCCGGCGCACGGCCCGACGAGTTCGACTCGGCCGCCGCGCCCATGCCTGTCCCGGCACGCGTCGATCCCGGAAAGTCGGCGACCAATGGTTACGCGGTCGGATCGTCGATCAACGGGCACCCCGTCACCGTCGACCGCATGGCGTCCGCGGCGACAGCCCCCGACAGCGGCGAAGTGCGCGGGAACTTCAGCACTTCGGGTCCCACTGCTACTCGCACCGCCAACGGACATGCGGTCGATACGCCGATCAACGGCCACCCCATCGACCAGGCACAACCCGCGGGTGCCATCCCTGTGAACGGCGAAGTGAGCGAGAACTTCATTACTTCGGGTTCCGCCGACGAGCATCCGGCCAACGGCCACGCGGTCGCCACCAGCTCGAACGGTGCCGCGTTCTCGCACACTCCGAACGGCCGCCCGGCCACCAACGGCCACACCGTGCCGAGTCCTGCCGACGGCACCCCTCCGCGGGTCGACGGTGGCACCGTTCGCACCGGCGCCGATGGCGATACGGCGAAGGTCCCCGCCACGGGAGATACTCGAGTCAACGGCCACAACACCGTTCCAACCTTCGACAGTCGCCCCGCCGATATGTCCACCAGCATCAACCCCAACGCCCTTCCGGTCGACAGGCACACCGCTCCCACCTCCGAAAAGCACACGGGCACCCTCGCTCCCCAGCGAAGCGCGGGTACGTCTGCGTTGAACGGCCGCGAGGTGGTGTCGCCCGCGTCGCACGCAGTTCCGCCTGTCCCCCTCGACGTCCCGGAAGCCAACACAGACCGACGCTCGGCCCCACCGATCGAACTCGAAGCGGCACAACCTTCCTCGATGGTCTCCGAGCACGAAACGCCGAGCGGAGCAGAAGCGCCTGCCGCCAAAACCCGTAAACCGCGTTCCGCGCCCGCAGAACCGGCGGCACAGCAGATCTCGCTCGACGGACTCGAGTTCGACGAGGGTCCCGCGCCACGGACGGACAGCGCGACCTCGACGCACACGCCCGCCGGTCGAGGCGAACGGTCGACCGATCGCGTGTATCGCGGAGACGACGCCGTCCGGCGTCCGAACTCCGCCGAACCCCCGCCCACGCCGTCCCCCGCGAGCGCCGACACTGCCGCACAGGTGCACCCGAACGCCACCGCCCCTCGCGCGGCCAAGCGTGGAAAGTCGTTCTCCGCTGAGCAGAACGACCACTCCACCGACGCGGAGAGCGAACAACTGGCCCTCGAGGAAACCCCGGAACCTTCGCACCCGCGCGTCGAACCCATGCCGATCCTCGATACCGACGAGGACGACGAACTCCCCACCGAGCCGGAGGAAGCAGACACCGACGACGACGAGATCTCCGCGATCGCACGGGCCATCACCGGCCGCAGGTTGTCCGCCCTCCCGATCGAGGAGGTGAGGGAAATCCTGACGCTGGCCGATCAGGGCGGCTCGCCCCCGGCCATCGCGAACGAACTCGGCGTCCCCCGCTCCGCGGTCACCCGCGTTCTGGACTCGGCCATCAAAGTCCACCGCCCTTACGCGACCATCGGCTGACCGCCCGCTCCCCGACGGCTGGGTCTCTTTGCTGCGCAGCTCCTGGATCGGCGCGGCGAAACGCAGCGCCGATCCAGGACGGTCGCAGCCATCCGCCCCTCTCCCAGCCCCGAGCTTGTTGTCCGCTTCTGCGAGCAGTGTCCGCGCGCCGTAAAAGTTCGGCACGGTGCAGTAGGTCCGGGAAGCCGCGACACCGGGCAGTAGGCGTCGAAGGATGCGGCCGAAACTGCCGCCGACGAGCGGTCCGGCGGCCGAGGCGCGTCGTGCGCTAACGCGCACTACAGCAACTATCGGCTGGGTCTATTGCGCGAAAAAGCTGTGCGCCCAACAAATCTGGGTGCACAGCCCTTTCCGGTCCACTTCGCCGCGAGCGCCGGTAATGAACGCTCGCGTCCCGCTCAGCTTTCGCCGACCGAAGTCCCCACGACCTCCCGCGACGCCGATCCCGAACCACCGGGCTTCTCGTCCCCGTGCCCCGGCCACCACGCCTTGTGGCCGATGAGCGCCGTGAGGGCGGGTGTGAAGAACATCGCCATGACGAACGCCGCGATCGCGATGCCCACCGAGATGGCGAAGCCCATCTGAGCCAGGACGTTGTTGCCCGCCAGCATCATCGACGCGAATGTGCCCGCCAGGATCACCCCGGCCGCCGCGATGGTGGGGCCGGTGTGCCGCACGGCCAGCGCCGCGGCCTGTTTCGGCTCGTTGCCCTCGCGCGCCTCTTCCCGCAGCCTGGCGACCATGAGGATGTTGTAGTCGGTGCCCAGCGCGACCACGAACAGGTACATGACCACCGGAAGGGTGAAGATCAGGCCGGTCTCGCCCCGGATGTGCTGGAACACCAGCACCGCGGCGCCGAGCGTGGCGGCGAATCCGAGGAACACCGAGGCCATCAGGTACCACGGCGCGACCAGACTGCGCAGCAGCAATCCCAGCACGATCATGATCAGAATCGCCGCCACGGGAAACACGATCGCGTAGTCATGTGCCATCGCCTCCTGGAAGTCGACGAAGACCGAGGTCATACCGCCGACCGCGGCCGTAGCACCGGCGGGCGCCGCCGCATGCGCGACATCGCGCAGCGGTCCGGACACGGTGGCCAGGGCGGCATCCGATTCCGGCGCGGCATCGAGCGTCACCGCGAAATCGGCGATCGTCTTGTCCGGGGACACCTTCGGCTCGGCCACCTGCCCCACACCGGGTACTCCGGCCAGCGCGTTTCGGTAGGAGGTGAGCTGATCGACGGTCAACGCAGCGTCGGATCGCAACAGGACGTCCGAAGGCTGGGTGGTCCCCGCGGGCAGGCCCTTGACCAGTTCCTTGCTGTACACGACGGATTCCGATGCCGCCGAGGTCGATCCGGAGCTGAGATCGAATGTCGGGTGGAAACCCAAGGCGAAAATCCCGAGCACGACCAGCACGCCACCGGAGGCCGCGGCGAACGCACCGGGACGACGGCCGAGCGCATTCCCGATCGCGGTGAACCGCGCGCCCTTCGGTTCGATACGCCACGCCTTGGACGGCCAGAACACTGCGGTACCCAGCAGCGAGACCACGGCGGGAACCAGCGTCAGCCCCGCCGCCAGCGCGACCGCCACCGCGATCGCCAGCGCCGGGCCCATGGCGCGGAACATGCCGAGCGTGGACAGCACCAGCGCCATGAACGCGATGATCACCGCGCCCGCCGCGGAGGTGATCGCCTCACCCACTCGGGTGACGGCGCTGACCATGGCGGTTTTCGAATCCTCGCCGGCACGTAACCGCTCGCGGTAGCGGAACATCAGGAACAGGATGTAATCGGTGCCGACGCCGAACAGCACCACCACCAGAATGGCGTTGATCGACGCGTCGATCCGCAAGTCGAAGGCCTTGGCCACCACGGCGATCAACCCACTGACCATGCTGGAGATCGCGCCGATCACCACGATCGGCAACAACGCGATCACCGGGCTGCGGAAGATGATCAGCAACAGCATCAGGATCAGTACGACGGTGGCGATGCCGACGATCGCCAAACCCTTGTCGCCCGATTCCCGCTGATCCAGCACCTGCGCCGCCTGGCCGGTGATGCCCGCCTTCAGTTCGGTGCCCGAGACGCGCTCCTTCAGCTGCTTGCGCAGCGCCTCGACCGCGTCGCCCTGCGTGGTGTCGTTCTGATTCGTCACCTTCGTCATCTGCACCGCGATGATCTGGACCAGGCGGTTGGCCGACGGCGGCGTCGGTTGCATCCCGATGACGTCCTTGATCTGCGCGTTGCGCAGGGCGGTGCCGATCGAGACGACCGAAGCGGCGTCCGCGTCGGTCAGCGCCGTGCCATCCTTGCGGGCGAACACGATGATCGCCGCGGGAGCGGAGCTGTCCGGGAAAGCCTTCTGCTGCAACTTCACCGCCTGAATGGACTCGTAATGCGACGGCAGAAAAGCTGATTGGTCGGTCGTCGATTTCAGTTCCGGCGCCGCCGCCACCACCGCGATGGCGAGCAGCACCCACATGCCGATCACCTTCCACGGATTGTGGACGACCACGGCTCCCAGTCGTGCGAACATCTGCGCATAAATCCTTTCCGGATGTGGAAAAGCGGCGGTAGATCAGATCTGCAGGTCTTGCGAGCTCGGGTGCTCGGCCACGTCCACGACCGTCCGGTAGATGTGCTCCGGAATCCGGCCGCGCAGCTCAGCGGGCGAGTCCACGATCTCCACCGCGTAATCACCCCACTCACGCTCGCCGCTGCCGGGCCGCAGCAGCCCGCGCCAATTCTTCCATTCGGTCCAGTCGATCGCGACGGACATTTCGCGCCAGTCGGATTCCCGCCGATGTACCACGAACTTGCCTTTGCGGCTCACGTAGACCCGCACCACAGTCATCCCGATCTTGGTGTATTCGCGGGATTCGCCCAGCAGCCTGCCGAAAAACCGCTGCCGACGCCCGCCGCCCGGACCCACACGCAACACGATCGGGCGCAGGTCGTCCGCGTCGCCCCGCTCGTCGGATTCCTTGACGATGGCGATGGCGCGGGCCTGCTCCTCCACAGCGTCCGCGCCGCTCAGAGTGTTCGGATCGGTAGTCATGATTTCCCCATTTCATAGATAAGTGCGCATGTAGGCATGCGGATACGGCAAACCGGCCCGCTCCGAATCCGCCTGTACCGATGCGGATTCGATGTTCCCGCAAAGCCCGAGCCGTCTTCTCACTATAAGTAGATGTATACGTATAACGCAAGACCTGGCCGACCGCCTGTCCCGCCGCGCGCCCGATCCGCTCGGCTGAGCGAGCGAACGTCCGTGTTCCAGGCACCGAGGACAGCCATCGATGTACGCCAGGCGCGCCGGCCACACGCGCCGAGCCAGACGCGGTATCACATGGTCATCGATGTCGGCGACCGGAACCCACTGCCACGCATCGAGTTCCACTTCCTGCAATCAAATGGTTCGCTCGTCGTCGCACAGCACACCGCGGCCGAATACGCACAGAACCTCGTCGCCTCCGTCAGGTCACTTTCCCTGCCCGGTAACGCCGCCTCGTACTCGATGACAAGATCGTATGGTGCGCGTTCTCGTCACCGGAGCCGACGGCTACCTCGGCCGGGCGGTCGTCGAACTGCTGGGCAGTGCCGGGCACGAGCCGATCGCGATGGTTCGCAAGAGCGGTTCCACCTTGCCGGCTCCGACGCGGGTCGCCGATCTGCTGGACGAGGCCCCGCTTCGGGAGGCGCTGGACGGCGTGGACGCGGTGTTCCATCTCGGCGGGCTTACCCGGGCGCGGGAATCGACGGCCGACCCGCTGCGATATTTCCGCGTCAACGCCGGAGGAACCGTCGCGTTGCTGGATGCCATGGCGGCCACTGGAGTCTCGCGGATCGTCTTCGCCTCGACCGGCTCGATCTATGGAACTCCCGAGCGGCAACCGATGACCGAAGGCCTGCCCGACGCACCCCCGCACCCGTACGCCGCGAGCAAACTGGCGGCCGAGTGGGCGATCCGCTCGCAGGCGAGCACCGGTCGCTTGTCCGCTGTCGTGCTGCGCTTGATGAACGTGGCCGGCGGCGCGGACCCCGACCCGACGCGGTTGATTCCGCGTGCGTTCGCCGCCGCGACGAGCGGCTCGGCTCTGGAAGTCAATGGAAACGGCACCGCGGTTCGCGACTACCTGCACATCATCGATGCCGCAGCGGCTTTCGTCGCCTGCCTCGCGAATATGCCGCCGAAAGGCGAATCCAGGCATTACCTCATCGGCAGTGGTCGTGGCAGTAGCATTCTCGATGTCGTCGCTGCGGTCGAGCGGCGGACCGGCCGTCGAATTCAGCTGCGCCATCGACCACCGGCGCCCGAACCGGCCGGCCTGATCAGCGATCCCACCAAGGCGATGACCGAATTACCTTGGCGCCCCGCGCACTCCGATCTGGAGACGATTGTGCGCGACACCCGGCACCGGGTCGACCTCACCCAGTAAGCCCGGCCCGATCCAGCAGGTACGCGATCAGCGGCAGGTAGTAGTCGGGGTGGACTCCGTCATCGAGGGGCACCGTGACGGCGATTTTCCCCTCGGCCTGCCCCGCGAACAGTGCCGGATCGTTGCTGTCGGCGAATCCGACGGTCTCGATACCCGCTTCTCCCGCTGCTCCCGCCCAGCCGTGATCGGCGATGACCAGGTCGGGCCAGCGGCCGTTTCCGGCGTCACGCAGCTGCCGCAGGATCGCGCGCATCGGATGCGGGTCATGGGTGTGTCTCAGCGTTCCGTCGGTGCCGAGCGCGGCAACTCCTGAGGTGTAGACGATTTCACGATGCTGCGGACCCCAGGGCGTGCTGACCCGGTAGGACCATCCGGCGGCAGGGGCGAGCACCACACATCCCGCCGCGCGCAGCAAGTCCTCAACGGCTCGATAGACGCCCATGAGCGTGTCCGGATGCCCGGTGGCCAGGACGACGGTCTCCCGACGGCGGGCCGCGAGCGCGATGCGCGCCCCCATCGCGTCGAGTGCGTCGAGGGTCAGGTCGACGTCGATGGTGTCGGGACCCCGCAGATGACGGGGATCGGGGCTGACTCCGCACAGACGCGCCATCATCGCCAGAGTCTCGGCGAACGTCCAATCCTTCAGCGTCAGCCCGAACTGGTACCCGGGATCTTTCGCCACCATCTTGCGATAGTTCGCGAGATTCCCCTCCCGAGGCGTCGCGACATCCCCCGCGATCCGCGTCTTCAGCAGATGCTCCCGCAGCAACACCCGGTCATCGGGCTCGCCAGGTCCAGTCATCTTCCCCACCGCTCATCCTCCGTATCGGCTGTCGGGCATCGCGATCAGGACCAGACGCCGCCTACGCCGTGGCCACTCACACCTTCGATACAACCACGACAGCACCTATCCGTATGTGCTCCAACCGAGTTTCCCAGGCATCCTCAACCCATCCACGTTGCGATGCCCAACACTGCCCCACGACTCGACTTCAACCCGATCCTGGTGGCAGGCACCGCAACACCGCATATAGGTTCCCACTACCCGGAGCCACTTCACCATGTTCAAGAGCGGGTCGGTTCATATCGTCCTTGCCGATTTTCCGCCGAGATCAATGCTCTCTTCATCGTCGAGTAGCGGCGACCCCAAGACCAACCGTCTCGTGAAGCCGGCGGCTACGAGCCGCGAGTACGCCTTCTGGACTTCACTGGGAACGTCCTGCTCGATAGCCCATCCCTGGTCTGCGTAGACCCATACCCGTTGAGTGTCGCCCACCAGCATGTTGACCACGCGATTCATATCCCCGATGCAATCGAGGTAGTCGCTCAATGTGAGCGGAAGCGATCCACAGATGACGTCTACCTCCGGCCCACCGCACCCTACAGGTGGCGTAGCCGCGACGTTGTTGATACGGGCGCGAAATCAGCATCACCGACTTGATCGAGTTCAAGAAGCCGCGGGCTTCGAGCAGAGCTCGGGTGAAGTCGATGTTGTCTCCCGTGTTGGTCGCCCTGGACTCCATCAAGATCGCGCTATCCGGAACACCCAGTGCAAGAGCATGTCCGCGGTAATGCGCAGCTTCTCCGTGGGGGAACACCTCGGCGGTTGTCGGAGAGTTTGCTCCGGTGAACACGATCAGCGGGAATACGCCTCGGTGGTAAAGCTCGGCTGCGTACGTAGCCACTCCGAGGTCATGGCTCCCCAGTCCGATCCCGACATCGACGGGGCGGACCTCATGATGCATCTGGTTGTAGTCCCAAAGAATCTCGACATCGGAACGAAATTCATCGGGTAACGCAATAGTCGACATGAGAAGAGTCCTTCACTCGGGCAGCTTGAACTCATAGGTCCACGAGAATCGGGACGCCGCATGGACGCCTCGCGCGAACTCGATGAGGACATCATCCACGGTGTAGGTTCGGCGCGTCAGAATCATCACCGGTTCGCCGACCGGGCCAACCCGTGCTCGTCCCGAGGTACAGAGTCCATTTTCTCCATCAAACCGACGAAGGCCCGCTTCCCGATCGGGAAGCGGGCCTTCGTTATTCGACTTTGTCAGCCGTGGAGCAGGCTTACTTGGCCTTCTCCAGGACCTCGACCAGACGCCAGCGCTTGGTGGCCGACAGCGGACGGGTCTCCATCAGCTGAACGCGGTCGCCGATGCCGGCGATCTCGTTCTCGTCGTGCGCCTTCACCTTCGAGGTGGTGCGAATGATCTTGCCGTAGAGCGGGTGCCGGTTGCGGTCTTCCAGCTCGACGACGATCGTCTTGTTCATCTTGTCCGAGACAACGTAGCCGACACGCACCTTGCGGGTGCCGCGCTGCCCTTCCACTTTGTCGCTCATGCCGCATCTCCCTTGTCAGCGGGTCCGGTGGCCAGACCGAGCTCACGCTCACGCATGACCGTGTAGATGCGCGCGATCTCGTGACGGACGACGCGCAGGCGACGGTTGTTGTCCAGCTGACCCGTCGCCATCTGGAAGCGCAGGTTGAACAGCTCTTCCTTGGAGTCGCGCAGCTTGGCCACCAACTCCTCTTCGGTGAGCTCGCGGAGCTCTGCGGCCGGTGTTCCGGTAGCCATCAGAACTGCTCCTCCCTGGTCACGATCCGGCACTTCATCGGGAGCTTGTGCATCGCGCGACGCAGGGCCTCGCGAGCGGTCTCCTCGTTCGGGTAGCTCATCTCGAACATCACGCGACCGGGCTTGACGTTCGCGACCCACCACTCCGGCGAACCCTTACCCGAACCCATGCGGGTCTCGGCGGGCTTCTTGGTCAGCGGGCGATCCGGGTAGATGTTGATCCAGATCTTGCCGCCACGGCGGATGTGGCGAGTCATCGCGATACGCGCCGACTCGATCTGCCGGTTGGTGACGTAGGCCGGCTCCAGCGCCTGGATGCCGAAATCGCCGAACGCCACCGAGGTGCCACCCTTGGCCGTACCCGAACGGCCCGGGTGATGCTGCTTGCGGTGCTTCACCTTGCGAGGCATCAGCATGCGTCAGCCCTCCTGTGTCTCTGCCGGAGCGTCGGCCACCGCGGTGGCGGCGCGCCCGGCCTCGGTGCTGGTCGCCGTGGTGCCGGTCGAACCGGACCGACGCGGACGGCTCGGCCGCTCCCGGCGCGGACGCTCGGGCGCGGCGGCAGCGGCGGCGAGCTCACGCTTGCCACCGACGATGTCGCCCTTGTAGATCCAGACCTTCACGCCGATGCGACCGAAGGTGGTCCTGGCCTCGTAGAGGCCGTAGTCGACGTCGGCGCGCAGCGTGTGCAGCGGCACCCGACCTTCGCGGTAGAACTCCGAGCGCGACATTTCCGCGCCGCCGAGGCGGCCCGAACACTGCACACGGATGCCCTTGACGTTCGGCGAACGCATGGCCGACTGGATGGCCTTGCGCATCGCGCGACGGAACGCCACGCGGTTGGACAGCTGCTCGGCGACGGCCTGGGCGACCAGCTGCGCATCCGACTCGGGGTTCTTGACCTCGAGGATGTTCAGCTGCACCTGCTTGCCGGTCAGCTTCTCCAGCTCGGCGCGGATGCGGTCGGCCTCGGCGCCGCGGCGGCCGATCACGATACCGGGACGCGCGGTGTGGATGTCCACCCGCACACGGTCACGGGTGCGCTCGATCTCGACCTTGGCGATACCCGCCCGCTCCATGCCGGTGGCCAGCAGCTTGCGGATCGCGACGTCTTCCTTCACGTAGTCCGCGTACTGCTTGTCCGCGTACCAACGCGACTTCCAGTCGGTGGTGATACCGAGGCGGAAGCCGTGGGGGTTGATCTTCTGTCCCATTTACTTTGCCCCTCCCTTCCGGCGGTTACGAGTGGCTCCACCGGCGGTGGGGATGCTCTCGACCTCGATGGTGATGTGGCTGGTGCGCTTGCGGATGCGGAACGCACGGCCCTGGGCACGCGGCTGGAACCGCTTCAGGGTGGCACCTTCGTCGACGTAGGCGGTCGAGATGACCAGCGTGGCCGGGTTCAGGCCGAGGTTGTTCTCGGCGTTGGCCGCGGCGCTGGCGACGACCTTGGCGACCGGCTCGCTCGCGGCCTGAGGCGCGAACTTCAGCAGGGCGAGGGCGTCCTCGACGCGCTTGCCGCGGACCAGGTCCACGACACGGCGTGCCTTCATCGGGGTGACGCGAACGTGCTTGGCGGTCGCGCGCGCAGTCGGGTTCTGAACCGTCGCAGTGTCTGTTTTGGTCATCGCCGCTTGCTCTTCCGGTCTTCCTTGACGTGGCTCTTGAACGTCCTGGTCGGCGCGAACTCACCGAGCTTGTGCCCGACCATGGACTCCGAGACGAATACCGGCACGTGCTTGCGGCCGTCGTGCACCGCGAAGGTGTGCCCGATGAAATCGGGGATGATGGTCGAACGACGCGACCAGGTCTTGATGACCTGCTTGGTGCCCTTCTCGTTCTGCACGTCCACCTTCGCGAGGAGGTGGTCGTCGACGAACGGGCCCTTCTTGAGGCTACGTGGCATTTCTTACCTCCTCCTTCAGCGCTTCTTGCCGGTCTTGCGACGGCGGACGATGAGCTTGTCGCTCGGACGGTTGGGCTTGCGGGTACGGCCTTCCGGCTGACCCCACGGCGAGACCGGGTGGCGACCACCGGAGGTCTTGCCCTCACCACCACCATGCGGGTGGTCGACCGGGTTCATGACGACACCACGGACCGTGGGGCGGCGGCCCTTCCAGCGCATACGGCCCGCCTTGCCCCAGTTGATGTTCGACTGCTCGGCGTTGCCGACCTCGCCGACGGTGGCGCGGCAGCGCACGTCGACGCGACGGATCTCACCGGAGGGCATACGCAGCGTGGCGTAGGGGCCTTCCTTGCCCAGCAGCTGGATGCTCATGCCGGCCGAGCGGGCCAGCTTGGCGCCGCCGCCCGGACGCAGCTCCACCGCGTGGATGGTGGTACCGGTCGGGATGTTGCGCAGCGGCAGGTTGTTGCCCGGCTTGATGTCGGCGGTCGGGCCGGACTCGATGCGGGTGCCCTGCGTCACGCCCTTGGGGGCGATGATGTAGCGCTTCTCGCCGTCCACGAAGTGCAGCAGCGCGATGTTCGCGGTGCGGTTCGGGTCGTACTCGATGTGCGCGACCTTGGCTGGGATCCCGTCCTTGTCCAGGCGACGGAAGTCGATCAGGCGGTAGGCGCGCTTGTGCCCGCCGCCGCGGTGCCGGGTGGTGATCCGGCCGTGGGCGTTGCGGCCGCCGGACTTGGTCAGCGGGCGCAGCAGCGACTTCTCCGGGGTCGACCGGGTGATCTCGGCGAAGTCCGAGACGCTGGAGCCACGGCGGCCCGGCGTGGTCGGCTTGTACTTACGGATTGCCATGAGTTCTTCTCTGCTTTCTGGATTCCCAGGCGCTTACGCGACCGGGCCTCCGAAGATCTCGATGGGCTTGCTGTCGGCCGAGATGGTCACGAGCGCGCGCTTGGTGTTCTTGCGCTTGCCGTAACCGAAGCGGGTCCGCTTGCGCTTGCCCTGACGGTTGGCGGTGTTGACGCTGGTCACCTTCACACCGAAGACCTTCTCCACGGCGATCTTGATCTGCGTCTTGTTGGAGTCCGGGTGCACCAGGAAGGTGTAGGTGCCCTCCTCGATCAGTCCGTAGGACTTCTCGGAGATGACCGGTGCCAGCAGAATGTCGCGGGGGTCGGCGATGGTGGTCACTTGCTCTCCTCCTGTGCAATCGCCGCGGTGTCTTGCGGAGACTCCGCGGGGCCGTGCACGAACGCGTTGAGCGCCTCGACGCTGAACACCACTTCGTCGCTGTTGAGCACGTCGTAGGTGTTGAGCTGGTCCGGAGCGATCGGGTGCACGTTCTGCAGGTTCGCCACGCTCTTCCACGCGGCGAGGTCCTCGCGGCCGACCACGACCAGGAACTTCTTGCGGTCCGACAGCTCGGCCAGGAAGCTCTTGGCGGTCTTGGTGGACGGGGTCTGCCCGGCCACCAGCTCGGTGATCACGTGGATGCGCTCGTTGCGCGCCCGGTCGGACAGGGCGCCACGCAGGGCGGCGGCCTTCATCTTCTTGGGCAGGCGCTGGGTGTAGTCGCGCGGCTGCGGGCCGTGCACGGTGCCACCGCCGGTGAACTGCGGCGCGCGAGTCGAACCCTGGCGGGCGCGACCGGTGCCCTTCTGCCGGTACGGCTTCTTGCCGCCGCCGGAGACCTGGCCACGGGTCTTGGTCGCGTGCGTGCCCTGGCGGGCCGCGGCCTGCTGGGCCACGACGACCTGGTGCATCAGCGCGATGTTCGCGGTCACGTCGAAGATCTCCGCGGGGAGGTCGACGGTGCCGTTGGTCTTGCCGCCGATCTCCTTGACCGGCAGCGTGAGATTTGCAGACTTCTTCTCAGTGTTCACAGCTGAGCTCGTCATGCGTGCGCACCACCCTTCACGGCGCTCTTGACGATCACGACGCCGCCCTTGCGACCCGGGATCGCTCCCTTGATCAGCAGCAGGCCGTTCTCCGCGTCCACCTTGTGCACCGAGAGGTTCTGCGTGGTGACCCGGTCGTTACCCATCCGGCCCGACATGCGCATGCCCTTGAACACGCGGCCGGGGGTGGCGCAGCCACCGATCGAACCCGGACGGCGGTGCACGGCCTGCGCACCGTGCGAGGCACCCTGGCCACGGAAGCCGTGGCGCTTCATGGTGCCCGCGAAACCCTTGCCCTTGCTGGTGCCGGTGACGTCGACGTAGGTGCCCTCTTCGAACACGTCGGCGTTGATCTCCTGGCCGATCTCGAAGGTGGAGGCGTCCGCGACGCGGATCTCGACGACGTGGCGACGCGGCGTGACACCGGCCTTGGCGAACTGGCCGGAGACCGGCTTGTTCACCTTGCGCGGGTCGATGGCGCCGAAGGCGACCTGAACGGCGCTGTAGCCGTCGCGCTCCACGGTGCGGATCTGGGTGACGACGTTCGGCCCGGCCTTGATGACGGTCACGGGAACGACGCGGTTGTTGTCGTCGAAGACCTGGGTCATGCCGAGCTTGGTGCCCAGGATGCCCGCGGCCGGCCTGTTCTTGTTGTCAGTCATGTCTCGAGTCCCCGTCACTGAATGTTGACGTCGACGCTGGCCGGCAGGTCGATGCGCATGAGCGCGTCCACCGTCTTCGGCGTCGGGTCGAGGATGTCGATAAGCCGCTTGTGCGTACGCATCTCGAAGTGCTCGCGAGAGTCCTTGTACTTGTGCGGCGAACGGATGACGCAGTACACGTTCTTCTCGGTCGGCAACGGCACCGGGCCGACGACGCGTGCCCCGGTGCGGGTCACCGTCTCCACGATCTTGCGCGCCGAAGCGTCGATCGCCTCGTGGTCGTAGGCCTTGAGCCTGATGCGGATCTTTTGTCCCGCCACGCTAAGTGTCCTTTTCTCCGCTTTCCTTCGTGGCCCGGAAGTCCGGCTACACCAGTCCTCTGGACCACCCTCATTTGCACAGCCCGAACACACGAAGACGTCCCAGCCCGAGCGGTCCGGCCCGGAGGAGGCAACCTGCGTAACCACGCAGGGCCCCGATCGGGCTGGATCCGACACAGTGGAGACCCCGACCGGGCACGCCCGATCCTCGCCGCTGTTCATCTGTCATGGTTCTCCGGTACACGCGGTCGGGCGTGTCGCCCGTCCGCTTATTCCTCGGCCTCGAATCGCTACGCATCTCAGGCCTGAAACATTGTCCCGGACGTACCCGCGCCAGAAACCCGGCGAGGTACATGATGGGGTACTGCTCGCCTCGCCCGACCAGCTGTTTCACCCGGAAACAGACACGGCCCGGTGCAAGGCAACCCGAACAGTATGCACGACCCCGGCGGGCTACTTCAAATCAGTGGGGTATCAGTGAACTTACTTTTGAGTAAGATAGCGGCCATGAGCACCGAGACCGTGACCTATCGCGGCTGGAAGAAGCTGCCGGACAACCGGCTGGGCCATGCCCTGTTCTCGCTCGGGATGGTGGCCCGGGTGCCCTACTTCGGTACCGTGCTGCCGAACGTGGTCCGGCTCGAACCGGGGTTGTGTGAGGTGACCTCGCCGAAGTGGTTCGGCATCCGCAATCACCTGGGCACCTTCCACGCCATCGCGGCGTGCAATCTGGCCGAGGTCGCGATGGGCATGCTCAGCGAGGCGACCGTGCCCACCACGCACCGGTGGATTCCCAAGGCGATGAACGTGCGCTACCTGGCCAAGGCGGAGACCGGGCTGCGGGCCGTCGCGAAACTGGCCGAGATCCCCGACTTCGCGAGTATCGCCGAGGGCCGGGAGGTGGTGGTGCCGGTATCGATCTACGACAAGCACGGCCTGGAAGTGGTGCACGCCGACATCACCACCTGGGTCACCCCGAAGTAGTCGGCCTCCGCGCGCGACGTACCCAGGGTCCGGCGAAGGCTGCCGGTTCCGGATCTCCCGGCGCCGGGACCGATGCGTCGACGGCGACGACTCGACCGCGCTCGATGCGCAGGACGTTCTCCGCGCATCCGGCGAGGTCGTCCGCGCGGCACGCCGAGACGACGATGGTCATGTCCTGCCGCGCGAGAGCCCGCAGCATTCCGGCCAGATAGCGACGACCGTTGTCGTCCAAATCGGCCATCGGGTTGTCCAGTACGAGTGCGGTCGTACCCGCGGCCAGCGCCCTGGCCAGGCTCAGCCACTTCTTCTCGCTCCGGGAGAGCCGAAGCACAGGTGTGGAAGCGGAGTCCGCCAAACGGGTGAGATGCAATGCCCGATCGACGAGTTCCTCGGCCGCTGCGGCGCGATGGCCCGCGACCTTCGCCGAGAACTCCACGACCTCGGCTACCGACCAGCTCTCGCTGCCCTCGTACACGTCCGGGACCCAGCCGACCCTGGCGCGGACCGCCCATGGTTCGACGCTCGGATCCGCCTCCTCCACGCGGAGCCGCCCTCGGTGTGGCCGCAACAGTCCGGCGAGCATCGACAACAAGGTCGTCTTCCCCGCGCCGTTCGACCCGACCACCGCGGTGATGCGGCCCGCGGGCGCACGGAAGGTCACGTCGTCGACCACCGCGACTCCAGCGAATTCGCGGCGCAGCCCGCTACATGTGATGCCGAGACCCACCGAGGTTCTCCATCTCCGTCTCGTTCTCGTGATCGTGTCCGGCCGGGTGCGCTCAGCAGGGCAATGTTCGCCGGTCTCCGGCGAGTGCCGACAGCACGGCGGCGGTGGCGCGCGGGTCCTCCAGGAGGCCGCTGTGGTCGGCCGCGGCGCCGGGGCATCCGTCCTGCAACCACACGTTGCGGTCGGCGGGGCCGGGTGCGGCGAGCAGGGCGGTGTCCTGGGGCGTGATCACCTGATCGGCGCGGGAGGCGATGGCCGTGTACCTCGGGCCGGGCACGGTCTCGCCTCCCGCGTTCAACTGGTTCAGCAGCGGTGACCCGACCAGTTGCTGCCGGCCCGGAGTCCCGAAGACCTGGGCCGCGATCTGCGCGTCACCCAAGCCGAGCGCGGCCAGATCCGGATAGCTGCCGCGCAATCCGGCCCAGGTCGAGCCGCGATAGGGCGTGCCGAGCGTCACCACTCGGGACACCGCCGCCGCGCCGCGAGCGCGCAGGTACTGCCGGATCACGGTGCCGCCGGTGGAGTGGCCGACCAGCGCCACCCGGCTCGCGCCCGTGGTCTCCCGCACGGTCCGCACGACTTCGGCGAGTTCGCCCGCCATCCGATCGATGTCGGCCACGCCGTAGACCACGCGTCCCAGCAGTGCGGCGCCGATCGGCCCGATGCCGGTGGCACTGGAGCCGGTCTGCCCGCTCACCGCGTCGATGACACCCGGTGCGGCGCCGAGATTCGCGGCGAACACGCAGTGTCCCTCGGCCCGGACGGCGGGCGCGAGCAAGGCGAAACTGCGGCCGATATCGGTGCCCGAACCGTGCACGAGCACCACCGGCTCCGGACGCGCCGACGTGGGCCGACAGGACCAGTCGTTGGCGCCGTTCAGCGCCGGTGTCTCCGGTGCGGAGGTCGCGGTCGGCGCGTGGCACAGCGCCGCGCAGGCCGCCGCGATCATGAGGCCGACGACGCGCGCGGCCCGGATGCGAAAAGTCATCTCGAATTCCCGGCGGATCAGATTCCCAATGCAGCGGCCAGCGTCGGCCACGAGTCCTTCAGCGCGTCCTCCCAATATCCCCAGGAATGGGTTCCTTCCGGGCGGAAGTTGTATCGCGCGGGTATACCGAGACTGTCCAGCCGTTCTTTCATGTTGTGCGAGCAGTAATTGGTGGCCGCTTCGATCACACCGCCGACGACGAGCTGATTCGCGAAACCCCACGGACCGTTCAGCGAGTATTTTCCGCCGTACTGGTCGTAGACGCCGGGGATACCATTTCCACTGGCGATGTAGATCGATTTTCCGCGCAATCCCTCCGCCTGCACGTAAGGGTCGTTGGCCACCCATTGCGGGTCGCCCGCGGGCCCCCACATGTTGTCCAGTTCCGCGAGACCCCACTCCTCGACGGTCAGCCGGACGAACTCGCGGCCGACCGGATCGCTGGTCTGCGCGCACCCGCTGTAGGCGGCGACGCCGGCGAACAGGTCACCCGTGGTCGCGGCGAGCGCGAGCGTCGTGGTCCCCGACATCGAGAAACCCGCGAGGGCATTGCGCCCGCTGGTCCCCAGATACGAGTCGATCAGCGGAGGCAGTTCGCCGCTCAGGAAGGTCCGCCATTTCTGGCGGCCCAGCCTGGCGTCGTCCTTCTCCCAGTCCGCGTAGTAGCTGAACATGCCGCCGATCGGCGTGACCACGTGCACGTTCTCGTCCGCGAGGAATTGCATCGCATCGGTCTTCGTGGCCCAGGTGGAGCCGTCGACGCCACCGGCCGCGCCGAGCAGCAGATACAGCACCGGCCGGGGAACGCTCAGGTCCGCGGCGCGCTGCACTTCCACCGGAATATCGAGATCCATGGCGGCGGAATGCACCGTGAGTGTCAGGCTCCGCGCATTGTGCTCCTGCACGGAGACAATAGAAGACTCCGCGGGTGCCGCCTGGGCCTGCACCGAAACCATTGCCCATGCGCCGGCGACGACCGCCGACGACAGCAGCCGCCGGAGGTGGCTTCCTCTCATGACTCCCCTTATCCCGAATTCCGGAACGCCTCCCGTTCCGAGCTCAGGCTATGGTCTGTCGCGGACCGATTCACGACTGAAGTTGCTGGGCCACCGATTCTGGGGGCACGCCGGAGAACCGGAATTATCGCCCGCTCGGATAGATCCGATCGCGAAATAGCCAGACCCGAATTCCTCGGCCTCGATGCGTGGAATAGTTGCGCTTCCATCGGCCCACCGATTGAATGCCCCCATGGGTGTCAGCACGGAAGTCGATGTGTGCGTGGTGGGGCTCGGCCCTACCGGACGGGCACTCGCGCACCGCGCGATGATCGCCGGGCTGACGGTGACCGCGATCGACCCCCGCCCCGACCGGCTGTGGCCGCCCACCTTCTCCTGCTGGGCGGACGAACTGCCGCACTGGCTGCCACACACCACTGTCGCGACCACTATCCCCGCGCCCACGGTGTGGACGAAGAGCGTGCGTCGCATCGATCGTCCCTATTGCGTGCTGTCCAAACCCGGTCTGCGCGCGGCGCTGTCGCTCGACGACGCCACCGTGGTGGCCGGCCGCGCCACGCGGGTCGGCGCGCACCAGGTGGAGCTCGCCGACGGCGCGGTGCACCGGGCGGCGGCGGTGTTCGACACGCGCGGGCTGCCCCCGCTCGGACGCCGCCGGGCGGCGAGCGCGCACGGCATCTTCGTCGACGCCGAGACGGCCGCGCCGATGATCGCCGAAGGCGAGGGCCTGCTGCTGGACTGGCGTCCGGACAACGGCGCGGGTCCGGACGAGCCGCCGTCGTTTCTCTACGCGGTGCCGCTCGGCAACGGCACGGTGATCTTCGAGGAGACCAGCCTCGGCCTGCGGGGCGGCATGCCGCAGCGCGAACTGCGCAGACGCGCGCTCGCGCGCCTCGCCGCGCACGGCATCCGGCTCACCGGCGCCGAACCGAGCGAGGCGGCGCACTATCCGCTCGACCAGCCGCCGCCGCGCAACGGCGAAGCGCGCGCGATTCCGTTCGGCTCGCGCGGCGGCATGATGCACCCGTGCACCGGGTACAGCGTCGCCGGCTCACTCGCGCAGGTCGACACCGCGATCACCGCGCTGCGCGAAGGCCGCGACCCCATCGCCGCGCTGTGGTCGCGGCGCGCGCGACTGGTGTATTGGATGCGGATGCGCGGCCTCCACGGCCTCGGCAGACTCACCACCGAACAGTCCATCGCCATGTTCGACGCGTTCTTCAGCGCATCCCCGCGTCGTCAGCGCGCCCTGCTGTCCGCGCACGACGACTACCCGGCCCTGGGCGCGGTGCTGTTCGACACGGTCGCGCACACCTGGCCGTTCCACTGGCGTTACGACCTGGTCGGCTGGCGAAACCGGAACCGCTGGCTGGACTACGACTTCGCCGCACTCCGGGACGGCGCCGAACGCCGGATCCGGTGAATCGAAACCCGGCGCACGACGACGCACGTGGTTACGGCCCGGTCTCCGCGGCCCGACGGTATCCCCTGATCGCGGGGTAGGCGAAGACGACGATCATCCCCAACGTCCAAGCGAGCGTCTCGAGCAGCGGGTCGGCGACCGCACCGCCGTAGGACAACCCGCGCATCGCATCGATCGCGCAACTCATCGGCTGGTGCGCCACCACGTCCTGCAACCAGATCGGGTAGGCGAAGACCGGGACGAAACCCGAGTTGAAGAACATCAGCAGCGTGCTGATCATGCCGATGACGTTCACCAGTATCACGCCCTCGGACACGGTGGCCAGCGCGGTCACCAGAACGGCGAACGCCACCCCGAACAGCACCGGGATGCCGATCAGCGCCAGCGCCGCGACCGGTCCCTGATCGAACCGGAAGCCGAGCAGCAGGCCGACCGCGACGACGCACACCGTGGTCACCAGCACGCGGATCGCCTCGGCGAGCAGCCGGCCGGTGAATCCCGCCGCGCGGTGCACCGGCATCGTCCAGAACCGGCCGAGCAATCCGGTCATCTTCTCGGTCTTGAAGCCAAGGGCGCTGACCACCGCACCGGACATCGCCGCGACCAACGTCAACAACGGGACCGTGCCGTACACGGCGGGCATGCCGGTGGCCCCGGAGACGGGCTTGTTCAGCACGATGTAGAACATCACCAAAGTGAGCGCGGGATACACCAGCGTCTGGATGGTCGTCGCCGGATCACGTGCCCAGACCAGCAGCAGCCTCTTGCACTGGATCAGGCTCTGCGCCACCCAGGTGACCAGCGACGCCTCCGGCCGTGCCCGGACCACGGGCAGGGGCTCGGCCGAGCGTCCCTCGAACTCCTCGGCCTGCCCCGCGGTGCGCCGCACGGTCGATTCCACCGAACTCATGACCGCCTCACACTCGCCCAGATCGCCACCGGGGTGAACACTGCCGCCAGCCCGATCAACCACACCAGCGGAACCCATAACACCTGCCAGGTCACGCCGTCGGCCGCCATGTCGCGCAACGCGAAGGAGAACTGGGAGATCGGCTGATTGCGCACGAACGGGCGAATCCATTCCGGGAAGTTGTGTTCCGGGACGAACCCGCAGGAGAGCATGCCGAAGATCAGCGTCGGCAAGGTCAGCGCCTGACTGAGCGACTCCGGGCTCTTGGTCAGACTGCCGAGCCCGTCGGCGCCGACCGCGAGCACCGTGCCGACCGCGAGCGAGAACGCGCAGAACAGCACGGCCTGGCCGACGCCCGCGACGAAGCGGAAGCCGATCAGGTACCCGAACAGCACCGCGGCGGTGAGCGAGGTCACCGACCGGACCAGCCCGGCGCAGATGCGCGAGGTGAACGGCACCAGCGTCCCGATCGGCATGGTCTGCAGGCGGGTGCTCAGGCCCGTCATCGCCTCGAACGCGGCCAGCTGCGCGTTCGACATCATGGTGAAGGCCATGGTCTGCAACACGATGATCGGCATGACGTACTGGGCGTAGTCGACGCCCTGGATCTTCATCACGTAGCGCAACGGCAGATAGAAGCCGAGGGTGAAGATCAGCGGTGTGACGGCCGCGACGATCAGCTCGCCTTTGGTCGCCATGGTGCGGACGACGCGGCCGGTCAGCGCGCGCCACTGCGCGAAGGACGACAGCCGCGCCGCGGGCAGCTCGGCGAACAACGTCACCTCTGTCCGGGTGGGCTCCGGGGCGGTGGCAGCGGTCACGCTCGACCGCCCGAGCGGCCGGTGATGGACAGGAACACGTCGTCGAGCGAGGGGCGGCGCAGCGCGATGTCGGCCAGCTCCACACCGGCGCTGTCGAGCCTGCGCAGCGCCTCGGTCAGCGTGGCGGCGCCCTCCGGCGCCGGGATGGACAGCCGGTCACCGCCGTCGGCGTCGGCCAGCACCGCGGGCGGCACCAGGTCGCCCAGGGCGTACGCGGCGGTGCGCAGCTTCTTGCGATCCAGCGGGACGACCTCGCAGTAGCTGCCGCCGGTCTTCTCCTTGAGCTCGTCGGCGGTGCCCTCGGCGATCACCGTGCCCTTGTCGATCACGATGATGTTGTCGCTGAGCACGTCGGCTTCCTCCAGGTACTGCGTGGTCAGCAGCACGGTGATGCCCTGCTTTTTCAGCGCGGTCACCAGATCCCAGACACCCTGTCTGCTGCGCGGGTCGAGACCGGTGGTCGGCTCGTCCAGGAACACCACCTCCGGACGCACCACCAGCCCGCAGGCGATGTCGACGCGGCGGCGCATGCCGCCGGAATAGCTGCGCACGGCCCGGCGGCCCGCGCTCACCAGATCGAATTCCTCGAGCAGGGTGTCGGCGCGCTTGCGGGCGACGGACTTGCCCAGGCCCATCAGCCTGCCGAACAGCTCGAGGTTCTCCCGGCCGGAGAGATTCTCGTCCAGCGCCGCGTATTGACCGGTCATCATGATCGATCGACGCACACCCGCCGGGTCCTTCAGCACGTCGTACCCGGCGACGACGGCGGTGCCGGAGTCGGGGCGCAGCAGCGTGGAGAGGATCTTGACCATGGTCGTCTTACCCGCGCCGTTGGGCCCGAGGATGCCGAGGACCGACGCGCGTTCGGCGACGAAGCCGACGCCCTGCAGCGCATGCACATCGCCGAACGACTTGCGGACGTCCGCTACCCGGACCGCGGGCTCGCTCGCGTGCGAATCTGCTTGGTTGGAACTCGGCATCAACTCTCCACTATCGGCCGGTACGGCGACCAGGTCGCCCGAGTGCAGGCGCACGCTCGGATTGGTGATCCGTCGCGCTCGGCGTGATGTTACCGGCCCGATCGCCCCGGCTTTCGCGTCGCGTGAGGTACCCGCACCAGCGCGCGCCCGCTGTGTCCTTACTCACATTTCCCGCTGCCCGTTCGTCGTGCACAGAATCATCGCTGGTGAGCGCGATCCGGGCCGGACGCCGGGCCCGCGGCCGAGCCTTGTCGCTGCGCCGCGCGAGACCATAGTCTGCTTTGTGGGGGAAAACACTCACTCGTCCACGGCTGTGGCCCCGCTGAGCGGTCCGCACGCCGGTTTCGACACTGCGAGAGGTGATCATGGCCGAGTCCGCGCAGTCATGGTTGGCGGCGCGTCCGGGAGGAACGGGCCGAACGAACGTCCTGACGTCCTATGACCCGCGCACCGGCGAGGTCGTGGGCAACTACGCCGTGATGAGCACGGGCGAACTGAATCGCGCGGTGCGCGCGGCCCGCTCCGCCGAAAAATGGTGGACGGAACTGGGATTCAGCAGCCGGAAGCGGTGGCTGCTGGACTGGAAACGCGAGATCGCCCGGCGCTCCGGCGAATTGGTCGACCTGCTGTGCGAGGAGACCGGGAAGCCGGTGGCCGACGCCGCGATCGAAGTGATGCTCGCGGTGGAGAACCTGGACTGGGCCGCGCGCAACGCGGGCCGCGCGCTGGACCGGCGGCGCATCGGTTCCAGCTGGCTCACCCGCAATCAGCGGGCCTCCGTCGGTTATCTGCCGCTGGGCGTCGTCGGGGTACTCGGCCCCTGGAACAACCCGGTGTTCACCCCGATGGGTTCGATCGCCTACGCGATGGCCGCGGGCAACGCCGTGGTGTTCAAGCCGCACGAGTCGACCACCGGCGTCGGCGTGTGGCTGGCCGACAGCTGGTCCCGGCTCGCACCGAATCAACCTGTGCTGCAAGTGGTTACGGGCGACCAGGCCACCGGAACCGCGCTGTGCCGGGCGAAGGTCGACAAGATCGCCTACGCCGGTTCCGAGGCAGGCGCCCGCGAGGTGATCTCGGTGTGCGCGCAGACCATGACGCCGGTCGTCGTCGAGCGCAGCGGCAAGGGCAGCATGGTCGTGCACGTCGACGCGAAGCTGGACGACGCCGCCGAGGCCGCCGTGTTCGGCGCGATGGCCAACGCCGGGCAGAACGCTACCGGCATTCAGCGGGCCTACGTCGCCCAATCGGTCTACGACCGCTTCCTGGACCTGGTCGTGGACCAGGCGCGCAAGCTGCGGCCGGGCGCCGACCGGAAGGCGTCCTACGGCCCGATGATCATGGAGGCACAGGTCGAGGTGGTGCGCAGGCAGGTGCGCGATGCGGTGGCCCGCGGCGGCCGCGCGGTGGTCGGCGGGCTCGACTCCATTCGCGACCCCTACATCGAGCCGATCGTGCTGGCCGAGGTGCCGGAGGAGAGCATCGCGATCACCGGCGAGGGCATCGGGCCCGTGCTCATCGTGAACAAGGTGGCGAGCATGGACGAGGCCGCCGAACGGATCAACGCGGTGGGCACCGATGTCGCGGTGTCGGTGTTCACCAGGGATGTGCACGAGATCGAGGCGTTCGCCGAGCAACTGCGCGTCGGGGTGGTGACCATCAACTCCTCGACCGGGTACGCGAGCATTCCCGCGCTGCCGTTCGGCGGCGTGGGCGAATACGGCCAGGGGCACAGCCACGGCGACCAGGGACTGCGGGAGTTCAGCCGGACCCTGTCCATCACCCGCAAGCGCTATCAGGCCCCGGTGAACCTGTCCACGTTCGATCGGCACCCGCGCCACCTCCGCCTGGCCAGGGCGATCTTCCGGATCCGGCACGGCCGCCCCTGAGCGAGGTGCCGCGAGGCCTTCGCCGCGGCCATGCGCGGATCAATGACGGACCCGGTCCGGTTGTGCCTTTTCGGCGAGCAGAACTGCGTCCATGAGCGCGGTGACCCGCGCCACCTGCGCGGGCCGGGAATCGAATCGGATCAGCCTGCCCACATCGATCACCTGACCGATGGCGGCGTGCACCCGGAAACGCGCTTCCACCGGGTCGCCGTCCAGCAGGTTGGCCCACTCCAGCACGTTCTGCCGCTGGATGGCGCGCAGCTTGTGCTGCTCGGCCTGCGGCAGATTGCCGAACTCGGCGTAGTACACCGCCATGATCTCGGGCGTGGCGAAACTCAGCTTGGCGTAGCGGTCGGCCACATTCCGGGCGGCGTCCGCGCGGCTCGTCGATTCGGCCAGCGCCTCGGTGATCGCGATGGCCAGCCGGTCTCCGGTGCGGTGGAACGCCGCGGCGAGCAGGTCGGCCTTGCTCGCGAAATACCGGTACACGCTGGAGGCGTTGATGCCTACGGCGGCGCCGATCTCCTCGATGCTCGCCTCGTGATACCCCTGCCTGCCGAAGATCCGGATGGCCTCGGTGAGCAGTTGTTCCCGCTTGGAAGTCACCGGGATACCGCGCACGGGCGGGCCGGGATCCGGTTCGGCGGGCGCGGGCGGCAGCTCGGTGCGCAGGATGGCCCAGGACAGCTGATTCAGCAGCGGAAGCAGCCGAGCGCTCGACAACGCGGTGCGGTGCGCGGCGATGCTCGCGATCGCGCTGAGCACGCCCGCGGCCAGCATGGCCACATCCGCGGGCGGCGCCTCGGGTCGCAGCAGCGCGATCGGCGCCGCGAGGGTGTTGTTCAGGTCGTCGTAGATCTTCTTGATCCGGACGCGGTCGTCGCGCTCCAGGTAGCGACGCTCCCAGCGGTAGAGCCCCGCCTCGCGGCGGATCTCGACGGTGTGCTCGCTGATCGCGCGGATCAGCGCGTCCGCGCGCCGCGCGGGGTCGAGCCGGGCGTCGTCGGCTCCCTCGGCGACGCTCAGCAGGTGTTGCGCGCCCCCCTCCGCGGCGGCGACCAGCAGCGCGTACTTACTGGTGAAATGCCGGTAGAGGGCCGGACCGGAGATACCGACCTCGGCGGCGATCTCGTCCACACCGACCGGGTAGTAGCCGCGTTCGCTGAACGCGCGGGCGGCCGCGCGGATGATCTGCACCTTGCGGTCCTTCGGACGCCGGCGCACCGATGGCGCGCCCTCAGCGCCCGCCCTTCGGCCCGGTTCGGGGCGCGCGGGAGCGAGATCGACCTCGCTGCGATCCGCGACCATGCACCTCTCCGTTCTGCGGCGGCGCTGGTTGACAGCGCCCGACAATGGAACCTAAGTTAACCACAATTCGCAATGTTAACCACTATTCACAGCCTGCCCTCCGCCGAATTGCAGCTTAGGAGCAAACGTGAGCAACAACGATTCCGCGGCCCCGGCCGCGCCGGCCGCCGCGAAGTTCACCGCGGTGCAGGACGGCAAGGTACTTCGGATCACGATCACCAATCCGACACGGAAGAACGCCATCGACTACGACACCATGGTCGCGCTCGGGGACACCTTCCGCACGGCGGCGAACGACCGCGCGGTGCGGGCAATCGTACTGACCGGCGAAGGCGGCGCTTTCTGCACCGGCGCCGACGTCTCCGCGAGCGCGGACCAGGCGCGCCGGAGCATCACCCCGGACCTGGTGATGGACGCGGCGAACCGGCTGGTGCGGGCGATCGTCGACGCGCCGGTCCCGGTGATCGCGCGGATCCGGGGCGCCGCGGCGGGCGTCGGCGTCGGCATCGCGCTGGCCGCCGACCTGGTCTACGCGAGCGAAGACTCCTACCTGCTGCTGGCCTTCATCAACATCGGCCTGATGCCCGACGGCGGGGCGGCCACACTGGTGGCCGCGGCGGCGGGCCGCCCGCTGGCGGCGCGGATGGCACTGCTCGGCGAGCGGTTGCCCGCCCGGGAGGCCGCGGCGGCCGGTCTGTTCACCGCCGTCGTGCCCGACGACGAACTCGACGCCGCGGTCGAGGCCGGGGTGGCGAAGATCGCCACGGGTCCGCGTCGCGCGCTGGAACTCACCAAGCAAGCGCTGAACCAGGCCACGCTGGCATCGCTGGACTCGGCCCTGGCCGCCGAGAAGGCCGGGCAGACCGAACTGCTGAGCTCGCCCGATTTCATGGAGGGCGCCGCCGCGCTGCTCGGCAAGCGCAAGCCCGTCTTCACCGACTGATCGGCCCGCCGGAACGCAACAACCGATCGGCGACTATGTTCATCGGCTATGACTTACCTGGTTACCGGGGCAACTGGGTTCATCGGTCGTTTTCTCATCCCTGAGCTCCTGAAACGCGAGGGTGACATCCATGTGCTGGTTCGGCCGGACGACGCCTCGGCCGACCGGTTCGCCTGCTGGGCACAGGAATGGGCGGGCGGCGACCGCGTCCGTCCGGTACGTGGTGATCTGGGCGCCCCGGGGCTGGGCATCGACCCGGCCTGGCTGGCCCGGCATCGCGGCGCCATCGAGCATGTCTTCCATCTGGCCGCGGGCGACGACCCGACCGAACGCGGCGGGGGGACCGGACACCTGGTCGACGTCGCCGAGGAACTGAGTGTCGGCCTGCTGCACCACATCTCGACCGTGGAGGTGGCCGGGTCGAGCGAGGGCCTGTTCACCGAGGACATGTTCGATCACGGCCAGGCGCTGGCCACTGCGACGCAGCGAGCGAAGTTCGAGGCCGAGCGGATCGTGCGGGAATCGTCGCTGCGCTGGCGGATCTATCGGCCGTCGATCGTGATCGGGCATTCCAGGACCGGCGAGATCGATCGGATCGACGGCCCGTACTACTTCTTCCGCCTGCTGCGCATCGGCGCGCAGCTGCCCAGGCTGCTGCCGGTGCTCGTGCCGAAACTGGGCGAGACCAACATGGTCCCGGTGGATTTCGTGGCCCGCGCCCTCGATCACATCGCGCATCGCCCCGGCTCGGACAAGCTCACCTTCCACTTGGTGGATCCGCGCAGGCAGAGCGCGGTCGAGGCGCTCAACCTGTTCGCCGACGAGGCGGGCGCGCCGCATCTGGTGGAGGTGATGCCCAAGCGCACCCTGGACATGATGTTGCGGGTCCCCGGCGCGAACTGGCTGCTGCCCCGGGTAGGCGTGCCGCTGGACGTGCTGGAGCACAGCGAGTTCGCCTGCTGGTTCGATTGCAGGCACACCAGCGCGGCCCTGGCGGGCACCGACATCAAAGTTCCGCCGTTGGAGGCTTACGCACCGCGCATCTGGAAGTACTGGATCGAGAACTGGGTGTGATCGGCGCGCCGCACCGGGCGGGCTACCGCCCGGTGACGGTGAGATAGATCAGGGCGACGTTGAGCGCCGAGATGATCGCCGCGACCGCCCAGGCCAGCGCGGTGGTCACGCGGTGGTTGACGTCCGCGCCCATCAGCGTGCGGTCACTCGTGAACCGCACCAGGGGAATCAATGCGAACGGGATGCCGAACGACAGCACCACCTGGGAGATGATCAGCGCGCGGGTCGGGTCGATGCCCAACGCCAGGACCGCGACGGCCGGGATCAGCGTGATCAGCCTGCGCGCGATCAGCGGGATCCGCCGGTGCAGCAGGCCCTGCATGATCATCGCGCCCGCGTAGGCGCCGACCGACGTCGAGGCCAGGCCGGAGGCGAGCAGGCCGATCGCGAGCAGCAACGCGGCGGCCGGGCCCAGGACGTCGCCGACGGCCGCGTGCGCGTCTTCGATGGTCTCGACATCCCGGCCGCGCAGGGTATTGGCCGCCATCAGCAGCATGGCCATGTTCACCGTGCCCGCCAAGATCATGGCCAGCCCGACGTCGACCTTGGTGATCCGCAGCAGCCTGGTGCGCAGCGGCCCGGCCGCCGGTTGCCCGTGCCGGTCGCGGGCCAAGCCGGAGTGCAGGTAGACCGCGTGCGGCATGACCGTCGCGCCGATCATGGCGGCGGCGAGCAGGACGCTCTCGGTGCCCTGGAAGCGCGGCAGGAGTCCACCCACCGTGTCCGCGGGCGACGGCGGGGCGATGACCACGCTCGCCAGGAATCCGATCGCGATGATCGCGAGCATCCCGGTGATCACCCGCTCGAACGGCTGCTGGCCGCGGCGATCCTGCACCAGCAACAGACCCATCGATACCGCGCCGGTGATCACGCCGCCGAGCAGCATGGGCAGACCGAACAGCAGATGCAGCGCGATGGCGCCGCCGACCACCTCGGCCAAGTCGGTGGCGATCGCGACCGTCTCCGCCTGCGCCCAGTACGCGAGCCGAACCGGGCGGCCCGCCTTCGCGCGCACCGCCTCCGGCAGCGACCACCCGGTGACCAGACCGAGCTTGGCCGAGAGGAACTGGACCAGCCCCGCCATCACGTTGGCCAGGACGATCACCCAGACCAGGAGATAACCGAACTGCGCGCCCGCACTGATATTGGACGCGACATTACCGGGATCGACGTATGCGATGGCCGCGACGAATGCCGGCCCGAGCAGGACCGACGCGGCACGTGCGCGCCCGGTGACGGACTTCGTCGATTCGACCAATGTAATACCCACGAACTGAATTTTACGGTCTCCCGAACTTTTTTGTGTCGGTTAGCCCGAAAAAACAACAACCGCCTGGTACCGCGACAGCGGCACCAGGCGGTCGATGGAAGCAGGCCGGGCGTCCCGGCTCCGTTCAGGTCAGATACCGAGCCCCTTCGCGAGCACCGGCCACGACCGCTGGAACTCGTCGCGCCAGTAGCCCCACGAGTGGGTGCCCGAATCGCGGAAGTTGTAGGTGGCCGGGATGCCCAACTGGTCCAGCCGGTTCTTCAGGTTGTGCGTGCAGTAGTTGGTGCCCGCCTCGATCACACCGCCGATGACGATCTGGTTGGCCAGACCGTACGCGCCGGGAAGGGCGTACGGACCGTTGAGCGTGTCGTACTGGCCGGGCAGGCCGTTGCCGGTGGAGATGTAGAGGTCGAGCCCGCGCAACCCCTCGGCGTTCACGTACGGGTCGTTGGCCACCCACTCCGGTGAGCCTTCGGGACCCCACATGTTGTCGGTGTTGCCGCCGCCCCAGGTCTCGACGGTCAGCTTGACGAACTCCGAGCCGACCGGGTCACTGGTCTGCGCGCAGCCGCTGTAGGCCGCGGCGGCCTTGTACAGGCCTTGCTTGGCGATCGGCAGCGCCAGCACCGTGGTGCCCGAGGTGGACAGGCCCGCGATGGCGTTCACGCCATTGGTGCCCAGCGCTCCGTCGACCAGCGGGGGCAGTTCCTCGGTGAAGAACGTCTTCCACTTGTTGCGTCCGAGTACCGGGTCGTCCTTGATCCAGTCGGTGTAGTAGCTCCACTTGCCGCCGATCGGCTGGATCACATTGACGTTCTTGTCCGACAGGAACTGCAGCGCGTCGGTCTTCGCCTGCCAGGAGGCTTCGTCCTCGCCGCCGCCGGCGCCGTTGAGCAGGTACAGCGTCGGACGCGGCACGGAGGCGTCGGCCGGGCGCTGAACGTCGATGATGATCTTCTCGTCCATCGCCGCCGAGTACACGTACAGCCGGATGCTGCGCGCGTCCTTGTACTCGGCTTTGGTGATACGCGAACCGTCCGGGGCGACCGGGTTGCCCAACAGAGTCTTGGAATCGATGATCGGATCAGCCGTCGCGCTGGACGTGCCGAGACCGGTCATCATTCCCGCGAGCACCGCGGTTGCCGCGATCGCGGCGGCGGCCCGCAGGCCGCCGCGCCGGCTCTGTCGACGTATCAATTTCGCACCTTCGCTTCGTCTCGAGATTCGCTCTGCATGCCCCACACGCCGAGGTGGATATCCAGGCATCCGCCCGGCCATACGGCCTGTAGTCGTCACAACAGTGGACTTCGTTACCGCACCGTTGCCCCATCATGCCGGAACGGTGTCGGTTCGATCATGACCGCCCCGTGTTTCGTGTCGCTTCCCACCCCGGAGGATCGAGCAACTCGGACAATCGCGGACCGATCCGCGCGAGCGCCTCCGGCGATGTCATCTGATCGTGCGAGACACCGACGGGATGATCGTCCACCCGGCCGTCGACATAAGGTTGCCAGCCGGCCGCCGCGGTATCGTGACCGGCCGCGCTGAAGTACTCCAACCGGCCGCGGAAGACCTCCGGCCGGTGTTCGGCGATCAACTCGGCCGAGCGCACCGCGCTGCGGTAGATCCGGCGCACCCGCTCCGGTGTGAGCACCGCCATGTCCGGCGGGATGGTGGCGTGCAGCGCGGCCAGCGCGTCCTCGCTCAGATCGTGGATGTCGCCGTCGCCGGGCAGCAGGGCGTCCGCGCCGATGCCCAGTTCGGCCAGCGCCTCGCGGATCGCCGCACGGAAATCCGTGACATCGATGCCGGGGTGACTGTCGAGCATGGTCAGCAGCCCGATCTCCTCACCCGCGGCCTGCAATTCGGTCGCCACCGCGTGCGCCAGCACACCGCCGAGCGACCAGCCGAGCAGCCGGTAGGGTCCGTGCGGCTGCACCGCGCGGATCTCGGCCACGTAGCGGCGCGCCATCTCGATCAGCGATTCCGGCAGGTAGCGCTCTTCGGTGAGCGCGGGCGACTGTAGGCCGAAGATCGGCGTGCTCGCGGGCACGTAGCGCGCGAGTCCCGCATAGCACCAGGACAATCCGTACATCGGATGCAGACAGAACAGCGGCGCGGCGGCGGCCACGTCGTGCGGCACCATGGTGCGGATCGGCAACAGGACGCCGAGCGCCGCGTTCGAGTCCTGGTCGTAGTCGTGATCGTCGGCGAGCGCGGCCAGGATCCGGGCCGCCAGCGCCGCCGGGGTGGGATCGGTGAAGAACCACTGCACCCGCACCTCGGCGCCGGTGAGCGTGCGCAACCGCCTGACCGCCCGCGTGGCGACCAGCGACGTGCCACCGAGATCGAAGAAGTCGTCGTCCATCCCGATCCGCTGTCCCGCGCCGGGTTCGAGCACTGAGTCGAACACCTCGAGCACGGTCCGCTCCAGCGGCGTGCCCGGCGCGCGGTACGGACGGGCCACCGACCGCGGCTCGGGCAGCGCCTTGCGGTCGAGTTTGCCGCTGGCGTTGAGCGGGAGCTCGGCGAGCGCGACGACAGCCGAGGGCACCATGTACGACGGCAGCGCGGCGCGGGCGTGCCGCAGCAACGCGGCTTCGTCGAGGGTCTCCCCCGGCGTGAGGACGACATAGGCGGCCAGCCGGTCGCCGACGGCCCCGCGCACGACCGCGACCGCGGCGTGCCGCACCTGCGGATGACTCGTCAGCACGGCCTCGATCTCACCGGGCTCCACGCGCTGGCCGCGCAGCTTGATCTGGAAGTCGCTGCGGCCCAGGTACTCCAGCGCGCCGTCGCGCCAGCGCACGATGTCGCCGGTGCGGTAGAGCCGGGCGCCGCCCGCATGGGCGATGAAACGCTCGGCGGTGCCTGCCGGAGCGCCGAGATAGCCGCGCGCCAGTTGCGCACCCGCGACGTACAACTCGCCCGCCGCGCCCGGCGGCACCGGCAGCAACTGCCGGTCGAGCACGTGCACGCGAGTGTTGGCCACCGGCACGCCGATCGGAACCCCCACCGCGGCGGTGTCCCGCACGGGATGGTCGGTGACCACGGTGGCCTCGGCGGGGCCGTACCAGTTGACCAGCTCGGCGCCCGGCACGATCGCGGCGAACCTCGTCGCGGTCTCCCCGGACAACGCCTCGCCCGCGGCGAACACTCGGCGCAGCGACGGGTACGCCGCGGTCGAGTCTGCCGCCGGATCCAGGAACGCATCCAGCATCGACGGTACGAAATGCACCGTGGTCACGGCGTTGTCGACGATGGCCTGAGCCAGATAGGCCGGGTCGCGGTGCCCGTCGGGCGCGGCGATCACGATCGACGCCCCGGTCTGCAACGGCCAGAACAACTCCCAGGCGGAGATGTCGAAGGTGATCGGCGTCTTGTGCAGCACCACGTCGCCGTCGTCGTGCGGGTGGGCCGACTGCGCCCAGCGGAACTGATTCACCATCTGCCGGTGCGTGATCATCACGCCTTTGGGGCGACCGGTGGAGCCGGAGGTGTAGATGACGTAGGCGACGGTGTCCGGATGCACCTCCGCCCGCGGCCAGGGGCCGTCGTACGGAGACAGATACAGCGTGTCCACCGCGACCACCGGCACACACGTCGCGGTGTCGAACGCGTCCGCGGTGGTGGTCAGCACGCAGATCGGAGCGGTACTGCCGAGAACGTACTCGTTGCGCTCGGCCGGGTGATCCGGATCGATCGGGACGTAGCCGCCACCGGCCCGCAGCACCGCGTAGACCGCGACGACCAGGTCGACGCTTCGCCGCATGGCCACGGCGACCAGCGTCTCCGGGCCGACGCCCCAGCGCATCAGCTCGACGGCCAAGGACCGGACCCGCGAGTCGAATTCGGCGTAGCTGAGCGTGGTGTCGCCGAAGCGCACCGCGGGCGCGTCCGGCGTGCGCGCCACCTGAGCGGCGAACAACGACGGCAACGTCGCGCCGTCGAGCAGTTCCGGCACGTCGGTGGCGTTGCGCGCGGCCAGCTCGGCGCGCTCGTCGTCCAGCAGCACATCGACCTCGCCGACGCGGGCCTGCGGGGTGGTCACGAAACGGACGATCAGCGCCGAGAGCCGCTGCGCGAGCGCGAGCGCCGCCGGTTCGTCGGTCACATCGCGCAAGTACTTCACCGAGACGCGCAACTGGTCGTCCAGCAGCACCATCACCGTGAACGGGTAATGGGTGCCGTTGACCGCGCCGACGCCGGTGACGTTCATACCGTCGATGGCGCCCGCGCGGTCCAGCCCATCCCGGTCCACCGGGAACGACTCGAACACGACGAGCGAGTCGAACAGCCCCGCCACGCCGACGGCTTCCTGGATGTCGCTCAACCCCAGGTAGTGGTAGTCCAGCAGGGCGGCCTGCTCGGCCTGTAGCCGCCGCAGCAGCCCGCCCAGCGTGCCGGTCGCGTCGAGTCGCACCCGCACCGGGATCGCGTTGAGGAACAGGCCGACCATCGCCTCGACGCCGTCCAGCTCGGCCGGCCGGCCGGACACGGTGGCGCCGAAGACCACGTCGTCCCGGTCGACGGTGCGACCGATCAACACTCCCCAGGCAGCCTGCACCACGGTATTCACCGTGACGCCGAGTCCCGACGCGAACCGGGTCAGCGCGGTGGTGTCGGCGGGGGACAGCTCGAAACCGACTTCGCCCACGCCCGAGGCGATCTCGCGGCCCGGATCGACCGGCGCCAGCGGCGTCGGCTCGGTGATACCGGCCAGCGCGGCGCGCCACGCGGAACGCGCGGCTTCCGCGTCCTGAGCGACCAGCCAAGCCAGGTAGTCGCGGTAGGGCCGCACCGAAGGCAGGTGCCGGGAATTTCCGCCGAACGCGTACAGCGTGAGCAGTTCTTTCGCCAACAGCGGCATGGACCAGCCGTCGACGAGGATGTGGTGACTGGTCACCAGCAGGTGATAGCGGGCCGCGGCGGAGCGGACCAGCGCGAACCGCAGCAACGGCGCGGTCCGCATGTCGAAGTGCTCGGCCAGATCCGCCGCCTTGATCCGCTCGAACTCGGCACCGGCCGCGGCCGGTTCCAGCCGGCTCAGATCGACCAGCCGCCACGGCACCTCCAGCGAATCCTGCACGATCTGCACGGGCTTGCCCTCGCTGTCGTCGGCGAAGGCGACGCGCAGGTTGTCGTGCCGGTCCAGCACCGCCTGCGCGGCCGCCTGCATCCGGCGGGCATCCACCGCGCCGCCCAGATCCAGCACGAACTGGGTGGTGTAGACGTCGACCGAGTGCTCCGCGAGCAGGGCGTGGTACAGCATGCCCGATTGCAGCGGCGTGAGCGGCCAGGCGTCGGTCAGGTCCGGGTAGGCGCGGGCGAAGCGGTCGATGTCGGGTTGCTTGAGCCGCACCAGCGGGAAGTCCGAGGGGGTGTAGGCGCCCGCGTCCGGGCGCAGGCCGTGCTCGGCGAGGCCACCGAGCGCGCGAATCCAGTGCTCGGCGAAAGTTTTGGCGTCCTCGCCGCGGAATGCGGTGGCGGCGAAGTCGAATCGGGCGAGCAGGCCGTCGTCGGTGGCCTCGACGGTCAGCACCAGCAGCAGGTCGTGGGACGGGAGGTCGGTGTGCACCCGCGCCGGACGCAGGTCCCGGTAGCGCAGCGCGAACCGCCCGCGCCCGAGCCCGCGTAGCTCGGCGGCGGTCTCGGCATTGAGGTGGCGCAACAAGCCGTAGCCGACACCGCGCGAGGGCACCGACCGCCGCAGCTCCTTGATCTGCGCGATCGCGGTGCCCGCCGCTGGGCCGCCGATCAGGGCCTCCTCGATGTCGATCCGGCTCAACCGCAACGGAAGCGGATATTCGGTGACGAAGCCGCCCACCGTGCTCGCCGCGTCGGCATCGGTGGCCGCGCGACCGTCGGCGGACAGCCGGACGACCGAACCGATGGCGCGCGTGACGGTCTCGCCCGCGGAGGTCTGCAGGGCCAGCGCCAGCGCGGTGAGCAGGATGTCGTCGACCCCGGCGTGGTAGGCCTCGGCCGCCGCGGCGACGGCCGCCGCACCCTCCGCGGTGATGGTGAGCGATACCCGGCTGCGTGCGCGCAGATCTCGTCCGTCGGTTCCCGCACCCTCCGGCACGGAGCCGAGCGCCAATCGCCACCAACGCATTTCGGCGACGGTGACCGGATCGTGCGCCTTGGCCGAGAGCGCGCGGATCAGCGGCCGGAGGCCGGATTCGGTGCTCGCGGGCGCGGCGTGGCGCGCCCGCTGCCACCGTGCGGTCAGGTGGTCCACGATCGCCCGCCAGGAGACGTCGTCGACGACGAGGCTGCTGGCTACGACGATGAGCGTGGAGCGCGCCTCGGGACCGCCGGTGAGCACGAAGTAGATGTTGCGGCCCTGCTCCGGGTCGAGGGCGGCCGCGGCCGCCTGCACCACGTCGTCGATGGGCAGCGAAGTCTCCCCGCACTGCGGGTCCAGCCTGCGGAACGCCTCGCCGGTGCGTTCGGCCGGGGCGGGAATGCGCAGCACCGGCGTGCCGTCGTCGCTGTACGCCACCCGCACCCACAGCATCGGATGCTGATCGAGCACGGCGACCACGGCGGCGTGCACCGTCGCCACGGAGCAGGTTTCGGGGACATCGAGAGCGATGGCCCGCACTTCGATGCCGTCGTCCAGCATCCGCGCCGCGTCCGGCGTCAGCGGTAGTTCACCCGCCTCGTCACCGGGACCGCCCTCCACCGCGGCGACCCGGGCCAGCGCGGCGACGGTCCGGCAGGCGAAGACGTCCCGCGGCGCGAAGCGCACGCCGCGGGCGCGCGAGCGGGAGACCACCTGGATGGACACGATGCTGTCGCCGCCGAGGGCGAAGAAGTCGTCGTCCAGGCCGACCCGTTCGACGCCGAGCACCTCGCCGATCACCTCGGCGATCACCAGTTCCGTCGGGGTTCGCGGCGCGCGGTAGGCGCGGGTGTCCGGCTCGGGCGCGGGCAGCGCCTTGCGATCCAGCTTCCCCACTGGTGTCAGCGGAATCGCGTCGAGTACGACGATCGCCGCCGGAACCAGGTACTCCGGCAGCGTGCGTCCGATTCGCTCGGTCAGTACCGCCGGGTCGGCCGTCGCACCCTTGGCGGGCAGCACGTAGGAGACCAGCATGGTGGCGCCGGAACCGGTTTCGCGTCCCAGCGTCACGGCGAAGCCGACTTCGGGCTGGGCCGTGAGCGCGGCGTCGATCTCACCGAGTTCGATGCGGAAGCCGCGCACCTGCACCTGGAAGTCGTTGCGGCCCAGGTACTCCAGGACCGGCGCGCCCTCGGCGCGGCGCCGGCGCACCAGGTCGCCGGTGCGGTAGAGCCGCTCGCCGGGCACGCCGTACGGGTCGGCCACGAACCGGGCGGCGGTGAGCGCGGGGCGGGCATGGTAGCCGCGCGCGAGCTGGACGCCGCCCAGATACAGTTCGCCCGTGACACCCTCGGGCACCGGGCGCAGCCTGCTGTCGAGCACCAGCGACCGCATGCCGCGGATCGGTCCGCCGATCGTGACCGGTTCGCCGGGCCGCAACGGGTCGCTGATGTTGGTCATGATGGTGGTCTCGGTCGGCCCGTAACCATTGTGGAAATCCCGCTCCGGCGTGGTCGTCCACTTGGCGGCCAGCTCGGCGGGTACCGCTTCGCCGCCCGCCACGATGGCCCGGATCCCCGGCAACTCGTCCGGATCGAGGGAGGCGAGCACCGACGGCGTGAGGAAGGCGTGTGTGACTCCGCCCGCGCGCATCAGCTCGGCCAGTTCCGCACCACCGAAGGTCAGCGGCGGCGCCACCACGAGCCCGCCCGCGGAACCCAAGGCCAGCAGCAGTTCCAGTATCGACGCGTCGAACGACGGCGACGCGAACGCCAAGGCTCGCGTGGATCGGTCGAGCCGGTAGCGCTCCACCTGCTCGGCGCTGAAATTCGCCAGGCCGGCGTGGGTCACCACCACGCCCTTGGGCACGCCGGTGGAGCCGGAGGTGTAGATCACGTACGCGGCGTTGCTCGTCCGCAACGGTCCGCGCAGTTCGCCGGGCCGCAATGGTTGGTCCGAGCGCGCGGCGACGTCGAGGGTGAAGTCGTGGTCGTCCAAGGCGAGCCACCCGCCGGGGTGCGCGGGCAGGTGGTCCAGTTCGGCGGTGAGCGTCACGCCGAGTGCCACGCCGGAATCGGCGACCAGGTGCGCGATGCGGTCGGCAGGATAGGTCGGGTCGATCGGGACGAAGGCCGCCCCGGTCTTGGCCACCGCCCACAGTGTCAGCACGGATTCCACCGAACGACGGATCGCGATGGCGACCCGCGCCTCCGGTCCCGCGCCGCGGTCGATCAGCGCCCGCGCCAATTGCACGGAAGCCGCGTCGAGTTCGGCGTAGCTGAAGGTGCGGTCGCCCGCGACCACGGCGATACCGGCCGGATTCGCCGCGACGGCGGCGGCCATCAGCTCCGGCAGCGTGCGCGGCGGCACGGCGGGTGCGCCGGTACCGGTGATCAGGTCCGTGCGCTCCGAGTCGTCCAGGATCTCCAGATCGCCGACGGCGGTGTCCGGGCGCAGGGCGATCGCGGACAGGATGCGACAGAACCTGCGGCCGAACTCGACCACGGTCGGTTCGTCGAACAGGTCACGGGCATAGGTGAACGCGGCGGCGAGACCGGCTTCCGCGCCGGACTCCGTGCGCTGCTCCCGCACGGTCAACAGCAGATCGAACTTGGCGGTCTCGGCGGCCGGGTCCAGCGCGGTGAGGCTCAGGCCGGGTAGCTCGAAGCCGGTGGTGGCCAGGTTCTCGAACGACAGCGCCACCTGGAACAGCGGATGGCGACCGGTCGAACGCTCGGGGGCGAGCACCTCGACCAGCCGCTCGAACGGGATGTCGGCGTTGGCGAAGGCGTGCAGGTCCGTTTCCCGCGTGCGGGCCAGCAGTTCGGTGAAGCCGAGACCGGGCGCGACCCGGGTGCGCAGCACCAACGTGTTGACGAACATGCCGATCAGGTCGTCGAGTTCGGCCTCGCCGCGGCCCGCGACGGGCGTGCCGATGGCGATGTCCTCGGTGCCGGACAGACGAGCCGAGAAGACCGCGAACGCGGCGTGCACCACCATGAACAGCGTGGCGTTGTGCCGCCGCGCGAGTTCCGCCAGCGCCGCGTGCACGCCGGCGTCCACGACGAAATCCGCTGTGCCGCCCGCGAAGGACTGGGCGGATGGGCGCGGGCGGTCCGCGGGCAGGTTCAGCTCGTCGGGCAGATCGGCGAGTTCGGTGGTCCAGTAGGCCAGTTGCGCGCCCGCGAGCGACTCCGGGTCGTCGTCGGCGCCGAGTGCGTCGCGCTGCCACAGCGCGTAGTCGGCGTACTGGATGGGCAGCGGCGCCCAGGACGGCTCCTGGCCACCGCTGCGCGCCACGTAAGCCAGCATCAGGTCCCGGGTCAGTGGGCGCATCGACCAGCCGTCCGCGCTGATGTGGTGGGCGACGAAGACCAGCACGTACTCGGTGCCCGCGAGTTGCAACAGCTTCGCGCGGAACGGCACGTCGACGGTCACGTCGAAGCCCGCGGCGACGATCCGCTGTACCTCGTCGGCGACGTGCTCGTCGCCGATCTGCGCGGGAGTGAGATCCACGGGGACCTCGTGCGGAGCGAGGACCCGCTGGACCGGGCCGTCCGGCGTCTCGGGATAGATCGTGCGCAGGGTTTCGTGGCGCGCGACGAGATCGGCGACGGCGTGCCGCAGCGCGGCCACGTCCAGGTCGCCGGACAAGCGGATGGCGGCCGGGATGTTGTAGACCGAAGCCGAGGTATCGAACTGGTTGAGGAACCACATGCGCTGCTGCGCCGGCGACAACGGGATGCGGTCCGGACGCGGACCGGCGACGAGCGGGGTGCGTTTGTGTTCACCGGCGCCACGCTCGACCTTGATCGCGAGTCCGGCGACGGTGGAGGCTTCGAAGATGGTGCGGACCGGGACCCGAGTGTCCAACGCCGCACCGATCCGCGCCGCCACCTGCGTCGCCAGCAGTGAATTACCC
>NZ_JBQWRI010000007.1:0-379676 GCF_052545135.1 Nocardia aegles
CACGCGAGCCGGGCCGCAAACGGAACAGGCTCGGTCTCGCTGCGCTCGAAAGACGTTGTTGGGGTGCGCTGAGCGCGTTGGTACGTGAGTCGCGGACCCGGGGTGCGAAGGGGGCGACCGGGGCGACTCTTGTCAGGTTCATCGGCAGGAATGGGGCGCTTCTCTGAATCGGCTTCAGAAGTAGGCTCGCCGCATCGAGACCTGGGCCGCTGTCTTGGACAATCAATGCCTTCATGTGGCCGCTGGGCGGTATGCGCCGGTGCGGAACTATTGCGTTTGGTGTGCGCCCGATGCGTTGGTTACGCCGACGTCATCCCAGCTGGAGTACGTCAGGGGTTCGGGTTGCCGCCGGTTTCGCCGTGAGCGGACACGCCGCCGGGCCGGAATCGACTTGAACTCAACCATTGTTGAGGTCTTAATGTCGGTGGCCAGGTCTTGGATGGGATGGGCAGCGAGAGGGAGAACAACGTGAGCATCGAATCCGTGGCGTGGAGCCAGATGTACCGGCGGGCGAACGCGCCGCAGGAACAGCGGCCGTTCCGCCTCGCCACCGCCGGGCGCATCATCCGGTTCGCCGCGCCGCACCGGCGGCGCATCGGCGCCTTCCTGCTGTTCAGCGTGGTGTCCGCGGTCCTCGCCGTGGCGACTCCGGTGCTGGCGGGCCGGGTGGTCGACCACATCGTCGGCGGTGCGGCGCCACGGGTGGTGGTCGGCCTCGCGGTGGTGATCGGCGTGCTCGCGGTGTTCGACGCCGGACTCGGGGTGGCGATCCGGTGGATGTCGGCGCGGATCGGTGAAGGACTCATCCTCGATCTGCGCACCGCCGTGTTCGACCACGTGCAGAAGATGCCCGTCGCCTTCTTCACCCGGACCAGGACCGGCGCGCTGGTCAGCCGCTTGAACAACGACGTCATCGGCGCCCAGCGCGCGTTCAGCGACACCTTGTCCGGCGTGGTGGCCAATCTGGTGACCCTCGCGCTGACCCTCGGGGTGATGATCAGCATCTCCTGGCAGATCACAGTGCTCGCGCTGGTGTTGCTTCCGGTGTTCGTGATCCCGGCGCGCCGGATGGGCAACCGCTTGGCGGACTTGCAGCGGGAGGCGGCCCAACTGAACGCGGCGATGAGCACCCAGATGACCGAGCGCTTCTCCGCGCCGGGCGCGACGCTGGTGAAGCTCTTCGGCCGTCCGGAACAGGAGTCCGGCGAGTTCGCGCTGCGGGCCCGCCGGGTGCGGAATATCGGCGTGCGCACCGCGATGCTGCAAACTGTCTTCGTCACCTCGCTCACGCTGGTGTCCGCGCTGGCGATCGCCCTGGTGTACGGGCTCGGCGGCTGGTACGCCCTGCGCGGGCAATTGGAGGCGGGCGCGGTCGTGTCGCTGTCGTTGCTGCTGACCAGGCTCTACGCGCCGCTCACCGCGCTGGCCAGCGCCCGGATGGAGATCATGGCCGCGCTGGTGAGCTTCGAGCGGGTCTTCGAAGTGCTCGATCTGAAACCGCTGATCGAGGACGCGCCGGATGCGAAACCGGTACCCGCGGGTCCGGTCGCGGTGGAGTTGGACGCGGTGCGCTTCGGCTACCCGTCGGCCGACAAGGTGTCGCTGGCCTCGCTGGAGGATGTGGCGAATCTGGACACCCGCGGCGGGGTGGAGGTGCTGCACGACGTGTCGTTGCGTGCCGAGCCCGGTCAGCTGATCGCGCTGGTCGGCTCCTCGGGTGCGGGCAAGTCGACCATCGCGCAACTGGTCTCGCGTCTCTACGATGTCGACGCGGGCGCGGTGCGGTTGAACGGCGTGGACGTGCGCGAGCTGACCACCGGATCGCTGCGCGACACGGTTGGGCTGGTCACCCAGGACGGGCACCTGTTCCACGACACCATCCGGGCCAATCTGCTGCTCGCGCGGCCGGAGGCCACCGAGGACGAACTCTGGGACGCGCTGCGACGCGCCCGGCTGCGCGACTTGGTCGCAGCGCTGCCGGACGGGCTGGAGACCGTGGTCGGCGAACGCGGCTACCGGCTCTCCGGCGGTGAGCGCCAGCGCCTGACCATCGCGCGCCTGCTACTCAAGCAACCGCGCGTGGTGATCCTGGACGAGGCGACCGCGTCGCTGGACTCCACCTCGGAAGCCGCCGTGCAAGAGGCGCTGTCCGAAGCACTGGAAGGCAGGACCGCGCTGGTGATCGCACACCGACTCTCCACCATCCGCGCCGCCGACCAGATCCTCGTGCTGGAGGAGGGCCGGATCGTGGAACGCGGCACGCACCCCGAGCTACTGACCGCCGATGGCCGCTACGCGGAGCTGTACCGCACCCAGTTCGCCGAGGAACCCATCACGACCGCCGCTTGATCCGTCCTCCGGGAAAGTGCTCGAATCCGCCTCGCCGAAGCGGGTGCTCGGTGTAACCTTGCCGGTCGCGGCCCGCGAATCCTCCCCCTGATTCGCGGGCCGTCAACGCTTCCAGGAACGGGCCGAGGTCTTCACCAGTGCAGGCCGCCATCTGGGCGAAGGAGAACGAGTGCTTTCCGACCTGCCCGTCCGCGTAGACCGGGGTCCATACGATGAGCGCCATCGTGATCTGCTTCGCTCGCTCCAGCGCCGACAGCGTGCGAATCGGAACCGCGAGGGTGGCTATTGGATTGCGGAGGCAGACCCGAACGCGGCTGCCCAGGCCATCGCGCTACGTATTCCGGTCGATGGCATCGACTTTGTTGTTCTCGTCACTGATGGCGCCACCGAACCTCTTGCGACGCTGGGCATCTCATGGGACGACGTGGCTCGACTGGACAACCTCGAACTCGAAGTACTGCTGGCGCGATGTCACCAGTGGGAGGCGTTTGTCGATCCTGACGGGCGGCATCACCCAAGGTCGAAACGACACGACGACAAGACAATCGCGGTAATTCGACCCTGCGCGAAAGCCCGAATAAGCAGATGAGCCCCCGCTGTGTGTAGGGCGGCACGGCGGACGTAGTAGGCGCGAACTGACGGTGCGTGGGCTCTCCGACTAGCTCGCCCTCGCGTCGGCAGCGCAGGTGGTATCGGCGTCCGGCATGGTTCCCGCGCCGAAGTAGGTGTTGATCGCGTTGTTCACGCAACTGCTCAGCTCGGGCCGGAATGTCATGTGGATACGGACGTCTTGCAAGGTGACCATCCGCGACTGCGACAGGTACTGGTGCAGCCGGACGCCGTGCGCGTAGGGAGTGCGCGGATCGCCCGTCGCCTGCACGATGAGCACGGGCACCGCGTTGCGCACCACGGTCGGCGGTTCGACCGGACGAGGCCAGAAGGCGCACGGCTGGATATTGCCCGCCAGCGCGCCGAACACCGGTTGCGTCGCGCGGTTCTCCTCGATATTGCGCCAGTACCAGAGCGGATCGATGGGCGCGCTGACATCGCCACAGGCGATCTCCGCCAGGACGGAATTCTCGTTGTCCCGCAGCGCCGCGACGATGGCGCGCAGCCGCGGCGTGCGCGAGGTGGTGGGCGGACCGCCCGCGGCGTCGGCGAGCTCGCGCACTGTCGCGGCCAACGGTTCGTTCAGCCGGAAATTCCACAACAAGCTGTGCAGGATGAACGGCAACCAGTGGTCGTCGATCGCGAAGCCATCGATGACGATCGGCTGCCGGTGGGCGATGCGGACCAGTTCCTCGATTTCCGCGCGCACCTGTCGCGGCGTCGCGCCGAGCCGGAACTCGTCGTCCCGCGCGGCAGCCCAGACCGCCCAGTCGTCCAGCGCGATCTCGTCCGCGGGACCCCAATCCTGGACCAATCCCGTCCAGTACCGGTCCGGGTCGATCGCGCTGTCGAGCACGACCCGATCACTGCGCTCGGGGAACATCTGAGTGAACACCGCACCGAGGTACGTGCCGTAGGACAAGCCGTAGAAATTGATCTTCTCCTCGCCCAAGGCCGCCCGGACGACGTCCATGTCCCGCGCCGTGTTGCGAGTGGTGAACTGCCGCACCAACTCCGGATCGCGAACGACGCAGCTCGCGGCCATGCCCGCGGACTGAACGGTGTCGTGCGCGAAACCCAGCGGATCCAGGCCCGCCGAGCGGACCATCTCGCCGACCGGCCACCCGCACCGCGGGCTCGAGGTGGACTCGCCCACTCCGCGCGGGTCCATTCCGATCAGGTCGTAACTCGCCAGCACGTCCGGCGACAACACGTCACCGAGCAGATCCACACTGTCCAGACCGGTCCCGCCGGGACCACCCGGATTCGACAACAGGATGCCGCGCCTGCGTGCCGGATCGCTCGCCTTCACCCGCGATATCGCCAGAGTGATGGTGCGACCGTCGGGCCGCCCGTAGTCGAGCGGCACGAGGACGTTCGCGCACTCGCCACCGGCCTTGTCGAGATTCTCCACGCCGCACGGTTTCCACTCGAGCGTCTGGTGATAGAAGCGATCCGGGCCGCTCGGCTGTGAGTCGGCGGCCGGCGCGGCTCGGCCGTACGCGGGCGAAGCCAGCAGCGCGGACACCGCCACTATCGACATCGAACGCCACAACGTATTCGTGGACAGGGGAATTCGCCTCTCGACCGGAGCAAGCACGTAGGTGGATGCGGAAGAACCGTATCGGATCGATGCGTGCAACGGTGGCAACGACTTCCCCCGCGCGGCGCGGTCGGATCGAGGCCATCCGCGGACGCCGGAGATCAACGCGCATCCCGCATCGCGGTGCACCCGGGCTCATCCGCGGGGGACCTGTATCGCCGGACCTCGGGCAACCGCCACGGTAACGCGACGGCACGCCCGCGTGTGAACGAGCCGATGGTCGGGAACCGACGAAGCCCGGCTCGAACGAATCGAACCGGGCTTCGCTGATCGGTCTTATGGCTGCGGTCTCGGTACGTCCGCAGCACATCCGGCGTGGATATCGTCCGAGCGCTACCGAGGATCGACCGTCAGAATTCGCCCATGACGCCGAGAACGGTCCGCCCCCGGTGGCTGCCGTCGCGGATGGAGTGCAGCACCCGCTCCACGTCGGTGATCGGAGCGAAATTCTCCAGTGCCGAAAGATGCTGCGGGCGAAGCTCTTTGCCGAGCTGGGCCCACAACTCGCGGCGGCGCTCGATCGGAAGGTTGACCGAATCGATGCCCTCCAGGGTGACGCCGCGCAGAATGAACGGCAGTACCGTGGTGGGCAGTTCCGGTCCGCCGGTGAGCCCGCTGGCCGCGACCACCCCGCCGTAACCGATGGCGCTGAGCACGTAGGCCAGCGACGCGCCGCCGACGCTGTCCACGGCCGCCGCCCACCGCGCCTTGGTCAACGGCCGCGGCTCGGCATTCGGGTCCTCCGGCAACCTGCCGATCACCTCGTTCGCGCCGATCTCGCTGAGCAGATCGTTCGCGTCGGTCTTGCCGGTGGACGCGATGACTTCGAAACCGAGGCCGGAGAGGATGTCGATACTCACGCTGCCGACTCCGCCGGTCGCGCCGGTGACCAGCACCGGGCCCGCGTCCGGCAGGACGCCGCGATCGAGCAGGGCCTGCACGCTGAGGGCCGCGGTGAACCCGGCGGTGCCCAGCGCGGCCGCGTCGCGCATGCTCAGGCCCGCCAGCTTGACCACCCATTCAGCGGGCACCCTGGCGTACTCGGCGAAGCCGCCGTTGTGCGCGACGCCGATGTCGTATCCGTGCGCGATCACCTGGTCACCCGGGGCGAAATCGTCGTCGGCGGACTCGACCACCTCGCCGACGACATCGATCCCGGGAACGATCGGGTAGTTGCGCACCACACCGCCGCCCTTGGTGATCGCCAGACCGTCCTTGTAGTTCGCGCTCGAGTAGTGCACTTTGATCGTCACGTCACCCGGCCCGAGGAAATCCTCGCCGGCCTGCTGCCTGGTCAGGACGATCCCGCTATCCGATTCGTGTGCCACCATCGCCCAGAACTCCATGCGGACGAGCATACGAGCGTCCGGTCGGGTCGGGGAGCTACCGCGGCAGGAGTTCCAACCGCACGCCGAGCAGACGAACCGGACGGTCGAGGTCGAATCGTTCGACGATGCGCAGCGCGGTCTCGGCGATGCGCGCGACGTCGATGGTCGGTTCGGGCAGTTTCTCCTGTTTACTGCGGGTGTAGAACGTGTTCGTGCGGACCGTCACCGAAACGCGGGTGCCGATCCGGCCCGCCGCGGCCATCTCCTCGGCGACCTCGGTGGCCAGCCGCGCGACGTGGGCGCGGATCTCGCCGGGATCGGTCAGGTCCTGCGGGAAGGTCTCGGATTTGCTGCGGCCGACCGGTATTCGCGGTTCGGTGGTGACGTCGGTATCGCCTTTGCCGTGGCCGAGCACCCAGAGATACGGACCGGTGTTCGGCCCGAATTCGGCGGCCAGACGCTGCCGGTCCGCCGCCATCAACTCGCCGACGGTTCGAATGCCGAGTTCCGCGAGCCGGGCGGCGATCCGGTTACCGATGCCCCACAGCGCGTCGGTGGGCCGATGCGCCATCACCTCGGTCCAGTTGGCGGCGGTGAGCCGGAAGACGCCGGCGGCGGCGCCCGCATCGGCGGCGGGCGCGGCCGACGACTTGCCCGCCGACTTGGCGAAGCCGGTCGCGAGCTTGGCGGTGAGCTTGTTGTCCCCGATGCCGATCGAGCAGGTCAGCTCGAGTTCGGCGATCGCGTCGCGCACCCGCCGAGCGAGAGCTTCCGGGTCGTCGGTGTCGGTGGCGAGGAACGCCTCGTCCCAGCCCCACACCTCGACCCGTCCCGGAAACGTGCGCAGCAGGGCCATGACCTCGTCGGAGGCGTCCTCGTAGGCGGCCATGTCCAAGGGAAGGAACACGCCGTCGGGGCACTTGCGCTGGGCGCTGCGCAGCGGCATCCCGGCCCGCACGCCGAACGCGCGCGCCGGATACGACGCGCAGGTCACCACTTTGCGGGGTTCGGTGGGATCGCCGTGACCGCCGACGATGACCGGCAGCCCGCGCAGCTCCGGATGACGGCGGAATTCCACCGCCGCCTGGAACTGATCGAGATCGACGTGCAACAGCCATCTGGCCACATGCCGTTCTTACCGCAGGGGTGCGACACCCGGCCGGAATTCCGGCGGATCGCCCGCCGCCCGCCGCCGGGCTCGCGGCACGTGAACCGATCGCATTGCGCACCGACAGCGAAGGGCCGGGCCCGGATATGCTCCGTGCCCGACCCGTTCCGCCCAGATCAGGCGGTCGCCGCGAAGGCGGGCCCCAAGGCCGGTTCGGCGACCGGCTCGATCGCGTAGGCCAGGATGTCGGCCACGTCGGCGACCGGCCGGACGTCCAGCGCGGCCAGCACTTCCGCCGGGACGTCGTCCAGATCCGGCTCGTTGCGCGCCGGGATGAACACCGTCCGCAACCCGGCCCGCTGCGCGGCGAGCAGCTTCTGCTTCACGCCGCCGATCGGCAGCACCCGGCCGTTCAGCGTGACCTCACCGGTCATGCCGACGTCCGATCGCACCTGACGACCCAGCGCCAGCGACACCAGGGCGGTGACCATCGTGACGCCCGCGGACGGCCCGTCCTTCGGTACCGCACCGGCCGGGAAGTGGATGTGGATATTGCGATCCAGCACCGAGGGCTCGATGCCGATCTCCTCCAGGTGCGAGCGCACGTAGGTCAGCGCGATCTGGGCCGACTCCTTCATGACGTCACCGAGCTGGCCGGTGAGGGTCAGCGAGCGCTCGCCCTCGGCGGCGTTCGCCTCGATGTAGAGGACGTCGCCGCCGGCGCCGGTCACGGCGAGGCCGGTGGCCACACCCGGGACGGCCGTGCGTTCCACCGAGTCGGGGGTGAAGCGCGGACGACCCAGGTAGTCGGTCAAGTCGTCCAGATCGATCGTCAGCGCCCCGGTGTCACGTTCGACCGTCGCCTCGTAACCCAGCTCGGGGTCGTAGCCCGATCCGGCTTCGCGCTCCGACAGCCGGGTGGCCGCCTTGCGCAGCGCTTTGGCGATCAGCCGCTCCATCTGCCTGACCCCGGCCTCCCTGGTGTAGTTGGCGGCGATCTCGCGCAGCGCTTCCTCGCTCACCGACACCTCCTCGGCGGTCAGCGCGTTGCGCTCCAGCTGCCGCGGCACCAGGAAGTCGCGCGCGATCGCCACCTTGTCGTCCTCGGTGTAGCCGTCGACGGTGATCAGTTCCATCCGGTCCAGCAGCGGGCCGGGGATGGTCTCCATGACGTTCGCCGTCGCGATGAACAGCACGTCGGACAGGTCCAGGTCCAGATCCAGATAGTGGTCGCGGAACGTGTGGTTCTGCGCCGGGTCCAGCACCTCGAGCAGGGCGGCCGCCGGGTCGCCGCGGAAGTCGGAGCCGACCTTGTCGATCTCGTCCAGCAGGACGACCGGGTTCATCGAACCGGCTTCCTTCATGGCCCGCACGATCCGGCCGGGCAGCGCTCCGACGTAGGTGCGACGGTGCCCGCGGATCTCGGCCTCGTCGCGGACGCCGCCCAGCGCCACCCGGACGAACTTGCGGCCGAGGGCTCGCGCCACGGATTCACCCAGCGAGGTCTTGCCGACGCCGGGCGGGCCGACCAGTACCAGCACCGCGCCGGACCCGCGGCCGCCGACGATCTCCAAGCCGCGGGCGGCCCGGCGAGCGCGGACGGCCAGGTACTCGACCATGCGGTCCTTGACCTCTTCCAAGCCGTGGTGGTCGGCGTCGAGCACCGCGCGGGCGGCCGAGACGTCGGCGCTGTCGGTGGTCTTCACCGTCCACGGCAGCTCGAGCACGGTGTCCAGCCAAGTCCGGATCCAGCCGGATTCCGGGCTCTGATCGCTGGCTCGTTCCAGCCTGCCGACCTCTCGCAGCGCCGCCTCACGCACGGTGTCGGGCAGGTCGGCCCGCTCGACGCGGGTGCGGTAGTCGTCCGCGCCGTCCGGCTCGTCCTCGCCGAGTTCCTTACGGATCGCGTTGAGCTGCTGGCGCAACAGGAATTCCCGCTGGCTCTTCTCCATGCCCGCACGCACGTCTTCGCTGATCTTCTCGCTGATCTCGGCCTCGGCGATGTGCGCTTTGGTCCACTCGATCAGGGTGGTCAGCCGCTCGACCACGTCGGGGGTCTCGAGCAGTTCCCGCTTCTGATCGGAAGTCAGGTACGGGGCGTAGCCCGCGGTGTCGGCGATGGCCGACGGGTCGGTCAGCTGATTGACCGCGTCGATGATCTGCCAGGCCTCGCGGCGTTGCAGTACCGAGACGATCAGTTTCTTGTACTCGCCTGCCAGTTCCTTGGTACGGCCGTCCGCGGCGGGCGTCTCGACCGGCTCGGCCTCGACCCACAGCGCGGCCCCGGGACCGGTGACACCGTGCCCGATCTTGGCGCGCCGTTCGGCCTTGAGGACCGCCGCCGGGGTCCCGCCGCGCATCCGGCCGACCTGTTCGATGGTGGCGACCACACCGTAGGTGGCGTAGCCCTCGTTCAGCCGCGGCGCGAGCAGCACGGCGTCGGTCTTGGCGGCGCGCGCGGCATCGATCGCGGCCTGCGCCGATTCGTCCAGTTCGATGGGCACGACCATGCCCGGCAGCACGATCGGATCGGTCAGGAACAGCACCGGCAGGTTCTGGGGTGTAGTCACGTCTTCGACCCTCCAAAAGTTGAGCGATGCCTACTCAACCCCTGGGGGTATGGGTTTGTTCCGCGTCGACCGGTCCGTTCGCTGACGGCGAATCCCCGCTCCGGTGCGTCCGCGTTTCGCGTCGACATTCCGTCGAGGCAATGAGAACGTCCAAGGCAATCAGAACGTCCGAGGCGATGAGAACGTCCAAGGCAATGAGAACGTCGGTAGCAGGCACGCCGCCGCCGAGACGCAACAGCGTGATTGCCGATTCTCTACCCCGCTGCGATGCTGGACGGCGGTGGCACACGAAGCGGTGGGCCCGGGACCGGCAGGGGAAACAGATGGTTGACCTAGAGGTGCTGCTCGGCGATTTCGCCGACGAATGCGCGGATCTGGAACGACTCGTCGCCCCCCTGGCGCCCGAGGAGTGGTCGCGCGCCACACCCGCGCCCGGCTGGACCATCGCGCATCAGATCGGGCATCTGGCCTGGACCGACGAGATCGCGACGATCGCCACCACGGATACCGAGCGCTTCCAGCGGTTGCTGGCCGCGGCCGGCCCTCGCGTCCCCGCCTTCGTCGACGAGGCCGCCGAGGAGGCCGCCACCGAACCGCCCGCCGAGTTGCTCGATCGCTGGCGGCGTGGGCGCGCGTCGCTCGTGGCCGCGCTGCGCGCCGTGCCCGCGGGCGGCAAACTGCCGTGGTTCGGTCCGCCGATGAGCGCCGCGTCGATGATCACCGCTCGCCTCATGGAAACGTGGGCGCACGGGCAGGACGTGGCCGATGCTCTCGGCGTGCACCGCTCGCCTACCGCGCGGCTGCGCACCGTGGCCCATATCGGCGTGCGCACCAGGAACTTCGCCTACACCGTGCACGGAAAGACCCCGCCCGCAGCGGAATTCCGGGTCGAACTCACCGCACCGGATCGCACCGTCTGGTCGTGGGGCCCCGCGGACGCCGAGCAGCGGGTGACCGGACCGGCACTCGACTTCTGCCTTCTGGTGACCCAGCGCCGCCATCCGGACGATCTGGCGGTCGTGGCACACGGCGAGGACGCCGCGGAATGGCTCACTCTCGCACAGGCTTTCGCGGGTCCGACGGGCGAAGGACGGACTGCGGGCCAGTTCGCCTGACCCGGAGCGGGCGAGCGCCACACTTGGGTGCGCCGTGGTCATGTCGACGGCCGGACGCCGTTGGCCGGTGTCTCGAGCTGGCAGTCGAGAATGGCGCTCGCCCGCTCCTCGATGTTTACCCGCCCGTGTGTGCACGGAAACATCGACGTCATGAACGCGGGGATCCGACTCGCCCTGCGGTGCGCCCACGTCCCACGGAACGCGATTCCGCCCTGGTGTGACCGACCGCTTACCCTGCTCGGCATGAGCGCCTACGATTTCTGCGTCATCGGCGGCGGCATCGTCGGCGTGGCGACCGCGCACCGGATCCTGGCGCGCCATCCCGGTGCGAGCCTGGTGCTGCTGGAGAAGGCCGAGCGTCTGGCCGTCCATCAAACCGGGCACAACAGTGGTGTCATCCACTCCGGCATCTACTATCCGCCGGACAGTCTGAAGGCCACGCTGTGTCGCCAGGGTGCGCGCTGGACCAAGGATTTCGCGGCGGCACACGACATTCCGTACCGGGTTTGCGGCAAACTGTTGGTCGCCACCGACGACGCCGAGCACGGACGCATGCTCGAACTGCACGAACGTTCCGTCGCCAACGGCGTGGCCGTCGAACTGATCGACACCGTGGAACTCACGCGGCGGGAACCGCGCGTCACCGGTGTCGGCGCCCTGTTCGTGCCCGACACCGGCATCATCGACTTCACCCGGGTAACCGAAGCACTGGCCGAGGAAGTCCGCTGCGCCGGTGGTGAATTCGTGCTGGGCGCCGAGATCGCGGCACTCACCGAAACCTCGGACGCGGTGACCGCCGCCGGACCGGCCGGTTCCTGGACCGCTCGCCGCCTGGTGGTCTGCGCGGGGCTGCAAGCCGACCGGATGGCACGAGCCGCCGGACTGCGCACCGACTTTCGCATCGTTCCCTTCCGCGGCGAGTACTACCAACTGCCGCGGGAGCGCAACGGGCTGGTCAGCACGTTGATCTATCCGATCCCCGATCCCGAATTGCCTTTCCTCGGCGTGCATCTGAGCCCGACGATCGACGGAGCGCTCACCGTGGGCCCGAACGCGGTACTCGGTCTCGCCAGGGAGGGCTACCGCAAAGGCAGCGTCGACCTGCGCGACGCGCGAGAAGTGCTGGGTTTTCCCGGTTTCCACCGCGTCGCCAGGGCGAACGTGCGAACCGGACTGCGGGAACTACGCGATTCGCTGTTCAAGCGGGGATACCTGGCACAGTGCCGCCGCTATTGTCCGGAACTGACGCTCGCCGATCTGCTTCCCCGGGAGGCGGGAATTCGCGCGCAGGCGGTGCTGCGCGACGGAACCTTGGTGCACGACTTCATGCTGGAGCGCACCGAGCGCTCGATTCATCTGCTCAACGCCCCCTCACCTGCGGCGACATCGGCCATGCCGATCGCGGAGCACATTGTCGACCAGCTGTGAGCATGCGGCGGAGCGGTCTTTTCCCAAGCAACTACTCGGTCTCGATCGCGCGATTCGGCGCACCGATTCGCGCGGAGTCCTCGAATAAAGAGGAGAGCTGTAGTACTTTTAACGCCAGTCGTGGGACAGGGAGTGCCTATGGGCCACATCAAGTACGCGAGTGACGTCGCAGCACCCGTCGCGGTCGCTTTCGACTACACGGACAATCCGCTATTCGTACCGAATTGGATGTTCGGGATCGCGGACTTCGTACCGACCGGCGACCAGGACCGCGGACTCGGCGCGGTCTTCGCCACCACCACCCGCCTCGCACTCTGGCAGCCGACCGCCACCTGTGCGATCACCGAATACCGCCACAACGCGGTGATCGGGTACACGCTGCGCGGACGCTTCTCCGGCACCCTGCGGCTACGCTTCGACCCGCTCGGTTACGGACGCTCCGTGCTGACCTCCGAGGCGGAGTACAGTCCACCTCGCGGGGTGATCGGGCGCCTGGTGGACGCCGCGGTCAAATCGGCGCTGCGGCGTACCGAGGCCCGGTTACGGAGGGAGATAGAGCAATTCCACGGTACCGATCTTGTCGGTCGGATTGCGTAGGGTGCCGGCCATGATCATCGTGAGCACCGACGGGTCCTGCCTCCGCAATCCCGGTGGCGCCATCGGCTGGGCTTGGGTTAATCATCAGGGCTCCTCGGCGAGCGGGGGAGCCGCGTCCGGGACCAACCAGGTCGCGGAGTTGCGCGCGGTGCTGGAGGCGATCGTCGCCCACCCCGGGTCCGAACCCCTTCTCATCGAGAGCGATTCGCTCTACGCCATCAAATGCGCCTCGGAGTGGGTGTCGGGATGGCGGCTCAACGGCTGGCGCACGTCGACCGGTGGCGCGGTGAAGAACGTCGAACTCGTCCAGCAGATCGATCGGGCGATCGCGACCAGGCCGGGACCGGTCCGGTTCCGCTGGGTCCGTGGGCATGTCGGCAACTACTTCAACGAACAGGCCGACGCACTGGCCGGAGCCGCTGCCCGGCAGGCCGCCGTCACCGCGGCCGTCGCCGAGGCGAACACCGTGGAAATGCTCGCGGTGACTGTGGAGGAAACGCCGACGGCGCCGGAAGCGCCGAAGGACAAGGCCGCGGGGAAGGCGGCCGCGCCGTCGGCGCCACAGACTCTGACGCTGTTCTGATGCGCCCGCCGAAACGGTGCATACGCCGCCCACTACGGGCCACCCGTCTGCGCCGAATCTTCAGCCGAGGTATGGCGCGGACCGCCCTTCCAGGTAGTGAGTCAGCCTGAGTCGCTGTGTGTGGTGCATGTCGAGGCTGTCCAGGTCGGCCGGGGCAACGAACCGTAGTTCGGTGGACTCATCGGATATGGCGAGGTCGCCACCGATGACATGGGCCAGGAAGCACACATTGAACTGGCGTCGGACCTCGCCGTCGCTGTAGGCGATGACGTGGCGCGGATCGGTGTAGATGCCGACGAGTCCGGTGATTTCGACGTCGAGCCCGGTTTCCTCCTTGACCTCTCGCACAGCGCAGCCGGGAAGGCTGTCGGTCATCTCCATGCCCCCACCGGGCAACGCCCATAGGCCGCTGTCGGCGCGCCGCTGTAGCAGGATGCGGCCCTGGTCGTCGCACACCACAGCCGAGGCCGCGACAACTAGACTGTTCGGCTCGGGGGCGGCGGGGTCGTCGTAGAACTCGGTACGCGCCATCGGCTTACCCTTTCACCGGTCGGCCGGTTTGCCAGACCGCCTCGAAACTCTCGGTGTACGTGTCGAACAGGCCACCGTCGAGGGTACGGCGCAAATGCCAGACGGGTGCGGCGTAGGCATTCACTCCCCACAAATGGGCATTGACCATCACTTCGTTGTCAGCGCGGTAGATGCTGTTGTAGAGAGTCGTTTCGTGCGTGCGCAGCTCGATACCGGGCGTTGCTCGCAGTGCGCGGTAGTGCATCAATGCGAGACGGCAGCGGGATTCGATGCCGTGCCCGAATTTCTCTTCCGTGCCTCGTTGTCGGACGTTGGCGCTGTCGGCGTCACCCACGGCAATCCGTATCGAACAGCCCGCCTCGGCCCGTTCGATCAATAGCTCGTTGAGCCGGGGGTACGCCTCGTGGAGGAAGACAGCCGCGTAGACCAGGACGTCGATGTGGTGACGCGCAGCCGCGAACAGGTTGACGAACATCGATGCCGGGACATCGGCCCGCTGGTCGTGGAGCGCGACGAGTTCAGGGCTGACGGCGCGGGCTGTTCGCGCCTGCTGTAGGGCGGGCCACAGGGCATTGACGTCCTCCCCCAAACACTCGGCGGCATGGATTGCGGTGCGCCGCCGGGGGACTCGACCGAGGTTCACCCAGCGTTCAACCGATTTCGGGTCCACGCCTGTTGCCTCAGCCAAGCTCGCGTGAGTCCATCCTCGCGCCGCTATCGCGGCGCGCAACCGCTCATTCGACATAGGGACGTTGTACACCCGTCAGGACGTCCCGAAGTGGGAAACGTAGGGGGTTCCGTCGTCCCAACGATCAACGAGACGCTGACTCCGTGCCCCGGCGTCGGGTCGAGTCTCGAACTCCTCGGCGTCGGGTGCCTACCAACCACAGCGAAACGTGACAGGGGTGCACGATGGGGTTCGATTGGTGGCGGAACGCCGAACCGGATGAGACATCGCCGCAGGCGATCATCGACCGCGTGCAAGCGGAATGGGCGGCCGGTCGTCCGGCCGGGCCGCACGATGCGCCCGCCGGGCCGATGAGCGTGACCGACGCACACCGCGACATGCAACAGCACCGCGGTTGCCGCGCCGACAGCTGTCCGCGGAAAGCGGCAGCGCGGCACACACTCATCGCCGCCGGACGCATGGTGCCCGACACCTCGCGGGAGTATCAGCGGTGACCGAACCCGACTGGATCGACGACTACTGCGACGACGGGAACACGCCCGTCGACGAGCAGCACGCGCGCGGCCTGGTGAAGCTGCACGCCGCCTGCACGCCACCGTGCCCGCGCAAGGTGTCCGCCCAGCGGTACCTCCGCGAGCAGGACGCAGGCAACGGCAGCTCAAGTCCAGCGACCGGGTGGTTCGCCGGCGCGGTGCGCCGCTCGGGGTGCAGAAGGTCACACCTCACGATCTGCGGCACACCTGCGCCGGCTTGGCCGTGTCCTCCGGCGGTGGTGGCTCAGCCCACCGCCGGAGGCGCTCGGCTAGTTACCCTGCTGCGGTGCGGGCTGACCAGGCGGTGCGGGCTGACCAGGCGCGGGAGCGGAGCCCGGTGCGGGAGCGCCCGGCAGGCCGGTGCCCGCGCCCTTCAGCATCGGCGAATCGAGCTTGTCGACCAGCCACTCGTCGCCGGACTTCCGCAACTGGGCGATCACCACGACGAACTGCCGCTCGGGGTTGGCCTGGGTGAAGTTTGTCCGATACTGCGTGAGGGTCACCAGCACCTTCGCCGAGGTCTTGTCACCGGACTGGTAGCCGCACTGCACGTCATCGACCCACGACTTGACCTGCGCCCGCACCATCGCGTCCTTCAGCGCTTTGGTCGCGTCGTCGAACTCCTGGAGGAACTCGCCCGACGAGCCCGCCTTCACCGTGGCGAAGTAGACGTCGAGGTCTCTCGAGTAGTCGTAGACCGAGACGTCCTTGCCGAACTTGCATGCGGCGTTGGTCGAATCGCGGATCGCGTCGAGCTTGTCGCCGCGGTCGTTGCCCTGCAAGAAGAACACGACCACCGCGGTGATCGCCGCCACCGCGAGCACCCCGGCCAGGAACGCCGCCACCAGCGGAAGCGAGGTGGATTTCCCGGACTCCGCGGGTACGTCCGCTTTGCTGGGCTCGGTCTTCGCAGTCTGCTTCTCGCCGGCCTCGGCGTTCTTCTCGCCGGCCTCGGCCTTGTCCGCCTCCTCCGCCTTGGACAGGTCGGTCTTCGCCGCGCCAGCGGCTTCCCGCGACTTCTCGGTCACCGCGGCGGTGTCCTGGTCGGCGGCGGCGGCCGTGGTCTCGGCGTCCTTGCCGGTCTCGGCGTCGTCGGTAGACATCGATAAAACCTGCACTTTCCCGGCGCGCGTCAGTACGCTCCGATTGGCTTCAGGGACCCACGGCAGCGAACCTTACGGGTTCACCGGCGAGTGTGCCCGCCCGACGCCATAAACCGCCGGGCCGGGTGGGACTCACCGCACCGGAGGCAGCGTCCGCTCGTTCGGATCCACACCCGGCGGCATGTGCGCGCCGTTGTTCGGCACATCGGGCCGGGGTGCGTTGGCGGCGCCGCGGATCTGCTGACCCGGCGGCGGGTTCTCACAGTAGTTCCACTTCGGGATCGTGCCGTCCTGCACGACCTCGTTGCGGATCTTCGGAGTGTTGTAGGCGCAGAACGGTCGCGGCCAGATGTCGATCATCGCGTGGAACTCGCCGTCGTGCGCCGGGATGCCGAGCGCTTCGCCACCGAGCGCGAGCGAAGGGAACAGCGCGCGCAGCGCGGGCAGCCGCAGCTGCGCCGCCTTCGTGATCGCCTGGAAGTTGGTCGCCAGACTGGTGATCGGATCGGCCGTCTTGTCCAGCACCGCGCCCAGGCTGGTGAGCTGGCCCGGTGCCTGCTCCAGCACCCGCCGCAGTTCCGCGTTGGCGTTGTCGAACTGCTCGAACAGGACTCCGGAATTGTGCGTCAGCGTGGCCAGATCGGGCTGCGCCATGGACGTGGTGTTGGCGATGGTTCGCAGATTGGTGATCAGATTCGTGGTCTGCGGCAGCAGCGAATCCAGCCCGGCCATCGCCAAACTGATGCCGTTGACCAGGCCGCGCAGCTGATCCGGGCCCGCGCTGAGCGCGATGTCGAGCTCGCTGAGGATGACCTGGAAGTGATCCGGATTGATCTGCGCGATCAGGGCACTGGCGTTGTCCAGCACCGACCACACCGGCGTCGGCGTGTGGACCTTGTCCGGATCGAACTTGATCACCGCGCCGTCGGCCAGGTAAGGCCCCTGCTCGGTGTTCGGCCGGAAGTCGATGTACTGCTCACCGGCGCCGGACAGTGCCTGCACCGCGATCTGGGCGTCCACCGGGATCTTGTACTTCGACTCGATCCGCGCGGTGGCGGCGATGGCCTGGCCGCGATCGATCAGCTCGATCGAGGTCACCTTGCCGATCCGCCAGCCGCGCAACGTCACGTCGTTGCCGGGCTGAAGACCGCCGGAACGGTCCAGATTCACCGTGACCGTGTAGTCGGACCGCAGCGGGTTCACCCGCATGACGTTCACCATCAGGTAGGTGGCGCCGACCAGCAGCACAAGCACCAGACCCAGGTTCGACAGAAAGATCTTGCTCCCGAACACTTTGCGCGCGGAGGTCACCGATGTCCTCCCGCCACTCGGCCTTGGACGAGTTGCAGCACCTGGATCAGGCTGCCCGCGAAGTCCTGCACGTCGTTGAGATCTTGGATCTTGCCGTGCTGCGGATCGGTGAGCGCGCTGATGTCGAGGTTGGTCGCGGTCGCGTACACCGCGAAGCTGCTGCCGCGAAAGGTGGCGTCCACCTTCGGTCGCAGTACACGCAGCCGATCCAGCAGGACGCCGAAGCCGTCACCGGTCTTGGCGATGGCGTCCATCAGCCGGCGAGTGTTCTCCAGCAGCCCGTTCAGGTTCCCGGTCGAGGTGTTCGCGTAGTCGCCCAGCGCGGCGCTGGCGCTGGACAACTTGGTGAGCAGATCGCCCAGTGCCCGGTTGTTCTCGGCGATGGCGCCGATCATCTGCGGCAGCGTGTCGGCCACCTCGCCGAGTTCCGACCGCCTGCCCTCGATGGTGTCGGCGAGGGTGCGGAACTCGCCGAGCACGCTGTCCACCCGCGCGGAGTTGGCGTTCAAACTTCCTACTACGCCGGTCATCTCGGTGATCAGATGGGCGAGCTGCTCGCCACGCCCGCCGACGATGGAGTCCAGCTCGGAGCCGAGCTTGGAGAGGCTGGCTATGCCGCCACCGTTGAACAGCAGGGACACCGAGATGAGCAATTGCTCGACGGTCGCGCCCGCGGAGGTGCTGTCGATGGTGAGCGTGTCGCCGTCGTGCAGCATTGCCGCGCCGGGCTCGGTCCTGGGCTTGGACACCGCGACGAACACGTCACCCAGCGGGGTGGCCTGACGCAGTTCCGCCGTGCTGCCCTTGGGCAACTCGATGTCCTTGCGGATGGTCAGATCCACGATGGCCTGGAAGTTCTTGGTCTTGATGGCGGTGACCACGCCGACGTCCGAACCACCGATCTTCACCTTCGCCTGGTCGGGCAGATTCAGCGCGTTCTCGAAGACCGCGTGGATCGTGTAGGTCTCCCCGCCCTGACCCGGTTTCGGCAGCGGCAGCTTCTCCACGGTGAGCCCGCAGCCTGCGGTGACCGCCATCCCGGCCACCGCGGCGAGGGCGACCAGCGCCCGGCGTGCCTCGATCGTCATTCGGAACGTCATTTCGTCAGTCCGAGCAGTGCGGCGGTGAGCCCGTAGTCGGGCCCGAAATCCTGCATGTTTCCGGTGCGGCAGCCGTCGGCCCTCATCTGGACGCGCTCACAGAACAGGCTGACGACCTCACCCGACAGCGCGGTGCCGATCACCGCGTGCAACCGTACGTACTGGTGTTCGCGGTTGACGATGTTGTCGACGTTCTGCATCACCATCGGCGCCAGGTCGACCACCTCGGTGAGGCCGTAGGCGTTGGCACGCAGCTGCTGGGTCACGTTGGTCAGGCCGGTCATCGTGCCCTGCAACTGGTCCTGGTACTGCGTCAGCGTGGTGCTCGTGTTCCGCAGGAAGGCGAGCAGCTGGTCGAGCGTGGCCTGCAAGCCGGGCGCCTGCTCGGCGAGCAGGCCGGTCATCTGGGTCACCCGGTTGCTGAAATCGCGCACCGACTGGTCGTTCTCGGCCAGCATGGTGGTGAGGTCGTTCAGCTTGATGATGATGCTGGAGATCGCGTCCTTGTTGTCCACGCCGACCTTCAGCGCGCTGGACAGCGCGTTGAGGGTGTCGCGGATCTTCTCGCCGTTACCGTTGAGCATCGGGTAGAGCACCCGGCCCGACAGCGGGCCGATGCCCTCCTGGCCCGGCTCCGGCTTCAGCGCGGCGGCGAACTGGTCGATGGTCTTGATCATCGTGTCCAGCTCGACCGGCGTCTTGGTGCGAGCCTTGGGCAGGTGATCGCCGTCCGACAAGGTCGCGCCGCCGGTGTAGACGGGAGTGAGTTCGATGTGCCGGTCGGTCACGATGGACGGTGAGATGATCGCGGCCATCGCGTCTTTCGGGACCTTCACGCCCTTGTCGACGGACATGTGCACCTCGACCAGCGTGCCCTTGGGCACGATCTTGTCGACCTTGCCCACCTCGAGCCCGAGCACCGTGATCGGATTGCCCTCGTAGATGCCCGCGATGTTGTCGAAGTCGGCGGTGATCCGCAGGGTGTTGCCCAACGCCTCGTTCACCGAACTCGGCAGCAACGAGCAACTGCCGACCGTCAGTGCGGCGGCGCTGATCAGGAACGTCTTCGCGACGGTTCGCAGCGGAAAGACCGATTTCATCCCTGGCACCCCTCGATAGCTTGGGCGAAGCACAACCAGTTGTCCGGGAACAGCCACGGCAGGCCGACATCGCCGTACGGACCGCTGCCACCCCAGGAGTTCGCCAGGTAGCGCACGGTCGGCGGCATGATCGACAGCATCCGATCCAGGTTGTCCTTGTTCTTCTGCAGGCCCTCGGCCATGGTGTTCAGCTGCTGGATGGTCGGGCCGAGCTGATCGTTGTTCTGCGCGCCGATCGTCTCCAGCTGCTTGGTCAGCGTCGCGATGTTGTCCAGCAGCTGGCGCAACAGTGCCTGGCGTTCCATCACCCGATTGGCGATGGCCTCGCCCTGAGTGATCACCAGCAGGATGCTGTTGCGGTTGTCGCCCAAGATCCGGGTGACCCGGTCCAAGTCCTTCAGCAGGGCGTCCACCTCGGTCTTGCGGCTGTCGATCACCTTGGCCAGCGCGCCGACGCTGTCCAGCGCCTGGGCGGTGAGCTGGGGCGAGCCGTTCATCTGCTCGTTGATCAGGTTCAGCGAATCGGCCAGCTTCTTGGCGTCGAGCGCTTCGAACTTCGGCGTGCCAACCTGCACCACGTCGGCCAGGTTGTACGGAACCGAAGTGTTGGACATCGGGATCCGCTTGCTCTTCAACCCGGACCCGTCGCCCGGCTCGAGGTCGACGTACCGCGCGCCGAGCAGCGTGGCCATCTTGATCGATGCGCGCGCGTCCGGGCCCAGTTTCACGTCGTCGCTGACGCTGAGTGTGAGCAGCACGTGACTGCCCTCGAGTTCAGCGCTCGTCACTCGGCCCGAGGACACCCCGGCGATGTTCACCTTGTCGCCGACCCGGATGCCCGCGGCCTGCACGAACTCGGCCTTGATCGACTGCTCGCCGACGCCGATGAGCTTGTAGACGCTGGACACGAACAGCAACACCACGATGAGGGCGCCGCCGGTGATGCCCAACCAGAAGTACCGGTTGCGCTCGAACCTGGACCTGAGCTTCGTCATCATGGGCGGCACACCGCCGAGTGCGAGGTGCCACCGATCTGGGAGAACAGACCCCGGGGGAAGAGGACGCCGTAGAGCGACACGTCCAGGCCGCACAGGTAGGCGTTGGCGTAGCCGCCCTCCGAGGTGTGCCTGCCCGCCGCCGAGAGGACGTTCGGCAGGTCGATCGCGGCTTGATCCAGCTTGGCGCCGTTGTCCAGCAACAGCGTCAGCGCCGCGCTGGTGGAGTTCTGCGCGTTACGCAGGCCCGGCTGGATTCGGTCGAGCATGCCGACCACCGACGTGGTGGCGCTCGCGATCTGCTCGGTCGAGGCGAGCAACGACTGTCCTTGCTCGTACAGCCCGCCGATCAAGGCCCGGGTCTGGGTCACCAGGGTCTCCAATTCATCACCTCGTTTCGCCAACCCCGACATCACGCCCGACAGGTTGGTGATCACATCGGACAGGATGGCGTCCCGGCGCTGGAAGTCGGTGGCCAGCTGGGCGGCCTGGACGATGAACGCGCTCAGCGAGACGCCGTCGCCCTGCAATGCCTGGATGAGGGTCTCCGAGAGCCGGTTGACCTGCTCGGGCTGCAACACCTGGAACAGCGGCTGGAACCCGTTCAGCAGACTCGAGATGTCGAACGACGGCTCGGTGCGATCGATCGGGATGGAACCGTTGTTCTTCAGCGGCGCCGGATTCGACCCCTTGCCGGGGGCCAGCGCCACATACCGCTGACCGATCAGATTCTGGTAGCGGACCAGCGCTTTGGTGTCGGTGTAGATCGTCTGGTCGCGCTGCACCGCGAAGGTGACCTTGGCGACCGACTTCTTCAGATTCGCGTCGCGGCCCAGCTCGATCTTCTCGACCTTGCCCACCCGCACACCCGCCATGCGGACGTCGTCGCCCTCGTGCAGACCGAGCACGTCGGAGAACGTGGCGGAGTAGGTGTAGGTGTCGCCGCTGACGATGCGCGCCAGTGTGTTCCACACCACCACCGTCACCAGGATCGACACGATGGCGAAGATGCCGAATCCGATCAGCGGTTTGCGAATGCTCATCGTCCGGCACCGTCGCGGGACACCTGCATGGTTCCGCCCTTCATGATCGTGCTCAGCAGCAGATATTCGGCGGTGGTCGGCCGGCGGCCGAGCAGCGCGGTGACCGCGGCGTCTCCCCGATAGGAGATCGGCGCCGCCGACGGAATGCCCTGGGGAGCCAGCGCCGGAGCCGGAGCCGTTGGCGCAGGAGCGGCCGGCGGGAGCAGGCCCGGCGGCAGCATCGGGAACAGACCCTCGAGCGGGGTGCCCGCGAACGGAGCGGGGGCGCCGGTCGGGGCGACGGTGGCACGGTTCGGATCCGGGGCGGTGACGCCGGGGATCAGCGGCAGACCCGGCATCGGCGCCACCGGGGGCAGCCCGGCGGCCGAGGCGAGCGCGCGCGGCTTCAACTGCTCCGGCAGCTCGCCGACATCGGCCACGGCGGGAGCGGTGAAGCAGCTCGGTCCGACCAGCTCGCCGTAGCGGGGGCAGTCGGCCACGGTGTAGGGCCGGTACGGGGTGAGCGTGATACCCGCGTTCCAGACCTGCTGCTTCTGCGGGCCCCAGGTGAACGTGGTGTCCATTCGGCGCGTGGTCTCACTGAGGTTCAGCAGGCTTCTGGTGATCGCGTCGGGGTCCGCGGCGAGGGCGCCGAACAGGTCGCTCGTCCCGGCGGTGACCTCGATGCCCACGTTCGGGTTACGGGCGAACAGGTCGTTCACCGTGTCGATGGTTGCGCCGGCGCCGGTGATCAGCGAGACCAGCTCGCTGCGCCGGTCGGCGATGGTGCGCGCGGTCCGCACCGAGCTGCCGAGCACATCGACCAGCTCGGGCGCGGACTGGTTGAGCGCGTTGAACGACGCGGAGAAGTGGTTCAGCAGCACACCCAGATCGGGAATCGACTCGTCGACAGCCAGCAGCCAGCGGTCGAGCCGCTCGACAGTGGAGCCGGGCATCCGGCCGCTGCCGTCCAGCGCTTGGGACAGCGTGCCGAGCACCCGGCCGAACTGCACCGGATCGATCTTGTCGAGGATGTTGCGGACCGTGGTGAGCGTGTCCTGCAGCGCGATGGTGCCCTTGCTGCGGTCTTCCTCGATGACCGAGCCCTCGTGCAGATACTGGTCGGCGGGACCGTTGAAGACGAGTTCGACGGAGGTGACGGCGAACAGGTTGCTCGGCACCACGCGAGCGGTCACGGTGGCCGGGATGTCACCGGCGAACTCCGGCTTCATCTCGATCCGGACCTTCTGCAACTCGCCCTTGGCCGCCACGTCGACGGTCTTCACCGCCCCGACGAGCACGCCGCGGAACTTGACGTCGGCCTGCTCGGGCAGACCGTCGCCGGTGGTGGTCAGGTTCGCGGTGACGTTGACTTTCTCCTGGAAGTACCCCTTGTAGCGCAGCATCAGCAAGCTGAGCACCAACGCGAACACGACCAGACCGCATACGCCTGCGATGAGCAGCTGCCGCATGGTGGGTCCGCGCCCACTGGGATCGATGATCATCTGGTGTCTACCCCGAGATCCGGATGCCGGGGTTGACGCCCCAGATCGCCAATGTCATGAACAGGTTCGCGAAAACGACCGCGATGATGCACATCTTGATCGCGCGGCCCGCGGCCACACCGACGCCTTCGGGGCCGCCGGAGGCGAAGAAGCCGTAGTAGCACTGGATGAACGTGGTGATCGCGACGAACAGGATCGCCTTGACGAGCGAATAGACGACGTCGGTCGGGACCAGGAACTGATAGAAGTAGTGCTGGTAGGTGCCGGTGGCGGTGCCGCCGATCAGCTGCACGGTCAGCGAGCAGGAGACGTAGGCCATCGTGAGGCCGAGGCAGTAGAGCGGGATGATGGCGACCATCGCCGCGAACATCCTGGTGCTGATCAGATACGGCAGCGGCCGGATGGCGATGGATTCCAACGCGTCGATTTCCTCGGAGATGCGCATGGCGCCGAGCTGCGCGGTGAACCGGCAGCCCGCCTGAGCGGCGAAGGCCAGCGTGGCGAGCAGCGGGCCGAGTTCGCGAGTCGTCGCGAACGCCGAGATCGCACCGGTGATCGGACTCAGGCCGAGCAGATTCAGCGAGTTGTAACCCTGGATTCCGACGGTCATTCCGCCGAACGCGCTCAGAATGACGACGACGCCGATGGTGCCGCCGCCGACGACGAGATTGCCGTTGCCCCAGGTGACGTCCGAAAGCAGGCGCCACACTTCCTTGGGGTAGTGCTTGAGCGCCAATGGAATGGAGCCGATCGAGCGCAACAGGAAGAACACCTGGTGGCCGAGCCTGGCGAGCAGATCGACCGGAGCCTGCGCGGATTTCCGGAACGCCCGCAGCGGCCGCAGTAGCGGCGGAATATAGGTCGACGACACCGGCTCAGACCGCCTGCGACGGGAATAGTGCGTTGTAAACCTGGGTGATGATGAGGTTCACCCCGAACAGCATGATGGCGGAGCTCACCACGGCGGAATTCACCGAGTTCGCGACACCGCCGGGACCGCCCCGGGTGTTCAATCCCGTGTCGCAGGCGATGATTGCCGCCAGCAGACCGAAAATCAGCGATTTCACGAGCGCGACAAGAAGATCGGTGGTCACGGCGAACGAGGAGAAGGTGCCGACGTAGGAACCCGGCGTTCCGTTCTGCGCGAAGATATTGAAGACATAGCCGGTCAAGAAGCCGACGAAGACCACGAAGCCACACAGCAGCACGCTCACCAGCATCGCGGCGCCCAGCCGCGGAGCGACGATCCTACGCATGGGATCGACGCCCATCACCTTCATGGCGTCGATCTCCTCGCGGATGGTGCGCGAGCCGAGATCGGCGCAGACCGCGGAGCCGACGGCGCCCGCGATCATCAGCGAGGTGACCAGCGGGGCGCCCTGCTGGATGATGCCGAGACCGTTGGCCGCGCCGATGAACGAGGTGGCGCCGACCTGGCCTGCGACCGAGCCGACCTGGATGGAGACGATGACGCCGATCGGGATGGCGACCAGCAGGGTGGGCGCCGCGGAGACGCCGGCCATGAACGCGCACTGCCGGACGAACTCACCGAAGGGGAAGCGCCCGCGGACTATCGAGACGAACAGTTCGGCGACAGCGGCGAAGCCCATCGTGATCTGCCTGCCGAAGGTCTCCAGCGAACGCCTGGGATGATCTTGCCAGTAGGACCTCGTCCAATCGACCGCACCACTGAACCGTGACCCTGATGGTGGTCTCTCGGTCGACCGCACTGGCTGATCCTCCTCGACGCCGGTTGGTTGCCCCGACGACTCGTTTGCTTGACGCACCTTACTACGGAGTAGTGCAGAGCACACCTTTCAACTTGTGACCGCAGTCATAGATGTTCCGCACCGTCGCCGGAAAGTGATGGTTGACGCGCGGAACATTGGGAACGTCCTCAAAGGTGACGCGCCGAACTCCGACAGAAGCTACTGCCGAACTGCGGGAATACCCAGTCGCACCCGACGATTCGGCGAATTACTTTGGATAATTCTCATCGAAAATCAGAGCTGTTTCCGGAGACCGACGCGACGCCTCCTTACTATCACCGAGGCGCTAAAGTCCACGCGCTTTTCACAATTGCGATAGCTAATCGCTATTTCCCGCTCGAAAGATACATTTGGTCACGGTTGTATGAAATAGGATTGAAGCCCGCAGCAGTGGGGACAACCCGGTAGTGGTGACGCGCCCGAGACCGATTACTGACACGATGGGTGCGACAGATTGATATCGTGCGGGCTTCCGACGTCTGGAGGGACATGTTCAGCAAACTCGCCAAGGTGGCCAACGCCGCCTTCGCCGTCGCCCTGGGCGCGGCGCTGCTCGGCACGGGCGCAGGGGCCGCTAACGCCGACCCGGGCCCGCCGGTGTTGGGCGGTGGATCCGGCATCATCATCGACAACCAGTTCGAGTGCACCGTCACGACTGTCGGCCACGACAACGCGGGACGTCTGGTCGGCCTGACCGCAGGCCACTGCGGCGACCCGGGGGCACAGGTCTACGCCGAAGCCGATCGGGGCTCGGGCGTGATCGGCCGTTTCGCCTACTCCAACCACGATCTCGACTACGCCGTCATCCAGTTCGATCCGGGCAAGATCACCCCGGTGAACCGGGTCGGCAATGTCACGATCACCGGCATCGGCGGACCGGCCAACTTCCCGCAGATCGTCTGCAAGGAAGGGCGCACCACCGGCAACACCTGCGGTATCGCCTGGGGTGACCTCTTCCGGACGAATGTCGAGACCTGGAGCCAGATGTGCGTGGTGGAAGGCGACTCCGGTGCACCGGTCGTCGTCGGTACGACGCTGGTCGGCATGGTGAACGCCTACCTGGCCATCGCGTGCTTCGGTCCTGAGGTCGGGACCAACATGAGCGCGATCATGGCCGACATCAACGCGCGCGGCGCCGTCGGCGCGGGTTACGTCCCGATCTGATCGCGAACGACTCCCGATGAGCGGCCCGGACGGAGCGATCCGTTCGGGCCGCTCACTTTTCGCTCGGCGCCACCGCCGGACCCGCGACCGCGCACTGCGGCATGCAATCGACGCTGTCCAGCGTGGGTGCGTGCCGCACGGGGCGCAGCAAGACGGCGGCGAGCACCGCGCCGGTCACCAGCAGCCCGGCACACAGCCACATCGCGGTGGCGAAGCCACTGTCGAAGGCGGCCGGATCACCCAGCGCGCCCGAGATGCCCGCGAGTCCGGGCAGCGCCGCCACGGCGAGCAGCTGAGCGGTGCGCGCGACGGCATTGTTCACGCCCGAGGCGATGCCCGCCTCGCTCGCGGGCACCGCGCCGAGCACCGCGCCGGTCAGCGGAGCGACCAGCGCGGCGAGCCCCAACCCGAAGACGAGAACGCCGGGCAGCACATCGGTGAGGTAGGTGGTGTCGGGCCCGATGCGCAGCAATAGCACCAGACCCGCTGCCGCGAGCAGCGGTCCGGCGGTCATCGGGATGCGCGGCCCGTGCCGCTGCGCCCAGCGTCCGGCGGGAGCCGACAGTGCCAGCATGATCAGCGTGATCGGCACCGTCGCCACGCCGGACAGCAACGGCGTGTACCCCGCCACCAGTTGCAGTTCCAGTACCAACAGGAAGAACACGCCACCGAGCGCGGCGTAGACCGCCAGCGTCACGAGATTCGCCGCGGTGAACACCCGATGACCGAACAGTGCGGGCGGCACCAACGGGTGCGCACTGCGCAGTTCGATCACGACGAACGCCGACAGCAGCACGACACCGGCGATGACGAGTACGAACGTCTTGTCGATCAGTCCGAGGGTCAGCGCACCGAGTGCCAGCGCGACCACCAATGCGCCGGGCACGTCCAGTTCGGGGCTGGCGTCGGGATCGCGGCTCTCGGGCACATGCCGTAACGCGACCAGCACGACGACGAGGGTCAGCGGAACGTTGAGGAAGAAGATGGATCGCCAGTCCGCGATCTCGATGAGCCAGCCGCCGAGGAACGGCCCGAGCGCGCCCGCCACGCCGCCGAAGCCCGACCACAGACCGATCGCCGCGCCCTGATCGCGGCGATCGATGGACGACGAGATCAGCGCCAGGCTGCCCGGCGTGAGCATCGCGCCCGCGACGCCCTGCAGGATCCGCGCCGCGATCAGCAGTTCGATCGACGTCGCGACACCGCACAGCACCGACGCGAGCGCGAAACCGACAGTGCCCCAGACGAAGACCCGGCGACGGCCGAGCTTGTCGCCGAGCGAGCCGCCGAGCAGGATGAACGAGGCGAGGGTGAGGGTGTAACCGTTCAACGTCCATTGCAGCCCGGCGACGTCCGTGTGCAGTGACTCCCCGATCCGGGGTAGCGCGATGTTCACGACCGTCGCGTCGAGCGACGCGACCGACGAGCCGAGGATGGTGGCCAGCAGAATCCAGCGACCGGTGCGGGACCGCAATCGCGGTAGCTCGGTGGTATCCACCGCCCCAACCTAGTCCGTCCTCTGCCGGCGCATGGCCGGAGCGAAGGCGGAGGTCAGAGTTCCTGGACGCAGATGACGAAACGACGCTTGTCGTAGACGTATCCGGTGCCGCTGCCGCAGACGTTCACGTCATCGGCGCTGTCCACGCGCTTGACCACCTTGACGCCCTTCACCGGCGACGAACCGGTGCAGTCGATGCGCTTGGGATCGTCACCGCCGACGTCCATGCAGCCGCCGACCACCCAGTCGATGTCCAGGCACAGCGCACCCTGTTCGATGCCGTTGACGGTCTCGGCGTAGTAGTTGTCGGCGTCGCTGCTGCACTGCGAGCTCTTCGCCGCCTTGGCGATCACCTTGTAGTTCGACTCGCGGCTGCCGCACGACGCCTTCTCGATGGTGGCGTTGGTGGTGGTGCCGCCGAGTTTCACGCAGTCGCCGATGCTCGCGTCGAAATCGGTGTTCCCGCTCGCCTTGCTCGTCGTCGGCTTGCTGGTGGTCGGTGTGGGCCTGCCCGAGGACGGCTTCGGCGTGTTGGTCACCGATACCGCGTCGATCGTTCCGTCCACGGCCGGCTGGGCGGTGCCGTTGATCGTGGAAGTGCAGCCGACCAGCGACAATCCGGCCGCGATGGCCAGTCCGGCGAAGGCGAGACGCCCCCAGGTCAGTTGACGAGACACGTACAGTCCTCCCGAGCTGTAACGCCGGCGAACTCACGCCCCCGAAGTCCGAAGTTGCCATGGCTGCGCTTGAAATACCACGCCATGAATACACCATCGACCGAGCGCACGTCGAGCCGGAGCCGGAAACGAGCCGCTGCCAACAGCTCTGGGTATGGTGGGATTTCTGGTGCGAGAGGAGTCCCCGGTGAAGCTGATCAGCGCAATCATGTGCTCGACCGCCGCGATGGGAGGCTCCCTCGCCGTTCCGGGGATGGCTGCCGCCACCGATGTGCACTGCCGATCGGAACGCGGGACCGATATCACCATCATCGATGGGAAGACGGCCTGCCGGGCGGCGACCGACAGCTACGGGCTGGCCGGGGCCACCGGGATCGACGGGGTCGGCTACGCCAACGCGACCTCGGGTGCGACGGCCATCGGCATCGGCGCGGCGGGAGGTGTCGGCGCGAGCGAGGGTGCGGGTGGGGTTCCCGTGGCGGTCGGCGTCGGGCCGGATGCCGTCGCCATGACCTCGACCACGGACCCGGCGGTGCGGACGTTCGCGATCTCGGTCGCGCTGGAAGGGTCGCGAGCGGGGGTGGCGTCCGCCGAGCAGACGGTCGTCTGTCTGGGCGCGGCCGCCTTCGCGTGGAATGCCGACAGCGGCGACGCGTGCCTCGCCACGCCTTTTGGACTCTGGCAGACCCGTTGAACGGGTTACCCTGGTTGACCAGCCCGGCTAACGGCGGTCAGGAGGTGACCCCATGGTTTCGGCAATGGCGGCGGACGACTTCGAGCCCGCCGACTCGCCCAGTGGAAAGCTGGCGGCGCCGCACGAGATGCTGGTCGATCCGCATTTCATCCGGCTGGCAGATCAGTTCTTCGGCCTGTTCGCTCAGCCGGCACGCGGTGGTGGGGCGCTCGCGGTCTACCTCGACGGCAAGCCCGTGGTCGATATCTGGGCCGGCTGGGCGGACAAGGAGCGGCGCTGGAACGGCGATACCGTCGCGCTGACCTTCTCCACCGGCAAAGGCGTGGCCTCGACCGTTGTCCACCGCTTGGCCGAACGGGGTCTGATCGACTACGACGTGCCGATGGCCGAGTACTGGCCGGAGTTCGCCGCACATGGCAAGGACGACATCACCGTCCGTGACGTACTCTGCCATCGCGCCGGTTTGCACCGGGTGCGCGGCCTCGTTCCCGGCCGCGAAGGCATCCTGAACTACGACGCCGTGGTCCGTGCGCTGGCCGAGAGCCCGCCGGACCCCCGGCGCATCCGCACCTCCGGCTATCACGCGATCACCTTCGGCTGGCTGGTCGCCGAACTCGTGCAACGAGCGACCGGCACACCGTTCACCGAGGTGCTGCGCACCGAGATCGCCGAGCCGCTCGGCATGGACGAGTACTGGTTTCGTGTCCCGGAATCCGAACGGCACCGGATCGCCAAGATCTACCGCCACCTCGGCCCGCCGGGAATCCGCTGGAACACCGCCTCCTCCGTGCTGTCCTGGGTAGGACCGGTGCGCGGCCTCGCCGAGGCGGGCATGCCGGAGAGTTTCGACGAACTGGTCCGCGACCCCCGGGTGCACGATTCGGTCATGCCGGGCTGGAACGGCGTGTTCTCCGCGCGCGCACTGGCGCGGATGTACGGCGCCCTGGCCAACGGCGGCGTGGTCTACGCGGCTCACTCGGACCGGAAGCTGCACGGTGTCGGCGCCGAGCACATCATTCGGTTCCTGGACCCGCGGACGATCGAGACGATCAGCCAGGTGCAGCCCACCCATAGCCGCGACTACGTGCTCGGTGTGCCGATCCACTTCACGCTCGGTTACCACCGCCCGGTACTGATGTCCAAGCAGCAGCCACGGCACGCGTTCGGCCACTACGGCGTCGGTGGCTCCGGCGCGTACGCCGATCCGGATCTCGGCATGGCGATCGCGTTCGTGACCAATGGGCTCGGCAGCATGGTGACCGCACTCGGTGACGCCCGGCTCGCGCGGCTGGCGGCGACCGCGCAGGCCACGGTGCGCAAGCACAGGCGGGCCGCTGGCTAGCGTCGAACCGCTCCGGCCACGGCCTCGTGTTCCTCGGTATGGATGTGCGCATGCTCCGAACCGAGGCGGGCGCTCGCCGCGCCGGACCGCGTGTGCCGCGCGCGACCGTAGTGCACGCCTTGGCCGCCTGCGGCGATTTCGATCGGTACTTCCGCTGGCGCAGAGCGCGGGAAGGCGACCCGTTCTACGTTCGGTTTCCCGGCTTCGGCGCGGTGCTGTTCACCGGGTCGCCCGTCGGCGCCCGCGAGCTGTTCGGCTCGCCGATGGCGTGCTCCGAGCCGCCGCGTCCGAATCCGATCGAACCGATGGTCGGCGCCGCGTCGCTGATCCTGGCTTCGGGCCGGCGCCATCGCCGCGACCGCGCACTACTCACACCGGCCTTCCACAGTGCCCGGATACGGGAGTACGGCGCGCTGATCCAGGAAGCCACCGTACGCGAGCTGGCCGGGGAGAACGGTCGGAAGTGGGCGGCGGGCGCGCGCATCGATGCGCGGGCGGCGGCGCGGGCCCTCACGCTCCGGGTGATCGCGACGGTGGTGTTCGGTGCACGCGACGCACGGCGGCAAGCGGAGTACACCGCCGCGGTGACGGACTTCATCACGGCGTTCTCCGGGCCGTTGCTCCTGGTGCCCGCGCTGCGCCACGGACTGCACGGACACGGGCCCTGGGACCGGTTCCGCGCCGCGCGGGAGCGACTGGATCGGTTGATCCGAGCCGACATCGCACACCGCCGCAGGCACCCCGCCGCACCGCCTACCGACGTGCTCGACATGTTGCTGTCCGCTTATCCCGACGACGCCGACGACGAACTGTGCGAGCAGATTCGCACCATGCTGGTGGCCGGGCACGAAACCACCGCGACCACGCTGGTGTGGGCACTGTTCCGGCTGCACCGCGCACCGGAGGCGCTGGCCCGCCTGCGACGGGAGCTGTGCGACGCCGGTCCGGAGGCCGGTGCTGCGGAGCTGGCCGCACTGCCCTATCTCGACGCCGTCTGCCAGGAGACACTACGGCTGCACCCGCCGGTACCGATCGTCCTGCGCCGGCTGACCGAGCCGTTCGTGCTGCGCGGCGTCGCGCTCGCCGCGGGTGCGACCATGGGGATAGCGGTGCCGTTGCTGCACTCCGATCCCGCGGTGTGGACCGACCCCGAGCGCTTCGCCCCGGCCCGCTTCACCGAGCGCCGCTACCGGCCCTTCGAGTTCGCCCCGTTCGGTGGCGGCCATCGGCGCTGCGTCGGCGCGGCGCTGGCGGACTACGAGTTGCGGATCGCGCTGGCCACCATCCTGAGCCGGGTACGCCTGCGGCTCGCGCCGCGGTACGCGCGCGGAAGCGTCCCGCTGTCGGTGCCACACAACATCGCGGCCGGTCCGCGTCGTCCGATTTCGTTCGACGTGGTAAGTGAGCTTCGTCACTAATACGTTTGTTCAGAGCCGCCTTTCACCCACTGCTCGACTCCGGCGCGAGATCGCCCGGTCCGTCGTGACCGGCACGTTTGCCCGCTTCGATACCCGATTCGGGTGTTTGTGACGCAATCAACAACCGGCACATCTGATCGATCAATCTGAAACGCAGGTGGCTCAGGACGCGCCGGAACGGTAGGAATGGACGACGGGTCGGGCCGTCGATACCAGTGGGGCGCTCTTCTGGCTCCGCGCTGAAATGAACAATCTCGCTACGCGCGCGTACGTGTGCGCGCGAGCGATGGAATGGACGAGAAACCTATGCATGCCGCTTTGCACACCGGGTCGTTGCCTGCTCCTCGCAAGGGAGCGCGGGCCGCCCGCCGGATGCGCGAGGGCGTCCTGCTGTCCGCCGCGATCGCGGCAGCCGGTGTTCTGCTCGTCGCGCCCGCTCACGCCGAACCGCTCCCGGGAATCGGCACCGGCTCGGCCGCCGCCGCCACCGAACCCGAGCCGCAAGCGAACTTCGCTCCCCCCTCGATCAACATCGCCGACGGCGAGGTCGTGGGTGTCGCACAGCCGATCATCATCACCTTCAAGGAACCGGTGACCGACCACGCCGCCGCCGAGAAGGCCATCAAGATCACCTCCTCGAAGGCCGCGCCCGGACACTTCTACTGGCGCGGCGACAAGCAGGTGCGCTGGCGGCCGGACGAGTTCTGGCCGGACAACACCGACGTGCAGGTGCAGGCGGGCGGCACCACCAGCTCGTTCCGCATCGGCGACGCCTTCGTGACCACCGCCGATGACACCACCCACACCATCACCATCACCCGCAACGGCGAGGTGGTGAAGGAGATGCCCACCTCGATGGGCAAGCCCAAGCACGAGACGCCGAACGGCACCTACATCGTCGGCGAGCAGCTGCGCAAGATGACCATGGATTCGTCGACCTACGGCGTTCCGATCACCGACCCCGAGGGCTACAAGCTCGAGGTCGAGTACGCGACCCGCATCTCCAACAGCGGCATCTTCGTGCACGCCGCGCCGTGGTCGGTCGCCCAGCAGGGCGTCTCCAACGCCAGCCACGGCTGCCTGAACGTCAGCACCGAGAACGCCAAGTGGTTCTTCGAGAACGCGCGCCGCGGTGACCCGGTGATCGTGCAGAACACCCAGGGCGGCACGCTCAGCGCGAGTGACGGCCTGGGGGACTGGAATTAAGCCGCGGTAACCCGCGGCGGCGCGAAGCCGAACATTACGATCAGTTGCTCGAAGTAGCCGTTCGTAGTGTTCGGCTTTTGCTCTACTCGGCCCGTGCGCGAGAAGTTCAGCGCGACGGCGGGCGGTCGTAACCGACTGTTTGGTCCGGCCCGTAGAGTCACCGCCGTGCGTACCAGACCGGAGCGAGTACTGCCGCAGCCAGCGGGGCGCGGTCTACGCCACCGCCCTTGGCCGGACTACGCCCTGTTCCTGGTCTTGGTGCTGCCGAATCTCGCGCTCCTCGCGCTGTTCGTCTACCGACCGCTGATCGACAACATCCGGCTGTCGCTGTTCGACTGGAACATCTCCGATCCGGTCGCCACATTCGTCGGTTTCGACAACTACCGCGAATGGTGGAGCAGACCGGACTCCTGGGACATCGTCACCAACACCGTGGTGTTCACCCTCGCGGCGGTGGCGGGCAGCATGGCGCTCGGACTGGCGCTGGCGCTGCTGCTGGACCGGCAGCTGTTCGGCCGCAACGTGGTTCGCTCGGCGATCTTCGCGCCGTTCGTCATCTCCGGCGCCGCCATCGGCGTGGCCTTCCAGTTCATTTTCGACCCCAGCTTCGGCCTGATCCAGGACGCGCTGCACCGGCTCGGTGTGCACGAGGTGCCGGATTTCTACCAGAATCCGCGGTGGGCGCTGTTCATGGTGACGGTGACCTACATCTGGAAGAACCTCGGCTACACCTTCGTCATCTATCTGGCCGCCCTGCAAGGCATTCGAACCGACCTGATGGAAGCCGCGCAGATCGACGGCGCGAGCCGCTGGACGACCTTCACCAAAGTCTTGCTACCGCAATTGCGGCCGACCACCTTCTTCCTGTCCATCACGGTCCTGCTGAATTCGTTGCAGGTCTTCGACATCATCAACGTGATGACCCGCGGCGGTCCGCTCGGCACCGGCACGACGACCATGGTGTACCAGGTCTACCAGGAGTCCTTCCGCAATTTCCGGGCCGGCTACGGCGCGACCGTGGCCACCGTCATGTTCCTGGTGCTGCTCGTGGTGACGCTCGTACAGGTCCGGGTCATGGATCGGGAGCAGCAGTGAAAAACGCGGGCGTACAGACGCTTTCCTATCGGCGCAGGCAGCGGGCGGTGACTCTGCTCGGCTACGGCGCGATGGTATGCGTGCTGATCATCGTGGGCGTGCCGCTGTTCTGGATCTTCATCACCTCGTTCAAAGCGCGGCCGGACATCTACGTGCAGCCCGCCGTGTACTGGCCGCACAGCTGGCACCCGGAGAACTACCGGGAGGCCACCACGACGCTGCCGTTCTGGACCTTCCTGCGCAATTCGCTGATCGTCACCGGCATCGTCTCGGCGGTGAAGTTCGTGCTCGGCGTGTTCAGCGCGTACGGCCTGGTGTTCTTGCGCTTTCCGGGCAAGACGGTGGTGTTCCTGGTGATCATCGCGGCGCTGATGGTGCCCAACCAGATCACCGTGATCTCCAACTACGCGCTGATCGCTCAGCTCGGTTGGCGAAATACGTTCCAGGGCATCATCGTTCCGCTCTGTGGTGTCGCATTCGGCACGTTCCTCATGCGCAATCACTTCCTGTCGCTGCCCCCGGAAGTGATCGAGGCGGCGCGAATGGACGGTGCGAACTGGTGGCGGTTGCTCACCCGGGTGGTACTGCCGATGTCCGGGCCGACCATGGTCGCCTTCGCGGTGGTGACCTTGGTCAACGAGTGGAACGAGTATCTCTGGCCCTTCCTGATGGCCGACGATACGACGGTCGCGACCCTGCCGGTCGGCCTGACCTTGCTGCAGAACACCGAGAACCCGAGCGTCACCAACTGGGGCCCGGTCATGGCGGGAACCCTGCTGACCATGCTGCCGATCCTCGTGGTCTTCCTGGTGCTGCAACGCCACATGATCAAAGGCCTCACCTCCGGTGCGGTCAAGGGTTAACCGATCAAGGAGAAACCACGTGTCCACTGCACAGTTCCCGGCGCTGACCCGGCGCGGATTCCTCGGGCTGACCGGCGCGCTCACGGCGGGCGCGGCGTTGACCGCGTGCGCGGGCACCGGAGGCGGCGGCAAGCAGTCCGGCGACGCCAAGACCCTGACCTTCTGGTCCAACCACCCGGGCACCTCGAAGGAGCTCGAGACCGAGCTCATCCGTCGCTTCCAGGACAAGCACCCCGACCTGACGGTGAACCTGGTCGACGCGGGCAAGAACTACGAGGAGGTGTCGCAGAAGTTCAACGCGGCGCTGTCGGGCGGGGATCTGCCGGACATCGTGGTGCTCTCCGATGTCTGGTGGTTCAACTACGCGCTGAACGGCACCATCGAACCGCTCGACGGCCACTTCGCCGACGCGGGCGTGCGCCTGGACGACTACGTCGACTCGCTGGTCGCCGACTACCAGTTCAACGGCAAGCACTATGCGCTGCCCTACGCCCGCTCGACCCCGCTGTTCTACTACAACAAGGACGTGTGGAACCGGGCCGGCCTGCCCGACCGCGGCCCGCAGAGCTGGCCGGAGTTCGACGAGTGGGGACCGAAGCTGCAGGAAGTCGTCGGCGAGGGCAAGCTCGCGCACGGCTGGGGTGACGCCAAGAACTATCTCGCCTGGACCTTCCAGGGCCCGAACTGGACCTTCGGCGGCGCGTACTCGGACAAGTGGACGCTGAAGTTCAACGACCCGGGCACCATCGCGGCGGGCACGTTCCTGCGCAACATGATCAATACCAAGAAATACGCGGGCATCAAGCCGCAGATCGCGGTGGACTTCGGCTCCGGCGTGATCGCCTCCACCATCGCCTCGACCGGCGACCTGCGGGGCATCCAGAAGAACGCCGAGGGCAAACTGACCTTCGGCACCGCCTTCCTCCCGCATCCGAACGGACCCGGCGTCACCACCGGCGGCGCGGGCCTGGCGATTCCGGCGCGCATCTCCGACGAGCGAAAGGTGAACGCGCTGAAGTTCATCGAGTTCGTCACCAACGCGCAGAACACCGCGTATTTCTCGCAGGGCACGGGCTACATGCCGGTGCGCAAGTCGGCCGTCAACGACCCGAGCGAGCAGGACTTCCTCGCGAAGAACCCGAACTCGAAGGTCGCGATCGATCAGCTGCCGTTGACCAAGTCGCAGGACTACGCCCGGGTGTTCGTGCCCGGCGGCGACCAGATCATCGGCACCGGCTTGGAGCAGATCGGTCTGCAGAACGCCGACGTGGCCGCCACGTTCGCGAACGTGACCACCCAGCTGCAAGCGATCATCGATCGCCAGATCACGCCGAAGCTGCCGAAATAGCGCTCGTCCCGAGGAGACCGACAAGCATGGCCACCGTGCAGTTCGAAGGCGTCACGCACCGGTATCCCGGCGCGCAGGCGCCGGCCGTCGACCAGCTCGAACTAGACATCGCCGATGGTGAATTCGTCGTGCTCGTCGGTCCGTCGGGGTGCGGCAAATCCACCAGCCTGCGCATGCTCGCGGGTCTGGAATCCGTTGCGCAGGGGCGCATCCTGATCGGCGGCAAGGATGTCACCGGATTACCGCCGCGGGCACGGGACGTGGCCATGGTGTTCCAGAGCTACGCGCTGTATCCCAACATGACCGTCGCGCAGAACATGGGCTTCGCCCTGCGCAACGCGGGCATGAACAAGACCGACACGCTGGCGCGCGTCCACGAAGCGGCGACGATGCTCGAGCTCGAGCCCTTGCTCGACCGCAAGCCCGCCCGGTTGTCCGGCGGGCAGCGGCAGCGAGTCGCCATGGGGCGGGCCATCGTTCGGCGCCCACAGGTGTTCTGCATGGACGAGCCGCTGTCCAACCTGGACGCGAAACTGCGGGTGAGCACGCGCTCGCAGATCGCGGCCTTGCAGAAACGGCTCGGCACCACCACGGTGTACGTCACCCACGACCAGGTCGAGGCGATGACCATGGGCGATCGGGTAGCGGTGCTGCGCGAAGGCAAGCTGCAACAGATCGCCGCGCCGCGCGTGCTCTACGACGATCCGGTGAACACCTTCGTCGCCGGATTCATCGGCTCGCCGGGCATGAACCTGCTGGAAGCGCCGGTGCGCGACGGTGCGGCGGTACTCGGCGACCTACTCATTCCGCTGCCGCCCGGCGCGAAATCCCGCGATCGGGTGGTGGTCGGGATCCGGCCCGAGTCCTGGGAGGTCACCGCCGAACCCGCCGACGGCCTGGCGGTCGACGCCGAGTTGCTGGAAGAACTCGGCGCGGAGTCGTTCGTCTACAGCCACGGCATCGCCGAGGATTGGAGCAGCCGCTCCGGGAAGGTGGTCGCGCGCGTCGACCGCCGCTTCCACGTGCGGATCGGTGACCGGTTGTATCTGCGGCCCAGAGCGGAGGACGTCTTCTTCTTCGACGCAGGCACGGAGGAACGCCTGCGCTGACCGCCGCGCGGCCGAGACGGTCCCACCGGACCGCCTCGGCTCGAGGACCTACCAGATCTTCACGCGCTCAGCGGGTTCCAGGTACAGCGCGTCGCCCGGTTCGACGCCGAACGCCTCGTGGAAGCTGTCGATATTGCGCACGACCGCATTGCAGCGGAACTCCGGAGGCGAGTGCGGATCGGTGGCGAGGCGGCGGATCGCCTCCTCCGCACGGGCTTTCGTGCGCCACACCTGCGCCCACCCGTAGAACACCCGTTGCAGGCCGGTGAGCCCGTCGATCTCCGGCGCGGCGGCACCGCCCAGCGAGATCTTGTAGGCCTCCAGCGCGATGGACAGGCCGCCGAGATCGCCGATGTTCTCGCCGATGGTGAACTGGCCGTTCACCGTGTGCTCGTCCGGCAGGTCCTTGGGCGAGAGCACGTCGTATTGCTCGATCAGAGCCGTGGTGCGCTTGGCGAATTCGGCGCGGTCCTCGTCGGTCCACCAGTCCACCATGTTGCCGTCGCCGTCGAACTTCGCGCCCTGGTCGTCGAAGCCGTGCCCGATCTCGTGGCCGATCACCGCGCCGATGCCGCCGTAGTTGGCCGCGTCGTCGGCGTTCATGTCGAAGAACGGCGGTTGCAGGATGGCGGCCGGGAAGACGATCTCGTTCATGCCCGGGTTGTAGTAGGCGTTAACCGTCTGCGGGGTCATGAACCACTCGGCCCGGTCGACCGGGCCGCCGAGCTTGTTCAGATCCCGATCGTGCTCCGCGGCGTAGCCCCTGCGGTAGTTGCCGACCAGATCGGCCGGGTCGATCACCACGCCCGAGTAGTCCCGCCACTTGTCCGGGTAGCCGATCTTCGGGGTGAACTTCTCCAGCTTCGCCAGCGCGGCGGCCCGGGTGCCCTGGCCCATCCACTCCAACTCGGCGATATTGCGACGGTAGGCCTCCTGCAGGTTCGCCACCAGCTCGACCATGCGCGCCTTGGCCTCCGGCGGGAAATGTTCGGCCACATAGAGTTTGCCGACGGCCTCGCCGAGCAGGTCCTGCACCAGCGTGACGCCGCGCTTCCAGCGCTCGCGGTTCTCCTCCGCGCCGGTGAGCGTACGGCCGTAGAAGTCGAAGTTCTCCTCGACCACCGCGTCGGTCAGATACGGCGCACGCGCGCGGAGCACCCGCCAAGCCGCCCATGCCTGCCAGTCCGCGAGCGCCTCGTCGGCCCACAGCCGCGCGAACGTGCGCAGGTAGTCCGGCTGGCGAACCACCACCTCGGCGAACAACTCGGGCCCCGCCGCGTCGACGCCTTCGGCCAGCGCGGCCGTCCACGCGACCCAGTCGAACTCGGGGTTGTCCGCGGTCAGCGCGTCGAAGGTGGTCAGGTTGTAGCGGAGTTCGGCGTCCCGGCGGCGCACCACGTCCCAGTGGCCTGCGGCCAGTTTCCGCTCCAACTCGAAGACGCGTGCGCCGATGGTGTCGAGTCGGTCCGGCAGCAGTCCGGCGACCTGCGGGTCGGCGGCGGCCAAGGCGAACATGCGGTCGATGTGCGCGATGTACTTCGCGCGGATCTCGGCGAACTCGTCCTGCCGGTAGTACGACTCGTCGGGCAGGCCGATGCCGGACTGGGTGGCGTGCGCCAGATAGCGGTTGGAGTCCTTGTCGTCGGTGTCGACGAAGACGGCGACGGCGCCCCCGACACCGGTGCGCTGCAACCGGCCGAGCAGGGCCGCGAAAGCGCCCTTGTCGCCGACCTCGGCGATCGCCGCGAGTTCGGCGGCGATCGGCGCGAGCCCGGCGGCGGCCACCGCGTCGGTGTCCATGAAGCTGGAGTACAGGTCACCGATCTTGCGGGCCTCGCTACCCGGTTCGGCGTCGGCGGCCGCGGCATTCTGGATGATTGCCTGAACGTCCAGCTCCGCCTGGTCGTACAGCGCGCGGAAGGCGCCGTCCACGGCCCGGTCGGCGGGGATCTGGTGGTCTGCCAGCCATTTGCCGTTGACGTGCGCGAACAAGTCGTCCTGCACCCGCACGGCCTCGTCGCGGTGGGACAGATCGATACCGGAGGGACGGGTCAGTTCGGAAGTCACGATGTCCAGTATGCCGACAAGCGCGTGCGCCGGCCGTGGGCGACGACCCCGAACGCCTTTCCCGGCAGGTCGATCACTCGCCTGCGGCCGAGAGACGATGGCGGAGGGTGGCCCGCCCGGAGGGTGAGGTGGTTGCGCTCGGCGAGGTTGTGCGCCTCTGCTGCGGGGCCACGGAGAGCCGCGCCGCCGTGGTGGGAGATCAGGCGGGCACGACGATCCGATCGAATTCGCCTGCGTGCGCGCCGAGCAGGAAGGCGTTCCACTCCTCCGGTGTGTAGACGAGGGTTACCGCGCCGTGCCGCAGTGCGGTGTGACCATCGGCGACGGGATGCGCGCGCAGTTCGCCATTCGATCGCCCGCGGGTGCGTACCGCGTCGAGGAACGCGGTCCATTCGGCTGCTGTGACGGTGATGACGGGCTCGTCGGCAGGGCGGTTTGCCGGGTCGCGGCGGTATTTGCTGTCACGGATGAGCACCGCATCACCATCGAACCGAACCTCGACGCATTGGTTGCCATTGTTCGATCTGGTCGATGTGAACCAGCCGGTGCGTACCGGCCGTGCGGTGGTGGCCATGGGCAGGATTTTACACGCGGGAATAGCGTCTGATCAGGGCTAATGACTCCATTCGCGAAAGGGATTGATCCACCGCGCGCAGGTAGGCGAAGCGCAGATCCCGGACCAGATCCGGGTCCTCGACCGCCCCGCCGAACACCGCGCTCTCCACCCAGCCGAAGGTCGGCAGCTGCTCGCCCGCGAAGTCGATGAGGTGGAAACTGGATCCGCCGAGCACCGCGCCCGCGGTGGCCGCGAACGGGATCACGCGCACCTCGACGGTGTCGAGTTCCTCGATCAGCTCGGCCAGATAGTTCAACTGCCCACGCAGTACGTCCGGACCTCCGGTCTGCTGCAGCAGCGTGCCCTCCCCGAACACCGCGGTGAGCTCCACCGGGTCCGCACCGCGCAACCGCTCCTGGCGGCGCATCCGGATCGCTACCAGTTGCTCGACCTGGACCGGCCGGATCATCACATCGGCGCTGATCAGCGCGCGAGCGTAGTCCTCGGTCTGCAGTAGGCCCGGCACGACCAGGCTGTCGTAGCTGCGGATGCTCTGCGCGCCGTATTCCATGCCGTACAGCCGTTGCAGCTCCGGTCCGATCAGTGCCGAGGACTTCGCCCACCAGCCACGCTGCTTGCTGGCCTCCAGCAAGGCCAGCAATTCCACGCGCTCCTCGGCTTCCACGTCGAGCAGTTCGAGTACCGGCCCGATGGTCTTGGTGGTGAGCACCCGCCTGCCCTTCTCCACGTGCGACCAGTTGGCCGGTGTGAAGCCCACCCGCCGCGCGAAGCCCGCGGAGTCGAAACCACGCTGCTCCCGCAGTTCACGCAGCCGCAGCACCAGCTCCCAGCGGGCAACGGTGGGCGAGACGGGTGCCATGGGTGGGGATGCTACGCCCACTCCGACGCGCGGCACGGTGACTATTGTCAAGCGACTTGACCGGGACTAGGGTCGAGACAGCGATCGATTCTTCCGAGCACGCGTCCCACCACTGCGAGGCGAGGTTGTTCGTCATGGGTATATCGCGCATCGAATCGGGCAGGCATCTCGCGTCCACGGGTTTCCCGTCGATCCAGGACGCGTTCGCTCGCTGCCGTCGCTATCGTGACGACCACGGGCTGTACGGGCTCGTGGACCCGATCCTGGGTCGCATCATGCTCGAAGTCGGCTCGGTCGGAGCGGTCGTGATGCCCGCGGAGTTCGGCCGTCGAGTACTCGAGCGGCTCGCCGCCGGGCCCGAGCTTCGGCCCGGTCCGGTCATCGCGCATCCGCGCGCGGACCGCTGGACCTTCCTGACCGGCCCCACCGACAACTCCTACCTGGACACCGGGCTGTTCGCCGACCTCTTCCGGATCTGCGCGTCGATCGCATTGCCGGGCAGCCACATCGTGCTGCCGTCACCAGCCGACGAACACGGTGGTTACCGAACCTGGGTCGTGGCGCCCGACCGCGACTTTCGCCGGGATTTCGCCGAGGTGATCGCCACGACCCGGGCGTGCGCCTCGGCTACCGGGGCGTCGGCGCGGGCGGCGGAGTGAGCGTGACGCTGTACTTGTCCTGCAGCTTCTGATTCCACTCGCGCTCGCACTGCTCGATCTTGGACTGATCGTTGTTCGCTTTGTTCACGCAGTCCACGAAGTCCTTGCCGCCCGAGTTGACGAAAAAGTTGTAACCCACGACGGTGAGCAGCACGGCGCCGACGATGCCGAGCGCGCCGAGGACGATACCGGTGATCGCCATGCCCATACCCCCCGCGGTGCCCGCGCGGGCCTTGAACACCGCGACGATGCCCAGGATCACCGCGAAGATGCCGCAGACGTACCCGCCGATGATCGTCCAGAAGAACAGCAACGCGAGGATGCCGAGCACCAGTGCGGTGATCGCCAGGCCGCGGCCCTTCGGCGATTCCTGCCAGTAGGCGGGCTGACCGGGGTACTGGCCGCCCGGTGGCTGGGGATACTGTCCCGGCGGCGGGTACTGGCCGGGCGGCGGGGGCGGATATTGCGACATGGACTTCCTCTCCGTCGGTGCCTCGCGATGCTCAGTCCGGACGAGGTGTTCCGGGGTGCGCGGCGGTCGCCTAGTGATCGCGTATCCCGCCGACGGATGTTAATGCGAACCGGCTACTGGGCGCCGAGCCTCGCGTGCATCTCCCAAACCAGAACTTCCGAGGGCTGCCGCGCCACCACGCGTTGGCCGCCCGACCTCGTCAAACGCACCGCGTCCCCCTCATACAGCGGGCCGACGTTCTCCATGTCCACCTCCCCGCGCGCTACGAACAGGTGCAGGTACGGCGCATCGGGTAGCTCGATCACCTGCTCGGCGCCCGGCTCCGCGCGCGCCATGCGCGCCACATGCAGCGCCGAATGGCTGCTGTTGATGGCGATCGCGGTGCGATCGCGGTAGCGGGGCAGCCCCGAGGCAACCGTGACCAGACCGCCTCCCGCGAGCTCGTCGTCGATTTCGAGCTGCTGGTAGCCCGGAGTCAGCCCCGGTTCGTCGGGCACGACCCACATCTGCACGAAATGCACCGGCTGCTCGTGTTCGGGAATGCGACCGTCCAGACGCCACGAGTCGTTCTTCTCCGAGTGCAGGATGCCGGTGCCCGCGCTCATGCGCTGGGCCAGCCCGGGATAGATGACCCCGCTGTGGCCCAAGGAATCCTGATGCACCAGGCTGCCGCCGAGCACCCAGGTGACGATCTCCATGTCCCGATGCGGATGGGTGTCGAATCCCTGCCCCGGGGAAACGATGTCCTCGTTGTTGACCAGCAGCAAGCCGTGGTGGGTGTTGTCGGGATCGTAATGTTCCCCGAAGGAGAACGAATGCTTCGAATCCAGCCAGGAGACCCGCGTCTTCATGCGGTCGCCGCCACGGTGGACGTCGATGTGTGGTGTCGTGAGTGTGGACATCATGGTCCTCCTCTCGGGACCGTGCACCGATCGCCATTCAGGGTAGGAGCACTTCCGTCGCGGTACTCCGCATTCCTAGTAGATTGTGCCGCACTCGGCATTTTACGCGAGCGACCGGAAGGTGAACGGGAGGCGAGCAGAACCATCCGTGCGTCGGAAACGTCGGGTCACCTCGTCGGATACCGCGGCCCGGCCCCGATTGCCAAGCGCCCCAACGACAACCGGAGGTAGCGGCGTGCTGGAGCTCGATGACCTCGCACGCGCGGGCAGGCTTCTGGTGGTGCGCCGCGTCGCCGACGACTATCCCGGCAGTAGGTACGAACTGCCCGGTGGTGGCGTCGAATCAGGGGAGACATTCGCCGAGTGCGTCGACCGGGTCTGACCCGCTGTCGGCGCCGACGCGCCGGCGTGCGGCCCGATCGGCGGACACAGTACGCTCCGAAGGTGTCGACTGGTCACGCCGAAGGCCGCACTCCCGCACAGCAGCGGCCGGGTGGACTGCTCGCAACACTTCGGCAGAGCCCGGGCGTGTCGCGGCTGGCAGTAGTGCGTTTCGCCGGGCAATTCGGCGACGGGATGTTCCAGGCGGCGTTGTCGGGCGCGATCCTGTTCAACCCCGAGCGGCAGACCGATCCGCTGGCCGTCGCGGCGGGCTTCGCCGTGCTGCTGCTGCCGTATTCGCTGATCGGACCGTACGCGGGCGCGCTGCTGGATCGCTGGGACCGGCGCACCGTGCTGCTGGTGGCCAACGTGCTGCGCGCGGTGCTGATCGCGCTGGTCAGCGGAGGGCTGCTGACGGGGGTCGGCGAGACACCGCTGCTGTTGCTGGCCTTGGCGGTGGTGGGCGTCAGCAGATTCGTCATGGCCGGCGTCTCGGCCGCGCTGCCGCGGGTGCTGACGCAGGCGTGGCTGGTGCCGATGAACTCGGTGCTGGCCACGGTCGCCTCCGGGTGCGCGGGTGCGGGTGCGGCCGTCGCGGTGGGTGTGATCGGGCTGATCGGGGCGGGGGACTTCGCCTCGGCGGTCGCGGTGGCGATCAGCGGTATCGGGTCGCTACTGGGCGCGGCCCTGGCGGCGGGATTCCGGCCGCGCGTGCTCGGCCCGGCGCCCGGCGCGGCGACGGGCGAGAACACCGTGCACGCGATCGCCACCGGTCTGCGCACCGGCGCCACGGCGGTGTGGGAATCGAAAGCGGTCACGACGGCGATGCTGGGCATCGGCACCCACCGGATCGTCTTCGGCATGAATACGCTGATCATGGTGCTGGTGCTGCGCCAGACCCCGGTGGACGGCTCCGGACTCAGCGGTGGCCTGGTCGGTTTCGGCGTCACAATCGTCGCCACCGCCGCGGGCATGCTGGTAGCGGCCGTCGTCGCGCCGCTGCTCATTCCCCGGCTGGGGCTGGCGCGCACTGTGGTCGCCGGTCTGATCACCGCCATGCTGGTGCAACTGACGCTGGTCACGCCGATCGGGTTCGCCGACTCCGGAGCCGCGGTGGAGCGTGCGCACGAACTCCTCTTGATCGGTGCGTTCCTGCTGGGACTCGCCGGGCAGACGATCAAGTTGACCGGTGACGCGACCATGCAGATCGACATCGATGACGGCCGTCGCGGCCAGGTGTTCGCGTTGCAGGACACGGTGTTCAATGTCGCGTTCGTGCTGGCGATCGTGATCGCGGCCCTGATCGTTCCGGCTGACGGCAGATCGGCGATCGTGGTGCTGGCCGGGACCGCCATCTACGCTGCGGGAATCGTGGCCATCGCGTTCAACACCCGCCGCCGCGCGGTCAGCTGAGCAACGGATCGCGCCGGTCGCGGTTCAGCCGGTGTGCGAGTTGCTCGGGCAACTCGCCGGTCTCGGTATTCTCGGGGTCCCGCTGCGCATCCGATACTCGTGCTTCGCCGAGCAGACGAGCCGGCGCATCGGATTCCGTGCGCACGGTCCAATCCAGCGGCTCGCTCGCCGTATCGACGGGCAGCCCGGTGATCTGATGGTTCCACGTGCCGAGACCGGTGGGATCGGTGAAGAAGTGGTCGAGCACGCCGTCGTCGTCCAGATCCAGCGCCGCGATGTCGGCGCGGCCCGAACCGGCCGGATCCCACAGCGCGTCGTCCGCGATGCCGTCGCCGTCGAAGTCCAGCCGCACCGCGTCGGCCGTGCCCGTCGCGCCGAGTTCCAGGTCGGCCTCGCTGGTCCAGACGTGCACGAGTCCGTCACCGGTACCGAACACGTACTCGATCTCGTTCATATGTCCTTGGACGCACGCGGCCCCGCGCCGGTTCCATTGCGCGGGGCTTTCTCGATTCGCCGTCCCCGTTTCCCGCGGTTGTTCCGGTAAGTTGGCTCGTCAGCAACCGACCGACAGGAGTCGACACGACATGGGTTCTCCGGTGCACAACCTCGATGCGGTACGAGAACTGCTGAGCGCGTGGAAGAGTCGGTCCGCCACCGGACATCCGATCGCCTGACGAGGCGACCTGATGCGCGCACCCGGAAGCAAATCGTCTTGTGCACCCGCGTTGTTCGGCGCGCTGCTCGTCGGCGCCCTCGCCATACCGACGCCCACCGCGCAGGCCGCACCGTTTCCGTGGGCGCCGCCGCCGGTCAACAGCTGCGGTGAGGTCGGTTTCGACCCGCTCAACCGTGAGCCCGATCCCGCGCAGCCACCGCCGCCACCGCTGCCGCCGCGGATCGACATTCCCGTCCCGATTCCCGAACTCACTCCGGTCCCGGTGCCCGACCCACCGCACGACAACACGCGGATCGTCCCGGACCCGCTGCCGGAGAATCCATGTGACAACCCGTGCCCGGATATCAGGGACTACCCCGCACATCCCGAGACCGATCCCAGCCCGACGCCCGAGACCGGCACCGACGAGGAAGCCGGTTCCTCCGGCTCGGCATCGGGGCCCGGTTCGGGCAGCGGTTCGGGTTCCGGTTCCAGCGATGGCTCCGGCTCTGCCTCCGGTTCTGGCTCGCCGGTCAAACTGCCGCGCATCGAGTTCACACCGGAGACCGAGCCGATTCCGGTCCCGGTGCCCGGTGGCCCCGGCGAAGAGCCGCAGCCCGCTCCGCCACAGGTGGTGCATCCGGCCGAACCCGGCCCGCTCGCCGCCGCGGTGGCCGCGCCGACCGTCGAGTCGGTACGGCTGGTCGGGCAGGTGACCGGGCACGGTTCGCAGAACCGCACCGATATGCGCTGGCAGGTCGACGGAACCGATCTCGGCCTGATGTGGGAGACCCGACCCGGTGAGATCGCGGTGGTCTTCGGTGACACCTTCGGCAAAGGCTGGGGTGCCGGTGGCGCGGGCAACGACGACCAGGACTGGCGCAGCAACGTCATCGGTTTCAGCACCGACCGCGATCTGTCCGACGGCCTGACGCTGGACACCTTCGCGCAGGACCGCCGCTGCCACGCCGCGGAGATCCTGGGCAGCCGCAAGATCAAGAACTGGGAGACCACCACCATCCCGACCTCCGGGTTCGCCATCGGGCACCGGCAGTACCTCAGCTACATGTCGGTGAACAGATGGAGCCGCATACCGGGTCTGTGGTGGACCAACTACGGCGGCCTCGCCTATTCCGACGACCGCGGGCGCACCTGGAAGAAAGACCAGCACGCCAAGTGGGAGAACCTGTTCGGCCTGGGCAAGTTCCAGGTCGCGGCCATGGTGCCGCAGGGCGACTACGTCTACATGTTCGGCACACCCAACGGACGCATCGGCACGATCGCTCTGGCGCGCGTGCCGCGGCACCAGGTTCTGAACAAGTCCGCCTATCAGTATTGGGTCGGCGGCACCTGGGCGCCCGCCGCCGAGAACGAGGCCACCCCGCTGGTGCTCGGCATCGCCAGTGAGCTGTCGGTGCGCTACGACCGGGAGACCGAGCAGTGGCAGATGGTCTATCTCGATTCCGCGCGGGGCGCGATCGTGCTGCGTACCGCCGCAGCCCCGCAGGGTGCGTGGACGGATGCGATCCCGCTGGTGTCCACCGCCGACTACCCGAAGTCCTACGGCGGGTTCATCCATCCGTGGTCGACCGGCGAGGACCTGTACTTCATGCTGTCCGCGTGGGACAGCTACAACGTGTATCTCATGCATGCCCGGCTGGAGCCCAACCGCGGTCAGCCCGCCCGCACGAATCGCACGGGCTGACCGGGCCGCGTCTGCGCGATGGCGTCGACGTCGGCATCGATGACCACCGCGATCACCGGATACCCGCCCGTCACCGGGTGATCGGCCAGGAAGACGACCGGCTGTCCGCTCGGCGGCACCTGGATCGAGCCGAGCGCCATGCCCTCGGTCGGCAGTTCCCGAGTGACCTTCCTGGTCAGCCGGGGACCGGTGCGGCGTTCCAATCGGGCGCCGATCCGGTCGGTGTCGGTGGAGATCGCCCACTCGCCGGCGAACAAGGCCGTGGCGTCGGAGAACCAATCGTCGCGCGGACCGAGCACGGCGCGCACGGTGACGACGTCCGCGGGCAACTCGGCGACCGGGGCGAAGTCCACGACCGGGAACGTGCGCGGCGAAGAACCGACCGGGAGCCGATCACCCTTCTTCAGAGGCTCCGGCCCCAGGCCCGACATGGTGTCGCGGCTTCGGGAACCGAGCGTCTCCGGCACGTCGATGCCGCCGCGCACCGCCACATAGCTGCGCAGCCCGACGGACGCGTAGCCCAGCCGCAGCGCCTGTCCCGGTTCCAGCTCCAGCACACTCGCGTGACCCACGGGTCTGCCGTCGACGGTGGCGGGGGCCGGTGCGCCCGTCACCACCAGCATGACGTGCTCTTCCGCGTGCAGCGCGAGGCCTCCGAGCAGCACTTCGACGGCCGCATGCCCCTCCGGGTTGCCGACCAATCGATTGGCCAGCCGCAGCGACCCGCGGTCGGCGGCCCCCGCGGGACCGACACCGGAATCGAACCAGCCCGGCCGCCCGAGATCCTGGATGGTCGCCAGTGGACCGACCGCGTCGACGACGATCATCGGCCGTCGCTCACGTCGAAAAATCGAACGGTGACGCCCGGGCGGATCAGCGCTGGTGGGTCACGCTCGACATCCCACATCCTCAGGTCGGTCGTGCCGATCAGCTGCCACCCGCCCGGTGTGCTCCGCGGATACACCGCACTGTAGCCACCGGCGAGGGCGACGGCGCCCGCCGGAATCGTTGTGCGCGCCTGCGCCCTGCGCGGAACGGACAACCTCTCGTCGGGCGACTCCAGGTAGCCGAAGCCCGGTGCGAATCCGACGAAAGCACATCGCCACAGCGTTCCGGTGTGCGCGGCGATCACTTCCGCGGTCGTGACCTCGAGCATCCTGGCCACCTCGTCGAGGTCGGTGCCGTCGTAGCGCACCGGGATCGACACCGGTTCGGCGCGGAAAGCGTCGTCGGTCGATGTTCCACGGGAAACAGCGACTGATCGCTCTGCGTCCAGGGTGACCAAAAGCGTGGTCATCGACCGGTGGACCGCTTCCGCGGCGCGCGGTGAATCGAGGGTCAGCAATACGGTCTCCGCAGCCGGAAGCAGATCCTGTACGCCGGGTATCGGGCGATCCCGCAGTGCGGCGACGATCTCCGCCACCATGTCTCGCCGATGGGGGGTGATCAACAGCGCCCGATCGCCCGCCGGCCGGATCGATTCCTCGGCCGCCTGCCGCTGCGCGTGCGACACCGCGCCCGTCGTCTTCATCTCGCGGCCTCAGCCGAACGGCTCCACCGGCACGCCGACTTCGTCCAGCGCGGTGCGGATGCGCCGGGCCATCTCCACCGCCGCGGGCGAATCGCCGTGCACGCAGATACTGGCGGCGCGCACCGCGACCTCGCCGAAGCCATCGGCCGTGCGCGTGGTTGCGGACTTGGCGATCGAGATCGCCTGCGCTACCGCGTCCTGCGGCCCCAACACCGCCCCCGGCGTACCGCGCGGGGCGAGCGAGCCGTCCGGTGTGTAGGCGCGATCGGCGAACCCTTCTCCGACAAAACGCACCCCGGCGGCCTCCGCGGCCGTCTCCAACTCGGTGCCCGCCGGGCCGAGCAGGGCCAGTCGGGGGTCGTACTCCGTCATCGCGGCCAGCACCGCGTCGGCCAGCTTCCGGTCGCGCGCGGCCGAGTGATAGAGCGCTCCATGCGGTTTCACGTAGCGGACCCGGTCCCCGGCGGCCTTCGCGAAAGCGTCGAGGCCGCCGATCTGATACAGCACCTCGTCGCGCAGCTCACCGGGCGCGACGGCGATCGCACGCCGACCGAAACCGGCCAGATCGCGATAACCGACATGGGCGCCGATCCGCACTCCCTTCCGCACCGCGAGCGCGCAGGTCGCGCGCATGATCGCGGGGTCGCCCGCGTGGAATCCGCAGGCGATGTTCGCGCTGGTGACGATATCGAGCATGGCGGCGTCGTCGCCCATCGTCCACGGACCGAAGCCCTCGCCGAGATCACTGTTCAGATCCAGCGCCATATGCGTCCTCCCAGCGGTGTGTGACCGGTGGCTTTTCGATTCTCGTGCTCGAGCGTTCCCGCAGGCAAGGCCGGCCGGTCCGCGCGACCTGGGGCATAACGCACGGGTGTGGGGCCCCGCGCCAAGTACCCTCGATCCAATCATGGCCACGTATTTCGATCCGAAGTCCTGGTCGCCGCTGTGGGCCGTCGATCTCGGAAAGCGCCTGTTCGATCCGTCTTGGCTGGAGCAATGGATCACGCTCAGCACAGCCTGGATGGATCCGGTCGCCGACCTCGGCGCAGGCACCGTCACGGCGCTGCTGCCGGACGTGCTGATGACCATGCTCAGCGAGGGCATCCTGAGCCGATTCGGCGGACAGGAGGTCAGCGCGACCCTGCTGGGCCATGACCTGCACGCCACCTTGCAGGTGCTGAAGGTGCGCCGCCGCGGCGCACACTTCCAGACCAAGACCGTGCTGTCGCGGCTGCGCTGGGACGATCACCCGATCGAGTCCGTGACGATGATCGCGCACGGCGTCCGCCTGATTCCGGGCGTGCCGACCAAGGTGCGCACCGCCCAGCTCGACCTCATCGGTACCGTCACCACGGCGGCGCTGGTCGGATGGCTCAACACCCAGCCGCTGGACTGGGACCTGGACGTGCAGGCGAGCGGGCTGATCCGGGCAAGGCACCGCAGGCGACTGGTCACCGCCCTGGTGGACGCGTCGGTGACGAACAACCGGCTGGACCTCGGGGTACGCCGAGTCACCTGGCTCGGTGTCCGCGTTCCGCGACGCATGATCGCGGCGCCCGTCCTGCGGCTCGAGCACCTGCCCAAGAACGCGCGGATCGTGCGCGCCGAACGGGAGGGCGACCTGATCCGCTTCCGCGTCGAACTGCCGGAAATCTCCGGGTCCTTCGATCTCGCCCAGATGCGCTCCGCGATCCTGGCCGGCACCACACTGATCGTCTTCTGACCTGATCAGCCCTGCGTCTTCCACCACTCCAGCAACGCGGCCTCGGCTTCGTCCCGGCTGAGCGGGCCGTGGTCCAGGCGTAGTTCTTTCAGATGGCGCCAGGCCCGCCCGACCTCGGGGCCCGGGGGCAGGCCGAGTAGCTCCATGATCGCGTTGCCGTCCAGGTCCGGGCGGACCTTGGCCAGATCCTCCTGCGCCCGCAGATGCTCGATCCGCGCCTCGAGCTCGTCGTAGGTGGCGCGTAGCGCGGCGGCCCTGCGCTTGTTGCGGGTGGTGCAGTCGGCGCGGACCAGTTTGTGCAGGCGGGGGAGCAGCTCGGCGGCGTCGGTGACGTAGCGACGGACCGCGGAATCGGTCCACTGGCCTTTGCCGTAACCGTGGAAACGCAGGTGCAGGAACACCAGCCGGGCGACGTCCTCGGTGAACTGCTTCGGGTACTTCAGCGCGCGCATTCGTTTGCGAACCATCTTCGCGCCGACCACCTCATGGTGATGGAAGCTGACGCCGCCGCCCGGCTCGTTGCGCTTGGTGTCGGGCTTGCCGATGTCGTGCAGCAGCGCGGCCCAGCGCAGCACCAGGTCGGGGTCGCCCTCCTCCTGGTCGATGGCCTGCTCCAGCACGGTGAGCGAATGCCAGTACACGTCCTTGTGCTGGTGGTGTTCGTCGATCTCCAGCTTCATCGCGGGCACCTCGGGAAGCACTCGCTGCGCCAGCCCGGTCTCACACATGACGTTGATGCCGTCGATCGGGTGCGCCCCGGCGATCAGTTTGTCCAGCTCGACTCGCACCCGCTCGGCGGTGATGCGGTCGATCTGATCGGCCATCGCGGTGATCGCGGCCCGCACCCGAGGATGCGGCTCGAACCCCAGCTGGGAGACGAACCGCGCGGCGCGCAGCATCCGCAACGGATCGTCGTTGAACGAGTCCTCCGGCGCGGCGGGCGTGTCCAGCACGCCGTCGAGCAGCGCGGTCATGCCGTCGAGCGGGTCGACGAACTCCAGCGCACCGTCCGGGCCGATCTTCACCGCCATCGCGTTCACCGTGAAGTCGCGGCGGACCAGGTCTTCGGCGAGCGAGTCGCCGAAGGTCACCTGCGGGTTGCGAGACACCCGGTCGTAGCTGTCGGCGCGGAACGTGGTGATCTCCAGTTGCTGCCGGTCCTTGGCCGCGCTGACCGTGCCGAACGCCAGACCGCCGGTGTCCCACAGATGGTCCGCCCACCCGCGCAGGATGTCCTGCACCGCGTCCGGCCGCGCGTCAGTGGTGAAATCCAGGTCGGTCCCAAGGCGCCCGAGCACCGCGTCCCGCACGCTTCCCCCCACCAGGTACAGCTCGTGCCCCCGCGCCGCGAACATCTCACCCAGCGGGGTCAGCACATCCGACAGCCCCCCGAGCGTCACCGCCGCCGCGGCCAGCAATCGGGTCCGTCTATCCAGCACAGCGTCCTGGGACTTCGGCGCAACCACGAATGAGCAGCTTACCGAGCCACGCCACCGGTTATCGCCGGCCCGGGCACCGCAGCAGCCCAGATATATAAGGACACCGACATGAGCCCAGCCAGCGGCATCCGCGCGAAATCACCCCCCGCTCACAAGCCACCCGCCCGGCGTGTCGTAGTGCAACCACTCACCGCCACCGAGCCGTAGCGCATGCGCCGCACAGGAGACCACGAGCACCGACGGGGTCAGGGCCGAAGAAAGCCCCGCCATTCGCCGCCGCCGAACTATTCGGACGCGACGAACCCGCACATCGAAGCAGCTGCCACGCCACGAGGCATCGATACCGCCGACTCCACCCCCGAACAGGAGCACCACGCAGGCGAAACCAGCGCGACCCGGCACATCTCCACGCAGACATCCCAGCACTCAGCGACGTGCAGCGGGCCTTATGTGCCCAGCTCGAATACCACCGTGCCCGGCGCACCCCGACCACGTCTTCCGAGCGCAGCGAGACCGAGCCTGTTTCCGTTCGCGGCGCGACGCAGTCGCGGCAAATTCAACACAGTAGGATTGCCAGGTGTCTCCGGCCGATCGTGCGAACAGTCGACGCCGCCAGCCTCGGCGCCGCGGTTCGGCCGCCAATGCCGCGAAGCCGCGGATGCGCACGGTCCGAGAGACTTCGGCGGGTGGGCTGGTCGTCGACGGCTTGGACGGTCCTCGGGAAGCGCGAAGCGCGGCCCTCATCGGACGCACCGATCGCCGCGGGCGGTTACTGTGGTCGCTGCCCAAAGGACATATCGAAGAAGGTGAGACCGCCGAGCAAACCGCGATCCGCGAGGTCGCCGAGGAGACCGGCATCAACGGTGTCGTGGTCGCCGAACTCGGCAGCATCGATTACTGGTTCGTGACCGACGGTCGGCGGGTACACAAAACGGTGCATCATTATCTGCTGCGGTCGGTTGGTGGCGAACTGTCCGACGCCGACGTGGAAGTGACCCAGGTCGCCTGGGTTCCGTTGAGTGAACTGGATTCTCGGTTGGCCTACGCCGATGAGCGGCGGCTGGCGGAGATGGCGAACAAGCTGATCGACCGGATGGAGACCGGCAAGCGATGACGCGTGGACTGTTCCGGATCTTCGTGGCGGTCCTGACCATCCTCGGCTCGGTGGCGACGCTGCCGCTGCTCGATTCCGCGGCGGCCGGAGCGCAACCGGCCGGGTCCGGCACCCCGACCAACCCTAAATTCCTGAAGCTGTCCCTGGATTCGGTGACGCCTACCACAGTGACGGTCGGCAGCGATTCGGTGCTCACGGTCGCGGGCACCGTCACCAATATCGGCGACCGTGTGGTGGACGACGTCAGCATCCGGCTCCAGCGCGCGGCGGCGATCACCGCGCCGGCCGGGTTGCGCGCCACTTTGCGCCTCGACGAGGTCAACTACGACGTGAACGGTGACTTCGAGGACATCGCGCAGCGGCTGAACCCGGGGCAGCGCAAACAGTTCACGCTGAGCATCCCGTTGCGTTCGGTGACCGGCGGCACGTCGCTGCGGATCACGGAGCCGGGCGTCTACCCGCTGCTGCTGAACGTCAACGGTGAACCGGCTTACGGCACGCAGGCCAGGCTCGACGACGCGAGATTCCTGCTCCCGGTGCTCGGCGTGCCGCCCGCTGCGAGCGAAGGAGCCCCATCGGTGTCGGCGCCCACCGACGCCCCGGTGGCGACCACGCTGCTGTGGCCGCTGGCCGACCGGCCGCGGCAGGTGGGCGGCAGGCCGGGCAGCGTGGACGGCAAGGTGGAGCTCACCGACGACGAACTGGCCGCCTCGCTCGGCAAGGGAGGGCGGCTGGATCAATTGCTGGCCGCGCTGGAGGGGACGTCGAACCCGAGCGCGGGCCGTAACGCCGATCTGGCCTCGGCCGTGTGCCTCGCCATCGACCCCGACCTGCTGCTCACGGTGCGTGCGATGACCAAGGGTTACCGCGTGCTGGCCAGCCCGTCGGATCCCGACGGCGCCACCAGGGCGGGTGCGGGTGCCGAACAGGCCCAGACCTGGCTTGATCGGTTGCGAGCGCTGGCGGGGTCGATGTGCACCGTGGCGCTGCCGTTCGCGCAGGTCGATCTCACCGCGCTGGCCGCGGTCAACGATCCGGCGCTGTCCGCGCGCGCGATCAACGAACCGGCCGAGATCATCGATTCGATCCTGTCCACCCGGTCGGTGCGCGGGGTGAGCCTGCCGGATTCGGGCAGCATCGACGAAGGCGCGGGGACCCTGTTACGCAGTCACGGTTTCGGCACCGCAGTGCTCGCCGCGACGGCGGCCGTTCCGCAGGGCGGCGTCGACTGGGCACAGTCGAGCAGTGAGATCGGTCAGTCCACTATCGGTGCCAACGAGGCGGTCTCCACCGCGGGCCCGGTGCATCCGCAAGTGCTCAGGCTGCCCGATATCACCGCGGCGCAACCGGCCGCGCCCGCCATACCCGCACCGCAGGTCGCGGGCAGCCCGGCGCCCGCGGCGAGTGCACCCGCGCTCGCCGCCGACCCCGCGCTGCACGCGGTGACCTTCGATATCTGGTCCGCGACCGCGCTCGCCGCGGTGGGCTCGAATCCGCCGACCCCGCCGTTCACCCCGGCCCGGGTCCGTTATGACGTGACCAACGACTCGCGGGCGGCGCGCTTGCAGGACGCCCTCGGCGCGATTTCGTGGAACGCGCTGCATCCGGAGGCGAATCCGTCGCGCTCGCTGTTGCTCGTCCCACCGCAGCAATGGGGTGCGAATCGGGACGAGGCGACCGCGTTGCTGCGCCAAGTCGACCAACTGCTGCGCGGCAACCTCGCCACCGCGCGCCCGTTCCACGATCTGGTCGCGCTGCCGCCGGACCCGCAGCCCTACAAGCTGGACTATCTGCCGCAGGCGGCGCAGGACGCGGTGCCGGACCGGTTCCTGCCGCCGGTACGCGAGCAGAGTCGCCGGATCACCGAGATGATGCGCGCGCTGGTGGACGTGCCGGAGGCCGAACCGACGCCGCACGACTTCTTGACGCCGCTACGCGACGATCTGTTGCGCGTGCTCAGTCTCTCCGATCGGCGCGCGGGCGATGCCGCGCCGCCGGATACGTTCGCCCAGCGGCGGCTGGACCAGAACACCCGGACGATGGACAAGCTCTATCGCTCGGTGACCGTGTTGCCGCCGGGCGGGGTGTACACGCTCGCGTCCGAGCAGAGCCCCCTGCTGCTGGTCGCGCGCAACGAGCTGCCGGTGGCCATCCGGGTCAGGTTCCGGATCGAGGCGCCGGCCGAGACGAAGATCACCGATCCCGGCGAGCAGCAGCTGCCGGCCAACGGATCGCGGTCCTTCCAGATACCGACGGAGGTCATCGACAGCCGGAACCTGGTCATTCCGATCTCGCTCACCACGCCGGAGGGCGTCGCGCTCGGCAATCCCACCCAGGTCTCGGTGCGTTCGAATGCCTACGGCAAGGCGTTGGCGATAATTACGGGATGCGCCGCACTCCTGCTGCTCCTGCTGGCCGGTCGCCGTTTGTGGCGCCGGTTCCGCGGGCAGCCCGATCCGGCCGACGAGGGTTTCGATCCGAGCACCAGGCGCCGGGTCAACCGGTACCGGCGCGCGCGCCTGCGCGTGCTTCGGGCGCAGGAGAAAGAGCAGGAGCAGCTCCAGGAGACGCGGTGACGGATCCCGCTCCGGCGGCGCGACGTAAACCGCTGCTACGTGCACCGATGTTGGGTACTGCGGTGTCATGTGGCACGGTGGAGGACAATCGCAGTGTTGCCGAGCCGATCGGATCCGGCCGGGGACCAGTGACAGAATGTTCGCCGATCACAGCGAACCATTGCGGCGGGCCGCGGCTCTCCGCACCGATGGGGGTGCGGAATCCCGGCTGGTACAGGAGGCATGATGAGCGACGATGACATATCGGCTCATCGCCCTCGACCAAGCGACCGGCTCGACGGGCCACCGGTGCGCCGGGCGCCGGTCGCGCCGTGGGAACGCAGCCCCGCTCCGGCCGATGCCGAGCACCAGGGGGTGAACGGCGGTCCGTACGACGGCCAGGCGCCGAGGGTGCCGCCGATCGGTCGACCTCCGGCCGCACCGCAGCCGCGGCCCGGTCAGCACATGGCCCCGCCGCCACCGCCCGCCGCCCAGCCGAGGCCTCCTATGCCGCCACCGCCGCGCCCCGGCTCCGTACCGAATCCACGGCAGTATCCCGCTCCGCCGCCGGCGGGTGGTCCCGGCCGGCCCCGGCCGGTTCCGCCTGGCCCCGCTCGCCCGGGGCCCACGCCTTCTGGTCCGCCCGCCGGCGCCCGGCAGGCGCCCCCGGCCGCGCCACGCGGACCGCAGTCCGGCGCTATACCGGCGGTGCCACGGCCGCCGCAGTCCGGCCCCATCCCGGCCGCGCCGCACCCACCCCGGTCCGGCGCCATACCGGCGGTGCCACGGCCGCCGCAGTCCGGCCCCATCCCGGCCGCGCCGCGCCCACCTCGGTCCGGACCGATGCCGGCAGTCCCGCCGGAATCCGATCGGGTGCCGCCGCCGCGCTACGCCCCGCCGCAGCAGTTTCCGCCACCGGGGCAACGGCCGGCGACCCCGGTCCGGCACGAACCCCCGGAACCGGATCGCCCACGAACCGGGGAGTGGCCTGCCGCTACCGGCACCGCGGAGCCGCCGGCGGCCGACCAGCCGAAGCAGAACGCGAGTTCCCGGCTGCTCAGCGATTCGGGATCGATCGCTTTCGCGACACTGATCAGCAGGATCACCGGGTTCGGTAAGCAACTGCTGCTGCTCACCGTGCTCGGTCCGGCCATCGCCAGCGCCTTCACCGTCGCCAGCCAAATCCCGAACATGATCGCGGAATTGGTGCTGGGCGCGGTGCTCACCGCGATCGTGGTGCCGACGCTGGTGCGCGCGGAACAGGAGGACCCCGATCGGGGAGCGGCGTTCGTCCGGCGCCTGGTAACCGCGGCGTTCGTGGTCCTGGCCATCGCCGCGCTGCTGGCCACGGCCGCCGCGCCGGTGTTGACCACCCACGTCTTCCTGTCCGACGACGGGCAGGTCAACACCGCGCTGACCACGGCGCTGTCTTTCCTCTTGCTGCCCGCGATCCTGTTCTACGGCATGTCGGCGCTGCTCACGGCGATTTTGAACACCCGGCAGAGGTTCAAACCCGGCGCCTGGGCACCAGTGCTGAACAACCTGGTCGTACTCACCGTGCTCGGGCTGTATGTGCTGATGCCCGGGGAGATCACGCTGGACCCGGTGCGCATGAGCGACCCGAAGCTGTTGGTGCTCGGCGTCGGTGTCACGGTCGGCGTGGTGGTGCAGGCGGTGAGCCTCATCCCGGCGATCCGAAGGGCGGGCATCGACCTGCGCCCGCTGTGGGGCATCGACGATCGCCTGAAGCAGTTCGGCGGCATGGCCGCGGCGATCATCCTGTATGTGCTGATCAGCCAGGCCGGCTTCGTCTTCGCCACCCGGATCTCCTCGCACGCCGACGCGGCGGGCCCGGCGATCTACAACAACGCGTGGCTGCTGCTGCAACTGCCGTACGGCGTGCTGGGTGTCACGGTGCTCACCGCGATCATGCCCCGGCTGAGCCGCAACGCCGCCGCCGACGACACGCCCGCGGTGGTCGACGATCTGTCCGCCGCCACCCGGTTGACCATGATCGCGCTGGTCCCCGTGGTCACCTTCCTCACGCTGGCCGGTCCCCAGGTCGGACAAGCGCTCTACGGCTACGGCAATTTCGGATCGGACGCCGAACGTCTCGGACTCGCGGTCAGCTGGTCGGCGTTCGCGCTGATCCCGTACTCGCTGGTGCTGATCCACTTGCGGGTGTTCTACGCCAGGGAGCAGGCGTGGATCCCCACCTGGATCATCCTGGGCATCACCACCGCCAAGATCATCTTCTCCGCGCTGGCCCCGATGATCACCGACGCCGAGCACGTGGTGGTCGCGCTGGGTGTGGCGAACGGCCTCGGCTTCGCGGTCGGCGCCGTGGTGGGCGGTTTCCTGCTGCACCGCAGTCTGGGCGATCTCCGAATGGCCAATGTAGGCCGAACGGTGACTCGTGTCGTCCTTGCCTCACTCGCGGGGGGCGCGGTGATGTGGATCGTGGACCGGGTACTCGGCCTGGATCGGCTGAGCGCGTCCTTCGGCGGGCCCGGTTCACTGATCCGGGTGGCGATCAGCGCGATCGTCATGTTCGCGGTGGCCTTCGGCTTGATGCGACTCGCCGGTATTCCGGAGATCGTCGCCATCACCGTGGCCATCTCGCGACGCCTCGGCTGGACCCCGCCCGCGCCGGAACTCGGCCTGGAAAGCCCGGCCGAAGATCCCTATGTCACGCAGGTGCTCCGCAGGCCCGACCCCTACTTGGCATACCCGCGGTTCGATCCGTACATGGATGCCCAGACGATGGTGCTACCTGTGATCAGACCCGATGCCGTTGACCGCACTGGCATGGGGGAGTTCCCGTACCCTGTTCGGCAGAGAAGCACAAGTGGCGAATTCGCCGGAACCTCGACATACCAGGGCGAAGGAGGACCGAGGGTGAGCGACGACGCGGTGGGCGGCGTCCCGGCCGCCGATTCTTCTGCGACCACGTCCGGCGGACTGTCCACCGATGTACCGCCGACCGCGGGGGAGCCGTTGGATCCCGCGTACGCGAACAACGAGCCGGACACGGCCGGACCGGAGCAGGACGCGGCGAAACCGCAGGAGAACCAGCTGCCGCCGCGCGATCCGATGTACGACACCGGGATGATTCCGGTCGGCTCGCCGGAGATGCCGCCGATGGGTGGCGAGAACTTGGGCGCCCGGCGAATCCCGCGCGGCCCCAAGTTGATTCCGGGCGCGTCGGTGGCAGGCGGCCGTTACCGCCTGCTGGCCGATCACGGCGGCGCCCGCGGCCTGAAGTTCTGGCAGGCGCTGGACATCAAACTCGATCGCGAGGTCGCGCTGACCTTCGTCGACGCCGACCAGAAGGAGACGGAGAACTCCGGGCAGGACGGTCCCCAGGCGATTCTGTCCCGGACACTACGGCTCGGCCGGATCAACTCACCCGGCCTCGCCCGCGTACTCGATGTCGTGCGCGGCAGTTCCGGCGGCATCGTGGTGGCGGAATGGACGCCGGGCCGTTCGCTGCGCGAGATGGCCGAGACGGTGCCTTCGCCGATCGGCGCGGCGCGTGCCATCCGCGCCCTCGCCTCGGCGGCGGAGCTGGCGCACCGTGGCGGCGGATCGCTGTCCATCGACCATCCCGACCGGGTACGCATCAGCGCATCGGGTGACGCGGTGCTCGCGTTCCCCGGCACGCTGTCCGATTCCGACGCGCAGTCCGACGTGCGCGGTCTCGGTGCGATGCTCTACGCGCTGATCACGGCCCGCTGGCCGATCCGCTCGGGCGGTGTGAGCGGCGCCGCCGCGACCGTCGGCGGACTGCGGCCGGCCGATTTCGGCCCGGACGGCACTCCGGTGGAACCCCGCCAGATCCGTCCCGAAGTGCCGTTCGAGATCTCCGCGGTCGCCGTGCGCTCGCTGGAGTCGAACAAGGGCGTGCGTACCGCGGCAACCGTCCAGCACGTGCTGGAGCAGGCGTCGGTGGTCGACCAGAAGACCGATTTCATCCCGGTGCTGCGGCTCGGCCAGCGCGCTCCCGCGAACATGGACGACTCGCTCGCCGATCCGGAGCTACTCGCGGCCGAACGCGAACGCTCGCAGCGCATGATGTGGATCATGGTCGGCCTCGGCATCCTCGCCGCGCTCGTGGTCGGCGTCGTGATCTGGTGGATGGTCAGCGTGTTCGCGCCGAGCGCTTCCGAAGCGCCGCTGAACGAGCAGCGCAATATCGGCCTGACGACGAACAACCAGCCCGCGCCGACGCCCGCCGCCGCGGGCCCGAACCTGACCTCGACCGGTGCCCCGGTCCCGGTGACCGGCGTGTCGGTGTTCTCGCCCGAGGGCACCGCCGACGGCGTCGCCAACGCCCGCGCGGTGCTGGACAACGACCCCGGCACCCAGTGGCGCACCGATCAGTACTTCCAGCAGTTCCCCGCGCTCAAGAAGGGGGTCGGTCTGCTGGCCACGCTGCCGGCCCCCGCGAAGCTCACGAACGTGTCGATCAACTCGCCCAGCGCGGGCACCTCGGTGGAGATCCGCACCTCGCCCACCGGCTCGCCGACGCTGGATCAGACCCAGCTGATCGGTTCCGCCCGGCTGGACGACGGCGTCACCGACATCCCGGTACGGGCCGACCAGGCCGCCCGCTACGTGCTCGTCTGGATCACCGGGCTGGCGAATTCCGGAGGACAGTTCCAGACCGCCATCGCGGACATCCGCTTCGACGCCGCGCCGTAGCCCGGCTCCACCTGCGCCGCCCATTCGTTCGCGCGCAGTGTGCTGCGCGACGTCGAGTGTCGCGTATTCGCTCGCATCCGTCCCGAAGTTGGTTGCTGCCAAAACATAACGGACGATATGATCTTCGGGCGCTCTCAGCAGGGGAGCTTCCCAGGTTCTGGCGTTTCTCGATCCTGGATGCTGCGAGTCTCGGTGATGGTCAACCATGCCCGTTGCCGCCGTGAGGGCTGTCCAAGGGGTTGGCATTGTCGTCCGAAGTGAACGAGGAGCTCGGCAGGGATGCGTCGCAGCCGGTGATGTGTCGCGAGCGCTCCTTCGAACTCGGTGAACGCACCGATGTGGAGTTGTTGCGGGCGCATGTCGCCGGTGAGCGGTACGCGTTCGCGGAGTTGCTGCGCAGACACAACGATCACCTGTGGCAGACCGCGCTGCGCACCTCCTACACGCGTGAGGATGCGGCCGATTCCCTACAGGACGCGCTCTTGTCGGCGCATCGCACCGCCGGCTCGTTCCGAGCGGAGGCGGAGGTGCGCAGTTGGTTGCATGCGATCGTGGTGAACGCGTGCCTGGACCGGATCCGGCGGAACAAGGCCAGGCCGGCGTTGTCGCTGTCACCGGAGTCGATGCCCGAGCCGAGGCTTACCCGCGACGAGATGGCCGAGGTAGAGACGTCGTTGGTCATCGATCGGGCGTTGTTCTCGCTGCCTCCAGATCAGCGAACCGCGCTGGTGGCGGTGGATGTGGAGGGGTATAGCGTGGCCGAGGCGGCGGCGTTGCTCGGCGTGCCCGAGGGGACGATCAAGAGCCGGTGCGCTCGCGCGCGGCAGCGGTTGAAAGAGCGATTGGATTTTCTGCGTGATCCCGGGAACCGGGGGTAGTTGGGATGCGTCATTAACAGTGACGAACCACTGAGCGAATCAGAGACAGGCCCCGTCGCCGAGGGGGTCCCCGCGATATCCGATGCGAACAACGGAGGTGCGATGGCTACCGAGTCCGTGCCGCAGCCCCCGTTCGCGCCCGACTTGCTGTCCGACCTGCATGCCGGCAACGTAACGCCGGCGCAGCGGAAGCAGCTGTGGCCGATCGTCTCGCGCGACCCGGAAGCGGTTCGCTATCTGCACGCGCTGGACGACGTGCGTGCCGAGCTGCGTGCTCTTGGCCGGGACGAGCGCATCGTCCATTCGATGCCGGACGACGTGGCGGCCCGGCTCGCTCGGTTCGTCGACGAGCTGGAGCCGCCCGAGGGCGCCACGGTTCATGAGCTTCCGCCTCCGCGGGTACGCGAATCCGTCGGCGAAACAGAAGTTTCCGGATCGGCGCCGGTGGCTTCGGACGAGCGTCGCCGCGGCAGGTTGCGCTGGTTCGCCGCGGCAGCCGCGGCGATCGTCGCGGTCGCCGGTGCGGGTGTCTGGGCTTCGACGCTGCGCGGCGGTGACGGCCCGGCGCCCACCGCACAGCCGACCACCAGTAATGAAGACTTGGGCGAGGATCTCACGGCCACCGTGGCCCTCGGCGCGCTGGGCCGTCACAACGTCACCGGAGCGTTGGCCGGCCCGGAAGCGCTGGAGCGTTGTGTACGGGCGAACGGTCTGGACCGCACGATCCTCGGCTCCACCGATATCCGTTTCCAGGGCGGCAACGCGGTGCTCATTCTGCTCAACGGCCCGCAGCCGCCCAAGATCACCGCGCTCGTGGTCGGGACCGGTTGCGGTACAGGTGATCCCCAGCGCAAAGCGCTACAGGACATCGGCTGACCTTGCGATCTGGACCACCCGAGCGGTGTGACCCCGCCGATTCGGGAACAACAGCCATTACCCTGTTGTTGACCGACACGTCCGATCGAAACTTTGCGGAAGGGCCCCATGAGCGAGCGTAGCGAGCAAAAAAGCGACACCGGCACGCCAGTTCGCGATCTGATCATCATCGGCTCCGGCCCCGCAGGCTACACGGCCGCCGTCTACGCAGGCCGCGCCGAGCTCCAGCCGCTGCAATTCGAAGGGACCCAGTTCGGCGGTGCGCTGATGACCACCACCGAGGTCGAGAACTTCCCCGGCTTCCGTGGCGGCATCATGGGCCCGGACCTCATGGAGGAGATGCGCGAGCAGGCCAAGCGGTTCGGCGCGGACATCCGCACCGAGGACGTAGAGGCCGTCGACCTGACCGGTCCGATCAAGAAGGTCGTCGTAGGCGGGGAAACCTTCCAGGCCTACGCCGTGATCCTCGCCATGGGCTCGGCCGCGCGCTACCTGAACGTTCCCGGCGAGCAGCGGCTGCTCGGCCGCGGTGTCAGCGCCTGCGCCACCTGCGACGGCTTCTTCTTCAAGGGCCAGGACATCGTGGTGGTCGGCGGCGGCGACTCCGCCATGGAAGAGGCGACCTTCCTGACCAAGTTCGCCTCCAGCGTCACCATCGTGCACCGCCGCGAGGAGTTCCGCGCCTCCCGCATCATGCTGGAACGCGCGAAGGCGAACGAGAAGATCAAGTTCGTGCTCAACGCCGAGGTGGCCGAGGTGCACGGTGAGACCAGCGTCACCCACCTCACCTTGCGTGACACCCGGACCGGCGAAACCTCCGAGCTGGCCGCCACCGGCCTGTTCGTCGCGATCGGCCACGATCCGCGCAGCGAACTCGTCAAGGGCCAGGTTGCTCTGGACAGCGAAGGATACGTGCTGGTAGACGACCCGACGACCGCGACCGACATCCCCGGTGTCTTCGCCGCGGGCGATCTCGTCGACCACACCTACCGCCAGGCGATCACCGCCGCAGGCACGGGTTGCCGGGCGGCCATCGACGCCGAGCGCTGGTTGGCAGACCAGGGCGACATCACCTCGAACACCCTCACCCACGCGGGTGAGTCGGTAGCCGTCAACTGAGCTCGCGCCGGACGAGCCACACACTTCTGTCTCGCTGTATCGCAAGGAGAACATTCATGTCCGAGTCCGCCAACACGGTCACCGTCACCGACGCGTCCTTCGCCGACGACGTGCTGCTGAGTGAGAAGCCGGTCCTCGTCGATTTCTGGGCCGACTGGTGCGGACCGTGCAAGATGGTCGCGCCCGTCCTGGAGGAGATCGCGGGCGCGCACGCCGACAAACTGACCATCGCGAAGCTGGACGTGGACGCCAACCCGAGCACCGCCCGCGACTATCAGATCCTCTCGCTGCCCACTATGATGCTGTTCCGCGGCGGTAAGCCGGTCAAGCAGATCGTCGGAGCAAAGGGCAAAGCGGCTCTTCTGCGCGAACTCGAAGACGTCATCTGAGGACGCGCCGTAGGATGCCTGGACCCGGGGATTGTCGAAACCCGGTCCGGGTCTGAGACAATCGACTGACGCTCCGGTCGTGCGAAGGTGTATCCCGTCGCATGAGTGGGTACCCGCGGGTTTGACGGAAGGAAAGGGCTCTCACGCATGCACCGACTTCGTCACGGCGATTCCGGTCCAGCCGTAGCAGAGGTTCGGAGCACCTTGGCAAGCCTCGGGTTCCTGCACGCGCACGTCGGTATCGATAGCTCGGACGCCCGCGAGTACTGGAAGGACACCGAAGTCTCCTTCGATCATCACCTCGACTCCGCGGTTCGCGCATTTCAGCAGCATCGTGGTTTGCTCGTCGACGGTGTGGTCGGCCCGGCGACCTACCGGGCACTGAAGGAAGCGTCCTACCGACTCGGCGCGCGCACGCTGATCTACCAGCTGTCCGCGCCGTTGTACGGCGACGATGTGGCCACGCTTCAGCGCAGGCTGCAGGATCTCGGCTTCTACGTGCACCGGGTCGACGGCTACTTCGGTCCGCACACCCATGACGCGCTGACCGCTTTCCAGCGCGAGATCGGCCTGTCGGCCGACGGCATCTGCGGTCCCGACACGCTGCGCTCGCTGGACCTGCTCGGTGCCAGGGTGACCGGGGGCAATCCCCACCGGATCGCTGAGGAGGAGGTCGTGCACCGGGCAGGACCGCAGCTCACCGGAAAGCGGATCGTCATCGATCCGGGTCTCGGCGGCCCCGACAAGGGCTACACCGTGCCGACGGAGTACGGCGACGTCTACGAGTCGGAGATCCTGTGGGACCTCGCCAGCCGTCTGGAGGGGCGGATGGCGGCCACGGGCATGGAGACCTTCCTGTCCCGGCCGTGGGGCGCCAACCCCACCGACGCCGAGCGCGCGGAAACGTCCAACGCCTTCGACGCCGATCTGATGATCTCGCTGCGCTGCGCCGCCAACCCCAGCCCGCTGGCCAACGGCGTCGCCGGGTTCTACTTCGGCAACTCGCACGGCTCGGTGTCCATGATCGGACAGGTGCTCGCCGGGTTCATCCAGCGCGAGGTCGTTGCTCGAACGTCCTTGCAGGACTGCCGCACCCACGCGCGAACCTGGGACCTGTTGCGTCTCACCAAGATGCCTACCGTGCAAGTCGACATCGGTTATCTGACAAACGAATACGATGCGTCGGTACTCACCAACCCGCGCATGCGCGACGTGATCGCCGAAGCCATTTTGATCTCGGTGAAGCGGCTGTACCTGCTCGGGCAGGACGACCAGCCCACCGGCACATACACGTTCGCGGAGCTGCTGGCCGAAGAGCTGGCCGCCGCCGACCGGATGTAGCCGTCGTTCTTTCGCAAGTCGAAGCGCTCCCTGCCAACGCTTGGTCGGCAGGGAGCGCTTCGATGTTCAGCTCAACGCGCTCCGATGCGGGTCGGCACGGTCATCGACGCCGCCGCGAGCAGCTGATCCAGCGCCCGTTCGACGTCTTCCTTCCAGCCGTGGTCGGAGGCCAGCTCCAACCGCAAGCGCGGGAATCGGTGATGCGGAGCCACGACCTCGAAGCCGACATCTTCCAGGAAGTCGGCGTCGATCATGCAGCTCTCGGGTGAGCATGCGGTCGTCGCGCCCGCCGGGTTCGCATTCTTGATCGGCGCGACGATCCGCTCGAGCAGTGTCATCGAGCCGGACCGATCCGACAGCGCCTGCGTCGTCGGATCGGTTCGAATACCGAACGCCTCCAGAGCGCGCACGCCGCGGCGCACCAGATCGGCCACCACGGCCTGGATCAAGCGGTGGGCGACATCGGCATCCTGATAGGGGAATTCGGCCCGCAGCGTGGTCAATAGGACCGCGTCCGGGCTCACGGGGGAGGTGGGGAAGAGCGTGGCGCGCGGCACCGCGCTCGGTGGTGCGTACAAGGCGCAGCCGGCGACGTTGCCGTCCACGTTCGCCACCTGTCCGCAGGAACCCCACTCCAGCATGACCGTGGACAGCCAGGCTTCCTTCTCGAACACCGGATCGCTGAAGTTGCGCGAGTCTTCGGCCACCGCGGGGTCCATCTCCCAGAAGACACAACGCCGCGCATGCGCGGGAAGCTTCTCCAGTCCGCCGAGGGTTAGTGCTGTGACGCTGGTCGACACCGCTCTGCTCAGCCTCCAGCTGTCCGATTCATCCACGCTCACGTCGCATCAATGTTTGCTCGCCAGCAAGAATAAGCGATCAACGGGAACCTGCCTCATTCCATATCGCTGTGCTGTTTGTCGGAAGAACTTGTGTTGCTCCACTGGGAGCGACGCACGCTCCACGGCCGCGCGAGACCCTGCCGTCACAGTGACGTTTCGACCGGGACCCTGCACCTATCTGAACCACAAGTTCAATTTCGTCACTTCTGTCACACTGCGGGTGCGTTCCGCTCCATCAGGGCGACGATCCGTTCGAGGTCGTCGACCGAGCCGAACTCGACGACGATCTTGCCTTTGCGCTTGCCCATGCTCACGAGGACCCGGGTGTCGAAGGAGCCGGACAGCCGATCGGCCACGGCCTGTAGACCTGGCATCTCGATCGGCTTGCGCCGAGCGACCGGAGAGGGCGCGGCCGCGTCCTGTTCCCGGTTCGCCAGCATGACGGCTTCCTCGGTAGCCCGGACCGAGAGTCCCTCGGCGACGATCCGGGTGGCGAGCACCTCTTGAGCGTCCGCACCCGCGTCGAGACCGAGCAGTGCTCGCGCGTGCCCGGCGGACAGTACGCCCGCCGCGACCCGGCGCTGCACCGGAATCGGCAACTTCAGTAGACGGATCATATTCGTCACAACGGGGCGAGAGCGGCCGATTCGGGCAGCCAATTCCTCGTGGGTGACATCGAATTCCTCCAGCAACTGCTGGTAGGCCGCCGCCTCTTCGAGCGGGTTCAGCTGCACCCGGTGGATGTTCTCCAGCAAGGCGTCGCGCAGCATGGACTCGTCCGCGGTCTCCCGGACGATCGCGGGAATCGCGGCCAGCCCTGCCTCCTGGCAAGCCCGCCAGCGCCGCTCGCCCATGACCAGCTGGTAGCGGTCCACACCCGGTTCGGTCCTGCGCACCACGATGGGCTGCATCAAACCGAATTCGCGAATCGAATGCACCAGCTCGGCCAGTGCGTCTTCTTCGAAGACCGTGCGCGGCTGCTTCGGGTTCGGCTCGATCTGATCCGGCGGGATCTCCCGATAGACGGCGCCGCCGGCCTCCAGTTCGGCGTTGTCGGCAGGATCCGGCACGCGATGCAGGTAGGTCGAGGGAGGCTGCTGTCCGACGGGATCCAGACCGATGACACTCGCCGCAGCACTGCTGAGTCCCGGTGCTGCCGTCGGTGTCGTCGGTGTCGTCGGGATCAGCGCGGCGAGGCCACGCCCGAGCCCACCCTTCTTCGCCTGACTCATCGGTCTACCGACCCCTTCCTCGTTCCGCTACCAAACCGGACTGTGCCGAGCGTCGGCCCGGCCGGCCGAGTCACTCCGCCGTCTTCGCGGCGACGCGCGGGACCATCGCGCGGGCCGCCATCTCACGTCCGGCGTCCAGGTAGCTCATCGCGCCCCGGGAGCCTGGATCATAATCGAGCACCGTCATGCCGTAGCCGGGCGCCTCCGACACCTTCACACTGCGTGGAATCACCGACCGCAGCACGACATCGCCGAAGTGCCCACGGACCTCTTCGGCGACCTGGTCGGCCAGTTTGGTTCGCCCGTCGTACATAGTGAGAATCACGGTCGAGACGTGCAGTTCGGGGTTCAGATGCGCCTGCACCAAACCGATATTGCGAAGCAGCTGACCGACTCCCTCCAAGGCGTAGTACTCGCACTGGATCGGAATCAGCACCTCCTTCGCCGCGACGAGCGCATTGACCGTCAGCAGCCCCAAGGAAGGCGGGCAGTCGATCATCACGTAATCGATGTCGTATCCGGCGATATTCGCCTCTTGGATAGCGGCTTTCAGGCGCCCCTCCCTGGCCACCATCGACACGAGCTCGATCTCGGCGCCCGCCAGATCGATCGTCGCGGGGATGCACAAGAGGCGCTCGTTGTGTGGACTCGCTTTGATGGCGTCCTTGACCGATACCTCGCCGATGAGCAGTTCGTAGCTCGAGGGGACACCCGAATGGTGCTCGATACCGAGGGCGGTGCTGGCGTTGCCCTGTGGATCGAGGTCGATCACGAGCACCGTCATCCCCTGATGCGCCAGGGCGGCCGCCAGATTCACGGCGGTGGTCGTCTTCCCGACGCCGCCTTTCTGATTGGCGATCGTGATGATCCGTTGCTCGTGCGGTTTCGGCACAGTCACCTTTCCTGGATGGAGGACCTGACTTGCACGTTGCGCTTCGGCGGCTATCGGGGTCTCACTGGGAGAGATGTGCCCGAATGGTGTACTTCCGAATGCCTCCGTCTCGAAATTGCTGGAGTCCAGCATCCCCGGCACGCGCGACGTTGTTTCCCGTGAAACATTCGCCGGACCGCTCGACATAGACAGCTCCTAACCCGAGAAACTTCAGAACACGTGCGCGCGACGGGTCGGCGTCGTTTCTGCAACAGCCTTTGTCGGTTCGAGCGCGATGCACAACCGGCTTCGCGGCGCCCGATCGACCGAGCGGAGCTGCTCGCCGCAGTGACAACCAGATCCCTCGTGGCACCTACGCTCACGCCCGACGCACACTAGCTTGCCAGCACTGAGCGGTTTAAGAAAGCTGAATCGCGGCGAGGCGCACAGCGACACGCAAAATCCGCACGAATTTGCCTCGACACGCGTGCGGTTTCACATGAAACATTGCCGTCGGCAGGCGATACGGCGGCAGGCGTATCGCAGCCGGATCGCGGATTGCTACTCGCAGTGACGGTTCGACCCCGGGTGCACTTCGAGAGGCACTCGATGCAGTCCCCTGATTGACGCAGAGGCATGCTCGTGGAACTCCCCGGCTCGGCGGCGCGATTCAGACACTCCGGTCGGCTCTTTGGTCCCGGCACACGGCACAGCCGTGCACCACGTCAAATGAACTGAGCTCGATCGCGGATCGACAGCCCAGCAGTGGATTCTTGCCTTGCGTGTACGTTGCCGCGTTCCGAGAGGGACGGGCGGACAAAGGATCACACAGATCGCATCCGGCCGCAGCTCCACTCGGAGGCTGATCCCGTCAGCGCCTTCTGGTTCCGCGGTGGACGGCTCCGCCACGCCACTATGACTTCACAGCGATCACGCCCCAGCGATCCACCGCTCTCAGCGCGCGTGCGGTTTCACATGAAACATTGCCCGTCGGCCGGCAGGCAGGCGTGCCGCAGCCGGATCGCGGATTGCTACTCGCAGTGACGGTTCGACCCGGCGCGATTCAGACACTCCGGCCGGCTCCTTGGCCTGGCATAGCCGTGCGGCAGCTGAGCGCTCTTGGCGCCACTACGGTCCGATGGCCACGAGGGGAGTCCCGTCAACATCACGGTACGGCGGCTTCGCACCGACTGCTGCCCGCCCTGAAACTCTGTCGCAGATCTCTGCGATCACACCGTCCCAACCCGACCGTATGCGGAGTTCGCGAGGACTCCTTCTACGCAAGTCCGACTAGATCCAGCGGCGGGAGATACCGATTCACGTGAAACATCCGGCGGGCGACAGCTCGCACCGTGAACAGACGGCTACGAGTCCCGAGACGGAGTCGCTCTAGGGCACTTTGATTCACGTGAAACATTCGCCGCTCGGCAATCTGGACCGCCACGCGATAGCAAATCCGTGACCGCCGCTCTCCGCTCGGACTCCCGCGGCTTGGATTCACGTGAAACATCGGCAGCAATGTGTCCGCGGATGGATGAGCCGAGCCGGGAGTTCCACGAGCATGCCTCTGCGTCAATCACGGGACTGCTTGGAGTGCCTCTCGAAGTGCACCCCGGGCATGCATACGGGCGGCTAACGCGATGACCTGTCGCATGCCGGCACGATGGGCTTGATCCGATCCTTCACCACGCGGACCGCTCCGCACGCCTTCGCTCGCAGGGCGCCAGTCGCAATTCCCTTTCGAAGCAACAGCAGACGGAAGCCCTGACTCTCGACTTCAGCCACCGAGCAGCCACACCGGGTTCGAAATGTGGGACCCATCGATGAAGTCCCCGCCGCGCCCGAGTACCGGAGGGAATCGAACCAGGTGCAAGTAGATCATCCGCTGAGTCGTCCAAGCGACTTACTCGGAAGCGTACGCAGCACCACCGGGTGCACGATCTGGATGATCTCCCCGACCGCTCGGCGATCACCCACGGCCGCCTGATCCATCCGCGACTCGGGACTGGCGGCCAAAAGCCGGACCATCTGCCTGGACCGGGTTTCCTCGACGACATGCCGATAGGACGGAGAAAGCAGCGACTCCACCTGACCGAGCATGCCCGAACCGACTCCAGCGGTCTTGGGCCCATGACGCCAATAGATCCAGCCCCGACGCTCCGCCCACCACCGCGATCCGATCGATCACGACCACTGCCACGACAAGCCCCGCCACTCCGATCACCCAGTGCATTCGCCAGCCTCCCACCGCTCGAATCGCCACCCGAAACCAACGGATCCGACGATCACGGACAGAGCGGATCCACCCGCCGCCACAACTTGACGAAAACCATAGGAACACCCCGAATTCGCGCGCAGCTACAACTCCCTGCCGCTCAACCGGCGACCATTCCGTCAGAGTGACGAATCGAGCCCAGGTTCGAGGTCGAGCGTCGATCCTTCGTAATCGAAGCTTCTACTTGGCCTTGCGTGCCGCACGCTTGCGCGCACGCTCCGTCGTCGCGGTGCGAACCGCCTTCCCGCCACGCTCGACTGCGCGCTCGGCACGCCGCCGGGTGGCACGCTCGGTGCGGGGGAGGCGCTCTGCGCTGATCACCATCGTGGGTGTCGACACCAGGCCGACGCCGCATTCGAGCACGACCGCATTACCTGCTCCGGCCTTCACCAGTGCGTCGCCGTCGCGTTCGAGCTCCTCGGCCGCGCTCGCGCCTTTGAGCGCAAGCATGTGCCCATGGTCGCGGAGGAGGGGAAAGGACCACTGGGCGAGTTTTCCGAGTGGGGCAACCGCGCGGGACGTGACCACGTCCGCGCCGCCGGCTTCCTTCATCACGCCGGACTGTTCCGCGCGCCCGCGCACCACGGTTATGTCCAGCCCGACCGATTCGATGAACTCGCTCAGGAAGATGGTTCGGCGTAGCAGGGGTTCGACGAGAGTGATCCGGAGGTCCGGCCGCGCGATCGCGAGCGGGATGCCGGGCAGTCCCGCGCCGCTGCCGATATCGACCACGGACGCACCCTCGGCGATCAACTCGCCGAGCACCGCGCAGTTCAGGATGTGGCGATCCCAGAGGCGGGGTACCTCACGCGGGCCGATCAGCCCGCGCTCGACGCCCGCGGTAGCCAGGGCGGTGCAATACCGACGCGCGAGATCGAGTCGGTCGCCGAAGATGGTGGCCGCCGCCGCGGATGGCTCCAACTCCGTGGCTCCCGCGGTGGTTCCACCGAGATCTCGTTCCACGTGAAACATCCTTCCGAACTCGGGTCGATCGACGAGCGAGCAATCGGGCTCCGGACACGAACAAGGCCCCCGGTCCACAGACCAGAGGCCCTATCCAACCACTACCCGTCCGGGCCGCGAAACATGCCGCCCGCTCTAGGGAGCTGCCCGCGCCTCAGCTGGGAACGACCACCACGTGCCGGTTCGGTTCGACGCCTTCGCTTTCGCTGCTCACGCCTGCGACGGCCGCCACCGCGTCGTGCACGATCTTGCGCTCGAACGGGGTCATGGGTGCAAGCGACTCCGGCTCGCCGGAGTCCAGCACTCGCTGTGCCGCGGCGGCGCCGAGCTCGCTCAGCTCGGATCGCCGCTTGGCCCGCCAACCCGCCACGTCCAGCATCAGCCGGCTGCGAACTCCGGTCGCCTGCTGAACGGCGAGCCGAGTCAGCTCTTGCAACGCGTCGAGTACCTCGCCGTTTCGCCCGACGAGCTTCGTCAGGTCACGTCCGCCGTCGATGCTCACCACGGCGCGATCACCTTCCACGTCGAGATCGATGTCGCCGTCGAAGTCCAATACGTCGAGCAACTGTTCGAGATAGTCGCCCGCGATCTCGCCTTCCTCGATGAGCGCTTCCTCGGCATCACTCGCGACATCGCCGGTCTCCGCTCCGGCGTTCGCCGTCGTCGTCGCCACGGTGGCGTCCCCTCCGTCGGTCTCAACAGTCATTTGATTTCCTTCATCTGCTCATCGCGCGCGCCGGGCAATCGCCGCCGGGCGGTATTCGCGATCAAGGGGTTGCTCAGCGATCAAGGTGGGCGGCTCAACCCACCGATGGTGATCAGCGCTTGCGCTTCTGGTTCGCCCTGCCCCGGTTGCCCGGCCGTTTCTGCCCCGCCGGACGCTGTCGGCCCGCCGACTGCTTCGGCGGCTTGGCGGTGCCGTTCGTCGACGCGACAGAGGTGTCCTCGTCCGACTCGGTATCAGCAGCAGCGGCGGGGGCCGGCTTCTTCTTCACGTTGACCGGTTTGGCGCCGGGCTTGGGCGCGTTCTGCGCGCGCTGCTCCAGCTTGGCCTGTTTCTTGGCTTCTTCTTCTTTCGCCATGCGACCGAACACGAGGTGCTGCTGCCCGTAGGTCCAGATGTTGTTGGAGACCCAGTACAGCAGGATGGCGATCGGCAGGAAGGGGCCACCGACGAGTACACCGAGCGGGAACACCCACAGCGCGAGCTTGTTCATCATCGCGGCCTGGGGGTTGGCCGCTGCTTCCGGCGTCTGCCGCGCGACCGACGCGCGGGCGTTGAAGTGCGTCGCCACGCCTGCGATGACCATCAAAGGGATCGCGACGAGCGCGATGCTCAGCTTGGACGGCACACCACCGTAGTCGGCGAAGGCCTGCAACTGGGGAGTCGGAATGGTGATGAATGCCGAAATCGGCGCGCCGAAGATGCGAGCGCTCAGGAAGGACTGCACATCGGTCGCGCTGAAGACGTAGTTGGCGGTATTGGCGTTCTGCTCCGGCGTCATGCCCAGCTGGCCGATACCGTGCCCGGTCCGGTTGAACGAGCGCAGCACATGGAAGAGCCCGAGGAACACCGGAACCTGGGCGAGGATCGGCAGGCAACCCATCAGCGGGTTGAAGCCATGGTCCTTCTGGAGCTTCTGCATTTCGAGCGCCATCTTCTGGCGGTCGTTCTTGTACTTCTTCTGCAGCTCTTTGATCTGCGGCTGCAGTTCCTGCATCTGCTTGGTGGTGCGCACCTGCTTGACGAACGGCTTGTAGAGCACCAGACGCAAGGTGAACACCAGGAACACCACGGCCAGCGCCCAGGTGAGACCGTTGTCCGCGCCGAACGCGAACCCGAAGACCCGATGCCAGAACCAGAGGATCCAGGACACCGGGTAATAAATGAAGTCGAGCACGGCTCTATGCACTCCCGTCGTTCGTGTCGCCGATCACCGCGTACGGCGATCCTTTACAAGCTTTCGGCTCCGACCGCGGTCCGGCGGGCAGGCTTGTTTCCTGCGACGTCGCGTCGGTCGCTGCCCCGTCCGCCGGCTCGGCGCGATGCGTGTTCCGCTTCCGCTCCGGAACGGGGTCCCACCCACCAGGGTGCCAGGGCGCGCATTTGGCCAAGCGCACGACCGTCAGTAAGAGCCCCATGAACACGCCCCGAGTGCGCAGTGCGGTCACCGCGTACTCACTACAGGTCGGGGTGAATCGGCACACCGGCATGCGGGTGGGGGAGACGTAGGTCCGATACAGCTCGATCGAAAAGATCAGCACGTTCGCGGGCAGTCCGGCGATTTTCGCCCGGAGACTCATGCCGGGCCGCCCGTCGACATATCCGCCTGAGAGCCGACCCCGAGCTTACGCAGTGCAGTGCGCAGCTGGCGCAGCAGGTCGTCCGACGACGCGGTTGCGGCACCTGGAAGCGCACGGATGACGACATCGGTCTCGGCGGGCAATTCGTCGACCACCTGGGCGCACATATGACGCAGGCGGCGGGCGACGCGATGTCGAATCACCGCGTTGCCCACCGCCTTGCTGACGATCAACCCGAAGCGTGGTCCGCCCACGCGGACCAGCGCGTCATCCGGGATCTGATCGTGTCGTCCATTCGCGCCCACGACTCCGTCATACCCGTGCGCGAGCGCATGTACGACCAGATCACGCCTCCCGATTCGCTGGCCGCGGCGCACCGTCCGGGAGAAGTCGGCACGATGATGCAACCGATACGGCTCAGGCAACACCCGAGCGTCCGAGAGCGAGAATCAGGCAGTGAGGGAAGCGCGGCCCTTACGGCGCCGCGCCGAGACGATGGCGCGGCCCGCACGGGTGCGCATCCGGAGGCGGAAGCCGTGAACCCGCGCCCGACGACGGTTGTTCGGCTGGAACGTCCGCTTGCCCTTGGCCACGGTCAACACTCCTCGAGTAGGCGGGCACCAGGTAGTGCCCGAAGCTTGTCGGTGATACGTATGTTGCGCGAATGAATCGCAGGTCTGGTCATCATCGGCGCGCGTCGGTCCTGGCGCACAGTCGGTCGATCATCGACCTAAACGCGGTCAGCACAAGACCGCCACCGCACCAAGGGGTGACTGTACGAGGGTACTGATCGGCAACGGACGGGTCAAACTCGCCCCAGCCCATTCGGCCGCCTCCGGTGACCAGGCGGTATCCGGCTTGTGGAGTCAGGCATTCTGACAATGACCGTGAGTTCGTCCACACCCCTGGCCATCCCGCACCCAGCGCCACTAAGGTACTTAGCCAGGCGATTGCTGTAGATCCGCAGGTCGTGGCGTCGCTGCTCCCGCGCGTGCGCGCGTTCCACAGTTCCCCAGGGTTCTCCACATCTGTGGATAATTGTGTGGAAAGAACCCTGGAGTGGCATATTCGTAGGGCCGACGGTGCCACGCCGCTGTCCAGATGGGGGACCCGGACAGCGTCCGAACCGGTTACGGACGTACGCAGGATCACGGGACCGATCCCGAGCATCGCACCCCACGCGTGCCCCGGCCGTCTGCTCCTATCGACCTACTCCGGGGAGGAACTGCATGGACGACGAGCAGAACGTGCTGGCCACGGTGTGGCCCGAGGTTGTCACCGAGCTGACCACCGGGTCGCCCGACGGCGCTATTCCTCCGGTGACCCGAGCACAGCAGGCCTGGCTGAAGCTGGTCAAGCCGCTGACGGTCGCACAGGGGTTCGCGCTGCTCTCGGTGCCCTCATCGCTGGCCCAGGAGGCCATCGAGCGCGATCTGCGCGAGCCCATCCTCCGTTCCCTCGGCCGCCGGCTCGGCCCTCAGGTGGAAGGACTCGGCGTTCGCATCGCTGCCCCCACCACCCCGACCGTCGATCGGCAGAGCAACACGCCGCGGCACGCGCGGATGACGAGCAGGCCCGAGCGCACCCGCGATGGCCGCGCTCCCGCCACCTATCCGGGTTCGGAGTTTCCCGGTCGCGATGCCTACCCGGGGCCGCGTTACGCACAGCCGACCGATTTCCCCGCGGCATCCGCGTACAACGAGGACTCCGAATACCCGGGCTCCGAATACGGTCAGGACTTCGCCCCGCCGCAGGAGTACCGCCGGCCGGAGTACGCCCACGCCGACTATCCGCCGCGTGGCGAGTACGCCACGACAGCCGAGCTGCCCATGATGGCCGGGCCGGACGCCGCGCCGCGACGTGAACCCGGACTTCCGCCGCGGCGGGAACCTGGCATCCCGCCGGGACAGGAGTCGCTGTTCAACCCCGAGCCGTCGCCGGGTGGGGTGCGCGGCCCGCTGCGTTCGGCGATGCGCGAGACCGCCGACGACGACACGGGCTTGGCGCACGAGCCGGTGCGTGAGCCGGTGGGTGACCCGCGTGGCGATCAGGACGACGAGCCCGTGGTGAACGTCCGCAACTCGTGGCCCACCTACTTCGCCAAGTCACAGGAATCGCCCGCTCCGTCGACGTCGTCGGCCAGTCTGAACGCGAAGTACACCTTCGAGACCTTCGTCATCGGCGCGTCCAACCGCTTCGCGCATGCCGCGGCCGTCGCCATCGCCGAAGCCCCAGCCCGCGCTTACAACCCCTTGTTCGTCTGGGGTGCTTCGGGATTGGGCAAGACGCATTTGTTGCACGCGGCCGGCCATTACGCACAGCGTCTCTTCCCCGGGATGCGGGTCAAGTACGTGTCCACCGAAGAGTTCACCAACGACTTCATCAACAGTCTGCGCGACGACCGCAAGGTCGCGTTCAAGCGCCGCTACCGCGAGACCGACATCCTGCTGGTCGACGACATCCAGTTCATCGAGGGCAAGGAAGGCATCCAAGAGGAGTTCTTCCACACCTTCAACACCCTGCACAACGCGAACAAGCAGATCGTCGTCTCCTCCGATCGTCCCCCCAAGCAGTTGGCCACCCTGGAAGAGCGGTTGCGGACGCGATTCGAATGGGGGCTGATCACCGACGTACAGCCGCCGGAGCTGGAAACGCGCATCGCCATCCTGCGCAAGAAGGCGCGGATGGACCGGCTCGACGTGCCGCACGACGTGCTGGAGTTGATCGCCAGCCGGGTGGAGCGCAATATCCGCGAGCTGGAGGGCGCGCTGATCCGGGTCACCGCCTTCGCCTCGCTGAACGGCCAGCCGCTGGACCTGCCGCTGGCGGAAGTGGTGCTGCGCGATCTGATGCCGGACACCGCGGCCCTGGAGATCAACGCGGCCACGATCATGGCCGTCACGGCGGAGTACTTCAACACCACACTCGAAGAACTCACCGGTCCCGGTAAAGCGCGTCCGCTGGCCCAGGCCAGGCAGATCGCCATGTACCTGTGCCGCGAGCTGACCGACCTGTCGCTGCCGAAGATCGGCCAGGCGTTCGGCCGCGACCACACCACGGTGATGTACGCGGAGAAGAAGGTCCGCAAGGAGATGACCGAACGCCGCCGCGTCTACGACCAGGTGCAAGAACTCACAGCCCGGATCAAGCAGCGCTCCCGCTGACCGGCATTCACACCTGAGCACCGCCCCTGACCTGGGGCGGTGCTTTTTTTGGGTTGTGGATTCCTCGAGGAATCCTTGTGGACTCCTCGAGGAATCCACTGGTTTGTCCACCGATCTGTGCACAGGTCGGGGCAACGGGTCCCTCGAGTTTCCGCACAGGGCGAATTCAACAGTTTCCCCAGGCATGCTTACGCACACCCGCTGACCAGGGGAGGACCGGATCCGGCCTTGTGGATTCCTCGAGGAGTCCATGTGGAGTCCTCGAGGATTCCTCGAGCTGTCCACGATCTCGTGCACAGGTGTGAACAACCGGGTGAATCCAGTGGAACAACTCGAGGAGTGCTCGAGGATGAATCCGGGACAACCATGGAAGCTCCACAGACGCCTCGTGTTCATCCTCGAGACACTCCACGGTCATCCCCACGGCACCACGCCCGCTGAACAGCGGTTTCGGCCGCAGTCCACAGAATCCACAGCGCCTACTACTACTTCAGTTCTTCTCATTAGAGATCTCTCTTCAAAACAGGGTGTGTGGAAAGTCGGTCGAGCGACGCACTTCGCCGTCCGCCCCCCGTTTCCCGCACGGACGACAGCACCGACCGGAAGCCGCATCACGGTCCCGATGACCGATCGCCGTACGCGGCACGCGCCCGCGGCACGCCGGACTCGATTTCCCGTCGCCGGTCCGCGCGGATACGCTCCGGGCTCGGCCATCCGCCGTGCCGGAGGGTCGGGCTAGGTGCACGTCCCTCGCGCGGGTACGGTTTGATGTCGGTCGCCTGTGCCAGACTTCGAAGGCGGCCGATTCGGCCGGACCCTTTCGAGCACCGACACTGACGAGCCGACAACAGATCACGGAACCGGGAGAGGACAGATCGGGCGATGGAGCTTGCAAGCATGAAGTTTCGGGTCGCCCGCGAGGATTTCGCCGAGTCCGTCGCCTGGGTGGCGCGCAGTCTTCCGTCCCGGCCGCCGGTTCCGGTACTCGGCGGTGTGCTGCTGGTCGCCGACGAGGACGGGCTGACCGTCTCCGGCTTCGACTACGAGGTGTCCGCGCAGGTGCGAGTCGCGGCCGAGGTCGCGGGCCCCGGCCAGGTGCTGGTCTCCGGTCGTCTGCTCGCCGACATCACCAAGGCGCTGTCCAACAAGCCCGTCGACGTCTCCGTCGACGGCACCCGCGTGCTGATCACCTGTGGCAGCGCGAAGTTCTCCCTGCCGACCATGCCGGTGGAGGATTATCCCCAGCTGCCCGAGGTGCCTCAACAGACCGGTGCACTGAGTGTGGATGTCTTCGCCGAGGCGGTCGGCCAGGTCGCCGTCGCCGCAGGCCGCGACGACACCTTGCCCATGCTGACCGGCATCCGAGTGGAGATCGAGGGATCGCAGGTCGTGCTCGCGGCGACCGACCGGTTCCGCCTCGCCGTCCGGCACATCGAATGGCAGCCCACGCGTGCCGATATCGAGACTTCGGTGCTCATTCCGGCGAGGACGCTGTCGGAGGCCGCCAAGACACTCGGGCCCTCCGACGCGCCCGTTCAGCTGTCCTTGGGCACCGGCGCGGGGTCGGACGGCCTGCTCGGCATCGTGAACGCGGGCCGCCGGACCACCACCCGCCTGCTGGACGCGGAATTCCCCAAGTTCCGCCAGTTGCTCCCCAAGGAGCACACCTCGATCGCCACCCTGGCTGTCGCCGCGCTCACCGACGCCATCAAGCGCGTCGCGCTGGTCGCCGAACGCGGCGCGCAGGTGCGGCTGGAGTTCTCCGCCGACGGCCTGCTGCTGTCCGCGGGCGGCGACGACGCGGGCCGGGCCGAGGAGTGGCTGGAGGCGGATTTCCGCGGCGAATCCCTGACCATCGCGTTCAACCCGGGTTATCTCGTCGACGGCCTGAACGCGCTGCACGCCGACCGGGTCACCTTCGGCTTCACCACGCCGAGCAGGCCCGCCGTGCTGCTGCCCGCGTCCGAGGACGAGCCGGAGGTGCTCGACTCGGGGACGTTCGCGGCGCTGTCGAGCCCGTACACCTATCTGCTGATGCCGGTCCGGCTCCCGGGCTGATCGCCCGTGCACGACCTGGTTTCCGGCGGGTCCGCTCCACGCGATCCAGCGCGGGGGAGCGATGACGGCGCTGGAAACTTCCCAGCGACGTCGGAGAAATCGGTTTCCGCGCGGCTGGGATCGCACTTTATCCACAGGTGTTCCACAGCGGCGTGGCCCGGCGCATGGTCTGCGTGTGGCGCGGCGGCAATGCGTCCACCGGCGGAAATGTCCGCTGCGACGCAGGCAGGGGCGCGATAGCGGATGTTCGTCCGAGCTCTGTCACTGCGCGACTTCCGCTCGTGGGAGCATGCGGAACTGGAATTATCCCCAGGTCGAACCGTTTTCTTGGGATCGAACGGCAACGGTAAGACGAATCTGTTGGAAGCGATCGGCTACCTGGCCACGCTCGGGTCGCATCGGGTCGCCACGGAAGCTCCGTTGATCCGGACCGGCACCGATCGTGCCCGGATCGGCGCCACGGTGGTCAATACCGGCCGGGAACTGCGTATTGATGTCGAGCTGAATCAGGGCAGTGCGAACCGCGCGCAGATCAACCGCTCACCAGTCCGGCGCCCCCGGGAAATTCTGGGGATTCTGCAAACGGTGTTGTTCGCTCCGGAGGATCTCGCTCTGGTGCGCGGCGACCCGGGGGAACGCCGACGATTCATGGACGAGTTGTGCACAACTCGGCTACCCAGGTTGGCCGCGGTCCGCGGCGACTACGACCGGGTGCTGCGCCAGCGCTCGGCGCTGTTGAAAACAGCTGGACGGCAAGCCAGGTCGAAGGCAGACCTGAGCACTCTGGACGTGTGGGACGGACACCTGGCCGCGCATGCGTCCGTCCTGCTCGCCCAACGGCTGCGGTTGGTGCACGATCTCGCGCCCTATCTCGCCCAGTCCTATGCATCGATCGCCCCTGAGTCGCGGCCCGCATCGATCGCCTATCGCAGCGCCGCGCTGCCCCCGGAGTTCCTCGATCCGGATCGGCCACCGCGCCCGGAGGATACCGAGGAGCTCGAGGCGATCGTGTTGCGTGAACTCCTCGCCGCCCGACCGAGGGAACTCGAACGCGGTGTCTGCCTGGTCGGTCCGCATCGCGACGAACTGGACCTGGTACTGGGCGATTCGCCCGCGAAGGGATTCGCCAGTCACGGTGAGTCCTGGTCGTTCGCATTGGCTTTGCGCTTGGGCGCGTTCGAACTGCTTCGTGCCACCGGCGCCGAACCGGTACTGCTGCTCGACGATGTGTTCGCCGAGCTCGACCGGCGACGCCGCGCCGCGCTGGCGGCCGTTGCCGCGGGCGCGGAACAAGTGTTGATCACGGCGGCGGTGCCGGAGGACGTGCCCGCCGAACTCGCCGCCGTGCCGCTGCGCGTCGAGACCGCCGGCGGTCCCGACGGCCGCGTCTCGCGGATCCTGGCCGAGGACCGATCGGGCGGCGGTGATCGACAGGATCGCCATCCATCCCGCGGTCCACTACAGTGACCTGTCGTCGGGAACGCCGATCGAGTTCTCGGCAGCTGAGTCCGATTCCCCAACACCTGTGGAAAACTCGTCCGGTCACGAGTGCCCGCTTCTCCGAAATCGGTTCAGCAATAGCTGAGCAAGTCATCCGACTTCGCCGGAAAGAGGCTGTTTTGGGCCTGCAACAGAACATTCGGCCGACTGACCGCAGCGGGCATTGGGCATGATTCTCGGTGCTGGCAACCTCTAGCACTGGCTGGGGATAACTTGATCGAAGCTGGGGACAACCCAGTGGACGCGGAGGAACGAGGGCGATGAGCGATCAGTCCGCGGAGCGCGAATCCGCAGGACCGGAACCCGAACTGCGCGGAATCGACCTGGCCCGCCGTGCTCTGGAGGAAGCGCGTGCCGCGGCACGGGCGAGTGGGAAATCCGTCGGTCAGGGCCGTTCTTCCCCCCAGCGCAGGCTGCGGACGGGTGCCCGAAGGCGTACCGGATGGTCGGGCGCGGGCCCGGACGACCGCGATCCACAGCTGTTGTCCAAGCTTGCCGGCTCCCTCGCGCGGAGCCGCGGCTGGTCGGGCAAGGTGGCCGAGGGCATGGTCTTCGGTCGCTGGGCGGGAGTGGTCGGCGAGGACATTGCGGCGCACGCCACACCGGTCACCTTGAAAGACGGCGTGTTGAGTATCTCGGCCGAGTCGACCGCATGGGCGACTCAGCTGCGGATGCTGCAAAGCCAGATCCTCGCGAAGATCAACGCCGCGGTCGGGCAGGGCGTGGTCACCTCGCTGAAGATATCGGGACCCGCCGCGCCGAGTTGGCGCAAGGGTGAGCGTCATATCAAAGGTCGCGGACCGCGCGACACCTACGGATGAGCACAGTGGGCAGTATCTGATACTGGGTATTACGTTATTCGCAAGCGGCGTTTCACGTGGAACGGAACGCTTCGACGTCGCATCGAAGGCCTGTCTGCGGCGTCGGATCGACAGCGTCCGTCCAGAGAATCTCGATGACCATCACCACCTCGGTCGGCCCGTTCCCAGCGGGTGTTGTCCGGCCGCCGGCCACGTTTCCTCGGAATTTTCGACGACCTGGATCCCATGCTGGTGGAGACGGCGCCGAGCCCGCGCGCCCGGTATGCTCGACAACCTGAAGCTCTACCGCGCGAATATCCGGACCGATCTGCGCCATCGGTGACCGCGTCCGATCGAGGTGCCCGTCCAGTTGATCGTCGCGACCGGCGACCGCGCCGTGCGGCCGTGGTGAACGCCGGGGCCGACCGGCGGGTGCCACATCCGGGCAGGGCCGAGATCCGGGGCGGCACTGGTCACCGATCTCACACCCGGCCGAACTGGCGCGTCACACCGCCGCCTTCATCGTTCGGATCGACGCCGCTCGCCGCTGCGGAGCGCTCGAAACGCCGACCTTCCAATGCATCTCTCAGCCCACTTCTGATGGATCGAAACCGGCAGGAGGCGGAATCGAGTCGCCGAATTCCGATTTCTCGCATCCACGCCGCCGTGAGGGGTGTCGGAGGTGGGTTGTAAGTTGGCTGTACCAGTAGGATGGTGACGTAACTAGCGGCGATACCTTCGGCGCGTTCCGCACAGTCCGCGCGTGGACCCTAATTCTCCAGCAGGCATCACCAGGGCCCCACGTGTGCTGTCCGATCGCTCTATGCCGGGATCAGCAAGTAAGGAGAGCTACCGACCAGTGGCTGCCAAAGACTCCAACGCATCGGGTTCGACCAGAGCGACCGGGAAGCAGGACTACGGTGCCTCCTCCATCACGGTTCTCGAGGGCCTCGAGGCGGTTCGTAAGCGCCCGGGCATGTACATCGGCTCCACCGGTGAGCGCGGTCTGCACCACCTGATCTGGGAGGTCGTCGACAACTCCGTCGACGAGGCGATGGCCGGATACGCGACGAAGGTCGAGGTCACCCTGCTGGCCGACGGCGGCGTCGAAGTAATCGACGACGGCCGGGGTATCCCCGTGGAGATGCACGCGCAGGGCATCCCGACCATCGAGGTCGTCATGACCCAGCTGCACGCGGGCGGCAAGTTCGACTCCGAGTCCTATGCGGTGTCCGGTGGTCTGCACGGCGTCGGCATCTCCGTGGTCAACGCGCTGTCGACGCGGCTGGAGGCCGAGATCGACACCGGCGGCCATCACTGGACCCAGGAATACAAGGACGCGAAGCCCGGCAAGCTCATCCAGGGCGAGCCGACGAAGCGGACCGGTACCACCATCCGGTTCTGGCCGGATTCGGATATCTTCGAGACCACCACCTTCAACTTCGAGACCGTCGCGCGCCGGTTGCAGGAGATGGCGTTCCTGAACAAGGGCCTCACCATCGTCCTCACCGACGAGCGGGTCAGCGACACCGAGATCACCGACGAGGTGGTCAGCGAAACCGCCGAGGCGCCCAAGCACGCGGAGGAGGGCGCCGCACCCGCCGAGCACAAGGTGAAGTCCCGGACCTACCACTACCCGGGCGGCCTGGAGGACTTCGTCCGCCACATCAACCGGACCAAGCAGCCGATCCACAACTCGGTCGTCGCGTTCACCGGCAAGGGCACCGGCCACGAACTCGAGGTCGCGATGCAGTGGAACTCCGGTTACTCGGAGTCGGTGCACACCTTCGCCAACACCATCAACACCCATGAGGGCGGCACACACGAAGAGGGCTTCCGCGCGGCGTTGACCACGGTCGTCAACAAGTACGCCAAGGACAAGAAGCTCATCAAGGAGAAGGACGGCAACCTCACCGGTGACGACATCCGGGAGGGCCTGGCCGCCATCGTGAGCGTCAAGGTCGGCGAGCCCCAGTTCGAGGGCCAGACCAAGACCAAGCTGGGTAACACCGAGGTGAAGTCGTTCGTGCAGCGCACCTGCAACGAGCACCTCACCCACTGGTTCGAGGCCAACCCGGCCGACGCGAAGACCATCGTGAACAAGGCGGTGTCCTCGGCGCAGGCCCGCGTCGCCGCGCGCAAGGCCCGCGAGTTGGTGCGCCGCAAGTCGGCCACCGACCTGGGCGGACTGCCCGGCAAGCTGGCCGACTGCCGGTCGAAGGACCCGAGCAAGTCCGAGATCTACATTGTGGAGGGCGATTCCGCCGGCGGCTCGGCCAAGTCCGGCCGCGACTCGATGTACCAGGCGATCCTGCCGCTGCGCGGCAAGATCATCAACGTCGAGAAGGCGCGTATCGACAAGGTACTCAAGAACAACGAGGTCCAGTCGATCATCACCGCATTCGGCACCGGCATCCACGACGAGTTCGACATCAGCAAGCTGCGGTATCACAAGATCGTGCTGATGGCCGACGCCGACGTCGACGGCCAGCACATCTCCACGCTGCTGCTGACCCTGCTGTTCCGTTTCATGCGCCCGCTGGTCGAACACGGGCACGTGTACCTGGCGCAGCCGCCGCTGTACAAGCTGAAGTGGCAGCGCAGCGAGCCGGAGTTCGCCTACTCCGACCGGGAACGCGACGGCCTGCTGGAACGCGGTCTGGCCGCGGGCAAGAAGATCAACAAGGACGACGGCATCCAGCGCTACAAGGGTCTGGGCGAGATGAATCCGAAGGAACTCTGGGAGACCACCATGGATCCCTCTGTCCGGGTGCTTCGTCAAGTGACGTTGGACGACGCGGCCGCGGCCGACGAGTTGTTCAGCGTGCTGATGGGCGAGGACGTGGAGGCCCGTCGCAGCTTCATCACCCGTAACGCCAAGGACGTCCGCTTCCTCGACGTGTGATCCGCCCGAGGCGCCGCCGACCGATCCGGCGCCCGGCAGTTTCCGCACGTCAGCCCGCTAAGGAGACTTCATGACCGACATCACCCTGCCGCCGGAGGGCACGGGCGACCGCGTCGAGCCGGTCGACATCCAACTGGAGATGCAGAACAGCTACATCGATTACGCGATGAGCGTGATCGTCGGCCGCGCGCTACCCGAAGTGCGCGACGGCCTCAAGCCGGTGCATCGCCGCATTCTCTACGCCATGTACGACAACGGGTACCGGCCCGATCGCGGGTATGTGAAGTCCGCGCGCCCGGTCTCGGACACGATGGGTAACTACCACCCGCACGGCGACTCGGCGATCTACGACACCTTGGTGCGCATGGCGCAGCCGTGGGCGATGCGCTACCCGCTGGTGGACGGCCAGGGCAATTTCGGCAGCCGCGGTAACGACGGCGCCGCCGCCATGCGGTACACCGAGTGCCGCCTCACGCCGCTGGCCATGGAGATGCTGCGCGAGATCGACCACGAGACGGTCGATTTCATCCCCAACTACGACGGCAAGACGCTGGAACCGGTGGTCCTGCCGAGCCGCGTGCCGAACATGCTGATGAACGGCAGCAACGGCATCGCGGTCGGCATGGCGACCAACATCCCGCCGCACAATCTGACCGAGCTCGCCGCCGCCATCTACTGGGCGCTGGACAACCACGACGCCGACGAGGAAGCCACCCTCGCCGCGTGCATGGAGCGGATCAAGGGGCCGGACTTCCCGACCTCGGGCCTGATCGTCGGCACCCAGGGCATCCACGACGCGTACACCACCGGTCGCGGCTCGATCAAGATGCGCGGTGTCGTGGAGATCGAGGAGGACAATCGCGGCCGCACCACGATCGTCATCACCGAGCTGCCCTACCAGGTCAATACCGACAACTTCATCAACGCGATCGCCGAGCAGGTCAAGGACGGCAGGATCGCGGGGATCGCCGATATCCACGACGAGTCCTCCGACCGAGTCGGCCTGCGCATCGTGGTGACGGTGAAGCGGGACGCCGTCGCCAAGGTCGTGCTGAACAACCTGTACAAGCACACCCAGCTGCAAACCAGCTTCGGCGCCAACATGCTGTCCATCGTCGACGGCGTGCCGCGCACGCTGCGGCTGGACCAGATGATCCGGCTCTACGTCAACCACCAGTTGGACGTCATCGTCCGGCGCACCAGGTACTTGCTGCGCAAGGCCGAGGAACGGGCCCACATCCTGCGCGGCCTGGTCAAGGCGCTGGACGCGCTCGACGAGGTGATCGCGCTGATCCGCCGCTCGGCCAACACCGACACCGCGCGCACCGGCCTGATGCAGCTGCTCGACATCGACGAGGTCCAGGCGACCGCGATCCTGGATATGCAGCTGCGGCGGCTGTCGGCGCTGGAGCGCCAGAAGATCGTCGACGATCTGGTCAAGATCGAAGCCGAGATCGCCGACTACAAGGACATCCTCGACAAGCCGGAGCGGCAGCGCGCGATCGTGCGTGACGAGCTGGCCGAGATCGTGGAGAAGTACGGCGACGAGCGGCGCACCCAGATCGTCTCCGCGGACGGTGACGTGGCCGACGAGGATCTGATCGCTCGCGAGGACGTGGTCGTCACGATCACCGAGACCGGCTACGCCAAGCGCACCAAGACCGATCTCTACCGCAGCCAGAAGCGCGGCGGCAAGGGCGTGCAGGGCGCGGGCCTCAAGCAGGACGACATCGTCAAGCACTTCTTCATCACCTCGACGCATGACTGGCTGCTGTTCTTCACGAACAAGGGCCGGGTCTACCGTGCCAAGGCCTACGAACTCCCCGAGGCCAACCGCACCGCGCGCGGCCAGCACGTGGCCAACCTGCTGGCCTTCCAGCCGGACGAGAAGATCGCGCAGATCATCCAGATCAAGTCCTACGACGACGCCCCGTACCTGGTGCTCGCCACCAAGAACGGCCTGGTGAAGAAGTCGAAGCTGACCGACTTCGACTCCAACCGCAGCGGCGGCATCGTCGCGGTGAATCTGCGCGACGAGGACGAACTGGTCGGCGCCGTGCTCTGCTCGGCCGACGACGACCTGCTCCTGGTGTCCGCGCTGGGCCAGTCGATCCGGTTCTCGGCCACCGACGAGGCGTTGCGTCCGATGGGGCGTGCCACCTCCGGCGTGCAGGGCATGCGGTTCAACGACAGCGATGCGCTGTTGTCGCTCAATGTGGTTCGTGACGGCACGTATCTGCTGGTCGCCACGTCCGGCGGCTACGCGAAGCGGACCGCGATCGAGGAATACACCCCGCAGGGCCGCGGCGGTAAAGGCGTATTGACCATCCAGTTCGACGCGAAACGTGGCACCCTGGTCGGGGCGCTCATCGTCGACGACGAAGATGAGTTGTACGCGATCACCTCCGGGGGCGGCGTCATCCGGACGGCGGCTAAGCAGGTTCGTAAGGCTGGACGACAGACCAAGGGCGTGCGATTGATGAACCTCGCCGAGGGCGATACCTTGCTTGCGATCGCGCGCAATGCCGATGAGCCCGATCCCGATCAGGTCTCCGGTGGCGGCGACACCGGCTCCTCCGAGAAGTAACCCAACAGCGGCGGCAACGAACGGATCTAAGGATTCCCATTGACCACTCCGAATCAGCCGAATGACGAGCGGCACCAGACGAACGGTGTGACCGAGCGGATCGCACCGTCACCGATTCCGCCGCGGCCGATCCCACGGCCGGTCGCCTCGGCCGAGAACGGTCAAGGCCAGCCGAGCGGCGGCCAGCCGGGCGGCCACCCTGGTGGCGGCCACCCCGGTGGGCCGCAGCCGGGTGGTCCTCAGGGCCAGCCGAACGGCCCGCGGTCGGGTGGGCAGCCAGCCAACCAGCCCGGCGGCAACCAGCCGCACGAGATTCGTGACCAGCAGGGTGATTTCGCGCCGCAGCAGGGCGCGCCGGACCAGGCGCCCGGAGGCGACGGCCAGGATCGGTTCGACCAGAAGACGACCCGGATCCCCAACCAGACCCCCCAAGCAGCGCCCGAGAACGAGAACAAGCAGCCGGTGGGCGCCGCCAACGGCGGACAGCAGTCGCCGTATCAAGACGGGTGGGCGCAGCTGCCGCAGCGGGAGCCGCAGTCCAACCTGTACCGCCCGGGGCAGGCCCCGGTCACCGGTCGCCCGACCTCGGGTGGTGGGGGCCTCGGCGGCGGTACGTCCAACGCCCGCACCACCGCCGACCTGGCGGCCAAGGCGGCACGCAAGGAAGCGGCGATGGTGAAGTCCGTCGGTATCGACGGACCCACCCGCAGCATCGCGCGGCCGGAACTGATCAAAGACATGCCGGACCTGTCCGAGATCCGGCACCCGCTGCCGCAGGCCGAGGCCCCGGGCCCGCAGTCCGGGCCGGTTTCGCCCGCGGTTCCGGTCGCGGTCGCTGCGGTCGCCTCCGGTGAGCCGCTGCGGGCCACCGTGCAGATCCGTCGCATCGATCCCTGGTCGACGCTGAAGATCTCGCTGGTCATCAGCGTGGCGATGTTCTTCGTGTGGATGCTGGCGGTCGGCCTGCTCTACATCGTGCTGGAGGGCATGGGCGTGTGGGAGCGGCTGAACAACACGTTCACCGACATGGTGTCCCAGGAGAGCGGCTCGGTGGGGCTGATCGACGCGGGCACCGTGTTCGGGTACGCGGGCGTGATCGGCTTGATCAACGTCGTGCTGTTCACCGCGCTCGGTACCGTCGGCACCTTCATCTACAACCAGTGCTGCGACCTCGTCGGTGGCATCCAGGTCACCCTGGCCGACCCCGACTAGCCCGGGGACATCCCAGCCGGCCGGTACTCTCGCCCAGCGCGCAGGGTGCCGGCCGTTTCGTCGGTACTGTCTCCTGAGGTAATGCCGTGCCGGTGGCACCGGACGACTGCCGCTGCCGCCTTGTAAGCCTTCTACCAGCCGTTTTGGTCCAGTGGATAGGTGTTGTGTAGTCTCTACACGTCGTTGTTCACCGCAACAACGCGAACTACGGGCCTATAGCTCAGGCGGTTAGAGCGCTTCGCTGATAACGAAGAGGTCGGAGGTTCAAGTCCTCCTAGGCCCACTCCCTTAGTGCCAGTCAGGCATCATCCGGCTGATGAGTGTATCCCGCTATACAGTGCGGGCGGCTGTGGCCTCACCGGCCCCCGAGATACGATCGGCCGACCTTTACCGCAGTGTTGTGCGGAGCTGCCGTTCGAGTGACTGTCCGACTCCACGATGCGATCAGTGGCGGACCCTCATCCATTCACTGTGCTCCGCCAGCTCGTGTGACCCTGCCGACGACGTCTGGACTCTGTGCCCAACCGGCTGTCGAGGTCCGGGAAGTGCAGCCGGCTTGCAGTTCACCGCACGTGGAACGAAAAAGGCTCATGCTCCCGTGAGCATGAGCCTTCGAGTGGAGCCTAGGGGAATCGAACCCCTAACCCCTGCCTTGCAAAGGCAGTGCTCTGCCAATTGAGCTAAGGCCCCGCGCGTACCGACGCCTGCAAAACGGTACCTTCTCGCCGTCGGCATGGTCAAAACGGGGGGCCGGTAGAACTCGCCGAAAATCCGACGATGTTCGACTTACGCACTGGTCAGAGCCGTAAATCTCGATGCGGAGGCAGGTCTCGTATCGGGTGCGAGAGAGTCGCATTTGACGCGAGTCGCCAATGCGGGCGCCCGGATGTGCGAAACCGGCGGGATCGAGGCTGGAGTTGGCGGCGAGGACTTCCGGTTCTCGGTCGCGTTCGCGATCGGTTGTGATCGACCGGTACCGCCGGGCCGACGGAACTGGATTGCTCCTGACGGATGCAAGAATTCAGCCATGCGTTGGTTTCTACTGCTGGTTCCGATCGCCGTTGTGACGGCGTGCTCCTCGGCGCCGTCGGGTCCGCCGTCGGTCAGCACTTACAGTCTCCAGTCCAAAGCGGCGGATCTGTTCAAGGGGAAGATTCATCAGGATCCGAAGTCCGTATCGTGCGACGGCGAGCTGGACGCCACAGTTGGTGCGACGCAGAAATGTACGGTCGTGGATCTCACGGGCGGGAAGTGGGCCTTGACTGCCAAGGTCACCAACCTGAGCGGGGACATGGCCGACTACGACATGACCTTCGACGACAAGTTCGCGACCGCCGAGCAAGTGGCCGGCGTGGTCGGTGACCTGATCGGTTTTGGTGGGCTGCTGGAAGGTAGAGGCGTGAAGTCCAGCGTGTGCGATGGACCTCTATCCGGCACAGTGGGTGCCGAAATCCGTTGCACCGTCACGTTCAGCGATGGAACGACCATGCCGGCGACTGCGAAAACCGTCGGGATCGACCACCAAGGCGTGAAATACGACGTCTACGGGGACGGAAAGCATTGGAGCCGTTAGGTTAGGTCATCGACTCCTCGCCGGGGACTCCATCAGCCGAGACGAGGGGTTGTAGAACGACCCCATGCCGATGTCGGCGGCCTCGATGATCTCCAGGATGGGCGCGTGCAGCTTTCCGCTCGCGATGAACGACTGGGCCGGGTGACGAGGGCGGCGCGGGTGCGGGCCTTGCGGCGCTCCCGGCGGTTGGGTTCCACCCCGGTCCGACCCGTCCTGCTCCTCTTCCTGCCGATGCCTCGCTGATGATAGCGCTGCTCAGTTTGCCAAATTCAGCAGAATTCGCTGGAGCCCTTCTGGGCGGGTTTCGGGCACGGCAGTAGGGTGGAAACCATGAAACTTCTTCTCACCGCCGGTGTCGTGGCTCTGGTTCTCTTCGGCATCTCCAAGCTGCGCCAGCGCACCGACGCGGACATGTGGCACGAGGTGACCACCCGCTGATCCCGGGAGGGGCCTTAGCTCAATTGGCAGAGCACTGCCTTTGCAAGGCAGGGGTTAGGGGTTCGATTCCCCTAGGCTCCACTGATTTCGCACCTTCGTGGCCGTGGCGAACGCGAGGGCACGCCATGTCTGGGTCAGCACGTCGCCGGTGGCGGCATACACGTCACGATCGATGTGGACCTGAGTTTCGCCCGCACCCACCGCTTCTTGCTCGCGACATCACCTCGTCGGGAAGGACCGTTCCCGCCGCATCCCCAACAGCGTTGTCCAGACGTCCGCCCTTCTCGGCGGGGTCCCTCATCGAACCGCGAGAGCCTTCGCGGTAATCATCGGTCCGGGCGGTGGGTTCGAACGGAATGATATTCCCAGGTGTGGGAATTCTTCTGTCGGTGTCGGGGTGCGCGCGTGGGCGAAAATGCGCGTCTACGCAGGGTGGAGGGTACGCCGGGAGCGGGCCGCGGCGATGACTTCGCCGCTGATGGAATCCGACGCCGACCCTCGGATTTTGTGTCCAATTGGACACATCGGCGGCTGCGGCACAGCCGGAACAAGGCGCCGCAATCAGACGATATTCGCCGACTCTGTGCCAGACTGGCCCCGCACAGTAATGCACTCCTCACCCTCGGAGGAACGTCCATGACGAATTCTGTTGCGCCACTCGATTTGCCCGAACCTCTGGTCATCACGCTGGGGAACCTAAAGGGCGGTGTCGGCAAAACGACATCAGCGTTCTTCTTGGCGAGCTACTTCGCGTCGGTGCACGAGCTGCGGGTGCTGGTGATCGACGCCGACCCGCTCAGCCAGACCGGATATTCCTGGTACCGGCGGCTGGTCAAAGGGGGCATCGAAGTGCCGTTCCATCTGGTCGCATTCCCCTCGCGACATGTCGGCGACTGCATCAACGACAATGCCGCCGATTTCGACGTCATCATCGTGGACGCCGGGGGTGAGTCGGCCGATATCTTCAAGGCCGCTGTTCCGGAGAGCGACGAGCTGCTGCTGTTGACGAGTGTGAGCCCGTCGGAAGTCAAGCGTGTGCCGAGTACGTTCAAGGCCGCCGAGGAGGCGGCGGCCGGCACCGATCGGGAGATCCGGGTGCGCGTGCTGATGACCAAAGTTCCGGTGATCATGAAAAAAGGCGTCAATGTATCGACCGAATACCGCGCGCAGCGGGGCCATTTGGAAAGCGCGGGCTATGAAGTATTCGATTCCTATTTGAGTGCATGGAAATGGTATCGGGAGGCAGCTGACGGGGAGGTGGGGGAGGGCGCCGAGAATCCGATCGAGGATTTGGGAGAATACCGCAACGTGGGCGACGAGCTGCTGAGCGTGTATCGCGCCCTGATGGAGGTGCCTGCCTGATGCCTCCGCAACGCAGGAAAGGTTCGATCGGCGGAGGTAATCCGCTATCCGACGGCGCCGAGCACACGCCACCGGTGTCTCCGCTGCGCGATGCCGAATGGCGGCGGGCGAAGCCGGCGGTGAGCCCGAATGTGTTGACCATGCCGGTGCCGGACGCGGGTGACGGACCGCTGAGCGACCGGGAACGGGCGCAGTTGAGCGCGTGCGAGTCGTCCATCGACACGCTGCGTATCGCATTCTGGGCGGCCGGGCGTGCGCTGCAGATCGTGCGGGACGGCCGGCTCTACCGCGACAGCCATGAGACGTTCGACGACTACGTGGAACAGCGATGGGATATGCAGCGGTCGTACGCGCACAAGCTGATCCGCGCGTGGCCGCTCGCCGCGCGGCTGCATCCGATCGCACCGGCGATCAACGAGGGCCAGGTCCGTGAGCTGTTGCCGGTGGCCGCCGAATACGGCGAAGACGCGGCGGTCACCGTCTACACCACCGTGGCGGCGAGCGCCGACGTCAAAGTCACGGCGGGAAAACTCCGGCAAGCGGTGGCCCTTCTGCCCGAACGCTATGAAGAAGAGGTGGTGGTCGAGCGTCTCCGGGCGTGGCTGCGCGGCGAACTGCCGGGCGACCCGACCGACCGCGCGGCCGACATCTTCACCGCAATGGAATCCCGGCTCGCGGCGCTGACCAAGCGCGTGGTCAAAGGATCCAGCGACGACCCGCGGGCGGCGCGTGAATTCGCGGCCAAGCTCCGTACGATCGCGGAGCAGATCGAAGAACAGATCACAGCGTGAAAGCTGGATTCGGCACCGGAATGAATTGAGAACAGTGCAATTCCTATTTCAATGCCGCGCACCGGAACGAGTTATTCTTTCGTTATGAAAATAAAGGTGTGTTGTGCTTTACGTGATGCAAGCTATGCCGAAAGGTGAATACTCGGATCGGATCCGCTGGACTGACGAAGCACCGTGATGGTTTTCGAATCAATTCGAGGTCTTTGGTGAAGTCCCTCGCGCCACGCATGGTGGCGTCGTATGGCTCCGCCGGAGGCCGGCGATATGAGCATCGGAGGACCGAATCATGGCATCATCGACCGACGACCGATATCTCCGCTACCTGCGACGTGCTGTGCTCTGGGCACTCGTCACCGGAGCGGCCGCATTCATAGGTGTGTTGTGCAACGCAGGGGAGGCATCGGCCCAGCCGGTGACCATCCCGGGCGTGGGAGAATTCGAGATTTCCGACGATATTCCGCTTCCCGGCCCGCCGCAGATACCGTCCCGGAACAACGCCATATTTCCCGTGACCGAGAACATCGCACCCGCCCCGGTTCCGCAGATGGAGATCGCACCTGCCACTCTCGGCCCGGCGATCGATTCCCCGTTTTCGGTGCACATTCCCGTGATCGAACTGCCGATGCCGACGATCGTGCCGGCGATCGAGATCCCGCTGATCGGCGTGCTTCCGGAGATCGAGATCCCCTTCCTCGGCGACCTCCCGCAGCTCCTGCCCCGGGCGCCCACCCCGCCCGCGGCGATGACACCGCAGAAGACCACCGGTGAGATGGCGGTCGACGCGGCGCGAACCAAACTCGGTTCCGATTACAGCTACGGCGCCGTCGGCCCCGACTCCTTCGATTGCTCCGGATTGGTGCAGTGGTCCTACGAGCAGGCCGGCGTGGAGCTGCCACGCACCAGCTACGACCAGCTCGCCGCCGGAACGCCGGTACCGCTCGACGAACTGCGCCCCGGCGACATGGTGTCGTTCTACGGCGGAAGCCACTCCGCCCTCTACGCAGGTGACGGCAAAGTCATCCACGCATCGACGTACGGCACGGGCGTGACCACTTCCCCCCTCTCCTCGATGCCGGTGACAGGCGCCCGCCGATTCTGATTTCCCCCGGTGCGGCCGCACCGGCCGTGCTCGGCCAGGGCGAGACCGCCGCCGCTTCCAGTGTGTCCAGAGTTTCGGTATCCGGCCAGTGGCGGATCTCGTAGCGGCGAAGTGAGAGATCCTCCAACGCCGAAGGTGTTGGGGCGCAGGATCTTTCGCAGCATTCCGTACCGAGGGCCAGTCCGGTGCGGGGCCCGTGGACGCGGTCACCGTAGTCGCGAAGCCGGGCAGACGCCCTGCCGTGGCTTACCGCGTGAGGGGACCGTGCCGGTCCAGGTGCAGGTAGGTGAATCCGGTGACGAGCAGGCACACGACGGTCGCGGTGATCAGCATGGCCCAGCCTGCGACCAGCAGGCTCAGCAGTCCGCCGAGCAGCGCGCCGAGCGAGAAACTGGCGTAGAGCAGGAAGTATCCGAGCCAGTCCGCGTAGTCACCACCGCTGAGATGGCGTTCGATGCCCTGCCCCAATTTGACCAGCGTCCCGGTGACGTAGCTGAGCGGCACCGACACCTCACCGTTGCGCACGAACGACGTGTTGAGCGCGCCGACGCCGAATGCGACGAACATGATCGGCAGCAGGCCGATCGGCTCACTGGACGCCTGGTATTCGAGTATGTCGACGGCCGAGGCCAGCGCCAGGCAGACAGCGGTGAGCAGAGTGGGTCCGTGCGGGTGCCCGGACCAGTAGCGCCTGCGGCACCAGGACGCCACCACCACACCGGACAGGAACGAAATCAGCAATCCGGCGGCGGCCAACGCCAAGTCCGATTCGTCGTGGAAGTACCCGAGGACGGACCGTTCGGTATTGCCCGTCATGAAGGTGACGAAATAGCCGGCCGTATGCATGAACGCCGCAGCACCGATCAAGCCGGCGAGCGCCGCCAGCACCCAGGACAGTCTGGCTTCGGAGTCGAAAAGTGCCTTCTTGCGGCTTTCTTCCAGTTCCGGCACGGTCGAACTCCTTCCGGTACGGGGCGACAGTTCAGTCAAGCAGGCTCGTCGATGGATTCGCCCACGCAGCGCCGATGGTCGCTCACAGATCGCCGGTGTTTCGGCGGGTTCTGTCGGCGCATGGTTCCCACGCGGTATCCGAGCGCCCCGTAGTGCCGTTTCACCCTGGTCGGTGGGGATTCTGTCGGCTACGCGCGCCACTGGTGGCCGAACTCGAGCCCAAGTGGCAGTCCGTGGACCCGGTGACCCGACAGCGGTGGGAGCGGGACCGGCCACTGCTCGCCACCGCCGGGCGCGTGCGCGCGCAACGGCTCGCTGCCGCATGGCGGGCGGTGGAACCGGCAATGACCGCACGCGGACCAGCGACTGATCGGGCCTGAAAATGGGGAGCGGGCCTCGGCGAAGGGGGGGAGTTAGCCGAGGCCCGCGTAGGGTCGGCCCGGGGGGGGAGGGGCCGACGTGAACGATGCTACTCGATGATGTGCGTTCGTGTGTGCGTGGGACGGCCATGTTCCAAAGTTTTTTGGGTGGGCTTACTTTCTGGACGCCGCGGGGTCAGTTGTCACCGGCCCGTCCGTGTCCCCGCCGCTGCCAATAGTTGGCTTGTCATTTGCCAAAATGTTTGTCGACCAAGCGCTTCCAGGTCAACCCATCGGCATGACCTGCCACGTCGATACGTTGCGCACAACATGCCGACCGGTCGCCGATGGAAGGAATCACCGAGAACGTTCGGGCGTGTCGGCCTCCCGGGCGCATAGCGACGCCGAAGGGCCGAATGTGTCGTACCCCGATGCGAACATGTGTTCGTGCTCACCGACCGGACTGTCCGCGCGCAGTACCCCCGCCCACCGCGACGGCGCGCATGCGAATTTCCGCTGTCCAGGTACGGGTCGTCGGCGATTCGGGTAGCCCGCTACGCACGCACCGATGCCCGTGCACGCGGGATCATCGAACCGGTCGCATTCCGATCCGGCACCCCCGAGCACCGACCGGATCGGAATGCGGCCTTCTCGCGTTGCCCTAGTCATCCGTCCGTGGTGGGCCGGTATTCGAAAACAAATCGGATGAAATCGTGGGCGGCCGGGACAATACTGTCTCGGGTATCGGCCGATCATCCGATCCAGCGAATCGCCCGGCGCCCGGGCCTCCTGGCGTCGCACCGATTCACATCGAACTCGTCAACCTCAGGAGAATCATGCCCGACGCAATAGTCGCCGAGGGTCTGGTCAAACGATACGGCCAGCTGGTGGCCCTCGACGGACTCGATCTGCGAGTCCCGGAAGGCACCGTTACCGCGCTGCTCGGACCCAATGGCGCAGGCAAGACCACCACCGTCCGCGTGCTCACCACCCTGCTGGTGCCGGATGCCGGGAACGCGACGGTCGCGGGAATCGATGTGCTGCGTGATCCGCAGTCGTTGCGTTCCCGGATCGGTGCGTCGGGACAGTACGCCGCGGTCGACGAATACCTCACCGGCTTCGAGAATTTGGAAATGGTGGGACGTCTCTATCACCTGGGCGTGCGGCGGAGTAAGGAACGCGCGCGCGAACTGCTGGAACGATTCCGGCTCACCGACGCCGCGGACCGGCCGGTCAAGGGCTACTCCGGCGGTATGCGCCGTCGTCTGGATCTGGCGGGCGCGTTGGTCGCGAATCCTCCCGTGCTGTTCCTCGACGAGCCCACTACCGGGCTGGACCCTCGTGCCCGCCTGGATCTGTGGGACGTCATCGAAGAATTGGTCGCGGGCGGGACCACGTTGCTGCTCACCACCCAATACATGGAGGAGGCGGATCGGCTCGCCGATTCGATCGCGGTGATCGACCACGGCAAGGTGATCGCAAAAGGTACCGCCGACGAACTCAAGACCATGGTCGGCGGCGACCGGATCGAGCTGACCGTCGATCGCGCGGACAATCTCGCGACGGCCGAGGCCGCGCTGAAGACCTTGGCGGACGGGGAGATTCATCTCGAACCGGGGCTGCGCCGGATCATCGTTCCGGTCTCCGACGGGTCGCAGGCGCTGGTGGAGGCGGTCGGGCGGCTGGCCGAGCACAGTGTGCAGATCCACGATGTCGGTCTGCGCCGCCCGTCGCTGGACGACGTCTTCCTCACCCTCACCGGACATGAAGCGGCGACTATCGCCGACGGCGACGTGCCGAACGACAAGCTGGAAGCTACGGAAGGAACGATCCGATGACCGCGACGGCTCCGGTGCCGGCCCGGACCGCGCTGGGCGCTCGACTGTCCATAGTGGTCAGCGACAGCGTGACCATCGCGAAACGCAACGTCATCAAGATCAAGCGGGTACCCGACGTCCTGATCTTCTCCACGCTTTCGCCGATCATGTTCGTGCTGCTGTTCGCCTATGTCTTCGGCGCGGCCATCGACGTGCCCGGCCTCTCCGGCGGTTACCGGGAGTTCCTCATCGCGGGTATCTTCGCGCAGACGGTGGTGTTCGGTGCGACCTTCACCGGTGCGGGACTCGCGGAGGATATGCAGAAGGGCATCATCGACCGATTCCGCTCCCTGCCGATGGCCTCGTCGGCCGTGCTGGTCGGCCGCACGATCAGCGACGTGGTGATCAACGTGGTCAGCCTGACGGTCATGTCGCTGACCGGTCTGATCGTCGGCTGGCGCATCCGCGGTTCTTTCCTCGACGCGGTGCTGGCCTACGTCCTGTTGCTGCTGTTCGCCTACGCGGTGTCCTGGATCATGGCCGTGGTGGGGCTGCTGGTGCGGGCGCCGGAGGTGTTCAACAACGCCAGCTTCATGGTGATCTTCCCGCTCACGTTCATCGCCAACACGTTCGTCCCCAGCGAGAAGCTGCCCACCGTCCTGCGTGTGATCGCGGAGTGGAATCCGGTGTCCGCGCTCACCCAAGCGACGCGGGAACTGTTCGGCAACACCAGTCCGATCGCGCCCACCCCGGATGCCTGGTCGTTGCAGCACCCGGTGATCACCTCGCTGGCCTGGGTGGTGGTGATCCTGGTGGTGTTCGTGCCGCTGGCCCTGCGTCAGTACAAGAGGACCGTCAGCCGCTGATCCGCTGTGTTCACGTCAGCGATCGGTCTCCGCGCCGGCTTCCGCCAGCGGGGTCGGCGTGGAGCCGTTGCGGGAGTACCCGATGCGCGGCGGCGCGGGCGCGGGTTCCGGCTGCTGTGGCCGCCGAGTACGGACCAGATAGGCCGCGCTGCCCGCCAGTGCGACAGCGGCGGCGAGCAGGAGCCGATTACGTGAACGGGAAGAGACATGCAGGCGCCCCGAGGTCATGGGACCACTCTATGCACAGCACGGCGATTCGCGCAGGAGGCCCAGCTCACAGCACGGTCCAGCCCAGTTCCGCGGCCGCGTCGCCGACCGTGGCACGATGGGCGGCGTGACCTCACCGAATCAGACATCCGTGGCAACGCTGCACACGAATCACGGCGATATCAAGCTTGCGCTTTTCGGTAACCACGCGCCCAAGACGGTCCGCAACTTCCTAGGTCTCGCCGACGGTTCGGCGCCGTACACCACCGCGAACGCCAGCGGAGGCAGCAGCGGCCCGTTCTATGACGGCGTCCTGTTCCATCGCGTGATGGCCGGCTTCATGATCCAGGGTGGCGATCCCACCGGCACCGGTCGCGGCGGACCCGGCTACGAATTCGGCGACGAGTTCCACCCCGAACTGCGGTTCGACCGGGGCTACCTGTTGGCGATGGCCAACGCGGGCCCGGGCACCAACGGCTCCCAGTTCTTCATCACCGTCCGTCCGCAGCCGCACCTCAACCGCAAGCACACGATCTTCGGTGAAGTGGTGGACCCGGATTCCCGGAAGGTCGTCGACGCGATCGCGACCATCAACACCGATCGCAACGACCGGCCCCTGGAGCCCGTCGTCATCACCAAGATCACGATCGAATGAGGCTATGAATCCCCAACCGCCCACACCCACGTGCGTCCGCCATCCGAATCGCCCGACCGGCCTGGCCTGCACGCGGTGCGGGCGGCCGTCCTGTGCGGAATGCCTGCGCCCCGCGGCCGTCGGCCAGCACTGTGTCGACTGCCTGCGTGCGGATCAGCGCGCCGCCGCGCCGGTGCGGACGGTCGCGGGCGCGGCAGCGCCTCGGACGTCCGCGCCCTATGTGACCTATGCGCTGATCATGATCAACGTGGTGATCTACGCGATCACCGCGGCCCAGGCCAAGAGCCTGATGGACAACCAACTCGGCTCCGCGCTGTTCTTCGACTGGGTGCTGTACGCGCCTGCGGTCGCGGACGGCGAATGGTGGCGGGTGCTCGGTGCCGGATTCCTGCACTACGGTCCGATCCATCTGCTGCTGAACATGTTCGCGCTGTATGTGGTGGGCCGGGATGCCGAGTTGGTGCTCGGTCGGCTGCGCTATCTGGCGGTGTACCTGGTCTCGCTGCTCGGCGGGTCCGCAGGGGTCATGCTGTTAGCGCAGAACAGCCTCACGGCGGGTGCGTCGGGCGCGGTGTACGGCCTGTTCGGTGCGATCACGATCATTCTGCTCCGGTTGCGGCAGAACCCGAATCAGATGCTCATCATCATCGGCATCAACGTATTCATCAGTCTGTCGCTGCCCGGTATCTCGCTCTGGGGGCATCTCGGCGGTCTGACCGCGGGCACTCTCGCGACGCTCGGCATCCTGTTCCTGCCGGGTTGGCTGCGAGTGCGCACTCCGCAAGCGGCACGGACGGTCGGCTGGACAGCGGTGGCGCTCGTGGCGTTCGCGGCGCTGGGGCTGGTGGCTGTGGGCGCGATCACTTCCACTGCCTGACAGCGGGATTCGCTTCACGTGAAACATTCGTGGCCGGGCACGCCGAATGTCCCGGCCGAGTGCCGTCAGCGGGTCTTGTCCTGGGTGAGCCGCAGGGCTGCGACCAGGTCTTGATAGACGAATTCGGGACTGACGCCAAGATCCCAGCGGCCGAAGATCAGGAGCCGGTCGGCTCCGTCGCGCTGAACGTCGAGTTCCAACATCGGGGTCTTGCGACCGAGACGTCGGTAGCTCACCACGCGGGCGCGGATGATCTGCTCCGGGGTGTATTCGTCCGGTCCCGTCAGCGTGCGGACGACCAGGCGTGGTTGGGCGCCGGGCACCACCGACAGTCGCGGGCGTTGCCGGAATCCGAGCGCGGCAAGGGCGAGCAGCCCGGCGGCTGCCAGGCCGACGAGCAAGCGGCTCGCCGCCTCGGTGGTGACCACCGCCGCGACGGCCAACGCGACGCCGCCAACGGCGACCGCGACGAGCGCGGGGGTCGGTGTGGTCCAGGCCAGAATCGGCCCGTCATGGTCCGGCGGGCCGGGGACCGCGGACTCCGGGCTCACGGCACTCCCCAATCGGTCCTCGAGTTGTCCACAGGCTCATCCACAGGTGTGCATGAATGACACGGCTGTAATCCGCTCGATGTCGCTGCTCAGCGCCAGCGCATCGTCATGATCAGGCCGACCACCATCAGGCCGAAGCCGATCAGGAAGTTCCAGGCGTTGAGGTCGTTCATCCAGCTGATCTGCTCGGCCGCCAAGTAGTAGACGAGCAGCCACGCCAGTCCGGCGAGCATGAACCCGAGCATGATGGCGACATACCAGACCGGAGACGGCCCGGCCTTCACCTTCACCGGGATCCGGCTGGCAGGGTTGATCGTGTAGTCGGTCTTCTTACGGACCTTCGACTTGGGCATGACGTCCTCGTATTCGGCGTACAGGTCGTGGCCTCTAGGCTATCCCAACAGGTAATGGATGCGACGCGGTGGCGGGCGGGCACGTAATCTCGATGCCATGCGTGTTCTGGTCGTCGACAATTACGACAGCTTCGTCTTCAACCTGGTGCAGTATCTCGGCCAACTGGGTGTCGATGCGGTCGTCTGGCGTAACGACGATCAGAATCTGGCCGACGTCGGCACGGTGGTCGGTGACTTCGACGGCATTCTGATCAGCCCGGGCCCCGGTACCCCCGACCGTGCGGGCGCCAGTATTCCGTTGGTGCGCGCGTGCGCGGAGGAAAGCGTCCCACTGCTCGGCGTGTGCCTCGGCCACCAGGCGATCGGCGAGGCGTTCGGCGCCACCGTCACCAGGGCTCCCGAGTTGCTGCACGGGAAGACGAGTGAGGTCTTCCACATCGGCGCCGGCGTGCTGGCCGGTCTGCCCGACCCGTTCACCGCCACGCGGTACCACTCCCTCACCGTGCTCGAGGAGACCTTGCCGGAGGAGATCGAGGTCCTCGGACGTACCGAGAGCGGGATCGTGATGGCCATGCGGCATCGCACCTTGCCCATCCACGGTGTGCAGTTCCACCCGGAATCAGTGCTCACCCAGGGTGGGCATCGGATGCTGGCGAACTGGCTGGGCGTGTGCGGTGAGCGTCCCGCCGAGGGTTTGGTGCAGACGCTGGAGGCGGAGGTCGCCGCGCTGGTGCTGCGGTGACTCGTCCGTATGTGCTGCTGTCGGTCGCGGTGAGCATCGACGGGTACATCGACGACGCGAGCCCCGAGCGGCTGCACTTGTCCGACGCGGCGGACTTCGATCGGGTCGACCAGATCCGCGCGGACTCCGACGCCATCCTTGTCGGCGCGCAGACCTTGCGCAGCGACAATCCGAGACTGCTCGTCGGCAGCGCCGAGCGCAGAGCGGCCCGCCGCGCCGCGGGCAAGCCGGAATATCCGTTGAAGGTGACGGTCTCGGCGAGCGGCGAGCTGGATCCCGAGCTGCGGTTCTGGCACCACGGCGGCGGCAAGCTCGTCTACACCACTGCGGCGGGCGCGGCGAAACTCACCGCCCGGCTGGCCGGACTGGCCGAGGTGGTCGATCTCGGCGCCGAGCTCGACTTCGGCGCGCTGCTGGACGATCTGGGCCGACGGGGTGTCGGCCGTCTCATGGTCGAGGGCGGCACCCGCATCCATACCGCCTTCCTCGCCGCCGATCTGGCCGACGAGCTGCATCTCGCGGTGGCCCCGATCCTGGTGGGCGACGTCGCGGCTCCACGCTTCCTCGGCCCGGCCGATTTTCCGGGGGCGCCGCACCACAGGATGCGACTGGCAGGCGTGACACAAGTCGGCGACGTCGCCGTGCTGCGGTATCTGCCGAAGGCCGACTCGGCCTGACGCCGGGGTCGTGCCCGAGTGTATGCACACGGCATCGCTATCGGCCGGTGCCGCACCGCTCGACCCCTCTAGTTCGTATCGCCAGGCGGGAATCCACGGTGCCGGCGCGTCGCCGAAATGCGCAGGCCGATCCGGAGGGCGGTGCGGGAACCGCCCTCCGTACCGGTTCGAACGCTAAGGACGCCCGTAAACGGCGGTCACGAACTCGCCGAGCTGGTTATCGTCCAGATGCCTGGCCAAGTCCGCCTCGCTGATCATGCCGACCAGCCGCTTGTCCTCGATGACCGGCATACGCTTTACCCGGTTGCTCTCCATTTCATCGAGGACTTCCTGGATGTCGGCGTTGGCATCGACCCACCGCGGCGTCGCTTCGCACAATTCCTCGACCCGGCAGTCCGCGGGGGCCTTGCCCTGAGCGATGCACTTCACCACGATGTCGCGGTCGGTGACAATGCCACACATCCGCTCGTTGTCGTCGGAGACGATGAGCGACCCGACGTTGAGTTCGGCCATGGTACGCGCGGCCTGCTCGATCGTCGTGTCCTTGGCAATCCACTGAACGCCCGGTTTCATGATGTCCCTGGCAGTGGTCATGAGCTACCTCCTCGTGCTCAGCTGCGCTGATTGGGATGGAGCAGCATCATTCTCCCGCAATTCACACCGGATGGTCTCGTTTTCCGGATACCGGTGATCAGGCCGGTCACGGCGGGCCCAGCACCCCCACACCGACCAGGATGGCGCTGTTCTTCTGGATCGAACTGCCCGCCGACGGCTGCTGGCTGAGAATGCGTCCGACATTGCCCGCGTCGAAAGTTCCCTGTGGCGACTGGCTGATCTGGCTGGTGCTGCCGGTCCAGCCCTCCGCGCGCAGCTTCTCCACCGCCTGCGAGACGGTGAGACCGACCAGCGACGGCATCTTCAGATCGCCCGCGGACACTTGGACGGTGACCGTGGAGCCCTTCTCCGCGCTGCTGCCGCCGGCCGGGCTCGAGGCGACCACCTCGCCCTTCGGCTTCGAGGACTGCACCTCTTGCACGACGACCTTGAAGCCGTTGCCCTCGATGTTCGGCTGAGCCACGTCGATCGTCTGGCCGACGACGTAGGGAACGCGAACCGCTTCCGGGCCGGAGCCGATCGTGACGACTACTTCCCAGTCGACGTCGACCTTCGAACCCGGCGACGGATTCTGCTCGATCACCTGGTCCTTCTCGGCGGTGCTCGACGGCTTGCGCTCGACGTTCGAGTTGAGCCGTAGGCCTTTGGAATTCAGCACCTGCTCGGCCTGCTCCTGGGTCAGCCCGGTGAGCTTCGGCACCTGCACCTGCGCGGGTCCGGAAGACACCTGGACCGTAACGGTGCTTCCCTCATCGATCCGCGAGCCGCCCAAGGGCTGGGTCGCGATCACGTTGCCGGTGGCGACCTTGCCGTCGGGCTTCTGCTGGATCGCCACCGTGAAGCCGAGCTTCTGCAACGCGTCCTGCGCCTGTTGCGAGGACTTGTTGGACAGATCGGGAACGGCCACCTGGTCGGGTCGGCTGCCCGGCCCGAGCAACACCCAGAACAATGCGAAAGCCACGGCGACGGCCGCGACGGCGCCGAGCGCGATGTAGGCGGTCCGCCGCCGGCCGTTGGGCTCGGCCGGATCCTGCTCGGCGGTGTCGTCGTGGCGCTCGACGGTGCGGTAGTTACGCGGCGGGGGCTCGTCCGCGCCCATCATGGTGGTGCGATCCTCGTCGGTCATCACCATCGGCGCGCTCGGCTTCTGGCCGCCGAGCACCCGGATCAGGTCGGCGCGCATCTCCGCGGCGGTCTGGTACCGGTTGGCCGGGTTCTTGCTCATCGCCTTGAGTACGACCGAGTCCAGCTCGCGCGGAACCCCGGGGTGCACATGCGAAGGTAGCCGCGGATCCTCCCGGACGTGCTGGTAGGCGACGGCGACCGGCGAGTCACCGGTGAAAGGCGGCTCGCCGGTGAGGATCTCGAACAGTACGCATCCGACGGAGTAGACGTCCGAGCGGGCGTCCACCGTCTCCCCGCGCGCCTGTTCCGGCGAAAGGTATTGCGCGGTGCCGATCACCGCCGCGGTCTGCGTCATCGGGTTGGAGCTGTCGGCGATCGCACGTGCGATGCCGAAGTCCATCACCTTCACCGCGCCCGACCGGTTGATCATGATGTTGGCCGGCTTCATGTCGCGGTGCACGATCCCGGCCTTGTGGCTGAAATCCAATGCGGCGCAGACATCCGCGACGATCTCCATCGCGCGGCGCGGCGGCAAGGGGCCCTTGCCGCGCACGATGTCGCGCAGCGTGTCGCCGTCGACGTACTCCATCACGATGTACGGCAGCGGACCGCCGTCCACCTCGGCCTCACCGGTGTCGTAGACCGCGACGATGGCCGGATGATTGAGCGCGGCTGCGTTCTGCGCTTCGCGCTTGAACCGCAGGTAGAACGTAGGATCGCGGGCCAGGTCCGCCCGCAGCACCTTGATCGCCACGTCCCGGCTCAGCCGGATGTCGCGGGCCTTGTGCACCTCGGACATACCGCCGAACCCGATGATCTCGCCCAGCTCGTAGCGAGACGAGAGATTCTTCGGGGTCGTCATGGCAGTCCTTGCGAAGAAGTAGCGGATCCGCTGCGAGTGGTCGAAGGCCGCTGGGCACCGGGAATCTCCGGGAATGGCAGGTCGAGGGTCGGGATGCGTGGGCGGGTGGTGGGCGCGGTGGTCGTCGGCTTCGTCGTGCTCGGTGCCGTGGTGGTGGGCGGCGCGGTGGTCGTCGTGGGCTCCGGTGTCGTGGTCTTCGGCTCGGTGGTGGTCGGTTCGTAGGTCTCGGTTACCACCGGCGCGGGCGCGGGCTTGGGGGTGGTCGTGGTGGCCACCGGCGGGACCGGCTTCGGGTTCGGCGCGACGGTCGCGGTCGGCGCAGGCGTGGAATCCGGATTGGTATCGCCACCGAAGAGCAGGTAGGCCGTGAGCGCGCCGAGCAGCACGGCGCCGATGCCGAGTCCGGTCAGCCATTTCTGGGTCGTGGTGAACTGCTTGCCGCCACTCGGCGGTTGATCGCCCGCCGCGCCGCGACTCAGCACGGTAGCCGGAGCCGCGATCGTGCCCGCGCGATTCGCCGCGCCCACCGCGCCCGCCGCGGGCGTCGAGTAGCGCACCGTCGCGCCGTCGAAGTCGGATGGGGTAGAGGGGATCACGGCGGTCGGGCCGGGCGGGAGCACCCGCGTGGCGCCGGTCAAGGGCGCGGCGGGGTGGGTGCCACTCGGCGGCGGCGGACGGCGGCCCGCGCGCACCGCGGCGACCGCGTCGGCGAACTCGCCGCCACTGGCGTAGCGGCGCGCCGGGTCCTTCTCCATCGTGATCTCGATCAGTTCCCGCACGTTGCCGGGCAGATCGGCCGGCATCGGGGGCGGCGTCTCGCGCACGTGCTTCATCGCGACGGTGAGCGCGCCGTCACCGGTGAACGGCCGCTGTCCGGACAGCGCCTCGTAACCGACCACGGCCAGCGAGTACACGTCGCTGGCCGCGGAGGCGTCCTCGCCGACCGCCTGTTCCGGTGCGATGTACTGCGCGGTGCCCATCACCATGCCGGTCTTGGTCACCGGGGAGGCGTCCACCGCTTTGGCGATACCGAAGTCGGTGATCTTCGCCTGCCCGGTCGGGGTGACCAGGATATTGCCCGGCTTCACGTCGCGGTGCACCACGCCCGCGCGGTGCGCCACCTCCAGCGCCCGCCCGGTCTGCTCGAGCAGGTCGAGGCCTTGGGCGACCGACAGCCTGCCCAAGCGGTTGAGCACCGTGTTCAGCGGCTCGCCCTGGACGAATTCCATGACCAGGTACGCGATCTCGCTGCCCTGCGGGTCGGCCGTCTCGCCGTAGTCGTAGATGCCCGCGATACCGGGGTGATTCAGCTGGGCGGTGGTCTTCGCCTCGGTGCGGAATCGGTGCCGGAACGTCGGGTCGGCCGAGAACTCCGATTTCAGCACCTTGACCGCGACCCTGCGGTCCAACCTGGTGTCCAGCGCTTCCCAGACCTGGCCCATGCCGCCGGTCGCGATCAGTCGCTGCAGCCGGTACCGGTCGGCGATCATCGCACCGTTGTTCAGCATCGAGGTCCCCGTACCTTCACTCGCACATCCATATCGTTCAGCCCCCTCGAAGACCGGCGTCGAGAACCGCGCGAGCCACCGGCGCGGCGACCGAACCACCGGTCGCGGCAAGCGCCCGGTCCCCACCGTTCTCCACGATCACCGCGATGGCGATCTTCGGGTTCTGCGCGGGGGCGAACGCGATGTACCAAGCATGCGGCGGCGTGTTGCGCGGGTTGCTCCCATGCTCCGCGGTGCCGGTCTTGGACGCGATCTGATAAGGGGTCTGGTTACCTCCAGAGGTGTTGCCCTCCGACGCGATCATCAGGTTGGTCAGGGTCGACGCTACATCGGCGCTGACGGCTTGGCCGACCGAGACCGGCTTGGTCTTCGACAGCTCGCTCAGGTCCGGGCCCTGCAACTGATCGACCAGGTAGGGCTCCATCCGGACGCCGCCGTTGGCGATGGTCGCCGCGACGACCGCGTTCTGCAGCGGGGTCAACGCCACGTCGCGCTGTCCGATGCTGCTCTGGGCCAGGGCCGCGTCGTCGGAAATGGTGCCGACGGTGCTCTCCGCCACCGGCATCGGGATTCCGCGGTGCGGGCCGATGCCGAACGCGGCCGCCTCGTCCTTGAGGTTCGCGGCGCCCACCTTGACGCCGAGTTCGGCGAACGCGGTGTTGCACGAGCGCCGGAACGCCTCGAACAGCGAAGCGGTCGGGTTGGGACCGCAGGTGGAGCCGTTGTAGTTCTCCAGCGTGGTGCTGGTGCCGGGCAGCGTGATGTTCGGCGCGGCGGTGAACTGGTCGTCGGGAGTCGCGACCCGGTTGGACAGCGCGGCGGCGGTGACCACGACCTTGAAGGTGGATCCGGGCGGATAGGTCTGCGAGATCGCCCGATTCAACATGGGGTGGTTCGGATCCGCGCTCAGGGTTTCCCACGCCTGGGTGCCGCGCGCGCCGTCGTGCCCGGACAGCAGGTTCGGGTCGTAGCTGGGCGTGGAGACCATGGTGAGGATCTTGCCGGTACTCGGCTCGATCGCCACCACCGAACCGGTGTAGCCCTTGCTGGTCATCTGGTCGTAGGCCACCTGCTGCATCAACGGATTGAGCGTGGTGAGCACGTTGCCGCCGCGCGGGTCCCGGCCGGAGATCAGGTCGACGAGGCGGCTGCCGAACAGCTGACTGTCGGAGCCGTTGAGCACCGAGTCCTCGGCACGTTCCAGTCCGGTGCTGCCGTACTGCATCGAGTAGAAACCGGTTGCGGGTGCGTACGCCGCCGGTTCGCTCGGGTACGTGCGCAGGTACTTGTACCGATCGTCGGTCGCGACCGAGCTGGCCAGCACGGTGCCGCCGGCCGAGATCTGCCCGCGCTGACGGGCGTACTCGTCCAGCAGAACCCGGGAGTTGCGCGGATCGGAACGCAGATCGTCGGCTTTGATCACTTGGACGTAGGTGGCGTTCGCCAGCAGTGCGACGACCATCACCATCACCGCGATCGCGACTCGGCGTAGTGGAGTGTTCATGTCAGCGGCCCCGCCTCCGGTCGCCCGCCATCGCGCCGCAGCAGTTCGGTCTGCGCGTCGGCGATCGGCGCCGGTTCCTTCTTACGCACCGGGGCGGGTGCGCGGGCGGCGTCGGAGATCTTGATCAGCAACGCCAGCAATGCGTAGTTGGCCAGTAGCGAAGACCCGCCGTAGGACACGAACGGGGTGGTGAGACCGGTCAGCGGAATCAGCTTGGTCACCCCTCCGACCACGACGAACAGCTGGATCGCGATGGTGAACGAGAGACCGGCAGCGAGCAGCTTGCCGAAGCTGTCGCGCACGGCGAGGGCGGTGCGCAGCCCGCGCACCACGAACACCAGGAACAGCACCAGCACCGCGGCGAGCCCGATCAGCCCGAGTTCCTCGCCGATGGTGGTGACGATGAAGTCGGTCTTGGCGAACGGCACCTGATTCGGCCTGCCGCTGCCGAGGCCGGTCCCGGCGAGACCGCCGGTGGCCAGACCGAACAGCGACTGGGAGATCTGATAGCCGGTGTTGTTGTAGTCGTCGAACGGGTGCAGCCAGGTTTCCACCCGAACCCGCACGTGGCCGAACAGCTGGTAGGCGAAGACGAATCCGAGCGCGAGCAGTCCGCCGCCGATGACCAGCCAGCCGACCCGTTCGGTGGCGATGTAGAGCATCACGAGCACCGTGCTGAAGATCAGCAGCGAGGTGCCGAGATCCTTCTCGAACACCAGCACGCCGATGCAGACGACCCAGACGGCCAGGATCGGACCGAGGTCGCGGCCGCGCGGGAACTCCATGCCGAGCATGTGGCGCCCGGCGGCGGTGAAGATCTCGCGCTTGGCCACCAGCACCGAGGCGAAGAAGATGATCAGCAAGATCTTCGCGAACTCACCCGGCTGGACACTGAACCCGGGCAACCGGATCCAGATCTTCGCGCCGTTGGTCTCGGAGAACGCGCTGGGCAGCAGAGCCGGAACGGCGAGCGCGACGAGACCGATGAGGCCGAGGGTGTAGCTGTAGCGAGCCAGGGTGCGGTAGTCGCGCAGTGCGATCAGCAGTGTGATGAACACGAGCGTGCCCAGCGCGGTCCACAGGATCTGCTGATTGGCGTCAGGGGATGGGGTCGCCCACGAGTTGTAGGCGGCGGTCTGCTGGTCGGCCAAATCGAGCCGGTGGATCAGCACGAGACCGAGTCCGTTGAGCAACGCCACGATCGGCAACAGCAGCGGGTCGGCGAACGGAGCGAACCGCCGCACGGCCAGGTGCGCCACCGCGAACAACGCCAGGTAGGCCAAGCCGTATTTGGCGATGTCCAAGGTGATCGACTGTTCCTGACTCGCTTCGACCAGGAACAGGGACATGGTGGTGATCACCGCCGCCGCCGCGAGCAGCAAAAGTTCGACGTTGCGTCTGGTGCTCGGTGGTGGCGCGGGAGCGAAGCCGCCCGGGGGACTGGGAAAAGCCCCAGCCGACGGCGGTGCCGGCGCGGACATCAGTCCGTCACCCGGCAGTTCTCCCCCGCGGTCTGGGGGGCGGGCGACGTGGTCGACGGCGGGGCAGGAGCCTCCGGCTTCGTCGGCGTCTTGATCTCGGTGCCCCTGGCGTCGCCTTGTTCGGGTGCGGGTGCGGGTGCGGGTGGCGCGGGCTGTGCACCGTTGGGCGCGGGCGGCGCGGACTCGACGGGTGTCGGGACGATCCCCGGCTGCGGCGCAGATTCCTTGACCGGGCACGGCGGCAGCAACTCTCGCTGGGCCAGGTAGGTCATCGAGTCCCTGGCCTTGTCCAGCGAGCCCGGCGGCAAGCCCTTGTCCACCTGGTCGCGGCCGGTCTGCTTCAGATCGGTGACCTTCAGCGGCTTGCACGTGGAGGGCAGACCCTCGCCGGGCCCGGTCAGCGTGAGCTCTCCGTTGCGAGTCACGCACCCGACCAGGTTCACGTCGTGGATGGAGTAGCCCAGGATCGACCCGGGCAGCCCGCGCAGGATCACCACCGAACCGTCGTCGGCGCCGACGTAGTAGTTGCTGCGAATCATCTTGTAGCCGACCACGAGCCCCACACCGACGGCGACGACAAGCGCCAGCGCCAGCACGATCCAGCGCAGCCGGTGTGACTTCTTCGCGGGCGGCTCGGGCGCGGCGGCGGGCCGGCGCGGCGCGGCGCGCGGCGGGCGCAGCGCGGAGGCCCGGCCCGCGGCGGTGTTCGGCGGCGGCGTGTCCTCGTCGACGCCGGACGCGGCGCCTGCGACGATCGGGTGGCTCTGGCCGTAGTCCAAGTCGATGACATCGGCCACGACGACGGTCACGTTGTCCGGACCGCCGCTGCGCAATGCCAGCTCGATGAGCCGGTCGGCACACTCGTCGGTACTGCCCTCGCGCATCGTGTTCGCGATGGTCTCGTCGCTGACCACGTCCGAGAGACCGTCGGAGCACAGCAGGTAGCGGTCACCGGCGCGCGATTCGCGCATGATCAGTGTCGGCTCGATCTCGTTGCCGGTGAGCGCGCGCATGATCAGCGAACGCTGCGGGTGCGTGTGCGCCTGCTCCGGTGTGATCCTGCCCTCGTCGACCAGCGACTGGACGAACGTGTCGTCCCGGGTGATCTGAGTGAGCTCGCCGCCGCGCAACAGGTAGGCGCGCGAGTCGCCGATGTGCACGAGGCCGAGTTTCTTGCCGGCGAAGAGGATCGCGGTGAGCGTGGTGCCCATGCCGTCGAGCTCGGGCTCCTCCTCGACCTGATCCGCGATGGCGGCGTTGCCTTCTCGGGTGGCCGCGTCGAGCTTGCCGAGCAGATCGTCGCCGGGTTCGTCGTCGTCGAGGTGGGCGAGCGCGGCGATCATCAACTGGGACGCGACTTCTCCCGCGGCATGGCCGCCCATGCCGTCGGCGAGTGCGAGCAGCCGGGCGCCCGCGTACACGGAGTCTTCGTTGTTGCCTCGAACGAGACCACGGTCGCTGCGCGCTGCGTAGCGGAGAACAAGTGTCACGATCGCAGCTCGATCACTGTTTTGCCGACACGGACGGGCGTGCCGAGTGGAACACGGACGGCGGTGGTGACTTTCGCGCGATCGAGGTAGGTGCCGTTCGTCGAGCCGAGATCCTCGACGTACCAATCGTCACCACGGGGAGACAGTCTCGCATGCCTGGTCGATGCGTAGTCATCGGTGAGTACCAGCGTGGAATCGTCCGCACGCCCGATCAGCACCGGTTGGGTGCCGAGCGAGATGCGGGTGCCGGCGAGTGAACCCTGAGTCACCACAAGAAATTTGGCGCCCTTCTGGCCCCGGCTGAAGGATGGCAGCACCGCGGAACCGCGTGCGGCCCTGGGCTGGATCCGAATGCCGGATGCCGCGTAGATGTCGCTGCGCAACGTGCGCAGCACAGCCCACACGAACAACCACAACAGCAGAAGGAACCCCGCACGGGTCAGTTGCAGGATCAGTCCCTGCACGGCGCTCCACCTCCTGTTCGACCGTGTACGTCGGTGCCGTAGGTGCGGTTCGACCACCCCCACCAGCCTGCTGGTCTTGCCGGCCCCGGTGTCGGCGCCGCGCGTGTGTTGGCAGCATCATAGGGCCGTCGGTCGACTTCGATCACGATACGACCGACGAATCCCTCGAGAGCCATGTCGTGACCTGCACCGCGAGCTTACGGGATCAGACGATACGGATCAGGATCTCGGAGTGCCCGGCACGGATGACGTCGCCGTCGGCGAGCTGCCAATCCTGCACCGGGGAACCGTTCACCAGCGTGCCGTTGGTGGAGCCGAGGTCGGACAACATCGCGGTCTGCCCGTCCCAGCGCACCTCGATGTGTCTGCGCGAGACGCCGGTGTCGGGCAGCCGGAAGTGCGCGTCCTGGCCGCGGCCGATGATGTTGCTGCCTTCCCGCAGCTGGTAGGTGCGGCCGCTGCCGTCGTCCAGCTGGAGGGTTGCCGAATAGCCCGAACCGGCCTGCGGCGCGGCGCCGTAGCCCTGTCCGCCCGCGTAACCCTGTTGCGCGCCGTAGCCCGGCTGCTGCGAGTATGCCTGACCGTAGCCGCCCTGCTCTTCCTGGGCGTAGCCGCCCTGGTCGGCGTAGTTCTGGTCACCGTAGCTCGGATCGGTGTATCCCGACTGACCGTAGCCGGGCTGACCGTAGCCGGGCTGGCCGTAGCCCTGGTCGGCGTAGCCCTGCTGGCCGTAACCGGAGTCGCTGTAGCCCTGCTGGCCGTAGCCCTGCTCCGCGTAGCCCTGCTGGCCGTAGGCCTGGTCGCCGTAGCCTTGCTGGCCGTAGGCCTGGTCGCCGTAGCCTTGCTGGCCGTATCCGCCCTGCTGGCCGTATCCGCCCTGCTGTCCGTACCCGGGATCGCCGTAACCGCCCTGCTGCCCGTAGCCCTGGCCACCTTGCGGGTAGTCGCTTCCGTTCGGGTAGTCGCCGTAACCCTGCTGGGCGTCCGGAGCCTGGTAATCCGCCCCGTACGCTGCACCGCCACGACCGTAGTCGTCGCGGTACGCGCCGTTCTGCGGGCCGCCGCGTCCGGCAGGCGGTGGAGCGTACCCGCGGTTGCGTGGATCGGACTCCGCGGGCTCACGGCTCGGGTCGTAGCCTGAGTTCTGCGTCATGGGGCCAGCTCCTGGTTGCGGGGTTGCAGGTCGTTGTGGCGGTGATTCGGGGCCGCGAGCCGCGCCGGCTCTGTGTCCGACGTCGGGATCGACGCGGCCACTCGCCCTGAACTGTCCGGTGTGCAGCGTAGGTGATGCCTCGAACGCCACGTGTACTTCGCCGTAGGTCTGCCAGCCTTGCTCGCGGATGTAGTCCTGTAGGTGCTTGGCGAAAGCGCGGGTGGTGAGTTCGTGGTCGGCTTCCAGCTGTTGATGATCGGAGGTGTTGATCGTGATCACATAGCTGTTGGGTGCCAGCAGATGCCCACCGCCCAGGTCCTGGACATGATCGGCGGCCTCGCGTTGCAGCGCCGCCTCCACCTCCTGGGGTACGACACTGCCGCCGAAGACTTTGGCGAACGCGTCACCGACGGCGCCTTGCAGGCGACGCTCGAATCGCGAAACGATGCCCATCCCGGCCTCCCTTCGGTGCGCTGTCTACCTGATTCGTAACAACGACACGCGGGTATGGCGTGTCGCTGATCGACCACGTTCATTGCATGATATCCACGATCGTCCACACCTGTAACTCTTGGCGACGGCCCCGGGTTCCCGAACCCGTTCAGCCCCCCGGTCAGGCCTCTGAAATGGCGATTTCGTATCCGGCGCGAGGCCGTGATACTGTCTCCCAGTCGCTCGGGCGAGTGGCGGAATGGCAGACGCGCTGGCTTCAGGTGCCAGTGTCCTTCGGGACGTGGGGGTTCAAGTCCCCCTTCGCCCACAACATCGACGCGAGTCAGGGCATAACCCCCGGGGTTATGCCCTGATCGATATCCGAGACAACGACGCCCCACAGGTCTTCTTGCAGGGGCGTCTTGCGCGCGTCCGGGTCAGTCGGCGGGGCTGTGGTGGGCGAGCACCGTGCCCGGATCACCTACGGGATGGATGGTGACGGTGCCATCGAGGGCCCTCGCCCGATATTCACCCGGGCCCGGCACCGGCGCATCCAGGAACTGTGTCAACCGCCGGACCAGCTCCCCAGGGTCGCCACCCATCCGGTCGCGCAGCTCCCGCGTTGCCGCAGAGTTGGGGTCGGAGAAGATGGCGAGCACGAGGTGCGCGCCGCCGAGGTAGCCGTCGCCGCGGTCGTGTGCCCCCAGGAGTCCTTGTAGCTATCGCACCGCCAGTAACGGTCGCCGTACGGTCCTGCGTCGGTGCGGACCCGCTGACCTTCGTTGAGTCGTGAGCACGACAGGGCGGGAGATCCGTCTGGTACCGCGGTGGTGTACGGCCAGTTGGCCGAGTCGCTTCCGCGGACCCGGATGCCGGACGTCAGGGCCCGACGCGGGTGCACCGATCGGAACCGTGTGGCCGAGCGCTGTGCCGGACCGGGCCACGCCGGGACGCGGTCAGGCCGGCAGGGGCGTCTGGACGCCGCAGGAGGGTGCGCTGTCGCGTTCGGCGATGCGGACGTACAGCCGCAGCAGCACCTCACGCAAAGTTCTGCCGAGCTCGGCGGCGCGAATGGCGGCCAGCTCGAGCGCGAGGTCGTTGGTGAGCGTGCCGGGATCGCTGAGCATTTCGTCGAGCACCATCCCGCTGACAGCCTGCTCGCGGGTCAGGGTGACCGTGGGCAGCCAGCTGAGTTCCCAAGCGGTGCCGGAGGTAAAGGGAAGCAGCCGTGCCGTTTCCGGGGTGATGTCGCTGGTGATGATCGAATCGGTGATGTCGAGTGTCATGATCCGCTCTCATTCACTCTGTTCGGTATGACGCGGCCCCGCCGGGCTCGCCCGGAGTGCGATGACCGCGCTCGGCCACGGCGCGAACACGATGACTGCGTCCGTGCCCGAATTACTTGGTGCGCTGATGCTTCGGGAAGGCGCGAGCGTCGAACGCGGGGTGCCGGCCACGATGCGGCCTGCTCGCGCGGTAACGAGGTATCCGTATCCGGCACCTCCTAGAGTTATCGCGCCACCGAGCGCGGCAGGCGGAAAACCGCTGCGGCGAGGTCGAATTGCGGTGGCTTCGAGAACAAGGCTAGGTAGTGACACCTCATGCTGTCAATGAAGCTCTAGCGCTTCGTAACGATATCTTTTGAGCATTTCTGCTCAGAAATAGTCATATTGCTCAGAAGATGTCGACTATCAGCCGCAGTATCGCTCGTTGCCGCCGAGTGGAGTCCGGAAAGCGTGTTTGTGAGCGCCCTCGATCTCGCGGCGGCGGGAGGATGATCGCGCGGCCGGATTGCTGGTTGACAACGAAATTCGGCGAACGCAATTCGTCCGCCACCGCTTGCCACTTGATGACTAAAATGTCGCATCGTGATACTGCGTGGGCATGTGTATGCAAGCTGGAGGACGGGAGGCGCGGAATGGTTGATACGGGCACGGATGAGCAGGTCGGCAGCCTGATCCGCCGGCTGCGACTGGAGCGCGGATACACCCAGGCGGCACTCGCCACCCGAGCGGGCTGCTCCCGCAGCCTGATTCAGCAGATCGAGAACGGCAGCCGGATTCCGCCGCTCGCGCTGCGCGAACGCCTGAGCCTCGCGCTCGGCGCGGAACTGCCGACCGACGGCAGCGCGGATCCGGCGACCGATCCGACCAGCAGCGCTTACTACGACCTGCGGATGCGTTTCAACGTCCTGCTCGGCAAGGATCCCGAATTGGTCTCGCGCGCATTAGGTATCGCGCAGAGCCTGATCGATGCCTCGGGCGCGCGGGCGGAGATCGAGCCGCTGCGCCTGGTCGCCGATCGGCAGTTGGAGCGCGCCGAGGAGATCCTCGCGCAGATTCCCTCGCGCAGCGCCACAGTGTGGGAGTGGAATACCGTCACCGACTGGCTGACGATCCTGGAACAGGCCACCACGTCGGTACGCGCGATCCACACCGCGGACCTGGGCACGATCGGCGGCGACGTCGGCGACGACTATCACGCGGCGATCCTGCGCCTGGCCGACAAAGCCCATCCACCGAAAATCGATGTGCGGCGGATGTATGTGCTCGACGACATCTCGGACGTCTGGCCCTATGACGACAAACTGTGGAAGCAGGCGCGGTCGGGGGTCGAAAGCGTGCTGGTCAAGCGCGAGCACGCGCGCAACGCGCAGAGCATGCTCGTGGTCGACGACCGCTACGTGGCGGTGGGCGAGTACGACTACTCGCGCCAGGCCCGGGTGGCGACGCGCTTCTCCGCGCTGAAACACGATGTCGCGTTCGCGGTCAGGCGGTTCGAGAAGCTCTATGACCTCAGGCGCGCCGGTACGGCCATCGTGGTCGACCAGATCGTCGCGCAGCCGCCGCTGGCGGAGTTCGAACGACTCACCGATGGCGACTGCCGCAGCCTGTTTCGCGCCGCACTCCAGGAGAAATGGGACACCATGCTCGCACCGGGCGACTCTTCAGAAGGCGAGGTTCCGTGACTCAGAGCCAGGTGCTCACCGATCCGCTCGCCGACCTGGCGACGCTGACCAATCGCTCCGAGGCCAGGAAACGCGAAGTGCGCGGCCACGTTTCACGGGAAACGTGGTTCGCCGGGACCGGTGGCCGCCGCTACTCCGGTGTCATCGACGCCTATCACGGCGAGACCGGCCGGGCCCCGGACGCGCACGCGGTCGCGGCATTGGACCGGGCATGGCGGGAAAGTCTGCACATCGCACCGTCGGCGGACTATCTCGACGGCAAGCTCTACGACAAGCGGCAACCGCTGATCCTGCGGGAGTTGGCGGCTCGCAAGCTGTTCGAGCGCCTGTCCCACCCGGTCGAGGGGGTGCCCGGCGTCCGGGTGCGCCCGGAGGAGGTGATCGTCTGCCCGTACTCGAGCACGATGCTGCTCGAAGAGGCGGTGGCGACCCTCGCCAGGCCGGGCGGAGTGATCGTGTGCCCGGAGGGCTTCTACAAGAGCTCCAGCATCCACGTGGAGAAATTCGGCTTGCGCGTCGTCTCGTGTCCGGTGGCTCCGGATGACGGGTTCAAAATAGATCCCGCCCGGTTGGCCCGCTGCCTCGCGGAACTGCGTGCGACGGACGAACTGTGTGGAGTGCTGCTCACGCTGCCGGGCAACCCCGTTGTCGCGGACTACACGGCCGCCGAGCTGGCGGAACTCGGGCGGGTGCTGCTCGACTGCGGTGTTCCGGTCGTTTGCGACATGGCCTTCGACCGGCTGGTGGCCTCGCATATCCCGATCGCCGCACTGCACGTGGCGACCGGGCAGGGCGTCCGGCGGCTGTACGACGTGGTGCTGACCATCACGGGGAACTCGAAGGGCTACAACGCTTTCGGTCCCTGCAAGATGGGTGCGGCCTGCACCGGCGACAGCGCGTGGCTGGCGCGGATCCGGGAACGGCTCACGATCTCGTTCCAGCGTGAGACCACCCATCTGGTCCGCGCCATTCTCGAGCACACCTCGGAGGACTATTTCGACCGCAATCACGCGCTGATGCGGGCGCAGATCGATCGGGCCTGCGGCCACATCGCCGCGATCAACACCCGGTTGGGAACCGACGTGCTGCGACCGTTGGGCAACCCGGAAGGCATGTTCGTCTCGGTGGTGTTCGATCGCGCGCTTCTCGACAAGGCGGGGGTGCACACGAGTGCCCAGGTAGAGGACATGTTGCTCGCCGTGGCCGGGGTCGACAGCGTCGCGCTGGACCGGACCGGCTCGCTGCGTCCCGGCGTCCGGTTGAACGTCCTCGCTCCACGCAAAGCGCCGCGGCACGAGTCGCCCGCTTTGATCGAGGAACTGTTCGACCGGGTGGAGCAATTGATCCGCGATATCGTCGGCGGTCTCACCTATCGCGACGCGCTCGCCGATCGCGGCCTGACCGCGCTGGTGGCGGAACCAAGGGCCGCCGCACGATGATCGTCGGAGTGCTGCGCGAGACCGCGCCGCGGGAGACTCGTGTCGCGCTCACCCCGCCCGGCGTGCGCACGCTGTCTGCGGCGGGACTGCGTGTGCTCGTGCAGGAAGGCGCGGGGCGCGGTGCGGGTTTCACCGACGGGGACTACCGCGCGTCCGGTGCGGTCGTCGTCGCGGATCGCGCGACGGTGTTCGAGCGCGCGGGCATCGTGGCCTGGGTGAAACCGCCCGCGTTCGAACTGGATTCGATGCCGCTGCGCGCGGGGACGACGCTGCTCGGCTTCCAGGATCCGCACCACCGTGGCGACGAGATCGACCGGTTGCGCCGCCGCGGTATCGAATCGGTGGCGTTCGATGCGGTGCCGCGCGACCACACGACCACCGAGTTCGACGCGCTGTCCACCATGAGCCGGATCGCGGGCGCGGTGGGTTACGCCGAAGGCAGGCGACTGCTCGCTCCCGCGCGGCTCACCCGCCCGGTCCGCGCGCTCGTACTGGGGTGCGGTGCCGCCGGGCTCGCCGCCATCGCGGCCGCTCGCACGTTCGGCGACGAGCGGCCGACGGCGGTCGGCAATCGCCTCGCACAGCGGGCCGCCGCGGTCGAGGCGGGCGCGGGACATTTCGTGCCGAACCCGGACGACAACGCAGCGCTGCTGGACACGCTCGCCGCCATGCCGCCCGACCTGGTCGTCTGCACGGCCGTGCACCGTGGATCCCCGGCGCCTCGCCTGCTGGGGCAGGCGGCGCTCGACCTGCTCGGTGCGGGGACGGTGATCGTCGACCTGGTGGCCAAGGCGGGCGGCAATTGCGTCGCGACCGTGCCCGATCAGACGATCACCCTGCCCAACGGCGTCGTCGTCACGCATCGCTCCAACTACCCGGCGGAGCGTCCGGCCTCGGCCAGCCATGCGTACGGCGCGGCGACGGCGGCCATGGTGCTGCGAATAGCCGGGAGGCCACGGAAGTCCCTTGACGCTCGATGAGAACGTGTTCTAATTTTTGCATGCGCAGATTTGACGGCCGCCGCGTGGTGGTGACGGGAGCGGGATCCGGCATCGGTCAGGGCATCGGCCTTCGGCTGCTGGACGAAGGGGCGCAGCTGGTCGCCGCCGACATCGACGCGGCGGGACTGGCGGCCACCGCGGAAAAGGCGGGCGACGGCGCGCAGCGACTGCGGACGGTGGAGGTCGACACCGCGGATCCGGATTCGGTGCGCACCGCGACTACAGCGGCGCTGGAGTTCCTCGGCGGATTGGACGTGCTGGTCAACGCGGCGGGCATCCTGCGGCCCGCGCGCACGCATGAGATGCCGATCGACGTGTGGGAGCAAGTGATCCGGGTGAATCTCACCGGCACCTTCCTGATGACCCGGGCGGCGCTGCCCGCATTGCTGGACACCGGACGCGGCGTGGTGGTCAACATCTCCTCCACCGCTGCCTTCAGCGCGGCGCCCTACCTCGCCTCCTACGCGGCGTCCAAGGGCGGCGTGAACGCCTTTACTCACGCCATCGCCCTGGAATACGCCAAGCAGGGCTTGCGCGCGGTGAACGTTGTTCCGGCCGGCATCACCAGCGGCATCACCACCAAGTCGATCCTGGAGCAGCCCGAGGGTTTCGATCCGCAGCTGTTCTCCCGCATGACCGGATGGCTCAACGGTGGCGCGCTCGGCTCGCCGGAGGACATCGCCGGGGTGGTCGCCATGGTCGCTTCTGACGACGGGCGGTACATGACCGGCACCGAGATCAGGGTCGATGGCGGCGCGCTGATGTAGTCGGCGGCCACCTCCTTCAAGTGTGACGTGGATCTCTTCAAGTCGGGTGTAGTGGTGGCGATTTCGCGCGGTTCGACGCTTGGTAACGCCAGGTGAGGCGAAGATCACATGCCTCGTTATGGTTGCGGTTCAGGTGCTGACTCGAGCGCGCGAGACAGGTGAACAGCTCCCTTTTCACTCGCTGGTTAATGCGGAGCCCGTCGGGGAACTGCCCGGTCTTCCCGGCGCGCCGCTATGTCTCCAGTAGGTTTATTACTAGGTAAACAAACCTGTGGTCTTTTTCTTCTGAACTGTGATCGGCAACTGGCCGCCCGTGCAAATGAACGTGCAGGTGGGAAGGGGTGCCGGCAACCATGGCGGGGTCTATTGAAACGCTTGGCTAACGCCTGGTCGAGTTCGGATTACATTGCCGGAAAGCATTCCCCGCGACTATTCCGATGGTGTCTCCGAGGCACTGCCCGGTCGCCCGAAACCGCGGTCGCGCGGGACGCGTCCAGTTAGCTGATACCGGGCGAAACGATGCTGCCGCAAGGGTTTGCTGGGCTGCTGCTTTATACGCTTGACCTCGGCGCGGAGGGTTGCGTAGGGATAACGGTTGTGTAGAGTTGACGGTAACGCTGGCCGCAGCTAGAGCAGCGACTCGCTGCGGCCAGCGGAACTCAAACGGGGGCTTCCGAACAGATCTGGCGCCGCTTAGCTGCCGATTCCCCGGTCCACTTCGCTCAGTGTGTGCTGAATGTTGGCTGCGTCACAGTGGTCGGCTGACTGCTCGATGCCTCGGCCGCCGGATTCGCCTGCTGCGTGACCGCCCGGCGCCCCACTCCGAACACGTACACCAGGAACAACGCCTCGGCGACGAACCCGATCCCGATGCGAATCGGCGCGGGCAGTGGGCTCGGCGTCACAAATCCTTCGATGGAGCCACACACCAACAACACCCCGACCAGGCCGAGCGCGACAGTCGCGGTCGCCCGCCCCTGCCTGGCCACCGCGTCCGCCCGGCTGAGCCGCCCCGGATCGATCAGCGTCCAACCGAGTTTCAGCCCGACGCCGCCCGCGACGAACACCGCGGTCAGCTCCAGGGTGCCGTGCGGAAGGATGAAGCCGAAGAACGAATCCAGCCGCCCCGCGTCGGCCATCAGCCCCGCGCTGACGCCCAGATTGAGCGCGTTCATGAACAGCAGGTAGACCGCGGGCAGGATCAGCACGCCGGTGAACAAGGCGATCGCCGTCACCCACGCGTTGTTGGTCCACACCTGCGCGGCGAAGGCCCCCTGCGGATGCTCCGAGTAGTACGTCTCGAACGCACCGCCCGGTGCGGTGAGACTTTTTGTCTCCTCGGGGATTCCGAGCACTTCGCGGGCGGAATCGAATTGGTCGACCCAGACCGCCAAGCCGGCCGATACCAACAGGAACACGACGGCCACGCCGGCCCACCACGGCCACGCCCGGTAGAGCGCCGCCGGGAAGCGGTGTGTGAAGAATCGTGCGATCTCCTGCCAGGTGTCGGCTCGCGTCCCGAGTACCCGGCCGCGCGCACGTGCCAGCAGTGCGCTCAACCCGGCGATCAGCTCCGGATCGGGGCTGTGCGACTGCAATCGCGCCAGCTGCTGGGAGGTGCGGCGGTAGAGCATCACGAGTTCGTCCGCCTCCGCGCCGGTCAGCTTGCTCCGCCTGGACAAATAGTCGAGCCGGTCCCACGCCCTGCGATGCGCCAGGCTGTATGCGTCCACGTCCATTCGGTTGCCTCCCACTCCCACCGGTCGCAAGAATGCTATCGACATGGCTGAGTTCACCACCGGCGAAGCAGTTGCCCTGGAGCTGCCGATCGCCCGCATCCCCACCAGGGCCACCGCGTTCCTGATCGACGTGCTGGCCCAGTGCACGCTCGGGTTCGTGCTGTTGTTCGTGATCGCGACGCTGCTACTGCCCGCGGGCGTCGACTCGGCCTGGCTGGACGTGGTCATGCTGGTGACCATCGTGACCGTGCTGGTGGGGTACCCGGTGGCCTGCGAGACCACTTGGCGGGGGCGGACACTGGGCAAGCTGATGCTCGGGCTGCGGGTGGTGCGCGAGGACGGCGGGCCGATCGACTTCCGGCACGCGCTCACTCGCGGCCTGGCGGGCGCGATCGTCGATTTCTGGATGCTCGGCGGATTCGGCGTCATCGCGGTGCTCACCTCGATGTGCTCGCCGCATGCGCGGCGGATCGGCGACGTGCTGGCCGGCACCGTGGTGGTGCACGCGCAACGCCCGCTGCCGCCGCCCGCGCTCGCGGTCGCACCGCCGTGGCTGACCGGCTGGAGCGCGCAGCTCGATCTGTCCGGGCTACCGGAAGATCTCGCGCTGGCGGTGCGGCAGTACCTGACGCGCGTGCGCTCCCTGACGCCCGCGGCGCAACACCAGTTGGGCGCGGCGCTCGTGGCCGAGGTGTGCGGCCGGCTGCGCGTCGCGCCACCGGCCGGTTGCCCGCCGGTGCAGGTTCTCGGCGCGGTCATCGCCGAACGCCAGCGTCGGGTGCTGCCGCAGCCGCTGTACCCGGTGTTCGGGCCGCGCCCCGGTCAGCCGTTCGCCGCGACGTAGTCGTCGATCTCGCGCAGATAGGCGTCCTGCCGGGCGGGCGTGATCCAGGCGGCGCGGAACGAGTTCCTGGCCAACTCGACCAGGTGATCGGGCCCGAGACCGCCCTGCTCGGCGAGCGCGAGATAGTTGTCGGCCACGTACGCGCCGAAGTACGAGGGGTCGTCGCTGTTGACCGTCACCGTCAGCCCGCGGCGCAGCAGACCGACGATCTCGTCGGCCTTCATCTGCGCCGTGACGAAGGAGTTCGACACCGGGCAGCAGGTGAGCGCGATCCCCTTGGATCCGGCCAATTCGATCAGACGGTCGTCCGCCACGATATTGGTGCCGTGGTCGAGGCGGTCGACGGCGATGTCCTCCAGCGCCTGGCGGATGTGCTCGATCGAATCCGGCTGGTCGACGTCGCAGTGCATCGTCAGCAGGAACCCTTCCGCGCGGGCGCGTTCGAAGACGGCGGCGAACTTGCTCGGCGGATTGCCCCGCTCGTCGGAATCCAGCCCGACCCCCACGATCCAGCTCCGGTACGGCAGTGCTTCCAGCAGCGTCGCCATGGCGTACTCCGCGGAATGGTCGCGCAGGAAGCACAGGATCAGTTCGGCCGATATCCCCAGCTCCCGCCGCGCCCGTGCGATCGCCGATCGGTATCCGCTGATCACCGTGGGGAACGGGACTCCCCGTCCCGTGTGCGCCTGCGGATCGAAGAACAGCTCGGTATGGCGCACGCCTTGGCTGTGCGCTCGGCGCAGATAGTCGAAGGCGAGGTCGTGGAAGTCTTCGGCGCGCTGCAGCACGCGCAGCGCCGCGTAGTAGACCTGGAGGAACGAGGTCAGATCGTGGAATCGGTAGGTCTGCTCGACTTCCGCCACGCTCTGCTCCGGCAGCTCGATGCCGTTGCGCCGGGCGAGGCGGAACTTCAGCTCCGGCTCCAGCGTCCCTTCCAGATGCAGGTGCAGTTCCGCTTTGGGCAACCCGCGGACGAAGGCGGCGAGATCTGAGGCCATGGGGTCATGATCCTCCTCGGCGGGCGCGCGAGGATGCTCTTCGACGAGAGCGCGGCAGCGCGCGCAGGACTCACGCGCGGGACTCAGAGGGCTCCGGATTGCTTCAGTTCCAGGTACTCGTCCGCCAGGGCCTCCGGCAGTCGTTCCGGGGACGCCGCGACGACCGCGATCCCCATGCGACGCAGCGATTCCTGGACCAGCGCGCGTTCGGCCAGCACCGATTCGGCCGCGGCCGCGGCATAGAGGTCGTCGCGCCGGATGGCCGCCGCGGCGACATCGGGGTCGGTCACCGAGACGATGAGTACACGGTGGCGTTGCGCCAGAACCGGCAACACGGGCAACAGGTTCTCCTCCACCGCTGCGCCGTCGAGGCTGGTGAACCAGACGACCAGGCTGCGCCTGCGGGTGCGCTGAATGGCCGCGCGCACCAGTCCGGCGCTGTCGGTGTCGACGAGGGCGGGAACGATTCCGGCCATCGCGTGCATCAACTTCGACTGCAAGCCTTTTCCGGCCACCCCTCGGACCTCGGCGCGCGCTCGGCGGTCATAGGCCAGCAGGTCGACCGAATCGCCCGCGGCGGCGGCCAGACCGCCGAGCAGCAGGGCCGCCTCGATGCTCGCGTCCAGGCGCGTGCCGTCACCGACCCGGCCCGCGCTGACCCGGCCGGTGTCCAGCAGCATCAGCATGTGCCGGTTGCGCTCCGGGCGCCAGGTGCGGACCAGGACATCGGTGGCGCGGGCGGTGGCGCGCCAGTCGATGGCCCGCACGTCGTCCCCGGCGACGTACTCGCGGAACGAGTCGAATTCGGTGCCCTGTCCGCGCAGGTCGGCCAGATTGCGGCCGTCGAGATGCTGCAACCTCTTGACCTTCGAGCGCAGCAGCCGCTCGGCGCGGAACGCGGGCAGCGCCCGCACCCGGGCGGGCACGTCGCGCCTCGTCTGTCTGCCCGCCAATCCGAGCGGGCCGAGCAGCCGCACCGTGACCTGGCCCGCGACCCGATCGCCGCGGTAGGTGGGCGTGAGCGTGGTGCGGATCCGGACCTTGGTACCCGGGGCCAGATCCAGCCCGTGCGCGCGGTTCTCGGCGCGTGCGCTGTCGGGCCAGTCGTCCCACACCGTCCCGCGCAGCCTGCGCGTTCCGGTGTTGACCGCGACGAGTTCGACCTCGACCGAACGCCCGAGCCGCACCGTGGTCAGTGGCGCGCGGGACAGCGCCAAATCGCGCGCCCGCCCCGCCGCGACGAGATCGACGAGCAGCCCGGCGGCCAGGACGCCGGTCACCACGACCACGCCGAGGACCGACGGCACGACCAGGGTGACGAACAGGGCCGCCACGCCTGCCGCGGCGGCCAGCCGACCGGTGACGACCATCGGCTACACCGGAACCGGAACCGACAGCAGCAGCGACGACAGCACGCCCTCGGCGGTCACGCCGTCCAGTTCGGCCTCCGGCCGCAAGTGCAGGCGGTGCCGCAGCACGGCGACGGCGACGGTCTTCACATCGTCCGGTGTGACGAACCCGCGACCATTGAGCCAGGCGAACGCGCGGGCAGCCGCCATCAGGGCGGTCGCGCCACGGGTCGACGCGCCGTGCTGCACGGCGGGCGAGGTGCGGGTGGCCCGGCACACGTCGACGGTGTAGGCGAGCACCTCGGGGCTGATCGTGGTCTGCGCGATCGCGGCGCGGGCGGCGGCGATGTGCGCCGGGCCCGCGACCGGACGCAGTCCCGCGCCGGTGAGGTCGCGTGGATCGAAGCCCGCGGCATGGCGTTGCAGGATGCGGAACTCGTCGTCGCGACCGGGCAGGTGGATGTCCACCTTGAACAGGAACCGGTCCAGCTGCGCCTCCGGCAGCGGATAGGTGCCCTCCTGTTCGATCGGGTTCTGCGTGGCGACGACGACGAACGGATCGGGCAGCGGCCGCGGCTTTCCGTCCACCGAGACCTGCCGCTCCTCCATCGACTCCAGCAGGGCCGACTGGGTCTTGGGCGGCGTGCGGTTGATCTCGTCGGCGAGCAGCAGGTTGGTGAACACCGGACCGTGCCGGAAGGTGAACTCGGCGGAGTGCGGATCGTAGATCTGCGACCCGGTGACGTCGCCGGGCATCAGGTCGGGGGTGAACTGCACCCGCGCGTGCTCCAGGTCCAGCGCCGTGGCCAGCGCCCGCACCAGCAGCGTCTTGGCCACCCCCGGCACGCCTTCGAGCAGTACGTGGCCGCGGCACAGCAGGGCGAGCACCAGGTACATGACCGCGGTGTCGTTGCCGACCACCGCTTTGCCGATCTCGGCGCGCAGGGCGTGGAACGCGGCGCTCGCCTGCTCGGCTGTCGGGGTGGTCTCGGTGCTGGTCATTGCATCTCCTGTGATTCGCGGGCATCCCCGCGGGCCATGAGCCGGGTGAGGATTGAACAGGGACGTCTCATCCGACCTCCGATTCGATCCGGTCGAGCTGAGCGGCGACCACCCGGAGGGTCTCGGGATCGGGCACCGGGCCGAACAGGGCGGCGCCGATCTGGGCGGGGTGGGCGCCGATGCGCGCGGCGATCACGGCGGCGATCCGGTCCGGCGGGGTGTCGGCCGTGATGCCGAGGGGAGTGCGGATGCGGCGTAGGGTGGCTGCCCGCAGCTTCCCGGCGACGTACTCGTGGTCCTTCGAGCGACGGTACAGCGCGGCCTGGCCGGCGAGCAGTTCGTTCGCGGCCACTTCGACGGGGCGGGGCTCACGTACCAGAGCGCCCCGTCTGCGGGCCCGCCACCACACCACCAGCGCGGCCGCGATCAGGAACTGCACGCCGCCGTAGAAGACCGGCGCGGGCAGCCGGTCCCAGATCGGATCGTCGCCCGCCCCGAAGCCGGGACGGTCCGGCGGCGGGAGCTCGGGCAGATCCGGCGGCGGTTGCGGCGGCGGGGCGGTAGGGGCGATCGGCGCACCGCAGGATTGCAGGGTGCCGTAGATCAGCAGCAGCAATGCGGCGGTTGCGGCGAGCGCCGCCCAGAACTTGGGATTACGCAGGAGGTTCGGCAGCGGAGGCAGGGTGCGCTTGGTGCGCGGCGCCTGCTCGACCGCCTCGATTTCCACCGGTTCCGGAGCGGGCGGGGGTGCGGACGCGGAGAATCGGTCGGCGTATTCCAGCCTGCGGTATTCGTCCTCGGTGGCGCGACGCCCGCCGTAGACCACCTCGTCGAAACTCTGCGCCGCGGGCTGGATCTCGGTGGCGACCTCGAGCGGCAGCGCGGTCGTCACATCGTCGGCCGTCTCGCGCGCGGTGCGCGACCGCCGGACCTCCAGTACACCGCGCTGTTCCAGGCCGCGCAGCACGGCGCGGAAACGTTCTCGCAGGGCACGGTCGTAATCCCGCTGCCGCGCGGCCGATTCGGCGGCCGCGCGATGGTCGGCAGCGGCGCCGAGCCGCGGTGTGCCGGGCGCCGAGTCGTTCGTGGCGTGGGGACCTTTGGTCAGTGTGACCTCCGCCGGCCGCGGCCCGGGCGGGAAGGGATCGCTCATCGCGCCTCCCGCCGGGGAATGCGAATGTCCAATCCCTCTCTACGGCAGCGGCGATCGACGTAGCACACCACCCGCGACGAAGCCTCGACCACTTCGCCGAATGCCGTCAGCAGCAGGACCGCCGACGTGGTCAGGACGAGCACCGGCCACCGGTGGGTGCCGGAGAAGTCCGAGACGAACAGCGGAATGGCCAGCAGCGGGACCGCCAGCAGCGTGAACAGGACTCGCTGGACGATCCAGAGCCCGGTGGTCGGCCACTCCGCGCCCTCGGCGAGCAATTTCGCGCGCGCGACGCCGTCGCGGTGCGAAGTGCGTTCGACGAACAGCACCGCAACCGCGACCCAGCGGCGGGCGCGCAGCCGGCCCAGCCAGATCGCCGCTAGCGGCAGCGTCACGATCAGCAGGCCGCCCACCGCGAGCACGCCCACGCCCACCAGGGTGAACAGCAGCTGGAACACCAGCAGCGGGCCGAGCGTCCCACCGAAGCGGCGCAGCGCGGTCCGGCGGTCGATCGGCGCGCCGCCGACAGTCGCGAGGCCCAGGGCCACGGTCGTGCCGCGGAGTACGAACCGCAGCATCCACGCGCAGGCCGCGGTGGACAGGATCGCCGCCCAGGCGGTACCGGAGTCGGAGCCATCGGTGGACTCGGAGACGCTGCCGGTCACCGCGACGACCACGGCTTCGGCGAGTAGCAAGCCCATCGCGCTCAACCCGGCGAGGGCGCGGATGTTCGCCTGGATCAGCGCGAACGGCACATCGAGCAGTTCACGAAAACTCAGCGGTCGGATCGGCACCGTCGTTCCAGGAGACCCCGGTACCGGATCTGTTCCCGCCCCGACGGCGCCGGCCGATTCGGCGGCTGGCAGCACGCGCCGAGTCTAACCGTCAGCGCCGCGGTAGGCGGTCCACCACCTGCCGAGGCCTTCGTCTCGGCATTCATGTCGCGGCCGTCGCCACCACGTCGATCCTGGTGGTCGCCGCGGTGGTGGCGTTCCGGTCGCGCCGTGCGCATGAGGGGTTCGCCCGCGAAGGCGCTGTCCGAGGCGACGGTCGACCACGCCGATAGCTGATGTGGCCGGACTGCCTGCGGCGATCAGCGGCCCGGCGGCAGTTCGCGGCGGCCGGGCCCGGGGAGTGCGGGGCGGTGGTGGCCCGGCAGTTCGTCACGGCGGGCGCCGGTGGGCAGGCCGTAGCCCGCGGCGCCGGTAGGCGGAAGCGAGGAGGTGTGCGGCGCGGAGTAGCCGGCGTCCACGACGGTGGAAGCGATGTGCTGGGCGTGCGCGATCTCCGGCGCCCCGTGTTCCGCCTGGTAGCCCATGGCCTGCGAGGACCGGCCGTCGACGGTCACCTTGCGGGTGCGCCGCAGCGTGAAGGTGATCTCCTCGACCTCCTCGAACGCCTGCCGCGCCGTACGCAACGGATGCGTCGCCGTATCGATCGCGTCGGCGACGAACGACGGAACCAGCGGCCGGATGAAACGCGCCGCGGTGTCGGTGAACGGGACCGTGCCGATCAGCGGCAGCTCGAGACCGCCGCTCGGTGCGGACGCGACGGCGGGCACACGCGGGTGCACACCTGGAGCGGGTAGGTTCGGCGTCGCGTCGTCGGGCATGGCGCTGTCCTTTCGGTCGTCCGCCGCGCCGGCGGGAAGTTCGGCACGTCGCGGCGGCTCGGTGATGCCGATCTCGATGCCGCCGATGGCCGCGATGATGCGAGTGCGCTGGCGCTCCCGGTCGATGGCCGTGTCCGCCTCGACGGCGAGGCGGGCGGCCGTGAGCTGCTGCTCGGCGCGCAGGGTCTCGGCCGCTGCGCGCACCTCGGCCTGCTTGACCGCGATCGCCGCGTCGGCTTCCCGCTCGGCGCGGTCGTGCACAGTGCGCGCCGCGTTGTGCCGGTCGAACGAGGTCTCGCCACGCCACCAGCGCAGCGCCGGCGGCAGCAGGGCGAGCCCGACGAACGTCACGATGGTGAGAACGCGCAGCGGCAGCGCGTCGCGCAGGGTGTAGTCGTTCATCGCCTGCCAGCGCGCGCCGAGCCCGCGGTCGGCGTCGTCAAAGGCGGCGGTCCGCGCGGCCGACAGGGCGTCCTGGTCGGTGTCGATCCGGCGGTCCGCCGCGTCCACCCGGCCCTGCACGGTGGCGAGCCGCTTGCGAGCGTCGTCGAGCATGGCGTCGGCCGTCCGCGCCTCCGGCCCGCGGCCCGGCACGCCGGTGATCCTGGTCTGTGGGCACTCGGCAGTCGGGTTGACTTCGCAGCGCGCGACCACCAGGGCGTGGTCGATATCGTTCTGGGCCGACGCGATCGCCTGTTCGAGTGCGACTCGGTCGGCTTTCGCCCGGTCCAGTTCCGCCTGCGCCGCGACCACCCGCGGCGCTGAATCCAGCGAGCGTTGCGCGTTCTGTTCCAGCACCCGGTCGACGGAGCCGCTGAACAGCACGATCGCGGCCGCTTCCGCCAGCAATCCACCGGCCGCCACCGCGACCGCGATGCGCGCGATCAGCCCCAGCCGATCCGGCCCTCCACTCGGCCGCGCCGTGGCCAGCGCCCGGGCGAGCGCGCCGGTCAGCGCGGCGACGACGATGCCCGAGACCAGCGCGGCCCACCACGGCCACACGGTCGCCGCGGCCAGGGCGGCGACCACACCGGAGATCGTGGCGATCAACCCCACCACAGCGCCGGTGACGGCGTATCCGCCGCGCTCGTGGCGATCGGTGATGGCGCTGGTCCGGCCGCCGCCGAGCCAGGTGAACAAGCCGGTGACGGTCATCGGAATGCACATCCTCTACGTCCCACGCGCTTTCACGGGCGCGACGAAACTGTCACGGATTCGTTGTGACAGCGTGACAGGCCCGCATGGTTCGCAGCGACCGGGACGGCCGGATGTGTCCAGGCTCACAGATCGGTCGGTACAGCGCGGGGCGCGACCAGTCCGTTCGCCTACGCTGACGCATTGATTCGGATCGGGGCGGCGATTGCGGGAGGTCACGACGTGCGCGGAGTCGGGTTGACGCTGCTGGCGGCGGCGCTGCTGATGTGGCCGGTCAGCGCGGGCGCCGCTCCGGCCGACCGATCGCTGGACCGGCTGGTCGCCCTGGTGGTGGAGCGTTTGGACACCGCCGACGCGGTGGCCGCGGCGAAGTCATCGACCGGGTGAACGTCGAGATCCTCGATCAACTCGTCCAGCACCGGTCCGAGCTGACCGCGCCGGACTGCGCGGAACATTTGGCGCGCAGCGTCTTCGGCGTGTTCGTCACCGACGGCGCCGACGCCCTGCACCGGGCGGCGCTGGTGCGGGCCACCGTGTCGCTCTGCCCGGTGTAGGCCGCGCAGGCGCCCGTCATACGACCTCCGGCGGAAAATGTGTCCAACACCACTTTCTGATATTTGCTCGATGTGTGCTGAACTCCACAGTGGGCAAAAGAGTCCGGACGGTCGGATCGTATTCATGGCTTGTTACGCAGCTGTCGGAAATCTCTCAGCCGCTCGAACGCGGAGTTAGCCGCCGACCTTGGTTTGCCGGGCGCCCGATCGGGGAAACCCAGTTCGACGCAGGTGAGGGCGGTTTCCCGGCCTTGTGAGGAAGGCGTCGGGTCGGTGTCGCGCGTGGTTTTCCCAGCTGGCACCGGGTGTCATGGGGATCGATCGCATGGCGCTCGCTGCTTTACACTGGACGACGCGCACACGTGGAGGACCCGATGCAGAAGCCCAGCTAAACCTGGTTATTAGCACAACCTAAGTTGGTTGGGCCCTGGACCTGACTTATCGTTTGCTCTTACGCCGAACACAGAACGTTCGGCTACCTCGCCCGCTCGGGCAGCCCTAGCCAGGTGCTCAGCGTAGCGGGCGAGCACCCGCTCGGAGGTAAGGAACTTGTTAGGGATTCGTTACCGAAGGGCACCCACTACGTCACAGAAGCGGGTGGAAAAACTGCAGACCTGACTGCACGCCGAAGACCATCAGCGCGGCTGGCTTCGGAACGTACGGGCGCAGTCTTGTACGGAGGCGTTCGACGAAGGCCGTTTTCTTCGAAGGCCGACTTTCTTGAAGGCAGAGGCATGACGCAACTTCCTGGCCACCGGTCACCTGGACCCATCGGGCTCTACGACCCGGCGAACGAGCACGACGCCTGCGGCGTCGCGTTCGTCGTCGACATGCACGGCCGCCGCAGCCGCGACATCGTCGACAAGGCTATTACGGCTCTGTTGAACCTGGAGCATCGTGGCGCCGCGGGCGCCGAGCCCAACAGCGGCGACGGTGCGGGCATCCTGATCCAGGTCCCGGACCGCTTCTTCCGCGCCAGCGTGGACTTCGAGTTGCCGCCGGAGGGGTCCTACGCCACCGGTATCGCCTTCTTGCCGCAGGCCCGCCGCGAAGCCGCGCGCGCCGCCTACGGCGTGGAGAAGATCGTCAAGGAAGAGGGCCTCGAGGTCGTCGGCTGGCGGGAGGTGCCGATCGACGAGTCGTCGCTCGGCGCGCTGGCGCGCGACGCCATGCCGAGCTTCCGGCAGATCTTCATCGCATCGCCGAAGAACGCCTCCGATCCGCTGTCGGATATGGATCTGGAGCGTCGCGCCTACGTGGTGCGCAAGCGCGTCGAGCGGGAGCTGGGGTCGGCCGGAGCCGGTGAGGGTGCCGTCGGCCGTGAGTCGGTCTACTTCCCGAGCCTGTCGGGGCAGACCTTCGTCTACAAGGGCATGTTCACCACCCCGCAGTTGCGCGCGTTCTACCTGGATCTGCAGGACTCCCGGGTGGAGAGCGCCCTGGGCATCGTGCACTCCCGGTTCTCCACCAACACCTTCCCGTCCTGGCCGCTGGCGCACCCGTTCCGCCGGGTGGCGCACAACGGTGAGATCAACACCGTCACCGGCAACGAGAACTGGATGCGCGCTCGCGAGGCGCTGCTGCGCAGCGACGTCTTCGGCGTCGACTCGGCGGGCAAGAACCGGCTGGAGAAGATCTTCCCCATCTGTACCCCGGGAGCGAGCGACACCGCCCGGTTCGACGAGGTGCTGGAACTGCTGCACCTCGGCGGCCGCAGCCTCCCCCACGCCGTGCTGATGATGATTCCCGAGGCCTGGGAACGCAACGAGACCATGGACCCCCAGCGGCGGGCCTTCTACGAGTACCACTCGATGCTGATGGAGCCGTGGGACGGCCCCGCGTCGGTGTGCTTCACCGACGGCACCGTCGTCGGCGCCGTGCTCGACCGCAACGGCCTGCGGCCGAGCCGCATCTGGGTGACCGACGACGGCCTGGTCGTGATGGCCTCCGAGGTCGGTGTGCTGGACATCGACCCGTCCAAGGTGGTCAGGAAGGCGCGCCTGCAGCCGGGCCGCATGTTCCTGGTCGACACCGCCGAGGGCCGCATCGTCGGCGACGAAGAGGTCAAGTCTCGACTGGCCGCCGAGCATCCGTACCAGGAGTGGCTGGACGCGGGCGTCGCCCGCCTGGCCGACCTGCCCGACCGCCCGCACGTGCACATGTCGCACGACCGCGTGCTGATCCGTCAGCAGATCTTCGGATACACCACCGAGGAACTCAACCTGCTGATCTCGCCGATGGCCAAGACCGGCGGCGAAGCGCTCGGCTCGATGGGCACCGACACCCCGATCGCGGTGCTCTCGGCCCGCCCGCGCCTGCTGTTCGACTACTTCTCCCAGCTGTTCGCGCAGGTCACCAACCCGCCGCTGGACGCGATCCGGGAAGAGGTGGTCACCAGCCTCAAGCGCAACATCGGCCCGGAGGCCGACCTGCTGCATCCCGGGCCGGAGTCCTGCAACATGATCGCGCTCGAGCAGCCGGTCCTGGACAACGACGAGCTGGCCAAGCTTGTCCACATCAACGACGACGGATCGCACCCCGAGCTGCGCTCGGTGGTAGTGCGCGGCCTGTACCCGGTGAAGAAGGGCGGAAAGGGCCTGCGCAAGGCGCTGGAAGCGATCAACACCCAGGTGTCGGCCGCCATCGACGGCGGCGCGCGGATCATCGTGCTCTCCGACCGCGAGTCCAACGAGAAGCTGGCGCCGATCCCGTCGCTGCTGCTGACCTCGTCGGTGCATCACCACTTGGTGCGCGAGCGCACCCGCACCAAGGTCGGCCTCGTCCTGGAGGCCGGTGACGCCCGCGAGGTGCACCATATGGCCACCCTGGTCGGCTTCGGCGCCGCCGCGATCAACCCCTACATGGCGTTCGAGACCATCGAGGACATGCTCGAGCGCGGCGCGCTGCAGTTGCCGGGCAGCACCGGCGACCTCGCCGCCGATTACCGCAAGGCGGTCGCGAACTACAACAAGGCCGCGGGCAAGGGTGTGCTGAAGGTGATGTCCAAGATGGGCATCTCCACGCTGGCCTCCTACAACGGCGCCCAGCTCTTCCAGGTGATCGGTCTGTCGCAGGACCTGGTGGACGAGTACTTCACCGGTCTGCGGTCGCATCTGGACGGTATCGGCCTGGACGAGATCGCCGAGGACGTCGCGCAGCGGCACCGCATCGCGTTCCTGGAGAACCGCAACGAGCGCGCGCACCGCGAGCTCGAGGTCGGCGGTGAGTACCAGTGGCGGCGCGAGGGCGAATACCACCTGTTCAACCCGGACACGGTGTTCAAGCTGCAGCACGCCACCCGGTCCGGCCAGTACTCGATCTTCAAGGAGTACACCAAGCTGGTCGACGATCAGTCCGAGCGGCTGGCGGCGCTGCGTGGCCTGTTCAAGTTCAAGCAGGACGCGCGCAGCCCGATCTCGATCGACGAGGTCGAGCCGGCGTCGGAGATCGTGAAGCGATTCTCCACCGGCGCGATGAGCTACGGCTCCATCTCGGCCGAGGCGCACGAGACCCTCGCGATCGCGATGAACCGGCTCGGCGGCCGGTCGAACTCCGGTGAGGGCGGCGAGTCGCCCGCGCGCTTCGAGCCGGAGGAGAACGGCGACTGGCGGCGCAGCGCGATCAAGCAGGTGGCCTCCGGCCGCTTCGGCGTAACCGCGCACTACCTGACCAACTGCACCGACATCCAGATCAAGATGGCGCAGGGCGCGAAGCCCGGTGAGGGCGGTCAGCTTCCGGCGCACAAGGTGTACCCGTGGGTCGCCGAGGTACGGCACTCGACGCCGGGCGTCGGCCTGATCTCGCCGCCGCCGCACCACGACATCTACTCGATCGAGGATCTGGCGCAGCTGATCCACGACCTGAAGAACGCGAACCCGCAGGCACGCATCCACGTAAAGCTGGTCGCGGAACCGGGTGTCGGCACCGTCGCTGCGGGCGTCTCCAAGGCGCACGCCGACGTCGTGCTGATCTCGGGCCACGACGGCGGCACCGGCGCCTCGCCGCTGACCTCGCTCAAGCACGCGGGCGGCCCCTGGGAACTCGGCCTGGCCGAGACCCAGCAGACGCTGCTGCTCAACGGGTTGCGCGACCGGATCGTCGTGCAGGTCGACGGCCAGATGAAGACCGGCCGCGACGTCATGATCGCCGCGCTGCTCGGTGCCGAGGAATACGGCTTCGCCACCGCGCCGCTGGTGGTGTCGGGCTGCATCATGATGCGCGTGTGCCATCTGGACACCTGCCCGGTCGGCGTCGCGACGCAGAACCCGGTACTGCGCGAGCGGTTCACCGGCAAGCCGGAATTCGTCGAGAACTTCTTCCTGTTCATCGCCGAGGAGGTCAGGGAGCTGCTGGCGCAGTTGGGCTTCCGCTCGCTGGACGAGGCCATCGGCCGGGTCGATCTGCTCGACACCTCGCGCGCCAAGCAGCATTGGAAGGCCAGCAAGCTGGACCTCTCGCCGATCCTGGACGACGTCGAGACGGCGTTCATGTACCAGGACCGCCGCTGCACCAAGGCGCAGGACCACGGCCTGGACAAGGCGCTGGACCAGCAGCTGATCGTGCAGAGCCGCGACGCGCTGGAGCGAGGTCAGGCGGTGAAGATCGAGACCAAGATCACGAACGTGAACCGCACCGTCGGCACCATGCTCGGCCACGAGGTGACCAAGCTCTACGGCGGCGCGGGCCTGCCCGACGACACCATCGACATCACCTTCACCGGGTCGGCGGGCAACAGCTTCGGCGCCTTCGTGCCCGCGGGCATCACGCTGCGGGTGCACGGTGACGCGAACGACTATGTCGGCAAGGGTCTTTCCGGCGGCCGCCTGGTGGTACGCCCGTCGCTGAACGCGCCCGGCGAGTTCGTCGCCGAGCAGAACATCATCGCGGGCAACGTGATCCTGTTCGGCGCCACCAGCGGTCAGGTGTTCCTCAGCGGTGTGGTCGGCGAGCGGTTCGCCGTGCGCAACTCCGGCGCCACCGCGGTGGTCGAGGGCGTCGGCGACCACGGCTGCGAGTACATGACCGGCGGCCGGGTGGTCATCCTCGGCGAGACCGGACGCAACTTCGGCGCCGGTATGTCCGGCGGCGTGGCGTTCGTCTTCGACCCGGAGGGCACCTTCGCGTCGAAGCTCAACCCCGAGCAGGCCGACGCCGTCGAGCAGCTGGCCGGTGACGACTTCACCTGGCTGCACGACATCATCACCCAGCACCGCGACCAGACCGGTTCCCCGGTGGCCGAGCGGATTCTGAGCGACTGGTCGCAGCAGGTGAACCACTTCGTGAAGCTCATGCCGCGCGAATACAAGAAAGTTTTGCTCGCCATCTCCGAAGCTGAGAAGAGCGGCAAGGATGTGGACGAGGCGATTATGGAGGCCGCTCGTGGCTGAGAGAGTTCTAGAGATGACGTGGACGAGGCGCTGTGACCATTCGGGGGCCGCTCGTGGCTGACCCCCAGGGTTTTCTGAAGCACACCGCACGCGAACTGCCCAAGCGGCGCCCGGTGCCGCTGCGCCTGATGGACTGGAAAGAGGTCTACGAGGAGAACTTCTCCCACCAGACCCTGCAGACCCAGGCCAGCCGGTGCATGGATTGCGGTATCCCGTTCTGCCACAACGGCTGCCCGCTGGGGAACCTGATCCCCGAGTGGAACGACCTGGTCTACAAGGACCGCTGGCGGGAAGGCATCGACCGCCTGCACGCGACCAACAACTTCCCGGAGTTCACCGGGCGGTTGTGCCCGGCGCCGTGTGAGGCGTCCTGCGTGCTGGGCATCAACCAGGACCCGGTCACGATCAAGCAGGTCGAGGTCGAGATCATCGAGAACGCCTTCGACGAGGGCTGGGTGACACCGGTCTACCCGACCCGCCTCACCGGCAAGAAGGTCGCCGTCGTCGGTTCCGGCCCGGCCGGCCTGGCCGCGGCGCAGCAGCTGACCCGCGCCGGGCACACCGTGACCGTGTTCGAGCGGGCCGACCGCATCGGCGGTCTGCTGCGCTACGGCATCCCGGAATTCAAGATGGAGAAGCGCTTCATCGATCGCCGTCTCGCGCAGATGGAGGCCGAGGGCACCATCTTCAAACCCGGGGTGAACGTGGGCGTCGACATCACCGCGGAGCAGTTGCGCGAGCAGTTCGACGCGATCGTGCTGGCCGGTGGCGCCACGCTGGCGCGTGACCTGCCGATCCCGGGCCGCGATCTGGACGGCATCCACCAGGCCATGGAGTTCCTGCCCTGGGCCAACCGCGTGCAGCTGGGCGACGACGTCACCGATGAAGCGGGGCTGCCACCCATCCACGCGAAGGGCAAGAAGGTCGTCATCATCGGCGGCGGCGACACCGGCGCCGACTGCCTGGGCACGTCGCACCGGCAGGGCGCGGCCAGCATCCACCAGTTCGAGATCATGCCGCGTCCGCCGGAGGAGCGGGCCGCGTCCACCCCGTGGCCGACCTACCCGCTGATGTATCGGGTGTCCTCGGCGCACGAGGAGGGCGGCGAGCGGGTGTTCTCGGTGAACACCGAGCGCTTCGTCGGCGCGGACGGCAAGGTCACCGGCCTGGAGGCGCACGAGGTCAAGATGGTCAACGGCCGGTTCGAGAAGGTCGAGGGCACCGATTTCACGCTCGAGGCCGACCTGGTGCTGCTGGCCATGGGCTTCGTCGGTCCCGAGAAGCCTGGTCTGCTCACCGATCTCGGTGTCGGTTACGACCAGCGCGGCAATGTGCAGCGCGACAAGAACTGGGCGACCAACATTCCCGGTGTCTTCGTCGCGGGTGATATGGGTCGCGGCCAGTCGCTGATCGTCTGGGCCATCGCCGAAGGCCGCGCTGCGGCCGCCGGCGTGGACCGGTACCTGGAAGGCGAGACCGCCCTCCCGGCGCCGATCACCCCCACCATGGTGGCTCAGCGCTAGGTCTCCTCTCTTACCGGAGCGGAACGAAGGCGCCTGTGGACAACTCGTCCACAGGCGCCTTTTCGCGTTCGAGGGCGATTCCGTCCCTGGGTTTTCCGGCTTCGAGTCGTCCCAGGCAACGGAAATCCGGGACACACTACGGGGTTCGAATGGCAATGCTGCGGGCGTGGCCTTATTGTGATCTCCGGCGTGCTGCTGATCTTGAGATGTCGTTGTGAGTGCACGTCATCCGATCGGGTGACTTGTGTTCACCCGGCGTGCACTGGAACGACATTCGGCCAGTTCAGCATTGACGCGGCAACTCGGCGGGAAGTTCGACGAGGGCGAGGTTTGGAGCGGTATGCAGTGGAAGAAGGTCGTCGCGGCGGTGGGCGCGTCCGCGACCGTGATGTCCGGGTTGGTTTTCGGTAGCGGATCGGCGAGCGCCGCCCCCGGCTGCCCGAGCCTGTATGTCGTGGCGATCCCGGGTACCTGGGAGACCGGGCACGAAAAGAATCCGCAGCCCGGCATGCTGTCCGGCGTCACCCGTGGCCTACCGTCCTCCGCGCAGGTCGACTACGTGACCTATGCCGCGACCGCCTTCCCTTGGGAGGGTGAGGTTTACGGCAACTCCAAGAAGGAAGCGGTCGACAACGCGCGCGGCCTGATCGCGAACATGGCGCAGCAGTGCGGCGCGACCAAGATCGCGCTGGTCGGCTACAGCCAGGGCGCGGACGCCGCCGGTGATCTCGCCGCCGAGATCGGTACGGGTCTCGGCGTGGTGCCGCCCGACCGCGTCGCCGGTGTCGGCCTGATCTCCGATCCGCGCCGTTCGCCCACCGATATCCAGGTGGGTCCGGCCGCACCGGGTGCGGGCGCCGGTGGCCCCCGCGTCGGTGGCTTCGGGTGGGTCAGCGATCGCACCCGTACCATCTGCGCGCTCGACGACCTCTACTGCGCCACCGCGACCGAGGACTTCGTCACGCGGTTCGCCGGTTTCCTCGCCCAGGCCTCGGACGCGAACCCGGCCAACATCTGGCGCTACCAGATCGAGGCGGGCAACATCCTCGGCGACCTGATGAATTCGGGTGGTGTCCCGGTCCTGCAGGAGCAACTGACCGACTCGGCCAACCAGCAGCGGGTCAAGGACCTGGAGCGTTTCTACAAGTCGCAGGCGCACACCCTGTACGGCAGCTACCCCGTGGGTGGCGGCCAGACGGCCATCTCCTGGATGCACAACTGGATCGCCGGCATGGCCTGAGCAGGCACCGAAACCACAGGGCCCACCTCCGAAGAACTCGGACGTGGGCCCTGTCGATCTGGGCGTGGGACTAGCTCGACCCGGTCGGCGGCAGGAAATGCCGGAAGTGATGCTGCGGCCCGTTGTGCCATGGACCGTCCTGCGGCCCACGGCCCGCGCCGTGGTGATGTTTGAAGTGACGGTGGCCATTGATGTCGGCGCCCTGCTGCGGCGCGTCCACCACCTGCACCACTCCTGGAGCCGCCGGAGTTTCGGCGGACGCGGTAGCCGCGAGAGCTCCCAGTGGGAGGGCGATCAGCGCGGCGGCTACGGTCACGCGGGCCAGACGCCGCAGTGGCGTAGCGGTTGTGGAGAGCGACACGGGAATCCTTTCTTTCGGATCGTGGGCCGCCGATCGGAGCGGCTCACGTGCCCTATTCCAGATTCCGTCACTGGGGCATCGGTGCGATGGGACTGGCAATCGGCTGTGAGTGCTCAGCTCGCGGCGATATTGCGGGGCAACAGGTCCCAGACGTGCCCGTTCTCATTGATGGTGGCGGCGGTGCGGCGCCCCGTGCGGGAGAAGAGAATTCGGGTGATCGAGCAGTAGTCGACGGGGAAGGTCAGCGGCCTTTCCAGCCCGAGGACCTCTTGCAGCAGCACGTTGATCACACCGCCGTGCGCGAAGACGGCGACCGTGTCGGCCGGATCGGTGGCCGCGACGATATCGGTGACCGCGGCGTGCACCCTGGCCTGGAACGCCGCACCGTCCACCTGCACCGGAAGATGCCCGGCCTTGATCCGGTCATAGGCGTCGCGGAATTCGATCTTGGCGTCCTCGATGGGAATGTAGGCGGGCAGATCGCGATCGTATTCGGCGAGGTCGTCGACGACATCCACGCCGAGCCCCAGTTTCGCGGCGGTCGGGGCCGCGGTCTCCCGAGCCCGGCGCTGCGGACTGCTCAGCACCCGGGAGATCCGGTGCTGGCCGAGCGCCGCGGGCACCCGCTCGGCCTGCTCCAGCCCCACCGGGGCCAACTCCGGATCGGCGGGCCCATCCGAACTCAGCATTCGGACCGGCTGGGCGTGGCGAACGAGAATCAGCTGCACCCACCCCACTCTGCCGGATACCTCCGGCACACTCCATCCGGCCCCATCGACCCTGCGTCCGGCCCATCAGGGGTGACATACTCGAACCGTGACCGTCGAGCCGTTTCCGCGGTGGCTGCGCCCGCCGCCGGGCGGGTTCGTCGCCGAGGATCTCGATCGCCTGCCAGACCTTCCCCCGCACACCGAGTTGATCGACGGGAGTCTCGTCTTCGTGAGTCCGCGGGCGAAGTTCCACATATTGCTGATCACGCTGCTCGACTCCGCGCTTCGTCACTTCGCCCCTGCGCACCTGCGGGCGCGGCGGGAAATGACGGTGACGCTCGGGCGGGACCAGCGCCCGGAACCCGACCTGGTCGTGATCCACGCCGACCGTGACGGCGGTCCCGAACTCACCTCGTACCTCGCCGATGACGTCGTCTTGGCAGTCGAGGTGGTGTCGGCGGAATCCCGGACCCGGGATCGGGAGCGTAAGCCGCAACTGTATGCCCGAGCGGGGATCGCGCATTTCTGGCGAGTCGAGAACGTAGACGGCCGCCCGGTCGTCTACGTCTACGAACTGGATCCGGCAACGAAGACATACGCGCTTACCGGAATTCACCATGATCGCCTGAAGCTGACCGTGCCGTTCGATATGGACGTCGATCTCACCGGGATCGATCGGCTTTAGCGACGGTCGGTATCCGAGCGGCTTCAGACCACAGCAACGATGGCCCGCGGCAACGGCCCGGTTCGTAGCGCGCGAGCCGGGCCGTCGAAGTCTGCCGTCAGTTGTTCTTCCTGCGCTTCGTCAACAGGTAGATGCCGCCGATGATCAGGGCGACCACCAGCAGGCAGCAGAGCGCGCCGATGATCAAACCACCGCCCCTGCTGCTTTTCCGCTTCTTGGCGGCCAGCTCCAGCGCGGAATTCCACGTGTCGGGGCCGGCCCACACGGAATGGTCCAGCAGACTCGCGTTCGTCAGCAGGTCAAGATACATATTCGAACCCCTTGGTGTCGCGGCCTCCTCCCGGGGCCGAATCTTCAAGGGTAGCGGCTCGGTTCGTTCGATGAGGTCCTTCTGGGACGGAGGTTCGCCTCAGCGTGGTTTCACCAAGGGGAACGGCAGCGTCTCGCGAATGCTGCGTCCGGTGATCAGCATGACGACCCGGTCCACGCCCATGCCGAGCCCGCCGGTCGGCGGCATGGCGTGCTCGAGCGCCTGCAAGAAGTCCTCGTCGAGTTCCATCGCCTCCGGATCGCCGTTGGCCGCGAGCAGCGACTGCTCGGTAAGCCTGCGGCGCTGCTCCACCGGATCGGTGAGTTCGCTGTAGGCGGTACCGAGTTCGACGCCCCAGGCGACCAGGTCCCAGCGCTCGGTCACGCCGGGGATGCTCCGGTGCTGTCTGGTCAAGGGGGACACCGAAGTAGGGAAGTCGATGTAGAAAGTTGGCTCCTCGGTGTGACATTCGACCAGGTGCTCGTACATTTCCAGCACCACCTGACCTGCGTCCCAGCCGTGCTGATAGGGCACCTCGGCCTTTTCGCACAGCGTGCGCAACTCCTCGACGTCGGTCTCGGGGGTGATCTCCGCGCCGACCGCCTCCGACACCGCGCCATGTACCGTCCGCACCCGCCAGTCGCCGGAGATGTCCACCTCTTCGAAGGTGCCGTCTCCGTTCGGCCGCAGAGCCACCATGGCGCCGTTGGCCGCGAGCGCGGCATTCTGGATCAGCTTTCGGCAGGTGCGCATCATGCGCTCGTAGTCGCTGTGCGCCTCGTAGGCCTCGAGAATCGTGAACTCGGGATTGTGGCTGAAATCGACGCCCTCGTTGCGGAAGGTGCGCCCGATCTCGAACACCTTCTCCATTCCGCCGACGCACAGTCGCTTCAGATACAGCTCGGGGGCGATCCGCAGGTACAGATCGAGGTCGTAGGCGTTGATGTGGGTGAGGAACGGCGTGGCGTTGGCGCCGCCGTGCACCTGTTGCAGGATCGGCGTCTCCACTTCCAGATAACCCAGGGAGTTCAGCGAGTCCCGCAGCGAGCGCACCACCGCGCTACGCTTCGCCAGCACCTCGCGGATCTCGGTGTTGATCGCCATGTCGACGTAGCGGTGCCGCACCTTGGCCTCGGGGTCGGCCAGGCCCTTCCACTTGTCCGGCAACGGGTGCAGGCACTTGCCCAGCATCCGCCAGTCCGCCGCGAGCAGCGAGAGCTCACCGCGCCTGCTGGCGCCGATCTGACCGCTCACCTCGATCAGGTCGCCGAGGTCGAAGAACTCGCCGAACTCGGCGCTGCGTTCCGCCCCGACCCGGTCGCGATCGATCACCAGCTGGATGTCGTCGGTCCAGTCGCGGACCACGGCGAAGATCACGCCGCCGTAGTCGCGGATGCGCAGCAGCCTGCCGCAGATCCGGACCGTGGTGCCACGTGGGGAACGCCGCGCGTCGGCCACGGTATGCGTCGGCGGGTAGGCGACCGGGTAGGGATCGATGCCGGCATCGGCCAGGCGCATCAGCTTGTCCATGCGTACGCGGACCTGTTCGGGCCTGCGCGGCAACTGTTCGGCAGCCTCGAGCTGGGGGATCTCGGGCGGTCTGCCGTCGGCGTGCAGACCCGTCACGATGGCGGGCACCGCGACATGCTCGCCGGTGTGGATCGCGGTGTCCGGCTCCTTACCGAACCGGGGCAGGAAGCCCTCCGCCAGCGCGCTGGCCACCGCCACCCGCAGCAGCTGCCTGCGCTCTTCGAACAGGAAGAACCGGGGCACCCAGTACGGCTGGTACTTCACATTCGAGCGATACAGCGCCTCCAGCTGCCACCAGCGGGAGAAGAACAGCAGCACGCCGCGCCACAAGCGCAGCACGGGCCCGGCCCCGATCCGGCCGCCCTCCGCGAACACCGACCGGAACACCGCGAAGTTCAGCGACACTTTGGTGATGCCGTACAGCTCGGAGTTCAGTGCGAGCTGCGAGATCATCAGCTCCATCACGCCGTTGGGGCCCGCGGGATCGCGGCGCATCAGCTCCAGCGAGACACCGGTGCGGCCCCACGGCACCAGCGACAGCATGCCGAGCACCCGGTCCTGTGGATTGACGGCCTCGACCAGCAAGCAGTCGCCGTCCAGCGCATCGCCTAGCCGGCCCAGCGCCATGGAGAACCCGCGCTCGGTCTCGGTGTCGCGCCAGGCATCGGCGCGGGCGATGATCCGGGAGAACTCCTCGGCGGGGATATCGCGATGCCTGCGGATGCGGACCACGACACCGTTCTTGCGCAGCCGGTTCGAGGCCTGACGCACCGGCTTCATCTCCGGCCCCGCCAGCGAGAAATTCCTGGTGTCCAGGATCGCCTCGTCGCCGAGGCGCAGCGCGGACAGACCCGCGCGCTGGTAGGCCGTCGCCCCGAGTTCGCTCGCGCCCATCACCGCCGGAGCCCAGCCGAATTGATCGGCTTGACGCAGCCAGGCGTCGATCGCTTGCGGCCACGCCTCCCGGACGCCGATCGGGTCACCGCTGGCCAGGGAGACGCCCAGTTCCACCCGATAGGTCACCGCCGCCTTGCCGCTGGGCGCGAACACCACCCCCTTGTCCCGGCGGGTGGCGAAGTAGCCGAGTGAATCCTCCACGTCCGAGCGCTCCAGCAGTCCCCGGATCGCCGACTCGTCGGTCCCGGTCATCGCGTTCGCCGCGCGCTGCGAGCGCAGCAGGATGACCACCGCGGCCAGCAGCGCGATCGCGCCGAACAGGCCGAGCAGGAAGTTGACGAACGGTCGCGGGTGTCCGTCGAAGTGCTCGTTGTCCGCCAGCACTGCCGCGGTCACGCGGTAGACCGCCCACCCCGGCCGCTGCACACCCGGCGGAAGACTGCCGGGGAACAATTCCACCAGCCCCCAGCCCAGCAGCGCGCCGATCGTCAGTCCACCGATCAGCACGCCGAGCGCCTTCCACCCGGCGCCGCGGCGCACTTTGGTGTAGAACTCCGGCCATGCCGCGATCAGCACGCCGATCACGGCCAAGTGCACCACCATCGCCACGAGGGCGTGAATACTGCCGTGGTCGGCGAAGGTGACGCCGTTGACCACCGTGTAGATCCCGAGATAGCCGATCAGCAACCACCAAGCGATCCGTTTGCGGCTGGAGATCGCACCGGCCGTCAACCCGACCACCAGCGCCCACATGAGGTTCGTGTCCGGCGCGTCGAAGTAATAGGCATCGATATAACGACGCGGCACCTGGGTCAGGAAACGCAGTGCGGGGGAAAGACTCCAGAGGAAGCACGCCACCGCGAATACACCGAGCGTCAGCCCCGCGATATGCGGCACTTCCGAAAGGCGTCCGTGACCCCGGTGCGGAACCGGCGGAGTCGGCTTGTCCGCGGGCGGTCCGATGTCGAGGTGTTGCTGGGCTTGCGTGGAGGTCACGGAACCAGTGTGTACGTGAGTGTGTCGGATTTGCCAAGCCTGCGGCGCGCGTGTTCGTGTGGTCTTTGCGCGGCCAGGGCATTCATCGCGGCGTGGTCGCCACCGGGTAGAGCCGGAAACCAACTTTCTCGATTGTGCGCCGACCGGGACCCGGACACCAGCCGAATCGCGAGAATTCGACGGGTGCGTTCGATACGGCCGGATTTCCGCACGGGCCGCGATCCGGTTGGGGTTGCCCGGAGATCGCCGGGCTCGCGGGGCGGTTTCCGGCGAGTTCGGGTGGGGGAGTATGTATCTAGTTCATGTCGGAACCAGTCGAAGTACCGATCGATGACGACGTTATTCGGCTCGGCCAGTTTCTGAAGCTGGCCAACCTGATCGATTCGGGTTCGGAGGCGAAGACGGTGATCGCCGCCGGATTGGTGCGGGTGAACGACGAGGTGGAACTGCGGCGCGGGCGGCAACTGCACATCGGTGATGTGGTCGCTATCGCCGGTCACAAGGCGATTGTGTCCGCCTGATCCCTGGGGATTCGCCACCGTACCGGATCAGTCCTCGGCGCGTACCACGATGCCGTCGTGATCGCTGTAGAGCATGTCGCCGGGGACGAAGGTGACCCCGCCGAACTCGACCGGAACGTCGCGCTCGCCGCTGCCGGTCTGCGTGCTCTTGCGCGGGTTGGTGCCCAGCGCTTTGATGCCGATGTCCAGGGTGCGCAGGATGGCGGAGTCGCGAACGGCGCCGTTGACGATGACCCCGGCCCAGCCGTTCTCGACACCGCGACCGGCGATGATGTCGCCGACCAGCGCCGTGTGCACGCTCGCGCCGCCGTCGACCACCAGTACCTTACCCTCGCCCGGCTCGCCGAGCGTCTGCTTGACCAGCAGATTGTCCTGGAAGCAGTGGATCGTGGTGATGCGTCCGGAGAATGCGGCCCGCCCGCCGAACTGGATGAACTGCGTGTCGCAGCTGCGGATCTGCGGGCCGATCTCGTCGGCCAGGTCGGCGGTGGCGATTACCCTCTGTGATTCGGTCACGGTGTCTATTTTCCAGCGCCTGCGGTGCTGGATGTTCGCGGCCCCATGGGCCGGCGAATGGCGCATGCTCGGTTTTGTTTTGCTAGAGAGCTTGTTTGTGGGGTTTCTCACCGCATGGGTGGAAATGGCCGGCAGGTGTGCGTCGGCCGGAATCGCTCGGTGGGCGTCGGCCGTCCTCGCGCGTGGCTTCGGGCGCGCGTTACTCCTCGGCGGGCGGCGTTATCTGTGGCCGTAGCGCAGCTCGTACAGGTCGCGGTCGTGTTCGGTGCACTTTCCGTGGTCTACCAGTTCGGCGTCCAGGCCGTGCTGGACCAAGCGGAAGCGGCGCCAGACGTAGCTCAGCGCGACCGTGAAGACGACCAGCGGAACGATCATCATCACGATCAAGCCGATCTTCAGCGGCATCGGCCCGGGGAACAGCAGCACCAGGGCGAAGAACGGGATGATCGGCCCGAGAAAACGGACGAGATAGCGTTCCATGGCCCCGTGTCCCACGAGGTCGTGGACAACCCACTCGTGCAGCTCCTCGGGGAGCTCGCGGCCCAGGTCATAGGCGACCCGCTGCCTGAACGTGGGGGTTTTCATATCTCCAGGCTATGCCTGTGATATAAGCCACCGCCAGATCTCGGATGCGGGTCAACCACGTCCGTGTCTGCGCTCGTAGTCGAGGCGTTCGCGCTCGTCCCGGCGGCGGGCGTCGGCGTCCGCGAGCGCGGGGTCGAGACCGTGCTTGATCAGCAGATGGCGCCGGTAGACGTACAGCAGCGCCACCGTGAAGTAGATCAGCGGGATGTACAGCAGCGCCATCATCGCCAGACCCATCCACAAGGGGCCCGGCAGCAACAGGAACAGCATGAGCACCGGAAGCACGGGCACCAGGAACCGCAGCAGATAACGCCGCGTAGCGCCCGGCCCGACCAGATCCTCCCGGACCCAGTCGGACATAGATTCCGGAAGGGTCCGGCCGAAGACATAACCGATCCGCTGTCCGAACGAGGGTGTAGCGCTCACCCCTACAGCATCCCGACCCCGCCACCACCGGCGCAACTGGTACCGCCGCTGGGAGCGACGGTACCGCGGAGAGGCGGCTCAGGCGGTCACCGCGAGGGTCGCGGCGAGGCCGAAGGCGAGCGCCATCACGGCCACTTCGGCTACCGCGCGGCGCAGCGAATCCTTCGCGTCCATCCGGTGGTCGGCGGCCTTCGGCACCCAACTGCGCCGCCACCACCAACCGAGTGCGAGCAAGCCGAGCAGCACCACGGTCTTGGCAAGCAGAATCCGGCCGTAACCGGTGCTGACGAACGGAGCTACCCCGCCCACCCGGATCAGCCCGTTGAGCAGCCCCGTAACCGCCACGACCGCCACCAAGGGCAGCGCTACCGCCGAATACCTCGGCAGCACGGCCGCCCACTCGCCGCGGGTCCGCACGACCAGCGTCAGCGCGATCAGCACCCCGAACCAGGCGCCCGCCGCCAACGCGTGCACCGCGGCGAGCACCGATCCGAACGCCTGCTGCGACATGTGTCCGGTGATCGGCCGCAACGCCAGCGCGACCGCCGCGAACACCAGCACCAGATCGGCGGAGGCGGACTCGGGCCGCCGGAAGGCCAGCGCCGACCCACCGGCCACCGTCGCGACTCCGACCAGGATCGCGATCCCGACCTGTCCGCCGCTGACATCGACCAGATAGGTGCCGAACTCCCCGGCACCGAGCTCGGTCACCGGAACGCCGACCACCTCGGCCGCCTCGAAGACCAGCACGGCGAACTCGCCGACCGCCCAGATTCCGGCGAGCACCGCGAGCAGCCGCCACGGTACCGGCAAGCGCGGCGCGACTCGGGGCAGCGCGGCCAACCCGAGGACGGTGGCCCCGGCGCCGTCGGCCAGCACCCGAACCACAGCCTCACCGGGTAGCGGGCCCGGCAGGATCAGGATCCAGGCGAGTACGACGCCCAGCAGCCCGGCCGGGAAGGCCAGTAGCACCGCGGGCCAGGATAGGCGGCCGGGGGCGCGCCGAGCGCCGTCCCGGCCGCGAGACTTCGAGTCGCTCACCGCTTCTGGTCGCGGCTCCTGCCGCCGAACAGCGCGAACGCGAGCCCGCCCCCGAACAACACGATCGCGCCCGCGACGAACACCCACAGCGGAATCCCGTCCGAGCCGTCCGCGCTGTTGTTCGCTTTCGCGTTCGGCTTCGGTCCCGGCGTGCCGTTGCCCGGCTTGCTGAGCGTGAAGTGCCGTTTACCGCTGACCGGGTGACCATCGGCCGAGGTCACCCGATAGGCGATGGTGTATTCGCCGACCGGGCCCAACTCGCCCACGGCGACGCTGACCGTCTTGCCCTCGACCACCGGATCACCCTTGGACCACAGATTGCCGTCCGGTCCGACGACGGTGAGCGATGGGAAGCTGGGCTGTAACTCCTCGTTGAACGTGACGCCGGCGCGGTCCGGACCAGCGGCCACGGTCGCGTTGTCCTCCGGGACGCTTCCGATCGCAGCGGAGTGCGCGGCGGCGACTCCCGTCGCGGCGATGCCGAAGCCGAGCAGGAAAAGGCCCGCCACGAAGGTGGCGAGGACGCGGCGGCTCATGCGCGCCGCCCGCGGATCACGTTGCCGATGCCGAGCGCGACACCGAGCAGACCCAGGGCGAGACCGATCCCGCCGAGCCTGCGGGCCGTCTGGTCCTCGTGGTCGGCACCTTCGTGCTCGGCTTCGCTGCTGACTTTGTGCCCGTCCGCGTGGCCTTTCCCGGCGGCCAGGGTGATCGAGGGGGCCGGGTGTTCGGGTTCGTCGCCGTCCTTCTGGACCGGCTGATCCCAGCGGACCACCTTGCCGTCGGAGTAGGTCTGCTGGGCCGGGAAGCTGACCGAATCCGTCGTGGGCAGTGGGCCGACGGACACCGCGAAACGCTGGAACTGACCGGGTGGAATGCCCGGCGCGCCGGGATCGGCGGTCCAGGTGATCGCGGTGATCTCCTTCTTGTCGTTGCGCTCGACCTTGGCCGACCATCCGGGAACCGGTTCGGTGCGAGCCGATTTCAGATCGGGCAGGGTGACGGTGAGCGCGGTGGTGCTCGCGGTGTCCGATTCGGTCGGGACGCGGAAGGTGGCGACGGCGTATCCGCCTTGTGCCGCGCCAGGCGCGTCCACCGTGACGTGTGCGGCGGCGGCGCCGCCGGCGAGCAGAACGAGTGTGGTTGTGGCGACCGTCGTCGTGACGGCGCGCGAAATCGAGCTGGGCATGCTGAGGTCTCCTGTGCGCTGAGGAATGAGGTGTCAGACGATCAGTCCGACACCGGCGGCGCGCGGGGACCGAGCGCGCCCGGCGAAGCACAGCGATAGAGCGGAAGGCCGAGATCAGCCCACCCCGGCGCGCCAGCGATTCGCGCCTGTCGCGGCGGAGCGAGTATCAGGCGCAGTGCACCGGAGGCCGTGGCGTACAGCCGCTCGGCCAGGACGATCAGCACCGCGCAACCGACCGTGGCGACGGTGTGCGCAAGCAGCATCCATCCGGTCGGCACCGGGGAAATTGCTGCGGCGTCGGCGGTCCCGGAATGATCGTGGCCGACCAGCACCGACAGCGCGGCGTGGCTCAGTAGCTGGCCCGCGCCGAGCGGCCCGGCCACGACGGACAGGCGCAAACCCGCCGGCGCGGTGGCCGCGGCCGAGCCGACTCCGGCGGCGATCAGCAACAGCAACGTCAGTTCGGTGGAGCCCGGCGCGCCTCCACCCGCCGCGCCGTGTGCGGCCACGGCGAGCACACCGACCAGCACGCCGATCAGGCCGCCACGCAGGTGACCGGTGATCGGGTGCGAAGACATCGGGACGACGAAGCTCAGCGCACGCCGAGCCGGGCCAGGATGTCCGACTCGATCCCGGACAGCTCGTGGGAGATCGACGCGTGCACGGAACGGCGGCGATTGGCGGGCATCTGGTCGGAGGTGTGTACGGCGGCCGTCAGGCTGCCGAGGCGATCCTTGGTGGCGGCGACGAACTTCTGCGCCTCGCCCTTGTCCTTGCCGTCCTGCGCGCTGATCCTCTCCAGTGCCGCTTCGGCATTCGTGATCCGCGCTTGCAGTTTGGCGCCGTGCCCGGTGAAGTCGCCGAGCTGGTCGATGCCGACGCCGAGCTGCTGAGCGCGGCGGGTGTCGAGCTGTCCGCGCAGGAAGGTCGCGCCCCGGTAGGCGAGCGGAGCCAGCACCGGGATGAGCACCCGCGCCACGCCGAGGTATTTGCGCACCTGACCGGCACTGAACGGATCGCGTTCGGCCTTGGCCGCCACCTTCAGCGCGGCCTTCTCCTCCGCCTGGAACGCCGCGATCTGCGCCTTGGCGACCTTGCGCTGGGTACGAGCTTCGGCGCGGCGCGCCTTGCGGTCGTTCCGCGCGACGAGCTTGGCCTCCATCGCGGCCTTGTGCTTGAGGGCTTTCGCCTCGGCCCTGCGGCTCGGCCGCCGCTTGCGCTTCGTGAACAACCCCATCGAAGGCCCTCCGTCATGCTGGTTCGCCATGGCAGTACGACGCCGGGGAAGCCCGTCCGCCCATGTCACACGCTTTGCCGCCACCCTATCGGGTCCCTACCGTCAGCGGCGAGGGTAGTGCGGCCCGTACGCTTCGCACCTGGCAATTCGCCATCCGCCCAGCACGGGCGGCGAGCTCCGTAATGCGAAGTGAAGTGGTTCTCGGCGGTGGTGTCGATGTAATCGGCGGTGCGCGTGGAGCCACAGAGGGCCGCGAACACGCCGCGAGGCAGTCGCGGCAAATCGAACACTGCGATTCAACCCTGTCAGGGTGAGGGACCATACTGCATAGCGTGGATTCGGACATCGGTGACCGGGATGGTCGCAAGCGCAACGGAACGGCCCCGGATCGGGCCACCGACGTGCCGACCGCCTTCATCGACGCCAGGGCGCTGATCGGCTGCCGCCATCGCCTCCGGATGGACGCCGCGCACCCGCAGGCACTGGCGGGACTCCTCGAGGACGCGGGCGTGCGCCAGCGCCGGGACGCCGCCGTCGCGCACCGCGCCCGGGTGCGCGACGCACTGGTCGGCGCCGACCCCGATGCCTGGGTGGTGATCGATGCCGGACTGCGCGCCGCCGAGCGCGCCGAAGCGACGATGCGCGCGTGCGAAACCGGTGCCCGGCGTATCTGGGGCGGGCTGCTACCGCAGGAGCCGGACACGGGCAGGCGTGGAGGTTCGGAGATCCTGCTGCACGATGCCGACCGTGGCGGCTACATCCCGATCATCGTGGTGAACCACAAGGTGACCGACCCGCGGCAACCCGATCCCGCCGACTTCCACCCCACCACCTCGGACCCGTATCACTGGCACCCGCAACCGGATCCGCACCGCAAGCTACGCCAGCAGCCCCGCGACCAACAGCGGCTCGCTCATCTGTACCGGATGTTGCAACGGCACGGCCTGGCCAGCCCCGCGCTGGTCGGCGGCGTCATCGGCTTCGATTTCGATCGCGTCCTGGTTCACGACCTGGCGCCGCTGCTGGACGAGTACGACCGCCGCTACGCCGACCGGATCGCGGTGGTGCGCGGCGAACTGCCCACCATCCCCTCGAAGGTGCCCGAGTGCAGGCAGTGCCCGTGGTGGACGCGGGGGATCGAGGGCCCGAGCTGCGAGGGCTGGCTGACCGAGCATCGCGATGTCAGCCTGGTGGCGCCCGGCTCCCGCGCCGAGGTGCTGCGCGGGCACGACGTCGAGACCATCGACGAGCTCGCCGCGTGGGTGGGCGAGGGTCCCGAGGACTGGCAGCACGGCCCGTTCGACGAGGCCGTGGTCACCGCGCGGGCGTGGATCGCGGGCGCGCCGTTGGTGCGGCGGGTCGAGAACGTGCGGGTCCGGCGGGCGGACGTGGAGGTCGACGTCGATCTGGAGAGCTTCCAGGAGTACGGCGCGTACCTGTGGGGGACGCTGCTGGACGGCGTCTATCGGCCGTTCGTGACGTGGGACCCCTTGCCCACCGAGGACGAGGGGCGTTCCTTCGGCGAGTTCTGGACCTGGCTGATGACGGTGCGCGCCGAGGCGGCCGCGGCGGGCAAAACATTTGCCGCGTATTGCTATTCGCGCACCGCGGAAGACAAGTGGCTGTACGAATCGGCGCGCCGGTTCGCGGGCCGTCCCGGCGTGCCGACGGTGGAGCAGGTGCGTGCGTTCGTGGACGGACCGCAATGGGTGGACATGTTCCAGGCCGTCTCCGACCAGTTCATCTGCCCGAACGGCAAGGGGCTGAAGAAGATCGCGCCGGTCGCCGGATTCTCGTGGCGGGATCCCGAGGCGAGCGGCGAGGCGTCGATGAGCTGGTACCGGCTCGCGGTCGGTTACGACGGCGTCACGCCCGACGAGAGCCAGCGCACCCGGTTGCTGGAGTACAACGAGGACGACGTCCGCGCCACTCAGGTGCTGCGCGAGTGGATGACCGACCGCGCCGACGCGGAGGTTGCCGGTCTCGCCGATTTCCGGCAGGTTCCCGACGCGCGGCCGCCCGGGACCGTTCCGGGTTACGCGGCGGTGCCTCCTTCTGCTCCGTAGTCCACGCGCGGCGGTACCATCGCGACGTGACAGAGCACGTCGAACAACTCGAGTTCCAGACAGAGACCCATCAGCTGCTCGAGCTGATGATCCATTCCGTCTACTCCAACAAGGACACCTTCCTGCGGGAGCTGATCTCGAATTCCTCCGACGCGCTGGACAAGCTGCGGCTGGAGTCCTTCCGGGACAAGGATCTGCGCGTCGACACCTCCGACTTGCACATCGAGCTGGAGGTCGACAAGGACAACCGGATCCTGACCGTCCGGGACAACGGCATCGGCATGTCGCGCGCCGAGGTCGTCGATCTGATCGGCACCCTCGCCAAGTCCGGTACCGCCGAACTGCGCAGGAAGCTGAACGAGGCCAAGTCCGAGGCCGCCGCCGAGGAGTTGATCGGCCAGTTCGGTATCGGTTTCTATTCGACCTTCATGGTGGCCGACAAGGTCACCCTGACCACTCGCCGCGCGGGCGAGACCACCGCCACCCGGTGGGAGTCGAGTGCGGGCAGCTCCACCTACACGATCTCCGAACTCGACGAGGCCCCGCAGGGCACGTCGGTCGCACTCCATCTCAAGCCGGTGGACGAGGAGGATCACCTCTTCGACTACACCCAGGAGTGGAAGCTGCGGGAGATCGTCAAGAAGTACTCCGACTTCATCTCCTGGCCGATCCGCATGCAGGTGGAACGGACGGTAACCGAGGGCGAAGGCGAGGACGCCGAGCAGAAGACGATCCTCGAGGAGCAGACGCTCAACTCCCAGAAGGCGCTGTGGACGCGCCCCAAGAGCGAGGTCTCCGATGAGGAGTACAAGGAGTTCTACAAGCACGTCAGCCACGGCTGGGACGATCCGCTGCAGATCATCCCGCTGAAGGCCGAGGGCACCTTCGAATACCAGGCGCTGCTGTTCATCCCTTCGCACGCGCCGTTCGACCTGTTCACCCGTGACCACAAGCGCGGTGTCCAGCTCTACGTCAAGCGGGTGTTCATCATGGACAACTGCGAAGAGCTGATGCCGGAGTACCTGCGCTTCGTCAAGGGCGTGGTGGACGCGCAGGACCTGTCGCTCAACGTCTCGCGGGAGATCCTGCAGCAGGACCGGCAGATCCAGATGATCCGCAAGCGTCTGGTGAAGAAGGTGTTGTCCACGGTCAAGGATCTGCAGGGCGCCGAGGACCAGACCGACTACCAGACGTTCTGGAAGGAGTTCGGCCGCGTCCTGAAGGAGGGCCTGCTCTCGGACTTCGACAACCGCGACACCATCCTCCAGGTTTCCTCGTTCGCCTCGACGCATTCCGAGACCGAGCTGACCACGCTGGCCCAGTACGTGGAGCGGATGCCCGAGGGGCAGGACACCATCTACTACATGACCGGCGAGACCCGTCAGCAGGTGGAGAGCTCCCCGCATCTGGAGGCGTTCAAGGCCAAGGGCCGCGAGGTGCTGATCCTGACCGACCCGGTCGACGAGATGTGGGTCGGCTCCGTACCGGAATTCGACGGCAAGGCGTTCCAGTCCATCGCCAAGGGCGAGGTCGATCTGGAGACCGAGGAGGAGAAGAAGGCCTCCGAGGCGCTGCGCGAGCAGCAGGACAAGGACTTCGCCGATGTCCTGGCGTGGTTGGGCAAGACGCTGGAGCAGAACGTCAAGGAGGTGCGCCTGACCAACCGGCTCACCACCTCGCCGGCTTGCCTGGTCGGTGACGTGTTCGACTTCACGCCGATGCTGGAGCGGATGTATCGCGCCTCGGGTCAGGCGCTGCCGGAGAGCAAACGCATCCTGGAGCTCAACCCGACCCACCCGCTGGTCACCGGCCTGCGCGACGCGTACGCGGCCAAGCGGGAGGAGGCCGACGCGGGTACGGCGACCGAGCTGTCGGAAACCGCCGAGCTGCTGTTCGGCACGGCGGTGCTCGCCGAGGGCGGTGAACTCAAGGATCCGGCACACTTCGCCCACATCCTCACCGATCGGCTCACCCGCACCCTGTGAACCGGCCCGCGACCGGAGGACCACGCCGAGGTCCTCCGGTCGCGGCCGGTGTGGTCGGCGGTGTTTCGGCCATTTCTCGGTTACGGTGACCGGCGGGATGGCATATTCGCAGGACTGGGGAGTTCGCCCCCGGGTGGCGCGGTTAGATGTGGATGCCTGAAAGGATCGTCACAACATGTCCGCAAACCCGCTTGCCGTCGCCGAGCCGTGGGATCTGGTCGCCGACGGGTATGACGAGTTCGCACCCGCGATCATGCAACCGTTCTCGGCGCGGGCGCTCGAGTTCGCCTCGCTCTCGCCGGAATCGCGAATCGTGGACGTCGCGGCGGGGCCGGGCACGCTCAGCCTGCTGGCCGCGGGTCAGGTGGCGCGGGTCGACGCCATTGATTTCGCGGAGTCGATGATCGCGCGCCTGGCGAAGAACGCCGCTGCCGCCGGGCTGACGAATATCCGGGCGCAAGTGGGTGACGGGCAGGACCTGCCGTACGAATCCAACCGGTTCGACGCCGGGTTCTCCATGTTCGGACTGATGTTCTTCCCGGACCGTGCCCGTGGGTTCGCCGAGCTGTTCCGGGTGTTGCGGCCGGGCGGTACGGCGGTGGTGTCGAGTTGGGCGCCGATCGCGGATTCGCCGCTGATGCGGATGATGTTCGGCGCTCTGACCGCGGCCGACCCGGACATCCAGGAGCCGCAACCGAATTTCCTCAGCCTGGAGAACCCGGAGGTCTTCGAATCGGAGATGCGCGGTGCGGGCTTCGAAGCGGTGTCCATCCAGCGGCATTCGATCGCGCTCGACTTCGGCAGCCCCGAAGAGATGTGGGAGACCATGGTGCGCAGCAGCGCCCCATTGGAGCTCATGCGGCACAGCGTGAGCGCGGAGGTCTGGTCCCGGCGCGCCGCCGTCATCAAGGCGTTTCTCGCCGAGAAGTACCGGCCGCACTGCCCGTTGTCCACCACGGCCTACCTCGGCATCGGCCACAAGCCGGGGGAATGAGAACAGCGCGCCACCCTTCGGAGGAAGGGGTGCGCGCTGCCGGGACTGCGGAGCGGAATTACCGCGGCGCCATGCGCAGCGCGCCGTCCATGCGGATGGTCTCGCCGTTCAGGTAGTCGTGCTCGATGATGTACTGCGTCAGCTGCGCGTACTCGTCCGGACGGCCCAGGCGGGACGGGAAGGGCACGCCCGCCTCGAGGCCCTTGCGGTACTCCTCGGTGACGCCGGCCAGCATCGGGGTGTCGATGATCCCGGGGGCGATGGTGTTCACCCGGATGCCGAACTGGGCCAGATCACGCGCGGCCGGAACCGTCATGCCGTGCACACCGCCCTTGGACGCCGAGTAGGCGATCTGACCGACCTGCCCCTCGAACGCGGCGACCGAGGCGGTGTTGATGATGACGCCGCGCTGGCCGTACGCGTCCACGGCGTCGGTCTTGGCGATCGCGTCGGCGGCCAACCGCATCACGTTGAAGGTGCCGAGCAGATTGACCGTGATCACCGTGCGGAACAGCTCCAGGTCGTGCGGGCCGTTCTTGGACAGGATGCGACCCGCCCAGCCGACACCGGCGCAGTTGACCACGATGCGCAGCGGAGCGCCGGACTCGACGGCCTGCGTGACAGCCGCGCTGACCTCGTCGTTGCTGGTGACATCGGCGGGAATAAGGGTGACCCCGGCGGGCACGTTGTCGCCGGCGCGCTCGATCGACTGCGGTACATCGAGCCCGAAGACGGTGGCGCCGAGCTCGGCGAGACGCTTGGCGGTGGCGGCGCCGAGGCCCGATGCGCCTCCGGTGACAATGGCGGCGGAACCCGAAATCTCCACGATGGTCCTCTCGTTTGTGACAGCCAGTTGGCCTTTCGTCAATTGCACCCTAATCGGAATTGATCGGCGTGCCTACGACCGGGCTGGAGGGTTCGGGGTGCGGCTGAACCGGCCATCAGCGCACGCCTGCCTGCCCCGGGATATGCACGGCCTGGCCGCGAGGCAGGCAGGGATCGGTTCGATGGTCACCGCTCGGATCGCGGCCGGGGATTCCGATGGTCTGCCCGCGCTGCGGGAACCACTGCCGGAGCTGTCGCGCCGGGGTGGTGGGCGGTATCGGGCTGCGCCGGACTCGAGCGGCGAGCCATCCGGGTGAGCAGCATCGCCGCACCGGCCAGCGCGGGAACGAGCGCCGCGAGCCCGGCGACGGCGACGCCGCCGAGGGCCGGTGTGGTCGCGCCCAGCAGGGTCGCCGCGCCGAAGTAGAGGAACAGCAGGCCCGAGCCGATTCCGATCGCGTGCTCGGGCAGGTGCCTGCCGACCAGGATGCCCGCCGCGATGGCGAGCGCATCGGCGGCGACCATGCCGATGGTCGAGCCCAGCCAGACGCCGACCCAGTCGTAGTCGGTGGCGAGGGCGGCGGTCGCGAACATGGTGCGATCGCCCAGCTCGGCGAGCAGGAACGCGGACAGCACCACGAAGAACGGCGCACCGCTCGCCTTGGGCGCCTTCGGCTCCGGGTCTTCCTCGCCGGTGCCGAAATGCTCGCGCAGGGTCCACAGGCCGACGGCCAGGAAGGTGATGGCGGCGATCAGCGCGATCGCCGTGGTGGGCAGTGCCGCACCGAGGAAATAGCCGATGCCGACCGAGACCAGGTGCACCGCCGCGGAGGCGGTCGCGATGCCGCCGAGCACCACCCACCAGCGATAGCGCAACGCGAACGTCAGCGCCATCAGCTGGGACTTGTCACCGAGCTCGGCGAGAAAGACGACGCCGATGGTCAGCAATGCGGTGGCGATCATGTGTGGCGGCTCCCGGGTCTCCGGCCTGCCGACCGGAGAAATGGGACGCTCCGGCCGGCAACGAAATGGTTGTCCAGGCCGAAGGTCTCGCCCACCGGCCGGATGCCGGTTCGCACAGCCGGACCCGGCCGAGCGGGCTCGGCGGATCAGTATGTCGACTGTGCGATTGGGGGCTACTCCCCTTCGCTGACTGCGACTCTACCCGCCCCGGCTGCTGCCGCCAATTCGCTGTAATCGAAATCGCAATGCGCACAATAAGTTTGGCGATCCAAGTGCCGATTTTCGGTTACCCTCACGCGGCCAGCAGCATAGCCAGAACCGCAGTGTCGGGGTCGCTGATGGGGTCCAGTCCGACCCTGCTGACCAGCGAGGTCACGGTCCCGTCCGACTCCGCCTCCACCCACGCGGCACGGTGCTCGAGGCCCAGATGGGGCACGCCGGGCAACAAGACGCAGCCGGAGGCCGCACCCGTGCATTCGGGCAGCGTGGGGTGGGTTTCGGACGGTGGATGCAACATCAGCAGGGCCGGTGGCACATGCTCGGCGAAACGGCCGGGTTCCACGGCTTCCTCGCCCAACACGGGGCCTTCCGCCAGCACCAACCCGACCGTGCCGGGGGCCGGATCGTCGGGTAGATCCTCCCGGACTCCGAACACCGTGGAGGTCGTCAGCAGTCCGGGTAGCGTGGCCACGCGCACCGCGAGGACCAGCACCTGGGCCCACTCCTTGGTGGTCTCCGGCCACCGGCCGGAAATAACGAAGCCACGCAGCGATCCGCGCGAATGGAACGGCGTGATGCCGATCGGTTCGTTCGTGCGCATTCCTGCCTCCCGTTGTGGAACCGGGGGCGACCTTGCCCGTCCTGTTTTGTCTGGATTCCCGAATATGACCCAGTAGTCACCTGGCACACAAGTACCAAAGAGTGCTAATCGGACGTTCGGGCGCGGGTCGGCAGGCAATCGTGCTGCGCACGCCGCGGATCGGTGCCCACCTCAACGAGCGCGGACCGGCGACGACCGGGCGTCGTTCTCGGCAACATGCCCGCGAAGCCGGGAAACCGAACGGGCCCGTGAATCCGGCCGCGCGTGGCGGACGGATTCCCGGACCCGGTTCCGTATCCCGATCAGGCTCAGCCGAAGATCAGGCCCTTCGCCTGCGAAGTCGCCTTGGCGAAGCGCTCCTGCACGTCGGCCCAGTTGACGACGTTCCAGAACGCGGTGACGTAGTCCGCCTTGACGTTCTTGTACTGCAGGTAGAAGGCGTGCTCCCACATGTCGACCTGCAGCAGCGGGATGATGCCGAGCGGGACGTTGGCCTGCTGGTCGTAGAGCTGGAAGGTCAGCAGCTTCTGGCCGAGGGTGTCGAAGCCGAGCACCGCCCAGCCGGAGCCCTGCAGGCCGTTGGCCGCGGCGGTGAACTGCGCGCGGAACTTGTCGAACGAACCGAACTGGTCGTCGATGGCCGCGGCCAGCTCGCCGACCGGCTTGTCGCCGCCGTTGGGGGAGAGGTTCTTCCACCAGATGGAGTGGTTGACGTGCCCACCCAGGTGGAACGCGAGGTTCTTCTCGTGCAGGAAGATGGCGCTGTGATCGCCCGACTCGCGAGCGGCCTCCAGCTTCTCCAATGCGGTGTTCGCACCGGCGACGTAGGCGGCGTGGTGCTTGGAATGATGAAGCTCGTTGATCTGCCCGGAGATGTGGGGCTCCAGGGCGCTGTAGTCGTAATCCAGATCTGGCAGCGTGTACTCAGCCACGATGTCCCTTCCTATGTCGGGCTGGTTGTGCCCGTTGTCCGGACACAGCCAACCATCATTCGTACACCCGGTCGATTCCAACTCGGGCCCACGTCCGCGCATTCCGGTGACGCCGCTCACAGCCGGCGGGTCGTGCACCGTCACATCACGCACATCGGCCCCACTGGAAACGCACGCGTAGCATCGAACCATGTCGTGGTACGACGCACTAGTGGGGCGTCCGAGCCTTCCCGAACCCGTCGTCGTCGTTCCCGAGCATGCCCTGTCCGGCCGAGCGGAACCGTTCGACGTGCTGGATACCCACTACGTCAACGGTCATCCGATCCACCCGCCGTTTCCCGGTGGGCTCCAGCTCGCGGTCGTCGCGATGGGCTGATTCTGGGGCGCGGAGAAGGGCTTCTGGGTGAACCACGATCCCACCCAAGGCATGCGGCAGGGCAACAACCGCGGTACCCGATACCGCTCGGCTCTGTTCACCTTCGGGGCGGAGCGGGCCGATCTCGTCCGCTCGACGGCCGGTGCTACGGCAAGCGGCTCGGCGCGGCTGGATCCGGGCCGATCGCCACGCAGGTCGCGCCGCTGCCCGGACTGGCGGCCTTCTACTCCGCCGAGGGCTGTCACCAGCAGTAGCCTGCCAAGACCCCAGGGGATACTGCCCCGTGCACGCCACCGGAGTGAGCTGCCCGGTGGATACGCGCGCCGGAGCGCCGGGGTCCGACCGAACCGCATATCCGGGCACATGACTGTGCGGTTCGGCCGGACGCGTTCCGCGGTCAGAGCGGCGGAGCGATACCGGGATGACTGGCGCGCGGGTCGCCCGCGTCGTGCGCCTGCCACCACCGCGCGCCGCCGGCGACGAAATCCGCCAGCGGGATCTGCTTGCCCCCCGCGTCGTGCACGGTGATGCCGTCGAACCACACCCGGACGTCCAGTTCCCGCGGGTCGATGCCCTCCTCCTGGGAGAACTCCAGAACGTGCGCGGATTCCCGATCGCCGATGCGGGTGTCGAAACTGAGCAACTCGCTCCACAGCGCCCAGCTGCTGTCGTCGAGATCGATGAACTCCCACCCGTGCAGCCGCCCGCCGCCGAAACTCCGGATCGCCTCGTCCAGGCCGTCCAGTCGCAGGGGCAGCACTCGGGGTTCCAGGTCGTCCCAGTGTTGCGTGCGCAGTGACGCGGCGACCCGGCTCACGCCGGTGAACGTCACCTGCACCCGGTAGTCGTCGGCCGCCGTCCCGTTCTCCGGGAGGGTCAGCACCTCGAGGTGGAGTCGCAGTTCCTCGGCAGCCTCGTCGACCGCGAGGCCGAGGCACGTGGCCTCGGACAGCGCGACGTTGAGCCCTGCGGTGTCCATTCCGTGGCGTAGCCCCCTGCTCACGTTCATGGGGCTCAGGCTACCGATCGTTTCCGCCGGTTCGTGGGATTTCGGCGGCGTTCTGGATTCGATGGAACCGAATGCGGCTCGGCCCCGTCCAAGTAGATATCGGAACCTTTCGGACGAAGGTTCCGATGTCGGCGACGAATGGCCGCTCCGGGATTGGTTTGGAGGGGAGTCCCGGATCGGCCATTCGCATCGCTCGACCCGCATCGCTCGACCGAGGGGGTCGCGTTAGGGGTTGAATCCGTACGTCCATCCGGTTCGGCGGTCCGCGTGCGGACTCGGAGTCCGAAACAGCGCCAATTTGATAGCTGATAAGTTGCCAGAAGGCTGGGTCAATCCGGCGAAACGCCTTCGACAGCTGGGTCTTGTGGATCGAGCTGTGGATTATGTGGATAACTTCGCCCGAGTTATGCACAACCAGCATCGGGCGGGTGCGCGGTCGAGTTCCGGAGAGGAGAACGTACCCGAAGTCGTGGCTCGCTGTCGAGGTCGCTCCCCGGGCATGGAACTGCACGGCGGTCCGCCACGCATGGCAGGATCGGATCTGTGACGAGCCCCCACGTTCCGTCGGTCACGGTGGAGGGCGTGCCCGCCGAATTCGACGGCAGCACGCCCGCGTCGGCCGACACGCCGCGATCGATCCTGCTCGACGTCCGCGAGGCCGACGAGTGGCGGCTCGGACACGCCCCGGGCGCTGTGCACATCCCGATGGTCGACGTTCCGGCCCGGATCGACGAATTGGACTACGACGCGGATCTCTACGTCATCTGCAGGCAGGGCGGCCGGTCCCTGCAGGTGGTCGAATATCTCACGCACATCGGTTACGAGGCCATCCAGGTCCGCGGGGGCATGGTGGCATGGCAGCAGGCCGGCCGCCCGCTGGTCGCGGAGAGCGACCAGCGGGCGAAGATCTACTGACGAAAGAACGAGAGGTGCGCGGGTGAGTACTGTGGTGCAACCTTGTGCGCGCTGCGGTGCGCGCTGGGCCGTGCACGGGGCGCCGATGCACTGGTGCCCGCGCTGCCGCGGCGTACTCCTCTCGCCGGGGCCGATCGACGCCCCCGCCGACCGGCGCAACTACCGCTGGGTGGCGCGCAAGCCGGACCATCGCAGGCGAGCGCAGTCACCCGTCCGTCCTGCCCCGCCGAGCCGCACGCCTCGGTACACCCAGATCCCACGCTGGGGTCTGATCGACCCGCCGCCGCAGACGGGCGGGGCGGTGCGCCATCCGTTCGGCAAGCTGACCGACTCGGTGATCAGGCTGCTCGTCGCGACCGCGGTCGTTTTCGGACTCGCGGCCGTCGCGGAACTGGCGCGCTACGCGGTGCTGCTGCGCAACCGGACGCGTCTGATCCACCCCGCCGTGCTCTACGCGTCCGACGCGTTCGTGATCGGCACCGCGGTGCTCGCGATCGGCCTCGCGCTACTGGCCGCCGCGGCCGCGGTGGGCAGGCTGATCGAGATCAGGCGCTCGGCCTACGCCGCCGCGGGTAGGCGCGACCCGCGCTCGCCGCGAGCGCTCGCGTTCGGTTGCCTGGTTCCGGTGGTCAACCTGCTGTGGCCGGGAGTCTTCCTGAGCGAAGTGGCCGCCGTGCAGGGCGATCCCCGCACCGGGCGGGCGGTCCGGATCTGGTGGGCCGCGTGGGTCTTCGGCGGACTCGTCGCGGTGGCCGCGCTACTGTGGCGGGCCGCGGATTCGTTGCAGGCCGAGGCGGACGGGGTGCTGTTCACCGCGTTCACCGACGCGGTCGCCGCCGTCGTCGCCGTGCTGACCCTCTGGGTGCTGCGCACGATCGCGGGGCACGACCTGCTCGGTCGCGGCCGGACCGCGCGCCGCTGGCTGATCGCGGTCGACCCCGCCGTGCCGGTGATCGAACCGGTGCATCCCAGCGGGCGAGGACCGGCCTGCGTCGACGCGCACGACAACAACGGTGCTCAGGACCGTGAGCAGGAGGAGGTTATGGCCAAGTGAGCCAGGGCAGTCGCGCGCCGTTCGTCGTCGCGCATCGAGGCGCATCGGCGGCACGCCCCGAGCACACGCTCGCCGCCTACGAACTGGCGCTCCAAGAGGGTGCCGACGGCGTCGAGTGCGATGTCCGGCTGACCAGGGACGGGCATCTGGTGTGCGTGCACGACCGCACCGTCGACCGGACCTCCTCGGGCAGCGGTCTGGTCAGTGAGATGACATTGGAGGAGCTGCGGGCGCTGGATTTCGGCGCCGACGGGGCTCCGGCCTCGGTGCTGACCCTCAGCGAGCTGATCAGTCTGGTGCTGGACTGGCGCAGCAGACCGACCAAGCTGTTCATCGAGACCAAACACCCGGTCCGCTACGGCGCGCTGGTGGAGAACAAGCTGCTCGCCGAGCTCCAGCGCTTCGGCATCGCCACCCCCGCCTCGGCGGATCATTCCCGCGCGGTCGTGATGTCGTTCGCGGCCACCGCCGTGTGGCGCATCCGCCGCGCCGCCCCGCTGCTGCCCACCGTCCTGCTCGGCGAATCATCGCGTTACCTGGGCGGATCAGCGGCCACGACCGTCGGCGCCACAGCTGTCGGCCCCTCGGTGAAAACCCTGCGCGAACACCCCGACCTGGTCGACAAGGCCGCCGCCGCGGGCCGCGCCACCTACTGCTGGACCGTCGACGACCCCGACGACGTCCAACTGTGCGCCGACCTCGGCGTCAGCTGGATCGCCACCAACCATCCTGGCCGCACCAAGTCGCTGCTCCCCGCCGCCTGAACCGGCCACATTCGGGTATTCGTCGCAGGTCAGGGCGCTGGCGAGCGCCACGGGAGAACACCCTTGTCCGAAGCAAGCCGCGAGACGAAGTTCAGTGCCTTCGCCACGCGTCCGTCTACGGGCTATCTGGACCGTGTTTCGAGCGCTCTCCGGATCAGCGTCCGTGCCGCTTCGCCGGTCACTGATTGACCGGCGAGCGTATCGAACGCTCGTAGGTGCAGCGAAAGCTCGCGTGGTTGGGTCTGGCCGTATCGGGACAGCTGAACGCTCCGAGCGCCATGACAGCGGGAATCGCTTTCGACGCCTCGACGTTCAGAGCGAACTTGCAGGTCAAAACCGGGAAACTGGCCGTTGCCTGCTACGCTCCCGCACCGTGGGTAAGAGCAAGCGCAACAGTCCAAAGCCCGGCGGGAACCGGGCACAGCGCCTCGCCGAGCGGCGGGCGGCGCAGCAGCAGGCGGCACAGGTCGCCACGCGTCCGTTCGAGGGCCTGGCCGCGGAGTGTGATCTGGTCGCGCTGCGCGAATTCGTTCCGTCGGCCACTGCCCGGTTGACGCTGACGGCCGAGGTCGCGGCGGAGCGGCCGGTCGTACTCGGCACGGTGCTGCCCGGCGCAGTGGCCGCGCTGGTGCGCGCCGGTGACGAACCCAGCGGGTATGTCGGCGCACAGGTGCAATTCCGGGGCACCGATCCGGCCGCCGATCTGGCCGCGGCGATCCTGTGGACCCAGTCCGCCGAGCCCGGTGATTCGCTGACCTCCGTGGAAAGCGTGGCGGGCGGCCCGCGGCTCGCCGATGTCATCGATCCCGGCGCGAGCCTGGACTTGACCGTGCACCAGGACTTCGATTGGTGGGTGCCCGAGGGGGTCGAGCCCGATCCGCAGGTCGCCGCCACCATCGAGCAGGCCAAGCAGGCGATCATGCCCTCGGCGCGGCTCGAGCTGGGCGCCGACGCGATCGGCGCCGCCTGGTGGGTGGACGCGGGTGAGAAGGCGCACATCCGCTGGGTGCGGCCGGAGGATGAGGACGCGCTCATGCCGGCGCTGGCCCGGGTGCACGCCTCCGGCGGTCTGCACCTCGGCGAAGGCTCCCGATTCGCGGGGTCGTTCCGCACGCATGGTGTGCTGGTCCCGGTCTTCGACCTGGATCGCGAGCGGCACCCTGACGAGTGGGTGAAGCCCGCAGCGGAATTCGGCGCTCGCCTGTCCGAGGCGCTGGCCGTCGACGCGCCGTTGACCTCGGACGAGCGGCGCTCCCGTGACGGTCTGCGTTCGCGTCAGGTCACTTTGCGCTGAGCAGGCGGATATCGCGAGGTTTCGAGAGAAATTTTTCGTCGGCATCTTTCCGATTGCCAAGGCACCGCTCGAACGAAGGGGACACTCCCCGTACCGCTGCGAAATGTGGTGAAACCGTCGTTTACGCCGACATTCGGTCTCGCCGATCAATAGAACGCCGAACAGTGACAGGCCCGGTCCCTCGAACGGAACCGGGCCTGTTCGCCTATTCGGCGAACTCACCGTCAGATCAGACGGAGCCGCCCGCCACTGGAGGGGCGCCGGAGGCGTCGCTCGGGCCGCTCATTTCCCGGGCGACGAATTCCTCCAGGTCGAAGAGGTTCGATCCGGCGCGATCGGCGATAGTGAGCAAGGTCGTCATATTCGCGACTTCCTCGACCTGTTCCTTCAGGAACCACTGCATGAACTGTTCGCCGAGGTAGTCGCCCTCTTCCCGAGCGGTGCTCGCCAGCTGCACGATCTGCTCGGTGACCGTCTTCTCCTGGGCCAGCGCGAGCGCGATCGGCTCCCTGGCATTCTCGAACCGCGATTTCGCGGCGTCGATGCCGGAAATCTCGACGCTGATATCCCGGTCCAGGAAGTACTTCACGATCATCAGCGCGTGATTGCGCTCTTCGACGGACTGCTTGTAGAACCGCTTGGCCAGCTGCGGAAGATCGGCGTTGTCGAACCACACCGCAATCGCGATGTACTGATGCTCGGCATTGAATTCGTGCCGAATCTGATCGTGCAACAGGCTGTGAAATTTGCTGCGAGGTGATTCCGGATGGCTTGACATGGCATCGACATTAGCGCTGGTCAAGTTCTGTGTCACCCAAGTACAGCCTTATTGAGGCTAGTGTTGCCTAATTAATTCTTCGCCGCGCCGGCTATTTTCGGCGCCGGGATATCGGTGCGCGGTCGCGGCCGTATCTCCCGTGCGACGAACTCCTCGACATCGAACAACTGACCATCGGCACGGTCCACCACGGCCAGCAACGTGCTCATCCCGGCGACGTTGTGCACTTGTTCGGCGAGGAACCACTGGATGAAACGTTCGCCGAGATAGTCGCCGGAGGTGCGGGCCGCTCGTGCCAGAGCACTGATCCGGGTGCTGCCGACCTGTTCGATCTCCAGCAGCAAAGCTATTGCACCGCGCGGGCTTTCGAACGCGGAGTCGATCTCGCCCAAGCCACCGATCTGCACCGGGAGATCCCGGTCCAGCAGATACTGCACCATGCGCAGCGCATTGCCGTAGTGCTCGCGTGATCGGGCGTAGGCGTGGCCGGCCAACTGCGGCAGTCGCTGTGCGTCGAAGTACACGGCGGCCGCGAGATACTGCTGGGCAGTGGTGAATCCGTGACGGATCTGCGTGCGCAGCAAGTCGGGGAACGACTCGTCGATGTCCGGCATGGCCACGACGCTACCGCGTCAGCAGATCCTCCGGGATCGGACGGTCGTTGGCCAGCGCGTCGAAGAACCGGCTCGCTTTGTTCTTGTCCCACAGCAATACGTTGCCGCTATCGGTGTCTTCGAATCCGCCGACCGGTACCGCCGTGGCGACGGTGTCGCCGCGCAGCGCCCAGGCCAGCCCGCCGAGGTTCCAGATGTGATCGCCGTTGTCGACCTTCAGTGACTCGGCGGTGTCGGTGGCCAGCGGCCACAGCTTGAACGGGTTGGCCAGCGTGGCGCCGCTGGTCGCCTTCTTCAGCAGTGCGGCCATGAAGATCCGCTGGTTGTTCATCCGGTCCAGGTCGGCGAGCGCGGTCGCGCGGCTGCGGACGAAACCCAACGCCTGCGGTCCGTTCAGTCGCTGGCACCCCGCGGGCAGATTGATGCCGGCCAGCGGGTCATCGATCGGCTTGGGCACGCACACATCGATGCCGCCGAGCGTATCGACCACGCTGGCGAAGCCACCGAAACCGATCTGCGCGTAGTGGTCGATGCGCAGGCCGGTGGCGATCTCCACGGTCTGGACCAGCAATGCCGGGCCACCGATGGCGAACGCGGCGTTCAGTTTGTCCTTGCCCTGGCCCGGGATGCTGACGTACGAGTCGCGCGGCAGGCTGACCAGCGTGGTTCTGCCCGATTCCGGCACGTGCACCAGCATGATCGTGTCGGTGCGCTCGGGGCCTACCTCACCGCCGGTGGCGAGCTCATTTTCCTGCTCGGGAGTCAGCCCGCCGCGGCCGTCGGACCCCACCAGCAGCCAGTTCGTACCGGGTGTGTCGCCGACGCGCTTGGCGTAGTTCGCCAGCGCGGCTATGCGGTTGAGCGAATTGTCCAACTTGATGACGGCGCCGACGGCCGCGACCACTAGGACCAGCAGAATCACCAGGAACCAGCGGAACGGGTGACGTTTGCGGCGCGGTCGCGGAGCGCGCGGCGGACGCTCTGCGCGGGGCGGGACCGGCGGAGGGCCCTCGCGCGACGGCCGTGGTTTCCGGGGCGGCGCCGGGGGCGGACCCTCGTGATAGGGGACCGGCCGCTGTGTGGGCGCGTGCGATGGAACTTCATGATGCGGCACCGGGCGCTGTGTGGGCGCGTGCCCGCGGGGCGGGGGAGGCGGCCGCATTCGCCGCGCCTGCTCGGGCGGGACCTGCGAATACGCCAGCGGGTTCGCGTGTGGGTCGGCGGTTCCGTCGCGGCGCATCACCTGGGTGGGCTCGATCGGCGGCGGACCACCGGGCCCCGGGGGCGGCATGCGCCGGCGCATGGGAGGTTCACCGGGTCTGCCGGGCGGCGGCATCCGGCGCGTATGCGCGTTGCGCTGGGGGTCGTCGCCGTTCATCACCGAAACTCTACTTATCGCGCGGTTGTGACGTGCCGCATGTGGATACCGAGCGCTCGCGGAAGCGGCGCTGCTTCGTAATTCGCGGCCGGCGCCGGGTTGTTAGCGTTCCCGAGGGCACGGTTGCGTCACGGGAGCCACGAAACCTGGCCGCGCAGAATGGTATAGCCGATGTAGGCGACCGCATCGATGGTCGCATGGGCGAGGATCAGCGGCCACAGTCGATTAGTCCGCTGCCAATAGCGGCCGAATATGATGCCCATCACAAAGTTTCCCAGCCCACCGCCGAGTCCCTGGTACAAGTGGTAGCTGCCACGCAGCACCGCCGAGGTCAGCAGCGCCGAGTTCGCCGACCATCCGAGCCTGCGCAGCCGGGTGAGCAGGAACGCGACCACGATGACCTCTTCGGCCAAGGCGTTCGCGCAGGCCGAGAGGACCAGCGCGGGCAGCCGCCACCAATAGTCACCGAGCGAGGCGGGGACGATCGTCACACTGAGGCCCAGTGCGTGTGCCCCGAGATAGAGTCCGAGCCCCGGCAGTCCGATGATCGCGGCCAGCGTCAAGCCGGGTAGCACGTCGGTGCGCCAGCGGAGCCGGTTGGCCAGCCCGATCAGCCGCGGGCCGATGCCGCCGCGCCACAGCAGATACAGCCCCAGCGCCGCCCATCCGAGCAGCCGCAGCACGCTGATCAGCTGGAACAGCAGATCTATGGTGGACTGCGTCGATCGCGACGGGTTCAGCGCGACGGTCCGCCCGCCGATCCCGCCCGGGCCGAGCGCACTGTCGACCAGCGACAGCGCGGCGCTGAGCCCGCTGAGCCCGAACGTGACCAGCAGCACCACGGCGATCTCGAGTTTGATCGCCAGCCGCTCCCGAGCGGTCGGCTCGGTCTCGTCCGACTGGGCACTCGACTCCGCACGCATGGATCGAATCTATGCGCTCGTCCGGCGCGGTACACGACGCGTCGGCGAGTGAAGTGCCTGGTGCGCCGTCCGCGGCTCCGGTGCGGCGCGTCCTTCGCGCCTCGAACGCCGCCATCAGTCGGTGGTGCACCGGTCCGAGTGGTTCTGCCGGACGGTCTCGGGATGACGCACTGCTCCGGGCGCCGAAACCGGCGCTGCGGCCGCATGGCCATTTCCCGATGGTCGCGTCCTCGAATTCGGCGGGTCAGATCCGGCGCAGACCATTGCGAAACGGGCAGCCCGCCAGCGTGCGTACCGCCCGGCTGAGCCCCTCGATGTCGTCGGCCGGTGCGCTGAACGGCAAGCGGAAGTCGTGGTCGCCGTCGTGTCCTTCCACCCGCAAGGTGAGCCCGTACCGGTCGATGGCCAGCGGGTGCACGACGCCGCGCCGCAGGTGTGGCGGCAGATGCCTGGCCAGCTGGGCGACGACGTCGGCGTGATCGGCGCGCAGGTGCCGCAGCCACGCGGATTCCATGGCGCAGAACGGATCGGGCTGAGCCCTGCGCAGTTGGTCGCTGTCCACCGATTCCGCGCCGGCCGAGTCGGCTACCACCGCGGAGTTGATCATCAGCCGCAGCAGGGTAGCGCCGAAGCCGATATCGAGCAGCCCCGGATGCGGATGCTCCGTGGCCACCTCGGCGGCCAGCGCGCGCTGCGCCTGTGCGGGCACCGAGCGCACCCACCCGCGCAGCCAGACCAACGCACGCACCGGCTCGCGCAGCGGCAGCGGGGCATGGTCGGTCAGCTCCAGCACCGCGGGTGCGCCGTGCTCTCCGGAGTCGCCGGCCAGGATCGCGGCGACCGAGGCCGTCGGCACCGCGATCACGGCGTCGCCGCACTGCCGTACATGGTGCACCGACGCAGGCGTCGGATCGATGCCCGGCATGGCCAGCACCGCTTGCTCCGCGTGAGCGCACGCGCTGCGTACTCGCTCGGCGGTGGACGGTGCGACGGTCGAGGACGGACGCGGCATACAAACCTCCGTGGAGCTGATTATTAGGTTACCCTAAGCTAAGTGACCTGGGTGGTGTTCCGCAAGCCTCCCGATCCCGGCTGATCGCAGCGAACTGGGTCGATCCCGGTCGCACGGGGTTGTTACGGTAAGGGCGTGTCGGAAGGGACGGAATCCGGAGAACCGGTGCTGGTGACGTTGTCGACGCCGCCACGGCGCAGTCTGGTCGACGGGCTGGTCAGCAACATCGGCGCAAGCCCTGCCGCGCCGACGCTGGAGCTGGACGCCCCCGATACCGAGATCGCCGACTTCCTGTCGCAGGTGGCCCACTCCGATACCGGCTTCGTCGCGCGCACCTCCTCCGGGGAACGCGCGGTGGCCATCGTCGCCGCGACGGCCGCGGCCCTGTGCGGCGAGGACATCGGCACGGCGCTGCGCGAGCCCGACCTCGCCTTTCTGACCTCCTTGAAACCCCAGGCCGTCGAGGCGGTCAGATCGGTCTTGCTCGCGATCGAGACCGAGGCTGTTGACCGGGTGAACGCCGCGTTGCGCGTGCTCAACAGAGGTTGAACGCCGCTCGGGCTGCCGGTGGAACAGATGCTCCTGGCCGACGGGCTCCTCGCAATTGGGAGGAGCCGAGCGAGCGCGCAAGTAATCTCGTAACCGTGCCGCGAATCGCGTACTTCGGGCCGTCCGGAACGTTCACCGAGATGGCCCTCGCTCAACTGGAATCCTCGGGAACCTTCGGCGGGCCCGTCGAGCGGATTGCCGCGCCCAGCCAAGGGGCCGCGCTCGACCTGATCCGCTCCGGTGACGTGGATGGCGCGGTGGTGCCGATCGAGAGCTCCGTCGAGGGGTCGATCTCGGCGACGCTCGACTCGCTGGCAATCGGTCCGCGCCTGCAGATCGTCGCCGAGACCGAGCTCGAGGTCAGTTTCACGGTCCTCGGGAAACCGGGCACCGCGCTACCGGACGTGCGCACCCTCGCCGCATACCCCGTCGCTGTAGCGCAGGTGCGGTTGTGGGTCGCGCGGCATCTACCACAGGCGCAGCTCTACACCTCGGCCTCCAACGCCGCGGCCGCCGAGGATGTGGTGGCCGGCCACGCGGATGCCGCCGTGTCGACCGCCCTGGCGGGAGAGCGGCTCGGACTGATCGCACTGGCCTCCGGGGTCGCCGATCACGAACAGGCGATCACGCGGTTCGTGCTGTGCACCCGGCCCACGGCGGCACCGCCCGCCACCGGAACCGATCGCACCTCCATCGTGCTCGAGCTGCCGAACGTACCGGGCTCGCTGATGCGCGCCTTCGCCGAATTCGCCACGCGCGGTATCGACCTGACCAGAATCGAGTCCCGACCCACCCGAACCGGTATGGGCACCTACCGTTTCTATCTGGACTGCGTCGGGCACATCGACGACGTCGCGGTGGCCGAGGCGCTCAAGGCGCTGCACCGCACCGCCCGAATCCGCTTTCTCGGATCTTGGCCGGCGACTTCCGAGACCGGCACGCCACCACCGCCGGACGAAGCTGATGCGGAGTGGTTGATCCAGTTGAGAGAGGGGAAGGCGGACCTATGACCGGGAGGTTGATTCTGGTCCGGCACGGGGAGACCGAGGGCAACGTCGCCAAGCTGCTGGACACCCGCATTCCGGGCTTACCGCTGACCGAACGCGGTGCGGCACAAGCGAAGACGTTCGGTGAGGGCCTGCTCCGACCGCCGAAGGTGCTGTTCTCCTCGGCCGCGCTGCGCGCGCGCCAGACCGCGAGCTACATCGAGGCGGCGACCGGTGTCGCCGCCATGGTGCTCGACGGACTGCACGAGGTTCAGGCCGGGCATCTGGAAGGAGAACACAGCGAGGAGGCGCACCAGACGTTCCAGCGGATCTACCGTGCCTGGCACGAGGGCGATCTCGCGCTGCGAGTGCCCGGTGGCGAGTCCGCTCAGGATGTGCTGGATCGGTTCCTGCCCGCGATCGAGGAGTTGCGGAACACCTATCTGACCTCGGATGACGACGCGCACGGCGATGTGATGGTGGTCAGTCACGGTGCTGCCATGCGGCTCGTCGGCCGCACGCTCGCGGATGTGCGGCCACCGTTCACCACGAACAACCACTTGGACAACACCGAGACCATCGAGTTGGTTCCGATGCCGGACGGCGGGTGGGAGTGCATACGGTGGGGACGGTTCACGCCGCCGTTCGGCTACGAGATCGCGCCGACCTCGGACGACCCCATGGGTTAGCGACGCCTGTTCGGTGCGCTCAGGACAACTGTGGAGTCCCGGGGAATTCTTCACGCTCCGGTAGGAAATTGATCAGATCCTGCACCGCCGTACGCAGTCGCGCGGGAGTCCCGCTGCTGAGCGACGTCCACTTCACGCCGTCGTCGGATCTGCTCGCGGTCGCGATGAATCGGCCCGCGCGCGTGTTGAATACGGCGATGTGGTTGTCGGTCATGTCTCTGGTCCCGTCGCCGTAGATCACACCGACGATCTCGGCACACGAGTGGATCTCGACCAGAGCCGCCGCCAAGGTCTTCGCGTCCTGGGCCGGATGGCCCACCTGCGCCAGCCGTTCCGCGGTGGCCGCGGCGTCACCGGTGTCGCCGAAGATCGTGGCCAGCTCTTCGGTCGGGGCGTTCATGCCGTACAGCTCGAGCGGCTCGGCGTACCCGAGTGCGGCGAGAACCGTGCCGGGCAGGTCGGTTCCCGCTTCGTCGATGACGTAGGAGTCCTGCCCCCGAAGGGCGACGACCGGGAGGTCGACGCCCTTCGCGAGACAGAAGCGGCTCACCCAACCATCGACGACCAACCGCAGCGCGATGATCCAGTGGGGGCGGTTCAGCGCGCGCAGTCGATTTTCCAAATCACGATGCAGCACATCGTCGATCAGGAGGTCCCGCTGAGCGAGGGACTCCGCGGCCGCGGCCATCGCCGCTTTGTGGTCGGTCAGATTGTCGTACCGTGCCCGCGCGTTCAGAACGACAGGGACCTCGATCTGCAGTTTCTCCACGAGAAACTGCATCTCATCGAGCGACAGGACGACCGCATCGAGCGTCGACGGGCTGCGGCCCGCACCGAGTACGGTCACCTAACCGTCTCACTGAGGTCACTGCCGATGACCCCATCGGCGGTGAAACGGCCGTCGCGGAAGTGTTCGGACGACCGCAAGTAGTCCCGGCCGTCGTGTTCGGACTCGTCGTCCTCGTCGCTGCGCGCCTGGTTACCGAGCAACGGGTTGCCGCTGCCGGGGTTCGCAGGCCGGACCGGCGCCGCCTCGTCATTCTTGACCGCGACGGTCTCCTGCGCCGCAGCGGTGCCGCCACCGATCGTGCCGCTGGAACCCCAGCCTTCGGGAAGCTTGAGCGATCCGCTGCTGATGCCCGCCACCGATCCGAGGCCGGAGAACGACACGGCACGCGTCGCAGCACCGGTGGCGGTGGCCGCCGCGCCGACGCCCATGGCCATGGGGGCCATGCCGGAGAACGTGGGCGCGGAGCTGGTGGTCGCCGCCGTGATCGCGCTGCCGGCGACATTTCCGACAGTGGAGACGCCGGTGGTGGCGATCGAGCCGACGGCCTGAGCGGCCTGAGTGGCAGCGCTGGCCACGCCGGGGTTGCTCAGGAATGCCTGAGTAGCGGCCACGGCAGCCTGGATCGGATCGGCGGGGACCTCGGTGGCCTGGTCCGCCGTCTGCTCGGGGTTGGCCGTCCCCGCGCCCTTGGCGATCGCCGGAGGCTGGAGGAACTCGGCGGGCGTGGCGACCATGGCGCTGGTCGCGGCCTCGTAGGTCTCCATGACCAGCGCGGCACGGATGTCCATCGCGTTCCTGGCGACTTCGGCGGCCTCGAACGCGCCGCTCAACATGCCCGGTGGGTTCGCGGACGCCATCAGGGCGGCGTTGACGGCCGCGATTTCGGGCGGGCTCGGCATCGCCAGCGCGGCGACGGTGTAGGCGGTGGCGTTCGCCGCGGCCTTGGCACCCATCGCGGCCGCCTGCACGCCCTGCTGCTCGGACCAGCCGAGGAAGCCGGTGAGCTTGCCCAGCGCGGCGATACCGTTGACGCCCTGCATTCCGACGCCGAGCTCGGCCATCACCCTGGCGACGGTCGTCGTCGCGTCGACCCAGGCGGCGGTGAGCCCGCCCCAAGCGGTGGCGGCGGCCGAGATCGGAATCGCGTGCGCGCCGGCGTGAAGGGTGGCCGAATTGACCTCCGACGGACGGGCCGCCCAGATCACCCCGGTGACTCCTGCAACCATGTTTGATTCTCCCCTGCTAAAGCGTTGCTGATGGATCTCGCGGGCGGAACTACACCTGGATGGCGCTGATGCCCGCGGCGCGGACCACGTCACCGGCGACGTGCTGGGCCAGCTGCATGCGCAGCGTCGCCGCGGCGTGGTGGCATTCCAGAATCGCCTGCGCGATCGCGCGATCGTGCGACATCGCACCCTGATTGAAGTGGCTCGCGCTGAGGAAGGAGACTTCCTCCGCCCCGGAGGGCAGCACGTGCGTCGCGGGCGCGGTGATCGCCGCGGCGGCGGCCAGACGCTCGGCGACGAGGTCGAGTTCGGCCGCGGCGGCGAGAATGGTTTCAGGTGCGATCAGTACATGTCCAACCATGACTCGACTCCTTCTAGTGGCTGTGGGGCGGAACCACGAGAATTCCCCCTTCGAGTGATAGGACGCGACAGCAACGCGATCGGTTCCATCGAATCCCCAACTTTTCGATCTCCGTGCCGATTACACACCCACCGCTGAGGGTGCGCAACACAGCACGGTTCAGACTATCCCCATCCCAGCTGATGCAGGCGGTCTTCGTCAATGCCGAAATAGTGTGCGATCTCATGGATCACGGTGATCGCCACCTCCTCCACCACCTCCGCCTCGGCCGCGCAGTGTTCGAGAATCGCCTCGCGGTAGATGGTCACGGTATCGGGAAGTGCTCCGCCGTAATGACTGTCGCGCTCGGTGAGGGCGATGCCGTGATACAGGCCGAGCAGATGTGGATCCTCCGGATTGCGCGGCTCGATCAGCACGACCACATTGTCGATCGCGCGGGTCAGCTCGGGCGGGATGAGATCGAGTGCGTCGCCGACCAATTCCTCGAACCGGTCGTCGGACATCGTCACGGGCATCGGTACGCGGCTACCTCGGCTGGGGTTGCGGCGGCAGCGGCGCCGCGCCGGGCAGTGGTGCGGGCGTGGAACGTCCGTTGTTCGGCGGCGGCACCGGGGCCTGGCCGTTGATCAGGATATCGCCCTTGGCCGAACCGGTGATGGGCGCGAACCCCTCCCGGTCGGCCCCCTTGCCGATCATGCAGTCCAGCTTGCGGCTGCCCGCCATCCAACTGCGGGCATCGATGTAGTCGAAGAACAGCGTGAGCGTCTTGTTCCGGATGACGTCCGGACCGCCCAGGTAGTCGGTCGAGGTGCGCGTGCACTCCGCCTCGACGTACTTGTCCTGATCGTCCTTCGCGGGCGGGCCTCCGGTGAAGTGGGCGGCCAGGTCGACGGTGGAGACGATCTCCACGGCGTGCGGCTGGGCGCAGTCCACCGGATCGGTGGGCAGGTTCTGGTTGATGCCGAGACACACGCCCGGCTCGTACACCTTGGACTGGTCGTGCTCGGTGGCGCTGCCGACCGACGGCGGGGTGCCGGCGCCGGCCGCGATCTGCAGGCCGCAGCGCAGGGTGCGGTCACCGTGCTGCCAGCCGTCCGGACTCGGGTACATCAGCCCGACGATGTACTTGCCGCGTGGATCGAACCGGCCCGACATGTACTTCTGCACCGCGGGCACGCAGTGCTCTTCCTTCAGCTCGGTGAGGCGCAGCGAGTCCGGGAACCGGGAGCCGGGACCGAACTCCTTTCCCGGATACCTGCTCATGTCGATATCGGCCGCGACCTCGAACATGTGCTTGCTCGAGCAGTTCACCTTGACCAGGTCCGAGCGGTCGGGCTTGTTCCAGCTCAGGCAGTCGCCCTTGGCGGCGGTGCCGAACTCCTTGTCCAGCACCGGCTGCGCCGGGGCGCCGGGAGGGTGCGCCTCCAAGCCCTTCTTGTTGTCGAAGCCGGTCATCGACAGCGTCACCAGGGCCGCGACCACGGCGCCCGCAGCCACCGCGAGCAGGCCCCAGCGCAAAGTGGGCGCCGACAGGTGCAGGTCGCGCAACTCGCTGTCGGCGAGCGCCGTCTTGGCCGACTCGAACGACCGGCGCATCGCGTCGGCGCGCGACGACGCGCCGCGGTTGCGCGACTTCGGGGACCTGGGCACGTGTTCGGAGGACATCGCGGTCCATCATGGCAGCGTCGGTGCCGTGGTGCCACGACCTGGCCGGATCGGCGCGGCACCGGCACGTTCAGCCGCGCAGGGCCGAGAGGAAGACGCCGGGCAGCCGGGCGGGGTTGGCGTCGGCGTAGAACTCGGTGAGCCTGCGCCCGGTGGTCGCGGCGGTGGTGTTGCCGACGAACCACGGCGGCTTCGGGGCGAGGGCGAACTCGCCGCTCAGCAGCGAGCGCGGCACCGGCCGGAACGGGCCGCGCACCACGGTGCGCTCCACATCGTCGAGCAGCAGGGCGTTGTGCACCACGCCGATACCGCTCTGCACGTCGTCGAGGGTGTGCCCGGGGAAGGCTCCCCAGGCCGCCCGCGGCGCGAGAAAGGCCAGGCCGGTCCAGGTGTTCACCGCAATCGCGCCGTAACGCAGCCGCTCGATCGCGCGGTCGAAGGCGACGCCGAGCCTGCGGATGGTCGTCGGATGGGCGATCACGTTCGCGCCGAGCGTGCCGGTCAGCTCGGCGTTGGCGAAGTCCACCGCGCGGTGCAGGAACTCGCCGCCCGTGTAGGGCAGCTCGACCACACCCAGCACGGGGGAGAAGTACTCCGTGCGCAGCAGCGGGGAGCCGGTCCGCGGCAGTCCGTCGATCAGCACCCGCCCCGCGCCGAGACGCTCGGCCGCCGGATAGGCGGCCAGCGCGTCGGCGACCCGCGCGTCGCTGCCGGGGTAGTAGGCCGTGCGTTGGGGCGCCCGCTCCAGGGCCAGGCGCAGCTCGGCGAGGAACTCGTCCTTACGGTTCCACTCCGAGCCGATCACCACCGCCTGCGCGGCCACGCAGTTGTAGCCGCCGTTGTGCAGCCGTTGGGTGGCGACGTGCTCGGCGTGGTAACGCAGATCGGCGTCGGACCAGTTGCCGGGCACCACGATGGTCGGCGAGACGCCGCCCAGCTCGCTGGTGATCGGCTTGTCCAGCAGCGGCCGATGGTCCTTCTTGCGTTCCGCGCCCTCCGTGCCGGGGCCCCACACGATGGCGTCGTGGGTCTGCGCGCTGCCGGTCATGTGCACGTGCGCGACATCCGGATGACGCACCAGGTAACCGCCCTGCTGCGCGCCGCCGGTGAGAATCCGCAGCGCACCGAGTTCCAGCAGCGGTTCGAACACCATCTCGAACACGGTGAACAGCGGGTCGGTGATCGGGTTGAGCTTCAGCGCGACGACCCGGTTGTGCGCGAACAGTTCGTACAGCGCGTCCAGCGGCGGAATCGAGGTGATGTTGCCCGCGCCGAGCACGGCGCCGATCCCGCCGGTCGCGGTGGGATCCAGCTGGGCCAGCCCGGCCCGCCTGCGCGCGGTGTCGGCGTCGACGCCGGGCCGCAGCCACACCTCGCCGCGGAAACCGTTGAGCAGCAGCCGATCGTAGACGCCGAACGGGAATACCGGCACAGCCAACCGCCCGCCCGGCGCCGGCCGCAGTGTCCTGCCCGCCAACGGGCTCCGTCCGGTCTCCAGCGCGGCCAGGGTCGCCGACAGCGCGTCCGTGGCTTGCAGCAGGGCGAGCGGGCCGGACATCCATTCCTCGCCGACCAGCGGGGAGTGTTCGCCGAGATCCTTGACGAGGCACGCCGCGCGCACCCAGGCCTCGGCGAAGCGGCCGGTCCGGGCGTGGATCTCAGCGAGCAGCGCACGGCGCCGGCGCAGCGGCGTCGCGGCCCACGCCTTCTCGCCCGCCGCGAGATCGGCCAGCGCGTTGTCGATGGCCGTCTCGTCGAATGGGGTGCCCACAGGCCCACTATGCGCGCGATCCCGCGTGGATGGTCCGCATCCTGGGATATCGGCGTGAAAGCGCAACACACCGACTACTAGGCTGGTGGCCCATGATCGACCTCCGATTCCTGCGGGACAACCCGGACGCGGTCCGCGCCTCGCAGCGCGCCCGCGGCGAAGACCCCGGCCTCGTGGACGCGCTGCTCGAGGCGGACGCGGCGCGGCGTGCCGCGGTGGCCACCGCGGACAACCTGCGCGCCGAGCACAAGGCGATGGGCAAGTTGATCGGCAAGGCGGGCAAGCAGGAGCGCTCCGCCCTGCTGGCGCAAGCGTCGGAGATGTCGGTCAAGGTCAAAGAGGCAGAGGCCGCGCAACACGCCGCCGACGCCGACCTGGACGCCGCGCACCGCGCCATTTCCAACGTGGTGCAGGAAGGCGCGCCTCCGGGTGGCGAGGACGACTTCGTCGTGCTGCGGACCGTCGGCACGCCGAGGGAGTTCGACTTCGAGCCGAAGGACCACCTGGAGCTCGGCGAGTCGCTGGGCCTGATCGACATGGAGCGCGGCGCGAAGGTCTCCGGCGCCCGGTTCTACTTCCTCACCGGCTACGGAGCGTTGCTGCAGCTGGGAATGCTGCAACTGGCCGCGCAGAAGGCGGTGGCCAACGGTTTTACCATGATGATTCCGCCGGTGCTGGTGCGCCCGGAGGTCATGGCGGGCACCGGCTTCCTCGGCCGGCACGCGGCCGAGGTCTATCACCTCGCCGACGACGATCTCTACCTGGTCGGCACCTCCGAGGTGCCGCTGGCGGGCTACCACGCGGACGAGATCCTGGATCTGAGCGACGGTCCCAAGCGGTACGCGGGCTGGTCGTCGTGCTTCCGCCGAGAGGCGGGCAGCTACGGCAAGGACACCCGCGGCATCATCCGGGTGCACCAGTTCGACAAGGTGGAGATGTTCGTATTCACCACGCCCGACCAGGCCGACGCCGAACACCAGCGCCTGCTCGCCTGGGAACAGGAGATGCTGGCGGCGATCGAGGTGCCCTACCGGGTGATCGACGTCGCCGCCGGTGATCTCGGAAGTTCCGCCGCGCGCAAGTTCGACTGCGAGGCGTGGGTGCCCACGCAGCAGACCTACCGGGAGCTCACCTCGACCTCCAACTGCACCACGTACCAGGCGCGACGCCTGGCAGTCCGTTATCGAGACGAGAACGGAAGGCCGCAGATAGCCGCCACGTTGAACGGCACGCTCGCGACCACCCGCTGGATCGTGGCCATTCTGGAGAACCATCAGCAAGCCGATGGGTCGGTCCGGGTTCCGCCCGCACTGGTGCCGTTTGTCGGTACCGACGTGCTTCGACCGTCGAATTGACTACGCGCGAATTACGTTCAGGTGAATAGCTGCTGGTTCGCCCCGCCGGATTCCCTAGATGTGACAACCAGCGGGATCCCTTATGTCTAGGCTATTCGTCGTGCGAGGAATCGGGTCTCGCGGCGATACCCGAACCCGGGTGCGGGCCGCGTCTGCGTTGGCGACGGCTATGGTCATGGCTCGGACCACCGGGGCGTTCTACGTCATGGGCGGGGTGCTCGGTCTACTGATCACCGCCATCGCCCCTGGCGACGAGGGTAATCGTCCGCTGGTAGGCGGGGCGGCAGCGGTGGCGCTGGCGCTCGGTCTCACGCTGCTCGCCTGGGGGCCGCGGCTGCCGCATTCGATCCACCACGTCTACGTCGCGATCGCGACGGTGCTGGTGACGATCGCGGTGCATTCGTTCCCGAACACCGTGGGCGCGATCAGTCTCGCGGCGTTCTACGTGTTCATCGCGTGCGATGCCGCGCTGTTCTTCGCCTGGTCGCAGGCCGCCGCCCATATCGCCTTCGCGTTGGCGCTGTGCCTGTGGGTGCTGCCCGCACGGCCGGTGACGCCCGGGTTGCCGTGGTGGTCGGGTCTGATCCCGGCCGGTGTGACCTTCGGTGTCGGCATCGTCGTCGGGATCCTGACCAGGATGGCGTCCGAAGCCGATATCGACGTGCTCACCGGCCTGCTGAACCGGCGCGGCTTCGACCGGGCGCTGAACACCGCGATCCAGCAGGCCACCAGATCCGGGCACGGGCTCGCGCTGGTGCTGGTCGACCTGGACCGTTTCCAGAAGATCAACGACCATCTCGGCCACCGTGCCGGTGACGCCGTCCTGCAGCGGGTAGCCGACACCTGGTCGAAACTGCTGGCCCCCGATCAGCGCTTGGCGCGCTATGGCGGTGACGCGTTCGCCCTGCTGCTGCCGAGCACCACCGAGCAGGCCGCGATCCTACTCACCGAACAGCTGCGCGCCGCGGTGACGACCGGCTGCTCGGCCGGCGTGACCTCCTGGCAGCCGGGCGAATCCGGGTCGCTGCTGGTCAGCCGCGCGGACGTCGGCCTGTACCGGGCCAAGCAGGCCGGACGCAACCGGACGGTACTCGAGTCCTCCCGGCAGCTGCCGCTGGCGGTGGAGCTGCGCGAGGCGATCGACCGTGGCGCACTCGATGTGCACTACCAGCCGATCGTCAGCCTGACCGAGGGCGGCGGCAAGGCGGTCGGTGTGGAGGCGCTGCTGCGCTGGTCGTCGAGCGCGCAACCGGATGTCACCACCGAGGGCCTGATCCGCGTCGCCGAGGAATACGACCTCATAGCCGATCTGGACGAGCTGGTGCTGCGCCGGGCCTGCGCGGACGCCGCGCGGTTGCAGGAAACCTTCGCCCAGCTGGATCTGACATTGAACGTCAACGTCAGCGGGCTGGAGCTGGCCGAGACCGGTTACGCCGACCGGGTGGCGGGCATCCTCGCCGCGACGGGATGGCCCGCCGATCAGCTGGTGCTCGAGGTGACCGAGAGCGAACTGGCCGCCGAATCGCAGACCGCGATCGAGAATCTGCATACTTTGCGCGACCGTGGTGTGCGTATCGCCATCGATGACTTCGGCACCGGGTACTCCTCGCTGAGCCGACTGGCCACCCTGCCCAGCGACATCCTCAAGGTCGACCAGTCGTTCGTCGCCGCGATTCGCTCGGATTCGCCAGCGCCGCCTTTGCTCGGCGTGATCGCCGCGCTCTCCAACGCGCTGGACCTGCAGGTCATCGCCGAGGGCGTGGAGACCGAATACCAGGCCGCCGTGCTCACCGAACTGGGCTTCGCGCTCGCGCAGGGCTATCACTACAGCGATTCGCATCCGGTGTCGGAGCTGATCAGCGACCTCAACGAGAACAAAGGCCGGATCGGCCCCGGAGTCACCGACCGTGAGCTGGGCGACGGGGACTCGGTTCCCGCGAACGGCTGGGTGCCGATGCCTTGATTCGCGCGGCGGCCGATGCCGTTCGGTGGCCGCCGGCGGTTATTCCCTTGACGCCGCGGGGCAGTGATCGCCATGCTGATCGACATGCGTTTGCTCATCCACGCCTGTTGATTCGTCGGATCGCCGCGCGCCCGTCGGACGGGTAGCGCGCGCGCTCTCAGCCTGCGCTCGCTGACGGTTCGGACGGTGCTTTTCAAGAGCACCGGTGAGCTGATCCCGCTGTACGCGCTGTATGCCCTACTGTTCGCCGACCACGGCATGAGCACGGGGCAGATCTCTCTGCTGTTCGCCATCTGGTCGGCGGCGTCGTTCCTGCTCGAGGTGCCCTCCGGCGCGTGGGCCGACACGGTTTCCCGGCGCGGGCTGCTCGTGCTCAGCGGTGTCTTGCTGACGGCGGCCTTCGCGCTCTGGACGGTGGTGCCCTCCTTCGAGGGCTTCGCCGCCGGGTTCGTGCTGTGGGGTACCTCGGGCGCCCTGGCCTCCGGCACCTTCGAGGCGCTGCTGTACGACGATCTGGCTGCCCGCGGTGCGTCGTCGACATATCCGCGCATTCTCGGCTACACCCGTGCCGGCGCGGAAACCGCCGTCGTCGTCGCGATCGTCGCCGCGACGCCCCTGTATCTAGTAGGTGGCTATGCCCTTGTCGGCTGGTCCAGCGTCGCTCTGGCGGCTGTGCACACGCTGGTCGCGCTGTCGCTGCCCACCGCACCGAAGGCGGTGTCCGCGGTGGACGTCGACGATCTCGAAGCGGAAGAGTCGGCCTCCGCTGTGTCGGCCGGTGATGCGCCCGGTCACGGTTTTGCGAGCCACTCCGCGCAAGTTCCAGCGCCGGGGTCGGACGCGGAGGGACGCGGCTCGGTAGCGGTGATCGAGGGATGTGACGAGACAGGGGAGGACGAGGCGGACCTCACCATGAGATACGCCGAGGAAGACCGGGCACCGGAGACAGTCGCGGCACTACTGGCCGCTCGATCCGGCGTTGCTCGAGCCGGCTTCGAGGAGCCGAGTGCCGGAACGCGCGGCTTCGCGCCGGCGACCGCGGCGTTCCATTCGGAGACCTCCGCGGCACACTCGAGACCGTTCACGCGATACCTCACCATGCTGAAAGCCGGTGTGGGCGAGGCGCTTCGTGTGCCTACGGTGCGCTACGGCGTGCTGTTGGAGGCGCTGCTGTTCGGGATCACGGCGTTCGACGAGTATTTCGCTCTGCTGGCGGAGGAGGCGGGCGTAGCGACGGCTGTGGTGCCACTGCTGGTCGGCCTCACCGTGCTCGGTTCGCTGACCGGCTCGCTGCTGGCGGGGCGCACCGAAGGGATGTCCAGCCCGACGATGTCGATCGCGGTGGGTGTCGCGGGCGTGCTCTTGCTCGGCGGCGCGCTGATCACCGGACTCGCGACCGGTCGTCCGGACGCGGTGTACTTGTTGACCGGCCTCGGCTTCGCGTCGATCGGAATCTCCTACGGAATCGTCTACAACGTGGGCATCGTCGCGGCCGCCCGCCTCCAAGACGCCATCGAGGGTCCGGCCCGAGCCACCGTCACCTCGGTCTCCGGTCTGCTGGGCGAGGTGGTCGCCCTAGCGGTGTTCGCCCTGGCCGCCCTGGTCACGCTCCACGCCGCTGTCTCCACCCTCCTGACCCTCCTGGGAGCCTCCATCCTCGTCCTCGCCGCCCTCACCCCGCGCTGGCTCCCACGCCGTGACCCATCGCCGCAGTGAGGTACCACTCGACGATTGGGTAGCGTGCGGGAGGTGCGGTTGGGGCTGATTGCGGGGTTCGGGATCGGTGCCGGGGTGGCGGTGCAGGGGCGGATCAATGGTGCGTTGGGGGCGCGGCTGGAGGATGGGGTCGCCGCGGCGACGATCAGTTTCGGGGTGGGGCTTGTCGTGCTGGGGGTGGCGTTCGCGGTGAGCGGCCGGCTGCGGGATGGCGGGCGGCGGGTGCGACGGGCGTTGGCTGAAGGCCGGCTGCGGCCGTGGCAGTTGCTCGGTGGGCTGTGCGGCGCGTTCTTCGTCGCATGCCAGGGGTTGACAGTCGCGGCCATCGGCGTCACCGCGTTCACCGTCGCGACCGTCGCGGGGCAGTTGCTCAGCAGCTTGGCTGTCGACCGGCTCGGGCTCGGTCCGAGCGGACGCACACCCGTCACCGTGGTCCGTCTGGTGGGTGCTGTGCTCGGCGTGACCGCGGTGCTGGTAGCCGGATTCGGGCACCAGCGCGCCACCGGCGGTCTCTCGGTGCCCGATGCCCTGCGCGATGCGCCGACCGTGTTGCTGATCGTGCTGCCCACTCTGGCAGGCGTTGGTCTTGCCTGGCAGCAGGCGGTGAACGGCGAGGTCGGTGCGGTCGGCGGACCGCTGTCGGCGGCGATGGTCAATTTCTGCGTCGGCCTGGCGGCGCTGCTCGCCATAGCGGCCGTGATGATCGCGTTTTCGGGCGGCCCGGCCGGATTCCCGACCGAGCCATGGCTCTACCTCGGCGGTTTCATCGGCGTCGTCTTCATCGCCCTCGCCGCCGTGACGGTTCGCTGGATCGGCGTTCTGCTGCTCGGCCTCACCTCGGTGGCGGGGCAGTTGCTGACCTCCGTGATCCTCGACGTGCTCACCCCTACCAGCGCGGGATTGTCCGCCACCGCGATCGTCGGCTGTGCGCTGACGTTTCCGGCGGTCGCCATCGCCAGTCGGACGCGGGCCTGAGCACTCTCGCCGAGTCGTTCCTGGTCGCGGTGCCGGCCTTCGCGGCTAGTCCAGCTTGCGCGAGCGCAGTTCGTGACCCTTGGACGTCTTACACCGCCCCGACGCCAGATCCCACTGCCAGCCGTGCAGGTTGCAGGTCAGGGTATCGCCTTCCACCACACCGAATTTCGACAGATCCGCCTTCAGGTGCGGGCAGCGCCGCTGCACCTCCCAGCCGCTGAGTTCGGTGGAGGCCGAGTCGTCGTGCGCCTCGGAGAACCAGCCGTCGGCATAGGCGATCCGTTCGTCGGTGAGGCACTTGAAAAACGTGTAGAGGAACTCGTTGTATCCGCCGATGCGCCAGGCCTGGAAGCGGGTGGACAGGAAGATGGTGTTCACCCAGTCGGGCTCCCGGTCGCGCAGTACCGTGCGCACCAGTTCCGGCGCGATGCGGAAGCCGTAGCGGTAACGGCCCTCGCCCTCGACCGGCTCGCGCACCGTGCGCTTGGGAAAGTCCAGCACGATGGTTTCCGCACCGATCACCAAGCCGACCGGGTAGCCGATGCCGTCGCAGATCACGTCGCTCTGCGCCATGATCGGCTCGAACAGTTTCCGCAGCGGCTCCAGCAGCGAGCCCTCGCCGCGCTCCCAGGTCGCCTTCTCCGCCTCCAGTACCGGGGCGAGGCGCTGCGCCATCCGCTCGATGTACTCGGCTTTGTTGTCGTAGATCTCGGCGGGGTCGCTCGGGTGGGTCAGGGTCAGTTCGGCGCCGCGCACGTCGGCGACCGAGCCGGGGATCATGAGGATCCCGCCCGTGTTGCCGTGGATCTCCATCTGCTCCAGGAACACCTTCTGGTCGGGGAAGATGTTGCCCTCATCACCGCGATCGTCGTTGAGGTAACGCAACTCGTCGTCCAGGAACACCGGCGGACCCGCCGATGGCACCACCCAGGTCGCGCCGACCTGCTCGATGTAGCTGCGGGCCCGGTCCATGCCGCGCTGACGCTTCTGCTTGCCGAAGTTCGACTTGGTGCGGGCCGGGATGTCGTAGACCATCGGATACCAGATCGCGCCCGAGTACTGCAGCAGGTGGATATCGACGTGGCCGAAGGCATCGTGCAGCACGTCCATGTCCACCGGACGGGCGTCGTTCATGTTGAAGCAGGTGGTCTCGCCGTCGGAGACCACGAGCCCGGAGTCGCCGATGGGGCCGTCGGCGGGCGCGCGCAAGGCGATGATCATGACCTCCAGGTCCCCGCCGGGGCCGGTCACCGTGTGCTTGACCGAGTCCTCGGTCTCGAAGAACTTGTGGAAGCCCAGTTGTTCGAGCTCGCGGCGCAGGTCCGGCACGGGATAGTCCGGCAGCAGCACGGTCGCGTCCTTGTTCACGTGCTCGGCGAGCGTCTTCGCGTCGAAATGGTCGCGGTGCAGGTGCGAGACGTAGAGGAAGTCACATGCGCCCAGCTCGTCCCAGTCCAGTTGGGTGTTGTCGGGGAACGGGAACCAGGAACCGAAGTACGCGGGGTTCACCCAGGGATCGCAAAGGATCGACCCGGCCGTGGTGCGGATGTGGAATCCGGCGTGTCCGACGCTGGTGATCTGCACTAGCTGCTCCTCCTGCTGTTTACCAGCCAACCAGGGTAGTAGTTACGGCGAGACATCGCCGATGCAGTAGCCGTCCGTCCCGGAGCGCAAGGTGAAGGTGCGGGTTTGCGTCACACCGGAGGAGCTGGTCACCGGCACGAGCACCGCGATGTACTCGGTGTTCACCTGCTCCGACCGGATCTGCTGGTCGGCGAAATCGGTGGCCCCGGTGAGCGCGCCCTGGTTGTTCGCCAGCGGCGCGGGGCTCGGACGCCCGGTGCCCTTGGGGTCCCAGGTCGCCGGGGACGCCTTACAGACCAGAGGGTAGTCGCCTTCTTTGTCGGCGGGGTCGAGCGGAGTGCCGACGAAGCGGGACAGGTACCGGCGCACGCTGTGCCGGGCGTCGGCGTCGTTGTAGGCGATCTCCGCACCCGCCGTCGCGACGCGCGGGCAGGCGTAGCCGGTCGCGATCTCGGCACGCTGAACAGCGACGGTGGTGGTCGGGCTCGTCCAGACGACGGCTTCCGCGGTCGCCGTGCCGGGCTGGGCCAACGCGGTGAGGACGGCCTGCTGGTCGGTGTACATCTCGGCCACGTTCTTGGGCGCGATGGTCCAGCACTTCTCCTGCATTTCGGCGATGGTGTGCGAGCGCAGGTCGGCGGCCCAACGCTGCACCGCCGCCGCGGCGGCGGGCAGCCCCGCGACCGCGCCGACCGGCGGAGCGTAGGCGGGTACCGGCGCAAGCGCGGAGGTGCTCGGCGGGGGCGTGGTCGGGGGGGCGGCCTGCGGCGTGGTGCGAACGGCCGCCCGGGGCGGGCTCTGCTCCGGAATGCCGACGACGGAGTCGCAACCGGTCAGCGCGATCGCCGCGATCAGGGTGGAGCCGCCGACCAGCGCGGCGCGGGTCCAACGCCCGGCCCGGTTCCGCTCGCGTGCTGCACTGCGGTCGTACTCGCGCGGTGCCGATCGGGCGCGTTCCACTTCGACGATCCTCTTCTCTCCGGACGTGCGGTCGGGGCTGCTCATGCGTCCTCGCTCCGGTGCGGCGCGCGATGGCGGCGAACTGCCGATGGGGACGAGCAGCGACTACGCTAGCGGACTTGTGGAACCCGTCTACCGGACGATCATCGGCCTCGCCCGTACCGTCTTCTTCATCGAAGGTCTGAAGTTCACCGTCAAGGGCGATGAACACATTCCCGCCCGAGGTGGCGCCGTGCTGGCGGTGAACCACACCGGCTACATGGATTTCACCTACGCGGGCCTGCCGGTGCGCACCCGGAAGCGCTACATCCGGTTCATGGCGAAGAAGGAGGTCTTCGATGACAAGATCTCCGGCCCGATCATGCGCGCGCTGAAGCACATTCCGGTGGACCGATCGGCGGGCGCGGATTCCTACCAGGCCGCCGTGGAATATCTGCGGCGCGGCGAACTGGTCGGCGTATACCCCGAGGCGACGATCAGCCGCAGTTTCGAGATCAAGGAATTCAAGTCCGGCGCGGCGCGCATGGCCATCGAGGCAGAGGTGCCGATCATCCCGATCGTCATCTGGGGTGCGCAGCGGGTCTGGACGAAGGGGTTCCCGAAGCGGCTCGGCCGCACCAACACGCCCATCTCGATCGCGGTCGGCGAGCCGATCCAACCGTTCGAGCCCGCCGCCGAACTCACCGCCAAGCTGCGTTCGACCATGCAGGAAATGCTGGCCGACCTGCAGAAGGACTACGTGCACGAGCCCGGCGCGTACTGGGTGCCCGCCCGGCTCGGCGGCAGCGCCCCTACGCTGGAAGAGGCGGACGCGATGGATGCCGCCGAGGCCGAGTCCAAGGCCGCGCGCAAGAACGCGGCGGGGCAGTAACGGGAGATGTGATGGCGCGCGAACCGGTCTATGACATTCTCACCGGCGTGGCCCGCGCCATTTTCTTCGCTCAGGGCCTGCGCATCGATATCGCGGGCCAGGAGCACATTCCGCGCTCCGGCGGCGCGGTCCTGGCCGTGAACCACACGGCCTACTTGGATTTCATGGAGGTCGGGCTGGTCGGTCGCAAGTCCGGCCGCAATGTCCGATTCATGATGAAAGCCGAGCTCGAGCACGGCATCGTCGGCTTTCTCATGAAGCACTGCAAGGCGATCGGCGTCGATCGCACGGCCGGGGCCGAGTCGTACGCCCGCGCGGTGACCGCTTTGCGCGAGGGCGAGGTGGTCGTGGTCTATCCCGAGGCGACGATCAGCCGCAGCTTCGAGCTGAAGGAATTCAAATCCGGCGCGGCGCGGATGGCCATCGAAGCCGATGTCCCGATCGTTCCCATGATCGTCTGGGGCGCCCACCGGATCTGGACGAAGGACATCCCGAAGCAACTCGGCCGCCATAATTTCCCGATCAATATCCGCATCGGCGCACCGATCCCCCCGGCCGGACCGATCGAGGAATTGACCGGCACCCTGCGCACCCGGATGAGCGAGCTTTTGGAACGCGCCCAACGCGACTACCCGATGGTCGAAGGCGCGCGGTGGGTCCCCCAGCGACTCGGCGGGACCGCCCCGAACCTCGCGGAGGCGGCTGTGCTGGAGCGTGAGGAGATGGAGCGGCGGCGGCGCGCGAAGGCGCGATGACGGCGCTCTACCCGGCATATGTGATTGACCTCACATCGAATTGCCGAACGCTGCCTGCTCGGCAAGGGTGACATGACTGGCCGCATGGTCAGCGCGCTTACACGAAAAGGGGATTCGGATGCGTCGACGGGTCATGACGGTCTTGGTCGCGCTCGTGGCGGGAGGTTCGGCAGCGGCGTTCGGCGGGGCGAGTGCTTCGGCGGTCGCGGTGAACCCGTTCCCCGGCGGCACCGAGGTCTACTTCGACCGCGGCGAATCCGCGGCGATCGCGAACCTGAACCTCGGCCCGGCGCTGAGCCAGGTGGCCGTCGGATGGTCGCCCGGAGCGAAAGCGCTTCTGGGCGATGGGATTACCGAGCACGCCCGGTGGGCCGGCGAATCTCCGACCGGCGGGATGTCGATCGAGGTGTACGGGACGTTCATCCAACCCTCGCTGGTCACGGTCACCACGCTGCGGGGTTGAGCTGATTTCCGTTTCGGAACTCAGTGTGCCGAAGGTATGCTCGCCCATTGCGTTATGCGCATGCTTAAAGACCTCCTGGCGAATGCCCGGACGGGACGACACTACGTGTGCCGTCCCGTCCGGTGTCTCGTTCAGCGGGTTGTCGAGCGGAAGCCGCGCAGCCGCAGGCTGTTGCTGACCACGAAGACCGAGGAGAACGCCATCGCGGCGCCCGCGAGCATCGGGTTCAGCAGGCCCGCCATGGCCAGCGGGATCGCGGCCACGTTGTAGGCGAAGGCTCCGGCGAGACTCGAGCGGGCGTCGCGGCTGACCGGCGTCCGTGGTGGTGAGGGCCGGTCGTGTTGCCCGTGAGTTCTCGGCGTGCGGCGGGACCGATCACAGAGCGAGGGATCGTATACCGTCGGGCGTGGACATCATTCTCGACATGACTCGGGGAGCCCTGTGGACCCCTTGGCATGGACCCGTCGGTCTAAGATGACATAATTCGAACGTGCGTTCTATGGCTTGCAGGTTGGAGGAGGTAAGTGACGAACCCGCATGCGCCCACGGACAGCGTGACTGGCAGCTCCCTGGCCTGGGATGATGGTGAACGCGCCGCGCTTGTATCCCTGATGCGGCTGAAGCCGAAGAATGGGGACTGGTCCTACCTGACCGAGGAAGTAATTCAACACGCGGGTGCTAGGGCGCTCTGGAATGCTACGCATCCCCGGGATCTATTCGGTGAAGCCGACAATGCTGAGCTCTTGGAAGCTGCGCGAAATGACATCGAAGTATGGAAGCGCGCTCCTTTCGAGTTCCATACTTTCCGCGATGATTCCTATCCTTCGCAACTTCGTACGGTCCGGCAGATGCCGCCCGTAGTCTTCACGCATGGATTGCTGCTCGACCACGATGACGGTGTGTGTGTCGTAGGCTCTCGAAAATCTTCCGATGGTGGTATCCGTTTCGCCGAGGAGGTTGCCCGCAGGCTGGTTGCGCGCGATATTTCCGTCGTGGCCGGGCTGGCTGAGGGAATTGATACGGCGGCGCACAGAGCGGCGCTCGATTCCGGCGGTCGAACGGTCGCTGTGCTCGGCAACGGTCTCAACCATGTGTACCCGCGATCGAATCGTGAGCTACAGAAGGAAATATCGGAGCGGGGTATGCTGCTGACCCACTTCCTGCCAGAATATTCGCCCACGAGGTATTCATTCCTGGCAAGGAATGTGATCATGAGTGCCTACGGAGTGGCGACGGTGATCGTAGAAGCCGGCGAGCACAGTGGGACCCGGACGCAGGCACGGGAAGCGGTTGCGCACGGCAGGCCGGTGATCCTGAATGCCGCGGTTGCCGAGTCGGCAGAATGGGCGCGTCAGCTTCGGGGAGAACCGGGTGTCTACATCGCCAATTCTCCATACGAAGTAATGCAGCACATCGATACTATTCTGGGACACCGTGCGCTGGTCCGGAACTGGCTGCACAACGATCGATGAGGCCCATAAGCCCTGCAGCCGCCGTGCTGAGGAAAATCGTCCAGGAGCGTGTCGGAACCACCTTCCACAATACGTACGTTCCAGGAACACCTGGAATATGCCATGTGTGCCGTGGCCCGGCGTTCGATGCCGATTACTGTGGAGCATGTCGAGAACATCGAAAGGTGTACGGAAGCCTGCTTGCCGATAAGACGATTTTGCTGACGTACGCGCAGGGCAACCTGCCAGGAGGCAAGCATCAGTCGGCGCACGAAGTACGTGCGTATAAAGAGGGCGTCGACTTGTGTCGTGAGAACCTTCAACTTGTGATCAGGGCGGCAGTCACCCTTCATCATCAATGCATGGCTACGCAGCTCGGCTGGCGATGGGATTCGTTGACGTTCGTCCCCTCACACCAGCGCAATGGGCGAAAGCATCCTGTATCGACCCTCGCCAACGCTGTGCTCACGACGCTGACGTCGCCGCCGATTTTGCCCACGAAATTTCTGCTCGATACCGGCCCGGGCGTTGCCGTGCGGCGTGCACTCGTCAACGACCGGTTCGTCGTACCGGACAGGTATCGTTCAGCGGTGGAAGGCAAGAACGTGCTCATCGTCGATGACACCTGGACAACCGGCGCAAGTATGCAAGGCGCCGCGATCGCGGCGAAGGATGCGGGGGCGCGTACTGTGACGGCCTTATGTTTCGATCGATGGCTACGCTGGGACTGGTCTGAGCACGCGCAACTGCTGAAAACCCTCCGAAACCATTACGACCCTCTGGCTTGCCCGATCAACGGGGATATTTGTTCGTCGGCAGCACAGTTTGTGGTGCCTTCGGCAAGCGAATGATTCGCCGAGTTATCCGCACTGCCGCGTAGGCTACTGATGATGCCCGGACGGGACGACACTACGTGTGCCGTCCCGTCCGGTGTCTCGTTCAGCGGGTTGTCGAGCGGAAGCCGCGCAGCCGCAGGCTGTTGCTGACCACGAAGACCGAGGAGAACGCCATCGCGGCGCCCGCGAGCATCGGGTTCAGCAGGCCCGCCATGGCCAGCGGGATCGCGGCCACGTTGTAGGCGAAGGCCCAGAACAGGTTGCCCTTGATGGTTGTGAGGGTGCGGCGGGACAGGCGGATCGCGTCCGCTGCCGCCCGCAGGTCGCCGCGGACCAAGGTCAGATCGCCCGCTTCGATGGCCACGTCGGTGCCGGTGCCCATGGCCAGGCCCAGATCGGCTTGGGCCAGCGCCGCGGCGTCGTTCACGCCGTCGCCCACCATCGCGACCACTTTGCCCTCGGCCTGCAACCGTTTCACGGTGTCGACCTTGTCCTGGGGCAGCACCTCCGCGATGACCTCATCGATGCCGACCTGTGCGGCGATCGCGTCGGCGGCGGCCCGATTGTCGCCGGTCAGCATGATCGGGGAGAGCCCGAGGGCACGCAGCTGGGAAATGGCTTCGGCCGAGGTGGCTTTCACCGCGTCGGCCACCACGAGCACGCCGCGCGCCTTGCCGTCCCAGCCCACCGCGACGGCGGTCTTGCCTTCTGCTTCGGCCGCGCGCATCGCCCGGGTCAGGTCGTCGTCGAGGTGCTGTGACCAATCGGCGAGCAGCCGCGCCCGGCCGACGACCACCGCGTGGCCGTCCACGATGCCGTGCACGCCCAGGCCCTCGACGTTCGCGAAATCCTCGACCGGCTTCAGCTCACCGACCCGCTCGCGGGCACCCTTGGCGATGGCTTGCGCGATCGGGTGCTCGGAGGAATCCTCCAGCGCTCCGGCCAATTCCAGAATCCGCTCGCCCTGCTCGCCCTCGGCCGCGACGACGTCGAGCAGCGTCATCTTGCCCGCGGTGACGGTGCCGGTCTTGTCCAGCACGATCGTGTCCACCCGCCGGGTCGACTCCAGCACCTCCGGCCCCTTGATCAGGATGCCGAGCTGTGCGCCGCGCCCCGTGCCGACCATGAGAGCCGTCGGCGTGGCCAGCCCGAGCGCGCACGGGCAGGCGATGATCAGCACCGCCACCGCCGCGGTGAACGCCGCGGCCACCGAGCCGCCGGTGCCGAGCCAGAATCCCAGCGTGGCGACCGACAGCGCGATGACGATCGGCACGAAGATCCCGGAGATCCGGTCGGCCAGCCGCTGCGCCCGCGCCTTGCCGGTCTGCGCGTCCTCGACCAGCTTCGCCATCTGTGCCAGCTGGGTGTCGGCGCCGATCCTGGTGGCACGCACGACGATCCGGCCGCCCACGTTGACGGTCGCGCCGACCACCGCGTCGTCGGGGCCGACCTCCACCGGCACCGACTCGCCGGTGAGCATCGAGGCGTCGACGGCCGAGGAACCTTCCAGCACGACGCCGTCGGTGGCGATCTTCTCACCCGGCCGCACCACGAACCGGTCGCCGACGGTCAGCTGCTCGACCGGGATACGCACCTCGGTTCCGTTGTATCCATTCCCGTGCTCCCGGGGCCCTGCGTGGTTACGCAGGCTGCCTTCTCCGGGCCCGTCGCTCGCACGCGGCAGCAGAACCGAGACCTCCTTGGCCCCCAACTCGAGCAGGGCACGCAGCGCCGCACCCGCCCGCCGTTTCGCACGCGCCTCGAAGAAGCGCCCGGCCAGGATGAACATGGTGACGCCCGCCGCGGCCTCCAGGTAGATGCTGCCCGTGCCGTCCATCCGCGAGATGGTGAACTCGAACGGATGTGTCATGCCGGGCCTGCCCGCGGTGCCCCAGAACAGGGCGTACACCGACCAGCCCAGTGCGGCCAGCGTCCCCATCGAGATCAGGGTGTCCATGGTCGCGGCGCCGTGGCGCAGGTTGGTCCACGCCGCGCGGTGGAACGGCAGCGCGCCCCACACCACTACCGGCGCGGCCAAGGTCAGCGACAGCCACTGCCAGTTGGTGAACTGCAAAGCGGGGATCATCGCCATGGCGATCACCGGCACCGACAGCACCACCGAGACCAGCAGGCGGGTGCGCAGGGATGCGGCTGGATCGTCCTCGGTGGCGATTTCCTGCGGCTTCGGAGGCGCGGGCAGGGCGGCGGTGTAGCCCGCCTGTTCGACGGTGGCGATCAGCTCGTCCGGCGAGACCGCACCGGTGAATTCGACCCGCGCCTTCTCGGTGGCGTAGTTCACGGTCGCGGTGACGCCGTCGAGCTTGTTGAGCTTCTTCTCGATCCGGGCGGCGCAGGACGCGCAGGTCATTCCACCGATCACGAGTTCGACCTGCCCGGAGAGCGGCGGTTGTGTCGCGGTGGTCATCGTGGGTGCTCCGTTCTGTGCGCGGACGGTCGTCGGGTCAGTGCGCGTGGCCATCCGGCTGCTGACCAGTGTGTTCGTTGTGGTTCGAGGCGTCTGCGGCGGGGGTGCCCGGCGCGACGGTCAGGGTGAATTCGGCGGTGCGGACCACGCCGTCGTGCTGGAAGTCGAGGAACAGGCGGTAGTCGCCCGCGCTCGGCGCCGTGACGGCGAAGGTGATACCGGGTCCGGCCGCGGTCACCCCGTCGCCGGGGTGGCCTTCCGGATGGACGTGCAGGTAGCCCAGGTCGGCGGCGCGCAGCGCCACCAGGTGGCCGTAAGCGCCGAGGTAGGGCTGCAAGTCGGTGACCGGCTTGCCCGCGCGGCTCACCGACAGCGTCACTGTCGAAGTCCGGCCGGGAACGAGGGTGCCGTCCAGCGTGACGGTGTAGTCGCCGACGCTCGTGGTGCGGGTCGCCGCGGGTAGTTGCTGGGGGTCGTAGACGCCCGCGACCAGCAGGTCTGCGCCGAGGGTCAGGTTTTCGCCGCCCTCCGGAGTGAAGTCGGCGAACACGCGGTAGTCGCCGGCGCGGCTGAGGTCGAGCGGGACCGTCCAGGTGCCGTCGGCCCCGAGCATCGGGTGGACGTGCTGGAAGGCGGCCATATCGCGGCGCACGACGATCAGGTGCAGATCCTTGTCGTGGCTGCGCACGTAGCGGGTGACGGGCTTTCCGTCCCGGTCGAGGATGGTGAAGCGCAGCGGTACGTTCGCCGCAGCGGTGGCCCGGGTGGTGTCCAGCCGCAGCGTGTAGCCGCGGTCGGTCGCCACGATTCCACCAGGTAGTTCCTGGTCCTGGAGTTGAGCGGTGTCGTGCGCTGTGGAGTCGTGGGCGGCGGGTTCCGGCCCGATGGCCGCACCGGCCGCGAGGGCGATCCCGAAGACGGCGGCGAGGCCGAGGGCGAAACCGCCGAATTTGATGGTCGCGTTCATCGAGTACTCCGCCCGTCAGCCGGCGACCGCGTAGCCGGCGCGAACCACGGCCGTGGCGAGTTCGGCGCGTTCGATCGGGGTCGCGCTCGCGACGGTCACGCGTCCGTCGGCGAGATCGACGGCCACCGCCTCGACGCCGGAGATGCGGCCGATCTCGCCGCGGACCGAGGCGGCACAGCCGCCGCAGGTCATGCCGGTAACGGTCACGGTGGTGGTGGTCATGGTCGATGTCCTCCTGCTGGCGTTTCTGCTTCGCGATTTCTACCCTACCCCCCTAGGGTATAGGGATGTCAAGTCCGGAACGGGCGAAAGCCCGGCCCGCGACGAATTGCGGACCGGGCTGTCGTGGCGGCCGTGCTCACGCGGTTCGGATTGCGCACGCGCGGCAACTGCTCGCGTCCGGTGTAGTGCGGAGTGCACGCGATGGTGAGACGCGAAGGGCTCACTTACTGGGCCGTCGCGCTGCCGTCGATCACAGCGGGCTCGAGTCGGACGAGTGCGGACGGCCCGAGCCTGTGCCGCCCCGCCGGCTCATCGCGGGGACGCGCCCGCTCTGATCAGGCGGAGTGCAGGTTGCGGGCCGTGGGTGAGGTCTCGGTCGTGGCCCGGTCGGGGTAGGTGCCGAAGAGACGGTCGGCGGTGCCGGAACTGGTGACCGTGAACCAGTAGTGCTCGTTCTTGTAGTGGTGGTGGCGATGATTGCGCCAGACTGCCCGGTAGAGCGAGCGTTTCGGCTTGTAGTCGGTGTGAATGAGGTAGTGCGTCCACTCGTAGCCGAACCCGACCAGGGTGATGGTGATCAGGAAGGTCAGGCCGAGCCCGAGGCGGGGGAAGGCGAACGCCGCAAGCGCGATCAGCACCACGACGAGCATCGATAGTGTCTTCGTCGGGATGAAGATCAGTGGGATACTCCGCGGATCCGCGTGATGTTCGCGGTGCTTGCGGGCCAGTTCGCTGTCGAGTGCGATCGGGCCGAGCCGGCGCGGCCGCCAATGCAGCACGGTGACGTGCACGATCCACTCGAACACCGGGAACAGCGCCACCATTACGGCGGGAACCAGCAGATCGGTCGACTGCCAGTCGCCGACAATGAGGCGGGTGATCAGCGCGCCCGCCAAGGTGGCCCCGATTATCCACGGCGACGGGTGCCGGACGAATTCGTGGAATGCCGGGCCCAGCGTGAGCCCGCGCCGCAGCGCGCGCTCGTCCCGGCGCACCCGCGCCCGCGCGTCGATCGAAGTGGCTTCGGAGGCATTGGATTTGGTCATGTTCGTTCCCGGCTATGGGTGACCGGCGGTCCCGTGAGGACCTCGATCAGGGCTGCGGTCGCCGGCTCGAGCAGCGCCCGAGCGGTGGTGGCGGCCTTCTGCGGCCGACCCGCGACGACCGCGGCGGCCAGTTCCCGGTATGCCTCGACGTTGCCCACCTCGGCGGACATGATCGGGGCCAGCGCCGCGAGCGCCGGTTCATAGGCGGCGCGCAACATGTTGAACATCAGCCGGAACACGATCGAGTCGGCCGCGTCCACGACGTGATCCCAGAATTCCATCGCGTGCCGTTGCCGCGCGACCGGGTCCGGTTCGGCGGCAAGCGCTTCGAGGGAGGCTTCCAGCAGCGGGCGGACCTCGCCCGCACCGATCGCGCCCACTCGGCGCGCGGCCAGCTCCGCCACCTTCGGCCCGTTGTGCAGGCGTGCCTCCAGAATGCTGCGCGCGACCGCGGGGTTCAGCTCCCCGGCCTGGACCAGAAGCCTGGGCAGCACCTCCAGCCCCGCGCCGCGCCGATAGTCCAGCACAGTCGTCGCGTCTCCTTGGCGCACTGACACCAGCCCGGCCGCGGCCAGCCGCTGCAATGCCTCCCGCACCGCGGGCCGGGAGACCCCCAGCGCCTCCGCCAACTGCCGCTCACTGGGCAGCGTCGCCCCGGGCACCAGCTCACCGCTGAGCACATCCGCGGCGATCTGCTCGAACACGTCCGCCGACACCGACCGCTTGACCACAGGTTGCAACGCCATGTGTCCACCGTGCGCCTGATTGGTCAGGAGGTCAAGTGGTAAGACCAATGCTGCCGCGCACGGATGAACGAGCTCTTCGTTGTATGGCCCGGACATGGTTTGGGCGCGGCAAGAACTGTCGACGGCACCGAACCGCAATGATGGCCCGGACCGGACATAGGCGTATTATTGATACGAGCAATTCATAATATGGAAGGCGTTATGGCAACCACAGTGGAAATTCCGGACGAGGTCCTCGCCGAGGCCATGCGGCTCACCGGCCTCACCACCAAGAAGGCTGTCATCAACCTCGCCATGTCCGAATTGGTGCAGGGATACCGACAGCGTGCGGCCTTGAACCAGCTGAAGCGAATGGGCCACAACCCCTTCCTTACCGAGGAGGAACTCGCTAACGCCGCCACGGCGAAAAACCGGTGACAGCTCCGAGCGATCGGCCCCACTACCTGCTCGACCAATCGGTGATGTCCCACTACTGGGCGAAGCCCGTGGTCAAGCGCAAGGTCGACCAACTGGCGGTCATCGGCGTCCTCTGCGCATCCGCGGTGACCATGGACGAAGCGCGCTTCAGCGCACGCAACACCCGGGATCTGAAGTTCATCACGGAGCTGTACGGCTCGGTGTTCCGGTGGCTGGCATTCGATGACGAAGCCGAAAAGCAAGTCGCGCTGATGAGATCCGCCCTCTGGAAGATCGGCGCGGGACGCGGGGCGCAAACCACAGATGTGCACATCGCCGCCGTTGCTCTGCGACACGACGCCACCGTAGTGCACAACGACACAGACTTTCTCACCATTCAGCGTGCGGTTCCGGAGCTGAAACAGCTACGGATCATGCCCAGCGAGGATGCGTGATGCCGGACTGGCAGCTCAGCTGGGGTCGGAGCCCTGGATGGCGGAGAGCCAGACGCTGATAGCGGCGGCGATGGTCGTGGCGGCAAGGAAGACGGGCAGTCCGCCGCCGTCGATATAGACCCACAGGATGGCCGCGAAGGGCGCGGCAACGGTGGACTGGGCGTCGAGTAGGAGGCGGCGGAGGAGACGAGTGGCCGACGCGGTTTTCGCGGGGGCGTCCGGGTCGGGTCGGCTGGGGTTGTCGATCAAACGACCCGGCGGTTCGACGTCGCCGATGCGGCCGGAGGGGTAGAGGCGTCGTCCGGCGATGTGGATCGTGCGATCGGTGAGCTCCGTCTCGGTTTCGGTCAGCGTGACCAGCTGCGGATCGAAATAGACCGGAAGCCAGCGCGGCTGCCTCGTGCCACTCACCTGTAGCCAGGAGCGACTGATCAGGCGGTGCTGTTGCCGGACACGGGTTACCCGCACGGTCCCTCGTGAGCCCGGACGCCGGATCCGCACCACCCCGAACGCCACGCCGAGCCGATAGCCCGTATATCCGATGACGCCCAGAACGACCGCCGCGATCGCCGCCACCTGATCTAGAGTGCCGAACGGCGCCCAGGCGGCACAGACCGCGAGGGCGCCGAACGTCACCGTGATCGGATAGGCCAGCGGGTGGCCCGATCCGGAATTCACTTCAGGAAACCGACCTTGGTGTAGTCGTAAGACGCCAGGCCCGGGGCGCCGTAGTTGGCCAAGTCGGCGCGCACCGCGAGATTGCCCGCGGACTGCATCAGGGGCAGCGAATGGCCTTCCTCGAATACCTTGCGATCGACCTGGTTCGCCAGTTCTCTGGCCTTGTTCGGGTCGAGTTCGGACACCGTCTGCTCGATCAGCGCGTTCAGCTCCGGCGATCCGATGCGACCGTAGTTGCCCTGCAGGTCGTTCGGGTTGTACCCGTAGATCTGGTTGATGCTGCCGAGCGGGAACGGGTCACCCACCCAGGTCCACTGCGCCACATCGAAGTTGCCCGGCTGGATCACCTCGGTGAAGAAGCCCTTGCCCGGCTTGGTCTCGATGTTCAGCTTGACCCCGATCGCCCCCAGATTCTGCTGGATGATCTGGGCGATCTGCACCCAGGTGTCGTCCTGGTACATGACGTCGCGGATCTCGAGTCTGCGACCGTCCTTCTCGCGGACGTCGCCGTTGAGCTTCCATCCGAGGTCGTCGAGTTCCTTCGCGGCGGCGGCGGGATCGAAGCCGAGGCTGTTGTCCTGGTAGCCCGCCTGCCCCTGGATGTACACGTGGTTGTTCAGTGGCTTCGGGTTCGCCACCAGTCCGTTCTGGATGGCGGTGACGATGCCCTGCCGGTCGATGGCCTTCGAGATGGCCACCCGCAGCTTCGGGTCCGCGAGGATCGAACCGGGGGCGCCGTTGAAGGTGAAGTGATTCCAGCTGTTACCCGGCGCGCGCCGGACAGCGACCCCCGGCGTGTTTCGCGCCGTACGCAATTCGTCGCGTGTGCCGAGCCCTACCGCGTCGATCTCGTTGTTCTGCAACGCGGGCAGTTGCGCCGAGGAGTCGAGCACACTGAAGGTGATCGTGTCGAGCTTGGGTGTGTCACCCCACCACTTGGGGTTGCGGCCGAGCACGATACGTCCTTGTGCCCGATCGGTGGACTGCACGATGAACGGCCCAGAGGTCAGCGTGATGCCGTCGACCAAGCTCTTGTTGAACGCCTCGGGAGTGGCGGTGACGGACTTGGGAAATAGGAATGTATTGCCCGCGAATTGCCCGCGCCACTCGGCGTAGTGCTGCTTGAACGTGATGATCGCCTGCCGGTCGTCGACGCCGCGCTCGACCTTCTCGACCCGATCGAAACCACTGTTGTTGGCGATCAGGAACGACTTGTCGGCGCCGCTGAGCGCGTTCGCCTGAGACCGGAAATCCTCCCAAGTGATGGGCGTACCATCGGACCACACCGCTTTGGGATTGATCGTGTAGGTGACCTGCTGCGGATCGTCCTTGGTCAACTGGACATCGGTGAAGTAGTCGGTGTTGACCGAGAGTTCGCCAGCCGCGTTGGTGCGGAACGCCCGCGGCATCATCGGCCGCAGGATGGCGCCGGTCTCGGCGTCGTTGCCGTCGTTGGACAATGCGTTCCAGTTCGCCGGAAACGCCGAGATGGCCAGCCGGAGGTTGCCGCCTTCGCGCAGCTCGCTGACATCGTGCGGGTTGATGTCGTTGGTGGTGCCGAGCTCGGCGGCCGAGCCCGCGGGCGCGCCTTCCTCGTCCGAACTACACCCGGAGACCACCAACCCGATCGCGACGGCGGCAATCGCCAGTCGTGCCGTCAGTGAACGAATCCGCATGGTTCGCTCCTTCCCGCAGCGTTGCTGCGTGTCTACTTCAGGAAACCGATCTTGGTGTAGTCGTACGACGCGAGCCCGGGGGACCCATAGTTGGCGATGTCGGCGCGGACGCCGAGTGGCCAAGCGCAGGTTGCCGCCCTCACGCACTTCATCCGGGTTCTTCGGATCGATATCGTCGGTGATGCCGAGCGTGTCGGACAGGCCCGTCGCCGACTCGGTGCCGTCCGCGCCACACCCCGCTGTCGCGGCTCCGAGCGCGACGACGGGAACCGCCCAGCGCGCCCAGTGTCGCCGGGTGGATCGGATCCGCATCGCGCTCACTTCCTTATCGGCTCACGGCTGGAACCGGCACGGCGTCGATCAGCGCGCGCGTGTACTTGTGTGTGGGCGCCTCGAAGATCTGCTCCGCCGGCCCGTACTCCACGATCTTCCCGCGATACATGACCGCGATGTCGTGCGCCAGGTTCCGCACCACGGACAGGTCGTGGGAGACGAACAGATAGGACAGTCCGCGCTCGGTCTGCAGGTCGCGTAGCAGGTTCAGCACGCCTGCCTGGATGGAGACGTCCAGCGAGGAGACCGGCTCGTCGAGTACCAGTAGTTCCGGGTCGAGCGCGAGCGCGCGGGCGATGCTGATGCGCTGTTTCTGGCCGCCGGAGAAGTCGGCGGGGTAGCGGTCGGCGTGTTCCGGGCGCAGACCGACCTGTTCGAGCAGTTCCGGTACTCGGCGGGCGATCTCGGCCCGCGGACGTCCGTCGATGCGCAACGGCTCGGCGAGGGCGTCGAAGATGGGCAGGCGCGGGTCGAGGGACGCGGTGGGGTCCTGGAAGACGATCTGCATCTTCCGGCGGATCTCCCGCTTGCGCGCCTTGCTCAGGGACGCGACGTCGCTGCCCATGATCTCGATGGCGCCCGATTGCGGCGGGACGAGATCGAGGATCTGGGTGAGCGTGGTCGATTTGCCGGAGCCGGACTCGCCGACGAGCGCCAACGTGCGCCCGCTGCGGACCTCGAAGCTGATGCCGTCGACCGCCCTGATCTCCCCCTTGCGGCGGCGCAGCACCACACCGGCGGTGATCGGGAAGACCTTCACCAGGTCCGAAACCCGCAAAACCACATCCGGCTGCACCTGCGCCTCGGCCTCCGGCTCGGCGATCTCGTGCCGGTAGGCATCGAACAGATCGTCGGTGCCGACTTCGGCGGTGCGGATGCACGCGGCGGTATGCCCCGGTTCGACTCCTTCCAGCGGCGGTTCCGCGGCCCGGCATTCACCGATCGACACCGGGCAGCGCGGTGCGAAGGAGCAGCCCGGCGGTAGCGCGTGCATGGCGGGCGGCGCGCCGACGATCGGGATCAGCGGTCGCCGCGGCGGGCCGTCCATGCGCGGGATCGAGCCGAGCAGGCCGACGGTGTACGGCATTCGCGGCGCGTTGAACAGCTCGCTCGCGGGCGCGGTTTCGACGATCTTGCCCGCGTACATGACGGCGATCCGATCGGCCAGGGTCGCGGCGATGCCCATGTCGTGGGTGATCATGATGACGCCCGCGCCGGTGATGTCGCGGGCCTTGCGCAGCAGGTTGAGGATCTGCTTCTGCACAGTCACGTCCAGCGCGGTGGTCGGCTCGTCGCAGATGATCAGCGCCGGGTCGTTCGCGATCGCCATCGCGATGACCACGCGCTGACGCTGGCCGCCGGAGAACTCGTGCGGGAACGCCTTGGCCCGCACTTCCGGATCCGGGATACCGACCAGGTCGAGCAGCTCCACCGCGCGCTTCGCGGCCGAGCCTCTGCTCGCCTTGCCGTGCGCCAGGAGGGCTTCGGCGATCTGATCGCCCACCCGGTAGACCGGCGTGAGCGCCGAGAGCGGGTCCTGGAACACCATGCTGATGGAACTGCCGCGCAGCTTGGACAAGTCGCGGTCGCCCAGCCCGAGCAGTTCGCGTCCGCGGAACCGGATGGAGCCGGTGATCCGCGCCTGCTCCGGCAGCAACCCCATCACCGCCAGCGAGGACACCGACTTGCCCGAACCGGATTCACCGACGATGGCGAGCACTTCGCCGTCGGACACCGTGTAGTCGACCCCGCGTACCGCGTCGATGCGGCCCTCCTCGCTGGGAAAGGACACCCGCAGATCGGTGATCTCCAGCAGTGGCGCGGTGGAGGTCTTCTCGGTTGTTCCTGCGCTCGTCATGCCTTCGCCTTCTTCTTCGACCGAGCCCGCTTCGCGCCGGGATCGAACGCGTCGCGCAGTCCGTCACCGACGAGGTTGGCGCACAGCACGGTGATGATCAGCAGACCACCCGCGAACAGGAACAGCCAGGGATAAGTCAACGCTGATTTCGTGCCCGCGGCGATCAACGAGCCGAGCGATACGTCCGGCGGCTGCACACCGAAACCGAGGAAGCTCAGCCCCGTTTCGGCCATGATCGCCGAGCCGACGGTGAGGGTGGTGTCGATGATCAGGATCGAGGCGATGTTCGGGATCACGTGACTCAGGATCACCGTCCGGGTGGGCGCCCCCATGTACCGCGCGGCCCGGACGAATTCGCGATCACGCAGGCTCAGCGTCAGGCCCCGCACGATCCGCGCCGAGATCATCCAGCCGAAGCAGGACAGCAGCAGGATCAGCAGCAGAATGGAACCGCTGCCCTTGGTGCGCGGCGCGAACAGCGCGATGATGATGAAGCTCGGGACCACCAGCAGCAGATCGACCAGCCACATGATCGCCCGGTCGGTCCAGCCGCCGAGCAGTCCGGCCAGCGAACCGGCGGTAGCGGCGATCGTGGTGGACAACAGCGCGACGCACAGGCCGATGACCAGGGACTTCTGCAATCCGCGCAAGGTCTGCGCGAGGACGTCCTGACCGATCTGGGTGGTGCCGAACGGATGTTGCGGGCTCGGCGGTTTGAGCAGGGCGGTGTAGTCCAGCTGCTGGTAGTCGTAGGGCAGCAGCGGCGGCAGCGCGAAGCTCACGACGAACAGCGCGATCAGCACGATGCCGCCCGCGACGGCGGGCTTGTTGCGCAGGAAGCGCCGCAGGACCAGCTTGCGCCGCCCGGTCGCGGTGACCTCGGGCGCGCCCTGGACGATGATCTCGGCTTCGGTCATCCCACACGCACCCTTGGATCGAGAATCGCGTACACGATGTCGGACAGTAGGCCCGACACCAGCACCACCAAGCCGGCGAACGCGGTGACCGTCACCACGACGTAGAGGTCCTGGGCGTTGATCGAGTCGACCAGCCACTCACCGACGCCGTGCCAGCCGAAGATCTTCTCGGTGAACGTCGCGCCGGTGATCAGCGCGCCGAGACTGTAGGCGAACAGCGTGGCCATCGGGATCAGCGCCGTGCGCAGGCCGTGCTTGTACAGCGCCTTGCTGCGGGTGAGCCCCTTGGCGCGGGCGGTGCGGATGAAATCGCTCTGCAACACGTCGAGCATGGCGTTGCGCTGATAGCGGCTGTAGCCGGCCATCGCGCCGAGGGCCAGCGCGGTGGTGGGCAGGATCAGGTGCTGGATGCGGTCGAGCAGTTGCGGCCCGAACCCTTCGATCTTGTTCGCCGACGTCTCGCCGGTGTAGAGGAAGATCTGCGATCCCGTGAGCGAATTGATCTCCAGCGCCCCGTATTTCAGCAGCGTCGCGAGCAGGAACACCGGTGTGCTCAAGATCAACAACGACACCACCGTGGTGAAATAATCGCTGAACTTGTACTGCCGGATCGCCCCCGCCGCGCCGATCAGCACCCCGAGCACCGTGCCGACCAGCGAGCCGACGATCAGCAGCCGCAGACTCACCGCGACTCGCCGCGGCAGTTCCTCGCTGACCGGCTGACCTGCCAGCGTGGTGCCGAAATCACCATGCGGAATGCCTTTGAGCCAGGTGATGTAGCGCTCCGGGATCGGGTCGTTGAGATGCAGCTCCTCGGCCTTGGCGTCGATCACTGCCTGTGGTGGGCGCGGATTGCGTTGTTCGAGACTGTCCAGCGGCCGGAACGTCAGGGACGCCAAACTGAACGTCAAGAACGAAGCCAGCAGCAACAGCACGACATAGTTGAGCGCGCGTCGTAGCAGGAAGCCGGTCATCAGTCCTCTGGTCTTTCGGCTGGGCGGGCCAGCGTAGGTATTAGCCCCCGATCATAAGGACGTGGTTCGCTGCGCGCGTGCCACACGACATCCGGGCATGTCCGAGGCTCAACCGGCCACACGGCCGGGCGCGAGCCCGGAGTCGTCCGGCAGGATGGACGGGTGACGCCCCTGCACCTGCCCAAGCCGAAGATGGTCGCCACCGATGTGGACGGCACGCTCATAGATCGCGACGAGCGGGTGACCGCGCGGACCAAAGCGGCGGTGGGCGCGCTGATCGCGGATGGCGTGCCGTTCGTACTGGCCACAGGGCGTCCGCCGCGCTGGATCGATCCCGTGGTGCAGGGGCTCGGGTACGCGCCACTGTGCGTCTGCGGCAACGGAGCGGTGATCTACGACAGCGCCGCCGACCGGGTGCTGGCCAGCATGACGTTGGACGTGCCGACGCTGGCCTGGCTCGCCGACCTCGCCGAGCGGGCCCTGCCCGGCTGCGGTCTCGCCGCCGAACGCGTCGGCGAGAGCGCCCACGACGCCGTGACGCCCCAGTTCGTCAGCTCGCCCGAGTACGAGCACGCCTGGCTCAACCCCGACGACACCTCCGTGGCCAGGGAGGAGGTCATCGACGCACCCGCCATCAAGATGCTGATCCGGCTGCCGGGTGCGCGCAGCTCGGACATGCGCACGGTGCTCGCGCCGCTGATCGGCGAACGCGCCGACATCACGTACTCGACCGAGCACGGGCTCATCGAACTGTCCGCTCCCGGCATCACCAAGGCCGCGGGGCTGGCGGTGGTCGCCCAGCGGCTCGGCGTGAACGAATCCACCATCGTCGCGTTCGGCGACATGCCCAACGACGTGCCCATGCTCACCATGGCGGGTCACGGTGTAGCGATGCGCAACGCCCACCCCGAGGCTCTCGCCGCCGCCGACGAGATCGCCGAATCGAACACCGACGATGGAGTCGCGCGCGTCCTCGAACGCTGGTGGGTGTGAATGTGTTGGTTTTCAGCGCCTGCGGCGGTCAGGGCGTCTGGACGCCAGGGCGCCGAGATGCGTGCGGAACGACTCGGAGCCCGGGCGTGGGGCGCGGGCTCCCAGTGGAAGTCGACGGCTTGTTCGGTATCAGCCCTCGGGTGACGGCGATGTAGCCGGGAACGCGGCTGGGGCCGGGCCGTGTGGTGGGGGTACAGCTGCCGGACGCGATGGGTGCAGCTGTGCCGGACCGGTCGAGGCCGGTGCGCCTGCCGGTCTCTGGGCGAGCGGGGTTCGTCCGGGTGCGGGGCCGATCGGCGGTGCGGGTGCGGCTGGGGCGGGGGCGCCGCTCGAGTAGGTCTTCCACACCGTCGTGATGATGCCGGTGAGCTGGTTGAGGATCAGCGAGCCGTGCTCGAAGTCGGCGCGCAGGCCGTCGGGGACGGGTAGGGCGTTGCGCAAGGGGAGTCCCAGCACACCCGTGTCGGCCCCGAGTTGCAGGAAGCGGTTCAGGATGCCGCCGACCACCTCGACGACCTGTCCGTCCGCGGTGGTGTAGGCGTAGCCGTTGGAGAATCTCGCGTACTGCTGGCCCTGCGCGGCGGGCAGCACGTCCGACCGCACCGCGCCGAGCGGGCCGTTCGGTCCGCCCGACTGCGACCAATGCCTGGCGATGATGTTGTCCTGCACCATGTTCAGCAGCTTGGTGGTCAGCGCGGCGAAGGCCGACAGATCGGATTCGGCGGGTGGGGCGGCCTGGCTGTCGTGCGTGCCGGGGGCGCCCGGTGCGCCGGCGGCGATGTCGCGGATCCGATCCATCAGCGCGTACGCGGCGTCGCCGGGGCAGGTGGTGTTGCCGACGTCGCGGTGCGCGAAGACGACCGGCAACCGCACCGCCTCGCCCTCGGCGTACGAGGTGAAGGAGGTGCCCTCGGAGTACATCGTGGTGGAGCCCTTGGGATCGAGTCCGGCGACCTTGGTGCGCCAGCCGACGAAAGCGCCGATCGCCTCGATCGCCTCCTGGGTCGGTTGCTCGGACTCGTAGTTGCCCATCAGCGCGACGCCCGAGGTGTTCTCGTTGAACCCGCCCGCGTGCGCACCCTGCACCGGGCGGTCGAGGCCGCCGAAGCGTCCCTCGAAGATCTGGCCGTACTTGTCGACCAGCGCGTTGTAGCCGATGTCGCACCAGCCCAACGTCTTCGCGTGATAGGTGTAGATCGCGCGGACGATGCCCGCCGACTCGGCCTTGCTGTAGTCGTTGCGGCCCGCGGTGTGGTGCACTGTGACGCCGCCGAGATGGTCGTCGTAGGTCGGCTGGTCGCAGCGAATGGATTCGTCGGCGCCCCACTGGGCTCGGGTGATCACACTCGGTCCACCGCCGGGCAGCGTGGCTGCGACGCTGTGCAGGTCGCTGTCGGCGGGGGCCTGCCCGGGATCGATCAGCACGGCGGTCAGGTCTTCGGCCTGCTGAGCCGGGTCGCCCGGTCGCGACTGATCGTCCGCGATGGGTCCGGGCTGCGCCACCGGTTGGATCGTCGGAGCTGCTTCCTTACGGGTGACCAGCACCTGTACCGCGTTCGTGTTGCCGACGTAGATCGGCTCGGTTCCATCGGTCGGGCCGGGACCGGAGTGATCGGTGCGGTGGGTCTCCACCGGTTCGGTGTCGTACCAGGGTCCCCAGGTGCCGTCGGGTTGCCGAGCCCGGATCGTGGCTTTGGTGTCCGCCAGCTCTCGCGCGGTGAGTGCGACCATGCTGAACGGGGTGTCGCTGGAAAGTTCCTTGACCTGGGCCCCCACCTGGCTCATCAGTTCGGGGGCGACCGCCCCCGGAGACAGCGCGGGGGTGTCGGGAGTGGTGCCGGGCTGGAGCCGGGCCGGATCGGCGATGAAGCGCACACTGCTCGTCGGGCGCTCGGTAATCTGCTGACCTGGGGAATTCGTGTTTTCCGACGTTCGGTTCGGAATGAATTCGGCACCCGAGGTTTGAACGGAATTCGAACTGGGTATTCGCGCTCCTTTCGGTGGCTGCGCGCCCGGCGGCAGCGGCCCGTCCGGAATTGGAATGCCCGCGGCGGTCGGCACCATGCGCAGGTCGGAAAGATGCAGGTCGGGCAGCGTCAGGCCGGTGAGTTCGCGCAGCGGTAACACGATATCGGGGGCCCGCGTGAGTGCGACCTCGGCGAGTTCGGCCGCGACGGCAGCCGGTTCGCTGCTGGTGGCGGTGCGGTAGTCGTTCGAATCGCTGAGCATGAGCGTGCCGAGTGGGGCAGCTACCGCGAGGATGGTGACAACCGGTAGCACGTAGGAGCGTTTCGGTTTGCGGTACCGCACGAGCGTCTCCAATCAGGTCGTACCAGTGATCATGTGTGATTCAGAGTCACTTCCTGATGTATCAATGATCACAATAGCCACATCAGTCACATGGCTAAACCTCTGGTTGAGAATTATGTGATTGCCTGAATGTAGCTCGTTGATTGCTGGAGCGTCTGGAAAACGTGCGGAAAAGGTGAATATCTGCTGGCCCGGTAAACCACGGGAGTGAACGGATGCATCGTGATACACGTATGCGGGGGTCAGGAAAATGCTGGTGAAGGCGATATTCCGGAGCGGGAAGCGAGATCGGCGCCCGCATCGGCGAGCGAGGCGCCGCTCCGGGAGAGCGTGGCTGTTGCTCAGTGGAGTTGGCATGATCGCTGGAGCCCTCATCACGGTCCCGGCCTGGTCGGTCGACGCGCCGTATCGCCCGCTGGCGGGGCCGGGGCACAGCGGCGGCTTCAGCCAGGTAGGCGCCTTCGAAAGCGCGCGAGCGGGGTGGGGAGCCGAACGCATCCTCGCGCACTACTACCCCGGTGCGACGCTCGGCACCGTCGCACCCGGCGCCATCCGGGTCCGCCTGACGGCACAGGACGGCTCCTCGCTCGACGCCTTCGCCGCCACCGGCCTGCGAGTGGCGGGCAGGCAGGTGGTGCCCGGCCAAGCCGCGCACCTCACGCCGTTGCCCGGTGGCGGCGCGAACGTGGCGGTGACGGCCGGCTGCGACGGTGATGTGCTGTGGCAGACCTCGACCGACGACCCCTGGATCCGTCCGATCGACCCACGCCCGAATCGCCCGGTGGCGGAACATCTGACGCTGTGCGGCGGTCTTTCCTACCGCGGCGCGCTCGGCGTCGCCCGCGAGGACGGCGCGGCCCGCACGATCAATGAGGTGGATGTCGAGGATTACCTACTCGGCGTGGTCCCGGCCGAGGTGCAGCCCAACTGGGCGGACCGGGGTGCGGCCGAGGCGCTGCGTGCCCAGGCGATCGCGGCGCGCTCGTATGCCCTTGCGGAGCAACGTTATCCGTACGCGCAGACGTGCGACACAACGGCTTGTCAGAGCTATCCCGGTACCGCGCGGGAAGATCCGAGGACGGCGGCCGCCGTCGCGGCGACAGCGGGCGCGGTGCTGCTGCGCGACGGCCGGATTCTGCGGACGGAGCCCTCCGCCGCGCCCGGCGAAGCGGAACCGGCGGATACCCACACCATGGACCTCGGGCCTGCGCCCGACGAACTGCCCAACACCACGCCGGCCGCGGATCCGCGCACGCAGGCGGCGGTCCCCGAGTCGGCGATCGATGTCGAGTACCGCCGCATCGGCGGCGCGAACAGTTCCCTCGGTGCGCCGGTCGGACCGCAGATGATCCTGCCGCAGCGTGCGGGGATCTACCGGATGTACACCAACGGCATGATCATCGTGACGCCCACGCTGGGCGCGCGGGTCGTGGACTACTCGCGCATGTTGCAGGTAGTGCCGGAAGCCGCTGGAACGCAGCAGCTTCCGTCCACCGCGCCGCCTGGCGCCGCGCTTCGGTCCGAGGCGGTCACGCCCGATGGTGTGGCTCGGCCCGGCGCACCCGGTGGTGCGGCCGCCGCGCCTGGCGGTGCGGCTCGGCCCGGAGATGCCGGCACCGCACCTTTCGGTGGCTCGGCGTCGGTCAGCGATAGGCCACCGCCGGTCGGTGCGACGCCGCTGGGGTCCGCTGCGCGGCCTGCGGACACATCTGGAACCGCTGGATCTCTGCCCGCGTCGCCTGCCTCGGCCCTGCCCTCCAGTTGATGCGATGTCGCTTCGGGGCTGGTCCCCGGTGCTGCGCGTGACCCCGGTACCTCGGCCGAACCGCGATGGCGCAGGGGCTGCGTTTCGGGGGTTGACATTGACGTAACGTCAACTTGCAAGCTGGTTGCACCGACGCGAGCACGAGGGGAAGACAAGGTGGTGGGCGGCAAGGAATGGTCCATCCAGGATCTGGCGAAGGCGGCCGGTACCACCAGTCGCACGCTGCGCCACTACGGGCAGCTGGGACTGTTGCCGCCCAGCCGGATCGGAGCAAACGGCTACCGGTACTACGACCAGGACTCCCTCGTGCGGTTGCAACGCATCCTGCTGCTGCGGGAACTCGGCCTCGGCCTTCCGGTCATCGCCGAAGTTCTCGCCGGAGAGCGGGAAACCGCCGCCGCGCTGCGTACGCACCTGGAACTGCTCCGGCAGGAACAGGATCGGATCCGGCGGCAGATCGAGTCGGTGCGAACCACGCTGCACAAGACGGAAAGAGGTGAACAACTCGTGGCAGCAGAAGTTTTCGACGGCTTCGACCACACGAAGTACAAGGACGAGGTGATCGAACGCTGGGGCAAGGACGCCTACGAGAGCGGTGACCGCTGGTGGAACTCGATGTCCGACACGGACAAGAAGAACTTCCAGCAGACCCATCTCGACATCGCCGCCGACTACGGCCGGGCGCACGCCGCCGGGCTCGCGCCCGACGCCGACGAGGTGCAGGCCATCGTCCAGCGCCACTACGAGTGGATCGGCATCGGCTGGCAGGGGCGTCCGGTGGTCAAGGAGGCATTCGCCAACCTCGGCGAGATGTACGTGGCCGACCCGCGTTTCGCGGCCAACTACGACGTGCACGGCGCCGGCACCGCCGAGTTCGTGCGCGACGCGATGAAGGTCTACGCCGAGCAGCGGCTGTAGAGCGCAACCATCCGGCGGCCGGTACGCACAGGCGTGTACCGGCCGCTGGTACGTCAGGTGGCGAAGCGGGGTGATTCGCTGTGCGAAGGCCGAGTGGGCGGCTGTCCATCGGCGCCGCATCCGGGATCGCAGCACTGAGTGTTCGGCGAAGGCGACGTCCTGGCCCGAGCCCGGTCAAGCTTCGCTGTCGCGTCCGAGCGCGTGCATCAATTGGTCTTCCGTGATGGGAGGCACCGGCAGCGGGTGGGCGGCCTCCGCGCGCAGGCCGTCGAGTATCAGGGCGAGGTGACGACGCCAGGCTTCCGGGGCGATGTGACTGGTCGCCTCGACGATCCTGGTGTGTGACCAGGTGATGAAGGCGATGTCCTCGAGCACCCAGTCGGGGCGCAGCACACCGGCGTCCTGCGCGCGAGTGATGATCCGGCGCATCAGGCCGTGGCCGTGCTCCTGCGCCCGCGCGATGGCGGGACTGGGCGCGGCCCGCACGGCCAGTTCGCTGAGCAGCCGGTCGGCGGCTTGCAGTGCGCAGACCCGCTCCACCAGGTAGACGAACGACTCCCACGGGTCGGGTATGGCCAGCGCGTCCTCCGCGATGCGGCCGCCCGCTTCGATCCGGTCCTCGACAGCGGCCGCGATGAGGTCGTCCCGGGTGGGGAAGCGGTTGTAGAGCGTGCCGATGGCGACTCCGGCGCGGGCGGCGATCTCTTTCAGCGGCGCGTCGAGCCCGCGTTCGGAGAAGACGGCGCGGGCGGCGGTCACGAGCGCGTCCCGGTTGCGCTGGGCATCGCTGCGTAACGGCTTGTCCACGGGCCGATCCTACAAATCGGGCAGGCGCAATATTTTGAGCCTTGGTTCAAGTTAATGCTACTGTCGCCGCATAACTTGAACCATGTCTCAACTTAATCTGGAGTGGCAATGTCCAAGACCATCGCGATCTTCGGCTACGGACCCGGCCTCGGTGTCGGCACGGGACGCCGATTCGGGCGCGAAGGATTCCGGGTGGCCGTCATCGGGCGTGATCCGCAGAAGGCGCGACGGCACGCCGACGAGCTGACCGCCGAAGGCATCGAGGCCGCGGACTTCCCCGCGGATGTCACCGTCGCCGCGCAGGTCACCGGCGTGATCGAGAAAATCGAGGCGACCTTCGGGACGATCGACGTGGCCATGCACGGCGCGGCGGGCAACATGAGCGACCGGCTGCCTTCCACCCTGGAGGTGGACATCCCGTCCCTCGACGCGCCGATCGCGCTGAAGCTGCACTCGCCGATCCTGGTGACGCGGGCGCTGGCACCGAAGATGGTGAAGCGCGGCGACGGCGCGCTGCTGTTCTCCTCGGGCTCCTCCGAGCATGTCGTGACGCCCTACCTGGCCAACTTCGGCATCGCGCTCGCCGCTCAGCGTGGATACCTGCGCCAGCTCGCGGTCGAATTGCGCGGGACCGGCGTCTACGTCGGATTGCTCAACATCGGCGCGCTGATCGACGGCAGCAAGGCCGCGCAGATCATCGACGAGAATCCGGAGCTGATCCCGGCAGGGCTGGAGATCGTCCGGATAAGCGGCGCCCAACTCGGCGACCACTACTGGCGGCTGTACACCGAGCGGGACAAGGTGGAACTCGACGTCGGTTTCCCGGCCTGAACCGAGAAGACCCCTTGATCGCGCACCGGCCGGGGCCGGCCGCGGCCGGTGCCAACCTGTCGTTTTCCGGAGAAGCCCATTCCGGCAAACATTCGGCGAAATGTTGAGGTCAGGGGCATGAAATCGGGTGTGGTGAGCGGTGCCGCTCAGCACAGTTCCGACTGCACCCGGACACGGCCGGGACTTCCGATACTCTGGGCTCCCGTGACCGTCGCATCGTCCCCGGGTACCACCGTCCATTCCGCCTCACAGTTCGATCTGATCGTCGTCGGCTCCGGATTCTTCGGGCTGACCGTTGCCGAACGCGCCGCCACCGTGCTGGGTAAACGGGTTCTGGTGATCGAACGGCGCCACCACATCGGTGGCAACGCCTACTCCGAGCCGGACCCGGAGACCGGGATCGAGATCCACAAGTACGGCGCCCACCTGTTCCACACGTCGAACAAGCGGGTGTGGGATTACGTCACCCAGTTCACCGAGTTCACCGGCTACCAGCACCGCGTGTTCGCGATGCACAAGGGCCAGGCCTACCAGTTCCCGATGGGGCTGGGCCTGGTCTCCCAGTTCTTCGGCCGCTACTTCTCGCCGGAAGAGGCGCGCAAGCTGATCGCGGAGCAGGCCTCCGAGATCGAGACCAAGGACGCGCAGAACCTCGAGGAGAAGGCCATCTCGCTGATCGGCCGCCCGCTCTACGAGGCGTTCGTGCGCGACTACACCGCCAAGCAGTGGCAGACCGACCCGAAGGAACTGCCCGCGGGCAACATCACCCGCCTCCCGGTCCGCTACACCTTCGACAACCGCTACTTCAACGACACCTACGAAGGCCTCCCCCGCGAGGGCTACACGAAGTGGCTGGAGAACATGGCCGCCTCCGACCTGATCGAGGTGCGCCTGAACACCGACTGGTTCGAGGTGCGCGAGCAGCTGCGCGCCGAGAACCCGGACGCGCCGGTTGTCTACACCGGCCCGCTGGACCGCTACTTCGACTACCGCGAAGGCGAACTGGGCTGGCGCACCATCGATTTCGAGACCGAGGTGCTGCCGCTGGGCGACTTCCAGGGCACCTCGGTGATGAACTACAACGACGCGGACGTGCCCTACACCCGCATCATCGAGCCGCGCCACTTCCACCCCGAGCGCGACTACCCCGCCGACAAGACGGTGATCATGCGGGAGTACTCCCGCTTCGCGCAGACCGGCGACGAGCCGTACTACCCGATCAACACACCGGAGGACCGGGCGAAGCTGCTGGCCTACCGTGAGCTGGCCAAGCGGGAGACCGCCGCGGCGAAGGTCGTCTTCGGCGGACGTCTGGGCACCTACCAGTACCTGGATATGCACATGGCGATCGGCAGCGCGCTGAGCATGTTCGACAACGTGCTGCGCCCGCATCTGGCGGACGGCGCGCCGCTGGTCGACCAGGAGGCATAGGAGCGGAATGACTTCTCAATCCATTCTGGAAGACATGACCACCGAGACCCGCGCGAAGTCGCTGTTGCAGCGCATCATCCTGCCCCGGCCGGGTGAGCCGCTGGACGTGCGCACGCTCTACGTCGAGGAGTCGGAGACCAACGCCAGGCGAGCGCACGCGACCACCCGCACGTCGCTGTCGATCGGCGCGGAATCCGAGGTCTCCTTCTGCACCTACTTCAACGCGCTACCCGCGAGCTACTGGCGGCGCTGGAGCATCCTGTCGTCGGTGGTGCTGCGGCTCGAACTGGCCGGTCACGGCCGCGTGGACGTGTACCGCTCCAAGGCCGACGGCTCGCGGATCCACGTGCAGGGCAAGGAATTCGCGGTCGCGACCGCGGCACCAGCGTCGGGCCCGGAGGAGGTAGCGGAGCGTAACCACGCAGGGACCTGGGAGGACCGCCAGTACCACAGAGCCGCCGACTCGGTGGTCGTGGAATTCGAGACCGACCTGGGCCCGTTCGAGGACGGCGGCTGGATCTGGTTCGACATCACCACCGACACGGCGGTCACGCTGCTGTCCGGCGGCTGGTACGCGCCGGTCGAGGCGCCCGGCGAGGGCAGCATCGCGGTCGGTATGCCCACCTTCAACCGGCCCACCGACGCGGTGAAGACCCTCGCCGCCCTCGGCTCCGACCCGCTGGTGCTGGAGAAGATCCAGGCGGTCATCATCCCGGACCAGGGTACGAAGAAGGTCGTCGACGAGCCCGGCTTCGCCGAATCGGCGGCCGCGCTCGGCGATCGCCTGGCCATCCACGACCAGCCCAACCTCGGCGGGTCCGGCGGCTACAGCCGGGTCATGTACGAGGCGCTGAAGACCACCGACGCCGAGTACATCGTCTACATGGACGACGACATCGAGATCGAGCCGGATTCGATCCTGCGCGCGCTGGCCTTCGCCCGTTTCGCCAAGTCTCCGGTGCTGGTCGGCGGCCAGATGCTCAACCTGCAGGAGCGCTCGCACCTGCACGTCATGGGCGAAGTGGTCGATCGCGGCATCTTCATGTGGACCGCGGCGCCGAACGTCGAGTACGACCACGATTTCTCGAAGTACCCGCTCAAGGACCGGGACAACTCCAAGCTGCTGCACCGGCGCATCGACGTCGACTTCAACGGCTGGTGGACCTGCGTCATCCCGCGGCGCGTCGCCGAGGAGCTGGGCCAGCCGCTTCCGCTGTTCCTGAAGTGGGACGACGCGGAGTACGGCCTGCGCGCCCGCGCGGCCGGGTACCCCACCGTCACCCTGCCCGGCGCGGCGGTGTGGCACATGGCCTGGAGCGACAAGGACGACGCGATCGACTGGCAGGCGTACTTTCATCTGCGCAACCGCCTGGTGGTCGCCTCGCTGCACCTGCCGGGCAATGGGCGCGGCATGGTCGTCAACACGATCAAGGCCACCCTGAAGCATTTGCTGTGCCTGGAGTACTCCACGGTGGCGATCCAGAACCTCGCCATCCGCGACTTCCTCGCCGGCCCGGAACGGCTGTTCCAGCTACTGCCCAGCGCGCTGGGGGCGGTGCACGAGCTGCGCAAGCAGTACCCCGACGCGGTGATCCTGCCGTCGTCCACCGAACTGCCGCTGGCCAGCCACATCGGGGTCGGGGCGGTCGGCGAGCCGGCCAATCCGCTCGCCAAGCTGACGCGGCTGGTCAAGGGCGTGGTGCACAACTTCCGTCCCGCGCGCACCGAACACCACCAGACCCCGCAGCTGAACGTGCCGACGCTGGACGCGCGCTGGTTCCTGCTCTCGCAGGTCGACGGCGTCACCGTCACCACGGCCGACGGCCGCGGCGTCGTCTACCGCAAGCGCGACCCGCGCCAGGCGCTCTGCCTGTTCCAGGAGGCCATGCGCCTGCGCAAGGAGCTGGCCGCCCGTTTCCCGGAGATGCAGCAGCGCTACCGCGCCGCCCACCCGCAGCTGACCAGCACCGCGGCGTGGGAGCAGGTCTTCGGCATCGACACGAAGGATGAGCAGCAGTGAGCCTCGGAGCGAGCGCCGCCGACGACGCGGCGGTGCAGCCGCCGCCGCACAGCGCCAACGGCCACGGCGGCCCGGTGTCCGCGAACCCCCCTGGGGCCGGGCAGGCGCCGCCGGAGGTCGCGATCATCAACGCCGTCCAAGCCACCCTCGGCAGCAAGCCCGCCGTGGTGTCCGCGGCGCGCGGCCTGTCGCACTTCGGTGAGCACGCGCTGGGCTGGGTCGGCATCGCCGCCGCGGGCTGGCTGGTGGACAAACCGCGGCGCAGGCAGTGGGCCGGGGTCGCGGTCGGCGCGGTCGGCGCGCACGCGGCGTCGATCGTGATCAAGCGCGTCGTTCGCCGTCCGCGCCCGAATGATCCATCGGTGCAGGTCAACGTGGGGACGCCGAGCAAACTCAGTTTCCCGTCCTCGCACGCGACCTCGACGACGGCAGCGGCCGTGTTGCTCGGGAAATTGACCGGGCTACCCTTGCCTGCGGTGCTCGTCCCCCCGATGCTGCTTTCGCGGGTGGTCCTCGGGGTGCACTACCCCACCGACGTGCTCGCCGGTTCCGCGCTCGGCGCCGCGTCCGCCGCTGCCCTGCTCGCCGCCGAAAAGAGACTCGACAGTGACCGCACAAGAAAGAGCCTTCGTTGACATGAGTGAAGAGCCGACCGGCGCCGACCTGGCCGAGGCGGTCGTCAAGGGCCCACCCAAGACGCTGGCCGGCGGTCTGTTCAAGGCAGTCCGTCCACGGCAGTGGGTCAAGAACGTATTGGTGCTCGCCGCGCCGCTGGCCGCGGGCACCGCCACCGATGTGGACGTGCTCGCGCCGGTCGGCATCGCCTTCGTGGTGTTCTGCATGGCGGCCTCGGGCATCTACCTGGTGAACGACGCGCTCGACGTCGAGGCCGACCGGGCGCATCCGACCAAGCGGTTCCGGCCGATCGCCGCGGGCGTAGTCCCGGTGAACCTGGCCTATCTGCTGTCGGCGCTGCTGCTGGCCGGGTCGATCGCGGGGTCGTTCCTCGCGTCGTGGCACCTGGCCGTGGTGATGGCGGTCTACATCGGTATCCAGCTGGCCTACTGCTTCGGGTTGAAGCATCAGGCCGTGCTGGACATCTGCATCGTGTCCTCCGGCTTCCTGCTGCGCGCGGTGGCCGGTGGCGCGGCGGCCAACATCCAGCTGTCGCAGTGGTTCCTGCTGATCATGGCCTTCGGCTCGCTGTTCATGGCCGCGGGCAAGCGTTACGCGGAGCTGCAGATCGCGCTGGGCACCGGCGCCAAGATCCGTAAATCGCTGGAGTACTACACGCCCACCTACCTGCGCTTCATCTGGACGCTGGCCGCGACGGCGGTCGTGGTGTTCTACGGGCTGTGGGCGTTCCAGCAGGACGGCATCAAGGACACCAACTGGTTCGCGATCTCGATGATCCCGTTTACCATCGCAATCCTGCGTTACGCGGTCGACGTCGATGGCGGCGAGGCCGGGGAGCCGGAAGAGATCGCGCTGGGGGACCGCGTCCTCCAGCTGCTCGCAATCGCCTGGATCGGAGCGGTAGGTGTCGCTGTCTATCTCACCTGACGAGATGCTGGTAGCGGAGCGAACGGAATACGCGGCGGAGCGGTCGGCTGATGAGTCGTCCGGCTCCGCGTCGCGGTTCGCGCGTCTATCCAAAGCCACGTTCGTCGGTGGGATCACGCTCACCGTTGTTCTTTTCGCGGTCGGAGGCTGGCAGCGGCGGTGGATCGCCGATGACGGTCTCATCGTGTTGCGCACGGTGCGCAACCTGCTGGCGGGCAACGGCCCCGTCTTCAACGAGGGCGAGCGCGTCGAAACCAACACCAGCACCGCGTGGACCTATCTGGTCTGGTTCTTCAGCTGGCTGACCCAGGCGCGGCTCGAGTACGTGGTGCTCGGCGTCGCGCTCACGGTGTCGCTGGCCGCGGTCGTATTCGCCATGCTCGGCTCGGCGCGCCTGTGGGGCGGGACCCGCACCGGGTTGTTGCTGCCCGCCGGCGTGCTGGTCTACATCGCGCTGCCCCCGGCCCGCGACTACGTCACCTCGGGTTTGGAAAGCGGCTTGGTGATCTGCTGGATCGGTCTGCTGTGGTGGCAGCTGATGCGCTGGAGCCAGGCCGAGTCGGTGCGCCTGCCGGGTCTGCTCGGACTGGTCTTCCTCGCCGGGCTGGCCCCGCTGATCCGTCCGGAGATGACCCTGGTCGGCGCGCTCGCGCTGCTGATGATCTTCTGCGCGCCCATGCCCGAGAGCAGACTGCGGCCGATCGTGCTGCGCGCGGCGATCGTCGCGGTGGCCGGACTGGTGCCGCTGGGCTACCAGATCTGGCGAATGGGCTACTACGGCCTGCCCTACCCGAACACCGCCGTCGCGAAGGACGCGGGCGGCGCCAAATGGGGGCAGGGCTTCACCTACCTCTGGGACCTCGTCGGTCCGTACTTCCTCTGGGCTCCGCTGCTGGTGTTGCTGATCGCCGGTGTGCTCGCCGCGCGTACGGGTGCGACCAGGACGGCGGGTGCCGGGACCGGCGAGACGCGCGGCTGGTCGATCGGCCGGGTCCGGGCCTGGCTGCGCTCACCGGCCGCGGTGGTCACTTCGGTTCTGGCCAGCGGGTTCCTCCTGACCGTCTACGCGCTTCGGGTCGGCGGCGACTTCATGCACGGCCGAATGCTGCTGCCGCAGCTGTTCCTGTTCCTGCTCCCGGTCGCGGTCATTCCGATCCGGGCGCCCCGAGGGGGCGTGCGCGCGGCGACCATCGCCGACTGGTCTTTCGCGGCGGTCGCCGTGGCATTCGTCGGCGTCGCGGGCTGGGCGCTGTTCGCCGCTAACACCACCGCGATCAAGACCGGCACCAAGATCACCTCCACCGGCATCGTCGACGAGCGCGTCTACTACGTGCTCAACACCGGGCACGACCACCCGATCCTGGCCGAGGACTACCTGGACTACCCGCGCATCCGCGCGATGGTCGACGACATCGCCAACAGCCCGAACGGCGGTCTGCTGCTGAACTCGCCGTCGTTCATGTTCTGGTACATCGCTCCGCCGCCCCAGCCGATTCCGGCCGGTGGCGCCGCGCACACGGTCTACTTCCTGAATCTCGGGATGACCAGCATGAACGTTCCGCTGGACGTGCCCGTGATCGATCCGATGGGCCTGGCCTACCCGCTGGCCGCGCACACCGACCGGCTCACCGACGGGCGGATCGGCCACGACAAGAGCCTGTACCCGGACTGGGTGATCGTGGACACCGGCATGGTGGACAAGAAACCGTGGCTGCCCTGGTACCTGGACGAGAAATGGGTCGCTCAGGCGCGCACCGCGATGTCCTGCCCCGACACCCAGGCTCTGCTGGTCTCCTACCGCGATCCGCTCACCTTCGAGCGCTTCCGGCACAACCTGCGCAACGCGCTGCACTTCGCGAAGTACCGAATCGACCGGGTGCCGAAGTACGAGATCCAGCGGTGTGGACTGGTGGATCCGTTCCCTCAGCCCGTCCCGCAGCGCTGATCCCGTGAGTCACAATCGGCCCAGAAGGCACGGCTGCCCCAATAGCCCCATTTTGCGAGGAAGATGAAGTGGTGTACGCCGCTTTATCTCTTTTTGGTAACGCCGCCGTGTCGATACCGATATACGCTACGACCGTATGCCCGGCCTGGCGTCCATCGGTTGTGGGCGATGGCGGGTTACCGTGTGGACGGCTTGCCGCTGTCGCTGTGAAACGAAAGGTTGAAACTGATGCGAGGCGTGATCGGGCGTCGTCTTAATTCTCGAAGAGCGGGTTCCTGGCTCAAGCGGTCCATGCTGGTCTCGCTGGCCGTTCTGCTACCGCTCGGGGTGTCGGTGGCAGGCCCTGCCGCCCCGGCTTCCGCCGCGTTCAATCCAGATGGCATGGACTTCTGGGTCGACTCCGAAATGGGGCCGATCAAGTCGCGCATCTTCCGCGCCGCCGACGGCAACACCGGCCGCGTGGTGTACGCGCTGGACGGCATGCGGGCGCGTAACGATCTGAGCGGCTGGGAGATCGACACCGAAGTCGCGCGCGAGCTGACCAAGTGGAACATCAACGTGGTCATGCCGGTCGGCGGCCAGTCCAGCTTCTACGCCGACTGGAACGGTCCGAGCGACTTCTTCGGCCTCGGCAGCGCGGGCTCGTCCTCGACCGGTTCGGCGAACTCCGGCTCCGGCCTGCTGACCGGTTCCGCGGGCGGACCGGGCAAGACCACCACCTACAAGTGGGAAACCTTCCTCACCAACAACCTTCGCTGGGCGCTGCGCGACCGGCTCGGGTTCAACCCGAACGGCAACGGCATCTTCGGCCTGTCCATGGGCGGCAGCGCCGCGCTCACCTTGGCGGCCTACCACCCCGATCAGTTCCGGTACGCCGGTTCGTATTCCGGGTACCTGAACATCTCCGCGCCGGGCATGCGTGAGGCGCTGCGCGTGGCGATGCTGGACGCGGGCGGCTACAACATCGACGCGATGGCGCCGCCGTGGGGCCCGCAATGGCTGCGAATGGACCCGTTCGTGTTCGCGCCACGCCTGAAGGCGAACAACACCCGGCTATGGGTCTCCGCCGGCAGCGGTCTGCCGAGCGGGGCGGACGGCATCAGCTTCGGCACGCTCAACGCGATGGGTCTGGAGACGCTGGCGCTGGCCAACACTCGCGCGTTCCAGGTCCGCATGCTCACTCTGGGCGCGAACAACGTCACCTATGACTTCCCCGCCGTGGGTGTGCACAACTGGAACTACTGGGCCGACGAGGTCTACCGGATGATCCCGGATCTGTCCGCGAACATCGGCTAGTAACCCGGTCATAGCGAAAAGGTCGCTTCGCGCCATCGGCGCGGAGCGACCTTTCGGCGTTTATCCGGTCGTCCGCGGGTGCATCGGCAACGAATATGAAGAGAAAAGGCTTCGGTAGTTGTGGTATGGATCACTATCCAGCAACATGAAGGCATTCGTTTCCATTGATACCCGAACAACCTGTGCCAAGGTCGACTCGTTCCGTTTTCTTGGTAGGCGTCGCGTCTTGGTGCCCGATGAGTGACCGGTTGCGATTGCTAAAAGTTTGCTAGCCGGGCCGTCCGAAGGAAAGGTCGATGTGATGCGTAGTGCGCGCGGGAAGCGCGGGCCCCAAGGGTCCCGAACAGCCGGATCGTGGTTGCGGCGATCCGCCCTCGGCATCGCCGCGGCGATGCTGCTGCCGCTCGGGGCGGCCATCACGGGCACGGGCGCCACGGCGTCGGCGGCGTTCGACCCCGCGGCATTCGATTTCTGGGTCGATTCCGGCATGGGTCCGATCAAGACCAGGATCCTGCGCGCCGCGGACGGCAACACCAATCGCGTCGCCTACGTGCTGGACGGCATGCGGGCGCCGGAGACACTGAACGGCTGGGAGATCGAGACGAACATCCCGCAAGTCCTGGCGAGCCAGAACATCAACGTGGTGATGCCGGTCGGTGGCATGTCGAGCTTCTACGCCGACTGGATCGCGCCGAGCGAGTTCTTCGGCGTCCCGGCCGGCGCGGGCTCCAACACCGGTTCCGGCGGGCTGAACGGGTTCGCGGGCGGCCCGGGCAAGAGCTACCGCTATCAATGGGAGACCTTCCTGACCAAGGACCTGCGCTGGGCACTGCGCGACCGGCTCGGATTCAACCCCAACCGCAACGGCGCCTTCGGCCTCTCGATGGGCGGTAGCGCGGCGCTGACCCTGGCGGCATACCACCCGGACCAGTTCAGCTTCGCGGGCTCGTTCTCCGGCTATCTGAACAACTCGGCGCCGGGTATGCGCGAGGCGATCCGCGCCGCCATGCTGGACGCGGGCGGGTACAACGTCGACTCGATGGCCCCGCCGTGGAGCCCGCAGTGGCTGCGGATGGACCCATTCGTGTTCGCACCCAACCTCATCCACAACGGCACCCGCTTGTGGATCGCCGCGGCCAGCGGCCTCCCCTCAGCAGGCGACCCGCCCAGCTTCGCCACCCTCAACGGCATGGGGCTGGAAAGCCTGGCGCTGGCGAACACCCGCGCCTTCCAGGTCCGGATGGCGACCCTGGGCGGCGGCAACGCCGTCTACTCCTTCCCGCCGTACGGCATTCACGCCTGGAACAACTGGGCCGACGAGGCCATGCGAATGATCCCGGATATGTCAGCGAACATCGGCTGAATTTTTTGGCGGCGCCTGCGGCACCGCGTGTTCGCGGCCCCTTTATGGCTCGCGCCAGAGCGGACGAGACTCGCGCCTGCGGCGCATGCGCTTCGTCCGCTCTGACGCGAGCCGGGCCGCGAACGGTGCTCGTAAGACTCGCACTCGACTGGGTTCGGTGAGTGGGGATCTTGCGTTTTGTGTAGTGGGCGGGTGGTTGGCGGGGGGTGTATTTGTTCGCGTTTTGCGTCGTTGTGTTGCTGACCGGGAGGGCTTGGCCAGTGGTGCTCCTAACTTGCCTGGTGGTGCCCCTGAGCAGTGGGGGTTGAGGTGGCGAGCTAGAGGAGTTGGGATAGGGGCAGGAGGGAGTTGGGATAGGGGCAGGAGGGGGTTGGGATAGGGGCAGGAGGGGTCGGCGGGGCGGAGCTTCGGGGTGTGGAGCACACTTCGTTTAGTTTGCTGATTGATCGCTAATTCGCTGTTATCGGTGCTCAAGGCTGTTTGCTTGGGATATTCGCGCAGCTATCACGGCAGATCTCGGCTTTGATCACGGCGCGGTCACGGGGTTGATCGGGTGCCGTCGTGTGGAGCGGGTGCTCGGCAGGCGTGTGCGGAGGCCGTCGGGCTGTCGGGATTGCGAAGATCTCGGGCCGGTGCCAGTTCCCGTCAGAGGCGCAAAGATCTTGCGTTCCAACACGACATCACCGCGAGAACGCGATAAGGTCACCGCATCATTACCTTGCGCGAACGGACGGATTTCGGCAGTGGGAAAGGCCCGGATCTTGCTAAAGCGAGGGGCGTCGAATATCGTCCAGCGAGCGCAAGTGTGACCAGATCGTTGTAGCGCCGTCATGGAGCGGATTGTCGGGACCATGTTCCGTGACGCGCGTCTCGTTGGCAACACGGGTGCCGCTCGCCCCTCGGGTGGCCGGCGGCACCACAACAGCAGAAAGAGAGCAGGATTCATGCGTTTCGGCAGGGCCGCCGCGCCGAAGGGAACACAGTCGGGACGGCGAGGCGCACCTCGCGGTTGGCGTAATCGAATTCTGGCTGTCGGAGCCGCCGCGCTGGCGCTACCGATCGCCGCGGGTCTGGCGACCCCGACTCTCGCTGCCGCGGCGCCGTCGGCGCATGCGCCGGTGCTGCGGTCGCCCGCGGGTGGCTACGAGGACCTGATGGTCCCCTCCAGCATGGGCCCGATCAAGGTGCAGGTGCAGTGGGCCTCGCGCGGCGGTAACGCGGCGCTGTACCTGCTCGACGGCCTGCGCGCTCGCGACGACCGCAATGCCTGGTCGTTCGAGACCAACGCGATGCAGCAGTTCGCCAACGACAACATCACCCTGGTGATGCCGGTCGGTGGCCAATCCAGCTTCTACACCGACTGGTACGCGCCGTCGAACACGAACGGCCAGAAGACCACCTACAAGTGGGAGACCTTCCTCACCAAGGAACTGCCCGCCTTCCTGGAGGGCTACGGCGTGTCGCGCACCAACAACGCGGTCGTCGGCCTGTCCATGGGCGGTAGCGCGGCGCTGGCTCTCGCGGCCTACCACCGCGACCAGTTCAAGTTCGCCGCCTCCTACTCGGGCTACCTGAACATCTCCGCGCCGGGCATGCGCGAGGCGATCCGCGTCGCGATGCTGGACGCGGGCCGCTTCAACGTCGACGCGATGGCCGCGCCGTGGAGCCCGCAGTGGCTGCGGATGGACCCGTTCGTCTTCGCGCCGCAGCTGCGCGGCCTGCCGATGTACATCTCGGCCGCCAGCGGTCTGCCGGGCCAGTACGACCAGCCGAACTCGGCGGTCGGCGTGTTCAACACCGGCAACGCGATGGCGCTGGAAGCCCTGTCGCTGGTGAACACCCGCGCGTTCCAGGCCCGCCTGAACTCGCTGGGTATCCCGGCCCGGTTCGACTTCCCGGCCGCTGGCACCCACTCCTGGAAGTACTGGGAGGGTGAGCTGTTCGCCTCGCGCAACATGATCCTGGACGCCACCGGCGCCTGGTGATCTGATCCGCCTCGTCGCATTCAGGCCGCACCGATTCGGTGCGGCCTGAATTGTGTTCGGAGCGGCCACGATCGCGGTGCGGCGAACATAGTTTGCTGTGCAGCGCGTGTCTCCCGTAAACGTCGCTATAACGGGAGTACAAAGCTTTTGTGGCAGGGATTACGCGCGGTAGCTGGGGTACACGCGGGCGTCTCGTCGCTCGTTCGGCACGCGAGCGGCTCATGCTGCTCGCCACCGTGCTGGTGGTCCCGCTGGCCGCGAGCGTGTCCGTCGAGGCTCCCGCCGTCGCCGAGCCCACGGTGGCCGTGGCCGCACCCGCCCTGGAGAAGGTTCAGTGGCTCGGTGACCGTCGCGTCGCGCTGTGGGTGACCTCGCCGTCCATGGGGGTGCCGATCCAGGTCCAGCTGCTGCTGGCCAGGGACTGGAACGCCCACCCGGAGGCCAGGTTCCCGGTCTTGTTCCTGCTCGACGGTCTGCGCGCGACCGAGGACGAGAGCGGCTGGACGAAGGAGGCGGGGGCGGTCGATTTCTTCGCCGACAAGAACGTCACCGTGGTGCTGCCGGTGGGTGGGCAGTCCAGCTTCTACGCCGACTGGCTACAGCCGGACAACGGCCGTACCTACAAGTGGGAGACCTTTCTCACGAAAGAGCTCCCGCCGCTGCTGGAGAGTTATTGGCGTGCGACGCCGGTGCGGGGCGTGGAGGGCCTCTCGATGGGTGGCACGGCCGCTATGTTCCTCGCCGCCCGCAATCCGGGCTTCGTGCGGCACGCCGCGTCGTACTCCGGGTTCCTGACCACGACGACGCTGGGCATGCCGCAGGCCATCGAGTTCGCCATGCGCGACGCGGGCGGCTTCGACTCCGCCGCCATGTGGGGCCCGCAGACGGGCCCGGAGTGGGAGGCGCACGACCCATACGCGCTGGCCGACAAGCTGCGCGGAATCAGCCTCTACGTCTCCAGCGGCAGTGGCGCGATCGGTCCCTACGATCATGCCCTCGGCATTCCCGGGGTGAGCACCAACGTCGCGGGCATGGGGTTGGAGATCCTTTCCCGGCTCACTTCGCAGAACTTCGTGACCAAGCTGTCCAAGCTGGCTATTCCGGCACAGGTGAACTATCGCCCGTCCGGCACCCATTCCTGGCCGTATTGGGATTTCGAGATGCGCCAGTCCTGGAGTCAGGCCGCGTCCGCGCTGGGCGTCGATCCGGGCAAGCCGGCCTGTCAGCCGGGCGGCGCGATCGGCCAGGTAGCGGCCGCGGCGAATTGGCTCGGCGAATGCCTCACCGGGGAGTACGCCGTGGCAGGGGGCACCGCGCAGGACTTCAAGGGCGGCCGGGTGTTCTTCACCTCGGATAGCGGAGCGTTCCCGGTGGGCGGCGTCTTCGGGTCCGGGTACCAGGCGGCGGGCGGACCTACCGGGCCGCTCGGAATGCCGAGGGGCGAGGAACGCGCGCTGGACGACGGCCGCGGCCGGTTCCAGTCCTTCCAGAACGGCTCGCTGTACTGGACTCCGCAGACCGGCGCTCAGATGGTTCGCGGCGCGATCCTCGACGAGTGGGGCAAGCAGGGGTTCGAGCGCGGGCCCGCGGGTTATCCGGTCGCGGCGGAGGCCAAGACACCCAGCCGCGACGGCGCGGTGCAGGCGTTCGAGAACGGTCCGTTCTACTACAGCCAGGCCACCGGCGTGCATCGCGTCCAGGGCTTGATCCTCGGCAAGTACGCCCAGCTGGGCTTCGAGAACAGTCCGCTCGGCTTCCCGGTCGCCGAGGAGCAGCCGGCAAAGGACGCGGGCCGCTTCAGCCGGTTCGAAGGCGGGAATGTCTATTGGAGCCCGGTGTCCGGCGCCTGGGCGGTCCGCAACGGCCCGATACTGGACGCCTGGCGCGACACCGGCTACGAGAACGGCAAACTCGGCTACCCCACCGGCGACGAGTTCCCCATCTCGGACGGCGTGCAGCAGAACTTCCAGGGCGGTTTCATCACGCTGCGCGACGGAAAAACAGAAGTGCACGCGCTCTGAGCATGACCGTCGCCCATCCGGGCCAGGTGAAAGTCGTGCATATGGGCCCAGACCCAGCGCTTGGAGGCGTGCATCGGACGGTGAGATGAGTCGAATACGACCAATTGGGCCCAACTCCCAGTTCCCGAAGCGAGACCGAGCATGTGCCGCGAACACCCAGCGCCGCGGGCGCTGGAAACCGAACACAGCCACAAAGGGGCCGCGAACACGCCGCGCGAAGGCGCGGCAAATCCAACCCGGCTAGCCTGGTGGGCGACCCGACCCCGCTCAGCGACAGATCGAGGACAAGAATTCATGCATCGGACCCGTGGAAAGGTATTCGGCGTAGTCGTGGCGATTGCCGCGACCGGCCTGCTCGCCGCGTGCGGCGACAACGATTCGACCGCCACGAGCACGCCATCGCCTACCCGCACCACGACGACGGCGGCGGCGAGCACGTCGCCGGTTGCCTCGACACCCGCGGGCACCGCGCAGCCCACCCCCACGCCGGAGCAGCCCACGCCGACGGTGGCGCCCGAGCGTCCGCAGCCGGTGCCGACCGCGGCCGTCCCGCCCGCCGACACCTCGAAGCTCACCGACAAGGACAAGAAGTTCTTGGATGAGCTGGCCAAGCAGGGTGTCACCCCGTCGAGCCCGGACATCGCGCTGAGCATCGGCGCGTACGTCTGCCAGGGCACCGCCGCGGGCGCGTCCGACCAGGATCTGATGACCTTCGTCAACGCCATGGCGGGTTCCGACCCGTCCTTCGACCCGGCGAAGATGCCGGTGGAGAAGGCCGGACAGATCTACATCTCCACCGCTCGCGCCACGTACTGCCAGTGAGTTCTCGCGTCCGTTCGACCTCCCGCCGGTCCAAGCCGGCGGGACGTCTGCTCGTGATCGTCGGCATCCTGCTGATCGCCCTGGTGGTCGTGCTGCTGTGGTATCTGCTCGCGGGGCGTTTGCGCCCGCCCGGCCCCGGTCCGAAGCCGCCGGAACGGCCGACCTCGCAGCCGGCCGGTTGTCCCGACGTGCAGATGATCTCCGTACCCGGTACCTGGGAGTCCAACAGCGCCGACGATCCGCACAATCCGACGGCCAACCCGGTGTCACTGATGCTCAACGTCTCCGGCCCGATCGCCCAGCGATTCCCCAGCGAGCGAGTGGACGTGTACACCGTTCCGTACGTCGCGCAGTTCTCCAATCCGATCGCCATCCCGCCGGACGGCCAGCAGTCCTACAACAACAGCCGGTCCGAGGGCACCCAGCGGATGGTCGAGGCGATGGCCGCGCGGCACCAGGAGTGCCCGCTCACCACCTACGTGCTCGCCGGGTTCTCCCAGGGCGCGGTGATCGCGGGTGACGTCGCCGCGCAGATCGGCGCCGGCAGCGGACCCGTGCCCGCCGATCTGGTGCTCGGCGTGACGCTGATCGCCGATGGACGCCGCACCGGTGAGAACGGTCCGGGGCAGCCGATCCAGATCGGCACCCCGCCGCCGGGTGTGGGCGCCGAAGTCGCGCTGAAGGGGTTGAACGTGCCCGGCATCACGATGACCGGTCCGCGTCAAGGGGGCTTCGGCGCACTGGCCGATCGCACCTACACCATGTGCGCGCCCGGCGATCTGATCTGCGACGCACCGCGGGAGGCGCTGAATCCGTGGAACATCCTGGGCAGCGTGAACACACTGGTCCGGGCCGCGGGAAACCCGGTGCACGCCCTCTACAACACTTATGTCGTGGACGGCGACGGCACCACCGCGACGCAGTGGACGGCCAACTGGGCCGCGGGCCTCGTCGAGGCAGCGCCACATCCGGCTCATTCGTGAAAATTCACCGACCGTGAGATACCCCGCACCCGATTGGCGTGACAAGGGCAACTCGAATTGGGTACCACGCTGTAAAGTGCGCTGGTGATCGCGACGCCGGGCACCACCGCAGCGCAGACCCGAAGCCGGCGTCCGCCCGTATCTTCCTTACAGCCAGGAGCATGAGTTCATGACAGAAGCCGCCGCACCGGCCACCACGGCGAGCCGTGACGCGGATGCTGCGTTGTCCGCGCTGGGCACTCCGTTGCGTCCGTTCCGCTTCGCGGCGGCCGGCGAAGGCAACAAGCAGGAGGGCGGTGCGCGCAAGTTCGTGCAGACCGCTCAGCAGGCCGAGGAGTACGGCTTCGACACCTTCGTGGTGCCCGATCACCTCGGCGAGCAGATCGGGCCGATCGCCGCACTCGGCGCGCTGACCCAGGCCACCGAGCGGATCCGGCTCGGCACCTCGGTGCTGGCGAACGGTTTCCGCCACCCCGTCGTGCTGGCCAAGGACCTGGCGACCATCGACGTGCTGTCCAAGGGCAGGCTCGAGGTCGGCGTCGGCGCGGGCTGGATCAAGGAAGAGTTCGAGAACGCGGGCATCCCCTACGAGTCGCCCGGTGTCCGGCTGGAGAAGCTGGACGAGTCGCTGACCATTCTCGACGTGCTGCTGCGCGGCCAGGAGTGCACCTTCGAGGGCAAGCACTACCAGGTCCGCGGTGTCAAGGGGACCCCACGGCCGCGGCAGGGTCCGCGCCCCCCGATCTGCACCGGCGGTGGCGGCCCGAAGATGCTGCGGCTGGCCGCCAAGCACGCCGACATCATCTCCGTCGTTCCGGCCACCACCAAGGATGGCAAGGGCCTGCTCTCCGGCATCACCATCGAGAAGGCCGTGGACAAGGTGAATCTGATCAAGGAGGCCGCCGGTGACCGGTTCGCCGACATCGAGCTGAACTGGGCCGTCATCGCGGTCGTGATCACCGACGATCGCGAGAAGACCGCGGAGATGGCGCTGTCGGCGTTGGATCGGGGGCTGCATCCGAACCTGGAGGTCGACGTTCAGCTGTCCGTCGAGGACATCCTGAACTCGCCCTACGTGGCGATCGGCACATTCGAGGAGATCGCCGAGCAGATCCGCCGTGTGCGGCAGCTCACCTCGATGTCCTACGTCGGTGTATTCCCCACCCAGATGGATGCGTTCGCCCCCGTTATTCCCCTGCTGCGGGACGAGTGAGCCGGTCTTCTCTGTAACATGACTCTGGTTTGAGTACATCTAGCCGATAAGCGGTCACCGCGCAGACCGCACAAAATCTGCAGGCTGGCTCTGCACTTGGAGCACCCGCGGGCGAAAGCGAGTCGGGGCCTCACAGGTGAAAGCGGCGATCTCGCCGTCTTGCTGCGTGTGCCTCGGAGGAGAAGAAGGAATGGAAGAGACTTTCGACGACTACCTGGACGAAACCGGGAACATCCGCATTCCCGAGGATCACACCCTGGTTGATCACGTCGAGAAGCACACCCGGAACGACGCGAACACCCTGGCATATCGCTACATCGACTACTCGCGCGAGCGCGACGGCGAGGCGCAGGAGTTGACGTGGCGTGAGTTCGGTATTCGGCTGCGCGCGGTGGCCGCTCGACTGCAGCAGGTGACCAACCCGGGCGACCGGGTCGCGATCCTCGCGCCGCAGGGCTTGGATTACGTGATCTCCTTCTTCGCCGCGATCTACGCGGGCACCATTTCGGTCCCGCTGTTCGACCCGGACGAGCCCGGCCACACCGATCGCCTGCACGCGGTGCTCGGCGACTGTGAGCCCTCGGCCATCCTGACCGCGAGCTCCTCCGCGGCCGGGGTCCGGCAGTTCTTCCGCTCGCTGCCCGCCGCCCAGCGCCCGCGCATCATCGCGGTGGACGCGATTCCCGACAGTGTCGGCGAGAGTTGGGTGCGCCCGGACATCGCGATCGATGACATCGCCTACCTGCAGTACACCTCGGGGTCCACCCGGGTGCCCGCGGGTGTGGAGATCACGCACCGCGCGGTGGGCACCAACCTGCTGCAGATGGTCGACGCGATCAACCTGGACTGGAACTCGCGCGGTGTCACCTGGCTGCCACTGTTCCACGACATGGGTCTGCTGACGGTGATCCTGCCCGCGGTGGGCGGCAAGTACATCACCATCATGTCGCCGAGCGCGTTCGTGCGCCGCCCCTACCGCTGGATCAAGGAGCTGGCCGCGGTGTCCGACGGGGCCGGAACCTTCGCTGCCGCACCGAACTTCGCGTTCGAGCACGCCGCGGCGCGCGGTCTGCCGAAGAACGGCGAGTCGCTGGATCTGTCGAACGTCATCGGCCTGATCAACGGCAGCGAGCCGGTGACCACCTCGTCGATGAAGAAGTTCAACGAGGCGTTCGCCCCCTACGGCCTGCCCAAGACCGCCATCAAGCCTTGCTACGGCATGGCCGAGGCGACGCTGTTCGTTTCCGCCACCAAGGCCGAGGACGAGGCCAAGGTCACCTACGTCGACCGCAAGGAGCTCAACGCGGGACGCATGGTGAAGGTCGACCCGAGCCACGAGGACGCCATCGCGCAGGTGTCGTGCGGTTATGTCGCGCTCTCGCAGTGGGCGACGATCATCGATCCGGAGTCGGTGGAGTCGGGCGGCGGTCGCGAAGTGCCCGACGGGTACGTCGGCGAGATCTGGCTGCACGGCAACAACATGGGCATCGGCTACTGGGGTCGTCCCGAGGAGACCGCGACGACGTTCCAGAACAAGGTCACCGAGCGCCTGGCCGAGGGCAGCCACGCCGAGGGGACCGAGCCGGACGCGAACTGGATGCGCACCGGCGACTACGGCGTGTACTTCGAGGGCGAGCTCTACATCACCGGCCGGGTCAAGGACCTGGTGATCGTGGACGGCCGCAACCACTACCCGCAGGACCTCGAGTTCTCCGCGCAGGAAGCCAGCACCGCGCTGCGTCCCGGCTTCGTCGCGGCGTTCTCGGTGCCCGCCAACCAGCTCCCGGCCGAGGTGTTCGAGCAGGGCAGCCATTCCGGTTTGCAGTTCGACGCCGACGACGCGTCCGAGCAGCTGGTCATCGTGGGCGAGCGTGGTCCGGGTGCGGGCAAAGCCGATCCGCTGCCGATCGCCGACGCGGTGCGCGCGGCGATCTCCCAGCGCCACGGTGTGACCGTTCGTGACGTGCTGCTGGTGCCCGCGGGTTCGATTCCGCGCACCTCCAGCGGCAAGATCGCCCGCCGCGCCTGCCGGGCGGCCTATCTGGAGGGAACGCTGCGGGGTGGTTACACCCAGCAGGCTTTCCCCGATGCACCGGAAGAGTAATTGCCAGGGGCGGCCTCGGACCGACCATCGCCGCTCGGCGCCGAGCTTCCCACGCGCCGGGCGTCAATTCACGGTACGCCCGGTACGCAGACAGGTAGCTTGAGGAATTGATGGCTGACAACGAGGGCACGCCCACCCAGACGACCGACACCCCGCCCGTGGAGACCGTCGCCGACGCGCCGGCCCCGGCCGAGTCCGCGACGGGCGGCGCGCAGACCGACATGTCGGTGGCGGAGCTGCGTGAGTGGCTGCGGCGCTGGGTCTCCGAGGCGACCGGGCAACCGATCGAGCAGATCACCGTGGACCGGCCGATGGAGGAGTTCGGGCTCGCCTCGCGGGACGCCATCGCCCTCGGCGGGGACATCGAGGAACTGACCGGTGTGATGCTGAACGCGACGATCGTGTACCAGCATCCGACCATCGCCGCGCTGGCCGAGCGGATCATCAACGGCGAGCCGGACGTGCCGGAGGAAGCCGGGGACGACTCGTTCTACACCGCGGGTTACCGTCCCGGCGAGGCGCACGACATCGCGATCGTGGGTTTGTCGACCCGGCTGCCCGGCGCGGGTGAGACCCCGGAGTCGACGTGGGAATTCCTGATCGGCCGCGGTGACGCGATCCGGGAACTGCCCGAGGGCAGGTGGGAGGAGTTCGCCGGCGATCCGATGGCAGCCGAGGCGATCGCCAAGGGAAACACCCTCGGTGGCTATCTCGACCAAGACGTCATAAAGGGTTTCGACGCGGAGTTCTTCGCGATGTCGCCGCTCGAGGTGGAGCGCGTCGATCCGCAGCAGCGCCTGATGATGGAGCTCACCTGGGAGGCGTTGGAGCACGCCAGGATTCCGGCCAGCCAGCTCAAGGGCGAGTCGGTCGGCGTCTTCATCGGCACCTCGACCAGCGACTTCATGCTGATCGCCGCGCTCGGTCTCGGCGCGGACAACCTGTCCGGGCCGGCGTCGGCCGCCGCGTACGGCCTGACCGGCAGTTCGTCGTCGATCATCCCGAACCGCATCTCCTACTTCTACGACTTCCGCGGCCCCTCCGTCGCGATCGACACCGCGTGCTCGTCCACGCTGGTCGCCGTGCATCAGGCGGTTCGTGCGCTGCGCAGCGGCGATGCGGATCTGGCGCTGGCCGGCGGCGTGAACCTGATGTTGGCGCCGATGGCCACGCTCGGCTTCGATTCGGTCGGCGCGGTCGCGAAGGACGGACGGATCAAGGCGTTCTCGTCGGATGCCGATGGCATGGTGCGCTCCGATGGCGCGGGCTTGGTCGTGCTCAAGCGGCTGGCCGACGCCGAGCGCGACGGCGATCGCATCCTGGGTGTGGTCAAGGGCTCGGCGGTGAACTCCGATGGCCGCTCCAACGGCATCGTCGCCCCGAATCCCGACGCCCAGGCCGATGTGTTGCGTCGCGCTTACCGCGATGCGGGCATACCGCCGTCCACCGTCGACTACATCGAGGCGCACGGCACCGGCACTGCGCTCGGTGACCCGATCGAGGCGGACGCGCTCGGCCGGGTGGTCGGCCGTGGGCGCGAGGCCGACAAGCCGGTGCTGCTCGGTTCGGCCAAGACCAATTTCGGTCACCTGGAGTCGGGCGCCGGTGCGGCGAGCCTGGCCAAGGTGATCATGTCGTTGCAGCACAATGTCATTCCGCCGAACATCAACTACGCCGGTCCGAGCCCGTACATACCGTTCGGTCCGGCGAACCTGAAGGTCGTCGAAGAGCCCACCGAGTTCCCCCGCTACAGCGGCAAGGCGACCATCGGCATCTCCGGCTTCGGATTCGGCGGCACCAACGCGCACGTCGTCGTCCAGGAGTACGTGCCGACCGAGGCCCCGTTCTCCGAACTCGAGGCCCCGTTCTCCGAACTCGAGGCCCCGTTCTCCGAACTCGAGGCACGGCTGGACGAGGACGCGGTGACGGAGAGCGCCGCCGCGGAGACCGAATCCGAGGCCGGTGACGTCGTGGCCGAGGTGGTGGCCGAAGCCGCCGCGGAGTGGACCACCGAGCGTACCGAGCCGTTGCCGCAGATCCTGGCCGTGTCGGGTTACCTGCCGTCGCGCCGCCGTCGGGCCGCCGCCGAGCTGGCCGACTGGCTGGAATCCGAGGCGGGCGCGCAGACCTCCCTCGCCGACGTGGCGCGGTCGCTGGCCAAGCGCAGCCACTGGCGTTCGCGCGGCGTGGTGCTGGCCAAGACGCACGAAGAGGCGATCGCCGGACTGCGCGCCATCGCGGCGGTCAAGCCGGGCGCGGGCGTCTTCACCGCCGACGCGCCCGCGGCCATGGGTCCGATATGGGTGCTCGCCGGTTTCGGCGCGCAGCATCGCAAGATGGGCAAGCAGCTCTACCTGGAGAATTCGATCTTCGCCAAGGCCGTCGACGAGGTCGACGAGCTAGTGCAGGACGAGGCCGGGTATTCGGTGCGCGAGCTGTTCCTCGACGACAGCCAGGACTACAACGTCGGCACCTCCCAGGTCGGCATCTTCACCATCCAGGTGGGTCTGGCCGCGCTGCTGCGCGCGCACGGCGCGGAACCCGAAGCGGTGGTGGGTCATTCGATGGGTGAGGTCGCGGGCGCGTACATCGCCGGTGGTCTGAACCTCGAGGACGCGGTGCGTGTGATCTGCGCCCGTTCCCGCCTGATGGGCGAGGGCGAGCAGATGATCAGCGACGACGACGTGCGCAACATGGCGCTCATCGAGTACAGCGCCGAGGATGTCGCGAACCTGCTGTCGGAGTACCCGGACGTCGAGGTCGCGGTATACGCGGCGCCGACGAACACGGTGATCGGCGGTCCGCAGGACCAGGTCGCGGCGATCGTCGCGCGAGTGGAGGCGGCGGGCAAGTTCGCCCGGGTGCTGCAGACCCGCGGCGCGGGCCATACCTCGCAGATGGATCCGCTGCTCGGCGAGCTGGCCGCGGAGCTGGCCGGTATCGAGCCGACCAAGCTGAAGACCGGTCTGTACTCGACGGTGCACTCCGAAGAGTTCTTCCGCTCCGGCCACGACCCCATCCACGACGAGGACTACTGGGTCAAGAACATGCGCCACAGCGTGTACTTCACCAACGCGGTGAAGCTCGCGGTGGACGCGGGGCACACCACGTTCTTGGAGCTGGCGCCGAATTCCGTCGCGCTGATGCAGGTGCTGGGCACCACCTTCGCCGCGGGCGTGCACGACGCGCAGCTCATCCCCACGCTCAAGCGCAAGGAGGACGAGTCGGCGGGCGTGATCGCCGCGTTGGCCCAGCTCTACGTGCACGGGCACAAGGTGGATCTGTTCTCGCTGGTCGGTCCGGGCGAGTACGCCGACGTTCCGCGCACCACGTTCGTGCGTAAGGAGTACTGGCCGAAGGTCCGGTTGTCCTCGGGCGGCAATGCCCGGGTTCCCGGTGCGCATGTCGCGCTGCCGGACGGCAGGCACGTCTGGGAGGTACCGGCGTCCTCGGTGACTGATCTCCCCGGACTGGTGCGTGCCGCGGCGGCGCAGGTGCTGCGCGACGTGTCGCTGGGCGCGTCGATCCCGTACGCGCCGATCCCGGCCGCGAGCACGCTCACCACCACGCTCACCCCGCATCCCGGCGGCGCCTCGGTGCAGGTGCACGCCAAGGAGGGTGGCGCCTTCCGCCTGGTATTCGACGCCGTGGTGACCTCCGGTGCTCCGCTGCCGGAACCTGTTGTGGCCGAACCGATCCCCGCGGTCGCCGCGCAGCCGCAGGGCGATGCCGACCTCGAGGTCGTGGAGACCTTCGGCGACCGATGGGATCCGGACGGCACACAGACCGTCGAGGAGCGGCTCGCGCTGATCGTCGCGGAGTCCATGGGTTACGCGGTCGAGGATCTTCCGATGGAGATCCCGCTGATGGAGCTCGGCTTGGACTCCCTCATGGCGATGCGCATCAAGAACCGGGTCGAGTACGAGTTCGACATCCCACAGTTGCAGGTGCAGGCCGTGCGGGACGCCAGCCTGCACGAGGTCGGCAAGGTGCTGCGCTACGCCATCGAGCACCGCGACGAGGTGCAGGCGATGGCCGATCAGCAGGCCGCCGACAAAGCCGCGGGCGGTACGGGCGAGTTGGCCGTCGACGCCGATTTCATCGCCACGGCCCGTGCGGCCCTGGCCACCGGCGCCGACCCGGTCGCGGCGGTGACGGGCGCCACGTCCACCTCGCCGGACGCCGGTACGGCCACCGTCACACCGGCAACCACTGTGACCGAGGCGGATACGGCTCCCGGAAGCCAGGAGAAGGCTGTCGAAGGGGAATCGGCACTCGTGGCCGAACCGGTCGCTCAGGCTGCCCCGGCTCCGGCCACGCCCGCGGCTGTGTTCGGCGGCGGCGCGCAGCAGTCCGCCGACGAGGACGACGTCCCGCCCCGCGACGCCGCCGAGCGCCTGACCTTCGCCACCTGGGCGGTGGTCACCGGTAAATCGGCCGGAGGCATCTTCAACACGCTGCCGATCCTCGACGAGGACACCGCGGAGAAGCTGGCCGCGCGCCTGACCGAGCGGGTCAAGGCCGAGGTCACCGTGGATGATGTGCTCGACTGCGAGACCATCGAGCAACTGGCGGACATCGTCCGCGAGTTGCAGGACAGTGGCGCGGACGTGGACGGATTCGTTCGTCCGCTGCGGGCGCGGCCGGAAGGCTCGAATGCCGTGCCGGTCTTCGTGTTCCATCCCTCCGGGGGCAACACGCTGGTGTACGAACCCCTGCTGAAGCGGCTGCCCGCCGATACGCCGATGTACGGCTTGGAACGGGTGGACGGCTCCATCGAGGAACGTGCCCGTCAGTACCTGCCCGAGCTGCGCAAGCTCCAGGGCGATGGTCCGTTCGTGCTGTACGGATGGTCGCTGGGTGCGGTGCTGGCCATGCAGACCGCGCAAATGTTGCGTGCCGAGGGTGCGGACGTCCGCGTGGTCGGCCTGATCGATCTGGCCATTCCGACGCAGGGCGAGGACAACAGTCCCGAGGAGCGGGTACGCCGGATCGAGCGCTACCAGGTGTTCGCCAAGAAGACTTACGGCGTCGACGGCGAACTGGACCGCGAACAGCTCGAGACGCTGGCCGCGGCATCCGACGAAGAGCAGTTCAAGATGATCAGCGACCTGATCAAGATCAGCGGTACCAAGATTCCCGGTGGTGTGCTCGAGCACCAGCGCACCTCGTGGATCGAGAGCCGTGAGCTCGCCAAAACCCAGCCGTCTCATTACGACGGCAATGTGGTGCTGTACCTCGCCGATCGCTATCACGACGGGATGATCGAACTGGAGCCGCGCTTCGCCGATCGCTTGCCCAACGGCGGCTGGACCGAGTACATCCCGAATTTGGAGGTCGTCCACATCGCCGGCGACCATCTGCAGATCATCGACGAACCGCGGATCGGCAAGATCGGAGCCGACTTGACCGCGAAGCTCGCCGCGATCGAGGCGAAAGGGGCCAAGTGAGCACTACTGCCGAAAAACTCGCCGACCTACGCAAGCGCCTGGAACTGGCGCAGGAGCCGGCGGGTGAAGCAGGCGTGGCCAAGCGGGCGAAGAAGGGCATTCCCAGCGCCCGCGACCGGATCAACATGCTGCTCGATCCGGGAACCTTCGTGGAAATCGGTGCGCTGGTACGTAACCCGGGCGATGCCGCTGCGCTCTACGGCGACGGCGTCGTGACCGGGCACGGCTTGGTCGAAGGCAGGCCCGTGGCGGTGTTCTCGCACGACCAGACCGTCTACGGTGGTTCGGTCGGCGAGATGTTCGGCCGTAAGGTGGCCGGGATCCTCGAGTACGCGGCCAAGGTCGGGTGCCCGGTGGTCGGCATCAACGATTCCGGCGGTGCGCGCGTGCAGGAAGCGGTGACCTCGCTGGCCTGGTACGCCGAGCTGGGGCGGCGGCAGGAGCCGCTGTCCGGCCTGGTTCCGCAGATCTCGATGATCCTCGGCAAATGCGCTGGTGGCGCCGTCTACGCCCCGATCAATACCGACGTGGTAGTGGCGACCGAGCAGGCGTACATGTTCGTCACCGGGCCGAAGGTGATCCGGGAGGTCACCGGCGAGGAGGTGAGCCTCGAGGAGCTCGGCGGCGCGCGCAGTCAGGCCGAGTACGGCAATATCCACCACGTGGCCAAGGACGAGGCGGCCGCGTTCGAATGGGTGCGCGAGTACCTGAGCTATCTGCCGACCAGTTGCCAGGAGTTGGCGCCGATCGTGAATCCGGGCTTGGAGCCGGAGATCACCGAGACCGACCTGGAGCTGAACTCGATCGTCCCGGATTCGGACAACGCCGGGTACGACATGCACGAGATCCTGCTGCGCATCTTCGACGACGGCGCCTTCCACGAGGTCGGCGCTTCGGCGGGGCGCAACGTGATCACCGGCTTCGCCCGGGTGGACGGCCGCAGCGTCGGCGTGGTGGCCAACCAGCCGATGGTGTACGCGGGCGCGCTGGACGCACGCGCCTCGGACAAGGCGGCGCATTTCGTTCGGCTGTGTGACGCGTTCGAGATCCCGTTGGTGTTCGTCGTGGACACGCCGGGGTTTCTGCCCGGTGTGGAACAGGAGAAGATCGGCGTCATCAAGCGTGGTGGACGGTTCCTGTTCTCCTATGTGGAGGCGTCGGTGCCGAAGGTCACCGTGGTGATCCGCAAGTCCTACGGCGGCGGTTACGCCGTGATGGGCTCCAAGCAGCTGGGCGCCGACGTGAATCTGGCCTGGCCCACGGCGCGGATCGCGGTCATGGGCGCCGAGAGCGCGGTCAGCTTGATCGGAGCCAAGCAGATCGACGCCGCGCCCGAGGAGCAGCGGGCGGCGATTCGCAAGCAGATGATCGACTTCTACAACGCCACCGTGGCGACGCCGTGGGTGGCCGCAGAACGCGGCTACATCGACGCGGTCATCGAGCCGTCGGCGACCCGGCTGGAAATCCGGCGTGCGCTACAGCTGTTGCGGGACAAGGCGGTTGCCCGCAATCCGCGCAAGCATCACCTGCTGCCTTTGTAGCAACCGGAATACGATCGGGCCGCACCCCTTGGGGCGCGGCCCGATTCGCGTTGTGCGTCTCGAATGATCAGCTGACGGTGGCGGATTCGATGACGACGTCATCGACCGGCACGTCCTGATGCATGCCCGCCGAGGATGTGGCGACGCCCGCGATCTTGTCGACCACGTCGGTGCCCTCGGTCACCGCGCCGAAGACCGCGTAGCCCCAGCCCGACGGGGTGGGAGCGGAGTGGTTGAGGAAATCGTTGTCGGAGACGTTGATGAAGAACTGCGCGGTGGCCGAATGCGGGTCGTTCGTGCGCGCCATCGCGACGGTGTACTTGTTGTTCTTCAGGCCGTTGTTCGCTTCGTTCTGGATCGGGGCTTTGGTGCCCTTCTGGCGCAGGCCGGGCTCGAACCCGCCGCCTTGGATCATGAAGCCGGGGATGACGCGGTGGAAGATGGTGCCGTTGTAGTGGCCGGCGTTCACGTAGTCCACGAAATTGCGCACCGTGTTCGGCGCTTTCTGATCGTCCAGTTCGAGCACGATCGATCCGTAGTTCGTCGAAATATTCACCTTGGTCATACGCTTACCTTTCCATCCCCGGGTAGCCGGATGCGTCATATGGGTACTTTTACGGTGCCCGGTCCGGACAAGGGCGGCTGGTCTCGACCTACTTGGGTAACTCGCCGGGAACGCCCGGAACCCGCGCGGCACCGGCGCAGGACCTGACCGCGACTTCTGTGCTGCCCGACTGGCACGGCCTAAAGACCCGGAGCGGCGGGGGAGGCAGCTAGCATTGCCAACCGTGCCCGACGCCGCAACCGCTGTTCTCACCAAACCGCCCGCCGCCCCGATAGTGACCCCGAACGATTTCCGGGCCGCCCGGCTCATCGCGCTGGTGGCCGGAGTGCTCGGCGCGCTGTTCGCGCTGGCGACGCCGTTCCTGCCGGTCACGCAGACGACCGCGGTGCTGAACTGGCCGCAGGGCGGGACGCTGAACAACGTGCAGGCGCCGCTGATGTCCCAGGTCCCGATCGACCTGAAGGCGACGATCCCGTGCGTGACGATCGCCCAGCTACCCGAGCGCGGCGGCATGCTGCTGGCGACCGCGCCGCCGCAGGGTGATCGGGCCGCGCTGGAGGCGATGTTCGTACGGGTCTCGGAGACGTCGGTGGACGTGGTCGACCGCAACGCGGTGGTGGTGTCGGCCGACCGGAGCCGCATGGGCGAGTGCACGGCGCTGACCATCGACTCGAACAGTGACCGCACCTTCGCCGGGTTCACCGGGCTCACCAGGCGGGTGGAGCGGCCGGTCGAAGGCGGGGCGTCAGGGGCGACGGAATCGGTCATCGTGCCGGTGGAAGGGCAGCTCGGCGGTGATCTGCGGCCCCAGGTGGTCGGTGTGTTCTCCGACCTGAAGGGCGCGGCGCCGACCGGTTTGTCGTTCACCATGACCGTGGACACCCGGTTCTCGTCCAGCCCGACCGCGATCAAGCTGATCGCGATGATCGCGGCGGTGCTGTGCACGCTGATCGCCCTGGCGGCGCTGGCCCGGCTCGACAGCAGCGACGGGCGCGGGCACCGCCGGTTCCTGCCCGCGAACTGGCTGAAGCCGACCTGGGCGGACGGCGCGGTGGTGGGCACGCTGCTGCTGTGGCATTTCGCGGGCGCGAACACCTCCGACGACGGCTACATCCTCAGCATGGTGCGGGTGGCCCCGCACGCGGGCTACATGGCCAACTATTTCCGCTGGTACGGCGTGCCGGAGGCGCCGTTCGGCTGGTACTACTACGTGATCCAGATCTTCTCGCAGATCTCCACCGCCAGTCCCTGGGTCCGGTTGCCCGCGCTGGCCTGCGCGATCCTGTGCTGGCTTGTGATCAGCCGCGAGGTGGTGCCCCGTCTGGGCCGCGGGGTGCGCACCAGCAAGGTGGCGCTGTGGACCGGTGGACTGGTGTTCCTGGCGTTCTGGCTGCCGTTCGACAACGGTCTGCGCTCGGAGCCGATCGTCGCGCTCGGCGCGCTGCTGACCTGGGTGTCGATCGAGCGGGCCATCGCGACCGGACGACTGCTGCCCGCCGCGGTGGCCGTGCTGGTGGCGGCGTTCACCCTGGCAGCCGCGCCGACCGGTCTGATGTGTGTGGCGGCGCTGCTGGCCGGTATCCGTCCGATGGTGCGCATCGTGGTGCGCAAGCACCGGCAGTTCGCCGCGCTCGGTGCCGGGCGGTGGGGCTCGACGCTGCCGCTGCTCGCGCCGATCGCCGCGGCCGGCGTACTCGTGCTGACGGCCGTCTACACCGATCAGACCTTCGCGGGCATCCAGGAGGCCAACCGGGTGCGCCAGGTGACCGGGCCGAACCTGGCCTGGTATGAGGACTACCTGCGCTACTACTACCTGTTCGTGGAGACCGTCGACGGCTCGCTGTCGCGCCGCTTCGCCTTCCTGGTGATGCTGCTGTGCCTGTTCACCACCATGCTGGTGCTGCTGCGGCGCAGGCAGGTGCCGGGTATCGCGAGCGGGCCGACCTGGCGGCTGATGGGCGTGGTCTTCGGAACGATCTTCTTCATGATGTTCAACCCGACCAAGTGGACCCACCACTTCGGCGCCTACGCGGGCATCGCGGGTTCGCTGGCGGCGGTCACCGCGGTCGCGGTCTCGGCGAGCGCCCTGCGGGCCCGCAAGAACCGGGCCATCTTCCTGGCCGGGTTGCTGTTCGTGCTCGCGGTCGCGTTCTCCGGCATCAACGGGTACTGGTACGTGTCCAGCTTCGGCGTGCCGTGGTTCGACAAGCGCGTCTCGCTGCACGGCTACCAGTCGAACACCTTCCTGCTCGTGCTGTTCGGCGTGGCCTTGGCGCTGGTCGGCTGGTACGCGCTGCGGGAGGACTACACCAAGCCGCAGCCGTCGGCCAAGACGGCGCGCGGCAGGCGGATCCGCCGGTTCGCCGCGATCCCGCTGACCGTGGTCGCCGCGCTGATGGTCGCGCTCGAGGTACTCTCGCTGGTGAAGGGCGCGGTCTCACAGTATCCGGCGTACTCACTGGCCCGGTCGAATATCGACGCGCTCGGCGGCAGCACCTGCGGCCTGGCCAACGACGTGCTGGTCGAGCCGGACCCGAACGCGGGCAAGCTGGAGCCGATCATCGATCCCGCGCATCCACCGACCAATCCGTCCGATCCGCTGGCCGGCGTCGACCCGGTCGGATTCGACCCGAACGGCGTGCCGAACGACCTGTCCGCAGACACCGTGGAGGTGAAGCCGGGTACCGGCAACACCTCCACCCAGTCGGTCGGCGCGGCGTTCGCGGAAGGGCAGAGCGCGGGCACCGGCGGCGGTCAGGGCGTGCGCGGCGTCAACGGCTCCACCGTCGCCCTCCCGTTCGGCCTGGACCCGGCGACCACGCCGATCCTCGGTAGCTACCAGAACGGCATGCAGCAGCCCGCGAACGTCACTTCGAGCTGGTACCAACTGCCCGCGCGTTCGGCGGACAAGCCGCTGGTGGTGATCTCCGCCGCCGGTCGCATCCTGTCCTTCGACGGCACCGGGGCGATGAAGTACGGCCAGTCGCTGACCGTCGACTACGGCAAGCGGCAGCCCGACGGCAGCGTGCAGAAGCTCGGCACCTACCTGCCGCGCGACATCGGCCCGTCCCCGTCCTGGCGTAACCTGCGTGTGCCGCTGGACGAAATCGCGCCCGACGCCGACGCCGTGCGCATCGTCGCCAACGACCCGATCCTGATCGGTGACCAGTGGCTGGCGTTCACGCCGCCGCGGATGCCCGAACTGCGGACCCTCAACAGCCTGCTGGGTTCCCAGCAGCCGATCCTGCTGGACTGGGCGGTGGGCCTGCAGTTCCCGTGCCAGCGGCCGTTCGACCACCGCAACGGTGTGGCCGAGGTGCCGGGCTACCGCATCCTGCCGGATCGCCCGCTGGCCGTCAGCTCGACCAATACCTGGCAGGCCGAGGAGTTCGGCGGTCCGCTCGGCTTCGCGCAGATGCTGGCCAAGTCCACCACCGTGCCCACCTACCTGAAGGACGACTGGGCGCGCGACTGGGGTTCCCTGGAGCGCTACGACCAGTACGATCGCAACGCCGTCCCGGCCAAGCTGGACACCGGCACCGCCACCCGCTCGGGCTTGTGGTCTCCGGGCAGTATGCGGGTGTTCTGACGTTCGGGACCAGTCGGCTAGAGGGCCGTCGCGCAGGAAACCTGTGCGACGGCCCTTTGTTGTCACGCGTCAGGTACGGCGGCGCGTCGCGAATCGCCGGGGTATGAGTGCTGCGGACGTGCCGATACCCGTCGATGTCGCGTTCAGCGAGCCGACTATGGGCTAAGTGCCCAGACGCAGGGCCGCCGCGCAGGTGAATCCTGCGCGGCGGCCCTGCCGTATGTCGCCGGTGCGATGCCGGGCGCTCAGACCTTCAGCCGAAGGCCGAGCTCGCGCCGGAGCACCTCTTGCGAAGGGAGGCGGCCGAGCACGCGCAGCACCGCAGGCCGCAGCTCCCGTTGTTCCTCTTCGTTGAGCAGTCCGACAAGATCGCGCAGATCCATTTCATCGAATGCCGTTGTCATGGCAATCAGATTAAGGCCACCGGTCCGATTCGTCATGCGATGCGTAGCCACAGGTGGGGGCGCATTTTCAGACCGGACAACCGGTTTTCTGCGCGGTCGAGGCGTAGCGTTTTCCGCGCGGCGATGATGTCGTCCATGCGGGCCTCCGCCGACCCTTCGACCGCACTCACGACCGGCTGCGGGCTGTGCCCCAGCGGGGCGAGTTCGCAGCACGCTGCGGCGAATCGTGAGAAGGCACTCCGCCATGTGTCACTCGCGGGTTCAGCGGACGCGGATGGGGTCGTCGGTGGCGAGGCCGCTACGGGTTTCGACCGTGACCCCGATGGTGGCGGGGGTGGTTTTCGGGTCGTAGGGGGTGAAGCGTTCGAGGGAGCCCCAGTCGCGGGCCCAATCGCGGTTCAGGTAGGCGGGGACGGTTTGGGCTTTCAGTAACAGGCCGGTCCAGCCGAGCGGGCCGCCGCCGATGTCGTCCTGCCAGGCGTTGGAGGCGTCGGAGCCGACCCGGTCGGGCAGGATGCGCCACTGCGGGATCTCGCCGACGCCGTCCTTGTGGTCGAACGGCCGCTGGCACGGGAAGGCGAGACCGACGTGCCAGTCGAGCAGCACCGGAGCCTGCGACCCGACCACGGAGTTCAGCGTGGCAAGCTTGGGCAGCCGGGGCGGGGTGACGGCCAGCCACTGCTTGGGCGTGATGTCGTTGTCGATCGCCACCAGCCGCACCGCGTTCACTTCCGCGGGCAGCCGGTCCAACGGCACCCGCAGGTTGCGCCAGGACGGCGCGGGACCGATGTCCAGCGGATCGATCGAGCCGAGCTCGCGCACCTCGCCGTCCGCGCCGCGGACGCCGTACTCCAGGTGAAGTTCCTGGCCGTAGGTGAGTACACCGTCGGCGTCCACCGAGCGGATGCGGCCCGCCGCGGTGATCGCGAGCACCTGGTAGGCGGGGTCGTGACGCATGCTGTCGGTCAGGTCGAGGCGGTACCACTGGGTGGTCAGCTTCGCCTGCTGCTGCTCGCCCTCCTGGTAGCTGCCCAGCACCGGGGTCTTCGCCGGGTCGAGGCCGAACGGCAGCGCGACGGTGCTGCCGTTGATGCCCGCCTGCTCGGTGGTGCCGCCACCGGTGCCCGCGCCGGTGGTGTTGGTGGTCTTGTTCTCCGAATCCTTGTCCACGGAGTTCGCGCCGCCGGTGACCGTCTCCTCCGCGTCGGCGGTGAGGTCGCGCGCTACCCCGTTCGGGGTGAATCCCTTGTTCTGCGCGGCCAATCCGTCGGCGGGCGATCCGGTGACGGGTTGCAGCAGCGAATCAGCGGTGTCGGTCTCTACGAGTACCTCGTTCGCCAGTGCGCACGAATCCCCGCCGACCGATTCCACATTCGACTTGGTGATCGAGTAGGCGGGATATTGCGTGGCCGCGGCCTTGGCGAGCGAGGCGACCTCGAAGATCACCAGCAGCGCGGCGGCCACGGTCAGTGGCGCCGAGCCCCACCGGTCGAATCGCCGTGTCGCCCCGCCGGTCTCGCGCCGGTACGGCTCGCGGTAGTGCTGCCAGATGGCGACCAGCAATGCGAGGCCGCTCAGGCCCAGGAACAGCGTGGACAGCCCCTTGCCCGCGATCAGCGGCGCTTTGTCCCACCACGGGACACCGTAGCTGGACACGTACCACCAGCCGTTCGAGCCGGTGAACGTCACCGCGAGCAGGAACAGCACCGCGGCGGCGAACAACGCGCGGTTGCGCGGCGAGCGAATACCGGCGGTGCCCACCGCGACCGCCGCGAGCGCGGCCAGCGATCCGGCCAGTCCGGCGTACACGCCGAAGTGGTGGGTCCACTTGGTGGGAGTGAACATCATCAGGAACAGCGACGCGAACACGATGCCGAGAATGCGCACCGAGGGGCCGCGTGAGGTGCCCGGGATCCGGCCCTTCCGCAAGACTTGCAGCACGCATACGAGCAGGCACAGCAGCATGACCAGGACGCCGAACCGCCGCGCCAGCGAACCGTCCGGCGAGAGCATGAGCAGCGAGTCCCAGCGGGTGCGCTCGTCGAACCAGGCGACGTTCGGTCCCACGATCGTGCGCACCCGGGTGGCTTCCAGCACGGTCGCCAGCGTCTGGTCGGCGAAGATCACCGCCAGCACCAGCGTTCCCGCGGCCAGGCCGGGGGCGATCGACGCGGCGAATCGGAAAACCGTGCTCGCCCGGGACGGTGTGCGCACCTGGACGGGGGCGTTCACCGCGGCTGCTGCTCCGGTGGAACCTGCGGCGGCCGCATCGGCGTCGGGGCCGGTCCGGGCCGGGACGGCACCGCGCGCACGCTTGATGATGATCAGCAGCACCGGCCGCGAGCCCGCGATCAGCGCCGCGATGCAGATCAGGCCGGTGGGACCTGCCGCCAGCGAGAACGCCGCGATCAGGACGGCCACCGCGGCGGGCAGCAGCCGCCCGGTCGCGATGGCGCGTTCGATCGAGCACCAGGTGAGCAGCGCGCCCGCCGCGATCAGCGGTTCGGGGCGCAGGCCGTTGTCGTAGGGCAGCCAGAAGGCGAGGAACACCAGGCCCGCCGTCCACAGCGCCACCTTGTTTCGGCGCACCCGCGCACCGAGGCGGGGCAGCACCTCGCGGCTGATCACCAGCCAGCAGATCACGCCCGCCAGCAACGTGGGCAGTCGCATCCACACGCTGGCGTCGGAGATCCGGGACATCCAGGCCAGCACCTCATACGACCAGCCGAACGGCGCCTCGGGGACCGCGAACCAGCGGTAGTAGTTCGCCATGTAGCCCGCGTGCCCGGAGACGCGCGCCATATTGAGGATGTAGCCGTCGTCGGAGGTGTTCGCCCCGATGACGTGCCATAGCGCCAGCGTGCCCAGCACGACGCCGTCCGCGGGGGTGACCCGCCACCAGTGGGCGGGCAGGAACCGGCGCGGTCGGCGCCCGTCGGCGGTGTCCAGCAGGTGCAGTGCGACGAGTGCGATCAGCGTGAACACGGCGGCGGCGATCATGGCGGCCAGCTTCAGCGGCGTCGGCGTGGAGGAGAAACGCGAGTCGATGTCCGCGTGCACCCGCGCCCCGGCGAGCCGATCGGCCTTCAGATCGGTGAACACGCCCACCAGCTGCGGCCGGATGTCCCGGGCGACCGTGGACCGGAACGGCGTGCCGTCCTGCCGGGTCACGCCGGTGAGTTCAGCGGTCGTCGCCGCGGCGGTCGACTCGATGCCGATCGCGGTGCAGGACCCGACCTCGGCCAGCGGCGCCGACAACAGCGGGATGTCGCGCAGCACCACCGAGAGGACGCCGTCGGCGACCGAGACCACCAGGCCCTTGGTCGCCGCCTGGCCGGAGGCCACCGGGGCCGTGGACAGCAGCGTGCCTCCCGATCCCAGCTCTGCCGTCAGCGCGCAGGGCAGTGTGGCATGAAACCGCAGCGGCTCGTAGGACACCAGCGGCGCGGCCACGCTCCCGGCGCCGGACTCGGGCCAGTCCAGGCTCGCCCGGTCCTGCCGCACCGGCAGCAGCGGGGTCAGCACTGCCAGCAGGAATCCGAGAAGCCCGGAGAGGAGGGCGATCAAGCGGATACGGGTGAACGCTCGAGTAGATCGGTCCGGTCGCACGGTGGTTGATGCTAGCCACCGCCCGGTGTGCTGCCGACCGCCCCCGACGTGCGCAGCGTATGAACCTCCCGCAGCCGGACCTCCGCCACCCGCGTCGGTGTGCATCCGAGCAACTGTGTCACGGTCTCGCGCAGCACCTCTGCGTTCTTCGCCGCGGGCGATCCCTTTCTTCCCAGTACCGGTCGCGCCGCCGAAGTAGCCGCCCGTCAGCGGGAAGACGAAATCAGCGGTGCACGGTGACGAGGGTGAACGGCCCGATGTCCGTGGTGGTGAAACGTGGATCGGCGAACTGTTCCTTGGGGAAGCTCACCGAGTAGCGCGCCACGTTCGGATCGTTCGGGTAGACGTCTTTGGCCAGCCGCAGCGTGTAAGCGTCGCCGCTGCGCCGGAACAGGAAGGCGTCCGGCGCGCGCCACGGGCTCGCGGCCAGCGCGTCGAGCAATTCCTGCGGCGTCTTCAGCTTGCTCCAGCTTTCGATGGTCGCGGCCCGGCCCGCGAAGTCGGCGAGGGGATTGGCGTAGTGCGACGTGAGCGCCTGGAAGCCGAAGTAGGGATAGAAGGACAGGAAGCTGGTGTCGGCGGTGAGCACGACCGTGTCCGAGCGCGGCTTCCCGGTCTGCGCGGTGAGCGCCTGATCCACCTTGTCGTACTGCGACACGGCCGAGGGAGCCCGCTGGTCGGCGCGAGTGCCGTCGCCGTCGGTGTCGGTATACGCGGTGGTGATTTCGGGCGTCAGCACGCGCGGAATGTCCTGGGCGAACGCCAACGCGCCGATCGTCGCCACCACGATCGCCATGAGCCGGAACCGCGCGGGCTCGTTCAACGCCTGGTAGATCGCCCGCGCGCCCTCCACGAACCCGAACGCGCCCGCGACCGACAGCAGCACCAGCAGCACCGGCTCCAGGCGGAACGACAACAGTGTGGTGCCCGCTGCGGTCGCAGCCATGGACAGCAGGGTCCACAGGTAGATCGCCGCCACCCCGATGCCGAGCGCCTGCGCCCGTCGCGACGACGCGCCGCGCAGCACCAGCCATATGGTGCCGAGCAGGCACAGCCCTCCGAGCAGGGAGAACTGGAACATCGGCAGCGGAAGTTCCGCTCCCGCCTCCGGCAGATAGTGGAGGGCGGTTCCGGAGCTCGCCATCGTGCCGCGCAGCGCCTTCGCCAGGTACGGCGCCCACACGACGAGCGCGACCAGCCCGGCGATCACCGCGATGACCACCAGCCGTGCCAGCGGCGGCACCGCCGCGCGCCGAGCGGGACGGGTCGCGTCCGTCGTCGTGCGAGCACGACGCGGACGGTTGGCGACGCGGCCCGCACGCACCGCGAGGACGGCCGCCACCAGACCCATCAGGGCCACCGCGAAGGCCGCCACGAGGAAGTAGAGGGTGTAGAACGTGGCCGCCCAGCCGAGAAACAGCCCGGTGCCCACCACCGCGCCCCAGCCACCGGCCGTGCGCGGCCGCTGCGTCGATCGAACATCCTCCAGCGGCCGGTGCAGCGCCCCCCAGGCGAGCACGAGCGCGGGCGGCAGCAGCAGCACGATGACGGCGCTGTAGGCCTCGGGCGCGGCGTAGGCCAGGGTGACCGCAGTGCTCGCCGCCGCGACGCCCACCGCCCAGTCCGCGCGGATCAGCTTCGACCACAACACCAGCGCGACCACCGCGGCCACGGCGAGGAATGTGATCGCGTACGGCTTGAACACTTCCCAGCCGTCCATCCCGAGCAGATTCGCCACCCGGCCGCCGATCCAGAACCAGCCCGCGGGATAGAACGACGGCAGATCCGCGTAGGTCATGTCGCGCAGCGCGGCGGAATCGGTGAGCCGGGTGAGGAACTCGGTGCGGAACTCCTGATCCACCGAGACGCCGAACAGATACAGCTTCGTCGCCGCCAGCGGCATGCCGACGGTGAACGTGACGAAGGTCGAAAGACCAACCCAGGACAGCACTTTCGCGATCCAGGGCCATTTGCGCAGCCGCAGCAGCGCGATCGCGACCGCGAGCACGACCGTCGCGCCGACCTGCCCGACCGTGGTCAGCGCCCGCGTCACGTTGGAGGAATTGAACGCCGGCCACTGCACCAGCGAGAACGCGACGAGCCCGACAACGGCCACCGCGGCGGCGACGACCGCGGCGAGCACGGCCTCGCCGGCGCCGGAGGCGATCTGCCGCAGCACGAGCGATCCGCGCCCCGGCGCCGGGACCGGATCGACGGGCTGCGGCGGCGCTTCGTCCGCTGCGGTCACCGTGCTCAACGGACCGCTCCGCGCTCGTCGCACTGGATTACTCGCATGGCGCCTCCGGGTTCACAGGGTCACTCCGTCAGACGATAGGTGCCCGCGCGATCACCGATCACGCGGGCACGAGGTCCGAACTCGATCGCCGATCAGATCGGCAGTCTGCGGAAGATCGAGCGCGGGATGTGCCGCAGCACCATCATCACGTAGCGGAAGGCTCCCGGCGCCCAGACCAGTTCCTTCCCCCGCTGCGACGCCGCGACCGCCAGCGCGGCGACGTCTTCCTTGTCGACGGTGAGCGGAGCCTCTTTCACATGCGCGGAGAACTTGGTCCGCACCATGCCGGGACGGATCACCAGCACGCGGGGGCCGTGCGGCCGCAGCGCCTCGCCGAGCCCGAGGTAGAAGCCGTCCAGACCCGCCTTGGTCGACCCGTAGACGAAGTTCGAGCGGCGCACCCGCTCACCCGCCACCGAGGACATGGCGATGATCCGCCCGAAGCCCTGCGCCTTCATCTTCTCGCCCACCAGCACGCCGACGGAGACCGCGGCGGTGTAGTTGATCTGGGCGACCCGCACCGCCTTGGCCTGGTTCTGCCACAGCTCTTCGGGATCGCCGTCGAGAGCGAAGGCGACGATCGCTACGTCCACGTCGCCCGCGTCCCACGCGGCGTCGATCACCTTGGCGTGACCTTCGGTATCGAGCGCGTCGAAGTCGATGACGTCCACCTGGCTCGCGCCCGCGGCCTTCATCTGGGCGACCGCGCCCTCCCGCAGCGGATCACCGGGCAGTGCCGCGAGGGTGATGCGCGCGGGCCCCTTCTTCAGGTACTCCGCGCAGATTGCCAGGCCGATCTCCGAGGTGCCACCGAGCAGCAGAATCGACTGCGGGTTGCCAACGGCATTGATCACTGCAGCTCCAGCCTTCTCGCCATATCGGACATGAAAACGCCTGTGGGGTCGACGCTACGACGGACCTTGATCCACTCGTCGATCCGGGGATACATCTTGTGGAAAGTCTCGGCGGTGGTCCGCGAGTCCTTCGCCGTGTACAGCCGCCCGCCGAACTCGAGCACGCGTCGGTCGAGTTCGCCGACGAGCTCGTTGAGACCCGGCTTGATCGGGAAGTCGACGCAGATGTTCCAGCCCGGCATCGGGAAGCTCAGCGGGGCCTGGTTGCCCGGGCCGAACAGCTTGAACACGTTCAGCGCCGAGTAGTGCCCCGACGCCTGGATGTCGATGATGATCCGCTTGAACTCCTCGACCGCCTCGGTCGGCACCACGAACTGGTACTGGAGGAAGCCGTTGGAGCCGTAGCCGCGGTTCCACTCCGCGATCATGTCCAGCGGGTGATAGAACTGCGTCAGGTTCTGCACCTTGCCGGTGTAGTTGCCGCCCATCCGGTAGTAGGCCTCGCCGATGGACATCAGCGTCAGCTTGTTCATCGTCCAGTTCGGGAAGATGTCCGGGACGGTCATCAGCTGCGGCGCGTCGAACTTCAGCGGCTTGCTGCGCAACTTCTTGGGCAGTTCGTCGACCTTCGCCAGCCTGCCCCGGGTGATGGTGGCCCGGCCCAGTTTGGGCAGCGGGCTGATCACGTCGAACCAGGCGCTCGAGTACGTGTAGTTCGACTCGCTGCCGTCGCTGTGCGCGGCGATGGTCTCGTCGAGGGTGGTGGTCTTCACGCCGTCGTTGCGGAAGTAGGCGGTCTCCGTCGGCACCATCTCGATGGTCGCGCGCAGGATGATGCCGGTGAGCCCGTTGCCGCCGACGGTCGCCCAGAACAGCTTGGTGTTGCGCTTCGGTGTGATGTGCTGCACCTGCCCGTCGGCGGTGAGCAGATCGATCGAGCGCACGTGGTTGCCGAAGCTGCCCTCGCTGTGATGGTTCTTGCCGTGGATGTCGGAGGCGATCGCGCCGCCGATGGTCACCTGGCGGGTGCCGGGCAGCACCGGGACCCAGAGGCCGAACGGCAGCGCGGCCTTCATGAGCTGATCCAGGCTGACGCCGCCGTCCACGTCCACGATGCGGGTGTCGCGGTCGATCCGGTGGATGTTGTTCAGCGCGGTCATATCGACGACCAGGCCGCCCGCGTTCTGCGCGTGGTCGCCGTAGGAGCGGCCGAGGCCGCGTGCGATCACGCCGCGCCGCAGGTGGGCGGGCTTGCCGTCGTTGTCCTCGGCGACCATGGCGACTGCCTTGGCGATCAGTTCGGGATCGCTGGTCGAGAGCACTTCGGAAGAGGTGGGTGCGGTGCGACCCCACCCGGTCAACGTTCGGGTGCGCGTCGGAAGAGTGAACGCGGTGCCCGCGGCCGGGCCGTCGTTCGTGACGCCGGCGCCTTCGTCGTTCCCGGTTGTCTTGGTGGCGGTCGGAGCTTTCGTGGACATCGGCATAGAGGCTACAGGTATGACGGCAGATCGGAGCGGGGTCGCTCTACCCGCGGGTAGAGACGGACACGTCGGTTCCGAACCGAATCCCGGTTATCGCACGTTCGACGCTACGCTCATCGGCGTGCAAGCCGAACCCCACCTGCCGCTTCCGGCCGAGTTGCCCCTGGTCGACGAGCCCGCCGGCGCGAGCGACGGGCCCGAAGGAGGCAGCATGCGTGACCACGTAGGGTCCCGGGAGCGCCGAATCGCACCCAGCACCGAGGTCGACCTCAAGACGCAGATCATCCGGTTCACCCTCACCGGCGGGTTCTCGGCCGTCGTCGACTACGGGCTCTACAGTCTGCTGCTCAACTTGGTCGGCCTCCCGGTCGGCGTCGCCAAGTCGATCAGCTTCGTGGCGGGCACCACAACGGCTTACCTGATCAACCGCCGCTGGACCTTCCAGGCCCCGCCCAGCCGCGCCCGCTTCCTGGCGGTCGTCGCGCTCTACGCCCTCACCTTCGCGGTGCAAGTCGGCATCAACAACCTGCTCTACTTCACCCTCCCCGGTGAGTGGTGGCGGCAGCCGCTGGCCTTCGTCATCGCCCAGGGCACCGCGACCGTCATCAATTTCGTCGTCCAACGCTTGGTGATCTTCAAGCTCCGCTGAGTGGTGGACTGATCGCTTGTCGCGGCGCAATTGGCCAGACAGTTCCCGATCAACCAGACAGTTCTCGATCAAAAGGGGGGACCTCTGCGGCCGCGAGGGCGGACGCCACGCAGCCAACTGACCCTGTCATCGCCGGCAACAGCCGCCACGAGCGGCACATGGCTGCGGCATATCCCGAGAGACGCTCTCGGTGGTGTGCCACTCGCCGTTCGGCCGTGGCGGTGCCGCTTCCGGCTGGTCAGAACGAGCAGTCGGTGGGACGGCCCGCCCAGCCCCCCTTCAAGAATTTGATGACGGCGCAGAACAGGTCCTCCGACCAGGAACCGGCCGGAGTCACGGCCGAGGTCGTGGCGGCGGGTGCGGCGAGAGGTGTGGCGAGAGGTTCTGCGGCGGCCGAGCCAACCGGAGCGACGAGTCCCGCGAGCACGGCGGTGACGACGATGAGCTTCTTCATCAGGTGTCCTCTTCTGTGGCTGTTGGATGGCGGCTCGTAGCGCCGCATGACCGACTGATCGGTAGCAATCGCTTTGGCGTAACGAATCATGTTGTGCACCAGGGAATTCGACACTGGCGGGTGCTGCACCGCCCCGCTGAAAGCCTCGGTCGAGGCGATGGGTGGCACCCTGCTGCGGCATTGCCCGAGAGTGGTCTCCGTGATGTGCCACTCGCGGGCAGGAGGTGACCTGAGGCCGCTGGACGGCTTCAGGCCCGCTTCCGTTGGCCGGGGTCAGTAGCGTCGACCTATTAGTTGGCTTCGCCAACGAGGTATGGTGGGCTGTCGTGAAGGACACACCCGCGCGCTTGGCCGCGAAGCCGAGTTGGCTGCTCACCCAGTTGGCTGTGCACGCCCACCGGTTGGCGTCCGACAGCTTCGGCGAGGTGGGTGCGCGTGGCTACCACTACCGCATCCTGGCCGCGCTGGACGAGTTCGGGGCGGCCAGTCAGGCCGAGCTCGGCCGCCGGTGCAACATGGACCGCAGCGACGTGGTGGCGGCGATCAACGAACTGGCCGGTCAGGGGTTTGTCGAGCGGACGCCGGACCCGGAGGATCGAAGGCGCAATATCGTGACCCGCACCGAAGCGGGCGATCGGCAGCTGCGGCGCATGGACCGGGCGCTCGACAAGGTGCAGGACGACCTGCTCGGACCGCTGTCGGCCGAGGATCGAGCGGACCTGACCCGCCTGCTCACCCGCCTGCTCGCGCACCACCAGCGGGGGTGAAGGGCGCGTCCACCCCTTGGGGACGCGGTTGGGCAGTCGGCGGACGTGCCTCTAGTTTGTGACATCGCGTGACGAAAAGCCGTGCCTGTCAGTGTCTTCCGCTGGCGCGATGAGCGGAAGGGAGCGGGCCGTGCTGCCACTACTGGTCCGGTCGGTGAAGAGACCGAGCGTGGACCGCTGGCCGGGCCACACGGTGATGCGACGCCCCTCAGGAACCGCTGATAACGGTGTCGGCCAACTCGGCTTTCTCCGCCTTCGCTCCGAAGTAGTCGCCGCCTTTGGCGCGAACGTTGTCGGTGCCCCAGTCACGTTGTTCGCGGGCGGCGGGAACCAGGTGCGGGATGTGCTTGCGGCAGTGGATGTATGCCTCCTCCACGTCTACCACTACCCAGCGTTCGGCGGCGCGGCCCTTGTGGTTGACGGGGAGGTCGGGCACGTTGGCGCGGAGTGCGGGGTCGGAGACGATGCGCGCCGTGCCGTTGATGTGCAATCCGATGAGGTCGCGCACGAAATCGATGAGCAGGATCCCGATGTGCGGGTTTTCCAGAATATTGCCGAGGCTTGCCATGACGCCGTTGCCACGGTATTCCGGATAGGCGATGGTGTGGTCGTCGAGCACATGGAGGAAACCGGGCGGCCCGGCTCGGAAGCTCGAGTCGCATTCGCCGTTTTTGTCGGCTGTGGCGATGAACGCCATATCCATCCGGCCGATGAAATCGATCATCGTCGGATTGAGTCGGTCGAGTACTTGATCGTCGTAGAAGCGCTGCGCTCGATCCTGTGTGCCGTGCCGTTCTTGCAGAACATGTTCCCCGTCGCTGCCACTGTGTCCACCGGGCATCGCAGTCCCCTCCGGTCGCCGGAATGCGGGTTCTAGCAGGCTCGACGTTGAACCGCAGTCGTACCGAGATCGCGTCGATTTTCGATGAGAACCGCTCGGCGAAACGTCGAAATCCCCGTTGAGAATGCCTCTTATCTCGCTGTGGCGCAAGTATCTCCGACAGTTTGCCAAAAGACGACCGGCCGGAATATTTTCCGGAAGGTCAGGATTTGCTGGATCGGGTCAGGCCGGAGCCAGCGTCACCGGAACACCGTTGAACACGGCGTTGCCGGAGGGCGCGTCGACCACCGAATCATCGGTCAGCGCATTGGCGTTGACGCCCGCGTGCGTGCGGGCCACGGTCTGCGCGCTGTCGCCGTGACCCCATCCGTGCGGCAGGCTCACCACGCCGGGCATGATGGTCTCGGTCGGCTCCAAGGGAACCGTCAGCGTTCCGGCGGCCGATTTCACCACCGCGTGATCGCGGAGCCCGAGCCGGGCCACATCGGCCGGATTGATATGCAGCGTACAGCGATTCGATCCGCTCACCAGCGTCGCGATGTTGTGCATCCAGCTGTTGTTGGACCGCAGCTGCCGCCGCCCGATCAGGACGATCTCCGGCGCGGCGTCGGACAGGCGCGCTCGCATCCGCGCCACGTCGTCCAGCAGCGGCTGCGGGGCCAGGTCCACCCGTCCGCTCGCGGTGCGCAATACACCCGGCAATCGCGGCCGCAACGGGCCGAGGTCGATGCCGTGCGGGTGGTCCAAGAGCACTTGCAGATTGAGTGTGCCACCGTTCCATTCGCCGTACGGCCCGAGGCGCAGCATCAGGTCGATGCGCTGCTCGGTGCTGTTCTCGCCGATCAGATCGCCACGCCGCTCGGGAATCCCCGCCTGGTGCAGCATGCCCGCGATGACGAGCTCGTCCACGGCGGTCAGCGGGTCCACCCCAGCGGAGCCGTCGTGCGGCCTGCCGGTCAGCGCGGCGGCGAGACGAGCCACGATGGCGGGCTCGGAAGGCCGGTCGCCCAGCGGCACCAGTGGGCGCGAGTAGCGCGTGTAGTTGCGCACGGCGAAGTGCAGCAGCGCGAAGTCGTAGTGCGGGGACTGGGTGGGACGCGGAGGAGGCAGGATCACATCGGCGTGCCTGGTGGTCTCGTTCACGTACCGGTCCACGCTCACCATGAAGTCGAGTTGGGCGAACGCCTCGTCCAGCCGTGCGCCGCTCGGTGCGGACAGCACCGGATTACCCGCGACCGTCAGCAGGGCGCGGATCTGGCCTTCGCCCGGCGTGGTGATCTCGGCGGCGAGCGTCGCGACGGGCAGCTCGCCCATTGCCTCGGGCAGCCCGCGGACCCGGCTGGTCCAGCGTCCGGGGCGAAACGGCGTGGTGCGCGGGATACCGCCGGCCGCGGCGGTGGCGAACATCGCACCGCCGGGGGAGTCGAGGTTGCCGGTCAGCGCGTTGATCGCGTCGACGAGCCACTGCGTGATCGTGCCGAATTCGGCAGTGCACGTGCCGATCCGGGCGTACACCGCGGCGGTCGGCGCCGCCGCGAGTTCACGGGCGAGCCGCACGATGGTGGATGCGGGCACGCCGGTGCGTGTCGCGACCGTCTCCGGATCGAACGCGGCGGCGGCCGTGCGCAATTCGTCCAGGCCGGTGACCTCGACGCGCAGATCGGTCAATTGTTCGGCGAAACGCGTGTGCACGATCCCGAACAGCAGGTACGCATCGCTGCCCGGCCGGATGAACAGGTGCTCGTCGGCGAGTTTCGCGGTGCGGGTAACCCGTGGATCGACCACCACGAAGCGGCCGCCGCGCCCGCGTAGCGCCTTCAGCCTGCCCGGGAAATCCGGTGCCGTGCACAGCGAGCCGTTCGACTCCAGCGGATTGGCCCCCAGCATCAGCAAGTAATCGGTGCGGTCGAGGTCGGGCACCGGCACGGTGCGCGGATCGCCGAACATCAGCCCACTGGCCACCTGCTTGGGCATCTGGTCGGCGGTGCTGGCGGAGTAGATGTTCTTGGTGCCCAGCGCGCGTAGCAGCGCGGGCAGGTACAGCGTGCCTGCCACGGTGTGCGCGTTGGGATTGCCCAAGTAGGCCGCGGCCGATTGGCTTCCGTGCTCGGCCACGACTGCGGGAAACCGCTCGGCGATGTAATCGAAGGCTTCGTCCCAGGTCGCGGTGCGCCAGGCGCCGGTCGCGCGATCGCGGATCAGCGGTTCGGTCACCCGATCCGGGTCCTGGTCGAGGTGGCCGAAGCTGGCTCCCTTGGGGCAGATGAAGCCCTTGCTGAAGGGGTCGCTGCGGTCGCCGCGGACCGAGGTCACATGGTTGTCGGGGTCCAGGGTGATTTCCAGGCCGCAGACCGCCTCACAGAGCGGGCAGGTCCGCAGCAGATTGCGCGATTGCGTGATCGGGGTCATACCCCATCCTTGCGTTCCGCGGTCGAACTGAAAAGAGAACGCGTGATGTCGGCAACGCCGAACGACCGGTACCCGGCAGCGCTCCGGGGTGGGGATCCGGAGCGCCGGGACGGATACCGGTCGCCAACAGGCCGGGTAGCGCGGCCCCGGCCCGCGATCAGCAGGTGAATTCGGTCAGAGGTGCGCTGTTCAGCAAGCGATGGTCAGCTTGGCGCGGCGCGAGGAGGTGGCGGCGCGCACGGCCGCGGCGATCGCGACGACCGGCGGTACCCAGCGGGCCTCGGCGGGCGCGACGCCCCAGCAGGCCGAACCGGCCGAGAGCTGGGTGGGCGGCAGCGGGATGCCCGCGCCGTCGGTGTACACGGTGGCGCCGGCCTCGCGCAGCGCCTCGAGCGCCATCGCGGCCTTGCGGACGCCGGTGACCAGGTGGATCTCGCGACGTTCCGCGCCCGGAATCTCGATCACCGGACCGGACAGGTTGTTCGCCCGCAGGAAGCGGCGGACCTCGCCGGCCAGTTCGCCGGTGACCTCGATGCCGGACAGGTCGTTGTCGGTGATCAGGCTCAGACCGTTGGCCGTTTCGGCGACCGTCCATCCGCGCTGGTTGTAATCCTGCGCAGCGGCGGTCGGCTCGGCCGCCGTGACGGAAGTCGGAAACGTGGTGCGCACTGTCTTCTCCATTCCCCGGTAGATCTCTGGGTCCTGCATTCATGGGTCGTATCGGCTGGGGGCGCCGTGGGCGTTACGGGTTCTCCGAAAGAATTTCCGGAGTGTCACCTACGTCTCATTTCCGAGGGGTGGATCCGTGTGCCGCCGGGCGTCCCGAGGTGGCTCGCCATGGTTGCCACGCAGCTACTTTCGGCCGTGGACCTGGCCACTCGCTGCGCGGGAGCTGTGAGGTCGCTGTGGGGGGTGTGATGGGTGTTGCGGGTGCGAAAACATACCGGCGGCGGGTGTTTCCCGGCTGGATACGCGCGCCCCCGGCAGGGAGGATTCTCGGCATGAGCCTCGAGCCTCGGGCGGAAAGAGGACACGACATGAGTGATGCATCCAACGGAACCGGCGCGCCGGCGGGCGGCGCGCTCGCGGACGCCGACGAGCATGAGCCCGAGTCGCGCTCGATCAGGTGGAAAGAGTCGGCGGCCGAGCGGTTCTCCGGGACCGTCTCCGACGAAGAACAACCCGCCGAGCCGTTCCGCAGCCCGCGGGCGTTCGCACAGTGGAGCGCCGCGGCTGCGCGCGCCCTGCTCGACGTGCAGTTCCACCGCCCGGCCACCCGCACACTCCTGCCGCTGGCCTACATCCTGGGTCTGGTGTTCGCCTTCGCTGTGCCCATCACGCTGACGGTCTCGGCATGGCGGATGTCCGCGGTGCTCGGCGTGCTCGCCGCGGTGCTCGGCGTGCCGCTCGGCCTGACCATCGCCGCCGCCGTCCGCCTGATACTCGAGTTCCTGGTGAACGCTTCACGCCTGGCGACCAGGGTGGAGCACATCAGTGAACTGGCCGACGACCTCTTCCAGGCGTTGTCGGACGTGGCCGAGCCGGTCAACCAGCTGTCCGAAGACGTTCGGGCGGTGCAGTTCTGGCGCTTCCGCAAGCGAAACCCGCGCAGGTAGCGACGAAATCGCGCCGCGCGGAAGTATTTGACGCACGGTAGTTTTCGGCCCAGCTGCGGATCGCGGCTATCACGACGGCATGGCGGTATGGCCTCGAGCGCGCTGATCAGCACTTGGGCGAACCCGGCAGCGCCCAGGTGTCGCTCAATACCGCGCGGTGGGTGGGCAGGGCCTGCTCGTGGACCTCGCGGCCCTTCTCGGTGAGGCAGACGAACACGGCGCGGCGGTCTTGCTCACACATGGTGCGCTGGACGAGTCCGTCGCGCTCCAGCCGCGCCACGGCCCGTGACAGTGCGCTCTGGCTGAGGTAGATGTCGTTGGCGAGGTCACTCATCCGATAGTCGCCGCAGTTGGCGTCGACGAGCCGGTCCAGCGTCTCGAATTCGCTGAGCCCGATGTGATGGCCGTTCTGGAGCGCTTTCTCCAGCGCGCAACTCACCGCCGCGTGCCGGTCGAGCAGCTCACGCCACTCTCCAACGAGCCCGGCCGGTGCGGGAGCGCGCCGGGTTGTGCTCAGGGTGGTCGGCTTCGACATGGCCCCATCTTAGTGGGTCCGCATAATCTATGCAATCGCATTTAATGTATTGGCATCTAATGCACGTGCATGTAAAGTTCGCCGCATGACTTCACCGACAACGCTTTCGGCCGCTCCGGCGAGCGGTCCGGCCAGATGGTCAGCCCGGCTCTGGGGCATGCTGATCACCCTGTGCATCGTGTTGTTCCTCGACGGCCTCGACGTCTCGATGATCGGTGTCGCGCTGCCGTCCATCGGTGCAGAACTCGATCTGTCCACCTCGACCCTGCAATGGCTGATCAGCGGTTACGTCCTCGGCTACGGCGGTCTGCTGCTGCTCGGCGGCCGCACCGCAGACCTGCTCGGGCGGCGCAAGGTCTTCCTGATCGCGCTCGCGGTCTTCGCGGTCGCCTCGCTGGCCGGCGGTCTGGTCAGCTCCGGTCCGCTGCTGATCCTCACCCGCTTCGTCAAGGGCCTCGCCGCCGCGTTCACCGCGCCGACCGGCCTGTCCATCATCACGACGAACTTCGCCGAGGGTCCCGCCCGCAACAAGGCGCTGTCCATCTACACGGTGTTCGGCGCGGGCGGCTACTCCATGGGCCTGCTGTTCGGCGGTCTGATGACCGGTGTCGGCTGGCGCTGGACATTCTTGCTGCCGGTGCCGATCGCGCTCGCCGCGCTGGTCGCCGCCCTCGCGCTGGTGCCCAAGGACAGGCCCGCCGAGGACGGCGGACACGACCTCCTGGGGGCGCTGCTGTCCACCGCCGCCATGCTGCTGCTGGTCTACACCGTGGTCGCCGCGCCGGAAGTGGGCTGGGCGTCGGTGCGCACCATCGGTTCGTTCGTCGCGGTCGCCGCTCTGTTCGCCGGGTTCGTCGCGGTGGAGAAGCGGGTGCGCTACCCGCTGGTTCGCCTCGGGATCCTGCGCAAGGCCTCGCTGGTGCGGGCCGGTCTCGCAATCGTCGCGGTGGCGGGGTCCTACTTCAGCTGGCAGTTCATCGTGACCCTGTACCTGCAGGACACTCTCGGCTGGTCTCCGTTGCAGCTGGCCATGGCGCTGCTGCCGGTCGGTCTGCTGGTGGTGTTGTCGGCCTTCTTCTCCGACAGGCTTGTCGATCGTCTCGGCACCGGCCCGGTGATCGCGGTGACCACGACCGTGATGGCCGTCGGTTACCTGCTGTTCCTGCGGCTGGACACCGCTCCTTCCTATCTGACGATGTTGCTGCCCGCGGTGCTGCTCATCGGTATCGGGTGGGTCGGCTTCCCGGCCATCAACATCCAGGCCACCAACGGCATCGACGACGAGGAACAGGGTCTCGCCGCCGGCGTGCTCCAAACGTCCATGCAGGTCGGTGCGGCCATCGTGCTCGCGGTGACCACGGCGATCATCTCCTCCGGCGCGCACGCCGACATCTCGGCCGCCGGGATGCTCGACACCTACCGTCCCGGTCTGGAGTTCGCCGCGGGCGTGTCCATCGTCGGCGCGCTTGTCGCCCTGCTGGCCTTCGTGCCGCGGTTGCGCGGTCAGGATCGGGCGGCGAACGAGAAGAAGGAACTGCAACCCGTCGGCTGACCGAGGTGGTGAACGCCCAGCGCCGTCACCCGGAATCGGGTGGCGGCGCGACTGTGCGGCTGCCAGCCCTCGGCCTCGGGTTCCGGAGCGCCTGCGCCCGGCTGTGGTGGCGGCTGCTCGGTCTCGCTCAGTCCGGCGCGGGACTCGAGCCCGACCGTGCCGCGTTGTGTTCATGGCGCGGCTGCCCGGTCCGACTCCGTCCGGTGCCATGGCCTGCCTTGCCCGATGCGGCCCGCGTTGCCTCGCCGCACGGTCCGGTGCCGACGTCAGAATGCCCCTATGTCCGGCCGCTTATCCGTCCGGACCGCGAAAACGGCGGGGCGACGGCGTCTTTCGCGGATCGAATGAACGCGAGTGCCCGGCCGTCGCGTCCGACCCGCGGCCACTCGATGCCGAGCGTTGGATCGAACGCGTCGATATCGTGGTCGAACTCCGGCTGATATTCCAGGGAGCACAGGTAGGTGACCGTCGAGCCGTCCTCCAGCGAGAGGATCGCGTGGCCGAGTCCTTCGGACAGGAAGACCGAGCGCCGGTCGACGTCGTCGAGCAGCACGCTGTCCCAGCGGCCGTAGGTCGGCGAGCCGGGGCGCAGGTCGACGACCACGTCGAGGAACGCGCCACGCACGCAGGTCACGTACTTGGCCTGACCGGGCGGGTCGTCGGTGTAGTGGATGCCGCGCAGCACCCCGGCCGCCGAGACCGAGCAGTTGACCTGTCGCAGGTCGAACGGACGCCCGGTCACCTTCTCGAACTCCGAGGCCTTGAAGCCCTCGAGGAACATGCCGCGGTGGTCGCCGTGCCGGCGCGGCGTGATCACCCACGCGCCCGGCACCGTGAGTTCCCGGAACTCCATGCTCACCAGTCCCGACCGCGTTCGAGCAGATCGAGCAGGTAGCGGCCGTAACCGGAGCGGACCAGCGGTTCGGCGAGCGCGCACAACTGCTCGTCGTCGATGAAGCCCATCCGCCAGGCCACCTCCTCCGGCACGCCGATCTTGAGGCCCTGCCGCTCCTCGATGGTGCGTACGTAATTGGCGGCGTCGAGCAGGGAATCGAAGGTACCGGTGTCCAGCCAGGCGGTACCGCGGGCGAGCACGTCCACGCTCAGACGATCCTGTTCCAAGTAGGCGCGATTGATGTCGGTGATCTCGTACTCGCCGCGGGCGGACGGACGCAGCGACCTGGCGATCTCCACCACGTCGTTGTCGTAGAAGTACAGCCCCGGAATGGCGTAGTTCGATCGCGGTGTCTTGGGCTTCTCCTCGATGGACACCGCGCGTCCTTCGGTGAACTCCACCACGCCGTAGGCGGTCGGGTCGGAAACCCAGTAGGCGAACACCGCGCCGCCGTCGATGCCGTGGAAGCGATTCAGACTGGTGCCGAGGCCGGGGCCGTGGAAGATGTTGTCGCCGAGTACCAGCGCGGCGCAATCTGTGCCGATGTGATCGGCGCCGAGGACGAAAGCCCTGGCCAGGCCGTCCGGCTCGGGCTGGACCACGTAGCTCAGCGACAGCCCGAACTGCGTGCCGTCGCCGAGCAGGCGCCGGAACGCGGCCGCGTCCGCCGGCGTCGTGATCACCAGGATGTCCCTGATCCCCGCGAGCATCAGCGTGGACAGGGGGTAGTAGACCATGGGTTTGTCGTAGACCGGGACCAGCTGCTTGCTCACCCCGCGCGTGATCGGGTGTAACCGGGAGCCGGTGCCGCCCGCCAGAATGATTCCGCGCATGCCCTGGAGTCTGCCAGTCGTACGGCCGCGGGATTCGGTGAGGTTCCGAGTAGTCCTCGATTCGGTTACGGGCGTTTCGCCGCCGCGGGGTTGGAGCGATTCTGTTGCATAGGTCACAAGCGCATGGTGTTCGGAAAGACACTGTGTGAGATGTCGGCGCCGACAGCTCGCCCTGGGACGGTCCGGTCGTGATAGGCGCGCCAGTTGTGAGGTAGGTACGCGATGGCGACCAGAGACGGCGAGCCCGGTGTGGTGATGAATCCGCAGGGCCCCAGCCCGCAATCACGCTTGCTGCTGGCCACCTGCATGGGCGTGGTCCGACCGGCGCTGCGAACCGTCCCGGTGACCAGGGTGACCATTCCGGTCGGCGCGGTCACCGTCGACGGGCTGGCGCGGCTGCGTCCTCGACCGCACGGGATCGATCGGGAGCAGGTGTCGCTGCGCGGCATCCGCCTGGAGATCATTCGCCCGGCCGGTGCGTCGCGTGCGTTGCGGCACGGCGCGGTGCTGTACATGCACGGCGGCGGCTTCGCGATCTGCAATACCCGCAGCCACCGCCCGGTCGCCGCGAGCCTGGCGCGCCGCACCGGCCTGCCGGTGATCAACGTCGAGTACCGCCAGCTGCCCCGTACGCGGATCAGCGAGTCGGTGCGCGACTGTCTGGCGGCCTACCGCTGGCTGCTGCGTCACGGAGCGGATCCGGGGCGGATCATCTTCGTGGGCGATTCGGCGGGCGGATACCTCGGCTTCGCGACCGCCCTGCTGGCTCTGGAGTCGGGGCTGCGCGCGCCGGCCGGGCTGGTCGGATTGAGTCCGCTGCTCGACCTGGACTACCGGGCGAAGCGGGATTACGTGAACCTCGCGCGCGATCCGTACATCCCGCTGTCGGCGCTGGAAGCCGTGGTGCGCATCGGCGCCGAGGTCGACGGGACGCTGGATCCGAGCCTGTCGCCGGTCAACGCGGTGCTGTCCGCGCTTCCGCCCGTGCTACTGATCGCCGCGGAGGACGAGGTGCTGCGCTTCGACTGCGAATTGATGGCGCAGCGGCTCACCGCGGCGGGCGTGCCGAACGCCCTGGAACTGTGGCGCGGCCAGGTGCACGCCTTCATGAGCATCGCGCCCAACCTGCCGGAGAGCAGGGCGGCGCTGGCCCGGGTCGCACGGTTCGTGCGTGCCCGCATCGGGGACGACCAACAGGCGCGGACGGCTTGACCGTCCCGCCTTTCCAGGCGAGCCTCGCCCCGCACTCGGCCGGGACGGGGCTCGCGTCCTGTGTGGGGCGCGCTGTTTCAGGGTGTAGCTCGGGGGTGGGGCCCGCCAGGGGAAGCTATTAGTTCCGAATTGAAGTTATTTGCCCTTGATAGTTCAGGCCGACGCCCGGAAAAATCTCGTTGGTTACATTTTGTCCATCTATTGTTCATCTGATAGGCAGCAGAAATACTCGAAGCCCCGCCCGCGCAACCGCGCGGGCGGGGCTTCGATTCGTTTCAGTTGTGTGCGTTCAGGCGTGGATTACTTCGGCGCGTTGAACGGCTGGTTGATCGTCGTGACGTACTGGATCGCGGCGAGAATCGCGACCGGAGCGGTCACGAACAGCTGGCCCGCCAGGGTGCCCAGGAAGCCGACGGCGGCCGCACCGGCGATGCAGCCGGCGATCGGGCCCGCGCCGAACAGGGTCAGCAGCGCACCGGTCAGGACCAGGCCCACGCCGGCGCCCGCGACGCAGCCGAGGGCCGCGCCGCTGAGGCCACCGACCAGGGTGCCGATGGTGGCACCGGTGGAGATGGTGTCCTTCATGCGGTTGAAGGCGGCCTGCTCACGGTCGTACTCGGTCTTCCACGGCGCCTTGTCCTCGAACGGCAGGGCGACGGGCTTGTAGACCGCGTGCTCCATGTCGTACTGCGGCATCAGGACGGCGGTGTGGTCGGAGATCTCGGCAGCAATCGGGAACTCGAAGTCGTCGACGCGGAACTTCAGCTCGGTACCGGCCACGGTGGCTCCGTTGGCGGCCTTGATCTTGAACACGCCGTCCTCGTTGACCAGCGAGCCGCTGTCGGTCTTGATAATGGTCGACACCGGGGTGGCGGCCGCGCTCCAGTTCACCACGCCGCTGTCGGCTTCGGTGGCCGGATCCGCGTAGACGGTGCCGGCGGTGACGCCGAGAGCGGCGATCAGCAGTGCCGACGTCGCGGCGAATTTCCTCATCAGCATTTTGTTTGGAACCTCGATTGAAGCGTTCGGAGGGGACTAGAGGAGCAAAATCTAGGCCAGCTAACGCGTGGTGAACCCTTTGTGACTGTTTATTCAAATTCTGTTCACCATCGAGACTTGCGGCTTGGTGGGGTCGCGGAAATAGGGGCGCTGACCGGGCTTTTCCGCACTGAAACAATCTGAGTGCTCTAAACATTGGGAAGTCAATGAGACGAATATCACAGATCGAAACCATGGAGTTTGGTTAAGCCGCACCGGGTTTCGAGTCCGTCGCCGAGGCGGCGCGGCCCCACGTACAGTCATAGCGTGCGATTGCTCGTCACCGGTGGCGCCGGTTTCATCGGCGCCAACTTCGTCCAGCAGACCGTGTCCGACCACCCGGATGCGACCGTCACCGTCCTCGACGCCCTGACCTATGCCGGGAACCGAGCCTCGCTCGACCCGGTGGCCGACCGCATCGAGTTCGTGCACGGCGACATCGCCGATCTCGACCTGGTCGACGAACTGGTCAGCAGCGTCGACGCGGTGGTGCACTTCGCCGCGGAGTCGCACAACGACAACTCCCTCGCCGAGCCGTGGCCGTTCGTGCAGACCAATATCGTCGGGACCTATGCCCTCCTGCAGGCCGTGCGCAGGCACGACGTGCGCTACCACCACGTGTCGACCGACGAGGTCTACGGCGACCTGGCCCCGGACGACCCGGCCTTCACCGAGACCACCCCGTACAACCCGTCCAGCCCGTATTCAGCCACCAAGGCGTCGAGTGACCTGCTGGTGCGCGCGTGGACCCGCTCGTTCGGCGTACGCGCCACCATCTCCAACTGCAGTAACAATTACGGTCCCTACCAGCATGTGGAGAAATTCATCCCGCGCCAGATCACCAATCTGATCGATGGGGTTCGTCCCCGCCTGTACGGGGCAGGACACCAGGTACGCGACTGGATCCACGTCGACGACCACAATCGCGCTGTGTGGGAGATCCTGCGCCGGGGCCGGATCGGGCAGACCTACCTGATCGGCGCCGACGGCCAACTCGACAACAAGTCCGTGGTGCGGCTGATCCTCGCGGAGTTCGGCCGCGACCCCGACGATTTCGACCACGTGACCGACCGGCCCGGCCACGACCAGCGCTACGCGATCGATGCGACGTTGCTGCGTTCCGAGCTCGATTGGCGACCCCGTTACGCGGACTTCCGCGCCGGACTGGCGGCGACGATCCAGTGGTATCGGGGCAATGAAACCTGGTGGCGCCCATATAAAGCCGCGACCGAGCGCGCCTATCTCGCCGCCGGCGAGCGGACGCTCAGCGCGACGGGCGACTGAGAAGGGCGCCCGGGGCCGCCACGCCGCTCAGCCCCAGACGATGGTGTAGTACTTCGCCGCCGCCGCGATCAGTGCCACACTCGTCGCCACCACCACGGTGACGGCCGGGCCCACCGCCGGGGTCTTGCCCGCGGAGTCGGTGAGCCGCAGCGGCATCCAGCGCAGCAGCACCGCGAGTGTCACGATCGCCAGCGGCACGAAGTAGCGGCCCTGCACGCCGTCGATGATGTAGTAGCCGACCGGCGTGAACGACATGTACAGCGTCACGTAGATCATCGCGACGCTCGCGGCCATGGTGAGCGCGACGATCAGAGTGCGGCGGAAAGCCGGGGTCGTCATCCGTTCCGCGACGCCGATGCTCACCGCGAACGCCAGCAGGCAGGCCAGCATGGACAGGGCGGGCACGTCGACGTAGGCGAAGCCGAGTTCACCGAAGAACTGGCTGAACCAGCGCTGGTCGCGCAGCGCGATGCTCTCGCCGAACACGCGCACGAACTCCGGCGGGTCGCGCAGGATGCCGCTGAGCTGGTCGCCGGGACGCACCGAGTGCCACTGGTGCGGCGGCCGCATCAGGCCCATGCCGTCGCCGGTCGGCGCCGCGATCTTCATCCACACCGCGAACGCGAGCGCACCGGCCGCGGCGAAGGCCCAGGGAATGCCGCGCCACCGGCCGCGGAACCCGAATCGGTCCGCGGGCACCAGGACGACCAGCATCGCGAGCAGCACATAGGTGGGCTTGCTCACCGGCAGCAGGATCGTCGCGGCCAGCAGCGCGCCGATCTCCACCCGGCCCAGGCGCTCGCCGAGGAACATGGCCTTCACCAGCAGCGCTGAGAACAGGATGGCCAGCGCGTTGGTCATGGTGTCGGCGGTGACCGTGCCGGCCTGAAACACCGCGATCGGCAGCGCGGCGACGGTGAACGCCGGCCACTGCACCCGATGCGCGCGCAAGGCGTACAGGCCGAATCCGACCAGCGCGAGGTAGGCCAGCAGTCCGGCGAGCCTGGTGAGCAACAGCAGGCCGCCCACGTCGAGCCCGAAGAGCTCGCCGAGCCGGATGCCGATCGCGGCCGGGAGGTAGGGCACCGGCGAGTAAGCCGCGGTATTGGTGAACCACACCGGTTCGGTGGCATCCGAGACCGTGGCGCTCGTCAACTGGTCGTAGCGGGCCGGGTCGGCCACCATGGGGTCGGGCTCGCCCGGATTGGTGGAGTAGTCCTGCTGCGCGTAGCCCATCAGCTCGGTGATACTGGCCGGGACGTCGCCGCCGTAGGCGATGCCGCGATCGTCGTGGATCCGCTGGGGCAGGAACCCGCCGTGCGCCACCTGATAGGCGCGACCGAACTGGGTGATCTCGTCATGACCCCACATCGGCGGGGTGAGAACGGTGAACAACGCACCGAATATGGTCGCCAGCAGGGTGAAGGCGATCGTCGCCCCGCCCAGGCGCGTCACCACTCGCGCCGCGAAGCCCAGCGCGGACCGATCCGTTCCCGCGGTGGCCACGTCGGCGTCGACCGCCGGTAGCGGTGCGGTGTCGGTCGCGGGTAGCGGCGCGGTGTCCGAGGGCTCGCCCAGATTCTCCTCCGGCGTCGCGGTCCGATTCGCCGAGGCCGTCAACGCCCGGCTCCGCCCTTGCTCCGCGGGTCCTCCGCACCCACCGCGGTATAGCGCAGGTACACCAGGCGCGCGGCCTCGTGGCGGGAGCGCCGGATGCCGTCGAGGATCAGGCCCGCGGTCCACGCGAGGCTGCCGAGCAGCAGCAGCGTGAAGGCGAGGAACAGCGTCGGGAACCGCGGCACCGTGTGGGTGTTGTAGAACTCGACGATGATCGGGATGGTCAGGATGATCGAGACCAGCCAGCTCAGCGTGCCGAACACCCCGTAGAACGCGACCGGCCGTTCGTGCCGGGCCAGCCCGATGATCAGCGCGAGGATCTTGAACCCGTCGTGATAGGTGCGCAGCTTGCTCTCGCTGCCCGCCGGACGATCGCGGAAGCCGACCGGCACCGCGGTCCGCGGCACCCGCAGGTGCAAGGAATGCACCGTGAGCTCGGTCTCGATCTCGAATTCGCGCGACACCGCGGGGAAGCTCTTCACGAAGCGGCGGGAGAACACCCGGAAGCCGGAGAGCATGTCCTCGACGTTCTCGCCGAACACCTTCCCGACCACGCCGTTGAGCACCTTGTTGCCGGTCTCGTGGCCCGCGCGGTAGGCCGTGGCGCCCTCGTCCTGCTTGCGCACGCCGAGCACGTGGTCGTAAGGGCCGTCGAGCAGCGTCTTGATCATCAGCGGCGCGGCGGACGCCTCGTAGGTGTCGTCGCCGTCGATCATCAAGTACACGTCCGCCTCGATGTCGGCGAAGGCGCGGCGCACCACGTTGCCCTTGCCCTTGGTGTGCTCGTGCCGCACGATCGCGCCGGCCTCGCGTGCGCGCTCGGCGGTGTTGTCCGTGCTCAGATTGTCGTAGACGTAGACGACGATTCCCGGCACCGCGGCCTGCAGATCGGCTACGACCTTGGCGACCGAGGCCTCTTCGTTGTGACACGGAACCACGGCGGCAATACGGAGCTCGGTGGAGTCCACCCGGGTCAATCCTCGCGATCGGTGGTGAATGTGGGAACACGGGGAGGGTACAGGGATCGCACAGCTTGTGCGTGGCCGACCTCACCGTGTGCCGGAGCGGATTTTCCCGGCGCGGGCGCCGCGGTGTTCCTGCGGTAGCGTCGGGCCGTGCCATCCAGTGAGTCCACCGCATCCGCGGGCGAGCCAGTGACGCAGGAGACCCGAGCGGTCGTTCGCAAGGTGCTCGCCGGGCTGCGTAGCGGCGGGGCTTTCCTGGTGGTCGGCGCGATCGGCTTCCTGGTGGACGCGGGCACGTACAACCTCCTGGTCTTCTGGGGTGGCGAGGGCGTGCTCTATCACTACCCACTCCCGGCCAAGATCATCGCGATCGCGGTGGCCACGGTGGTGACCTATTTCGGCAACAAATGGTGGACCTTCGCGCATAAGCAGACCGACAATCCCGGGCGCGAGTATCTGTTGTACGCCGTGTTCAACGTGATAGCGATCGGCCTGCAACTGGGCTGTCTCGGCTTCTCCCGTTACCTGCTCGACCTGTCGAGCCCGCTGTCGGACAACCTCTCCGGTACGTTGATCGGGCAGATCGTGGCCGTGGTGTTCCGGTATTGGGCCTACGACAAGTTCGTCTTCACCGGAGTGCGAGCGGGCAAGGACAGCGCCACCGACAACGAATCGGCGAACGTTTAGCAATGCTTCGGGCACACGTCGGCGTTGCCGTACGGCGGGCAACCGCGGAGGGTGGTTGATATCCTCACCCCCGCCGTGAAGGCATCGAGGGGCGTGTCTGTCCCGTCCGGCACAATGAGAATTTCGAGGATTTCATGGATCAGTCGGCTATCGAGGCCGTTACCGACACAAACGATCGCTCGACGGCCGCTGAGGCGCCTGCCGCGCTGCGCGCCGACCATCGGGCGCCGGACCGGCTCGTGCTCCAGCGCGGTATCTTCACCGGTCCGTCGGCGAAGGTGAGCGATGAGCTGTACGCCGTCGTGAAAGGTGGCGCGCACCGAGAACGCCTGACCCTGCGCTTGGACAAGGGCGCGACCGCGCACACCAACACCTACTTCGGCCGGTTCGCCGCCAGCTACTGGCAGCGCTGGACCACGGTGACCGAGGTGCGGGCCACCATGGTGCTCGACGTCGCCGCCAAGGCGAACATCCGCCTGGTGGCCTCCGACATCGCGGGCCATCGCAGGATCATCGAGACCCAGCGGGTCGACGCGAGCGGCTCGGTCACCCTGACCGCCCCGCTCGACCAGTACGTCGACGGCGGCGCGCTGTGGCTGGAGTTCGACGCTATCGGCGGCGCGCTCGGCGTCGCGGAACTGAGCTGGACCGCCGTCGCGCCGGAACGCGTCCGCCCGGTCGCCATCGCCATCTGCACCTTCAACCGTGCCGAGGACTGCGCCGAGACGGTCGCCGCGCTGTCCTCCGATCCCACCGTGCTCGCCGCGATCGACGCGGTGTACGTCGTCGACCAGGGCACCGATCTGGTCGAGAACCGGCCGCGCTACCAGGAGGTCGCGCCGGTCCTCGGGGAGAAGCTGCGCTACCTGCGCCAGCCGAACCTCGGTGGCGCCGGCGGCTTCACCCGGGGGCTCTACGAGGTGTCCGCGGTCAATGAGCACGCCGACGTCATCCTGATGGACGACGACATCCTGTGTGAACCGGAGACGGTGCTGCGGTTGAACGCGTTCGCCAACCTGACGGTCGAGCCGACCCTGGTCGGCGCGCAGATGCTGTTCCTGCTCAATCCCGACTACCTCAACGTCGGCGCCGAGGAAGTGCATCTGAACCGGCTGCGGCACGGCCAGAAGGTGCCGAAGGCGCTGCGCAACACCAGCATGTTGAAGAAGAACCAGGAGCGCCGCGTGGACGCGGGCTACAACGCCTGGTGGACCTGCCTCATCCCGGCCGAGGTGGTCGCGAAGATCGGCCTGCCGATCCCGATCTTCTTCCAGTGGGACGACGTGGAATACGGCATCCGGGCGCGTGAGCACGGTTTCGTCACCGTCACGCTGCCCAACGCCGCGGTCTGGCACGCCGATTTCTACTGGAAGGACTACGACGACTGGGCGCGCTACTTCAGCACCCGCAACTCGCTGATCGTCGGCTCGCTGCACACCGAGCTGGACGGTAAGGACGTCGCGGGCAGGTTGTTCCGGGAGATGGCGGAGCAGTTGGTCGCGATGCAGTACGGCCTGGTGCACACCACCCTGCAAGGCATCGAGGACTTCTTGAACGGCCCGAAGGTGTTGCGGGACGGCGGTATCGAAGCGCTGGCCGCCGCGCGGACCAGCCGGGCCGACTACCCCGAGACGATCAAGCATCCGGCCTCGACACCGCCTGTGCGCTCCGCGGATATCCAGCTGCGCCGGGCGGGCGGGGAACCCAGCCGCGCGAAGCTGGTGCTGATCAAGCGCGCGATCACGCAGTGGCTGGGGCGTACCCAGCACGGCATCATCGGCGTCACCCGGGAAGACGCCTACTGGTGGCATGTCTCGCTGTTCGACCATGTGGTGGTCACCGACGCCTCGCAGTCCGGCGTGCGGGTGCGTCAGCGTGACAAGGCCCGCGCGCTGCGGCTGTTGCGTCGTATGGTGCGTGTGCTGCGTCGCCTGCGCCGGGAGCTGCCCGCCGTGCAGGCGCAGTACCGCGCCGCCATGCCGGAACTGACCAGTCGCGAGAACTGGGAGCGGTTGTTCGGGATCGAAGGCCGGCGCGACAGCTGATTTCGTGCGTCCGGGCTAAAGACGCGGAGCGTCGGACAAGAAAAGATCAGTGGAGAGTTCGCCGTCGCCGGGGGTGACGCGGTACTTGTCCAGATCGGTGATGCCGTGGGCGGCGAGGACCTCGTCGTCGATGAAGAAGTTGCCGCTGGTCTGCTCGCCGGGCGAAGTGAGCACCAGGTAGGCGGCGTCGGCGTAGATATCGGGGGTGCGCGAGGTGGAGATCATTTCCTCGCCGCCGAGCAGGTTCTTCACCGCCGCGGTGGCGATGGTGGTGCGCGGCCACAGCGAATTGACGCCGATGCCGTCGCTTTTGAGTTCCTCGGCCAGCCCGAGCGTGGTCAGGGACATGCCGTACTTGGCGATCGTGTAGCCCAGCGCCATGCCCGCCCACTTGGGGTCCAGGTTCAGCGGCGGGGACAGGGTGAGGATGTGCGGGTTGCGCCCGGCCTTCGCCGATTCGCGCAGATGCGGGATGCTCAGCTTGGACAGCAGGAAGCTGCCCCGGCAGTTGATGTCCTGCATCAGGTCGTATTTCTTCATCGGCAGTGCGTCGGTGGGGGACAGGTCGATCGCGGAAGCGTTGTTCACCACGATGTCGATGCCGCCGAACCGCTCGACCGTCTGGCGCACCGCCTCGGCCACCGACTCGTCGACGCGGACGTCGCCGACGAACGGCAGTACCTGCCCGCCCGCCGCCTCGAGTTCCGCGGCGGCGGTGTGGATGGTGCCCGGCAGCTTGGGATGCGGCTGATCGGTTTTCGCGATCAGGGTGATGTTCGCGCCGTCGGCCGCGGCCCGCTTGGCGATCTCCAGCCCGATGCCGCGACTGCCCCCGGACATGATCATCGTCCGGCCCGCCAGCGGCTTGGATCCCGGTTCCGTCATCTGACCTGCTCCTTCGTTTCCGCCGCGGGCACCAGCCTGCGGCTGTACGCGCTTGCAGGTCAAGCCTAAGTGCGAAGAGAGGGCACCGGCGTACCGGTGCCCTCCTCCGATTCAGGCCGTCGCGGCGATCAGGATGATGTTCAGCAGGAACATCAGGCCGACCAGGGCCCAGACGATGTACAGGAACAGCACGCCCGGAGCCTTCTGCGGAACCGGCCCGATCGCGCCGTTGAGGAAGATCACCACCGGCGCCTTGTAGTAGAACCGGGTGGCCTGCCCCTCGGCGATCGGCACGGTGACCTCGGCCGGACCCATATCGAACAACCAGGGGGTGGCGACCCGGACGTGGTACTGGCCGGGGCCGACCGGGATGTGGTTCGCGCCCCAGCGGGTGTTGGGCACCCGCTGGCCGTTGACCAAGATCTTCGGCTTGGTCAGCGCGAGCATGAACGTCCAGAGCGAATACGAGGCATCGATGGTGATGCCCGGCGGATCGGCGGGCGCGCCGTAGCCCTGCGGGCCGAACTGTTGTGGCTGACCGTACGGTTGCGGCTGGCCATAAGGCGGCTGGCCGTAGGGCTGTGGCTGCCCGTACTGCGGTGCGGGCCCGCCGAATTGGGGCGCTGGCTGCCCGTACGGCGGCTGGCCCGGCTGCGGTTGGGCGAGATGCGGTTGACTCGGATGCTGCCCCGCGGGCGGCGCGTACTGCGCGGGTGCCTGCGGCGGCGGGTACTGGCCGACTGGCGGCTGCTGACCGAACGTCGGCTGCCCGGGCCATTGGCCGGGCTGCTGACCGGGTGGCGGGTACCCGCCGGGTTGACTCATCTATCCCTCCCAGATAGCGAACGGTGCGAGGGGCACCCTACCGTGCTCCCGCTCGATCAGCGTCGCGAGTTCCGTTCCCGGAACATCTTGCGGTGCTGCTTGGTGATGTCCCGCCAGGCTCGCTCGCGTTCGGCTCGCAACCGTTTGTCGGTGCGCGCCAGCATCCATTCGTTCTCCCGCGCCAGCTTCTCGTAGCTGTCGAGCCTGCGCTGGGTGAGTTCGCCGTTGTCGATCGCCGCCCGCACGGCGCATCCCGGTTCGCCGTGGTGTGCGCAGTCGCCGAATCGGCACTGCGCGCCAAGGGATTCGATGTCGCTGAAGGTCTTCTCGATCCCTTCGGAGGCGTCCCATAGACCGACGCCGCGCAGCCCGGGAGTGTCGATCAGGGTGCCGCCGCCGGGCAGTGGGCGCAGCTCCCGGTGCACCGTGGTGTGCCTGCCTTTCTTGTCGGCGTCGCGGACCGCGTTGGTGGCGAACACCTCCGCGCCGAGCAGCGCGTTGGCGAGGGTCGACTTCCCAGCGCCGGAGGGTCCGAGCAGCGCGACGGTGCCGTCGAGCATCGCCGTGAGCACGTCGAGCCCGAGGCCGGTGCTCGCGCTCACCTCGAGCACGGCTGCGCCAGGAGCCACGGCGCGGACCTCGGGGAGCGGGAGGTCGTCGGCGGCGTCGGCCTTGGTGAGCAGCACGATCGGCTGGGCGTTGCTCTCCCAGACGAGCGCGAGCATGCGTTCGATGCGGCCGAGATCCACGTCGCCGTCGGCGGCGGTACAGATCAGGACGGTGTCGACATTGGCGGCGAGCACGTGGCCCTGCGATCGGCCGGAGGCGGACGACCGCGTGATCGCCGACCGGCGCGGCAGCAACCGGCGCACCGCCGAGGTGGCGTCGACGGTCACCCAGTCGCCGGTGCACAGCCCGCTCACTTCGGAATCCGGGCGCGGGCAACGGGCGCGGGCCAGCCCGTTCGGCGTGGCGACGTCGCATTCACTGCGATCCATGCGGATCACGCGCGCGGGCACACAGTCTTCCTCGATCATCGGGGCGTAGTGCGAGGCAACGGCTTCGGTCCAGCCGTAAGGGACGAGAAGGTCGTGGTCGACCATGAGGGAAGGAGTCCTTCGTCGGGCGCCGAACCCGACGGCGGGTTCAGCGAGCGGAGAATGAGGGGGAGTTTCGCGTGGCGGCATGACGGACGTCAGCGCGCCTGAGCACGACAACCCGAACGTTCCTCGTCACGGTCCACACCTCCTTGCCTCTCTCGCAGTCCCCATCACCTTCGCAGCCGACCCCCGCCGCGCACAACCGATTTTCCGGAATCGCGGATCGACTGTGCGCGTCGGGCCGAGGCGCTACCCGGCCTCAGTCCGGTTTGCCGAACTGCTCGTGCCGGCCGAGGGAACGCAGGTGGAACCATTCGCGCAGGCCCGCGGGGTCGCGGCGGGTGACCAGAAAGAACCAGGAGAACCGAACCCATTCCTGAGGCAACAGCTTCCGCATGCCCGGCTGGGACATCAGGTAGCCGCGGTTGCGGTAGGTGAAGTAGCGCTTCACCGGATCGTCGGGATACTGCGTGTGCATCCGGCCGCCGAGGATCGGCTTGAACTCGGCCGCGCCGTTGGGATGCAGATACGCCGTCTGCAGGCAGGTGCCGAACGGCAGCCCGGAGCGCACCAGCCTGCGGTGCACCTCCACCTCGTCACCGCGCACGAACAGGCGTAGGTCCGGCACGCCGATCACATCGACCGCCCGTGCGGAGATCAGCGCGCCGTTGAACAGCGAGGCGATGCCGGGCAGGAAATCGTCGTCGCCGAGTTCCGAGCGCAGCCTGCGCCAGACCACGCCGCGGCGCAGCGGGAAGGCGAGCCGGTCGGGCTCATCGATGTCGCAGACCACGGGCGAGACCTCGACCAAGCCGTGCCGGTTCGCGCAGTCCAGCAGGGTGGACAGCACGTCGGGGCCTTCGGGTCTGCCGTCGTCGTCGGCGAGCCACACCCAGTCCGCGCCGATGCTCAACGCGTGCAGCATGCCGAGTGCGAACCCGCCCGCGCCGCCGAGGTTGTGCGCCGAGCCCAGGTAGGTGGATTCCACCGGCTGGTCGCGCACCAGGTCGGCGACCTCGGTCTCGTTGCCGTTGTCGACCACGATCAGGTGGTCCACCGGCCGGGACTGCGAGGTGACGGCCTTCAGCGACTCGGCGAGCAGTTCGCGGCGCTTGTGCGTGACGACCACGGCCACGATGCGCGGTTGCGAATTCGACGTCGGCACTGCGGATTTCGCGGCGGGCTCGACAGCCTCCTCCAGCGCGGAGCCGATCCGGGTCTGCGCCCCTTCGTCGATCGGGGTGTCCTGCCCGGTCGGCTCACTCATGCTGTGGTCTTTCTCGCATGAGCGGGGCGCTCCGTGGTCACGCTTCGCTGCCGCCTCCGCGCCTGACCGCTCATGCTGTGGCCTTCCTTGGCATGAGCGGGGCGCTCTGTGGTCACGCTTCGCTGCCGCCTCCGCGCCTGACCGCTCATGCTGTGGCCTTCCTTGGCATGAGCGGGGCGCTCCGTGGTCACGCTTCGCTGCCGCCTCCGCGCCTGACCGCTCATGCCTGATTCCGCTCCAATTCTCGTTCGTTTGTCCCGCCCCGTTCGGCTTCCATCTCGCGCAGCACGGTCGCGACGTGATCGCCTGCCTCCGGCCCCTCATAGGCTCGCACCACTTCTTCGATGCCGCCACGCAAGCGGATTTGGCCGTGATCGATCCACAGCGCTGTATCGCACAGCTGCGCGAGGAATTCGTTCGAATGGCTCGCGAAGACCAGGATGCCCGAACGCGTCACCAAGGACTGCAACCGCTTGCGAGCCTTCTTCATGAATTCCGCGTCGACGGCGCCGATACCCTCGTCGAGTAACAGAATCTCCGGATCGATCGAAGTGACCACACCCATCGCGAGGCGAACCCGCATACCGGTGGAATAGGTGCGCAGCGGCATGGACAGGTATTCGCCGAGCTCGGTGAAATCGGCGATCTCGTCGATCTTCGACAGCATCTGCTTGCGGGTCTGCCCGAGGAACAGGCCGCGGATGATGATGTTCTCGTAGCCGGAGATCTCCGGGTCCATCCCGATGCCGAGGTCGAACACCGGCGCCACCCGCCCGCGGATGCGCGCACTGCCGCGCGAGGGTTCGTAGATGCCCGAAAGCAGGCGCAGCAGCGTCGATTTGCCCGCGCCGTTGTGCCCGACCAGGCCGACCCGATCGCCTTCTTGCAACGACAGATTGATGTCCCGCAGGGCCTCGACCACGACCACGTCGGATTTGTTGCGCCCGATCGCGCCGCCCGCCTTGCCGAGGAACGCCTTCTTCAACGACCGCGATTTGGCGTCGAAGATCGGGAATTCGACCCAGGCCTGCTGGGTCTCGATACTCACACGACTCATCGGGGCGCTCCTATACCCAGTACGGTACGCGCGAACGGAACTGCTTCATGGCGAGAATCGCCACGATCCAGCCCAGCACGGTGATCACGCCGACGACCAGCCAGTGCCGCAGTTCCTGCGGTTCGCCGAGCAGGGGCGCCCGGACGATTTCGAGATAGTGGAACGTCGGCACGAGTTCGGCCAGCTTCGCGCGGTCGCCGTTGTTCATCTGCGATTGCAGCGTCTTGGTCGTCCACATGACCGGCGTCAGCACGAACAGCATCAGCGTGGTGCTGCCGAGAATCGGCGCGATGTCGCGGTAGCGCGTGCTGAAGATGCCGAACACGATCGACACCCACATCGAATTCAGGAAGATCAGCGCGATCGCCGGAATCGCCAGGAGACTGGCCACGCCGAGATGGCGCCACAGGCCGAACGCGACGAGCATCACCACGTAGATGACCAAGTTGTGGGCGAAGAAGAGCAGTTGCCGCCACACCAGCCGGTAGACGTGCACGCTCAGCGCGGAGGGCAGCTGCTTGATCAGGCCCTCGTTGGCGATGAAGACCTCCGAACCCTCCAGGATGCTGGCCTGGATGACGTTCCAGATGATCAACCCGACCGTCACGTAGGGCAGGTACTCGCGCAGCGGCTGGCCGAGCAGCGCCGCGTACAGCACGCCCATCGCCACCGCCTGCAAGCCGGTGGCGATGGTGATCCAGAACGGCCCGAGCACCGAGCGGCGGTAGCGCTGCTTGATGTCCTGCCAGCCGAGCGACAGCCACAGCTCCCGCTGCGCGAAGCCGCTCGCGAAGTCCTGGAACGCGCGCCGGAACGTCTGCGAGTCCGGCACGATCTTCGCCTCGGTGGCTCCGGCGTGCAGGGTCTCCGTCTGCGGTGTGGCCGCGCTCACCGGATCCTCCGGTGAGTCGTCGCCGGAACGCACCGTGGGCTCGGTCGAGGGGGTCGGCGAGCTGTCATCTGAACGGGCTTGGTCATCGGAACCAACTGAGCTCTCTTCAGGACGCACCGCACTCGGGTCGGAAACCGAGTCGGAGCGAGCGGCAGCGGCGGGCACGGTGCACGAGACTACCCCGGCGGCTTCCCGCCACCGCGTGGCACACGCGCGTCGCCGGTCTCACAGGTACTGGCCGGAACCGCCGGTGACGTGGCCGGCCTGGCTGCCGCGCGGGTCGGCGGCGTTGAGGCCGGGCGGCAGCGCGCCCTGGCGCATCTGTTCGAGCTGGGCGCGCGCGGCCATCTGCTGGGCGAACAGCGCGGTCTGGATGCCGTGGAACAGGCCCTCCAGCCAGCCGACCAGCTGGGCCTGCGCGATCCGCAGCTCGGCGTCGGACGGGACGGCGTCGTCGGTGAACGGCAGGGTGAGCCGCTCGAGCTCTTCGCGCAGTTCAGGGGCGAGACCCTGCTCCAGCTCGCGCACCGAGGAGGTGTGGATCTCCTTGAGACGATTGCGGCTGGCCTCGTCCAGCGGAGCGGCGCGCACCTCCTCGAGCAGTTGCTTGATCATGGTGCCGATCCGCATGACCTTCGCGGGCTGCTCGACCATGTCGGCGAGCGATTCGCCGGAGTCGTCCCGGTCACCCGACTTGTCCTTGTCATCGTCGGTCACCACCTGCGCGGTGAACGGCGCCTCCGATCCGGCTGCCGCCGGGATGGCCAACGGCCTGCCGTCGGGTCCGACAACGACGATATGGTCCGGTGCCTCATCCGAGTGCGTCATGGTCCCTATCATGTCGTGTCCGCTCGGAAGGCGCTAAGCCGGTGTTCCGCAGCGGGCCCACCGGGCAGGGTCCGGCGCGTATCGCGGGTACGCGCCGCCGTGGGAGTCGGCGTTCTATCCTGTTCGGGTCGTGCGGTTCGGATTTGTCGAAAGTCGGTCGCCATGCTGAGTCCCAGGTCGCTGTGCTCTCGCCACGATGTGGAGGGGAACGCGGTTACACAGGCTCGCCCGCTGCCCTTAGAGTGGCCAGCATGACTTACGACGTCGCGCGGGTTCGGGGCCTGATACCGTCCCTGGGCGACGGCTGGATCCATCTCGACCCGCAAGCGGGGATGCTGGTTCCGGACGCGGTATCCCGCGCTGTTTCAACAGGTTTCCGAACCTCCTCCTTCTCGCATATCGGCCGGACCGCCGCGGCCGTACGCAGTGCGGCGATTCTGGACGCGGCCCGCGAGGCCGTGGCCGACCTGGTCGGCGGCGACCCGGCGGGTGTCGTGCTCGGCCCCGACCGCGCGGTCCTGCTGGCCTGGCTCGCCGAATCGCTGAGCTCCCGCCTCGGCCTGGGCACCGGCATCGTGCTGTCCCGGCTGGACGACGAGGCCAATGTCGCGCCGTGGCTGCGCATCGCCAACCGCTACGGCGCGCACGTGCGCTGGGCCGAGGTGGAGATCGAGACCTGCGAGATGCCGTCCTGGCAGTTCGAGGAACTGATCGGCCCCACGGCACGGCTGGTGGCGCTCACCGCCGCCTCGCCCATCGTCGGCTCGGCGCCCGCCGTGCGGGTGGCCGCGGACCGGGTGCACGAGGTGGGCGGCCTGCTGGTGGCGGACGCGTTCGGCGCCGCACCGTATGCCCTGATCGATATCGAGGAACTGAACGCCGACGTCGTCGCGTTGAGCGCACCGGCTTGGGGCGGTCCGCAGATCGGCGCGCTGGTCTTCCGCGATCCCGCGTTCCTGGACCGGATCCCGTCCATGTCGCTCAACCCCTACGCGAAGGGCGCCGAGCGGCTCGAGGTCGGCGGGCACCAGTACGCGCTGCTCGCGGGCCTGACCACCTCGATCGACTTCCTGGCCGGGCTGGACGAGCGGGCGCGCGGCACCCGGCGCCAGCGCCTGGAGATGTCGATCACCTCGTTGCAGGACTACCACGACCATCTGTTCGAGCACTTGATGAGCATGCTCGACTCGATCCCCAGCCTCACCGTGATCGGCCGCGCCTCCACCCGCATTCCCACGGTCAGCTTCACGCTCGCGGGCATGCAGGCGGAGAAGGTCGCGGCGAAGCTCGCCGACAACCGGATCGGCACGGTCAGCGGCGTGCACGGCGGCAGCAGGCTGCTGGACGCACTCGGCGTCAACGACGAGGGCGGTGCGGTGACCATCGGCCTCGCGCCCTACACCACCAAGTTCGAGATCGATCAGCTCGGCCGGGCGCTGCTGGCGCTGGAGTGAGCGGCGCTCACAGTTCCGCCACCCGCAGCACGACCTTGCCGAACGCCTCGCCGGACTCCAGCAGCCGGTGCGCTTCGGCGGCCTCCTCGATCGGCAGTTCGGCCGCGATGACGGGCGCCACCGTGCCGTCGGCGATCAACGGCCACAGCTGCCCGCGCACCTCGGCCACGATCTCGGCTTTGCTGCCCGCGCCGGTCGCTGGCCGCCCGCGCACGTTGGTGGCGTGGACGGTGCCCCATTTGCGCAGCAGGGCGCCCAGGTTCAATTCGGCGCTGACGCCGCCCTGCATGCCGATCACCACGAGGCGGCCGTGCTCGGCCAGCGCGTCGACGTTGCGTCCCAGGTAGGCCGCGCCCATGTTGTCGAGGATGACGTCCGCGCCAGGGCTGCCCGTGGCGGAGCGCTCGGCGCGTACCGCGGCGACGAAGTCGTCTTCCTTGTAGTTGATCAGCAGGTCCGCCCCGAGCTCCGCGCAGCGCGCCAGCTTCTCGGCCGATCCCGCGGTCACCGCGACACGCGCGCCGAGGGCTTTGGCGACCTGGATGGCGTGCGTGCCGATTCCGCTGCCGCCGCCGTGGATCAGCACCAGCTGGCCGGCCCGCAGACCCGCGGTCATCACCAGGTTCGACCACACGGTGGCCGCCACTTCGGGCAGCCCGGCCGACGCGCCCAGGTCGAGGCTGTCCGGAACCGGAAGCACCTGGGTGGCGGGTACGACGACCCGCTCGGCATAGCCGCCGCCGGACAGCAGCGCGCACACTCGGTCGCCGACCGCCCAGTCGCGGACTCCGTCGCCGATTCCGGCGATCACGCCGGAGCATTCCAGGCCGAGCAGGGGGCTGGCTCCCGGCGGGGACGGGTAATAGCCCTGACGCTGCAACAGATCGGCCCGGTTGACGCCCGCGGCGGCCACCTCGATCAGCACGTCGCCGTGTCCCGGCGTCGGCTCCGGCACCTCGGACAAGATCATGACCTCGGGACCGCCGGAACCGTTCAGATCTATCGCGCGCACCCTGCCATAGTGCTCCGCGCGGACGGACGGCTGCGCGCTGACCCCCCGAGCCGGCTTTTCCGGACCGATCCGGCAAGCGGCCTGCGGTCACCGGCACCACGGACTAGCGTTCCGGTGATGAGCGGCGGCTTCATCGATTTCCAGAACGAGATCTATCTCGGGGGCCTGGGTGGCGTGACACCTGAATTGCCCATGACCGCAGCAGGTTTGGAGTCGCTGGCGCAGCAGCGGCTGGATCCGGCCGCTTTCGCCTACCTGGCGGGCAGCGCGTCCGCGGAGCGCACCGCCGCGGCCAACCGGTCCGCCTTCGACCGCTACCGCATCTTGCCGCGGATGCTGCGCGGCTCCACCGGCCCCGGCGAGCGGGATCTGTCCGTCGAGGTGCTCGGCACGAAACTGGCCGCGCCCGTGCTCACCGCGCCGGTCGGCGTCCTGGAACTGCTGCACGAGGGCGGCGAGGTGATCGTGGCCGAGGTGACCAAGGAACTCGGCATCGGTACCGTGCTGTCCACCGCCGCCTCCTCGACCATCGAGGATGTCGGCGCGGCCGCCGGTGCCTGGTGGTACCAGCTGTACTGGCCCGCCGACGACGACCTGGCCTGCTCCTTCGTTCGGCGCGCCGAACGAGCCGGGGCCTCGGCGATCATAGTCACCGTGGACGCCCCGGTCCTCGGCTGGCGGCCGCGCGACCTGGAACAGGCGCACCTGCCGTTCTTGCACGGCAAGGGCATCGCCAACTACCTGTCCGATCCGGTCTTCCGGGCCAAACTGCCCACCGCGCCGGAGGAGAGCGAGGAGGCGATGCGGACGGCCATCCTCACCTGGGCAGGGCTGTTCGGCAACCACACGTTGCGGCTCGCCGACGTCGCGCGCCTGCGCGAATGGACGGACCTCCCGATCGCGGTGAAGGGCATCCTGCACCCCGACGACGCCCGTCAGGCGGTGGATGCCGGTGCCGACGCGGTGGTGGTGAGCAATCACGGCGGCCGTCAGCTGGATGGCTCGATCGCGGCGCTGGACGCGCTGCCCGCGGTCGTTGCCACCATCGGCGATCGCGCCGACGTGCTGTTCGACTCCGGCCTGCGCACCGGTTCCGACGTGCTCGTCGCGCTGGCCTTGGGCGCGAAGGCGGTGCTGTACGGGCGGCCGTGGGCCTACGGCCTCGGGTTGGCAGGAGCCACGGGGGTCCGGCACGCGCTGCGCACCGTGCTCGCCGATTTCGACTCCGCGCTCGGCCTCGCCGGCTGCACGAGCCCGGCCGCGGTGGACCGCGCACTGCTGTCCACGGTGCGCTGACCTGCGATAGTTGCCCATTTCCGCACTTCGCCGCGCATAGAATGACCACCGTGCATCCCGAATCGATCGGTCGCGTCGTGACCGAGCCGCGTTGGCTCACCCCGGCGCAGCAGCGGGCCTGGCGCGCCTACATGGACGGCCACCAGCGCCTGATGACGGCGCTGAATCGTCAGCTACAACGGGACAGCGACCTGACCGTCGCCGAATACCGAATCCTCGTCCTGCTCTCCGAGGCGCCCGACCGCTCGTTGCGGATGAGCGAACTGGCCGACGGCGTGCTGTCCTCGCGCAGCAAGCTGACCCATCAGATCCGGCGGCTCGAGGCGCAGAAGATGGTCCGCCGCAACACCTGCCTGGAGGATGGCCGCGGCGTGCTCGCCGAACTCACCGACGAGGGCCTGCGCCGGCTGCGAGCCGCCGCGCCCGGCCACGTCGAAGCCGTCCGCCGCCACTTCATCGACCTGCTCGCCCCAGCCCAGCTCGAGGCGATCGCCGACGTCTTCGAACGCGTCGACGAGGAAATCGGCAAGCACGCTCCCTGAACCGTCCGCTACGATCAGGTCCCTGGAGACGTGGCAGAGCGGCCGAATGCACTCGCCTTGAAAGCGAGCGTCGCGAGAGCGACCGGGGGTTCAAATCCCTCCGTCTCCGCTGCACTCCTCGCTTCCCCATGTCCAGGGAAGGCGTGAGCAGGGGTCGTTTCGCTATGTGTTGGGTGCGTGCAACCCCACCCACTCGGCGGGCTTCCGCCCCCGGACACGGCCTATGGTCGTTCGGGGCGTGCTGGAGCGCGCCACTGGGTCAGCCTGCTGCGCGAGGGACAGCACGCCGTTGTGCCGGATGTGATTTGCTGGATCGACCGGAGACGCGGACCGGTGTCGGTGCGGTCGAGTATCGTTGGCAGGTCTGCATTTCGGGGGTCGAGGGGTTCGCTCGTGCGCAGTGTCATCGGAATGGCCGTCACCGTCCTCGCTCTTCACGTTCTCGGCTGGGGGACACTTCTGCTGCTCGTCGCTCCGGGCCACTATGTGATCGACGGTTCGGTGTTCGGCGTCGGTCTCGGTGTGACGGCGTACACGCTCGGCATGCGGCACGCGTTCGATGCCGACCACATCGCCGCCATCGACAACACGACGCGAAAACTGGTGGCGGACAGCGGGCAGCGGGTGCAAACGGTCGGCTTCTGGTTCGCGCTCGGTCACTCCAGTGTGGTGTTCGCGCTCGTGGGGTTGCTCGCGTTCGGTGTGCGGGCGTTCGCCTCCAGCTTGGCGGACGAGGATTCGGCTCTGCAACGCTGGACGGGACTGTGGGGCACCAGCGTCTCCGGCACGTTCCTGATCCTGATCGGTTTGCTCAATCTCGCATCGCTGGTGGGAATCTGGCGGGTGTTCCGGCAGCTGCGCCGCGGCGAATTCGACGAGGCGCAGCTGGAAAAGCAGCTGGACAGCCGGGGGCTGCTCAACCGGGTGCTACGGCCGGTCCTCGGCCTGGTTCGCAAGCCGCGGCACATGTACCCGGTGGGCGTGCTGTTCGGCCTCGGATTCGACACCGTCACCGAGGTCGGACTGCTCGTGATCGCGGGCGGCGCGGCGGCGACCGGGCTGCACTGGTACTCGATTCTGGTGCTGCCGGTGCTGTTCTCGGCCGGCATGGCGCTGTTCGACTCGCTGGACAGTTCGTTCATGAGCTTCGCCTACGACTGGGCCTTCGCCGAGCCGGTGCGCAAGATCTACTACAACCTGGTGATCACGGGACTCTCGGTGGCAGTGGCGCTGTTGATCGGCGGGCAGGAGATCGTCTCCATCGTCGCCGATCGGCTCGAGATCGAATCGGGCGTCGTCGCCTGGATCGGGAATCTCGATCTGGGCGATCTCGGATACATCGTCGTCGGGCTGTTCGTGCTCACCTGGGCGGTCGCCGCCGCGGTGTGGCGTTTCGCCGGAGTGGAGCGGCGCTGGCAGGACGGCCTCACCGCACGGTGAATGCGCTGCTCGGCCCGCGATCCGGCGACGATCTTTCTTCGGCCGATCGATGTCTCTGGCAGGATGGTTCGCATGCTGTGTCGCGGGGTGCGGCGTTGGCTTTCCAGCGCCCTGATCAGTGCCGCACTCGTCTCCGGTGTGGTGTCATTCGGTGCTCCTCAGGTCACGGCAGCGCCCGGCAATCCGCCGCCGGGCAACACCGGTTCCTCGGACGGTCCCGGCCCGGCCGAGCCGACCAGTAAGCAGCCCTCGACGCCGCGGATCGAGCGCGTCGAACCGATCAACGATCGGTGGCTGCGGGTCTACGTCGCCTCGCCCGCGATGAGCCGGGTGGTCGAGGTGCAGGTGCTGCTGCCGCGCGACCAGTCGCGCCCGCGTCCCACCATCTACATGCTCGACGGCCGCAGCGCGAGCCCCGACAGCAACAACTGGACCGAACTCGGGCACGCCGACCGTTTCTACGCCGACAAGGACGTCAACGTCGTACTCACCGTCGGGGGGCCGGCCAGCTTCTACACCGACTGGCAGCAGCCCGACCCGGTGCTCGGCACCAACAAGTGGGAGACGTTCCTGACCAAGGAGCTGCCTCCGCTGATCGACGCGAAGTTCGACGGCAACGGCACCAACGCGGTGATGGGCGTCTCGATGGGCGCGGAGGCCGCGATGATGCTCGCGTTCCGGCGGCCGACGCTCTACAAGGCGATCGCGGCGCACAGCGGCTGCTTCTCGATGGGCACCGACATCGGTCAGGCGCAGGCGCGGGCCGTGGTGGCCACCTACATGGGCGAGCCGGACAATATGTTCGGCAAGCGGGACGACCCCGAGTGGCTGGCGCACGACGTCACCCTGCACGCGGACGCGTTGCGGGGCAAGACGATCTACCTGTCGGTCGGAAGCGGTCTGCCCGGCGTGCACGACGTACCGGGGACGCCGAACGTAGACCTGCCCAGCACGATCACGTTCGGCGGCCCGCTGGAGGCCGCGACCAACGCCTGCACGCTGCGGCTCACCGAACGGCTGCGCTCGCTCGGCATCCCGGTCACCGCGCACTTCCGGGCCACCGGCACGCATTCCTGGCCGTACTGGGAGGACGAACTCGCGCTCTCCTGGCCCGTCATCGCACCCGCGATCGGCGTCCGCTAACCCCGAGCTAACCCCCCGCTAACCCAGGAACCGGGCCAGCACCTCCGGTTCACCGGCGAAGCTCAGGAACAGATCGTTCTCGTGCGGGTCGCCGATGGTGACGCGCACCCCGTCGGCCCCGTACGGGCGCACCAGCACCCCGGCCGCCGCGCTGGCCTCGCCGAACTCGGCGCTGCGCGCCCCCAGCGGCAGCCACACGAAGTTCGCCTCACTCGGTGGTACCGGGTACCCCGCCGCCACCAGCGCGTCGCGCACCCGTTCGCGTTCGACGACCAGAGGGTCGGTGCGATCGAGCAATTCATGGCGTGCCTCCAGCGACGCGATCGCCGCCGCCTGCGCGAGCCGGCTCACGCTGAACGGGATGTGCACCTTCAGCAGCGCCGTGATCACGGCCGGATCGCCCACCGCGTAGCCCACCCGCAGCCCGGCCAGGCCGTATGCCTTGGAGAAGGTGCGCAGCACAACCACGTTGGGCCTGGTCCGGCCGATCTCGACACCGTCGGGGTGGTCGGCGAGCCGTACGTATTCGTAGTACGCCTCGTCCAGCACCACCAGCACGTGCGACGGCACCGCGTCCAGGAACCGGACCAGCTCGGTTCCGCCGACCGCGGTGCCGGTCGGGTTGTTCGGGTTGCACACGAAGATCAACTTGGTCCGCTCGGTGACAGCGGCGGCCAGCGCGTCCAGATCGTGCACCTGACCGGCCGTGAGCGGCACCTGCACCGCGGTGGCGTTGCCCACCTTCGTCACGATCGGGTACGCCTCGAACGAGCGCCACGCGAACAGCACCTCGTCCGACGGGGACGAGCAGGTGATCTGCACCAGTTCCTGGCACAGCGCCACGCTGCCGCAGCCGACCGCGACATTCTCTAAGCCGACGCCGAGGAACTCGGCCAGCGCCGTCCGCAGCTCGGTGGACTGGTTGTCCGGATACCGGTTGGCCAGCTCGGCGGCTTCGGCGATGGCTTTGGCGGCGGCGGGCAGCGGACCGATGGTCGTCTCGTTGCTGGCCAGCTTGACCGCGCCGGGATTGCTGCGGCCGGGGGTGTACGCCGGGATCGATTCGAGATCCGGCCGGATTCGCGCTGTCACACTCCAACCCTAATCGGCGCCGGGAAAAGCCCGATCGGCGTACCGGAAATTTCTCTGGGATATCGGCCCCCACGTGCAATTTCTACCGCAGATCAGCAACTCGCCCTACGCTGGTTTCATGTCGGGCACCTACGACGATATGGCCCCGCTGCGGGCAAGCGACCAGGACGACGAGCGGCCGACCCGCGGTGGGCAGGTGCCCATCACGGTGGTGGAGCCGGAAGGAAACGCCCGCGGCGGGATCGTCCTGCTGCACGAGTCGCGCGAGTTCACCGGCGCGTTGCGCGACCTGATGAACGCGCTGGCCGGCGAGGGCTGGACGGTGATCGCGCCCAAACTCTTCCATCGGACGGACGAAGACCCCTGCACCGGCGTCTTCGGCGACGAACTGTTCGAGGACTTCGACGCCTGCTTCGACTGGCTCACCCGGCGCGGAGTGTTCCCCGACACCATCGGCGTGCTCGGCTTCGACTCCGCGGGCACCGCCGCGTTCCTGGTCGCCACCAATCGGCCGATCGGCGCCGCGGTGAGCGTCGCGGCGCACGGCATCACCCAGCCGCTCACCGACCAGGCCGACGCCCTCGTGCGCGCCGCTCCCAACCTGCAAGCCCCGTGGCTCGGCCTGTTCGGCGTCGACGATCCGGCCACCCCGCCCGCCCAGGTCGACCAGCTACGCGACGCGACCGCCCGCGCCGCGGTCGCCAGCCTCGTGGTCACCTACCCCGGCCTGCACCACCGCGCCGACACCTCCGAAGCGGACGACGGCGACGCGGTCGATTCACAGACCAGAATCTTCGATTGGTTCGACAGCAACCTACGCTGACCAGCCGTTTTGTGATCTGGTCGGTAGCTGCTGTAACCTTTCTGCTCGGCGGTTCGAAAGGACCGGTGCCCTCGAAGAGAAGGCTCCAGGAGGCGTGCCAGAGCGGCCGAATGGGACTCACTGCTAATGAGTTGTCCCTTCACGGGGACCGGAGGTTCAAATCCTCTCGCCTCCGCCACCCCGGGTAACCGGGTACAACTGAATAACACATGCGCCCGTAGCTCAACGGATAGAGCATCTGACTACGGATCAGAAGGTTAGGGGTTCGAATCCCTTCGGGCGCACACAGGCAGAAGGCCTCTCCAGGGACAGCGGAGGGGCCTTCTGGCTATTCGATGACGCCGCCATCTGGCGCGCGTGGCGTGACGCTACCCTCGCATCCGGGTCCGACAAGTAACGAAGCCACTGAGCGGTGGAGTACCGGCGACCACCACATACTGAGCCCGCTCCAACTCCATCCCACCCGGCTCCCGTGCCGCATCCAGGCGATTTGAATCGCCAACCGGACCACGTGACAGTACAAGGCGCAGGCGGCGGCATTCATCATCGACGAGGGACGGCCGGTGGCCGAAGTGGCACGCTACGGCCGGCGCCGACATCGTCATGTGTTGGCAAGGGCGGCTGAAGTTTGACATCCGCATGGGTCAGCGGGATTTTCACTGTCGCGTGCCTGTTGGACGATCCGGACCTGGATGTCACCGCTCACCGAACTTCCGGGCCAAAGCCGGATAGGGCTGTTGGGTGCGGTAGAAGTCGAGGTGTGCGGCTGCTGCGGCTTCCCAGCTGTAGCCTGCTGCTATGGCTCGGCCGTGTTGCGCGCGGGTGGGGTCGGGCTGTAGCGCTGCGGTGACAGCGGTGGCCATTCCATCGGGTGTTGCGGCGAATTCGACTGCTGTGCCGAATATTTCGCGCAGCACCGGGAGATCTCGGGCGACGACGGGGACTCCGGCGGCGAGGGCCTCCATGGCGGCCAACCCGAAGCCTTCCTTCGTGGAAAGGAATGGAAGCACGGCGGCACCGGCGACCAGGTAGGCGAGGTCGGTGTGGTCGATGGTGCCCAGGATGATCGGTTCGATGCCGAGTTGGGCTGCACGGAGGTCGAATTGGGTGCGGAAGTCGCGGTAGTCGAACAGTGTCTCGCCGCCGGCGATGACGAGTTGTAGGTCGGGGTGGTGGACGGTGGTGCGGGCGAAGGCTTCGAGGAGGTCGAGGCTTCCTTTGCGGGGTTCGATGCCGCCGACCGCGAGAATGTATCGCCCGAATCGTCGGTGCCAGCGTGCTCTGTGCGCCGTGGCAATGGGATCGGCAGTCGCGGCTGCGGCGAACCGGTGGTATTCGACGCCATTGGGGATGACGGCGGCTTGCAGGCCCCAACCTTCTCGCACTTCGTTCGCGACGGCTGCGGATACGCAGATCCGGGCATAAGGTTCGACGATGGCCCGCTCGTGACAGCGGGCCAGTTCCGGTGTGGCGAAGGTATCGAGATGGTGGATGGTACGGATGCACCGGCCAACCGCGTTTGCGCTGATGCAGTCCTGAGCGTGCACGATGTCGTAGTCGGATGGCGAAAACGCGTCGCGCAGCGCGTCGATGGACCGCGTGATCCGCTGGCCGACGGTTTCGTTCTCGGCGGCTTCGAAAGGAACGACCTGGATTTTCACCCGCGGATCGACGGGACGGAAGAATCGAGTGTCGCCGCCCCGTCCAAGGGTCCATACGGTGACTTCGGCGCCGGCTCTGGTGAGGGCTTCGGCCAGGTTGAGAGTGTGCACGACCCCGCCGCGCGGTTTGGTCGAATAGGTGAGTAGCGCGATATGCATCAGTGCCTGTTCTTGTCGGTGAGCAGGTTGTGGTAGGTGTCGGCACGGCGTTCCTCGAGATGTCTGAGGGTGCGCCGGGCTCGGTCCACTTCGGCGTCTATGTCGATGTCGGCAACGGCCAGGCCTCCCTTGGACCAGGTTTTGGCCAGGATGTCGCCGCCTGGGCCGACGATCTTGGCTTGGCCCAGAAAGCGGAGGTTGCCGGTGATGCCGGTTTGGTTGGCGGAAGCGAGTACGACCTGATTCTCGGCGGCGCGGGCCTGATCGTAGAGGTCGAACAACCGGGCTTGGCGGTCGCTGGGCAGGCGGGATGCTCGGTCGGTGGTGCTGGCGGGCCACGCCGAAAGGGTCGCGATCGTGCGTGCGCCGTCCAATGCCAGAACCCGTGCCGATTCGGGAAATGTCTTGTCGTAGTCGATCAGCATTCCCACTCGGCCCACCGGGGTGTCGAAGGCGTGGAAGCCATCACCAGCCGCGTAGACGAGATGCTCACCGGCGGGCTGGTGCACCTTACGGTGCCGACCTAGGATGCCGTCTCCGGTGAGGCATACCGCCGAGTTGTAACGGTGGCCGTCGGCGGTTTCGGCGTAGCCGACACACACGGTCATGGCACCGGCCATTCGGCACAGCAGCCGGATCTCGGGACCGTCGGGGTCAATGGCTTCAGGACCACTGTCGGGCGCTGGATTACGTAGGTCGCCGATATAGCCGCCCAACGTGGCGTCGGGCAGGACCAGCAGATCGGTGCCCTCGATGGCCAAACGATCGATGATGCCCGCGATCTTGCCGAGAGCGCGGGCGATATCGGCGCCGAAATGTCCGGCGACAGCGGCGATTCGGGTAACCGGCATAGGTGTGCCTCAGGCCGCGGCGGCCTTGCGGACCGCTGATTCGATCCGGTCGGCGAGGTACTCGGCGTCACGGGCAATGGCAGCGAACCGGCCCGAGCCCCAGGTGTGCAGCCACGGTAGCCCCAGAAAATACAGGCCAGGCGTAGCGGTGACGCCGCGGTTGTGGCAGGGGTGGCCTTCGCCATCGAACACGCCGACGCGCAGCCACCGGTAGTCGGTGCGATAGCCCACCGACCAGATCACCGAGGTGATGTTGTGGGAGGCCAAGTCGACTTCGGTGATCTCGTGTTCGGGCCGCCACACCGGAACGTAGCGCGGTTGCGTGGGGGCGTCGATGTGCATGCGGGCGATGTAGGCGTCGATGGAGTCCTTGATGCTTTCGGCCACAGCGTCGGCAGCATCGAGCGACTTTTCGAGGGTTGGTGCGAAATGCGCGGTGCCGTTGCGCACGTCGGTCATTCGTCCGTAGAGCGCCATGCCCTCGAGTGCGAATTGCCGAAGGTCGATGTCACGGCCACCGTCGCGGCCGGTGACATAGTGGTTGGTGTTCTCCCGTTTGCCGAGACCGCCGGGCTGTTCCTGAATCGGGATGTCGTAGTGGCCCATGTCGTGCAGCCACGCGACGCAGTCCCGGCCTCGATAGAAGCGGGCCACGCGCGGTGCGTCACCGGCGGCCAGATGTACTCGGCGGCCGTCGCGGTGCAGGTCCTCGGCGATCTGTGCACCGGATTGCCCGGTACCCACGACGAGCACCGCGCCGTCGGGCAGATGCGCGGCGCTGCGGTATTGCGCGGAATGCAGTTGATGGATCGATGCGGGCAGCTTCTCGGCGAAACGGGGCACGATCGGCACGTGGTAGCCGCCCGTGGCCACCACGACTTGATCGGCATGCAGTGGGCCGGTGGTTGTTTTGATGTCGAATCCGCCGTCCGGGGCCGGAACGAGCGAGAGCACCGCTATATGTTCGCGGACCGGCGGGTCGAAGGTGTCGACGTAGCGGCGCAGCCACTCGTACACCTCGCCACGCCGCATGAACCCGTGTGGGTCGGGGCCGTCGTAGCGATATCCCGGCAGCACGCACTGCCAATTGGGGGTGACGAGAGTGAAGTTTTCCCAGCGGCTGTCGTGCCACTCGTGGGCGATTGTGTCGCGCTCCAACACGACGTGGTCGATGCCTTGCGCGGCGAGGTGCCAGCTGACCGACAGTCCGGCCTGGCCGCCGCCGATGACAATGACATCGTGATGTTCGGAATCAACAGCGGAGTTGTCGTGGGCGATCATGGTTTTCCTCCGGCATTCGCTGACACGACGGTGGGTGGGTCGAATGTCATTTCAGGCACGGGTGGCCGCCATGGCGTCAGGCAGTAGCGGCTGTCCCACTACGCCGAATGGTTGAACCACCCGGTGGTAGAGCTCAGGGCGGCGGTCACCCAGGTTGTACATCCCGCCCTGCCGGGCCAGCCGCAGTGCCTCGCCGACATCGACGGTGGTGGTGGCCAGACCGGGGGCGGTACCGGTGGTAGCGAGCACATCGCCGCCGGGGCCGACGATCTTGGCGCTGCAGACGAAGCGCAGCGACCCGAAGGTGCCTGCCTGATTCGAGGCCACCCACACGAGCTGGTTCTCCACGGCCCGAGCCCGATCGAAGATGTCGAACCGTTGTGTCCAGCGGTCGTCGGCGAGTTGTTCGACGACGGCGGTGCGGGCAGTCGGCCATGCCGACAGCGAGGTGATGATCTCTGCTCCGTCCAGGGCGAGGCTGCGTGCCGCTTCGGGGAAAGCTTTGTCGTAACAGATCTGCATCCCCATCCGGCCGATCGGGGTGTCGAACGCTCGGTATTCGGAACCCGCTGCGTAGCAAAGGTTTTCGCCGAGAGGCTGGTGTACCTTGCGGTATGATCCGAGGATGCCGTCGCCGGTGAGCGTAACCGCCGCGTTGTATCGGGTGCTGCCGTCGGCTTCACAGAATCCCAGGGTGACGATGAGATCACCGGCCATACCCGCGATTCGCCGGAGTTCGGGGCCATCCAGTTCGAGGGCTGGTGGGAGGCTGCGTAGCCGGCGTTGCTTGGCTTCCTCTGTCTCGTCACCGCCGCCGAGGCTGGGCAGATAGCCGCCGAGGCATGCTTCCGGCAGTACCAGCAGATGGCTGCCGCGCTCGCGGGCCTGCCCGATCAATGCCGCGATGGTCGCATAGCATTCATCCATATCGCGGCCGAATTCCGCTGCGGCGACGGAGATGGTGACGTCGTTCATGATTCTCCCAGTCCGGTGACCGGGCCGGCCACCGCTTGTGTTGTTGTTCCGTCGGGCCACCGCAATCGCACTCCCGACGTGGGGGTCAGTACGCCGCACACCGCAGAGGTAGCTGGACCCGTGGGACCGATCGTTGCCCCGGCCCGGTCGGCGGTGAGCATGGCGAAACCCGGAAAGCAGGTGAGCCACTCGGCAAATGCGGTGTCGGCCGGTCGGGGGATCCGAGTGACATCGAGTTCGACGCCGACACCACTTGCTTCGGCGAGCATTCCCGCCGTGCCGACCAGACCCGCCATACTGACGTCCTTGGCGGCCGCCGGTGCGGTACGTGCGACAAAGCGAGCGAGTTCGCGCAGTTCCGAGCCGGTGCGTGCGGACGAGGAGTCCCACTGGCGGCCGCGATACCCGGGTCGCCAGCCGCCACCGAGATCGACGGTCAGCCGCAGCTCATGCCCGACCCTGCCCCCGCCGCCGGGTACTGGCTGTTCGGTTCGGCCCAGCGCTGTGACCGATAGCGCCGCCGGCACTCCCAGTTGGGTGTGGCCGCCCAGCACGGGTACACGCCAGGCATGGCTCGCCCGGGCCAGTGCGCGCATAAGGCGGTCCAACAGCGATCGGTTCGGTGCGGCGACCGCGTCGAGAAGACCGACTGGTTCGGCTCCCATCGCGGCTAGATCGTTGAGGTTGACCAGGGCGGCGCACCATCCCGCCCATTCCGGATCACGTTCGACCATCGACGGAATGATCGCGTCGCATGCAGCGATCAGATCACTGCTCGGCACGAGTGCACCGTCGTCGCCTCGGAATCCCTTGCCGCCCAATCCCCAAGGCTGGCCACCCAGCGGGGCAAGTGCCGATCCGAGCATCGCCTTGGTCGAGCGCGCGAGTCGTTCGATCCGGTCGATCGGCCAGGACATCCGCACGTGCGCGACTCCCGCGAGTTCGGTCTGACACAGTCGAATCCACCCGAGGCGGGTGAACATCGATTCGTACCGGGCTTGGACCGTAGCCTCGAAACGCAGCACGTTGTTGTCCTCCGCAAACGCGCAGGCCGCCCGAACCAGCGCCTGGCCAACCCCGCGGGCGTGGAGTCGGCGGTCCACGACCAGTCGGCTGCCAGTCCACCAACCGAGATCATCGGCGCTCGCCGGCGCCACCCGGACTCCGCCCAGCAGTGCCCCATCAGGTGCCAACGCCACCAGAACTCGGGTGCGCGGGTCATCGTCGATATCGTCTGCATCGCTACCGGCGAACAAACCCTGTTCTACGACGAAATGGTCGCGACGAAGCGCCCGATAGGTCGCCAACTGCCGACCGTCGGCCAGCCGGATGAGGTACCCGCTTCTGGCCGCCGCGGTGCCGGGAGCGCCGGACAACACGCAGTGGTCCGTGGATTCGCCTGCGCCAGACACATATTCAACCGAGGTGCGCGGTGTCGCATCTCCGACCAGGTAGGTGTCGATTCTACTGGCCGCCATCTCAACCTCCGGCGCTCTGCAGCACGCTGCAGGCTCCGCACGCCGCGCATCCGGCCTTCTGACCGCTACCGTGCATCCCGGCACGGCGCAGTTCAGCGGCGACGCGCCGGCTCACTTCAGCCAGCACCTGCGGTGCCGGTGGCCCGGCACCGTCGACATCGACCGCGAGAGTACCGGCCAGCGGGCGAAACGGTACAACGAACGGATAGACGCCCATCGCGATGAGTTCGCTTGCGCCAGCGACCAATTCGTCCGAGTCCTCGCCCAGCCCGACGAGCAGATAGGTCGACACTCGATTGCGGCCGAACACCCGCACGGCCTCGGTCCATGCGGCACGGTAGTCCGAAAGCGGGACCGTCGACTTACCGGGCATCCATCGCGCGCGGACGTGATCATCGAGCGATTCGACATGAATACCGATGGAATCCGCGCCGGCTTCCCGCAACTCGGTGAGTGCGGCCAGCTCGCTGGGTGGTTCGCATTGCACCTGGATCGGCAGCTGCGGCACCGCCGCCTTCACCGCCCGCACGCAACGCGCCAGATGCCGCGCGCCACGATCGGGTGCGGCCGAGGTTCCGGTTGTCATCACCATCTGGCGGACGCCATCGAGCCGAACCGCAGCCTCGGCCACCTCCGCGAGCTGCTCTGGGCGCTTGACCGCGATGGTGCTTCCGGCCGTCAGCGATGCCTCGATGGAGCAGAACCGGCAGCGCTGCTCCTCGTCGTAACGGACACAGGTCTGCACGACCGTTGTGGCCAGTACATCGGCGCCGTGCAGCTTCGCGATCTGGTCGTAGGCGATGCCATCCGCGGTGTGCAGGTCATAGAAGTGGGGACGCTGAACCGGCTCGATGACCATTCCGAGGTCGGTGCCGTCGAGTAGCAACCGGTTGTCGATGACCTCGTAGGGACTGTCGGACCGGATGGGGATGGCAGCGCCGACACCCCCGATCAGCACATGACCATCGTCGCTGGGACCGGCACCGGAGCGGCGCTGCACCGGCGCATCGGCACGGATACCAAGGAGTGCGAGATCTACCCGCGTGGACAAGTCGGCCATGGTTATCGGACTACAGCTGGTAGGTGGAGTTGATGATGGCGCCTTTACGGGCGTAATGGATCAGCGCGTCCTGCACGTCCAGAGGGTGCGCGGGGATCACGCCCTCGATGAGGTCTTCTTCGCGCGCACCGTGCAGGGCCAGGCCGAACCGGCACGCGAAGACCTTTCCGCCCTCGTTGATGAACGTGGCCAACGCCTCGTTGATGTTCTGCTCGCCGGGGAAACCGCTGTCGCCGGTGGTCGGAAAGCCGCGCGTACCAAGGCAATTGATGGCCCCAGGGCCATAGAAGTAGATTGCGGACTCGAAGCCCTTGCGCAGCGCGCGGGTCGCCTGAAGGATCGCCACGAAGCTCACCGACGACTCGTGCGCGATGCCGTGGACGAGCGTGAAGTAGGTCTCGCCGGCCTCGGCCTGGTAGTCCGGGAAGATCTTGGTCGACCCGTAGAGATTGGTGCCCTTGGGCAGCGACGGATGCGCAATTTCGGCCAACGATTGTGCGATGTTGTCCTCGATCGCCTTGTCGATCTCCGCGGTCGACTTCATTGCAGCAGACATGTTCGTTCTCTCCTGGAAGCGGTGCTGTGTAATCGCTGAATCGGCCGTCCGATCCGGTGGGGCTCGGTCTGATCGGCCGATGAATACAGTTCAGGCCGGGAATGTTTCCTGATGGTCACAACGGGAAGAATTGGGTATTTCACGGGTTAATCGTTCTCAGCACGCCGGGAAGTCTTCGAAATATGTTGCTACAGAACACATTTCAGTGACTGCGTGATTCCCGCAGTGATCATCCGCGATGCTTCGAGTCTTCACCACGTAACCGTCATTCTGGCGATTCGCCGGTGACCCGTAACAATTGTAAGCGGCGGATCCGGGTGTTGAAACATTCCCGTAACGTGAGCGCTCGGATTCGGTTCGATTTATTCTTCAAAAACGCGTCGGATACGACGCCGACACAAGACGGCACGAATGTTCGTATATTCACTCTCGGCGTTTCCGCGGCACGCGAAGCTGAACTCTCCGAGGCCATCCACTACGGACAACTTGCCATCGCAGGCGACAGGAAGTCGGTGCCTTCGATCCTCATGGTCTCCCGCGACCTGACCCCCGCACTGGCCGAGCTATACGCGAGCGAACTCAAAGCAAACGACTACCGCGAGCGACTGCAACTACAGCTCCCACCATCAGCTAGCGATCGAGTCACGTACAACTGGTACAACCCGTACACTCGAGTCCGCCACGCGAGTAATGCTGGCGGTGGGACGGCGTTGCGCCGACGCCCCACCTGGTGGGTTTACTTAGTCCACAGCCAGCGGACCAGCATGAGCGCCCCGGCGATCACGGCAGCAGCTACCACGAGCATGCCGTAGTCGACCGGGGTCTTGAGCACTGTAGCTTCACCGGTAGCACCAGAGCCCTATTACGCGAAGGGCGCGCACGCTCTGCGACGGCGCAAGGGTGGCGGCTCGATCTACTTCCGCACCCGCGACGGCTTGTGGCTGGGTACGTGACGATCGCGACCTCACCGCTAGGTGCTGGCTCGCCGTTCGAGGGCTGTGGAGATGATCTCGCGCGCTGCCGCCCCGGTGACGGACTGCTCACCAAGCGTCCTGAATGCCCGGCTGTAAGTTGCTATCTCGCGCGGCTGGGTGATGGTCAACTCTGCGGCTGTCCCCTCGACCATGACAAGCCTGTTGTCGAACATGACAAAGTTGGTCGACACGACCAGCGCTTCAGCCGTGGCCGGGACTATGCCAAGGGTGACGCGAGGCATCCCGAGTATCGAGGAAAGCCGATCAAGCTGTCCGATCATGACCGCGTCGGTGCCAACCGTCGTGTAGAGGGACTGCTCGCCGATGAGGAAATGAAACCGGTGGTCTCGCTGGTAGAGGATCCGTTGCCGCTCCATCCGCTTCGAGACAGCTTCGTCGACATCGTCGGGCACCTGGTGGAATTCGATGCCCCGCCTCAGCTTGGCCGCTGCGTACTCGGCTGTTTGGAGCAGACCGGGGATGATCTGTGGTTGATAGTCGCGGATGAACGTCGCTTCGGATTCGAGCTTCAGAGACTTCTGCTGTCGCCGCTCGAGGCCGGTGCCGAGGACTTTGCGCCATTCGAGGTATGCGGCGTCGATGTTGTGCAGCGTCGCCAGCAGGTCGGGAAGTTGGTCGGTTGCGTTGCCGTGAAGACAGTACGCTCGGATATCTTCGTCGGATGGCTTGATCCGGCCGAATTCGATCTTCGAGACCTTCGACTCATGCCAGCCGGATAACTGGGCAAGTTTCCGATTCGTGAGCCCAGCTGCGCGGCGAAGCTCCCGGAGCCGTGCCCCCAGAGCTTCCCGCGCGTCGTGAACGTTATTCATCACTGGCTGACGTACTCCGCGAACGGAATTGCCAATGACCATAGCCGGTCCTTGACGGCGCGGCAGTACCCGATAATCTCCGGATCGGCGGTTACCGCAAGGCCCGCCGGCTTCCCCTTCTGGTTGACCAGGTTGTAGACGACCCGCTCGTTGTCGATCAGCCACCAATCATCGGGCGGTACGTCGCCGGCAAGATGCCGCGGCAGGTAGCGGATATCTTCGCCCGCGGCCGTGTTGCTGTCGGTGACCGACAACAGCCAGCGGTGATAGTCGGTGTGGGGAACGGTCACCACTCGCACCCTGCTCACGGTCACGCCGCGGTCAGTTGTCTCTCTGATCAACTCGTTCCACCGGTCCTTGTGCTCGTCCAGCAAGGCTGGCTCTCCGGCGAGGAAGCGGCGGAACCGCTCAGACTCCGTGGGCACGGCGTAGGCGTCCCGGACCTCTAGATGGAACGCCTCGGCTGTGCAAGCACGGAACAAAGCCGCCCAATCCGGCGGCTCAGACTGAAGGTAGAGCACCGTAGAACGTCCTCCTGATCTTCGGAACTTCAATCGCAGTCTCGTTGTGCGCAAGGTCGAGCAGAGCCAGCGTCTCAGGCTCGACGATCGGACGACCGATGAGGGTGAAGGTGCCCCTGCCGGTGTCCGTCAACGTTGCCCCGATGAACGTATCGGCTTCAGCGAAACCGGTTAACAGGTGCGGGATTTCGATAGATTCTGGTGAGCCTGTCTGCCATCCCTGGACGAGATACGAGCCTTGGTCTGTGGCATACAGCGTTGGGCATCCGCCAACGTCCGAGCCACCCTTGCCGAGGAACTGTAGGCGCATGTTCGTGCCCCCCTGTCTAGTCCTGAGCACGAGTTTTCCCGTGCTACCTACATGATCCCTGGAGAAGCCTGGTTATGTTGGCTGATAGACGACTTCGAGCAAAGTCGTGCACACTTCTAGCGTTCCTGCACGGCAAACCCATACCTTTACCGCCAGCGCTCGGCGCCGGGGTGGTGCCGGACCCTTATCGGTGGGGACAGAGCCCTCGACGTCGAGCGCACACCAAGTGGACACGACGCGCAGAGGGGTACCCGAGATGCCCGCAATTCTTCCCGCCATCGTGATAGGTGTAGCCGGATTCGTGCTCACCGTCATCTGCTACGCCGCGGCGTACGTGGTCGACCGGCACGAGCGGCGCGACACCACCAGGAGCGAGCGGTGATGGCCCACGCTGGTCAGGAGGAAATCGACCGGTGGGAGTTGCGCGCCGGCAACTGTGACGCCGGGGTCGTCGTCGAGGGTGTAGAACACGCCCGCTGGCTGTTGGCGAGGCATTCCGGGCACGGTAGTGGCTGCCGGCCCTTCCAGGACGCGTTGAGCGCTGTCTCGGTGGCGATGGGATGAGCGAACCCATCGGGATGATGCAGTCCCACATCGACGGCACGATGTACATCGTTGGCGCGGACGGATTTCCATACACTGCCGAGGAGTACGCCGAGTTGCTCAGGGGCGCCAACGACGGCCGGTCACTGGATCAACTTCTGCGTTTCGCCGCAGCGCTCCGGGAATGGGCAGGGCCACGGGATGTCTCAGTAAACGATCATTAACCCGCCCTCGGCCGATACCGCAGTGGTGTGCACTCGTGGTTATTTCCATGCCGGGAGAGTCGGAAGGTCGCCGGTGAGGTCGGTGCCGGGGCTGCGGCCGAGGAGCCAGGCGGCGAGGGACGGGGCGGGGCCGGAGATGGTGTGGGTGGGGGCGGGGCCGATGGTGGCGGTGAAGTCGGTGTCGGTGGCCTGGATGGTGACGGCGAGGGGGGTTTCGGCCGTGAGACGGGTGAGGTCGGCGGTGGCCTGCGGGAGGATGCGGGCCACGAATGCGGCGGGCCAGTGGGCGGGGTGGTAGTTCGCGTTCAGGTCTACGTGGTGAATTTCGACCTCCTGCAAGCGCATCCACCGGACTTCGGTCGCGGGGATGCGGCGGCCCTGGCGGGTGCGGACCTGTGCTCGCCAAGCGTCGTCGGTGAGTGAGTGCGCGATGCCGAGAAATCGGGTCGCAGCGGCCTCGTTGTCGGCGAGTTGCTCGGCGAGCGGACGGGGTGCGCCCGCCTCGATGTCGGCGTCGCGCAGCAGCGGGTGGGCGTACTGCGGGATCTCGACGCCGGTGTGCGCCCACAGCAGGAGGTTCATCAGGCTGTCGGCGTTGCGGGCGAGATGGGACAAGACGTGGCCGCGGGTCCAGTCGGGCAGGAGGGAGGGTTCGGAGACGGCGTGCTCGTCGAGGCCGCGGATGGTGTCGAGCAGGCGTGCGGTCGCCTCGGCGACGGTGTCGAGTCGCACGGGGGTCTGCGCGGCGGTGGTCACGGTGTCGACCCTAGCGAGAGAGAACCTCGTCCGCCGCGAACGACGAGCCCCGAAACGTGATACGACCGAACCGCCGCGGGCCTGCCCGGCCATGCCGTTCGTGTCGGCGACGAACCGGAGCCCGGCTCAGCGCTGGATGCCTGGCAGGCGCCGGCTGGGGGAGAGAACCCGCGGGAAGCCCGCTCGGTGACCTACCCGCCGACGATCGCGTCGGCCTCGATCTCCACCAGCAAGGCCGGGGTGATGAGGGCCTTGATCTCGTACATCGCCGTGGCCGGACGAATCTCGCCGAAGACCTCGGCGTGCGCCTTGGCGACCTCGGGCCAGCGGGCGATATCGGTGACGAAGATGCGGGTGCGTACCACGTCGGTCAGGCTCGCACCCGCCTCCTCCAGCGCGGAGGCGATGCGCCGCAGGGTTTCCTTGGTCTGCTCGCCGATGTCGTCGCCGCCGATCGCCCTGCCGCCGGGAGCCGACGCGGTCGTGCCGCTGACCGCGACGACATCGCCGAGCCGGACCGCCCGCGAGTAGCCGACGATGTCCTCGAACTCCGAATCCGAGGCGATGTTCACGCGATCACTCATGTCCGAGAGCATCGCACACTGTTCGTCGGGGACGTTCGAAGGTTTCCGTTCCTCCACGATCACCGCGGCGGCCAGCGCGATCAACCACAGCGACATCGCCCCGACCTGGATCCGCTGGGCGATGCCGAGGGCATAGTTTCCCGGCAGGTTGTCGGCCACCAGCATCCATACCGTCGCGAGCGACCCGACCACCAATACCACCAGGCCGAATTCGCGCAGTACCCGCCAGCGCCGGTAGCGGAAGGCCGCGAGGCTGAAGGCGAACGCGGCAACCGCGATCGAGGTGACCGCCAGGGTGCTCGTCAGCGCGTGCGGCTGGTGCAGTTGCGGGAACAGTTCGCTGGGGCCGCCGCATCCGCTCTCGCCGGGGACGCAGTCGTGCAGTGGCAGCAGGACGTCGGCGACGGTCGCCGCGCCGAAGCACAGCAGCGCGACCCAGCCGACGTCGGTCAGCATGCGGCGGGGAAACAGCAGCAGCCCGGCGATGGCCCCGGGTATGAGCGCCGCCCCGACGATCAGGTCGGCGGTCGCGAACACCTCCCGGTACGGCTTGCCCTCCGCGTCCAGTTCGCTGAGGAACGTGTTGACCGGGTCGAGGTCGATGCCGAGCACGAATTGCAGTACCCAAGACGAATAGCAGACCCCAGCGATCGCGATCGCCGCGGCGACCAGCACCGTCGCCGGTCGCAGGCGCCGAACGGAGATCTTCGGGCCACTCGTCACGCCTTCATTCTGCTGGTCGCTCGAGCGCGCCCGACAGCGGCGGGCCGCACACATCATTACCATCCGGCACACAGGGTCTTGCCGGCTTCGCCCGGCACGCTGGTCGACAGCTGCAACTCGAGGAGGTCCACATGCTCGGTTTCGCAACTGCCGCCGCCGGAATCGCCGTCATGACGGTGATGGTGGCGTCCGGCTATCTGGCCGCACATGCTCCCCGTTCACTGGTGCGGGTGCGCCACCGCTGACAGCTCGGCCTGAACGCGGTCGGCCGCGCTGACGGGATCCTCGTGCTCCCAGACGCGGACCACGTGCCATCCCGCGGCGATGAGCGCCGCGTCGGTGGCCCGGTCCCTGGCGACGTTGACCGCTAGTTTGGCCGCCCACCATTCGGCGTTGTTCTTCGGATCGGTGGCGTGCTGCGGGCAGCGGTGCCAGAAACACCCGTCCACGTAGACCGCGACGCGCCTGCGCGGGAACACCAGGTCGGCGCGCCTGCGCTGTCCTCGGATCGGTGCGCGATCGACGAAATAGCGCAACCCGCGCCGGTGCAGTTCCCGGCGCAAGGCCAGCTCCGGGTCCGTTCCGGTGCGCCGCTGACGCGCCATCCGTGCGCTGGTGGCCGCGTCGGTCGTGGGCTTGCGGGTCATGCCGCCGATCCGCCCATCCTATCGAGGTGGCTTTCCACGTCGGCGAGAAAGCCCGGCGGGAAACGCAGACTGCCCATGGTGGTGCGGCGCAGGAATCCGGCCGTCGCGCGGGCGGAGAGCAACTGCGCGTCGGTGAGGTAGTGGGCCAGGTCCTCGTACGGCTCGTGCACCGGCCAGGTGGAGACCGGCACCCGGTATGCGGCGCCGTTGTGCCCCCACGCGGCGACCGGCCACGGGGTGCCCGGCGCCAGCGGCTGATCGCCGGAGATCGGTTCGAGCGGAGCGGCCAGCCGCGAGCCGACCCACGCCGCCATCCGGACGCTCACCGCGTTGCCCACCAGTTTCCAGCGATGGCCCTTCCTGATGCCGGGCACCTCGGTCGCGGGCGCCGTCCAGCCGGCGTCGAAACCTTGCAGACGTTCGGCGTCGGCGATACCGGGCGTGACGATCTCCCCGGACGGCAGTCGCACCGCGGGCGGGCTGGCGATGCCGAGCGCGGAGCCGCCCTTCAGCGTCGGAACCGCGTTCACCGCCCAGCCCAGCCCGCGCACCCCCTCGGTCCAGTAGAAGCCGCAGGGATCGGCCGCGGGGTCGCCGATCGCGCGGGGACCGGCGTCCTCGCCGAACAGCACCGCGCGCGGGTCCTCGGTGCGGGAGGCCAGCATCAGCACCCGCTGCCTGCGCTGCGGCAAGCCGAACGCGCGGGCGTCCACCACGCGGTAGGCCCAGGTGTAGCCGAGCTCGTCGAGCGCGCCCGTGATGTGCCGCATGGCCGCGCCGCGACCGAGTTGCAGCATGAACGGCACATTCTCGATCAGCAGCCAGCGCGGGCCCCGCTTGCGGCGGACCAGGCGGAACACCTCGTCGACCAGACCCGACCGCGTACCGGTGATACCGGCGGTGCGCCCGGCCTGGGAGAGGTCCTGGCACGGGAATCCCGCCGCGACCAGTTCCGTTCCCGCCGGGATGGCGCGCAGCCGGGTGATGTCGGAATGCAGCGGCACGTCCGGGAAACGGGCAGCGAGCACGCCTTGGGCCCCGGGCTCGATCTCGCACAGCAGCTCGGTGTGCCAGCCGTGTCTGCCGAGGCCGAGTTCGAGTCCGCCGATCCCGGCGAACAGCCCGACCATCCGCGCGCCCGTCAACGACCTTCCCTTTCTCGCGTCCACACCGGACGCCGCCCGCGCGTCCCGTGCCCGGGGAGCAGGTTACTCGAGTCGTCCGAAGCGATCCCCGAACAACGCGACCATCGTCCCCGGCACCTGGTACGGTCCGCGTGTCACGCCGTGCGATCGGTGCGCTTTTCCAATAATGCACAAGGAAGATCGCACCCGGACGTGATGACCGGCCGATCCGCCTGCGCTCCAGTGCCATCCGCACGGGCCGCCCACGATCCTGGTGGCGCGCTCGCGCATTGCTTTTGCTCGACGACGTTCCAGAGCGACGCCAGGGAAAGTGAGCGAGACATGCAGATGCCTTCCACCAGAAACGGACAGTTTCCCGCTGTCGTGGTCACCAGCCTCGCGGCGACCACGTCCATCGCGGGTGACGTGGATTCCACGTGGAAAGGCCTGCTCAACGGCGACAGCGGCATCGACGTCCTGGAGGACGAGTTCATCGATGAATTCGAGCTGCCGGTCCGGATCGGCGGGCATCTGAAGGTCCCGCCCACCGCGTGTCTGGATGCCGCGCAGGCCCACCGGCTCGCCTACGTGGAGCAACTGGCCGTCGTGCTCGGGCGAGAGGTCTGGCGCAACGCGGGCAGCCCGGAGGTGGACAAACACCGGCTGGGGGTGTCCGTCGGCACCGGGCTCGGCGGCGCGGAGGCGATCGTCCACGCTCGGGACAAGCTGCGCAACGGCGGTTACCGCAAGGTGTCGCCGTACACCGTCCAGGCCGTGATGCCCAACGGCGCCGCGGCCTGCGTCGCGATGGAGCTCGGAGCGCGGGCTGGGGTGACGACGCCGGTCTCGGCCTGTTCCTCCGGTGCGGAGGCGATCGCCAACGCGTGGCGGATGATCGTCCTGGGCGATGCCGACGTGATGGTCGCCGGCGGTGTGGAGGGTTCCATCCAGGCCCTCGCGATCGCGGCGTTCAGCATGATGCGCGCCATGAGCACCCGAAACGACGCGCCCAAGAGTGCCTCGCGTCCGTTCGACGCCGACCGCGACGGCTTCGTCTTCGGTGAGGCGGGCGCGCTGATGGTGCTGGAGACCGAGGAGCACGCCAAAGCGCGCGGCGCGACCGTTCACGCCCGGCTGATGGGCGCCGGCATCACCTCGGACGGCTTCCACCTGGTCGCGCCGGATCCCGAGGGCACCGGCGCCGCGCGAGCGATGACGCGGGCGATGCGGACGGCCGGTCTGGACAAGACGGATGTCACGCACGTGAACGCGCACGCGACCGCCACCCCGATCGGCGACACGGCGGAGGCGCGCGCGATCTGCGCGGCCGTGGGCAATCACGCGTCGGTCTACGCGCCGAAATCGGCGCTCGGTCATTCCATCGGCGCGGTCGGCGCGCTGGAATCGGTGCTCACGGTGCTCACCGTGCGGGACGAAATCGTGCCGCCGACGCTGAATCTGGACAATCAGGATCCCGCGATCGATCTGGATGTGGTGCACGGCCGCACCCGAACCGGCCGTATCGATTACGCCTTGAACAACTCGTTCGGATTCGGCGGGCACAATGTGGCGCTCGCCTTCGGCCGGTATTGACCGCCGGGTGGCCGGGACACCCGCTAGCCTTCCCGGCGCTTCGTTATCGACCGGTGTTCGATGTCATTGCACGACCTGAGTGATCGTGCGCTGGAAAAGGATAAGGCGATGATCGACGAAACCTTCGACGACTATCTGGACGATCAGGGCAATATCAGAATTCCCGGGGACAAGACCCTGATCGACTTCGTCGACAAGCACAGCGTGGAGAACGGCGACGATCTCGCCTACCGCTTCATCGACTATTCCCGGGAACGGGACGGTGAATACCACGATCTCACCTGGCGGCAGTTCGGCGTGCGCTTGCGCGCGGTGGCGGCCCGGTTGCAGCAGGTCACGCGCCCGGGGGACCGGGTGGCGATTCTCGCTCCGCAAGGACTCGACTACGTGGTCTCGCTCTTCGCCGCGGTGTACGCGGGCACTATCGCGGTTCCGCTGTTCGACCCGGAGGAACAGGGCCACACCGACCGGCTGCACGCGGTGCTCGGCGACTGCGAGCCCGCCGCGATTCTCACGGTGGGCTCGGCGGCGAGCGGCGTGCGGAAATTCTTCCGGCACCTGCCACCATCAGAACGTCCGCGCATCATCGCGGTGGAGGCCATCCCGGACGGTGTCGGCGCTTCGTGGGTGCGCCCGGATGTCGACATCGACAGCATCGCCTACTTGCAGTACACCTCGGGTTCCACCCGGACGCCCGCGGGCGTGGAGATAACCCACCGCGCGGTGGGCACCAACCTGCTGCAGATGATCGACGCCATCGGCGTCACCGAGAATTCGCGCGGGGTCACCTGGCTGCCGTTGTTCCACGATATGGGTCTGCTGGCGGTAATCCTGCCGACCGTCGGCGGCGGATTCATCACCATCATGTCGCCGAGCGCGTTCGTGCGCCGTCCCTATCGCTGGATCAAGGAATTGGCCGCCGCCTCCGACGGCGCGGGGACTTTCGCCGCCGCGCCCAATTTCGCGTTCGAGCACGCCGCGGCGCGCGGCAAACCGAAGCCCGGCGAGAAATTGGACCTTTCCAATGTGATCGGACTGATCAACGGCAGCGAGCCGGTGTCGGTGTCATCGATGAAGAAATTCAACGAGGCGTTCGCGCCCTACGGGTTGCCGGAGACGGCGATCAAGCCGTGCTACGGCATGGCGGAGGCGACGGTGTTCGTCTCCGCCACCAGGGCCCAGGACAAAGCGAAGGTCGTCCATGTCGACCGGGCCGAGCTGAACGCCGGGCGCATGGTGCAGGTCCCCGCGGACGCGGACAACGCGATCGCGCAGGTGTCCTGTGGATACGTCGCCCTGTCGCAGTGGGCGGTGATCGTGGATCCGGAGCACGGCACCGAGCGGACTGACGGCGAGGTCGGCGAAATCTGGCTGCACGGTGAGAACATGGGAATCGGATATTGGGGCCGCCCCGAGGAGACCGAGGCCACCTTCCGCGCCCAGCTGACCGCGCGGTTGCCCGAGGGCAGTCACGCGGAGGGCACCCCGCAGGACGCCAACTGGATGCGCACCGGAGATTTCGGCGCGTACCTCGACGGCGAGCTGTACATCACCGGACGGGTCAAGGACCTGGTCATCGTCGACGGCCGCAACCACTATCCGCAGGATCTGGAGTACTCGGCCCAGGAATCAAGCACGGCGTTGCGGCCCGGCTTCGTCGCGGCGTTCTCGGTGCCGGCCAACGAGCTGCCCGCGCTGGTCTTCGAGCAGGGCAGCCACTCCGGCCTGACGTTCGACGCCGAGGACACTTCCGAGCAGTTGGTGATCGTCGCGGAGCGCAATGCTCGCGCGGGCAAGCTCGAGCCGGAACCGGTCGCCGACACCGTGCGCGCGGCGATCGCGCGCCGCCACGGCGTCATGGTCCGTGACGTGCTGCTGGTGCCCGCGGGTTCGATTCCGCGCACCTCCAGCGGCAAGATCGCCCGCCGCGCCTGCCGGGCGGCCTATCTGGAGGGCACGCTGCGCGGCGGTCATCAGCAACAGGCTTTCCCGGACGCGCCCCAGGGTTGGGAGCCGGAGACCGCGGGCGTGGGCTAGAGCCTGATCTCGGTTCCGGCAGCCATCGGTGGCGCGGGCGAGCGCCACGACTTCCCGGCAGCTGTCGAGATAGCGGTCGCGATCGGTGACGCGCAGGTATCCGGCGACGATCAGCATGCCGGGGAGTCTAGATCCGCGCGGCTGGATCTCGGGTTCGCCAGAGGTGGTCGACTGGGTGGACGAGTGCCGAATCCGTCGCCGCGACGAGCCGTGCGTGCCGGGCGGCGGACGGAAAATCGGTTGGCCGGTGCGCGTTCTGGTGCGACCCTGAAATGTCGGACCCTGCTGCCAACATCACCGTGGGTCTCGTTCTCCGCCGCCAGCCACACCTCGAGGGGGAGTCTTGTCTGTCGCACTGGACGTTTCGTCGGCCGAACCGGAGGCCGACAGAACGGAGCGGCCCGCCGCCACGGGCCGCTTGCATTCCTTGCGCCGGTTCTGGCCGTACCTGCATCCGCATGTCCGCATGTCGCTCGCCGCGAGCGGTCTGGCGCTGCTGTCCGGCCTGACGGCCGTCGTCATCCCGCTGATGATCGCGCGGATCATCGATGGCCCGATCGCACGCCGCGATCTCGCGGGCGCGCTCGGGCCGGTCGCCGTGGTGCTGGCGCTCGGTCTACTGGAGGCCGGTGGCATGTGGGGACGCCGCTGGCTGATCGCGGCGCCCGCGACGCGTATCGAGATCACGCTGCGCGCCGCGATCTTCCGGAAGCTGCAAGCCTTGTCGATCGGCAGGCACGACGCGTGGGAGTCGGGTCAGTTGCTCTCACGTGCGATCGACGATCTGGCCACTATGCGCCGGTTCGTCTCGTTCGCGGGGCCGTTCTTGCTCATCCACTGCCTGATCATCCCGGTGGGCCTGCTCGTGCTGATCGGGCTGAGTCCGCAGATCGGCCTGATCTTCGCGGTGATCGCCGTCCCCCTGGTGTTCATCTGCGTTCGCTTCGAGCGCCGGTACTCGGTGGCGTCGCGGCGTTCGCAGGACCAGTCGGGGGACCTGGCCACCACGGCGGAGGAATCCGCCCAGGGCGTGCGGGTGCTCAAGGCGTTCGGGCGCGGCGTGTTCTTCGGTCGCCGTTTCACCGCCCAGGCGCAGGAACTGCGGCAGACCGAACTGCTGAAAGCGCGCCTGGACGCGACGTTGTGGTCGAGCATGCTGAGCATTCCGCAACTGGCCATCGCGTTCGCGCTCGGCTATGGCGGATACGCGGTGGCGCACGGCACGATGACGCTGGGCACCTTGATCGCGGCCATCACGCTCGCGACTTTCCTGCAGTGGCCGATCATCTGGACCGGCTTCCTGCTCGCGGAGCTGAACGACGCGCGCACCGCGGCGGACCGGTACTGGGAGATCATCGACACCCCGGTCGACATCACCGATCCGGCCGATCCGGTGCGCTTACCGGACCGCATCCGTGGCGAATTACGGCTGGATGCTGTGCGTTTCGCGTTTCCCGACGCGGAGCGCGAGGTGCTGCGCGGGGTGTCGTTGCGGGTGCGCCCCGGCGAGACCGTGGCGCTGGTCGGCGCCACGGGAAGCGGCAAGACGGCGCTGCTCAATCTGATTCCGCGCTTGTACGACGTGACGGGCGGCGCGATCACTATCGACGGCATCGACATCGCGGCGATGCGGGTCGCCGACCTGCGATCGCTGGTGTCGGTCGCGTTCGAGGAGCCGGTGTTGTTCTCGGCGAGTGTGCGGGAGAACGTCGCGCTCGGCGACCCGTCCGCCACCGACGCCGGCGTGCGCCGCGCGCTCGAGGTCGCGCAGGCCACCGAGTTCGTCGACGACCTGCCCTGGGGCTTGGACACCAGGATCGGCGAACAGGGCCTGAGTTTGTCCGGTGGCCAGCGGCAGCGTCTCGCGCTGGCTCGCGCGGTGCTCACCGGCGCGGGCGAGGGCAGGCGCAGCCGGATCATGGTGCTCGACGACCCGCTGTCCGCACTCGACGTGGAGACCGAGGAGCGGGTGCAAGCACGGCTGCGCACCGTGCTGGCCGACGCGACGACGCTGCTCGTCGCGCATCGTCCGTCCACGGCCGCGCTGGCCGATCGGGTGGCGGTGCTCGCCGACGGCCGGATCGTCGCGGAGGGCACCCACGATCACTTGCTGCGCACCAGCAGGACCTACCGCGAACTGATGGGAGGTGAGTAGTCGTGAGTACCACTATCTCGAAAGATGAAGCGCCCGTGGACGATCCGATGGGCGAGGAAGGCGCGGCCGACTGGCGCGGCATCGCGGGCGAGGACAAAGAGGTCACCGAGACCGGCAATCTGGTGCTGGCCGGACGCTCCCGGCGGCTGCTGCTCGACCTGGTCAAGCCCTACCGCACCCTCGCGGGGCTCGCGCTGGCGCTCATCGTGCTGGACAACGTCGCGAAAGTGTCCGCGCCGCTGTTCGTCGCGCACGCCCTGGACACCGGTATCGCGCGCGGTATCGCGGGCGATTGGGCGCCGCTGGCTCGCACCGTGGCCGGTTACCTCGGCTCGATCCTGCTCGGCTCGGTCTGTACGTACGCTTTCCTGCGGGTGACCGGCAAACTCAGCCAGAGCGTGTTGTTCGACCTGCGTGTGCGCGCGTTCACGCACGTGCAGCGGCTCAGCGTCGCCTTCCACGAGAAGTACACCTCGGGCAAGGTGGTGGCGCGGCTCACCGGCGACATCGAGACGCTGCAGGAACTGCTGGAGAGCGCGCTCAACCAGGCGCTGAGCGCGATCCTGTCGGTGCTGACCATCGCGGCGCTGCTGATCTACCTGGATCAGGCGCTCGCCGCGATCGTGCTGGTCGGGTTCGTCCCGCTGGTGCTGGTCACCCGTTGGGCGCAGCGCAGGCAGCGAGCGGGCTACCGGCGCACGCGCGCCGCGATCGCCAAGGTGGTCGTGCAGTTCGTCGAGTCGATGGGCGGCATGCGAGCGGTGCAGGCGTTCCGCCGGGAGCAGCGCAACGAGTCGGTGCTCGCGATCGAGGACTCCGAATACCGCCGGGCGACCACCGCGGCCATGCGCGGTATGGGCGACTACGCGGGCCTGACCAAACTGCTCGGCAACCTGACCACGGTCACCATCATCGTGGTGGGCGCCTGGCGGGTGATCGAGGGCGATCTCGCGGTCGGCGTGCTCGCGGCCTACCTGCTCTACCTCAACGAGTTCTATGGGCCGTTGGACGAGCTGGCGCAGGTGTTCAACGCCTACCAGTCCGCGGCGGCCGCGCTGGAGAAGATCTCGGGCGTGCTCGAAGAGGAGCCGTCGGTGCCCGAGCCCGCGCGGCCGGTCACTCTGCACAAGGCCTCCGGCGCGGTGCGGATGGAGAAGGTGTGGTTCGGCTACTCGGCTGGTTCGACCGCCGACGGCGGCCCATCCGCGGAGCAGGTGGATAAGGGCCAGGTGGGCGACGGCGTGCGCGCGGATCACCGCACGCGACCGGTGCTGCCGGAGTTCACCCTGGACATGCCGGCCGGCCAGGTGATCGCGCTGGTCGGTGCGACCGGCGCGGGCAAGTCGACGCTGGCGAAGCTGCTGACGCGGTTCTACGACCCGTCCGGCGGCGTGGTCACGCTGGACGGCATCGACCTGCGCGAGCTGTCCGACGTCGACCTGCGCCGCAATGTGGTGATGGTCACCCAGGAGTCCTACCTGTTCTCCGGTTCGGTGGCCGACAACATCCGGTTGGGCAGGCCGGAGGCCACCGACGCGGAGGTGTTCGCGGCGGCCCGCGCGGTCGGCCTGTACGACTTCGTGCGGGCGTTGCCCGAGGGCTTCGCCACCGACGTGCGCAAACGCGGCGGCAGGCTCTCGGCGGGGCAGCGGCAGCTGGTCGCGTTCGCGCGGGTATTCCTGGCCGATCCCGCCGTGATCGTGCTGGATGAGGCCACATCGAGCCTGGATATCCCCAGCGAACGGCTGGTGCAGCACGCACTCGAGACCCTGCTGCGCGGGCGCACGGCGGTGATCATCGCGCACCGGCTGTCCACGGTGGCGATCGCGGACCGCGTGCTGGTGCTGGAGTACGGCCGGATCGTCGAGGACGGCGCGCCGGATGCCCTGATCGCGGGGACCGGCCGGTTCGCCGGCTTGCACGCGGCGTGGCGGGAGTCGCTCGTGTGATGAGGGGCGCTTCTACGGGCCTGGGCCGGATGTCGCTTACGGTAGATACGTGATGACCCCAGCCTCCGACCCCGAGAGCCCCGCCGCGAGCACGCAGGAATCCCGGTGGCCGGCGATCCTCACCTGGCGCGCCCCCGACGCGACCCGGATGGAGTCGGTGCGGGTGCAGCTGAACGGCAACCGCATCCGCGCCACCGGGCGCATGATCGGCGGCGCGAGCGCGGACCATCCGGCGTTCAGCGCGTCGTACGACCTGGTCACCGACGAGAACGGCGCGACGAAACGGCTGTCGCTGCGCACCACGACGGCCGCCGGGGAGCGGCACGCCTCCATCGCCCGCGACGAGGAGAACTACTGGCTCGTCGACGCGGGCGGCAACCATGTGCGCTCCACCTTCGCCGGCGCCCTCGACGTCGACGTGGTGCTCAGCCCGTTCTTCAACACCCTGCCGATCCGCCGCTACGACCTGCAGCACGCGGTCGAGGACGTCCAGGTCCCGGTGGTCTACGTCCGCCTGCCCGACCTGCTCGTCCAGGAGGCCACCCTGGTCTACAGCAGCGCCGCCGACGGCATCAGTGTGCTGTCGCCGGTCTCCAGCGCGACGGTCACGGTGGACGCCGACGGGTTCCTGCTGGACTACCCGGGACTGGCCGAACGGATCTGACGCGGTCAGCTCAGCCGGGTGATGACCCCACCGCGCTCGCCTGCCGCCCGCAGGTCTTCCAGCCAATCGCGGTCGCCGGGACGGATGTCGGTGATCTCCCAGCGGCGCGCGGATTCATAGCGTTGTCGCGCGTTGTGCCCGGCCTCGACGAGGTCCGCGAGGGATCGCTTGTCGCGCAGGCTATCGCGCGCCGCGCCGAGCACGGTGAGTGTTTCGTCCAGAACTTCCAGTAGTGCCGCGGAATTCGGTTCGCAGATCGCGCGAACCAGGTCGGGCGCCGTGCCCGCGACGCGGGTGCCATCCCGGAACGACCCGGCCGCGAGTCCCAGCGCGAGCTCACCTCCGCCGGCGCCTGCCACAGCCAGTGCCTCGGCGAGCACGTGCGGCAGGTGGGAGATGCGGGCCACAGCGCGATCGTGTTCCGCGGCCACCACCGGTACCACCACCGCGCCGCAATCCAGCGCCAGCCGCACCACGCGGGTCCACGGGTCCACCCCCGTGCCCTCGTCGACGCCGATCGCCCACACCGCGTCCCGGAACAGTGCGGAATCGGCGGCTGTCCAGCCTGATTCCGACGTACCGGCCATGGGATGGCCGCCGACGTACCGGCGGGCCAGACCGTGGTCGCGCACAGCCGCCGCGACCGGCCCCTTCACGCTCACCACATCGGTGATGGCGCACTCCGGCGCGTAGCGGGCGATCGCCGAGAGCATGTGGTCCACCGCGGGCATCGGCACCGCGACGACGATGAGCGCGTCGGTCTCGGCGGCGCGGCGCAGCGCGGCAGGCAAGTCTTCGGTGACGTCGAATCCGTCGGCGCGGGCGGCCCGCGCGCCCACCGCGGAGCGGTTGTACCCCCAGCAGTCGTAGCCCGCGGCGACGGCCGCGCGCAACAGCGACCCACCGATCAAACCGGTCCCGAGGACGCACACGGGTGCTTTCTTCGCCGAAGTCACCGGAACAGATTGGCATACGACTTCAACATTTCAGCTCGAGCAGACTACCGTTGCGGCCATGGCAGCACAGCGCTCGGGCACGAACAGGGCGGCGTCGGACGATTACGACGACGTGGAGGGGTTCGCAGTGGCGGTTGTCCGCGAAGAAGGCAAGTGGCGGTGCAGTCCGCTGAGCCGGGACACGCTCACCGATCTGTCCGCCGCGGAAACCGAACTGAAGGCATTGCGCAGTTCCGGAGCGGTGTTCGGGTTGCTCGACATCGACGACGAGTTCTTCATCGTGCTCCGGCCCGCGCCGAGCGGAACCCGGATGCTCGTCTCGGACGCCACGGCCGCGATCGATTACGACATCGCCGCGGACATCCTAGAGGCCCTGAACGTGGAAATTCCCGACATCGATCCGGATGAACTGGACGACGTGGAACCGTGGGAGGAGGGCGACCTCGGTGTGCTCGCCGATCTCGGCCTGCCCGAACCGGTGCTGAGCGTCATCCTCGCCGAGACCGATCTCTATCCCGACGAGCAGCTCGGCATGATCGCCCAGCGTCTGGGCTTCGCGAACGAATTCGCCGCGGTGCTGGACAAGCTACCGCGCTGACGTGGGCGTTCTCCCGGACGCGTTCCCCTCGGACACTGACATGGTGCGCGCGGCCATCGATGCCGCGGCGGCCGCGGGGGAGCGTGACGTACCCGTCGGTGCGGTGGTATTCGACTCCGCCGGAAGGGAACTCGCTCGGGCCGCGAACGCGCGGGAGGCGTTGGGCGATCCGACCGCGCACGCGGAGATCCTGGCGCTGCGCCGCGCCGCCGCGGTCTACGGCGACGGATGGCGGCTGGAGGGCGCCACGCTCGCCGTCACGCTGGAGCCGTGCACCATGTGCGCTGGTGCGCTGGTGCTCGCGCGGGTGGGCCGCCTGATCTTCGGCGCGTGGGAGCCGAAGACCGGCGCCGTCGGCTCGCTGTGGGACGTGGTGCGTGACCGCCGGCTCAACCACCGGCCCCAGGTACGCGGCGGGGTGCTCGCGGACGAATGCGCGGCCTTGCTCGACGAATTCTTCCGCACCCAGCGCTGAGCCCACCGCACCCAGGTTATACAGGGGATTTAGTGATCTGGCACCGGTCCGGTATGGTTGTCGGCGGTGGCGTGTCCGAGCGGCCTAAGGAGCACGCCTCGAAAGCGTGTGAGGGGTAACCCCCCTCCGAGGGTTCAAATCCCTCCGCCACCGCCATAGCCCTTCATCTGTTTACACAGGTGAGGGGCTTTTTCATGCCGCAGTAGCGTCGGTTTCCTCGTCCGTGGGCACATTTTGGGCACACTCGCCCGGTCCATACGCCGCGTCGATGGCGTCCGCGAGCTTGTCCAGGTCGTCGTCGAACAAGTCCGCGTAGGTGTTCAACGTCTCCTTGGCGTCCTTGTGCCCGAGCAACCGGGCCAGCGCCAGCACGTTCGCCCCGGCCGAGACAGCCAGCGACGCGCACGTGTGCCGTAGGTCGTGGGGCGTGATCGGCTGCACTTGCGCCCGCTTCACGGCCCCGGTGAACCACCCGCCTTCCGTCTTCGGCCGCGGCAGGAACTTGGTCGCGTCGTCCGGATGCGGGAACACCAGCGCGTCACCCTGCTTGCCCTTCATGTGCTCCTTGAGCTGATCGAGGATGAACCGCGGCACGGGTACGGTGCGGATCTCCTTGCCCTTGGTCTGGCCCTCCGCGTGCTCGACGCCGAGCTGCACGGCGTTGTTCTCCACGGTGATGCGCCTGCGCGGAATGTCGATGTCGCGTACGCGTAGCGCGATCAGCTCGCCCCATCGAGGCCCGCAGTAGGCGAGCATGAGCACCAGGAGTCTGTGTCGACCGGCCTCATTCGCGAGCCGCTGCACGTCGTCGGCATTGAGGTAGACGTGGCGTCTCTTGCTCTTCGTCGGCAGGACCTTTGAGACCTGCTTGCCTCGAGCGTGATTTTTCGGAATGAGCCGCTTCGTGTCCACGGCCATATCGAGAATGCCCGCGAGAACTCCGAATGCGCGAATGATCACGGTCGCACCGGCATTGATGTCCGGCTTGCCCTTCTCCTTGGCGCGTTCCTGCGCGACCAGGCGCATGTCGATGATCCATTCCCGCACCGAATCTTGGGTCACGTCGCCGATTCGGATGTGTCCCCATCTGGGCTGTACGTGGTTGCGCCAAGCCGCCTCGAGCGTCCGGTAATTCGATGGTGCGACGCTCGCCTTCTTCTCCTTCAGCCAGTCCAGCGCCAACTCATCGTGCGTGATCCTGCCGAGCGACGGCGCGATGTAGTCGCCATCTGCCTTTTTGACCTCTACCCGGTTGGCGAACGCCTCGGCGTCGGTCTTGCGTCGGAAGCCGCGGCGCTTGGTCTGCGCGCCGTTCGGCTTGCGGTAGCGCACCATATAGCGGATCTCAGGCTTGCGGAGCTTGCCGTCCTTGCCGCACTTAGGTGTCAGTTCGTAGCTCTCAATCGTCGCCATCGTCTGCTTCCCCCTCATCGTCGGGTGCGGTGACCAGGAAGACGTTCGGTGCGCCCGCGACTCCTTGCAGGGTGGGGTCTGAGTTCAACCTGTACTGGGTTTGAGCTGCACGTATGCGGTCGGATCGCCCGAGCTTTGGAAAGGCCGCTTCCAGCATCTCGCCGAGAAGCAGAGGCCGCTCGCCCTTGCCCCAATCCCACACTTCCCACCCCGGCCGCATCTCCGCGCCCGTGATGGTCACGACGTGCTCAACGCTGGTCGGCGGTAGCAGCAATGCCAGCGGCGAGCAGTTCAGCGCGACACTGAGCGCAACTAGGTCATCGACTGTTACGCGGCGTTGGCTCTCCTCCATCCGCCGAACACCTACAGGTGAAATATCCCATTCGGCAACAGATTTCAGCCGTTCTGACACCTCCTTGTAGTTCAGATCCAGCGCCTTCCGCAGCCGAGCGATGTTCGCCCCGACTGTCTTGGCGGTCGGGCCATACTCCGGTTCTCTGCCTGCCATGACCGCGATACTTGCATAGTTTGCCATTCGCAATCAACAGTTGACTACGGAGAACTTTAGTGATTCCATGTCAATCATCGTCAAAGTAAGACGATAAGTGACATGTAACGACACTAAGAGGAGTTCGCGTGAAACGGACCCGCCTCCCGATCGAGAAGGCAGTCATCCCCCAAGAAACGACCGCGCCGGACAACGCACACGCCACACCTACCGATCTGGCGCGGCACTGGCAGACCACCGAGGCCGCCTTGGCGCAACAGCGATACCGAGGTGACGGGCCGGAGTACATGATCATCGGGCGCCGCAGGATCTTGTACTCCTGGGAGGCCATTCACGCCTACGAGGCCGAGAACACCGTCCGGCCAGGGGCCGCCTGATGCCCGATTCACCGCCCCGAAACGGGAGCGACCCGGGAGCGGATGCCACCGCGTCCCGGGCCGTCGAAAGAACATCACCCTCACCAAAGGATGTGCAGTGAACAGCGTACCCTTCCCCGGCCCGTCCACGGCAGCTGCCATCGGCATGGGCCACGTCGCCGAACAGGACCGCGAGTTCGGCCAGTTCGCGCGATCGGTCAACCACAAGGTCAAGCGAGCCATTGTCGAGTCCGGCCTGTCCATCTCGACCGTCAGCGCGCTGACCGAGATCACGGAGGACCGAATCAACGTCTGCTTGGACGGCAAAGAGCCGTGGCTGATCGATGAGGTCGGACTCATCGGCGCACATCTCGGCGTCAGCGTCCTGAGCTTGCTGGTCGGCCCCACCTTCGCCAAGGAGGTCGAGCTCGCGCTCGCCGATGTGGAACCTGCGGAGCTCACCGAGCAGCAACGCGACGGTCACGCTTGCCGCAAGTGCGGTCGTGAGTTCGGCGTCGGATCCACGTCCAAGCCCGCGGGCTACAGCAACGGACGCCAACTGTTCGAGTGCAGCGACGGCTGGGGCTGCTCGGCCGAAGTCGTCGAATGGATTGACCTACTCTGCTCGACCTGCACCGCGGTCGTCGGCACCGCACCTGCTCCGTTGCCGGATGTCGCGGTCAAGTGCCAACAGTGCAACCGGGCCGCCACCTGCGCGTTGTTCTGCAATCTGGGCGACGGACACCTGGGCGAGATGCTCGACGACGACAGGGTCTGCTGGGGACCTGACCACTTGGTCCCGCTGACGTTGGAACCCCAGTACTACCCCCAGGCAATGCCCGCCGTGGAGGTCTCTGCACATCGTCAGTGGGGCGGCAGGGACTCTGTCTACTTGGCGTGCCCGAACGGTGACGTGGACATGACGGTTGCCGAGGCCCGACGGCTCGCGGCTGTCCTGATGGAAGTCGCCGAACAGGTCGAAGCCGAGGGGGCGCGGTCGTGACTCACCCCCACGTGGCCCCGTCGATCGGTCGGCCGATCTGCTCGCCCGACGACGCCCGGGAACTGTGGCGCAAGCACTTCGGCGACCGCGCAGTTCCGGCCGACAACCCCCGGGTGCCCCGACGCAGTGAGCAGGCATGGCGGGAGCGAGTGCAACGGTCCCAGCTCGCCGCGCTGACCCAGCGGCTCGCCGCGGTCGACGGCATGTCGATGCCCGAGGTGGAGCGGGCATGGGCCGATGCATTCCGCACTGTCCGTGCGCTGTTCGGCAGCGACGAGACGACCGACACCCCGAAGGGAATCAAGCATGGATGACATGCCCGACGTGAGGCTGATCGTCAACGACGACGGCACCCCGCGCGGCGTCCTCGACGTCTCGCGGATCCAGTCCGCCGCGACGGTGATGATGTACGAATACGCCTGTGCCGCAGGCGATGACGCCGCAACCGATAGCGTCGGCATCGAATGGGCGCAGACCCTCCCGCCGGACGAACTCGGCTACACCACGGCCTGCGCGCTGGCCTTGCTCGTTCGGAACGTCATCGCGCCGATTTTGGAAGTCGTCGCCACGCTCGCCCCCGAGGTGGAGCGGGATATCCGCTCCAAGTTGGCCGAGTCTCGCGACTATGCGCAGGCCACCCTTGGCGGTGGCCGTTGACCGACACCTGCGAAACCCGAGGCGCTGCGGCTGATGCCGCTGCGCCTTCGGGCGCAATCCTCAGCGAACACACAGAAGCCGTTGTCGAGGCTCGATTACTGGAAGAGGCTCGGCGGCAGGGGTTCAGCCTTGCTGTCCGCTGCACGCGGTGTCGGCACTGGCTGATCTCCCGCCGAAGTGTCGCAACGCATTTGGGTCCGCGATGCCGCCGCAAGATCGCGCTCGAGAAGGACGGGCGGATTCAACTTGATGATCGCGGTGACAGCGCGATGGTCCCGAACCGGGGGGATGCCGCGTGACCATGCTAGAAGATGCGTTGACCTACGCGCGTGCCGGGGAGGAAGTGCTCCCTGTAGTTCCATGCGGCAAAAATCCAGCGACCGAGCACGGGTTCTACGACGCCACTGCCGACCCCGAACGGATCGCGACATTGTGGCGGATGAACTCGAACTACAACATCGGGATCCGTCCGCCCTTGGGCATCGTCGTGTTGGATGTCGACGTTCAGAACGGGGGCGCGAAGGAAGATCTTGGAGCACTTCCTCCCACGCGGGTTGCCCGCACCGGCTCTGGTGGATATCACTTGTGGTTCCGATACCGAGGTCCGGTTCGAGGTGCGCTCGCAGACGCGGTCGGCATCGACATCAAGTCGAACAACGGGTATGTGATCGTGCCGCCCAGCGTGCACAAGAGCGGTCGTCGCTACGAGTGGATCAGCCGGGCCCCGATCGCGATGCTGCCAACGCATCTTCGCCCTCGAGTAGCCAAGCCGAAGCCGCCGCGGCGCAGGGTGTCCGTGGAGCTGACATCCTCCGATACCTGGGTAGCTGGACTGGTTCGGACCGTGGCCGAAGCCGCGCCGGGCAACCGCAACCACCTGTTGTTCTGGGCGGCTTGCCGGGTGGTCGAGCGCGGCGCCGATCCGGCGGTGATGGACCTTCTGCGCGCCGCGGCTGCCACGGTGGGGCTCAGCGGCGGCGAGATCGAACGCACCGTGAATTCCGCAGAGAGGCGCCGGGCGTGACCGATCAACTACGAGGAGCGCCGCGGAAGCACTGCGCCGAACACCCCGACGGCCCGTTCGTCGACTGCCTGGACTGCACTGCGGCATGTGCCGCGCGAGAGGCGTGGATCCGCACCAAGCTCGACGCCGACCGAAGGGACTCGCCCACGCTGCTCGGTGGGCTCCGTGACGGCCGTTGGCTCGACGCGCAGGAGTTCCCGCCGCTGTCGTGGTGCGTCCCCGGCGTCGTGTCCGAAGGGTTCGGTCTGCTCGTCGGGCCGCCCAAGGCTGGCAAATCATGGATGGTCGCTGATGTCGCCCTGGCGTGCGCGCGGGGCGGGCTCGCCTTCGGCCGTATCCAGGTGCAACAGCGTCCGGTGCTGTACCTGGCGCTCGAGGACGGCCACCGCCGCTTGCAATCACGGTTCCGCACCCTGATGCAGGACCAGCCGATACCGGCCGGAATCTCGTTCATCGTCAAGGCCGAGCAGAACGTCATCATTGCCACAATCGCCGAATTCATGACCCGCAGCCACGGCGCGGCGCCGCTGGTCATTCTCGACACGCTCGGCAAGGCCCGCCCACCGAAGGCGCGCGGCGAAGATTCTTACGCCGCGGATTACGCGTTCGGTACCCAGTTGAAGAACGTCGCCGACAGCATGCCCGGTGCGTCCCTGCTCGTCGTGCACCACACCCGCAAGGCAGAAAGCACCGATTTCGTCGACGCCGTGAGTGGAACGCAGGGCATCGCCGGATCCGCTGATTTCGTGCTGGTGCTCGCCCGCAAACGCAAGTCCGCACAGGCAGTCCTCTCGGTCACCGGGCGGGACATCCCCGAGAACGAATACGCCCTCATCACCGAGGACGGCCGATGGTCGCTCGACGGCATGGACCTCATGGACGCAGCCGCAGCAGTCGAGACCCGGCAGCAGACAAGCCAGCTCGGCGACCGCACGATGGACGCTCTCGCGTTCGTTGCTGCCCGGCCGCTCGGCACCCGCGCAACCGACCTCGCCGAGAAGCTGGGCATCAGCAACGACGACGCGGGCAAGTACCTCCGCCGACTGCTCGACAAGGGCCTCATCGGCAAGCGGACACGCGGTGTGTTCGTACCTGTGTCCGAACTGTCCGAACGGTCCGAAGGACTGGATAACCCCATCTCCCAGGGTGATTCTGTTTCGGACACCGACCCGCAACTTTCGGACACTCAATCGTCAGTGTCCGAACGGGACGTGCATGTGTCCGAAACGAATAGCGTCGCTGACCTGCAAGAACGAATCGGTTCGGACCGTTCGGACACATCGGACAGGACGGTTACACCACTCGATGCATCACGCAGGAGCGAGCACCGCACACGTGTACGGAAACGCACGCGCGGTGGTGTTCCCACCGAAGGGGACGCGAGCTAGTGCGCGCCCTGCACGCCGGTCGCCGCGCGGTTGCTGACACCCGGCGACCGCACGGCGTCGGCACCCGGGGGGAGGCGAGCCTATGACGGGACTGAACCTCGATGGGATCGAGATCCGCGCGGCCTATTACTGCTTGTCGGAAATGATGCGCCACAGACGCCGTGCGGGTCTCCCGATCCCGGACTCGGTGCGGCGTCTGTATGACAAGCTCGATTGGGAAATCCGATTCGGCACTGAGCCGAGTTTTTCGCCGGTCGCTGAAATACCGGATGCGATCGGCACGGACGAAGCCGCGCGGATACTGTGCATGTCGAAGCGATACGTGCGGCAGATCGCATCCGATTTCGACGGCGTCCGAATCAGCGGCACATGGCATTTCAGCCGGAGAGCCGTAGAGGAATACGCGAATATGCAGCGGAAACACCGCCGACGGAACTGACTTCGACCTCTCTCCGCCAGTCTCGAGGAAACCCGGGACCGGTGGAAAGGGGCCGACGTCATGAGGAACTGGAACGGTTTCGCTGCGATCAGCGAACCACCGGTCGCGCCGATCGATTACCTACTCGACGGCGTCGTGAACTATCTGGCGTCGCTCACTGCGCGTGACCTCGCCGCGCTGCTGGCCCAGGTCCGGCCCCCGAACCCTCCCGGCGCCGAGTCGACGCCGGCCGGGCGGGAGGTCGCGTAAATGGCGGTAGAGGTCGCGACCGCGTACGTGTCGCTGGTCGTCGATACCCGTGGCATCCCTGCGCAGATTCGCAGCGCGTTCGGGCAGAGCGAGCGCGACGCGCAACAGAGCGGCCAGCGGATGGGCAATTCGTTGCAGCGCGGCGCCAGCTCCGGCGCGGGAGGTATCTCCGGGGCGCTGCGGCGGGTGTTCGGTATGGGTGAGCGGGACGCCGAGGCGAGCGGCCAGCGGATGGGCAATCACCTGGGCCGCGGCATCGGTGGCGCTCTGGGCAGTCTCGGCCCGGCGCTGCTCGGGACTTCCGCTGTCGCTGGGCTGGCTGCGTCGTTCGTGCAGGTCGTCAAGGTCGGCAACGAGTACACGACCAGCCTGAACACGATGAAGGCTGTCACGGGGGCGACAGCCAGCGAGATGGCCGCGGTGTCCGAGCGCGCCAAACAGCTCGGCAACGACATCACCCTGCCTGGTACATCGGCCAGCGACGCCGCTGCCGCGATGACGGAGCTGGCGAAGGGCGGATTCAGCGTCCAGCAGTCGATGGACGCCGCCAAAGGCTCACTACAGTTGGCGGCTGCGGCGCAAATCAGCGCGGGGCAGGCCGCGACGATTCAGTCTCAAGCGTTACAGGCTTTCGGTCTCCAGGCGTCCGACGCGGGCCGTGTCGCCGATGTGCTCGCCAATACCGCGAACGCGACTTCGGCCGAGATCACCGATGTTGCGTTGGGTCTGCAGCAGGGCGGCACGGTAGCAAAACAATTCGGCTTGTCGATCGAGGACACTGCCACCGCGCTCGGTCTTTTCGCCCAATCCGGTATCAGGGGATCCGATGCCGGAACCCTGCTCAAATCCGCGATGCTGGCGATCACCGACCGCGGCAAACCGGCGCAGGCCGCGATCGAGGAGCTGGGGCTCAAGCTCTACAACGCGCAGGGCCAGTTCGTCGGGTTGCGGAGCATGTTCGACCAGCTGTCGCAGGCGTCGAAGCGGATGTCGCCGGAGATGTATCAGGCGGCGACAAACGTGTTGTTCGGCTCGGACGCCATGCGGCTCGCGGCGGTCGCCGCAGATAAGGGCGTCGCCGGCTACGACCGGATGCATGACGCCATGAGCCGGACCGGTTCGGCGGCGGATGTGGCGAAGGCCAAGATGGAGGGCTTGCCGGGTGCGATGCAGACGGTCTCCAACGCCACCGAGAACCTGTCCCTGGAGGTGTACGACCTCATCAAGGGCCCGTTGGAGAAGTTCGCCACGAACGCCGCCAAGAGCATCACCGACGCCACACCGGGGATCGTCGACGGCCTGCACACCGCCTCCGACGCTCTTGTGTCGACCGGCCGGGCGGTCGGCCCGGTAGTCGGCTGGTTCCGCGGCTTGCCCGCTCCCGTTCAAGCCGCAACGGCCGCGCTGCTGGTGTTCAAGACCACCATGGTCGGAACGTGGGTCACCTCCGGTGCCGCTGCGCTGCAACGGTATGGGGCCGTGGCGAGCACGTTTGCCACAACTGTGGCGACCGCGAACGGCCGCGTCGTGCAGCTGGCCGGAGTGGGCGCAACAACCCTGGGCCGGTTCGGGTCCGCTGTCAACCAGCTCGGCACATCCGTGCCGCTGATCGGCCGGATGCAGACCTCGTTCTTGAATACGACGGCCGCGGCGACCGCTTTCGCTCGCACGCAGGGCACTATCGCCGCTGCGGCCACCGGTATGCGAGGAGCGGCCAGCGGCTTGGTCAGTTTCCTCGGCGGCCCCTGGGTGGTCGCTACCGTGGCTGCTGGTGCGGCGCTGTTCCAGCTGTGGTCGGAGATGAAGAAGGGTGAGGAGCACGCCAAAGCGCTGCAGTCGTCGCTGCGTGAACTCTCCACCACCCGTAGCGAACTCGCCGAAATTTTTGCGCTCAACGGTGGAGCGTTCAACGACCAGGCGATCCAAAATGTGACCCGGCAAATCGGGACCATGAAGAAAAGCCTGGACGATGCCGCGAATTTCAAGTCGGGATTCTTCGAGAAGGCCAAGGGGGCGGTCACATTCACCCTCGGCGACGCCTATAACAAGGACTGGTACGCCGAGCGGTGGGCGGGCGCGAAGAAGATCATCGACGACCTGAAGATGTCCGACCAGCAGCTCGCCGCGACCCTGGCCGATCAGTCGAAGTTCGATGATTTGGCGGGCCGGCTGCGCGGCATGGGGCAGGACGGCCGGTTCGCGCTATCGGAGCTGCAGGCGCTGCGCGACGGCATCGTGCGGATCCAAGACGCGGCCAAGAACACCACACCGGGGTTCGCGTCGCTGACCAATGCGGTGAAGACGCTGGCCGATGAGTCCGCCGACGCAGGCGACCGCGTCAACGCGATGAAGACCGCGCTGGATGTGATGTCCGGCAAGCCGATCGCCGCGCAGGACGCGCTGGCCCGCTACAACGATCAGCTGCGCGACACCGCGAAAGCCACCCAGGAGGCGTGGGACAACAGCCAAGGCTTCGGCCAGCAGTTGATCGGCCAGAACGGGCAAATCGACACCGCCACCGCGAACGGCGGCAGGCTGTATACCGAGCTGACCCGGATCCGTGACGCCACGATCACCGCGGCCGAAGCCGGGGTGGAGCTGGGTCCGGTGTTTCAACGCAACACCGACGCTTTCGGTGACCTGGCCCGCGCGACCGGTTTGACCGCCGAGCAGGTGCGGCAGCTGGCCGCCCAGGTCGGCTACCTACCGGACAACATCACCATCCTCGCGCAGCTTCGGGGCGCTGACAGTGTGGAGCAGCAGCTCATCGCGGTTCAGGGCCTGCTGCGCAACAACGCGCAGGGCGTCACCATCCCCACCGACGCGCTCACCGAGGAGACCAAACGCAAGCTCACCGACCTGGGTGTCCAGATCGAGGCCGTCAACGGCAAACCCGGAGTGGTGAAGGTCAGCGCCCCGGATGCGCAGGCGGTGATCGCGAAACTCGATGACCTGATCGCGAAGAATCTGCCCGACAAGACGCAGAGGGTGAAGGTCGAGTACGACGACAGCGGCTACCACCTGCCTCAGAGCACCCGTGAGCGGATGCACGAGAACATCGACTCCGTCCCGGTCGCACCCCGCGCCGACGGCGGAATCGACGGCCCCCTACCGTCGCAGGCCACCATCCAATCCCCGCGGGCACGCCTGTATCAGTGGGCGGAACCGGAAACCGGTGGCGAAGCATTTATTCCGCTCGGGCTGGGGAAGCGGTCGCGGTCGGTGGGCATCCTCGGCCAGGTCGCCGACATGTTCGGATTCGGGCTGGTGAAGATGGCCGACGGCGGCGTCATGCCCAAAGGCATCAAAGACGCCCTCGCAGCCGCCGGATCCGCGTCCGGGAAAAAGTACGTGTGGGGCGGCACCGGCCCGACCGGATTCGACTGCTCAGGGTTCATCGGCTGGCTGCAGCAGATCGCTATGGGCATCGTCGGTTCCACTCGCCGGATATACACCACGATGTCGCTGCTCGGTGGCGCGATGGCCGGATTGGAAGCGGGTCTCGGCCCGTCCGGGACCTGGTTCCGGGTCGGTGTCTCCCAAGAGCACATGGCGGGCACCATCAATGGGCAGGCCGTGGAGTCGGGCGGCGCGTTCGGCACCTCCGGGATCGGCGGCGGCCGCGCCAAGGCGGAGGACTCGCAGTTCCCGTTCAAATTCCACCTGCCGAACGAGCTGATCGCGGGCTGGGTGGAAGGCATGGACGCCGGCACCAGCGGGAGCCGGTCGAAGAGTAAGCGGAAGAAAGCCGAGTGGACCGACGCCGACGAAACGAACCTCGAAAGCGCGAATGTCGCTGTCCAGCAGGCGAAAGAGCGCCGCGACAAGGTGTATGCGGACAGCAAGAAGTCCGACGCCGACCGCCAGCAGGCCGACCTTGCGGTAAAGAAGGCCGAGGATCGTGTCGTCAAACTCCAGCAGAAGAAGGATGACGCCGCCGGGCAGGTGGAGAATGGCCCGGCGCCGCAAGCTCCCGCGCTGGAGCGGGCCTACAGCGACGAGGAGTTGGACCGCATCGACGCGCAAGTCGCTGTCGATCAGGCCAACGAACGCCGCAACGAGGTCTACGACGACATCGACGCCACCGACACCGACCGGCTGAAAGCGGACGCCGATTTGGCGCGCGCCCGCAACCGGCAGGCCGAGGTCGTGCAGGGCAAGAAGGACAAGGGCAAGGATTCGAAGGAATCCCAGATGTCGGGCAGGCTGCGGGACTTCGTCACCGGAATGGCCGGGATCGCGTTCGACGCGGTGCTGGAGATGATGCCGTTCGGGTTCGGTGAGCTACCGATCTGGAAATTCGACTGGTCGGTGTTCGACCCGAACAAGAACAAAGACAAAGACAAAGACAAGGACTCGAAGGCCGCGGAGAGTCCGCAGCAGGCGATCGGGCCGCTACCCACCTTCAACCAGGATCAGATCCTGCAGCAGTGGGGATTCAACCCCGCCGCCGGCACCCCGGACTGGGTGCCGGACTGGATACGCAACATCAAGGTCTTCGACACCGGTGGCTGGCTGGAACCGGGCGAGGTCGGTATCAACCTCAGTAGCCGACCGGAACCGATCTTCAACAGCCCCGCTCAACTGCAGCAGTTCGCGGCAGGAACCGTCAGTGCGTCCACCGGCCCGACGATGACCGTCAACAACTACGGCATGGACCCGCAATCGTCCGCGCGGGCGATGGAACGGCAGTGGCGCCGCCGAACTCTGGCCGACCAGTACGGAGGGGGGTTCGGGCGTTGACCATCGACCCACCGAACCCCACCACCCAACAAGGGAGAGAAAACATGACAAGCGTTCTCAACAACGACGGCCCGACCACCTACCCCAGCAACACCACGGCTCTCGCAATCGACCAGGCCGCCCCACCTGCCGACAACATCGCCACCGTGCCCGCGCCTTACTCGGTCGCACCCACGGTCAGCGGCGGCAGCGCCGTCGACCGCGCACAAGCCACCATCGAAGCAGTCGAAAACCAATTCGGGAAATACCTCGCCACCATCCGCGCCGAGCATTACAGCCCGGAAGGACTGCGCGCACAGATCCGCGCCTTCGCCGACACCCACGCCGGCCGCGCCATCGACAGCGCACTCGATGCCGCACGCCAGCGACGAGACGACGCACACACCGCTGTCGACCACGCACGCCGCGAACTGTCCCCCGACGGAGACACCGCCGCCGAACTCCGCGCCAGCCGGTACTGGAACCGCACCCAGCGGCTGCTCGACAGCCTCTCGCCGACCAAGGCCAGCGATGCCGCGACCACCCTGATCAAGGACGCAAACGCCGCCGAACTCGCCACCCTCCTACAAGAGCTGCTGCCCTACCTCCAGTCCCGCGGCATCGAAGCCGCCACCTACATCGACGCCGCACTCCGCGACCGCGCACCGGAGTACACCAACGCCAAGAAGCGCGCCACCGCCGCCGACAAGGCACTCATCGTCATGGAATACAACGCCAAAACCCTCCGCGAACGCATCAACGGGCTCACAGCACCGGGCGGATACCGACGCCCGATCCTCGTGGACGCTCGCCCGTACGACCCCGACCGCTGAACGGCCACCCGAGCAGTCACCGGCAATCGGCAGGCGGGCAGCCCAGGGGTGGCGCCCCACCCCCACCCAGGGCCCCAGCGCCACGGGTAGGCGGCTGCTGAAATCGCTGGCTACGTTTCCCCCTGATTCGGTCGGGGGGATGGCCTGGCGGCTCCAGGGAGGTGGCGCGGTTGGAGACGCGGTTGAATGCGTTGCGGTCGGGGCGTTCGGTGCTGGTGCATCGGTTCGAGTTGCCGCGGGCTGCGGTGGAGGGGCTGCCGGGGCAGTTGTTCGAGTTGCGCGGTGACCGCCTGTCGGTAGCCGAATACGAACGGGTCGGCTGACGGCACTGAACCGGAGTCCAGAGCAACCGGGCGCACACCTCCGCATAGAGAACCGGGGTACTCATACATGAGTACCCCGGTTCTGCGTTTCGGGATGCCGAGAGACGTTCACCATGAACGTCTCCTACAGCCCGACGCCGCGCTCCGTGCCCTGCCCCTCGCCACGCTCCTGTAGCCACCGCTGGGCGGACACCTTGCGCGGGCACGGCGGTGCGCAGGCGGCGTGGAGCTTCACCAGGCCGCGTGCGTGCTGCTCGTCGGCGGGCATGTTTCCGTCGTCGCAGTAGTCGTCGATCCAGTCGGGTTCGGTCACCGCTGATACTCCCGTGACGTGTCGGGCACCATCCGCCCGGCCGCGATGAGTGTGTGCCGCGCTGCCGCTTTCCGCGCGCAGCTGTCGGCGCGGCATCCTCGGTGCCGCTGCATGTCGCGGTGTGCGTCGGTCACGCTCATCGGGCCGGCGGGCGCATCGTGCGGCCCGGCCGGACGACCGGCCGCCCATTCCGCTTGCACGCGGTCGATGATCGCCTGCGGTGATGTCTCGTCCGGTTCGGCGTTGCGCCACCAATCGAACCCCATCGTGCACCCCTGTCGCGTTTCCCTGTGTGGTTGGTAGGCACCCGGCGCCGAGGAGTTCGAGACTCGACCCGACGCCGGGTGCCGATCTCAGTCTCAGGCGGTTCACCTACTTGTGACCCCGTTGCCGTGTTGACAGGTGTTTTCCATCGCTACCGTGAGGAAATGGACCAGGGGGCACTACTGCGTACGGCGCGCGAATCAGCGGGGGTGTCGCTGCGCTCGATGGCGCGGATGACGAACTACAGCCCCGCGTACCTGAGCCTCATCGAGTCCGGGAAACGTCCCGCCACACACGAGGTGGTCTGCGCCTACGAACGGACACTAGGCGCGGATCTCGAACGGCTGGCAGCGGTTTCGGAATCGCCCGCGAAGGTCGATTCGAGCAGCCTGGATGACGTGGCGGTCATGTTGTCAGCAACGCGACGCATCGAGGACGCTGCCGGTCCGGCGTCGGTTCTCGGCGTGGTGCAAGGCATGTCGACGATGGCGGAACGGTTCGCCGACCAGGCCCGCGCACGTCATGCTTCCCGCGCCGCGGCGCTGGCGAGTGAGGTCACGCAGTATCGCGGTTGGCTCGAGCACGCGACGGGTGCCGGTAAAGCCTCCCTGCGCAGCCTGGACCGATCCATTGCTCTGGCGGAGCAGGCCGGCGGTAGCGATCAGCTGGCGCACGGGCTCAGCTTCAGCGCGTATGTCCGGCTCGAGCGGGGACAGCTAGACGACGCCGCGCAGCTGGTCGACGCCGTCCTGTCCGTGCCGCGTCTACACCCCCTGATTCGCGTATACGAGCGCTACCAGCACGCGCGGGTGCTCGCGATGGCGGGCGATCGGCACGGCGCGGAGCGTGCCCTCATACAAGCCGATGCGGACACTGACGCGGCCGCAGACGAGCCACCGCCCGACGCCGGATACTGGTACACCCCGGGATTCTTCGGTCTCCAGCGTGCCCGGGTGTTGCGGACGCTGGGCAATGCCGAACGCAGCCGCGAACTCGTGGCGCAGTCGCTCGCGTCGATGCCTGAAGACCACCGCACTGCCGAATGGGCGGCGAAGTGGCGGCGCGCGGCGGCCGGAGACGACGACGTACCGCACTGAAGCGCGGGCACATTTTGGGCACAATGTGCCGCGAAATAGGGTGATCTGGAGTGAATTACAGTGATGTGTTTTTCCAGCTCAGAGCAGGTTTGATGCCCTGGCCAGGGTGGCGGAAAGGGTTCAAATCCCTCCGCCACCGCCATAGCCCTCCACTTGCTTCCCGCAGGTGGAGGGCTTTTTCTTGGAGCGGGTAGCGGCCCGGCCACTAGAAGTAGTCTTTGAGCATTTCCGTGGACCACGCAGCTTGCCGGGCGTCTCCGCGTGGGCCGAACTCCGCGAACCAGGGTTTGATGTCCAGCACGGGCGTGCCGTCGACGGCGTCCAGCTCGGCGACATGCAGGTCCAGGCCGTCCACTCGGAGCAGGCGACAGCGTGAGACGCCGAGCCAGTTGATGCGTCGCATGTTCCTGTGCCCGAAGATGCCGACCTTCGGCCATTCGGGATTGTCGCGGGCGCTGCGTGCACCGAAATGCAGGTCCGTCGGGTCGGTGAGGTGGAACCGGACACGATCTCCAGGTGGCTGAACTCCTCCAACCCCTGTACCGACTCTTCGGTGAAGCGCGGGTCGTCGACGCGAATGATCGCCTCGGTGCCGCCCCAGTGATCATCAGTTGGTTCACGTCGGCCACCTACCACGTGGGCGACCGGCACTACTTCGAACACCTCGTCAGCCATAAGTCCTCTGTCCTACTTCTGGTTTGCTGCTAGATACTCGGCTGCCTGCTCGTCGGTCTCGCGGACACCGGGAATGGACTGGCCTCGGTACGGTGCCAGCGTTGAGCGTATGTCGCGGGCGACGTTCCGGGTGCGCCCGGACTGCACCCCGCCCATCGCGTCGAGTGCGGAACGCCAGCTCGCGCAAGCCTGCTCGATTTCGCCGCTGCGGGCCTGCACCGTGCCGAGGTATGGATTGCGCCGGATTTCATCTGTGGCACACCGCGCCGGGATCGGCCGCGGGAGAGCGTCACGGGGCATCAACCGCTGGATAACATGTCGCGGAAGTGGTTCGGTTGGCCTGTGGGTGAGGATGAACCAGAGGTCGGCTGCTCCGTTCAGCGACGAGCGAAGTCGCCGAACAGGTCGCCGGAATGGCCCAGTTAGTACGCGCGGCCGAAGATCACTCGCTTGCCGTACTCCGCCGCGACGCCGCATCGCACGCATGTTCCGGTCTCCGGCTCACCGTTGAGAGGGATGCAGCGGGGGGTAGCGGCTGTTTCCGCTTTGATGTCCTCCTCGCACTCGCGCCGACCGCAGTGCAGAGCCAAGGCCCACCCGGTGGCGACGGCCGTGCCGAACGCCTCCCAGTCGTCGACCGTGGTGGTACGAGCGTCGCGGAACTCGGTTGCGCGCTGCAATAGGTACTGCTGGAAGTCGTCGAGGATTCCGGGCAAGACCTCTGGGGCGGTCGCGATCGGCACCGGTTGCTTTCCTTCGTCCCCGAGTCGTTTGACCATCAGCGCCGTGCCGGATTCGATGTCGCGGGGGCCAAGTTCGAGGCGGATGGGCACGCCGCGCTGCTCCCACTCGTTGTATTTCCAACCCGGAGTCAGCTGTGGCCGCGAGTCCATGTGAACGCGAATTCCAGCGGCCTTCAATCGCCTCGCGAGTTCGGTGGCCGCATCAAGGACCCGGTCAGCCTTGTCGCCTCGGGCGATCGGGACGATCACCACCTGGTAAGGCGCTAGCCGGGGCGGCAGCACCAGGCCGCGGTCGTCGCCGTGGGCCATGACGATGCCGCCGAGCATTCGCGTGCTCATGCCCCAGGATGTGGTGTGCGCGAAGGCTTGTCGCTCTTCTTGGGTGGTGTAGCGGATATTGAACGCACGCGCGAAGTTCTCTCCCATGTAGTGGGAGGTCCCCGCCTGCAATGCTTTTCCGTCCCGCATCATCGCTTCGATGGTGAAGGTTTGAACCGCGCCGGCGAACCGCTCGCCGGGTGTCTTCTCTCCGGGCACCACGGGGATGGCGGCCATGTCCCGGGCGAAGTCGGTGTAGAAGCCTAAGGCGAGCATGGTCTCGCGTACCGCGTCCGCTTGGTCGGCGTGCGCGGTATGGCCCTCCTGCCAGAGGAATTCGGTAGTGCGCAGCAGCATCCTGGGCCGCAACTCCCAACGCACGACGTTCGCCCACTGGTTGAGCAGCAACGGCAGGTCGCGATGGGACGTGATCCACTTGGCCATCATTTCGCCGATGACGGTCTCGGATGTCGGGCGGACGACGAGAGGTTCCTCCAACTCCTTGCCGCCCGCGTGGGTCACCACCGCGAGTTCGGGGGAGAATCCCTCGACGTGGTCGGCTTCCCGGTTGAGATAGCTCTCCGGGATCAGCAGCGGGAAGTAGGCGTTCTCGTGGCCGGTTTCCTTGATCCGGTGATCCAGGTCGGCTTGCAGCAGCTCCCAGATCCGGTAGCCGTACGGGCGGATGACCATCGTGCCTTTGGCAGGCCCGCGATCTACCAGCCCCGCCTTGGCCACGACCTCGTTGTACCAGGCCGAGAAGTCCTCATCCTGCGAGGTCACGCCTTGCTCGTTGCGTCCCATGGGCGCGCAGTTTACTGAGTTGCCGTCGCCGAGCCGGGTCCGGACCGTCGCTCTGGCTCGCTCGGCAGTGCGGGATTTCCTACTCGACGTTGGACTGCGGGTCCAGTATGTCCCGGGCGCGGTCGATTGCGTCGTCCTCGAGGATCTCGGCGTGCTCTTCGGGCGTGCGGGGCCAGCCATCCGGACCGACGTATTGCGCGGTTCCGTCGTCTGAGAACCCGCAGAACCGAAGTGTGTCATCGTGCGGCTGGGCTGCGTTCATCGCAGCGCCTTCGCCGGTTTCACGCGACCGGCCTCAACGAGCACCCGGAACGCAGCTGCCTTGCAGTCGCAACTTTCGGCATCGCAGCGGATCAACTTCTGCATGACGATCCGGGCCTGCGGAACCGTGAAGGGCACGACCGGTGCGGGATGGCAGTCGTATTCGGCCCGATCGGGTAGTCCACCGTCAGGAGTCAGGGCGGACCGCTTGTCGCCGCGCTCGAGGAATCGGGGCAGGCCGTCGAATATCAACCAGAGCCCGGCCAGAACAGCTGCGATGACGACGAGCGTGGTGATGAGCTCATCGGTCACGGGGCCCCCTCGGTGCGCTGTGGTGGTGTGGGTCGGCACCCGACGCCGGGGAACTCGGTGGCTCAGCCCGGCGTCGGGGCCTGCCAGGAAGGTTCGCGGACGGCAAGGTCACCGAGGGACAGTGCGGGGACAGCGGGCCGCGATCGATCTACCCTCGAGGCATGAGCGACAGCGTGGGGCAGCGGATCGCATCCGAACGGAAACTCGCAGGGCTCAGTCAAAGAGCGCTAGCTGCGCGCGCGACCTACAGCCTGAGCATGGTGAAAGCGGTGGAGCAGGGACGGGAACCCGCTTCCCCCGGCTTCATCTCGGCAGTAGCGCGTGCTCTACGGGTGACGCCGGAGCAGTTGACCGGCGCACCCTACGACGATGGAAAGCCGTTGTCCGACGCGCTGAACGAACTGTCTGTGCTGTTGACCGAAGGGCGGCACGCCCGCGCGTTCGACCCCGGTCTGCCGGCGCAGCTCGATGCCGATCTCTCGGCCGCGCAACTGCTGTACCGCCGCGACCGGACACGGCAGACCATCGAGGTATTGCCCGGCATCATCCGCCGATTGCACGGTGCCGTGCGCGAGCTATCCGGCGACGAACAGGCGCACGCCTATACCCTCCTGACAGCCGCGTACCTGCTCGCCGAGTGGTCGGTCCGGAGAACCGGTCACCTTCTGCTCACACTGCCCGCGCTCGACCTTGCCGACACCTACGCGTCGCTGGCCGATGATCGCAACTGGGGTGCGTTCTCCGTCCTGGCGCGTGCACGAGTCCTCACCCATTACGGGGAATCGGAGGTCGCCGGCCAACTCATCGACACGGCGATTTCTGCCGCGGACGACACCCGGGCCGGGCTGGTCTTGGGCGGGTACTCCCATCTTGCCGCTGCGGTGAACGAGGCCCGGAGGCTGAACTATCCGGCCGCGGTCGACCACATCGGCGCGGCGCGGACAATCGCGGCGCGGACCGGTGAGACCGACTTGTACATGACGGCGTTCGGTCCGCTGAACGTCGAGATCCACGCTCACGCTATCGAGATGGAATCCGGCGACCCGAACCGGGCCGCGATCGAGGGCGCGGAGCTGGTCTACTCGGACGGGGCACCGCCCACCCGGATCGGGCATCACTGGCAGGACAACGCCCGTGCCTGGTTGATGTCGGGGAAGCCGGACAAGGCGCTGGTTGCATTGAACAAGGCACGTGCAGCGGCACCGCAACAGACCCGGTTGCACCCCGGGGTGCGGGAGACCGTTCACGGGATCGCCGCGGCACAGCGGCGGCAGAGCGAGGGTTTGGTGGGGTTCGCGTCCTGGCTCGGAGCGACGCTGTGAGCAACGCCAAGATGAAAATTATCGGAATGGCCCGCTGCACCACCCGAATCCGCCGACCCGAACTTCGACAGCTCTGCTGATTTCGCCGCAGCCCGCCAGTTCTATCAAATCGAGTGTCTCGAGCGAGGGTACCAGCTTGTGGCATGGGGTTTATCGCAGAACACATGGCGTACCGGTGCGGGTTTGCTGGTTCCGTAGGATGAGTTCGTCACGGCTGAAGGAGGTCGAACGGTGACCGAATGCGACCACCACTACTGGATGAACCGGGCCATCGAGCTCGCGCGTTTGTGCCCGGTGGCGGAGGGCGCGTTCTCGGTGGGTGCGGTGATCGTCGCCGACGGTGTGGAGGTCGCCACCGGCTACTCGCGCGAGTCCGATGCCAAGGAGCATGCCGAGGAGGCCGCGCTCCGCAAGGTCGACCCGGCTGATCCTCGGCTGGCGCGCGCCACGATCTACAGCACGCTGGAACCCTGTTCGGAGCGGGGGACGAAGGGCCGGCTGCCGTGCACGGACCGGATACTGCGGGCCGGTATTCCGGTCGTGGTGATCGCGTGGCGCGAGCCGTCGACGTTCGTGGCGAACTGTGTGGGAGTGGAGAAACTGCGGCAGGCGGGCGTCGAGGTGGTCGAGCTTGCCGACCTGGCCGAGGCGGCGATGTCGATGAACCGGCACCTCGACCTGTCCTGATCAGTCGTAGTCCCAGTACTGCAACCAGCGCACCGACGCGAACAGCAGAAGCGTCAGTGCGTAGAGCACGACGACCACCGCCGCCCCGATGATGCTGATCCGCGGGCTCGCGCCGTCGACCGGATCGAGCCACCGGCGGAAACGCTTCGCGACCGCGGGCGAGAGGAAATAGCTCATCACGCCCACGCTGACGATCTGGCTGAGCCACAGCGCCAGCCACGGCCGCACTCCGAACCGGTCGAGCACCGGGCCGAGGAATCGGGACAGCACCATCACCGTCGGATACAACACCAGCAACACGAGCATGGCGGTCTTCCAGGTCGGCGTCATCCTGGTCTCGCCGTCGACCGTGCGCACGGTCGAGCCGAACGGTGTGGTGTGCGCGTCCACGGTGAAGTCTTCGGTCAGCTTCGAGCGCAATTCCGGCAGGGCGGCTGCGCGTTCGTCCGAGCTCAGCCATTCGGTCAGCTGCCGTTGCGTGCGGAATCGGAGCACCGAGAACCAGCGTCCGTCCTCCGCCGGGAAGAGCGCGGCGCCCTCGAATCCCGGAAATCTCGAACTGGCCGCGATGAGCCGCGCCTCCGTCGCCTCGAATTCGGATTCCTTGGCGCGCGCGACGCTGTGCCGGAATACGCAGATGCCCGGCGGTGGTGACTCGCCTTCGACGATGATCAGATCCGAACTCTTGTAATGGAAGCCGCGGGACGCGCCGTCGGACATAGTGGCCGCCCGTTCGGCCGAGTCCAGGAATTCGTGCAGCAATGGCTCGGATCGAAATGTGACGCTGAATCCCGGTTCGAGCAGCGGGCTCTCGGTCACCGCGACGGAGGCAGATATGAATCCGCGCATCGCGCGGGCGGTTTCGGTCAGCCGCGCCAGCCATTCCCGGAAAGCCGTGTCGTGCTCCGGTCGGTGAAAGACCGTTACGACGGTAGCGGCGGCGTTCATCGGCGCTATATGACGTCGACGCGACGGCCCCGCACGTAGACCTCGGTGATCGCGGGCTCGCGGATACCCATCAGCAGTGCGAACAGCGTCTGATCCCGGGCCAATACCGGGTCGTCGGAACGGATGCCGTACGCCAGCGCGCTTTGCAGCGCCGGAACACGCGCCGGTTCGACCACGAGGAAATCGGCTTCCTTACCGGTATCGAAATTCCCGAAACGGTTCTCCATATCCAAGGCGCGCGCACCGGCCAGCGTGCCGGTGAACAGCATTTCCGCGGGATGCATCGACACGCCCTGCTCGCCCGGTTCGGAGATGTGCACTTTGAAAGCGGCGGAGAGCACCTGCGGAATCAGCCATTCGTCGCCCCCGCCGTAATCGGTGCCCGCCGCCACTGTGACGCCGGAGGCGAGGGTCCGCTTCCACGGCATCGTGCCGGAGCCGAGGAACTGCTGCGAGACCGGGCAGTGCGCGACCGACGTGCCGGTTTCGGCCATCCGCCGCAGCTCGGCGTCCTGGCAGTGCACGCAGTGGGCGAGAACGGTGCGCCTGCCGAGCAGGCTCTTGCCGCCGATCGCCGACCCGGGCAGGAATTTCCCGTCGTAAGTGTCCAGGTAGGTGGCGACTTCGTAGGCCTGCTTGGTGGTGTCGACTTCGCCGGTCCCCGCGCGGTTGTTCTCGTTCAGGTGACTGTGGAAGTAGACGCCGCGTTCGCGTACCGAGTCGTAGAGATCACCCAGGTTTTTCAGCGTCGTGCGCGTGACCGCCAAAGAGAATCGCGGGACTATCGCCACGTGCAGCAGGGCCGTGTCCACGTCACCGGTGTCGGCGGCGTGCCAGGTGTCGATCTCTTCGCTCGTCAATCGGATGGCGTCGTCTTCGGTGGTGATCAGTGGCGCCGCCGCATCCGCTCCGGTCGTTTGGATACCACGACCCGCGACCATCCGCAGACCACGCCGCCGGGTTTCGGCGAACAGCGCGTCTTGCGCATGCGGGAACGCCGAGCCGAAGACCATCGCCGCCGTGGTGCCCGCGGCGATGCGCCGCGCACAGAATTCGATGGCCGCCGATCGCGCGAATTCGGGGTCGGCGTACCGTGATTCCGCGGGATAGATGCACAATTCGAGCCACTCCAGCAGCTGGCCGCCGCCATAGGCGTCGCCGGCGAAGGTCTGCGGGAAATGAATATGCGTGTCGACGAAACCGGGAAGCAGGAATCCCGGACGATGATCGAACACATTTTCGGCACGGTGCTCGGCCGGGATATCGGAGCGTGGTCCGCAGAATACGACCCGTCCGTTGTCGTCGATTATCAAAGCCCCGTCGGGCAGGTCGGCCAACGCGTCGGCCGCATCACCGGCAGCGGGACTCCCGGCGATGTGGAAAATGTGCCCCAAGTGGACTTGGCTCACCATTCGAGGAAAACACATATCGACCCGGCACGCGAGCGGATCGGATGAAATGCGGTCGGACGCCGCCGACTGCGCCGCAGCGGGAATCCGCGCTGTCGGCCACCACGTCGGCCTCGACGTGCCCAGTCGGGCGTGCGGCGCGCAGGCACCGGCCGGCCGCGCCGGATGCGGGGCGACCCGGCCGCCCTCGCTGAGAATCGCGGGCGCGCAGCGGTACCCGCTACCGCCCCGCGTCCCGGCGCAACACGACCTTGCGGCCGTCCAGATCGATCCCGACCAGCGGCGGCGCGCCCTGGTCCTGCTCGTCGCGCAACATCGACACCGATTCGCGGTGGTCGAGCTCCATGCGCTTGGTCGAATAGAACAGCGCGGTGAACTCGTCGGTGAACGTGCCGGAGACCGGGGTGCGGCGGCGCCTGCGGCGCTTGTTCACGGTCAGCTCGTAGACGGCCACCAGCACGAGCAGGATCACCCAGCCGGGGATCGTCCACTGGAACAGCGCTGCCATGCCACCGAAGCTACCAGCCGACGCGCCCCGGACCGGGGCGAAAACTGTCCGTTTCACGACGGGTAACCGATGCGATAGTGGGTATACGCCGGATACGCAAGTGCGGGAAGGACGCGATGCCAGATGCGCCGTCGGACAATCCGCGCGAGAACGATGCGCGAGTGAGATATGAGAATCGGAAGTGTAATCCTCTTGATCTGGTTGCTGATCGGCGTGGTCGCCGCAGCACAACGGCACTATTTCGACAGCGGGCCGGTCAACTGCGCCGGTGCGGGCACCATCGTCGTCACGGTCATCGCGGGGCCGCTCAACTACCTGGGCGTCAACCCGAAGATCGCGGATTGCAATGTCCCGCAACCGAGCCCGTAGTTCGACCGAGTGACCACGGACGGCCGGGTGGGTGTGCCACCCGGCCGTCCGCTTTTCGGTGCGCCCCGGTTCGCTGACCTGGCTGAAATCGTCGTCACCTGGTTGTGCGTTGGGTGACTGTCCGTGGGTCCGGGTATTCCCTCGACGGGGTGCACGGAAGGAACCGTTGAGATGCGCGATTACGAACGTCGTGGGCGTGATTACGATCGTCGTGCGCGTGCCGGGCGCGGCCCCGGCGCAGGCTCCCGGCTACTCGGGTTCCTGCTGCTGGCCTGGCTGGCGATCGGCTTGCTGGCGGCCGGTCAGCGCCATTATTTCGACAGCGGCCCCCCGAGCAACTGCGCTGGCTGGGGCACGATCGGTCTCACCGCCCTCGCGGGCCCGCTCAACTACCTCGGGGTGAATCCGAAGGTCGGCGACTGCGAATTGCCGCAACCGAGCCGATGAAACACAGTCGGCCCCGCATCCGGATGCGGGGCCGACTGCGTGATCTGCGGATCAGCCGACGCCGACCGGCACCTTCGCCGCCTCGGCGGATCGCCGCTGCAGCTCACGCAGCTTCGAGCCCTCGACATCGATGTCGGGCAGGATCCGGTCGAGCCACTTCGGCATCCACCACGACCACTTGCCCATCAGCACCAGCAGCGACGGAATCAACACCATGCGGACGAGGAACGCGTCCAGTAGCACGCCCGCCGCCAAGGCGAAACCGAACGACTTCACCGTCACGTCGGTTTCCAGCATGAAGGAACTGAACACCGAGATCATGATGATCGCCGCCGAAGTGACCACGCGCGCGCCATGGTGGTAACCGGCGACCACCGCGTCCTTGGCCGACCTGCCGTGCACGAACTCCTCACGCATCCTGGTCACCAAGAAGACCTGGTAGTCCATCGCGAGGCCGAACACCAGACCGATCAGCATGATGGGCATGAAGCTGACCAGCGGATGCGGATCCTCGATCAGGCCGAGCTTGCCCTCCTGGAAGATCAGCACGGTCGCGCCGAAGGTGGCGGCCATCGACAGCAGGAACCCGAGCGCCGCGGTGAGCGGCACCAGGATCGACCGGAACACCAGGATCAGCAGGACGAATGCCGCGCCCGCCACGATCGCCAGGTAGGGCACGATCTTGCTGAGCAGCACATGGTCCACGTCGGCGTAGATCGCCGTGGTGCCGGTGATGCCGTACTCGATGCCGTATTCGGCCTTCAGCCGGCTTTCGGCCGCCCTGGCGTCGCGCACCAGGTCCTTGGTGGCCTGATTGTTGGGCCCGGACTTCGGCACCCCGTTCAGCAGCGCGCCCTGCTGGTCCCGGCTCCACTGCGGCTCGGTCACGTAGTCCATGTCGGGGTAGGACGCGAGTTTGTCGCGCAGCGCCCGCACCGCGGCGTCCCGGTTCTCGTCGGGCACGGCGCTCAGGTCGGCGACCACGTTGAGCACGCCGTTGCTGCCCTCGCCGAAGCCTGCGGTCCGCAGCTCGTAGGCCTTCCGGATGGTGGAGGTCTTCGGCATGCTGTCCTCGCCGGGCAGGCCCAGGTTCAGACCGGCCGCGGGGGCGGCGAGCGCGCCCAGCACCACGACGCTCAGGATCAACGCCACCCACGGCGCGCGGCCGATCAGGCGACCGAAACGCATGCCGTTGGTCACCGAGTTCTCATCCTCGGGATCGTGCTGGGCGACCACCGGCAGCTTCGGCTTGAACAGGAAGCGGCCGAACGCGCCGAGCAGCGCGGGCATCAGCGTGATCGCGGTGAGCACCGCGAAACCGGCGGCGATCGCCCCGCCCAGACCCATGAACGTCATGAACTGGACACCGACGACGCTCAGACCCGCGAGCGCGATGACGACGGTCAGACCGGCGAACACCACGGCGGAACCAGCCGTGCCGAGCGCGGTGCCCGCAGCCTCTTCCGGCGAATCCTGCACCGCGAGTTCGTGCTTGTATCTGGACACGATGAACAGCGCGTAGTCGATGGACAGCGCGATACTGATCATCGAGGCGAGGAAAGGAGTGAAGCTGGGAATCTCGATCACCGACGTACCGAGCATGATCAGTGACGTTGCCGCGCCCAAGCCGATGATCGCGGTGACGATCGGCACGACCGCCGCGACGATAGCGCCGAACGTGACGATCATCACGACCAGCGCGACGGCCATGCCGATCACCTCGGACCTGCCGCTGGGCAGTTCCTGCTTCTGCGCGATCGAGCCGCTCATCTCGACCGTGAGCCCGGCGTTGCGGGCGTCGGCGGCGACGTCGTAGGCCGCTTCGCGGTTGGCGTCGGTCACGTCGGTGACCTTCGCGATCGTGAACGGGACGTTGATCACCGCGACGGTGGCGGGCGCGGTCCGACTGAGTATGTTCAGCGGGGCGCCACTGCACTGGGCGGGGTCGGGATTGCTCAGGCAGCCCATCTTCTCGGTCGTTTCGACCGGGTTGACGACGGGCTTGCCGTGGTCGACGATGTCGAGCCGGCCGAGTTCGGCGATGAACGCGTCCAGCGCCGCACGGTTGGCCGGATCGGTCAGCTTCTGTCCCGCCGGCGCGGCGGCGACGTAGGTGCCGGTGACCGCGTCGAATTCGAACGCCGCGGAGGCGCCGGGAAAGTGCTTGTCGAGGATTTCGTTGGCACGCTGCGAGGGCAGGTTCGGCATGCTGAAGTCGTTGCTCATCGGCTTGCTGAGCTGCAATCCCAGCCCACCGAGGAGCACGAACAGTACGAGCCAGACCGGAAGCACTATCCATTTCCGGCGGAAGGCGAACTTCCCCCATCTGTACAGATAAACGGACACGAGTGGTTACTCCTAGCGATGACTGGGATCGTGCTGGTTCTACGTGTAGACAGCACTCGCGGGGGTGCCCTGCCTGCCTCCGCCTCCACTGACGCTTTCTGCCTACCGTGCGGTAGGTAGACTACCCAGGCGATAAGCGGAGGTACAACCTCTGATTTGCGGGCGACCTTCGCCGCCTGCGAAGGTGATGAGAAGATCGTCGGATGGTTGGGCGTGACACATCCGGCGCTGTCGCAGCAGGTCGAAGCACCAAAAGTGCGATTCGGGACGCCGCGATGAAGCTGTTCGGAGCCAAAGGATTCGAACAGACGAGCCTGCGTGAGGTCGCCGATGCGGTGGGAATCACAAAGGCTTCGCTCTACTATCACTACGCCTCGAAGCTCGATCTGCTGCTGGCGATCATCGATCCGATCGTCGATCACATGCGTTCGGTGGTGGACGATCTCGACCGGCTGCCGCACGACACCGAGAGCATCCGCCAGGTGCTGCGGACATATCTGCGTGGTCTGATCCATCACCGTGACGCCGGAGCGCTGATCGTGCGCGATACGGTCGCGATCATCAATGCCATGGCCGACCGCTATCCCGATCTGAAGAACACCAACGAGGCGCTGCGCCAGTGGCTGGCCGGGCCGGACGCCACCGCGGCGGCGCAACTGCGCGCCTGCGCCGCGCTCGAGGTGATCTGTGTGGCGCTGGTGTCCAAGGAACTCGTGCCCGGTGCGGACGACGCACTGGTGGAAGCGTCCCTGCTGGACGCCGCGACCTGCGTGCTCGCAGGCAGCGGCGCCGCGTAGATTCGAGCCATCCCCCGATGCCAGGAGTCGCCGCCGTGCACATCACCGCGAAGGTCGATTACGCGGTGCGGACGCTGCTCGAGATCGCCAGTGCGCCGCGGCTGGACCAGTCCGTGGTCGCGCTCGGCGTACCCCTCGCGCAGGCCGCACCGGTGGTCAAGGCCGAAGCGATCGCCACCGCCCAGCGGATTCCGCCCAAGGTGCTCGAGTCCGTGCTCGGTGAACTGCGCCGCGCCGAACTGGTGATCAGCAGGCGCGGCCCGGACGGCGGCTATTGGCTGGCCAGGCCGGCCGCCGACATCTCCATCGCGGACGTGATCCGCGCGATCGAGGGCCCGCTCGCGTCGGTGCGCGGCGCGCGACCGGAGGACGTCCACTACGCTGGGGCGGCCGAGCCGTTGCAGCGGGTATGGATCGCGTTGCGGGTCAACATTCGCGCGGTGCTGGAGAACGTCACCGTCGCCGACATCGCGAGCAACCAACTGCCCGGATTCGTCGATGCCCTCACCGAAGACCCGGGCGCCTGGGCGCGCCGCTAGCACCGCACACCCCGACGGGAGAGCATCCATGCAGGTCGAAAATCCCTACGGCGTATCGCGCCGACAGCCGGTAGCCTGCGATTCATCATGCTGATCCGACTGCTCCGCACGCATCTGTACCCTTACCGCGCCCAGCTGGTGGGGGTCGTTGTGCTTCAGCTCACTTCCGTGATCGCGATGCTGTATCTGCCGAGCCTGAACGCGGACCTGATCGACAACGGCGTCACCAAAGGTGATCTCGGCTACATCTGGACCACCGGCTTGTGGATGCTCGCGGTCACGGGCGTGCAGATCGTCGCGTCGGCCGCTTCGGTCTATCTCGGCGCGCAGGCGGCCATGAGCGCGGGCCGCGATCTGCGCGGCGCCCTGCTACACCGCGTCGGCACCTTCTCCGCACGTGAAGTGGGCATGTTCGGCGCGCCCTCGCTGATCACCCGCAATACCAACGACATTCAGCAGGTTCAGCTGCTCATCGTGATGTCGGCCACCATCCTGGTGATGGCGCCGATCATGTGCGTCGGCGGCATCATCATGGCGTTGCGCGAGGATCTCGGCCTGTCCTGGCTGCTGCTGATCGCGGTGCCCGCGCTCGGTTTGTCCATGGCCGTACTGATCTCCAGGATGGTCCCCGGCTTCCGCGACATGCAGGCCAGGATCGACGAGGTGAATCGGGTACTGCGCGAGCAGATCACCGGTATCCGCGTGGTGCGGGCCTTCGTGCGGGAACGGCAGGAGACCTGGCGGTTCGGCCTGGCCAACACCGAGCTCACCGCTACCGCGCTGCGAGTCGGCCGGTTGATGGCGCTGATGTTCCCCACGGTCATGCTGATCAGCAACGTCACCGCGGTCGCGGTGATCTGGTTCGGCGGGCGCGCGATCGACGCCGGGCACATGCAGATCGGTTCGCTCACCGCGATGCTGTCCTACATCATGCAGATCCTCATGGCCGTGATGATGGCCTCGTTCCTGGCCATGATGGCGCCGCGCGCCGCGGTCTCGGCCGACCGGATCGGCGAGGTGCTGGAGACCGAGTCCTCGGTGCACCCGCCGCGCCTGCCGCAGCCGTTCACCGACGACCCGGCCGTCGTCGACTTCCAGTTCGCCGAGTTCGCTTTCCCCGGTGCGGAAAAGCCCGTGCTGAAAGCCATCCGATTCCAGGTGCGCCCCGGCACCACCACCGCGATAGTCGGCTCCACCGGCTCGGGGAAGACCACGCTGATCAACCTCATACCCCGGCTGATGGACGTCACCGACGGCGCCGTCTACGTCGGCGGCACCAACGTACGTCACGTCGACCTGGAGGTGTTGCGCTCGCAGATCGGCCTCGTCCCGCAGAAGGCGTACCTCTTCTCCGGCACGATCGCGAGCAACCTGCGTTACGGCAATCCGCACGCCACCGACGCGGAGCTGTGGCGCGCGCTGGAGATCGCGCAGGCCGCCGATTTCGTCCGGGAGATGCCGGAGGGGCTGCAAACCCCCGTCGCCCAGGGCGGTACCACTGTCTCCGGAGGTCAGCGTCAGCGGTTGGCCATCGCCCGAGCGCTGGTGAAGAAGCCGCGGGTGTATCTATTCGACGACTCGTTCTCCGCGCTGGACGTAGCGACCGACGCCAGGCTGCGGGAGGCGCTGAAGCCGGAAACCGCCGACGCCTCGGTCCTCATCGTCGCTCAGCGCATCGCCACCATCCGGGACGCGGACCAGATCGTAGTGCTGGAAGACGGCGCGATGGCGGGCATCGGCACGCACGAGCAACTCCTACGGGACTGCTCGGAGTACCGGGAGATCGTCGAGTCGCAACTGAGTGCCGAGGAGGCGCGATGAGACCCGGAATGCCCACACCCGGTGCGCCGGGCACCAAGGCGAAATCGTTCGGGCCCTCGCTGAAACGATTGTTGCGCAGGCTCGCTCCGGAGCGGTTGCAGGTCGCGCTGATCATCGCGCTCGTCATCATTTCGGTGGTGCTGAACACAATCGGCCCGTACGTACTGGGCAAGGCGACCAACCTGGTCTTCGACGGCGTTGTCGGCAAACAGCTGCCGCCCGGCGTGTCCAAGGAGCAGGCGATCGAAGCCCTGCGAGCCAAGGGTGACAACACCTTCGCCGACATGCTCGGCGCCATGAACGTGGTGCCCGGGGTCGGGGTGGACTTCGGCGCGGTCGGGCGAGTCCTCGCGCTGGTGCTGGTGCTGTACATCGGCGCGGCCGTCTTCGGATGGTTGCAGGCGTACCTGCTCAACATCGTGATCAACCGGACGGTGAAGCGGCTGCGCAGTGAGGTCGAGGACAAGATCCATCGGCTTCCGTTGCGCTACTTCGACTCCGCGCCGCGCGGCGACGTGCTCAGCCGGGTGACCAACGACGTCGACAACGTCTCGCAGGGCCTGCAGCAGACCATGAGCCAGCTGCTCGTGTCGGTGTTCTCGGTGCTCGGCATCCTGGTCATGATGTTCTGGATCTCCTGGCAGCTCGCGGTGATCGCATTGCTCACCGTGCCCGCCGCCGTCGTGGTCACCGCGCAGATCGCCAAGCGGTCCAAGCCGCACTTCGTCGACCAGTGGAAGTACACCGGCCTGGTCAACGCCCAGGTCGAGGAGGCGTACACCGGGCACGAGGTGGTCACCGCGTTCGGCCGCAACCGCGAGGTCGGCAAGGAATTCGACCAGCGCAACGAGCAGCTCTACCAGGCCAGCTTCAAAGCGCAGTTCATCTCGGGCCTGATCATGCCCGCGATCATGTTCCTGGGGAACGTGAACTTCGTGCTGGTCGCGCTGGTCGGCGGACTGAAGGTGGCCACGGGCAGCCTCTCGCTCGGCGAGGTGCAGGCGTTCATCCAGTACTCCCGTCAGTTCAGCCAGCCGCTGACCCAGCTCGGCGCGATGGCCAACCTGCTGCAATCCGGCGTCGCCTCGGCCGAGCGGATCTTCGAGATCCTCGACGCCGAGGAGCAGAGCCCGGACCCGGTGATGGCCGAAGCCCGCCCGGTCGACCGAGGCCGGGTGGAGTTCGAGGCCGTCTCGTTCCGCTACGAACCCGACAAGCCGGTGATCGAGCGGCTGTCCCTGGTGGCCGACCCCGGGCACGTGGTCGCCATCGTCGGCCCCACCGGCGCGGGCAAGACCACGCTGGTGAACCTGCTCATGCGGTTCTACGAACTGGACGCGGGCACCATCACCATCGACGGCGTCGACATCACCGAGATCACCCGCGACCACCTGCGCTCGCGCATCGGCATGGTATTGCAGGACACCTGGCTGTTCAAGGGCACCATCCGGGAGAACATCGCTTACGGCAACCCGAACGCGAGCGAAGAGGAGATCCTCGCCGCGGCGCGCGCCGCCTACGTCGACCGCTTCGTGCACGCGCTGCCCGACGGCTACGACACGGTGATCGACGACGAGGGCTCCGGCGTCAGCGCGGGCGAGAAACAGCTGATCACCATCGCGCGCGCGTTCCTCGCCAAACCGTCCATCCTCATCTTGGACGAGGCGACAAGCTCGGTGGACACCCGCACCGAGCTGCTCGTCCAGCACGCCACCGCCGCCCTGCGCCGTGACCGGACCAGTTTCGTCATCGCCCACCGCCTGTCCACCATCCGCGACGCCGACCTGATCGTCGTCATGGAAGCGGGCCGCATCGTGGAACACGGCTCGCACGACCGCTTGCTCGAGGAGCGCGGGGCGTACTACCGGCTGTACAACGCCCAGTTCGCTGGAGCTGTGTAGTTCGGCCGGCGGGCCGGAACGGCGAAAGCTCGGTCAGCTTCGCTCGGAACCTGGTGTCGCGGTGCGCTGGGCACGTCGACATTTGGGCAGGCCCAACGTGCGGGGAAGGCGCGTCGGAACAATTTTCGCCGCGACCGATGAATCCGCGCCAGAGCCGCAGTCCTCTCAGGTGAACGCGCTACCGGACAGCGCGACCGACCCTGGAGGAACGAACAATGACCACCATCGCCGCCGCGACCACCGCCACCGCCGTCCGCCCCGGCAAAGTCCGCAACCGTGTCCTGTGGGGATTGCAGATCTTCCTGGGCCTGTTCTTCATCGTCGCCTCGGGCTTGCCGAAGGTGCTCGACATGGTCCCCGAGGAGAACATGGCGGCGATGCGTGAGGCCGGTTTCGGCTCGCCCTGGTTCATGTACTTCGTGGGGACCTGCGAGATCGCGGGCGGGATCGGCCTGCTCGTGCGGCGCCTGAGCGGGCCGGCCGCGGTCGGCCTGTCGGTCCTGACCCTGCTTGCCGCGGCGACCAACCTCTTCCTCACGGATATGCCCGCCTACGCGCCCTTCCCGCTGGTGCTGTCGGGCATCTTCGCCTGGATCGCCTATGAGCGCCGCGACTCCATCCTCGCCCTGCGCTCGCTGCTCACCCGATGACACCACGATAGGCACGCAAAACGATCGGCAGGCTGCTGCGGCCCGCCGATCGTTTCCGGCGTCGCCAGGCAAGAGCGTTCAGGGTCCGCCCTTGCCCGGCAATACATTCGCAGGCCGACGCGGGGGCCAGGCGGGTCATGAGCCGCGCGTCGCACTCGACTTGCGGCGTACCGCGCTGCGGGTGCACCAGGAGCAGACCGAGCGGGTGTCGCGCCTCGGCGAATCCGACTGACCGGAGCCGATGCTTATGGTGAGCGGTGGCCTGGTTCGGGCGGCGTCCACCGAACTGCGAGGATAGCGGGGTGTCCGGTCCCGAATCCTTCTCCTTCACCGTCGGTACCCGCCTGGCGGGGCGGCACGGGCGGTCCGGGGTGATCGCCACGCCGCACGGATCGATCGCCACGCCCGCCTTCATCCCGGTGGGCACCAAGGCGACGGTCAAAGCGGTGCTGCCGGAGACCATGCGGGAACTCGGCGCGCAAGCGCTGCTGGCGAACGCCTACCACCTCTACTTGCAGCCGGGCGCCGACATCGTGGACGAGGCGGGCGGGCTCGGCGCGTTCATGAACTGGCCGGGGCCGACCTTCACCGACAGCGGCGGGTTCCAGGTGATGTCGCTGGGCGTCGGCTTCAAGAAAGTGCTCGCGATGGAGGCGGTCGACGTGCGCAGCGACGACGTGATCGCACCCGGCAAGGAGCGCCTGGCCACCGTGGACGACGACGGCGTCACCTTCCGCTCCCACCACGACGGCTCGGTGCACCGGTTCACGCCGGAGGTGTCGATGGGCATCCAGCACCAGCTCGGCGCCGACATCATGTTCGCTTTCGACGAACTCACCACGCTGCTCAACACCCGTGCCTACCAGGAACGATCGGTGCAGCGCACACATGAGTGGGCGCAGCGCTGCATCGACGAGCACGAACGCCTGACCGCCGCGCGCACGCATCGCCCGTACCAGGCGCTGTTCGCCGTCATCCAGGGCGCGCAGTACGAGGATTTGCGCCGGAAGGCATGCCGCGGCCTCGAATCGATTCGCGGAAACGGCGGAACGGGATTCGACGGCTACGGGATCGGCGGCGCGCTGGAGAAGCACAATCTTGGCGCTATCGTCGGGTGGTGCTGTGATGAGCTGCCCGAGGACAAACCGCGGCACATGCTGGGTATCAGCGAGCCGGAAGACATCTTCACCGCCATCGAGAACGGCGCGGACACCTTCGACTGCGTGAACCCGTCCCGGGTCGCCCGCAACGCCGCGATCTACGTCGACACCGGCCGGTTCAACATCAACACCAGCCGCTTTCGCCGGGACTTCACCCCGATCGACGCGAACTGCGACTGCTACACCTGCGCCAATTACACGCGCGCCTACCTTCATCACCTGTTCAAAGCCAAGGAGATGCTCGCGGCCACGCTGTGCACGATTCACAACGAGCGGTTCACGGTTCGCCTGGTCGACCGCATCCGGCACAGCATCGAGGGCGGCTACTTCGACGAGCACAAAGCGGAAACGCTGAGCCGCTGGAAAAGTAAGGGAGGGCGCGGTCCGAACGGATGACCGGTGGCTCGACAGCGTCTTCGATCGTCTCGTGCGGCCCGCGCCCTCTGGGGTGGCGCCGGGAATATCGTCAGGTGTGCAGCGGATCCGCTTCGGTCGGCGCGTAGCTCGGTTCGTGCTCCTTGAGCAACGCGATCACCCGGTAGGTGATCGGGAGCACGAACACCTCGCAAAGGGTCTTCCAGATGAAGCCGACGATCACATAGTTGACGAACTGCTGCCAGGTATCGATGCCGATGGCGCCCGCGGCGATCGAGCAGAAGATCAGCGTGTCGGCGAACTCGCCGACGATGGTCGACCCGATCAGCCTGGCCCACAGATGCCTTTCCTTCGTCCGCTCCTTGATCAGCACCAACGTCGCGGAATTCAGCAGCTGGCCGACGAAGTACCCGGCCAGACCCGCCATGACCAGACGCGGCGTCGTTCCGAGGACGGTGCGGAACGCCTCTTGGTTCTCGTAGAAACCCGCGGCGGGCAACTGGATCGCGATGGCGAAGCACACCACCGTCAGCAGCAGGATGGCGAAGCCGTAGTAGATGGCGCGCCGGGTGGCGCGGAAGCCGTACACCTCGCTCAGCACATCACCGAGGATGTAGGCGAGCGGGAAGAGGAAGAAGGCGCCGTCGGTGGCGATCGGAAGGATTTGCAGCGGCCCCAGCGACACCGACCGATCGCCGAAGAACTCCACCCCCTTGGTGGCGCAGATGTTGGAGATGATCAGGGTTGCCGTGAACAGGGCCACGATCGGTGCGTAGTACCCCCGCGCTACCTGGGCAAATGCCGCGTGGTCCGCGGGGCGCCCAGGCCCGCCGTGCTCTTGGGTGGTTTTCGACTCACTCACCCGCATCATCCAACCAGGTTGTGGAATACGCTGTAGCCATGACGAATCCCGGGGACTCCGACGAGTGGTGGAAGCAGTACGGTGGCCAAGGCGTGTCGCCGGAGTCCGGTGGACAGAATTCGGTCCCGCAGTATCCGAGCCCGGGGCAGCAGCCGTCGGGCTATCCGTCGGCGCCGCAGTACCCGGTGCAGTCGTCCGCGCAGCCGATGACGCCGCCTCCGCAGCCGCAGTACCCGTCCTACCAGCCGCCCGCGCAGCCGTACGCGCAGCCGCAATACGGCTACCAGACTCCGTACCAGCCCTATGGAGTCCCGGCCCAGGGCACCAACGGTATGGCGATCGGTGCGCTCGTTTCGTCGCTGGTCGGACTCGTCACCTGCGGGCTCGGCTCGATCGTCGGCATCATCCTCGGCGTGATCGCGTTGAACCAGGTCAAGCAGAGCGGCCAGGAGGGGCGCGGTATGGCGCTCGCGGGCATCTGGATCGGCGTCGGCGCGGTCGTGCTGGCCATCCTGTGGTTCGTCGTCGTGATCATCGCGGGGACGACCAGCACGTAGCGGCGCGGTCACCGAAAGCAACAGGGGCGCACCCGATTCGGGTGCGCCCCTGCGTGTTCGAGCCCGCTGCGGCGGATCAGGCCTTCACGACCTGGGTGCCGCCGGCGAACTTGTCGTGCCAGCCCTGCTTGTTCGGGTCCTGCGAGATGGTGACCATGATGTAGATCGCCAGCACGAGCGCGACGAGGTTGCCGATGCACGGGATAATGCTGGCCGCGATGAAGATGTTGCGCTTCAGCGAGGTAGCGGGGTCGATCTTCGCGGCGCCGCCCGGAGCGAGCACCTTCAAACCGAGGATCTTCTTACCGAGTGTCGTGCCCTGCGAGGTCTCCATGCCGACGAAGTAGCCGAGCTGGACCAAGGTCCACACCACGCTGAGACCGATGGTCAGGCCCAGCGACTTACTGACCAGGGTGTACAGGATGATGTAGGGGACGTAGAGGATGAGCGCGTCGATGACACGCGCACCGATACGGGTGCCGAGGTCGCCCGGTTGACCGCCGTAGTTGTTGAAGCCGGGCTGCTGCGGCGGGTACTGGCCGAACGGTTCCTGCCCGTACTGGGGCGGCTGCTGTCCGTACTGGGGCTGTTGCCCGAATTGGGGCTGCTGTTGCCCATATTGGGGCTGCTGTTGCCCGTATTGGGGCTGCTGGCCGTACTGCGGCTGCTGCCCGTACTGGTCGCCCCCCTGTGGGTACGGCTGCCCGTACGGCTGCCCGCCCTGCGGATACTGGTTGGGGTCGTACCCACCGCTTGTCATAGTTGTTTGTCCTCGTCGATTGATCAGTAGTTGGACAATGCGTACGTTACGGACATGGGCTGCTTCGCAACAACCCGTCCACGTCGAATACCGACGGTTCGCGGGGTAGCCGCCGGGTGTCGAAATGCTCGAGTAGCTCGGACGACGATGTCACGGTGAAGCCGAGCGAACCGGCCAGTGCCGAGATTACTTCCTCCGGCGTGTTGCCGAGCGCCAATCGTTCGCGGAGTGTCACCGCCCCATCCCGTTTCGCCAGCCGCCGCCGTTGCGTATTGAGCACCAGCGGCACATGGGCGTAGTGCGGCACCGGCAGATCGAGCAGCGTCGCGAGGTATGCCTGCCGCGGGGTCGACGGCAGCAGGTCGTCGCCGCGGACCACCTGGTCGACGCCCTGCGCCGCATCGTCCACCACGACGGCGAGGTTGTAGGCGGGGATGCCGTCGGCGCGCCGCAGCACCACGTCGTCGACCGGGCCCCGGTAGCGACCGTGCAGCTCGTCGTGCACCTCGAACTCGGTGGCCATGGCGCGCAGGCGCAGTGCGGCCGGGCGGCCCTGTGCGCGCAGCCGCTCGCGCTCCACGGGGATCAGCGTGCGGCAGGTACCGGGGTAGGCGCCCATGGGGCCGTGCGGCGCCGTCGCGGCTTTCTGTATTTCTCTTCGCGTGCAGAAGCATTCATAGGTGAGCCCGGCGGCGGTGAGGCGTTCGATGGCCACTTCGTACACCGGCAACCGATCGGACTGGCGAACCACGGGCCCGTCCCAATCGACACCGATCGCGGCGAGATCCTCGAGCTGCCGCTGCTCCGCACCGGGGCGAACTCGGTCCAGGTCATCGATCCGCAACAGGAAACGGCGGCCGGTGGAACGAGCGAATGCCCAAGCCAGCAGAGCGGTGCGGAGATTGCCCAGGTGCAGGTCCCCGGACGGGCTCGGCGCGTACCGGCCCGCACCCGGCTCAGTCACGGGCTCGCCTGGTGGTCGATGAGATGCGCACGTCGGCCATGGTAGAAGGCGTACCTCCGCCTTCGCTCCGGCCGTGCGCGGGGCTAAGGACGGACTACGTCCGGCTGCGCCCGTTCTGCGTACCTCCGCCTTCGCTGCGGCCGTGCGCGGGGTTGAGGACGGACTACGTCCGGCTGCGCCCGTTCTGCGTACCTCCGCCTTCGCTGCGGCCGTGCGCGGGGTTGAGGACGGACTGCGTCCGGCTGTGCCTTTTTATGCGTACCTCCGCCTTCGCTGCGGCCGTGCGCGGGGTTGAGGACGGACTGCGTCCGGCTGTGCCTTTTTATGCGTACCTCCGCCTTCGCTGCGGCCGTGCGCGGGGTTGAGGACGGACTGCGTCAGGCTGCACCCATTAGGCGATCAGCAGCGCAGCCGCGGCCGCAGGTCGGCGTCCGCCGGTTCGTCGCCCGCGTCCAGTGTGGCGAGCAGGGCCTCGGCGTGGGCGACCAATCCGGGGAGGTCGATATCGTAGGGCGCCTGCCCGCCGTCGAGTCGGTATGCCGTCAACCGCGACACCGCGCGGGCGAGCAGTGTACGCGCTCCCTTCGGATTTCCGCGCTGGATGTGCGTCAGTCCGACAGCGAACTGCGCGAGCGCCTGCCACAGCATCCGCTCAGCTAACGGCCCGCTCTTCCATGCGGCCTCTAAAACCTCGTGTGCATTGAACGCAAGTCCCTCGTCCAGCAGTTGCTGGGCGAAGGTCAAGGTTTGCTGGGGCGGAAGATCGAGATCGTCCGGAATTCGGGCAACTCCGGTGCTGCCGGGAGGCAGTGGGCGCCCGAGTCGGTCGCGCGGACGGGCGCTACGGGCGCGACCTGCGTCGTCTCGATCGCGTTCGACCATAGATTCCATCATGCACGGCCGCTGCGCGTCCGTCGACGCGGCCTGATGCGCGCGGTGAATTGCCGCTGATAACAGAGCAATCACATCCGCCAAAAAAATTGTGGTACGCCAGTGTTAGGAATGAATACCAGGGGTCTGGCAATGTTCCCGCAACTCTTCTGATCCGGAGGTGTCTTCGGTCGCGATGATTGAATAGGCAAGAGATGGGCAAACTTTCGAAGGACCTGCTAGTGTTACCGCGCGAGGACGGGCCTCGCGCGAGGTCAATTTCCGCTCTAACTCGATGTGCGATATCGACGCACCGGGAAAGTGGGCTCCGGCAAAGGGTCCACCACGGGATTCGACTTTCCAGTCGGGTGCCGATGCTAGCTGGAACGATGTCAGGAGAAATCTCGCTCTCGACGCAGCAAAGGAGCTAGTACCGTGGAGGTTGGTTGGACGGACGCTGGATGGCGCAAGAGCACATACAGCGGTCCGGATGGAGCGTGTGTGGAAGTCGCTTTTCTCATCGACGGCCGTGTCGCGGTTCGTGACACCAAGCACAGTGGACGTGGCCCGGTCTTGGCGTTTGCGCCGGGCGAGTGGGATACATTCCTAGTGGGGGTCTCGACGGGAGCGTTCCGGCGCGGCTGAACTGCTTCGGAATCGCCTGAACAAGGCAAAGCGGGCCCCGGGTCGCGTGGACTCGGGGCCTTCGCGGTTTTCCGGCGGGTTGCGCGCCGGGTCGAATGTTCAGTGCGCAGTACCATTTCCGTCGCCGTTCGCCCGTTCCTGGACCTTGCGCAGCACGGCGAGCTGCTTGCGTTCCTCTTCGTGCTCGATTTCGAAGTGCCGGTCGCTCTCGTCCCGTGGATCCGCGCGCAAGAAGCTGCCGGTGCCCGGCTTGCCCGCCGCACCCAGCTTGCTCATCTTCTTCGGCACGGGCGCGCCCTGGTACGCCAGCGGGATCGGGTGACCGTGCCCGTCCACCGGGCCCAGCGGCTGATGCACCTCGATGTACTCACCATGCGGCAGACGCTTGATCACACCGGTCTCCACCCCGTGCTCGAGCACCGCTCGGTCGCTGCGCTGCAGGCCGAGGCAGATGCGATAGGCCAGGAAGTAGGCGATCGGGGGCACGAGCAGCAGGCCGATGCGTCCGGCCCAGGTCGTCGCGTTGAGCGAGATGTGGAACTTGTACGCGATGATGTCGTTGACGCACGACAGCGTCAGCACCGTGTAGAACGCGATGGCCATCGCGCCGATGGCCGTGCGAACGGGCACGTCGCGGGGGCGCTGCAACAGGTTGTGGTGCGCGCTGGTGTCGCCGGTCAGCCGCTTCTCGATCCACGGGTAGGCGATGAGTACGGTGAAGACCAACCCCATGATCACGGCGACCCAGAACACCGCAGGCACGGTGTAGCGGCCCGGATACAGCTCCCACGGCGGCATCAACCGGGCCATGCCGTCGGTCCACATCATGTAGAAGTCCGGCTGCGAACCCGCCGACACCTGCGACGGATTGTACGGACCCAGGTTCCAGATCGGGTTGATCTGGAAGATGCCGCCGAGCAGGCCCACGATGCCGAGGGTGAAGGCGAAGTAGGCGCCCTGGTCGGCGGCGAACACCGGCACGATCCGCGCGCCGACCACGTTGTTCTCCGTGCGGCCCGGGCCGGGGAACTGGGTGTGCTTCTGGTACCACACCAGCGCCACGTGCGCGGCGATCAACGCCAGGATGATGCCGGGGAACAACAACACATGCGCGATGTACAGCCGCGGAATGATGATGTCACCGGGGAAATCACCACCGAAGATCAGCCAGTGCAGCCAGGTGCCGATGATCGGGATCGAGATCGTGATGCCAGAGAACGCGGCGCGCAGGCCGGTGCCCGACAGCAGGTCGTCGGGCAGCGAGTAGCCGAAGAAGCCCTCGAACATCGCCAGGATCAGCAGCAGCGAGCCGAGTACCCAGTTCGCCTCCCGCGGCTTGCGGAACGCGCCGGTGAAGAAGATCCGGAACAGATGCACGATGATCGACGTCGCGAACAACAACGCCGCCCAGTGATGCACCTGCCGCACGAACAAGCCACCGCGCACCTCGAAGGAGATGTTCAGCGCCGTCTCGTACGCCCGCGACATGGTCACCCCACGCAGCGGCTGATAGGCGCCGTTGTAGACGACCTCTGTCATCGATGGGTCGAAGAACAACGTCAGGTACACACCCGACAGCAGCAGGATGATGAAGCTGTACAGCGCGATCTCACCGAGCAGGAACGACCAGTGCGTCGGGAAGACCTTGTTGATCGACCGCTTGACGAACGCGGCGGCCCTATATCGCTCGTCCGCCTCATCGGCTTGGTTGGCGATTTTGCGAGCTGGATCTATAGCCATGGCCGGCACCCCGCCTGGATGAGTGGTATCCGTTCCTACTACAGACGGTAGCAGAGCCGCGTCCCGGAATCGATGGGGTTTTTCGGAGGTAATTGTGGAACAAGATCATTCACATTGCTCGGACCGACGGACACGATCGGGTCGGCGTCGATATCGTTTTACTCGTGAGCGCGATGGCACCGCAGGACGCGACGATGTATTGGCTGTCCGAACGCACGCGCAACGACCTTTTTCTGTTGTACTGCTTCGTCGATCGCGGACTGCCCACCGCGGAACTGCGCGCCGCCGTCGCCGAACGGAGCGCGCGTATCCCCGATCTTCGGGTCCGGCTGCGCAAACTGCCCGCGGACATCGATTACCCGTCCTGGACACGATGTGAATTCGAGGCCGAGCAATTCGTAGAACATGTACTAGTGGAGCGCAGATGGTCGTGCTTGCTGAAGGTTCTCGGCGATCTGCTCGGCACCGGCGTCGATGCCGCCGTGCACCCGTGGCGACTGCATGTGTTCCGTGCGATCGACGACGCTCCGGGGCTGGACGGCGAGCCCGCGCTGGTGGTGGTACTTCAAATGTCGCATGCCCTGGCCGATGGACGGCGGTCCTCGGCGATCGCGCGTGCTCTGTTCTCGGCGACTCCCGCGGTCGAGGACGCAAGCCGGACCGGCTCTGCGGTGCCCGATACCGGCATAGAAGCGGATGAGGCCAGCAGCGCGCTCGGATCGCGGCTGTCGCGGTGGCCCTGCGGGCGAGAGGTCGCGGCACGTGGGCGGACCATCGGTGCCGCGGTGTCGGCGAGCCTGTCGTCGGCCGGGGTGCTGGTCGACTCGGCGGCCGGGGTGCTGCGCACGCCGGTTCGAGTGGCCGCGACCGCGGTGCGCGGCTACCAGGCCTTCCGAGCACAGCAGCGGCTGGTGGAGTTGACCGAGTCGGGTGACGTGCCGCCACCTGCGGACGGTTTCCCGCCCAGTGTGCTGAATCGATCGTCGACGCACGGCATAGCGCGGCACGAAGCTCGGATGCTGGTGTTCCCGTCCGCCGACTTGCGGGTGCCCGGCCGTACCGTCACGGTTGTCGTCCTCACCGCGGTGTCGCTGGCGCTCGCCCGCTACCTGGCGGAGCTGGACGAGCCGGTGCGGCGGCTCGGTGCGCAGGTGCCGATGGCTCTTCCCGAGGCCACCCGCGCACGTAACAACTATCGCGGCCTCGGCGTCGACCTGTTCATCGACGAACCGGATCTGCGCCTGCGCGCCGACAAGATCGCCGCGGCGCTGGCCGACCGGCGCCTGCGCGCACGGCACCCACTGCTGTCCGCGCAGGATCGGGTCACCGCGGCCATGCCGGCCCCGCTGCTGCGCCGGGACGTGGATCGCTACCCCCTCGACGCCGTCCCCGACTCGATCGCCGGCCACACCGTCGTCTCCAGCGTCGACCGCGGCCCGGCCGATCTTTCTTTCGGTGGCGGCGCGGTGCGTTTCACGGCCGGGTTCCCGGCTCTCGGCTCCGTCATGCATCTGACTCACGGTGTGCACGGACTCGGCGACACCGTCACCATCTCCCTGCACGCCGACCCGGCAGTGCTGCCCGGCCTCGACGCCTACGCCGCCCACCTTCGTGTCGCGCTGCTCGAAGCGCACGGCACCCGCCTCGACCCCGCTCCGCCGTCGTCATCGGCGTGACGAGCTCGCCGGTCAGGAACGGGCGAGGGCGGGCTGCGGCGCGGCCTGGTGCACCTCGGCGGAGATCCTGATATCCAGCTCCAGCCGGGTGGCGTTGATGACCGACCGCTCCTCCTCGACGGTGTTCTCGATCGCCCGCGACCACAGTGCCTGGATCTCGGTGATCTCTTCGGGGGTGGCCTCCCCGTCGAGTTCGATCCGACGGCGCTGCAAGCTGATGTTCAGCGCCGCGGTGAGCGTACGCATCAGATCCTCGCAGCGATTGGGGATCTTGCGATGCGACAGGACGCGCAGGTTGCTGATGTAACCGCGCGAGCCGGTGATGAGCTGCCGGATCTCCGCATCGACCGCATCCAGTTCGTCCGCCTCCCAGTGCTCGCAGTGCAACAACTGCCTGCGGACGTCGCTGGAAATCGACAGCACGGACGAGACCGCGGTCAACACCGACTCCCGCCGCCACTTGTCGTGCTCCCGCCGCTCGGCCGCCGCGTTGGTCGATTCCACCGTGCGCTGCGCCGCGTCCAAGGTGACCCGGTTCCGCTCGTCCGCGGCGGTGAGCGCCGCCCGGTTCGTGCGGTTGTTGACCAGCACGCCGACCAATGCCGCCATGGCAACGATAAGAGAAGCGAAGAGCGGAAGCCACTGAGTCACGGAGAAGATCATTCCATCGGAATGGGAAGTCGCACAGCCCAGATCGCGCGACTGGGGCGTCAGCTTCGTGCGGCACCTTCCGGCCACACGACATCGACCGGCACACCGCGCGCACGCGCGAGTTCGACCACCGTCCCGGTGCCCGCCTGCTGCCCGGCATCCCCATCCCACACGGCGACCAGTCGATCGACCGACCCGACCACGACATCGTTGGCCGCCTCGTACGCTTCGCGTCCCGCGTCATCGAATTCCAGCACCCGCACGGTGGTCGCGCGTTGCACCAGATCGTCGAACAGCTCGGCGTGATCCGGTTTCACTTTCCGCTCGCGGTAATTCCGGGACGGCAACACCACCTCCAGCCGGCCGCCCGCATCGAGCACCGCTCGAGCGAAGCCGCTTGGGAAACGAATGTCCGCAGCTCCAAAAATGCTCTGAGCAGGACTGATGGCAAGCAACGCTGGATATTCGCCGGTGTGGACAGATTACGGAAAACGCCTCTGACCAGGAAATATGTTCCGGTCAGAGGCGTTTGCCCTGGCGGAGGATAGGGGATTTGAACCCCTGAGGGCGTTAACCCAACCCGCGTTCCAGGCGAGCGCCATAGGCCACTAGGCGAATCCTCCGTGGAGCAGCATACCGGTAGCCCCCGGCCGGTCGCCAAATAGGTGGGGTGACGTGGGGGAAAGGTCTGGTCGGCCGGGGTGATGGACCCGGAAGTCGGGTTTGCGGGCGGGAGGCGCTACACTGGCCGACGGATCCCGCGCGGCGCGCATCCTGTGAACCCCCCCAGGGCCGGAAGGCAGCAAGGGTCAACGGGCTCTGCCGGGTGCGCGGGGTCCCCTTTCGAAGGCCTCGCGCGAGTGCCAGGCCGGTGCGGGTCGCGGACGGGCCCGGCTCGGTGCCGCCTCTGCCTCCGTCCCTCGGATAACGCCTCCAATTCCGGGCGCTGCACGGGTAACGTGAACACCGTCCGCGGATGCGTGTGCGTCTGCGCGGACAACTGTTCGGTCGCCGCCGCACATCGGTCCGGCCAAACCATCGTCCCTTCGCTGCTTGAAAGGCTGCCCAGGATGCCCCGGCAAACGCAGATCGGTTTGATGAGCCATGAGGAGCTCGTGCTCGAGCACGACACCCAGACCGCGAACTACGCGACGCTCGAGACCGAGAAGCTCACGCTGGACCTGACCCGGGGAAAACCTTCGCCGGAACAACTCGACCTGTCCGCCGAACTGCTGCGTCTGCCCGGTGACGGCGATTTCCGCGACGGCAGCGGCACCGACTGCCGTAACTACGGTGGCCTGCACGGTCTCCCGGAACTGCGCGCCATCTTCGGCGAACTGCTCAACATCCCGGTGGACAACCTGCTCGCGGGCAACAACGCCAGCCTCGAGCTGATGCACGACGTGATCACTTACGCGATGCTCTACGGCACCAACGATTCCGAGCGCCGCTGGGCCGCCGAGGACACCCTGAAGTTCCTGTGTCCCGCCCCCGGTTACGACCGGCACTTCGCGATCACCGAGGCGCTCGGCTTCGAGATGATCCCGATCCCGATGCGCCACGACGGCCCGGACACCCACGTCATCGCCGAGCTGCTGGCGAACGACCCGCAGATCAAGGGCCTGTGGGCGGTGCCGAACTACTCCAATCCGACCGGCGTCGTCTTCTCCGAAGACGTTGTCCGCGAATTGGTTTCGATGCCAGCCGCGGCGCCCGACTTCCGGCTGTTCTGGGACAACGCGTATGCGGTGCACCCTCTCACCGACACCGCGGCCCCGGTGATCGACGTGCTCGGCTCGGCCGCCGCCGCCGGGAACCCGAACCGCCCGATCGTGTTCGCCTCGACTTCCAAGATCACCTTCGCGGGCGCCGGCGTCAGCTTCATCGGCGGTTCCACCGCGAATCTGGACTGGTACCTGAGCCACGCCTCGAAGAAAAGCATCGGCCCGGACAAGCTCAACCAGCTGCGCCACCTGCGCTTCTTCCGCGATGCCGACGGCGTGCGCGCGCACATGCAGAAGCACCGCGCGATTCTGGAGCCGAAGTTCGCGCTGGTGCTGAAGATCCTCGAGGACCGCCTCGGCGCGTCCAAGGTGGCGTCCTGGACCGAGCCCAAGGGTGGCTACTTCATCAGCCTGGACGTGCTCGAGGGCACCGCGGCGCGGGTGATCGCCCTCGCCAAGGATGCGGGCATCGCCCTCACCGCGGCCGGTTCGGCCTTCCCGTACCGGAACGATCCGGAAGACAAGAACATTCGGATCGCCCCCAGCTTCCCGAAGCTGCCCGAGCTGGAGAAGGCGATGGACGGCCTGGCCACCTGCGTGCTGCTGGCGGCCACCGAGAAGCTGCTCGGCAAGTAGGAGCGGCCGCGGACAACGCCCGGCACGGATCTCGTGCCGGGCGTTCCCGTCTATATCGAACGCCGGAGGCGCGGCCGAATGAAGGAGACAGTGTTCCCCGATCGAGGCGGGACGGCTGGCCGCGCTGCCGGGGAGTCCGCTTCGAGCCGTGCTGCGACGCGTGCACCGCCACGCCTCGATGGCGCGTCGGTTGCGTGCGCTGCCGGGGAGTCCGCTTCGAGCCGTGCTGCGACGCGTGCACCGCTGGGCGCCGCACAGTTGGCAGCACTAGCGGAAACCGTGCCGCGAACGGGACCTGACCGAGACCCGACGCCTACCCGGTCTCCAGCAGTTCCTTCAACCGCGCCAAGTCGGCGCGATTCGCCCGTCGAATCGCTGCTTCCAACACGGGTGCGGCGAGCTTGCGGAAACCGCGCGGCTCGCCCCGGTTGCGCAGCGTCATGCGGGTGCCGCCCTCGGGCGTATCGGCCCAGGTATAGGTCGTCTCCATCGGAAACGGCCCCTGCGCGGTGCGCATGACCAGCCGCACGCCGGCCGCGTAGTCCGCCACCTCATAGGTATAGGTCAGCCTGCCGCCCAGGAAGTGGGCGACGAACGTCATCCGCGAGCCCACGCGCAGCGGCGGCTCCGTTACCCAGGTGACGCTGTGGATGCGCGAGTACCAGGCCGGAGCGTGCGTCGGATCGGCCGAGTACGCGGCGACCAGCTCGCGTGATCGGTCGATCACGACGTCGGTCAGTACGTCGACGGCCATCGGCCGGTCAGCGCGGTTTGTGCGCGAGGACGGCGAACATGGTCACCGAAAGGTGGATGTCGCCGTTGTCGGCGCCCGCATCCAGGTCGGCGAGCAGGCGATCGCGCTCCGCTTCGGTGATCGCGCCGCGCGCGACCGCCATCGCCGAGATCCTGGTGATCAGCGACCCCGCGCCCACACTGCGGTCCTGCACCAGAGCCTCCGAGCCGATGTCGTCGACCACCAGGCCCGCCTTGCTGAGCAGACCGGGCAGACGACGGCCCGACAGCGGATTCGTTGTCGCCGACACGAGCGTGTCGATCACCTCGCGGACGACGCGCCGGTCACCGGGGTGCACGATCGCCGTGCCCCAATCGCTGTCCACCACGACCACGCGGCCGCCGGGACGCAGCACGCGCGCGATCTCCTTGGCCGCCCGCGCCGGGGCGGTGAGGTGCTGGAAGACGCGCTCGCACAGAACGGCGTCGAAGCAGTCGGCGCCGAACGGCACGCCGTAGGCGTCCCCGGATTGGAATTTGGCCGCCGAGCCGACCTCGGCGGCACGGCGCTCGGCGGAGGCGAGCAGCTGCGGGTCCGGCTCGACGCCGACCGCGCTGCCGTTCGGGCCGACCGCGTCGGCGAAGGTGATTACCTCCGATCCCGTGCCGGAGCCGATGTCCACGGCGTGTTCGCCGGGCCGCAGCGCGAGCGCTTCGTGCGCCCAGGTGCGCAAGCGGCGGATACCGGGCAGCGCGGCCTGTAGGTCGCGCACGTCGACGAGCTGATCCTGGCCCGCTCGGTCGAACCGATCGGGGCGCACTGCGTAGGTGTTCATGGGCCCGTGTCCATCCCTGGCCGTTGCCGTCGTCTTGGTCGGTGTCGCCGTCGTCTGAGGCATGGCCTGGAGCCTACGCGGCAGGTCATGTACCCGCGCGTAGGGGATGTGAGGTGAGTCACTATGGTTTCTGAGTAGTCTGGTACGGCCCGAAGATACGGAGAGGCGGGACAGTGACGCGCACGCTGTGCCTGGCGCAGGACGCCGAGGCGGACCAGCTACTGACCGAGGACCATTTCGCCACGCTGCTCGGTATGCTGCTGGATCAGCAGTACCCGATGGAGCACGCCTTCCGCGGCCCGAAGAAGATCGCCGACCGGATGGGCGGGTTCGACATCCAGCGCATCGCCGAGGCCGATCCGCGGGAATTCGAGGAACTCGCCGCGACCCCGCCCGCGATCCACCGCTACGGCCGGTCGATGGCCCGGCGTGCCCAGGAGCTGGCTCGCTACGTCATCGAGCACTACGACGGCAAGGCCGAGAACATCTGGACCTCGGGCGACCCGGACGGCGCGGAGGTATTGCGCCGCCTGAAGGACCTCCCCGGCTACGGCGAGCAGAAGGCGAAAATATTCCTGGCCCTTCTGGGTAAGCAACGGGGCGTGCGGCCGGAAGGCTGGCGCGCCGCGGCGGGCGCATACGGTGACGAAGGCTCGCGCCGTTCGGTTGCCGACGTGACGGACGCCGAATCCCTCGCGCAGGTAAGGGAATTCAAGAAGCAGGCGAAAGCGGCGGCCAAAGCGAAGTAGCTCGGTGAGCGTAACCTCACGGTTTCCTATTTGAAATCGCCCTGCGTTTTTTCCTCGTGATCACGGGATCGGTGCCCGATGCTTTTGGCTGGTAGGGCTCCACCTGAGATGAGGGATTGCAGGACATGAGGATGAGAAAGCTCGCCGTGGTCGCGGCGCTGGTGACCATTGCGACCGGAGTGGCCGCGGGTACGTCGGGTGCGGCGCCGGCGGAGGGAACCGCCGACAGCGGCGTGGTCAACTACACCGCGGAGGCCAACCCGGTGTCGACCATTATCAACACCGACGCCGGCTCGCTGGTCAACGAGGATGGCGTGTTCAAGATCAAGGCCGCCAATGGGACCACCGTGGCCGGCGCCGAGCTGAAGTTCCGCGTCGACGACTTCGAGTTCCCGATCGCCGCCGACATCTCCGACCACACCGCCGTCCTGACCCCGCAGTTCGACAAGGAGCACGCGGTCTACAAGCCCGTCGCCCTGCCGTTCGAGGACAAGGCGCCGTGGAAAACCGAGTACGACCGGGAGCTTGCTGCCTGGAACCGCCTGACCAGCACGATCTCCGCGGGCGCGACGGTCGGCACCCTGGTCGGTGGCCTCAGCGGTGCCGCCCTCGGCTGCCTCGCGGGCGGTGCCGCCGGCCTGGCGCTGACCGGGCCGCTGCTGGGCCTGTTCGGCGCGGGCCCGATCGCCGGCTGCATCGCCGGTGCGGCCGCCGTCGGCTTCCTGGGCACCCTGGCGGGCCAGCTGTTCGTGACCGCTCCGGTCGCGATTCTCGCCGCGATCCAGTACTTCACGACGATCAATCAGCCGTTCGTGCCGGCGAAGTAATCCTTCCGCGGGAAAGACTCCGCTCCGCCCGTCTTCCGGGGGGAGCGGAGTCTTTTCGCGTGCTCGCGACCTGGGGAAACAATGTGCGTAAGCGCACAGCGGCGCGTCCACGATTGGTGCGTCGCGGAAATCGGTGTTAATTTCAATGACATGTCTGCCGGCCGATCGAACCTCCTGCGCGTCACTTATGTGACCGCCTCGCTGGGTCTGCGGCTGCCGCTGACGCGCGAACTGTGTCGCCTCTCTTGCTGCAGCTGAGCTGTTTTTCCTGCTCATTTGCTGCCTCCTCGCCCATGTAGGCATGTCCCGTTCGATTTCGGGACTTCAGCAAGGATCTGCACAATGTCCCTTCCCATTCTCGAACGATCCGTCTCCAGGGTTGCGAGCAGCCGTGCCCGCGTCCAGCGCCCGGTCGTCGCCCCCGAACTCCGCATCGGCGACAACCCGGCGGCCGCGGTGCTGCGCGCCGCGACCGGCGGTCCCGTCTCCCGCGACAACGCCGCGCGGACAACGGGTTTGAGCATCGCGACGGTCAATCGGCAGGTCTCCGCACTGCTCGCGGCCGGCCTGCTGCGGGAACGTCCCGACCTGACGGCCTCGGGTGCGGTCGGACGCCCCCGCGTCCCCTTCGAAATCGATCACGACGCCTACCTGACCATCGGCATCCACATCGGCGCCGCGGTCACCAAGATCGTCGCCGCGGATTTGCGCGGCCGCATCCTCGGCGGCCTGGCCATCGCCACCCCACAGACCGGCCAGGAATTCGCCACCACCACCGTCGCCCGTAGCGCGAAGGCGTTCCTGCAGCGCTGGCACCGGCGCAAAGCGCTGTGGGCCGGTGTCGCCATCGGTGGCCGGGTCGATCCGCTGACCGGCGTCGTCGACCACCCGAAGCTGGAGTGGCATGGCGCACAAGTCGGTTCGGTGCTCGGCGAGGTGCTGGAGTTGCCCGTCTCGGTCGCGCCGCATGTCGAGGCGATGGCGGGCTCCGAGCTGTTGCTGCCCACCGCTGAGCCGAAGGATCAGGCCCGCGTCGAGCGCGGCAGCAGTCTGTACTTCTACGTGCGGGAAACCGCCGGTATCGCAGTGACTTTGGACGGCCGGGTGCACACGCCGAGCAACGGCCCCGGATCGATTGCGCACCTGCCGACGGGTTCGGATGTGGAATGCACCTGCGGACGGCGGGGCTGCTTGGAGGTGACCGTCGGCGATCGGTCGCTGCACTCCAGGGCCGTCGGCCGCGGCATCATCCCGGCGCACAACGGCACCGCGGGCTCGACCATCGCCGATCTGTACCGCGCCGCGGAAGCCGGTTCGGAATCCGCGCGCGAGCTGCTCGCCGAGCGGGCCACCATTCTCGGCCACACCGTGGCGATGGTGCGCGACATGCTCAACCCGGATCGGGTGATTCTCGGCGGTCAGGCGTTCACCGGCTATCGCCCCGCCGTGGCGCATGTGGCGCGGGCGTTCAACCAGGGTTCGACGCTGCCGCCCACCGATATCCGGATCAGCGGATTCGGCGGCAAGGTACAGGAATACGCCGCCGTGGTGACCTCGTTGAGCGTCCTCTACGCCGATCCGCTGGCAGCGGTCCGGCGAACCGCGTTGAGCGACTGAGTAATTCGGCGAAGGGCGACCGGACGCGCGGTCCGGTCGCCCTTTTCGTGCGGATGCGGGTTCACCGATGCGGGTCGCCCGCGGTCGCGAACAGGCCTTCCAACGCCGTGATGAAGAACGGGAAGTGGCTTGCGAAGCGTTGCAGGTTGCGGTCGCGTTCGAAACCGCCGAACCAGTAGAGGCCGGGTTGCGCGTCGGCAGACGGATCGAGGTCGCGGAAAGCGCGGATCCAATTGTCGGCGCGTGCACCGAGCACCGTGAACGGTAAGGCGCGGGAGAACACGGTTTCCTGGTCGATCGGCGGAATCTGTTCGCGCCGGATGATTTCCAGGCCGCGCTGCAGCGCGCGGATCTGCCGGGCGAGTGCCAGCCCTCGGGTCGTCCGCACCGGCAGATACTTCGGCGAGAGCAGAGCCGCGACGCCGCCGAGTGCGATCGCCACGCCGACCAAGGCATGCCCGGAGGTGAGCGCGAGCGCCACGGTCGCCACCGCCCCCGCGACCACCAGCGCTGCACCGAGCCACACCGCGAGGCCGGGACGGCGGCGATCGAGGAAATTGCCGCGGGCGACGGCATCGGCGACCAGGGCCGCACGGACCGGACCGGACGCCACGCGCCCCGGCCTGCGCAGCTCGCCCAGTGTCACGGCGTCCGCGCCGTCGGGCAGCAGCGCCTGGTAGACGGCCTTCTCGTAGTCGCGCAGCTGATCGTCGGGCGTATTCACCCGGGTGATCCGCCAGTCGCTGTCGCTGAGCGGCATGACCCGGAGGTACCGGCGCACCGCGAGATCCACCACCGTGGCGGCGATGTCGACCGGATCGACATGCCCGTCCAGCAGCAGACCGGCCTCGCCGGGCAGCGCGCCCTCGGGTGAGGTGAACTGCACTCGATCGCCGTCGCGCAGCAGTGGGTCGAGCGACTCCGTCCCGTCGCCCACGGTCGCGTCCAGCCGGCGGGCGCGCAGTACGAAGGCGGCCAGCCCTGCCAGCGCGAGCAGCAGGACGCCGAACGCGACGAGCACCGGGGCGGTGATCGCGAAGGGGCCCGCGTCGCCGCTGCCGCGTACGTCGGCGTTGCTCGGCACGGTGCCGGGCGGCAATTGCAGCGTCAGGTCGATCGCGTCGCCCTTGTGCAGGTCGGTCTGTTCCAGGAACAGGACGCCATCGGACTCGATCTTGACGTCGGCGCATGGCCGGGCCTTGCCGGGCGGGCCGAGTTTGCAATCCACGATGCCCATTTCGAAGCTCGGGCTGATCAGCGAGGCGCTGATCGACGCGATGTCGGCGCCCAGCACTCCCAGCCAATGGAACACCTGGGTGCCCGGCGCGTCACTGACGGTGTTCCGCACGGAGTACTGAAAGGTGGACTTGCCCGGCCGCGCCTCGATGGTGAACTGGTCGTTCGCGACGGTCGCGGTCCCCGGGCCTTCGGTGTTCACATCGGTGACCCGGAAGACGCGCTCGGCGTCATCGCTCACCTTCAGCCGCAGCGGAAGCGACATCCGGAACGAGCCGTCCTGCGGCACCGAGACCTGTTCCACGACTTCGAGGACGCCCTCGCGATTCAGCTTCAGATCGGCGGTGATGGTCACGCCGTCGGGTGTGGGCTGGGCCTGGGCGACCGGGGCCGCCGCGAACACTGCCGCGATGGCGAGAAGCAGCGCGCCTAGGGCGGCCCCCCGAAAAGTCAGCATGGCTGCCTACTTTAGACAGCTTGCTATTCTGCGTCAGCGGCTGTCGGCGATCACTGAGACGAGGGGGTACGGGGGCGTGACACAACCACCGTACGGACACGGACCGGTCCCGCACCGGGGGCGTCCGGTTCCTCCGCCGCCCGGCTACGGTGCGCCCGATGGACTACGCCCCGGTTACGGTCCGCCATCTGGATACGGCCCGCCTCCTGGTTACGGCCCCCCACCGGGGTACGTTCAGCCCGGTTACGGCCCGCCGCCGGGCTACGGCTCTCCGGTCCCTCCGCCGATGCCCTATGGTCCGCCCGGGCGGCCTCCTTACCCGCCGCGGCGCAAACGCGGTGGCGGCGGATGGGTGGTGCTGCTGGTCGTCGTCGTATTCCTGGTCGCGGCGGGGCTGGTGCGCAACGCGATCTCGGTGGGACGTGGCGACAGTGACGCCTCCGGTCCCCGACCGAGCTTGACGTTCGACGCCCAGCCCGATGCCGTGACCGGACCGTCGGAGACCGGCGAAAACCCGCTGCTGACCGACCCGAGCAGGACACTCGTTCCGGCGCGGTGCGATTACTCGCCGTGGGGCACCCAGGTCGACGCCGCCCGCAAGTTCTTCGAAAGCGCCGCGTCGTGCCTGGAGGCGGCGTGGAAACCCGTACTGCGCGAGGCGAATCTGCCGTTTCAGCCGCCGGCGCTGAACGTCAGCGCGACCACGATCGGCATCACCACGCCGTGCACCGGCTCGACCAGCAATTTCGCCGCGTTCTACTGCCCGGCGAACAAGACGATCTACATGCCGATCAGCCAGTTGCAGACCGACTACTTCAAGAACAACTGGGTGGTCTACCTCTCGGTCTTCGCGCACGAGTACGGACACCACGTGCAGGCGATGTCCGGCATCCTGCGCAAGGCCAACAGCGAGCGGGCCGATGCCGGGCCGCGCACCGCGAAGGGGCTGGAATTGTCCCGCCGAGTCGAATTGCAGGCCAACTGTTTCGACGGCATGTACCTCTCCTCGTCCTCGAAAGGCGGCTCGCTGACGGATCCGCAGGTCACGGTGGCCCGGAAGGACGCCTACGGGCGCGGCGACCAAGGCGGGGACATGCGCGACCACGGGTCGGCCGAGAACGGCGGTCAGTGGTTCGAGACGGGTCTGGACAAGAATCGTGCGGCCCAGTGCAATACGTTCACCGCGTCGGCGAGTTCGGTGAGCTGACCGCCGATCAGTGCTTCGGATCGTCTTCCAGCGGGCGATCGGTGTGGGGATGCCCGACCTGCCCCTCACCGAGCCTGCGGGGCGCGTGCCCGTGCACTCCTTCGGCGTACGCGGTCTCGGCGTGCAGGGCGAAGTCGATCCCGGTGGTCTCGTCCTCCTTGCTGACCCGGAAGCCGACGAGCCGGTCGATGCCCTTGCCGAGCGCGAAGGAGACGCCGAACGCGTAGGCGGCGACGACCAGAACCGCCACCAGTTGCTTGCCGAGCTGGGCGAATCCACCGCCGAAGAACAGGCCCTCGACGCCGCCGGTCATCACCGCGGTGGCGAGCAAGCCGATCAACACGGTGCCCACGACGCCACCGACGAAGTGCACGCCGACCACGTCGAGCGAATCGTCGTAACCCGCCTTGAACTTCCAGCCCACCGCGAACGAACACACCACGCCCGCCGCCAGCCCGACCAGCACCGCGCCGAGGGTGTTGACCGATCCGCACGAAGGGGTGATGGCGACCAGGCCCGCCACCACGCCGGAGGCGGCGCCGAAGGTGGTCGGCCTGCCGTCGCGGATCTGCTCGACCGCCAGCCAGCCGAGCATGCCGAGGCAGCCCGCCACCAGGGTGTTCAGGAAGACCGCCGCGGCGAGGCCGTTGGCCGCCAGCGCCGAACCGGCGTTGAAGCCGAACCAGCCGAACCACAGCAGGCCCGCGCCGAGCAGCACGAAGGGCAGGTTGTGCGGGCGCATCGCGTCGGTACGGAACCCGATGCGCGGGCCGAGCACGAGCGCGAGGGCCAAGGCCGACGCGCCGGAGGCGATCTCGACCACCAGCCCGCCCGCGTAGTCGAGCGCGCCGAACCGTGCGAGCCAGCCGTCCGGCCCCCACACCCAGTGGGCGATCGGTGCGTACACCACCAGCGCCCACACCGGCACGAAGATCATCCACGCGGAGAATTTGGCGCGGTCGGCGATGGCGCCGCTGACCAGTGCGGCGGTCAGTATGGCGAAGGTGAGCTGGAAGGTGACGAACAACAGCTCCGGCACCGAGCCGCGCACCGAACCCGGATCGATCCCGGCCATGCCCAGGTGATCCAGGCCGCCGATCAGGCCACCGCCCGCGTCGGCACCGAACGCCAAGCTGTAGCCGAAAAGTAGCCAGCTCACCGTGACCAACGGGATCGCGATGAAGTTCATCATCAACATGTTGAGTACGCCGGTCGAGCGCACCATCCCGCCGTAGAAGATGGCCAGGCCGGGCGTCATCAGTAGGACGAGGGCCGTGCTGATCAGCAGCCAGGCGGTGGCCGCGGGGTCGATGGTCGAGGACACGGGTTATTCCTTCCGCGCAGGTGCGCTGTGAGGTTACCGAACGGTCGCTCACGGGCTGACAGCCGATCGGGAAAGCGCCGTGCTCCGGTCAGGTGGAGGGGCGATCCTTCCGGACACCGCGCAGCCACGCGGCGACCGCGTCCGGCGTCGGCCGGTCTGTGCCGGCCAGGTCGAGCACGGTATAGCCGATGCATGCCGCGCCCAGCACGCGTGCGGCGGTCGCTTCCACGTCACCCCAGGGCAGGAAGGGTTTGGCGAGCAGCAGGGAGGCGATGCCGTGACCCACCGACCACAGTTCCAGCACGATCGGCAGCGGGTCGCGCGACGCTATCGTGCCCTCGTCCATGCACTTGCGTACGGTGGCCGCGAAACTCTGGAAAGCCCCGCTGGTGAGGACTTGGTCCACCGCGCCCGCGGTCTCGGTGGGCGCGGTCGCCAGCCGGTACTGCTCGGGATGCTCGAGGGCGAAGCGGACGTAGGCCATGCCTTGGTCGTGCAGCTGGGCCAACGGGGAGGCCGCCGGGTCGGCGGCGGCTCGCATCGCGTCGGCCAGGTCTTCGAAGGCCTGGGCGACGACCGCAGCGATGAGCTCGTCCTTGTCGGTGAAGTGCCGGTAGATCGACGGGGGGCTCACCCCGACCAGCTTGCTCACCGCCCGGATCGACACGGCTTCGGCGTGCCCGCTCCTGGTGAGCAGGTCGGCCGTGGCCCGCAGGATCTCCTCGCGCAGCTGGGCCCCGGTTCCGCGCGGCGACCGCGGACGCCTGCCACCGATCATGCGCGTCCCGCGGTTTCCAGCGGGCGGGCGGCGGCATGCTCTTCGCCCTCGGTCAGCCCGAGCTTGGCGTGCAGGCGGGCCAGCGGCGCGGGCGCCCACCAGTTGACCGGCCCGAGCAGGCGCATGAGCGCGGGCGCGAGCAGGCCACGGATGAGCGTGGCGTCGGCCAGCACGGTCAGCGTGAGGCCGAGGCCGAGCAGCTGCATGAACGACACCTTCGCGGTCACCAGGGCCCCGAGCACGATAGCCATCAGCACCGCGGCGGCGGTGAAGATCCGGCCCGTGCGGGCCAGCCCGATCGCGACCGCACGGGTGTTGTCGTGGGTGGCGAGCCACTCCTCGCGCACCCGCGACAGCAGGAACACCTCGTAGTCCATGGACAGGCCGAAGGCCAGGCAGAACATCAGGATCGGCATGGTCGGCACCAGGTATCCGACCGCGGTGAAACCGAGCACGCCGGACAGATGCCCTTCCTGGAACACCCACACCATCGCGCCGAAAGCGGCGGCCAGCGACAGCGTGTTCAGCGCGAGCGCTTTGATCGGCAGCACGACGCTGCCGGTGAACAGGAACAATACGACGAACGTGGTCAGCGCGATCAACGCGGCGGCGAGCGGCAGCCGGGCGCCCAGTGCCTGGAGCGAGTCGGCGTTGGCCGCCGCGGCGCCGCCGTAGAGCGCGTCGCCCGGCGCGGGGATCGCCCGGATCGCGGTCAGCTGGCGGTCACCCGCGGGGGAGAAGGGATCGAGTGTGGTCGCGACGCTCAGGTAGGTCCCGGTGTCGTTGATCATTCCGGGCGGAGGGGCCGCGACCCGCGCGCCTGCCACGTAGATGCCCGCGGCGGAGAGAACCGCGGGTACACCCTCCACCCTGGACAGTTCCGCGGCGTATCCGCCGAGCGCCGCGCTGTCGCCGCGATAGCCGTCCACCACGATCGTGGTACCTGCGACCGGATCGGCCTGGGGGAACTCGGTGCGCAGCACGTCGCCGACCTGGCGGCTGGCGGCGGAGTCCGGCAGCACCCGGTCGTCGGGATAACCGAACTCGACCGAGAGGAACGGTGCCCCGAGCGCAAGCAGCAGGGCGATGATCGCGACCGCGACCGGGGCGGCGTGCCGCATCACCACGCCGGCCAGCCGGTACCAGCCGGTGTCCTCCGGCGTCGGTACGCCGGGTGCGGGTGCGCCGCGACCGACCAGGCGGCGCAACGGAGCCCGCAGGTCGAGGGAGTTCACCCGGTGGCCGAGCAGCACCAGCGCAGCGGGCAGGACCACGATCGAGGCGAGCGCCGCGGCGGCGACCACCGCGACGCCCGCGTAGGCGAAACTCTTCAGGAAGTACAGGTCGAAAACGCTCAGCACGGCCATCGAGAGCGCGACGGTGAGCGCGGAGAACAGCACGGTGCGCCCCGCGGTCTGCATGGACCGGATGGTGGCCGCGGCCGGATCCGAGCCGTTGGCGAGTTCTTCCCGGAAACGGCTGACGATGAACAGGCTGGAGTCGATGGCCAGCGCGAGACCCATCGCCGTCGTCATGTTCAGCGCGTAGATCGAGACGTCGGTGAACAGCGTGAACATGCGCAGCAGCGCCAGCGTCGCCAGGATGGCGAACACCCCGATGGCCAACGGGAGGGACGCGGCGACCAGGCTGCCGAACACCAGGACCAGCACGATCATCGACAGCGGGACCGCGACGCCCTCGGCCAGGGCGAGGTCGCGTGTGGTCTGTGCGGTGACGTCCTGATAGATCGCGGCGATGCCGCCTTGCCGCACCGTGATCCCGTTGGCGACGCCCGCGAACTGCCGTTCCAGTTCGCTCGCGGTCTGCGCCACCTGTGTTTCGTCGCCGTCGATGAAGGCGACCACCAGGGCGCTTCTTCCGTCGGTGCTGCGCAACGCGTTCGCCAGCGGCTGCGGCGTGGTCCAGTAGGACTGGACGCCCCGCACATCCGTGCGGGATTTCAGCGAGTCGGCCAGCCCGGTGCCCGCCGTCTTGGTGGCCGGATCGTCCGCGCCCGCCTCGGAGCTGACCAGCAGCACGAAGTTGGGCGCCGCCCCGGCGAAGTTGTCCGCGATCAGTCGGGCGACGCGGGCGGATTCGGCGTCGTCGGAGGTGAAACCGCCGGATCTCAAGTGCGCGGGCGCGGTGGCGCCGAAGACGCCGCACAGCACGGCGACGGTTAGCGCCGCGGCCAGCACGATGCGTGGAGATCGAGTGATGAATCGGGCCATCCTGGTCAGCATCGCGGCTCCGCTCGCTAGGTCGGCGGCGTCAGAGTAACGCCGTTAACCTAGGCTGTCGACTCCCACGATGCGCCCGCGATCAGCCTCGGGACTTACGGATGGCGCGCAGGCCCCGGCGGCCGGGAACGGGAAGGTCCTCGCGCATCTCCACCCACTCCGCGGTGGTCAGCCACAGCTGCTGGGCACGGGCGTCGGCGGTGTTGTGGAAGATCCGGCGGCCCCGGTCGTCGCGCAGCTCCTGCGCGACCACCGACCAGCGTGGCGGTCGGCCGTGTTCTGCCTCGTAGTCGGCGAGATAGGTCGCGATCGCGGTCCCGATGGTGTTCACCGGACGCAACGACACCCGGTTGCCGTACTGGGCCGCGTAGAAACGCCGCGCGGCGCACAGCGACCGGGGATTGGCGTTGGAGGCGATCCATCCCGCGCGCTGGGCCCGTTCGATGAGCCAGAGGTGTTTGACCGCGGACGGTGAGATATCGCCGACGCGGGTGCGGATCAGCGTCATGATCTGCTCGGTGCACAGCACGTCACGGCGGGTGGGACCGTAGCCGTGCGCGGTCCAGTGCGCGTCCGCCAGTTTGGCGAGCGCCCGGCCGAAATCGTCGATGCTGCGCTGGGCGCGGCGGCCGAGACGTTCGATCCGCTCGGCCTCGCGGCGCATCTCGTTCTGCGCGGTCAGCGTGCGGATCGCCGCCATGGTGGGCACCTGGCCGCGTTCGAGGAGTTCGAGGATGGCGGCGGCGGTGGCCGGATCGGCGGCCGCGGTCACCGGCAGCGAGTCGCGCTTGATCGCGAACTCCTGGGGGCTGATGGCGCGGCTCAAGAGGGCGACGGCGGAGCGGTCGCCTGCGAAATCGGTGCTGGACAGCCAGGCGGCGGCGATGTCGTCACGCGACACGTGGACGGTCCTCCGGTGGAAGTGGGGAATTGGCGCTGGTCACCCGTGAGCTCTTTGGTTGTGCCCCGGTCGGGATGAGGGACCGGCCGGGGTCACCAACCTGATGAAGGTTTGGCTACCGAAGTTGCCGTCTGCCACGTTAGCCAGAGGATTGCGTCGCTGTCACCCATGGTGACAGTTTCGTTATTTCCAAAAAGTTGAGGTAAATCGGGGTCCGAGTCCGTCTTTTCCGGCCGCGGCGGGATGGCGCGGCGGTTGCGTCCGATATTCCCACGTGCGGCATGAGCGATAGCTATTTGGTTGCTGATAGGCATGTCACGGTCGGCCGCCGAAGAAGGATCGCTGTATGTTGTGACTTGAATCACATATATTGCCCGGTCCTGGTCGCCGACCGGGCGGTAGGCGGGAATGTGCGGTGTCGGTGGTCGCCGGTAACCTCTGGCCGTGGCTCTGTACCGGAAGTACCGACCGGCAACGTTCGCTGAGGTGGTGGGTCAGGAGCACGTCACCGACCCGCTGAGTACCGCGCTCGACACGGGGCGGATAAGTCATGCCTATCTGTTCTCCGGTCCGCGCGGCTGCGGCAAGACGTCGTCCGCGCGTATCCTCGCCCGATCGTTGAACTGCGTGGAGGGGCCCACATCGACGCCGTGCGGCACCTGCCCGTCCTGTGTAGCGCTCGGGCCGGGCGGCCCCGGCAATCTGGACGTCATCGAACTCGACGCCGCGAGCCACGGCGGTGTCGACGACACCAGGGAACTGCGGGACCGCGCTTTCTACGCACCGGCGGAGTCCAGGTACCGCGTGTTCATCGTCGACGAGGCGCACATGGTGACCACCGCGGGATTCAACGCGCTGCTCAAGATCGTCGAGGAGCCGCCGGCTCACCTGATCTTCATCTTCGCGACCACCGAGCCCGACAAGGTGCTGCCGACCATCCGTTCGCGCACGCATCACTATCCGTTCCGGCTGCTGCCGCCCGCCACCATGCGCGTACTGCTCGGGCGGATCTGCGAGCAGGAGCACGTGGCGGTCGAAGAAGCGGTGTACCCCTTGGTGATTCGCGCGGGCGGCGGCTCGCCGCGCGACAGCCTGAGCGTGCTGGATCAGCTGCTGGCCGGCGCGGGCGCCGAGGGTGTCACATATGCCCGCGCGGTCTCGCTGCTCGGTGTCACCGACGTGGCGCTGATCGATGACGCGGTCGAGGCGCTGGCCGCCGACGACGGCGCCGCGCTGTTCGGCACCGTCGACCGGGTGATGGAGGCGGGACACGATCCGCGTCGTTTCGCCGTCGACCTGCTCGATCGCTTCCGCGATCTGATCCTCCTGCGGGCGGTGCCCGACGCCACCGAACGCGGTTTGGTCACCGGGCCGGGCGACGTGCTCGACCGGATGCGCGACCAGGCCGAGCGATTGGGTTCGGCCACCTTGACCCGCTACGCCGAACTGCTGCACGAAGGTCTCGGGGAGATGCGCGGTGCGACGGCGCCGCGGCTGCTGCTCGAAGTCGTCTGCGCGCGCATGTTGCTGCCCTCGGTGTCCGATGCGGAATCCGCCACCCTGCAACGGTTGGAACGGCTCGAGCGTGGTCTGGCCGGTGGTTCCTTCGTTCCGGCTCCCGCCGCGTCATCCGCGCCCGCTCCCGCGCCGTCGGCGGCTGCTGGTTCGCCGTCGGACCCGCCTCGTCGGCGGGGTGCCGAAGCGCTGGCCGCGATGCGCCGAGAGAACCGTGGCCGCCCGGAGGACGCTGCTGCCGGTGACGCCACTCCCGCGAGCGGTCCGGCGCAGATCGGTGGTCCCAAGGGGCCGGGGTCCGCCGTGGGACCGTCCGCTGACGCCGAATCCGGTGATCGCTCAGCGCAGATCGGTAACGGGCCGGGGCGCAGTTCGTCCGGCGGTCCGGCGGGCTCCGGTCTCGCCGTGCCGGAGGGCGGCCCCGCGGCCGGTGGCGGGGAGTCTGCGGCCGGTGGCAGGGAGTCCGCGGGCGGTGGACGTCGGCCCGTGCCCGCTGGTGGTGAGCCGTCCACCGCGTCGATGGTGTCGGATGTGGGGTCGGAAGCCGGGACGGATCCGGTTGCTCCGGTTCACGATCCGGACTCTGCCGCGGTGTCCGGCAGTGGCTCGGCAGGGGTGCTGTCGGCGGGTGGGGCGAGCGCGGCCGAGCCGAGTTTTTCGGCGATCGGGACGGCCGACGCGCGGGCTGAACACCCGTCCGCGCCGGAGCCCGCCGCCGGTCCTGCCCCCGTTGCCGGCGGTGATCTACTGCGCGAAGTAGAAGCATCCTGGGCGGACATTCGCGCCAAAGTGCGTGAGTTCGGGGCGGCCGTGCAGGCGATGCTCGCCGGTGCGTCGGTCGCTCGGGTGGAGGGCGAGGTCATCGTCTTCGCACACCAGCACGCGCCGCTGGCCCAGCGCCTGTCCGATCCGCGCAATCTGGCGGCGGTGCGGTCGGCGGTGCGGGCGGTGCTCGGCCGCGACCACGAGGTGCGCTGGGAAGCGGCCGGCGCGGCGCCACGAGCTGCCCCGGCGCCGCGATCGGGTGGTGCCGCGAACCGGACCCGCGGGCAGGCGGGCAATCAGCCGGGACGTGAATCCGGCGACGCCGCGAGCCGCGGTTCGGCCGCTCCGCGCTTCTCCCGCCCGAGCCGGGCGAAGAACGTGAACGCCGACAAGCCGGGCGGTGCGGCGCGTCCGCGGGCCGGTGGAGCCGACCAGCGCCCGTACCCGGCCGACGACGATATCCCGCCGCCCGACTACCCCGACCTACCCGATGACCCCGGCCCCGCGGACTATCCGCGCTATGACGCCGGGCCGAGTGCGGACGACGCGGCGGCCGACCTCGACTGGGATCGAGCCCGAGTCGTTCCCGCCTCGACCCCCGAAGAGGAGCAGGAGATGATGGCCGCCGCGGCCGATCCGGTGGCTCCGGGCGACCGTCGCGACCCGGACGAGGTCGCCCTCGATTTGCTGAAGAGTGAGCTGGGTGCCACTCGATTGGATGGTTGACAACCACCGCTCTCACAACGTTAAGTTAACCGGAGTTCGCAGTCGACGGTAGAATGGACGGGTAACCGGGAGCTTCGGCGCGCCGACGTTCTATGGTATGCCCAGGCGCACGGGCGATCGGGCCGTATACGGCCTTGTCTGCCTTGTTTTGTACAGCGTTAGGAACGGTCGGCCGCAAGGCCGGTCGGCGAGGTCAGTCGCAGCCACGCCGCACCCGCGGTGTCGCCGCACACCCAGCGCTCGGACGGACGAGAGTCCGGCCGCCGCACATTGAGGAAGGAATCTCCATGACCACAGAGGCCTACATTTACGAGGCCATCCGCACCCCGCGCGGCCGTGGCAAGAAGAACGGCTCGCTGCACTCGGTCAAGCCGATCGACCTGACTGTCGGTCTGATCCAGGAGCTGCGCGGCCGCTTCCCGAACCTCGACGAGGACCGGATCTCCGACCTCATCCTCGGCGTGGTCATGCCCATCGGCGACCAGGGCGCCGACATCGCGCGCACCGCGGTCACCGTGTCCGGGCTGCCCGACACCGTCGGCGGATTCCAGCTCAACCGGTTCTGCGCCTCCGGCCTCGAGGCGGTCAACCTCGCTGCCCAGAAGGTCCGCTCCGGCTTCGACGACCTGGTCATCGCCGGTGGCGTCGAATCCATGTCGCGGGTGCCGATGGGCTCCGACGGCGGCGCCTGGGCGCTGGACCCGGCCACCAACTACGACACCTACTTCGTCCCGCAGGGCGTCTCCGCCGACCTGATCGCCACCATCGAAGGCTTCAGCCGTGACGACGTGGACGCTTACGCGGTGCGCTCGCAGGAGCTGGCCGCCAAGGCCACCACCGGCGGCTACTTCGCCAAGTCGATCGTCCCGGTCAAGGACCTGAACGGCATCGTCGTGCTGGACAAGGACGAGCACATGCGCCCCGGCACCACCGCCGAGGACCTGGCCAAGCTGCAGCCGTCCTTCGCGGTGATCGGTGAGATGGGTGGCTTCGACGCGGTGGCGCTGCAGAAGTTCCACTTCGTCGAGAAGATCAACCACGTGCACCACGGCGGCAACAGCTCCGGCATCGTCGACGGCGCCGCGCTGGTGCTCGTGGGCTCGGAGGAGGCGGGCAAGGCCTCCGGCCTGACCCCGCGTGCGCGCGTCGTCGCGACCGCCACCAGCGGCGCCGACTCCACCATCATGCTCACCGGCCCGACCCCGGCCGCCAAGAAGGTGCTGGCCAAGGCGGGCCTGACCCTCGACGACATCGACCTGGTCGAGATCAACGAGGCGTTCGCCTCCGTGGTGCTGAAGTTCCAGAAGGACCTGAACATCCCGGACGAGAAGCTGAACGTCAACGGCGGCGCGATCGCGATGGGCCACCCGCTGGGCGCGACCGGCGCGATGATCACCGGAACCATGGTCGACGAGCTGGAGCGCCGCAACGGCCGCTACGCGCTGATCACGCTGTGCATCGGCGGCGGCATGGGCGTGGCCACCATCATCGAGCGGGTCTGATACCCAACCGACAGCTGAGAATTCACGCGGCGTGAGCGTCAGGCCCGGAGGCGGCAGCCTGCGTAACCACGTAGGGCCGCGAACGCCGCCAATGCACTGAGGAGACACAGAGCTGTGAGCGAAACCAACATGATCGGTTGGGAGCAGGATTCGGACGGCATCGTCGTGCTGACGATGGACGACCCGAACCAGGGCGCCAACACGATGAACGAGCTGTACAAGAACTCGATGACCGCCACCGTCGACCGGCTGGAGGCGGAGAGGGACAACATCACCGGTGTCGTCCTGACCTCCGCGAAGAAGACCTTCTTCGCGGGCGGCGACCTCAAGAACATGCTGGCGGTCGGCCCGAACGACGCCCCGGCGTTGGTCGCGGAGGTCACCGAGATCAAGGGCGCCCTGCGTCGCCTGGAGCAGCTGGGCAAGCCGGTCGTCGCCGCCATCAACGGCGCGGCGCTCGGCGGCGGCCTGGAGATCGCGCTGGCCACCCACCACCGCATCGCGGCGGACGTGCCGGGTTCGCAGATCGGCCTGCCGGAGGTCACCCTCGGCCTGCTGCCCGGGGGCGGCGGCATCGTCCGCACCGTGCGCATGCTGGGCCTGCAGAACGCCCTGATGCAGGTGCTGCTGCAGGGGCAGCGCAACAAGCCGGCCAAGGCCAAGGAGATCGGCCTGGTCGACGAGCTGGTCGGCTCGGTCGAGGAACTGGTTCCCGCCGCCAAGGCGTGGATCAAGGCCAATCCCGAGGCCGGCGTGCAGCCGTGGGACAAGAAGGGCTTCAAGATCCCCGGCGGCACCCCGTCCTCCCCGGCCTTCGCGGCCAACCTGCCCGCGTTCCCGGCGAACCTGCGCAAGCAGCTCAAGGGGGCGAACATGCCCGCGCCGCGCGCGATCATGGCCGCCGCGGTCGAGGGCTCACAGGTCGACATCGACAACGCGTCGGTGATCGAATCCCGCTACTTCGTGCACCTGCTCACCGGCCCGGTCGCGAAGAACATGATGCAGGCGTTCTTCTTCGACCTCCAGACGATCAACAGCGGCGGCTCGCGTCCGAAGGATGTGCCGAAGAAGGAGATCAAGAAGGTCGGCGTGCTCGGCGCGGGCATGATGGGCGCCGGCATCGCGTACGTCTCCGCGAAGGCGGGCTACGAGGTCGTGCTGAAGGACGTCTCGATCGAGGCGGCCGAGCGTGGCAAGGGCTACTCGGTGAAGCTGGAGGAGAAGGCCCTCTCCCGCGGCAAGACCACCGAGGAGAAGTCCAAGGCGCTGCTGGACCGGATCAAGCCGACCGCGGACGCGGCCGACTTCGCCGGCGTCGACTTCGTCATCGAGGCCGTCTTCGAGAACACCGAGCTCAAGCACAAGGTGTTCCAGGAGATCGAGGACATCGTCACCCCCGACGCGCTGCTGGGTTCCAACACCTCCACCCTGCCGATCACCGGTCTGGCGACCGGGGTGAAGCGCCAGGGGGACTTCATCGGCATCCACTTCTTCTCGCCGGTCGACAAGATGCCGCTGGTGGAGATCATCAAGGGTGAGAAGACCTCGGACGAGGCGCTGGCCCGGGTGTTCGACTACACCCTCGCGATCAAGAAGACCCCGATCGTGGTCAACGACAGCCGCGGCTTCTTCACCTCCCGCGTGATCGGTACCTTCGTCAACGAGGCGATCACCATGCTGCAGGAGGGCATCGAGCCCGCCACCATCGAGCAAGCCGGTCTGCAGGCGGGCTACCCGGCCGCGCCGCTGCAGCTGTCGGACGAGCTGAACATGAAGCTGATGCTGAAGGTGGCCAAGGAGACCGAAGAGGCCGCCCGGTCCGGCGACACCACCCTCGGCGCCAAGCGGCATCCGGCGCTGGACGTCATCGACTACATGGTGGCCGAAGGCCGTCCGGGCCGCCTGGAGAAGGCGGGCTTCTACGAGTACGACGAGAACGGTAAGCGCACCGGGCTGTGGCCGGGTCTGCGTGAGCACTTCAAGACCACGGCGGACTTCGGTGTCCCGCTCCAGGATCTGATCGACCGCATGCTGTTCGCGGAGGCGATCGAGACCCAGAAGTGCTTCGACGAGGGCGTGCTCACCTCCACCGCCGACGCGAACATCGGCTCGATCTTCGGCATCGGCTACCCGGCCTGGACCGGTGGTGTGCACCAGTTCATCGTCGGTTACCCGGGTGGCCAGGAGGCCTTCGTGGAGCGCGCCGATTACCTCGCCAAGACCTACGGCGAGCGCTTCGAGCTCCCGGCCTCGCTGCGTAAGTAGTCTCGCGCCGTAATGCGACGGCCAAGCCCGCCACCGCTTTTCGCGGTGGCGGGCTTCCGCCGGTTTCCGTCCGGTTCACCTTCGCGTCCGTTCAGCGCGCTAGGTTGGCAGCCGTGTCGAGACGTAGTCGCCATGTTCTGATCGCCAGTTGCGCCCTCGCGCTCGCATCGGCCCCGGTGGCGGTCGCCGATCCGGTGGCGGCAGCGCCATCGGTGCGCTTGCTGGGCGAACAAGTCGTCGCATCGGGCCTGGACTTCGCGGGCACCACCGTGGGAGGCCTGTCCGGGATCGATTACTCGGCGCGAACCGGTGAATTCGTGCTGATCAGTGACGACCGATCGAACAAGAACCCCGCGCGGTACTACACCGCGCGGTTCGAGGTCGGCGAGCGCGGAGTCGGACCGGTAACCTTCACCGGCACGCGACCGCTGCTGACCGCGGCGGGCGCGCCCTACGCGCCGATGTCGGTGGACCCGGAGGAAATCCGGATGGACCCGTGGACCGGCGACTACTACTGGACCCAAGAAGGCGAGCGGGACGGCGCCGTGCTGCAAGACCCGTCGATACGGATCGCGCACCCGGACGGCTCCTACGCCGGTGAGCTGCCGATCCCGGAGAACGAACGGATGCGCCCCGGCTCCGGCCCCCGGCAGAATCAGGCGCTGGAGGCCGCGACTTTCCTCGCGGGCGGCGCGTTGTTCGCCACGGCCACGGAAGGGCCGCTGCTGCCGGACGGGCCACCGGCGACCACGACGAGCGGGACGCTCACGCGAATCACCGTCCAAGCTCGATCCGGGCCGCTGCTGGCCCAGTACGCATATCCGCTGGACCCGGTCTTCGCCGAGTCGCGGCCGGAGCCCGGCCGCGGCGCGAACGGGATCGCTTCCATGCTCGCCGCCGATCCACTCGACCCCACGAAACTTCTTGTGCTGGAACGGTCCTTCTCACCGGGCACGTCCACCAAGATCCGCGTCTACGAGGCCGACCTGAGCGCCGCGACCAACATCCTCGATGCCCCGATCGGCGCAGCGCGCCCGGTGACCAAGCGGCTGCTGGTGGATCTCGACGACGTCGGGCTCACCGCCGTCGACAACGTGGAGGGCATGACCTGGGGTCCCCGCCTGCCCTCCGGCGAGCGGAGCTTGGTGCTGGTCAGCGACGACAATTTCGACAGCCGCCAGATCACCCAGATCATCGCCCTCGCCGTCGCTTAATGGGTGCGGTCGGACGCAGTCCGTCCTCAGCCCCGCGCATGGCCGGAGCGAAGGCGGAGGTACGCATAACGGGCGCAGCCGGACGCAGTCCGTCCTTAGCCCGCGCATGGCCGGAGCGAAGGCGGAGGTACGCCTGATGGGTGCGGTCGGACGTGGTCCGTCGTCAACCCCGCGCATGGCCGGAGCGAAGGCGGAGGTACGCATAATAGGCGCCGCCGGACGTAGTCCGTCGTCAACCCCGCGCATGGCCGGAGCGAAGGCGGAGGTACGCATAACGGGCGCAGCCGGACGTAGTCCGTCCTTAGCCCCGCGCATGGCCGGAGCGAAGGCGGAGGTACGCCTAATCTGTGGGACGCAGCTCCTCGGCGGCGGCCTGGTACGCGGCGGCCGCCCTGGTGAAGTAGTCGAACAGCACCTCGCGCTGCTCGGGTGGGTAGCCGCCGATGATCTCGGCGATGCGCTGCCGCGCCGGGGCGAGCATCTCGTCGAGATCGGCGGGCTTGCCGATCAATTCGACGATCACCTTGCGGCGGTCGCCCGGGACCGGCGCGCGGCGAACATAGCCCGCGTCTTCCAGGCGGTCGATCAGCCGGGTGGTCGGGCCGGTGGTCAGGCCGCTGCGCGCGCCGAGTTCGCCCGGCGTCATCGGTCCGGCTAGTTCGAGGATGTTGAGCGCGTAGAGATCGGTGGCGCCCAGATCGACCGCCCGCGCCCCGGCTTGTCCGTGCAGCATGACCGCGCTCAGGTAGCGCCGGTACACCTCGTGGGCGTCCGAGCGGAGACCGCGCGCCGCGGGCTCCTGGCCGGGTTCGGATGTCGACACGGGGATACCTCCGCAGCTGATGTCTGCTAATCTAAAGATAGTTCGTTAACGAAGAAAGTTCTCTCAAGAAGTAACTTATCATGGCCGGTCACTCCGGGTATCCGCACCTGTGGACCTGACGTGGCGACCGATGATCACAATCGAGCGACACCTGCAATGGTGAGCGCGAGCCCTTTTCGCGGCGAAACACGCCGACTCGGGCACATCCGACCGGTTCGGAAACGTCACACGCGCGATACCGCACCGCGCTACGTTGGAGTATGCGCAGGCATACCGGGCACGGCGTCCGGGAGTCGGCGCGGAGTTGGTCGCCGATGTCGCCGATTCGATGTGAGTGTTCGAGGTGATCACATGAATCCACAGACGCGTTCGGGCCGGGTGCGCCCGGAATTACCTGCGGCCGAGGCGAAGACACAGCGGCAGACGCCCGTCGACATCGCCGACGAACTGGAGGCGATGGGCCTGTCCGGCGCGGTGGAGATCGGCCGCGGTGGATTCGGGGTGGTGTACCGCTGTATCCAGACCTCGTTGGATCGCGTGGTCGCGGTGAAGGTGCTTTCCTCGGAGATCGACCAGGAAAGCCGAGAACGGTTCCTGCGCGAGGAACAAGCCATGGGCAAGCTGTCCGGCCACCCGAACATCGTCGACATCCTCCAGGTGGACGTGACCGCAACCGGAATGCCGCTCATCGTCATGCCGTACTGCACTCATGGATCGCTGGAGCAGCTGATTCGTGATCAGGGCCCGTTGACCTGGGCGGACTCCTTACGAGCCGGAGTCAAGCTGGCGGGCGCCATCGAGAGCGCGCACCGCGCCCGGATTCTGCACCGCGACGTGAAACCGGCGAATGTGCTGCTCAGCGGCTACGGCGAGCCGCAACTGACGGATTTCGGCATCGCCCGCATCCCGGGCGGGTTCCGCACGTCCAGCAGCATGATCACCGGCTCGCCCGCGTTCACCGCGCCGGAGGTCCTCAAAGGCGACGAGCCGACCATCCGGTCCGACGTCTACGGCCTCGGCTCGACGCTGTTCGCCTTGCTCACCGGGCACGCGGCCTTCGAGCGGCATGCGGGCGAGCGGGTGGTCGCGCAGTTTCTGCGGATCACCACCCAGCCGGTGCCCGATCTGCGCGAACAGGACATCCCGCCGGATGTCGCCACCGTCATCGAACAGGCCATGTCCCCCAATCCGCGGGATCGCCCGGCCAGCGCCTACGAGTTCGGCGAGATGCTGCGCACCGTGCAGCGCGGCCACGATCAGTTGCCCGACGAGATGGCGCTGCTGGAGACCCCGCCGGTGCCCGAATCGACCACCCCGGGCGCCGGTGAACAGACGGTGGCGTGGACGGGTTCCGCTCCCGCGGTCACCGCGCGGCGCAGCTGGCCGCTGACGCTACGGCCCGCCGTCTCGCAGCATCCGATGGCCGTATCGACGGCGCCGCCGACGGCCGTGACGAAGTTCCGCCCGCATACGCCCACGCGCGAGCCGATAGTACGGCCACGTCTGCTGGAGGTCCTGCGTGCGGGCGGGCGGCGCAGGCTGGCGGTGATCCACGCGCCCGCGGGTTTCGGCAAGAGCACGCTGGCCGCGCAGTGGCGCGCCGAGCTCACCGAGGGCGATGTCGCGGTCGCCTGGATCGGTATCGACCGGGACGACGACAACGAGATCTGGTTGCTGGCCCACCTGATCCAAGCCATCCGCCGGGTGCATCCGGACGTCGGCGCCGGACTGGACCAGGTGCTGGAGGAGCGGCCCGCCGACGCCGCCGCGTTCGTGATCCCCACCCTCATCGACGAGATCCACGCGGCGGGCAAGACGGTCGTGGTGATCGTCGAGGATTGGCAGCGGATCACCGACATGGGCGCGCATCGCGCGATGGAGGCCCTGCTCGACAACTGCTGCCACCACCTGCGCTTCGTCGTGACCAGCCGTGAGCAGTCCGGCCTGCCGACCAGCCGGATGCGGGTGCACGACGAACTGGTCGAGATCGGCTCGGCCGCGCTGCGTCTCACCGAAGCGGAAACCCGTCAGATTCTGGTGGAACGCAACGGATTCGACCTGACGCCCGAGCAGGTCACCGAGATCCACACCGCCACCGACGGCTGGCCCGCCGCGATCCAGCTGGTCGGCCTGTCCTTACGCGGCAACGCCGATCCCGCTCAGTTGATCGCCACCCTCTCCGAGGGCGACCACGGCATCCGCCAATACCTCGCCGAGAACGTCTTGGACACCTTGGCACCGAAGATGCTCGAGTTCCTGATGTCGATCGCGGTGACCGAGCGGGTGTGCGGCTCGCTCGCCGCGGCGCTGTCCGGGGAGCCGGACGCCGAACAGCTGCTCGAGCAGGCCGAGCAGCGCGAGCTGTTCCTGCGGCGCATCGAGCACGACCCCGAGTGGTTCCGCATGCAGCCGCTGTTCGCCGAGCATCTGCGGACCCGGCTCGACCGCGTTCACCCCGGGAAGCTGAAGTCACTGCACCGCAGGGCTTCCCGCTGGTATGCCGAACACCAGATGCTGCGCAAGTCCGTCGACCACGCACTGGCCGCGACCGACCTGAAAATGGCGCTGGACCTGCTCGAGAGCGGCGGGATGGATCTGATCGATGGTTCCCGCCTCGCCACGCTGCTGGGCAGCGTGTCGAAACTGCCGATGCAGCAGGTGGCATCGCGCTCGAAGTTGCTGATAGCGGTGGCCAGAGCGAACGTCGACCTGCAGCAGTCCGGCGCGGCACGGAATGCGCTGGGCAGGCTGTCCAACATCCTGGCTCGGGGTTCCACCGGCGACGCCGATGTGCGCGCGCAGCGCTGCCAGGCGGCGGTACTCGCCGCGTCGGACCAGATCGCGCGTGACCACACCGAGGGTGTGCTGGATCGGGTGGCGGACTGCCTGCGCGAGCCGGACGATCTGCCCGCGTGGACGGTCTCGACCGCGGCGAACCTGACCTCCTTCGTGCGCCTGTGCGGATTCGACTTCGAGGGCGCGCGGAAGATCCAGGAGTGGGCCGAGGAGTACCACGAACGCTCGAAAGACCCGCTCGGCCTGGTGTTCGGCCGCTGCGGCCAGGGCGCGGCCGCCTATGAGCAACTCGACGCGGCCACCGCCACGCGCTGTTTCCAGCAGGCCTGGGACTGCGCACGGGAGCGGTCCGGACCGCGCTCGCGCGCGGTGCGCGTGGCCGCGGCGCTGCTCGGCGAGATGAGCTACCGCAGAGGCGATCTGGACACCGCCGATCGACTGCTCGACGAAAGCCACGAGCTGGTCACGCGGGTCGGGCCGGTGGATTTCCTGATCTCCACCTTCGTGGTCGGCGCCCGGGTCAAGGCGGTCGGGGGCGATCTGTTCACCGCGGCCACGCGGCTGGACGAGGGCGCGCGCATCGCCGCCGACAACCGGTTGCCCCGGTTGGCCGCGCACATCAGGGCCGAACGGCTGCGCCTCGGCATGCCGCTGGAGGCCGCGGATCGCCGGTACACCGATCTCAGCGAATCCACGCCGCTGGAAGCGGGGCATCGGCTGACCGGCGCCGCCCTGCTCACCGCCGAGGCCGAGGAGCTCGCCGCGATCCGCGCGCTGCTCGCCGAACACCGGCTCGGCTCCGACGACCGGGCGGTGCGCCGCGCCCGCGCGCTGTACGACCACACCCGGCAGAAGCACCGTCCGCGCGCCCAACTGGACGCCGCGCTGCTGCTCGCGGAATGCCTGGCTGCCGCGGGCTGGGTGGGCGAGGCCACCAATCTGCTGTTGCCCGCGGTCACGGCCTGCGCCGACCTCGGTTGGACCCGGCCGCTGCTGGACGCGGGCCCCGGCGTGGTCGGCATCCTGCGCGTGCTACGCGCCGATCTGCCCGCCTCAGCCCAGGTCGGCGAGGTCGAACTGCCCGCCTCGTTCCTCGATGAACTCCTGAACGAGGCGGGCAGCAAGGCCTTCTGAACGAACCTGGTCTACGGCTGCCACCACGGGCGCAGCGGTACGGTCCAGTCGCCGTCGGCGGGCAGCTTGACGCCGAGCACCTGATGCAGCTGAACCACGTTGCGCTGGAACCCGAGCCGGCAGCCCGCCATGTACAGCCCCCACACCTTCGCGGTGCCCTCGCCGACCTCCGCCACGCAGGCGTCCCAGTTGGCGACCAGGTTCTTGCACCATTCGTGCAGGGTCAGCGCGTAGTGCTCGCGCAAGTTCTCCTCGTGCAGCACCTCGAGCCCGACATTCTGGATCTCGGAGATGATCCGGCCGGAACCGATCAGCTCGCCGTCGGGAAACACGTAGCGGTCGATGAAATCGCCCGCCTTGGTGGTGCGGGTGTTGTCCGGGCGGGTGATGCAGTGGTTCAAGAACAGGCCGCCGTCGCGCAGCTTGTTCTTGATGTACTCGAAGTAGTACGGGTAGTTGTGCACCCCGATGTGCTCGGTGAGCCCGATCGAGGACACCGCGTCGAACTCGCCCTCCGGCACGTCGCGGTAGTCGGAATGCCGCACCTCGGCGAGCTCGGCCAGCCCCTCCTCGGCGATCTTCTTCTGCGCCCAGTCCGCCTGCTCGGCCGAGAGCGTCGCGCCGATCACCTTGACGCCGCGTTTGGCGGCGTAGCGCACCATGCCGCCCCATCCGCAGCCGATGTCGAGCAGCCGGTCGCCCTCCCGCAAGCGCAGCTTCTCGAACACCAAGCGGTATTTGTTCTCCTGCGCCTGCTCGAGCGTCCAGTTCTCGTCGCCGTAGGCAGCGCAGGTGTAGGTCATCGACGGACCGAGTACGTACTCGTAGAAGGTGTTCGAGACGTCGTAGTGGTGGTGGATGGCTTCGGCGTCACGGGTCTTGGAGTGGCGCAGGCCTTCGAAGGCGATCCGACGCCAGCGCGGCAACGTCTCCTGCGGCGGCGGGGCGACCGGCTTCAGCCGCTCCCAGCCCAGCGAGCGCGCTATGGTCACCAGGGCCAGCGCGGACGGACGGCGGAACTTCAGCCCGTCGATCGCCTTCAGGATCTCGTACGGATCACCCGGGTGCACGCCGCTGGCGGCCATGTCGCCTGCGATGTAGGCGCGGGCCATGCCCAGGTCACCGGGGGCGGTGGCCAGATAGTTGATGCCACGCGGGGTCCGGATGTCCAGTGCGAACTGCGAGTCCTCCGGTCCGGTCGCGCTGCCGTCGTAGGCCGTCAACCGGATCGGGACCTCGCCTTCGACGAGGGTCTCGAAGATCTCGGCAATGCTGAGTTTGGTCCCGAGATCGGCGAAGACATCGGAACGGTCCTTGAATGTCGTCATTTACGTTGCACCGCCTTCGAATACAAATCCAGCAGGCGCTGGTCCGGGTCGTAGCGTTTTTTCAGTTCGGTGTAGGTGCTTCCGCCGTAGAGCGCCGCGAACTCATTTTTGTCGTAGAAGGAATCCGAGTACAGCGACTTGTGCCCGTCGAATTCGGTCACCTTGTGTTCGATGGCGCGGTTGGCCGCGCCCTCCCGCTGCCCGGGGACGGTGGGCACGGCCGACCAGAATCCGACATTCACGTAGGTCCGGTCCGGCTCCAGGGGATACAGCGGCCAGGCACGTCCGTCGGGTCGATCGGTGCGGCCGGCCTCGCGCAATCGCAGCGGGCACAGCCAGATCGGTTCGATCGGGATCTCGCGCAGGAACCACTCCACGAAGTCGGCGGTACGCTCCACCGGCACCTCGATGTCCTGCACGACCCGTTCCCGCGGGGGATTACCCTTTCGGGCCTCGAGCTTGTCGCCGATGTCGTACTTGTGGTCCAGCGCCACCAGCTTCCAGTAGAAGCTGCTGCGCCGGTAACGCTTCGGCCAGAACCGGCGGATCTTCGGATTCTGCGCGCCGAAGGCGCGCGAGCACCAGAACCAGTCGGTGTCCCAGCGCCACAGGTAGTCGTGGATGGTCAGGCGATCGCGCTTGGGCGTGTCGCCGTCGTGCTGGATGGACCGGTAGTAGATGTCCATTCCGGTGTAGTCGCTGACCGGACCGGGCTCGTCGGTCCGGCGGCCCAGCGTCAGGTAGCTCTCCGCGGCGGAGAACACGACGCCGTCCAGGTAGTCCACCGGCTCGCCCGCGTAGGCCCGATCGGTGACGATCGCCGCCAGGGTGGCCTCCAGTTCGCGCAGGTCCCGGAAGCGCAGGTGCCGCAGCGCGACGTACGGCTGGACTTCTTCCAGCTCGATCTTCAGCCGCACCGTGTAGCCCAGCGTGCCGTAGGAATTCGGGAAGCCGCGGAACAGATCGCCGTGCTCGTTGTCCGGCGTGGCGGTGAGGATCTCGCCCGCGCCGGTCAGCACGTCCATCTCCAGCACCGACTCGTGCGGCAAACCGCTGCGGAAGGAGGTGGACTCGATGCCGAGGCCGGTGACCGCGCCGCCCAGCGTGATGGTCTTCAGTTGCGGAACGACCAGCGGCGCGAGCCCGTACGGCAGGGTGGCCGCGACCAGCTCCTCGTAGGTGGTCATGCCCGCTACGTCGGCGGTCTTCGCGACCGGGTCCACCGCGATGACCCTGGTCAGCCCCGATACGTCGAGGCCGGGTGCGGTGTTCTTGGCCCTGGCGCGGAAGAGATTCGAGGTCTTCTTGGCCAAACGGACGTTGGCGTGCTCGGGTATGGCGCGGTAACTCGCCAGAAGGCGGTCCACGCCCGCTCGATGCGCGGCAAATCCTGATTCGCGTGCGGCCGGTGCGGGTCCGGCCTTCCCCAACAGACTCACTGCCACTCCTCGACGCTAGTACGGACTATTCGGCGGGGCCACCGCGAGGTCACGGTCACGGAGAAATGTCACGCATATGTTGCGAAAAGGAATACCGAATCGTTCGGAGAAGTTCGCCACACGCTTCGCCCTCGCCACTTCGCTCCGGCGCGGACAGGGCAGGATGGAGATCCGTCGAGATACCACATCCGGACAAGGAGCTCATTGTGGGACAGGTCAGCGCCAGTAGTTCGATCGACGTGGCGGCGGATCCGCAGCGCGCACTGGAGGCCATCGCCGACTACGACACGGTGCGCCCGCGCATCCTCTCGTCGCACTACCGCGACTACAAGGTGGTCGAAGGCGGCAAGGGCGCGGGCACCGTCGCGGAATGGACGTTGCAGGCCACCCAGAAGCGCTCGCGTAATGTGCACGCGGTCGTCACGGTGTCCGATTCCATTGTCACCGAACGGGACTCGAATTCGAGCTTGGTCAACACCTGGACCGTCACACCGGAGGGTGCGGGCTCGCGGATCACGCTGCGCACCACCTGGAAGGGCGCGGGCGGCATCGCGGGCATCTTCGAGGGCATCTTCGCGCCGCTCGGCCTGAAGAAGATCCAGGCCGAGGTGCTCGGCAATCTGCAGCGCGAGCTGGCCTAATCGTACGGACCCGGGGGGGGGGCGCGCGGGGGGGGCGGCGGGGGGGGGGGGGGGGGGGGCCGAGGCCGCGAACCGGCGGGGGGGGGCTCGCCCCCCCGGCCCTGGGGGCTAATGTGCCCGCGCCCGTTTCGGCCCCCCCCCCCCCCCCCCGCGTTTTGGGGGGGGGCGGGCTTCCG
>NZ_JBQWRI010000008.1:0-315361 GCF_052545135.1 Nocardia aegles
AAGATCCGCCAGCGCGTCCCGCCAGTACGCGAGGTTGTCTCGGCGCCTCCGGATCCGGGCCGCCTCGCGAGCGCTGCTGGGGTGGATCCGCCCGAGGTCGGTGTCCGGCGCGGCGGCGGCGAACGCGTCGAGGAACGCTGTGAACTTGCTGTGGTGCGCGGAGAGTTCGGTGTCGGTGTAGCGGTTGGGATTGGCCAGGAAGTGGAGGATCGTCCGGGGCGGCTCCCCGGTCTGATACAGGTTGACCAGCAGATCCTCGACCGGCCCGGAGCTGAGGATATGGAAGTCCCCGATCAGATCGCCGAAGCGGATCTTCTGGGGAAAGAACATGACGTTCACCATCGGGCCCGCGAACCGCCGCAGCCCGCGGGATCCGGTGGCGGCGCGAATGTCGGCGAGGCCGCACCGCTGGTGCCGCAACGCGCCGACCAAGTCCGACTGCACCCGCCGTACCAGCGTCGCGACCGTGTCCCCCGCGCCGAGTGTGAGCGGAAGCGGCGCGAGGTTGACGAACACCCCGCCGGACCGGCGCAGCACGGCCGTGGTCCGGCCCGAGACGGGAATATCGACGAGCACCTCGTCCCGGCCGGTCATCCGCGCCAGATAACATCCGAACGCGGCGATCACCACCGCCGCCGGGCTGGCGTTCTGTGCTTTCGCGGAGTCCGCGATCCGCCCCACGAGATCCGTCGGCAGTTCGGCGATCGCGACCACGCTGTCCGCGCACGGCGGCGCGTAGCCGGTGGCCAGGCTGGATTCGTCGTCGGCGACGCCGGCGAGTTTCTGCACCCAATAGGCCTCGTCGTCGGCGAACCGCTTCGATTCCCGATAAGCGCGGTCGGCCTCGTACAGTGTGCGAAGGTCCGCCGCCCGGTTCGGCTCCGGTGGCCGGCCCTGCACGGCGGCCGTATACAACTCCGCGAGCCGGTTCAGCATCGTCATCGCGGCATAGCCGTCCAATGCGACGTGATGGATTCTGCTGTACAGCAAGTAATGTCGATCCCCGACCTGCAAAAGTGCCGATGCGATCAGCCGGTCTCGAGTCATATCCAGTGGTGCGGTGTATTCGTCGCGCATCCACTGCAATGCCGCCGCCATGGGATCGGGTTCGGTGCGCATATCGAGCACCGGCCCGGTGGAATGCAGCGACGGGTCGAACAGTTGATGCGGGCTACCGTCCACCTCTACCAGTCGCAAATATCCCGACTGGAACTCGTGGCCCGCTCGAATCATCATCTGACGCAGGAGTTCGCGATTCGGGTCCCCGTGGAACTCGACGTACTGCGCCTCGCATATCGGAACGTCCGGACTCAGTCGTTGCGCCAGCCACAGCCCCCGCTGTCCGGCCGACAGCGGTACAGGCTCTGGTGGCGACACTTCCGGTACAGCGTTCGATTTCGCGTAGGGGTCGAACTGCGGTCGCGGAACGGTCATCACCTAGCCTCCAGACCCCGACCGAATTCAGTCTAAGCCGACCGGTTCGTTCGCGTACACCCAAACGGTGAGAAATAATTGCCGAATTGACGACAGCGATAACCGGGGCGCGTTAGTTCCTCGGTGGAGATTCGCGCGGTGCGATACTGCGCCGAACAGTAAGGCAGCGGCTCGATTCGGCGGGCGGCGCCGGCACCGAGTGAGCTGCGATTCGGATAAGACGCAGCCCCGAGATGAATAGGCTGTCTGGATATCTCTTTTGTCTCGATTTTCGGTCCGGCGTATTTTTATTGAACCGCGGACGGGTCTGTGTCGTAGCGGTCGTCCGCGGTGGCCCGGCCGGATACGCCGGGCCGCGCCGCGGTGATTTCATTGCTGGACTCGGCGCGGTCGAAATCGGCTGACGCCCAGGGCATCAGCGGCAGCTGCGTGCCGAGGTGACGGGGTGCCGCTGCCCGCCGCGGTTATCGGCGACGGGGCCGTGTGGACGTGATCGCCGTAGCGACGGAATCGGCAGCGCGTTGGTCGGCGGCCGGGACGGGCTCCACGGTGTCCACCGGGGCGGGGACCGCCGTCGTCCATCGCGCGTCGACCACCAGACCGGCCAGGCCCACCGCGAGGCAGACGCCGGACAGCGCGAGCATTGCCGGATGGGTCGTGCCGGTGAGCGCGTCGCCGAGGATGACGGTGCCGACCGTGCCGGGCAGTACGCCGAGCACTGTGGCGATCAGATAGGGCCAGAACCGGATCGAGGACAATCCGCAGGAATAGTTGATCACCGAGAACGGCACCGCCGCGATGAGCCGCAGTGAGCCGACCGCCAGCCAGCCCCGCCGCGCGAGACGCTCGTCGATCGCGCGCACCGCGGGGTGGGTGAGCCGGGCCGCGACCTGATTGCGATCGAGCGCGCGGATGAGCAGGATCGCCAGTGCCGCGCTGACGGTCGTCGCGCCCACCGCCAGCGTGACGCCCAACAGCGGGCCGAACAGCAGTCCGGCGCTGACGGTGAACACGGTGCGCGGGATCGGTGCAACCGTCACCACGGCGTGGACCAGGAAGAACAGCAGTGGAAAGACCGGGCCCACGGACGTCGCCCAGTCCTGCACCTGGCGGGGCGACGGCAGCGGAACCAACAGCGCGGCGCCGAACAGAGCCACCGCGCCGACGACGAGCGCGACGATCCGCGGGTCGCGGATCAGCCTGGCCACGACTGCGCCGCGCCGACGCCCGGCGGCGTCGGGCGGGTTGGTGCTGCGCTCTGTCACGGGCGGCTCTGTCACGGGCGACAGGTTACCGGTTGGTAGTGGCGGGCAGCGTGAACCGGCCCGGAATGCGCCCGCTAGCATCGGTGGGAGAGGGACGAATGACCGTTAACCGAAGTAGTCGCTGAGCTGGGCGAATGTGAGGGTTCGGGCGCGCACTGGCGGTGCGCCCGTGGTGAGGAAGAGGAACAGCAAGCTATGCCGATTGCTTCAGATCCCGGGACCGACCCGGTGCCCGAATACGGCGCATGGCGCAAGGGCGTTGCGGGGGTGCTGGCGAAGGCTCGCCGCGTCGACGTCGGCGAACTTCCCGAGGAGCCCGAGCGGCTGCTCGACGAGACCACCTATGACGGATTGACCATTGCCCCGCTCTACACCCGGCGCGACGAGCTGCCGGAACATCCCCTGCCGGGAACTTTTCCCTTCGTTCGCGGCCGGGACGCCACCCGTGATGTGCACCGGGGCTGGTTTGTCAGCGCGCGATTCGGCCGGTCCGACGCCGCGGCGGCGAACCGCGAAATCCTGGCCGCACTGGAGAACGGGATCAGCGCGATCTGGCTCGGCGTGGGCGAGCGCGGCGTGCCGGTGCCGGATCTGCCGACCGCTCTGACCGGCCTGCTGTTCGAACTGGCCCCCCTCACGCTGGACGCGGGCGGCGACGTCACCGACGCGGCCGCACAGGTGTTCACGGTGCTCGACGGCTACGCCGCCGAGACGCGCGAAGACATTCGGATCAACCTCGGCGCCGCACCGTTGACCAGCCGCTTCGCCGACCTCGCCGACATCGGCCCCGCCGCTGCCGTCGCGCTCGCCGAACGGGCGGCGCAGCGGCGGGAGACGGTGCGCGCGATCACCGTGGACGGCACCGTCTTCCATGATGCCGGCGCCTCCGACGCCCAGGAACTGGGCGCGGCCGTCGCCGCGGGACTGGCCTACCTCCGGTCGCTGACCGAGAGCCTCGACATCGCCGACGCGCTGGGACAACTGGAGTTCCGGTTCGCCGCCACCGATGATCAGTTCGCCACCATCGCGAAGTTCCGTGCCGCCAGGCAGCTGTGGGCGCGGGTCGCGCAGGTATGCGGCGCACCGGATTTCGGCGGCGCGCCGCAGCACGCGGTCACCTCGGCCGCCATGATGAGTCAGCGCGATCCCTGGGTGAATATGCTGCGCACCACGCTCGCCGCGTTCGGTGCGGGCATCGGCGGCGCCGACACGGTGACCGTGCTGCCGTTCGACTCCGCTCTGCCGCCCGGTGAGCTCGGCGTGTCGCAGTCGTTCGCTGATCGGATGGCCCGCAACACCCAGCTGCTGCTGCTCGAGGAATCGCACCTCGGCCACGTGCTCGACCCTGGTGCGGGCTCCTGGTTCGTCGAGGATCTCACCGCCGCGCTGGCCGCGAAGGCGTGGGAGTTCCTCCAGGAGATCGAGGCGGCCGGTGGCTACCTCGCCGCGCTGGAGTCCGGACTGCTCGCCGAGCGCGTCGCCGAGACGAAGACCGCTCGCGACACCGATGTCGCTCACCGCAAGACCGCCGTCACCGGCGTGAACGAATTCCCGAATCTGGCCGAGCAGCCGCTGTCGGAGGCGGCGCGGCAGGCGGGCCGAGTGGCCCGCTACGGCGCCGCGTTCGAGCAGTTGCGCAACCGCTCCGACGCCTACCTCGCCGCACACGGAACGCGGCCGAAAGCGCTGCTGGTGCGCCTCGGTTCGGTGGCCGAGCACAACGTGCGGGTCACCTTCACCGCGAACCTGCTGGCTTCGGGCGGTATCGAGTCGATCGATCCCGGGCCGCTCACGGTGGACCGAATCGCCGCGGCGGCCACCGAAGCGGGGGCGCCGATCGCCGTGCTGTGCGGCTCGGACACACGGTACGGGTCCGAAGCCGGTGCGGCGGTACAGCAACTGCGTGCCGCCGGCGTGCCCACCGTGCTGGTGGCCGGCGCGGCGAAGGCCGTCGCCGATCTGGACGACGCGCGGCGCCCGGACGGATTCCTCGCCGCGCGCATCGACGCCGTCGCCACGCTGTCCGGCCTGCTGGAGAAGGTGGGAGCCTGATGACTACTCGTGAGATCAAGCACGTGATCGGCAGTTTCGCCGACGTGCCGCTGGCCGAGGGCGCGCCGGAGCCCGCCGCGGTCGACGCGGCGCAGGTGACGGAGTACGTGCGCGCGGCCGCGGCGGCCAACCGCTACGCCCCCGAGCAGCTGGTGTGGTCGACGCCCGAAGGCATCGACGTGCCGCCGGTGTTCACCAAGGCCGACCGGGACGCGATCGCGGCCGAGGGGTATCCGCTCGACAGCGTGCCCGGTGTCGCGCCGTTCGTGCGCGGACCGTACCCGACGATGTACGTCAACCAGCCGTGGACCATCCGCCAATACGCGGGTTTCTCCACCGCCGCGGACTCCAATGCCTTCTACCGGCGCAATCTGCAGGCGGGCCAGAAGGGTCTGTCGGTCGCGTTCGACTTGGCGACCCACCGCGGGTACGACTCCGATCATCCCCGGGTACAGGGTGACGTCGGCATGGCGGGCGTCGCCATCGACTCGATCCTGGACATGCGCGAGCTGTTCGACCACATCCCGCTGGACCAGGTCAGCGTCTCGATGACGATGAACGGCGCGGTGCTGCCGATCCTGGCGCTGTACGTCGTGGCCGCCGAGGAGCAAGGCGTCGCGCCCGAGCAGCTGGCCGGAACCATTCAGAACGACATTCTGAAGGAGTTCATGGTCCGCAACACCTACATCTACCCGCCGAAGCCCTCGATGCGGATCATCTCCGACATCTTCGCCTACACCAGCGCGAAGATGCCGAAGTTCAACTCGATCTCCATTTCCGGCTACCACATCCAGGAAGCGGGCGCGACCGCCGACCTGGAGCTGGCCTACACCCTCGCCGACGGTGTCGAGTACATCCGGGCGGGCATCGACGCGGGCATGGAGGTCGACAAGTTCGCGCCGCGGCTGTCGTTCTTCTGGGCCATCGGCATGAACTTCTTCATGGAGGTCGCCAAGCTGCGCGCCGGTCGCCTGCTGTGGAGCGAGCTGGTCGCGAAGTTCAACCCGAAGAGCACGAAATCGCTGTCGCTGCGCACCCATTCGCAGACTTCCGGCTGGTCGCTCACCGCGCAGGACGCCTACAACAATGTCGCGCGCACCTGCATCGAGGCGATGGCCGCCACCCAGGGCCACACCCAGTCGCTGCACACCAACGCGCTCGACGAGGCGCTGGCGCTGCCCACGGACTTCTCCGCCCGCATCGCCCGCAACACCCAGCTGCTGATCCAGCAGGAGTCGCGCACCACCCGCCCGATCGACCCGTGGGGCGGCTCGTACTACGTCGAGTGGCTCACCCACCAGCTGGCCGACCGCGCCCGCGCGCACATCGCGGAGGTCGAGGCGCACGGCGGCATGGCGCAGGCGATCGGCGAAGGCATTCCGAAGCTGCGCATCGAGGAAGCCGCCGCGCGCACCCAGGCGCGTATCGACACCGGCCAGCAGCCGGTGATCGGCGTCAACAAGTACCAGGTGGAAGAGGACCAGCAGGTCGAGGTGCTCAAGGTCGAGAACTCGCGGGTGCGCGCCGAGCAGATCGAGAAGCTCGAGCGGCTGCGCGCCGAGCGCGACCCCGACGCGGTGCGGCGGGCGCTGGCCGAATTGACCCGTGCCGCGGCCTCTTCCGAGGGGGGCATGGCGAACAACCTGCTCGCGCTGGCGATCGATGCCGCGCGGGCCAAGGCCACCGTCGGCGAGATCTCCGATGCGCTGGAGCAGGTGTACGGTCGCCACCAGGCGGAGATCCGTACGCTCTCCGGTGTGTACCGCGACGAGGCAGGGAAGGTCACCAACATCACCAAGGCGAGTGGGCTGGTCGAGGAATTCGCCGAGGCCGAGGGCCGCAGGCCGCGCATCCTCGTCGCGAAGATGGGCCAGGACGGCCACGACCGGGGACAGAAGGTGATCGCCACGGCCTTCGCCGACCTCGGCTTCGACGTCGACGTGGGCCCGCTGTTCCAGACCCCGGAAGAGGTGGCGCAGCAGGCGGCGGACAACGACGTGCACGTCGTCGGGGTGTCGTCGCTGGCGGCGGGCCACCTCACGCTGGTGCCGGCCCTGCGGCAGGCACTGGCCGATGTCGGACGCCCCGACATCATGGTCATCGTCGGCGGTGTCATCCCGCCCGGTGACTTCGAGGAGCTCTACCAGGCGGGCGCGGCGGCGATCTTCCCGCCCGGCACGGTGATCGCGGACGCGGCGATCGACCTGCTGAAGAAGCTCGGCGCCGAACTCGGTCACGAACTCGGCAGCGGCGCCGCGGATTCCGCCGCGACGGAATGAGCGAAGCGGGTTCCCCGGCGCGCGACACCTCGAAGGTGGCCGCGCGCCGGGCGATCGACGTCGACGCCCTCGCCGCGGCGGTCCGCGCCGACGAGCGGTCCGCTCTGGCGCGGGCGATCACGTTGGTGGAGTCCACCAGGGCCGATCACCGCGCGCTGGCGCAGCAACTGCTGCTGAAGCTGACGCCGGAGGCGGGCGCGGGAGGCACGCCGTCCAACCGGGTCGGCATCACGGGTGTTCCGGGTGTCGGCAAGTCGACCTTCATCGACGCGCTCGGCATGTATCTGATCGAGCGGGGGCACCGGGTCGCGGTGCTCGCGGTCGACCCGTCGTCCACCAGGACCGGCGGTTCCATCCTCGGTGACAAGACCAGGATGGCGCGGCTGTCGGTGCAGCGGGACGCCTACATCCGGCCGTCGCCGACGGCGGGTACCCTCGGCGGTGTCGCCAAGGCGACGCGCGAGACCATCGTGCTGCTCGAGGCGGCGGGATACGACGTGATCCTGGTGGAGACCGTCGGGGTGGGCCAGTCGGAGGTCACCGTCGCGAACATGGTCGACGTGTTCTGCTTTCTGACCCTCGCCAGAACCGGTGATCAGCTGCAAGGCATCAAGAAGGGTGTGCTCGAACTCGCCGATCTGGTCGCGGTGAACAAGGCCGACGGCAAACACGAGGTCGAGGCCAGATCCGCCGCCCGGGAACTGGCGGGCGCGCTGCGCCTGATCCATCCGCGCGACGCGCTGTGGCGGCCGCCGGTGCTGACCATGAGCGGTTTGGAAGGCATTGGCCTGGACCGCTTCTGGGACACCGTGCTGGAACATCGTCGGGTGCTCACCGACGCGGGGGAGTTCGCCGAGAAACGCCGTCGCCAGCAGGTGGACTGGACCTGGACCATGGTGCACGACCAGCTGCTACGCAGGCTGGCGGACAACCCGGAGGTGAAAGCCATTCGGGCGCAAGTGGAAAAGCAGGTCCGTGACGGCACCCTCACCGCCGCGCTCGCCGCCGAGGAACTGCTGAACGCGTTCGACCGGCCGCTGCGGCCGGATCCCGATCCGGCGCCCCACCGTCGGGGTCAACGGCCGTTCAGCTGAATCCGCGCCACCACGGGCGGTGAACGCGCGAACGCCGAAGTCGCGCAGCGTCTTCACACGGACCTGCTCGTCGGCGTGCTAGGTGATCGGCCAAGTGTGGCCGATCAGCGGCCCGCCGAGTCGAAGTACGCCCACACCTTCCGCAGGACCCGGTCGGGCACGAAATGCGTATGGACATCGATGATTGCGGGCAGCGCGAGCCGGTTGCGGAATCCGGACAGGTGCGTCGTTTCGTCGGCGTCGCTCATCGCAGCTCCTGCGCCGCGGGCGGACGCACCGTGAACGCGAGGTCGCCGACCCGCGCGATGAGTCGCTCGAAGAACAACTCCTGGTCGGTGCCGATCACGATCTCGGCGTTGGGTTCCCGGCCCCACATGCCCGTCCAGTCGGCGACCGTGGTCGCGCGAGTGATGGTGCCCGCCAGTTCCACATCCACCGTCGCCGGGCGGGTGCGGGCCAGCGCCGGGTCCAGCGCTACCGCGGCCGCGAACGGATCGTGCATGTGGGCCAGATAGCCCAAATCGTAACCGTGGTGGAAATCGAAGTAGAACCGCACGGCATCGGTGACGTACCGGACGATCGGATTGCTCGCCACCGAACGGGCCTCGGGCGGATCGGCAGGCGAGACGACCTCCACCGGATGGCTCTTCGCGCGATCGGCGATGCGGACCAGGTGCTCGGGCCGCATCTCGATGGTCTCGGTGATGTCGAGCGCGCACACGATCGGCCTGCGGTGGGCGGGTGCCGCGGCGAACGCGTCGAAAACCTCTTTGGCCGCCTCCGGGTCGACGTGCACGTTCCACTCGTTGGTCGGTGTCGTGTTGCCCGGGTGGTTGAACGCGCCGCCCATGATCACCAGGCGGTTCAGCAACAGCGGCAGCTCGGGTTCGATCCGCACGGCGAGCGCGAGGTTGGTCAGCGGCCCGGTGCACAGGCCGACGATCTCGCCGGGATGAGCGCGCACCAGTTCGGCCCACATCTGCGCGGCCGATCGCGGCGAGAGGTGGCGAGCCGACGCGGGGAGTTCGGCGTATCCGATGCCGTGGGGTCCGTGCGTGTCCTCGGTGGTGCGCAGCGGGATGGCGAGTGGTTCGGCGGCGCCGAGCGCCACTTCGATGTCCGGCGCGTGGCAGACATCCAGCCAGGCCAGATTGTTCGCGGCCACCTGCGCCGCCGGAACGTTGCCTGCGGTGGCGGCGATTCCGATGATTTCGGCCTCGGGAGAGCCGAGCAGGTACAGCAGCGCGAGCGAATCGTCGATGCCCGTGTCGACGTCCAGGATGATCTTCTGCCGCACGGGACGAGACTAGCGAGCCGGGGTGCCGGGGCGACGCCCAGGGCTCGGTGGCTCGGTGATCGCAGGCGGTAGTACATACGTCTAGTACATATGTCTTAGACGTTGTAGCCTCGGTTCATGGGTAATCGCGAGGATCTGCTGGCGGGAGCACGAAAAGTCATCATCGAGCGGGGCGTCGCCAAGGCGACGGCCCGCGACATCGCCTCGGCGGCCGGGGTGAGCCTGGCTGCGATCGGATACCACTTCGGCTCCAAGGACCAGTTGATCACCGAGGCACTGGCCGACTCCCTGGGCACCGCGATCGGCGACAGCATGGAACAGAAGATTCGCGAGGGCAGTGGCGTCGAGCCGCTGACGGCGTTCGCCGCGATGTGGAACGGCATGCCCGCGGTGTTCGCCGAGAATCGCGACAACATGGTGGCGAGCATGGAGAACCTGATCCGCGTCGCCCGCTCGCCGGAGTCACAGAAGTTCTACGCGCAGGCTTTGCCCGGGGCCTACCGGGAGATGGCGGACGTGCTGCGGCAGACGCATCCGCGGCTGAGCCGAGATCAAGCCGAGGCGATCGCCGAACTGTATTTCGTGCTCGTCCAGGGCTTGGGCGTGCTGCGAACGATCGCTCCGGAGGCTGACCTCCCGGACGGCGACCGCCTGGCGCAGGCGGTCGCCGCACTGGCCGGAACCGAGGATTAGTCACCCGCTCGAGCGGCGGGATTCGGCGCGAGCGCACCGCGACCACCCCGAACGAATTCACGGCGCCCCAGCGGGAAGGTCAGTGCGCCGGCAGTGGCCAGGCGGGACGATCCGCGCCGTAGGCGGGCGCGGGCCAGGGGTAATCCGGGTATTCGGCGAGGACCGGCGGCGCGGTGACGACCTCCCCGTGCCGGACGACCTGCGCCGCGCTCGGCGCCGCGGCCCCGGCATGACGCGGTGTGCGGTCCGGAGCGCCGAGCAGCCAGGACGCGGTACGGGCCAGAGCCACCCGCACATCCCGTCCGACGCCGTCGCCGGCACGCGCGACCAAGGCGTCGATCACCCCCGCCGCGAGCAGATAACCCGACGCGTGGTCGAGTGCCTGCGCGGGCAGCGCCCCGGGTACGGAGGGCGCGCCCTCCAGGATCGAGATGCCGGATGCGGCCTGCACGATGCTGTCGAAGCCACGCCGCTCACCCCACGGACCGGTCTCACCCCAGGCGGACACCCGACCGTGGATCAGCCCGGGACGGGCGGCTGCCCGCACCCCGGCGCGCTCGAGCGCGCCCGGCCGGTATCCGGTGATCAGCACGTCGGCGGCGGCGACCAGGTCATCGATGCCCCGGGTGCGCAGATCGACGAATGTCGAGCGCTTGCCCTGACAGGTGTCGGCGAATTGCCAGGGGATCTCGGGCAGTTGCGGCGGGTCGACCCGCAAGACGTCGGCGCCGAGCAGGGCCAGCGCCCGTGTCGCGACCGGGCCCGCGATCACCCGGGTCAGATCGAGCACGCGCAAGCCCCGCAGCGGCTGCAAAGGTGCGGCGCCCGCCGGTAATCCGGCTTTCCCCCGATCGGCGCGCGGGTCGACCGCGACCACCGGACCCGCCGCCGCGGCCTGTCCCTCCCGGCTCGCGGTCCATTCGTCCTCGGTGCGGACGCGGACGGCGATGGCTCCGTGCGCGGCCGCCTGGTCCTCCAGGTCCGAGGCGCGGATCATGGCCATCTGGGCGACGGCGACGTCGACGGGAGCGGACTCGGGCAGGCCGAGTGTGGCGAGCAGCCGCGCCCGATGATGCGGATAGTTGGCGTGGGTGCGAACCCATCCGTCGAAGGTCGGGAAGAAGCCGGAGAGCTCGGCCAGTGGTGTCGGCTGCCGGCCGCCGACCCGTAACAGTCGCTCGCTGGAGAAGGACGCGGTGATGCGGGCCGGGTCGATGCGATGCGCCACCGGGTCGAGACCACGCGCGGTTCGCATGCGGTTCGCGGCGGCGGTGAACGCCGCGACCGAACCGGCGGCAAGGGCCCAGACCGGCAATGTCGCGGCGAGATTGCCGCACGGGTCTGGCGCGGGCGAGATGGGCGAGGCGGTGACACCGATACCCGCCTCGTAGTCCTGGACGAGCCGTGCGTGCGTGTTCACTCGCTTCAGCCTAATGGGTGCCGTCGGACGTAGTCCGTCGTCAGTCTGCGCATGGCCGGAGCGAAGGCGGAGGTACGCCTAATAGGTGCGGTCGGACGTAGTCCGTCGTCAGTCTGCGCATGGCCGGAGCGAAGGCGGAGGTACGCCTAATAGGTGCGGTCGGACGTAGTCCGTCGTCAGGAAAAAGGCTGCCCGAGTGGACTTCTCGCCAGTGAGGATAGTGGCGGAAGCCGACACCGGAACTATTGGCCAGGATGTCCACATGCTGCACCGCAGCAACCGGCGCGGGGACGCCGCGCCGATCCGATGACCTGCCCGTCGCGCGGGCAGAGGGGCAGAACATGGCCGGCCGCACGAACCGCCGCGCGGTGGCCATAGGTGAGGTCGATCGACGATGACGGACGTCTACGCCGGAAGTGCGGAGTACACGGTGCCTGTGATCAGGAAGAAGCCGAATCCACCCGCCCGGGACCGGGTTCCGGTCTTCGGCATCGACCTGCGGCCGCGCACGGCTCTGCTGCCGGACCAGGTTCGCCGTGCGCCGATCGCACTCGACTACGAGCTGCTGGCCGTGCAGGACGCCCAGAACGCCGGGTACCTGCGGGAGATCCAGGACCTCGCCGCCGAGCGCGCCGCACTCGGGACCGCTGGTCACGACCAGGCGATGCGCTTGCGCGTGGAGCAGCTCGAGGCGGCGCTCGCGGCGGCGAGGACGGACGCGGTCGCGGCGGGAGTCGCCGCGAGCGACGTCGATCGTGCGGTGGAGTACGGCCGCGCCGGCGCCTACTGGGCCGACCGTCCTGCGCACCGCTACCTCGGCCGGATCGCTCAGCTGACCGACGAGATGAGCTCTCGTCTCAGGGAACTGGCCGACTACCGGCAGCGGATCGCCGAGCTCGAACAGCGGCTCGCACGGACCACCCTCGGCGAGGCCTGAGCCGTCCGTCGCGCCCCGGGGGCCGTACCCGCCAGGCGTACGGCGATCCTGCATCGGTGCAGGAGGTTTTCAGACTGTCGGTGTCGAGGGTCGGGACGCGTTCCGCATCGGCTGAGTCGCGGGGTCCGGCGGCCGAGGGCGACTACCGTGGTCTGGTGCGGCCGCCCGGCGCGACCGGCGACGGAGAAGGGAGATCGAACGTGGCAGGCGGTATCACCGACTCGCGGTGGTTGCGGACGCTGCGATCCGACGTGGTCGTGCGGCATCATCTGCTGTGCTTCCCGCCGGGCGGCGGCTCGGCCACGGCCTACCGTGACCTCGCACAGCGGTTCGGGCCGGGTGTCGCGGTCTTCGCGGTGCAGTATCCCGGGCGGCAGGACCGGTTGGGCGAGGACCTGATCACCGACCTGGTCGTCCTGGCGGACCGAATCGCGCGAGAGGTGCTCGCGCACGGTGAGGTCGCGCCGCTGTCCTTGTTCGGGCACAGCATGGGCGCGACCGTGGCGTTCGAGACCGCCCGTAGGCTCGAGCGCGCCGGGCAGCGGGTGACCACCCTGTTCGTATCCGGTCGTCCGGCACCCACATTCGAGGAGACGCAGCGGCTGCACCTGGCCTCCGACGACGCACTCATCGATGAACTCGTGCGGCTGGCCTCCGATCCCGCTGCGCCGCGGATGCTGCGCGCCGAGCCGGGCCTGGCCGAACTCGTGCTGCCCGCCGTGCGCGCGGATTACCGAGCGGTCGAGACCTACCGCTATCAGCCGGGAGAACCGCTGCACGCGGACATCGCGGCGCTGGTCAGCACCGAGGACCCGACGATGCGACCCGAACAGGCCGACGAATGGCGAGCGCACACCAGCGGCGGATTCGACCGCGCGACGTTCCCCGGCGGGCATTTCTACCTGGACGAGCACCATGCGCGGGTCGCGGGTTTCGTGGAGCGCCACCTCGGCGATTGAGCCCGGCGGCGTGGATCAGTGCGGTGCGTGCACACCGGCGGCCGGGGCGGCGCGGCGGCGCAGCGCCCACGCGTAACCGATCCAGGACGCCACCACCAGTGCGGCCACGACTGCGCGCACCAACCCGAGCGCGCTCTCCGGGTAGATCACACCGGTGAGATAGTGATCGATGAACCCGCTCGACGGCAGCCGCTGCTCCCCGGCGCGCTCACGCGCCCAGTTCTCCAGATGGGTGAGCGGGCAGTCGAACCCGAACGCGATCGTGCTGAATCCCCAGCAGACCGCGAGCAGGTGCAGCCAGATCGTGCGCCCGAAGCGCCACGCCAAGAACCCACCGACCACCACGTAGGCCACGAACGCGAAGTGCGTGACGGCGGTGGCGTCGGCCAACAGCCGGTACAGCACGCCTCCAGCGTAACCTTTCGTCGCGGGGCGGGCCCCGCGTCGGCGGCTACCAGGGGGAGGGCTGATAGTCCTTGAGGAAACAGCCGAACAGATCGGTGCCGTTCTCCCCCTGCACAATGGGGTCGTAGACGCGCGCCGCGCCGTCGACCAGGTCCAGCGGTGCGTGGAAACCCTCGTCGGCGAGGCGGACCTTGGTGTAGTGCGGGCGCTCGTCGGTGATCCAGCCGGTGTCGACCGCGGTCATCAGAATGCCGTCCCGCTCGAACATCTCCCTGGCGCTGGTGCGGGTCAGCATGTTCAGCGCGGCCTTGGCCATATTGGTGTGCGGGTGTCCCGGTCCCTTGTACGCGCGGGAGAACTGCCCTTCCATGGCGGAGACGTTCACGACGTACTTGCGGCGCGCCGCGGCGGCGGCCATCGCCGGACGCAGCCGCGAGACCAGGATGAACGGCGCGACCGAGTTGCACAGCTGCACTTCCAGCAGTTCGGTCGGATCCACCTCCGCCACGGTCTGCACCCAGCTGTTGGTGTGCGCGAGGTCGGGCACCAGGCCACCCGCGTCGATCGCCACGCCGCGCGCGATCCGTTCCGGGGTCGCCGATCCGGCGACCAAGGCCAGCTCGGCGACGTCGGCGGCGGTCAGTGCCGGGGTGAGCGAGGCGGTCAGCGCGGTAGGGTGCGCCTGCATGGTTTTGCCGAAGCTGACCACCTCCGGCAGCGCGCCCGCGGGCAATGGTCCCGACTCCGCCTCGACCAGGGCGCTGTAGGCGCCGGGAGAGCGGCGCACCGTCTGCGCGGCGTTGTTGATGAGGATGTCCAGCGGCCCCTGAGCGGCGACGTCGTCGGCCAGGGCGACCACCTGGGCCGGATCGCGCAGATCGATACCGACGATGCGCAACCGGTGCAACCAGTCGGCACTGTCGTCCATCGCGGCGAAGCGCCGGATGGCGTCGTTGGGGAAGCGGGTGGTGATGGTGGTGTGCGCGCCGTCGCGCAGCAGTCGCAGCGCGATGTACATGCCGATCTTGGCGCGGCCGCCGGTGAGCAGTGCCCGCCGCCCGGTCAGATCGGTACGGGCGTCCCGTTTGGTGTGGCTGCGCGCCGCGCACTCCGGGCACAACTGGTGGTAGAAGGCGTCCACCCGGGTATAGCGCTGCTTGCAGATGTAGCAGGGGCGCGGGCGGATCAGGGTGCCCGCGCTGGCTCCGGTCGTGCGTGAGCTGATCGGGATGCCCGCGGTCTCGTCATCGATCCTGTTCGGCGAGCCGGTCGCGGTCGCGGCGACCACCGCGCGATCGGCGGCCGACACCGCCGCGCGCGCATCGGAGCGGCGCCGCTGCTTGAGCTTTTTGAACATGTGCCCGACCGCTCGCTGCACCGCCACCGAGTCGGGATGATCCTTCTCCAGCGTTCCGGCCTGCTCCAGGACCCGAAGACAGGTCGCGAGATCCTCGGGATCGATCATGCTTTCGGCCATCGCGGCTGGGGACATCCTTCATCGAGCTGGGCAGACGACCGGCCCATTGTCGCAAACTCGCCGAACCGGTCGCCCGCACCCCGGCCGGTGCGCCGCGGTCAGCTGCTCCGCGGGGTGATCGCCGCGTGGTCGGCGCGCAGGTCGTCGACGAAGTTGGCGATCGCCTCGGCGACCAGCAACGGCTCGGTGATCGGCAGCCAGTGATTCGCCGGGACGGCGCGACGCCACAGTTTGTCGACCCAGCGTGCGGAGGCGTCGTAGACGGCGGCCGGAACGAACGGGTCGGTGGTGTCGACCAGCAGCTGGACCGGAACCGCAGTCCGCCGCACCCGCGGCTTGCTCGAGTGGTGCAGCAGATTCGCCTGCGCGATGCGCGCGCCCGCGAGCAGGTCGCCGCGCCACGTGCGGGCGATCCGCGCGGGCAGCGGCGAGAATCCGCCGAGCCCGCGGACGAGCAGCCCGCGCACTCGCGGCGGGTAGAGTCTGCGGGCGATCGGACCGGGCCGCAGCGCCCAGTGTGCACCGTGCAACCACCAGCCCGGGTCGTGGAATTCCCGGCCGGCGCTCAGCGCGAGGGCGCGCAGCCACAGGCCTAGATGATCGAGGTTCGGTCCGGCGATGGCGGTGAACGAGGCGATGCGTGTGTTCGCCCGCTCGTCGCAGACCGCCTCCCATAGCTGTACCGCGCCCCAGCCGTGGCCGCACGTGTGCACCGGCGTGCGCGGACTCGCGGCCTCGATCACCGTGAAGAAGTCCTCCGCCATCGTGCCGAGGCGATACTCCGGCAGTCCGGCGGGAACGGCCGAGTCGCCATGGCCGCGCACGTCATAGGCGATGACCCGGAAGCCGTCGCTCAGCAGGGCCGCCACCGTGGACCACACCCGATGGGTGTCGGTGAGGCCGTGCACCAGCACCAAGGGCTCCGCGGCGGCGTCGCCCCATTCGAAGACGGCGAGTTCGGCGCCGTCCCGGTCGACCGTCCAGGTGCGGTCCGGTCGGGGCGTTTCGGTGGTGTCGAGCAGTTCGGTCATGTCCCTACCTCGTTCGCTGCCGGCTACCGATCCGATGGCACGTCGCCGCCGTGCCCAACGTCAGTAATTCCGATACGGACAGTACGAAGGATCGACCCCGGAAGGGAAAGGTGAAACGCCCGAATATGGCGCAGCTCACCGCAGGCCTCGTAGCGTCGGCTCAGGCCTTGTCATCGCGCCGAGGGCCGAGTGCGCTGTTCCCAGCGCCGCCATGTCGAAGTACTTGCTGACCGATCAGCTCGGTATCGTGGTTGACCGCTGCCCGCAACTGCTAGGCGGCTACGGCTAGATGACGGAGTAACCGATTTCCCAGCTCGACACCGACGCCCGTGTCGCCCGTGTCCTGCGCATCCTCGCGGGCGCCAACGAGGTGATGAAGGATCTCATTGCCCGGACTCGCTGACACCAGAAGTGCGGCCGCCGGCGGTGGCGCCGACCCGGCGCTACCGCGCCGCCGCAGGCTCGGACCCGACGAGCGGCGCGCGCAGATCCTCGCCTGTGCGATCGACATGTTCGGTGAGCGTCCGTATGCGGCCGTCTCCACCGCCGAACTGGCGCAGCGCGCGGGCGTCGCGCGCGGTCTGATCAACCACTATTTCGGAAACAAGCGCGACCTCTACCTCGCGGTGGTCCGGCGCATGGTGACGCTGCCCAAGCTCGGCAACATGGTCGTGCCCACCGGCAGTCGGCGCGAGCGGGTGGAAGCCAGCGTGCGCTGGCTGCTGGACACCATCGGCGAGCACGGCAGCACCTGGGTGAAGGTGACCAGCCACGAGGGCGTCGGCGACGATCCCGAAGTGCAGCAGATCATCGACGCCGCCGACGACGCGGCGGCCGAGCGGTTGCTGCTGATGGTCGGTCTCGCCGATTCGGCACACGATGCCGAACTGCGCGCGATGGTGCGCGCCTACGGTGGACTGGTCAAAGTCGCGGGTCGTGAATGGATCACCCGCGGCACGCTCACTCGTGAGCAGGTGCACGAACTGCTGTGTGACATGTTGCTGACGCTGGTCACCGAATCGCTGCCCAAGGTCGATCGCGGGCGACTCGGCGCCCCGGATCACCGCTCGCCGCTGTAGCGAATCGGTCGCAGGGCGCCCGGGCCGTGGCCGTGGCGGCCGTGCTTCAGTTCGATCGCCTGCTCCCGGTGATGCTCGACCAGCAGGGCGCCGACGCCGGTGATCCACAGCGCGGCCGTCACCACTACGCCGACGCCCGCCCAGCCGGTGAACCCGTATCCGGCGGCGGTCAGCGTGCAGGCCAGCGCGGCGATGCCGAGAGCGCACAGCACGATGCCCGGCAGGTTGAAGTCGTCGTCGAGCAAATCTCCGGCCCTGGCATGCCAATGCGGGGTATCCCGGCCGCTCGACGTCGTCTTATCGGACATGGATCCTCCTGGAGAAAGGCCACTGTCAGATGGGTCGCCTGCCCACCAGCATGCGCCTCGGCCAACACATTCGCGAGAGTCGCGGCACGCTGTTATTACGGTCCGATCACAAATATCGGACACTTCGAATGACCTTTTCGCCGCGCGCGCCCTATTCTGTGTCGGTATATCGGGGCGGGGTCCGGGCAGTCCGAGGTTCCTGCGCGGTGCGTGTGGTGTGGAGAGGGACCTGAATGACACGGGCAGAACGGCGTGATACGGATCGCTGGCCGCAGGCGCGGCCGGAGGATCGCTGGTCGGAGCCGGAGCCCGACGGGGGCTGGGCGGACGACGAGGACGAGCGGCGGCCCGAGCAGCCGCCGACCCGCCGCCGGACCGGGCGACTGCGGGTGGAGATCCCGCCCATCGTCAATCCGTACGCGATCGTCGCGCTGGTGGCGGCGCTGCTGGGGCTGTTCCCGGTCGCCATCGTCTTCGGCTTCATCGCCTTCGGTCACCCGCGGGGTCGGGTCATGGCGATGTTCGCGCTGCTGCTCGGCGTCGCCGAGATCACCGCGGTGGCCGGGTTCGTCCTGCTGACGGGTAGCTGGCTGCCGGAGGTGATGAACCGCCAGGCCGTGATCGCGCCCACGCCCGTCGGGCCGGTGCCCACGACCGTCGAGCGTCCGGCGGCCACGACCACGGCGGCAGCGCCGAGCCCCGCCGTGACGCCGACACCCCCGACGCCTCAGGGGGCGGTCACGAAAGGTTCGTCGTGCACCGAGGCGCAACTCGGCCAGATCGGCAGCGCCGCCGACGGTGGCACCCTGATCTGTCTCACGACCTCCGGTGGCTACCAATGGGCGGGCCCGCACGTCGTCGCGACCACCGTGCAGCAGGCGGGTTCGAAGTGCGACGCCTCCGGAGCGAAGACCGGACGCACCGCCGAGGGCCGGGCCCTGGTGTGCGAGCTGAGCGGGCGCGGCGGCACCTGGGTGTTGTGGACCGAATAGCGCTCGCTACTCGGCCTTCTTGGCGCGGCTCGGCTGCACCCTGGGCGGTTCGTTGGGCATCTTCGGGTATTGCGGGGGCCACGGCGCGTCCATGAGACCGGCCGCCATATCCCGTTCGGACATCTCCAGCAGCGGGGCGATGGACTGGGGCGTGCGGTCGGCCCACGGGTCGCCCGATTCGGCGTAGCGTGCCGGGACGGTCGCGATGGTCAGCTCGTCGGGCACCACCGAAGCCAGATCCGGCCAGCTGATCGGCGTCGAGACCTGCGCGCCGACCTTCGGCCGTACACACCAGGCGCCGAAAACAGTTTTGTGTGGCGCATTCTGATTGAAATCGATGAAGACCCGGTTGCCGCGTTCTTCCTTCCACCACTGCGCGGTGATGTCCTCCGGATATCGGCGCTCCAGTTCGCGGGCCAGCGCCACCGCGGCGGCCCGCACCTGATAACCGTCCCACTTCGGTTCCAGCGCCGAGTAGAGATGCAAGCCGCGTGAGCCGGAGGTCTTGATCCAGGATTCGATGCCGAGTTCGGCGAGCAGATCCCTGGTGCGTATCGCGGCGTGCCGCAGATCGGCGAAGGTCGTGCCCGGCGAAGGATCGAGGTCGATACGCAGCTCGTCGGTGATCTCCAGATTGTCGGCGCGGTTGGGCCAGACGTGGAACCCGAGGCACCCCTGATTCACCGCCCAGAGGATATGGGCGAGATCGTGGGCGACGAGGGCGTCGCTGGTGGTGCCGTTCGGTGTGGACACCTCCACGGTGTGCAGCCAGTCCGGCGCGGACTTCGGCACCCGCTTCTGGAACCAGGATTTGCCGGATGCCCCGTCCGGGTAGCGCTCCAGCAGCAGTGGCCGGCCGCCGACGACGTTCAGGAACGGTTCGGCGACCGCCTGGTAGTAGCGGACGAGATCGAGTTTCGTCTCACCGCGCTTGGTGAAATAGATCTTGCCCGGATTGCTGATCGTGACGGTCCGGCTGTCGGTCTCGATGTCGACGGACTCGGTCATCGCGCCGCGCCTTCGCCGAACAGCGTGCTCAATTCCGCGGGCGCGACCTCGTCCAGCTGCGCGTAGGTGCACGATTCCGGCGTTCGGTCGGTGCGGAAGCGCACCAGCCTGCCGCCGTGGCGGAGCCGTCCCGACTGCACATGCTCGTAGCGCACCTCGGCCACCAGCTCCGGCCGCAGCGCCTCCCAGGACAGATCCTTGCCGCCGGTCCAGCGGCTGACGCCGCCGGGCATCTTGCCTTCCGCCGCGGCCTGCGCCGCGGCATCGGCCCAATCCCGCCAGGGATGGTTGTCGAGCGCGTTCTCCCGCAGCGGCGCGAGCTCCTCGACCAGTTCCTTACGCCGGGCCGCGGTGAAACTGCTGGCCACACCCACGTGGTGCAGGCGGCCGGCGTCGTCGAAGAGTCCGAGCAACAGCGAGCCGACCCCGGCCCCGTCCTTGTGCCAGCGGAAACCCGCCACTACGCAGTCGGCGGTGCGCTCGTGCTTGACCTTGAGCATGACCCGCTTGTCCTGGAGATATGTCAGGTCGTCGGACTTGACCATCACCCCGTCGAACCCCGCGCCCTCGAAACGGGTGAACCAGTCCTCGGCCACGTCGGGGTCGTGGGTGAGTGGAGTCAGGTGCACGCGCGCGAGTGCGGTGTCCAGGATCGTTTCCAGCAGCCGCCTGCGCTCGGTGAACGGCTCCCCGGTGAGATCCTTGTCGCCGAGGGCGAGCAGATCGAAGGCCACGAAGCTAGCCGGCGTCTCCGCGGCCAGCTTCGCGACCCGGGACGCGGCCGGGTGCAGGCGATTCTGCAAGGTGTCGAAATCCAGACCCTGCTCGGTGACCACCACGATCTCGCCGTCCACCACGCAGCGGTCCGGCAGGGCCTGCTTCAGCAACTCGGCGACCTCAGGGAAATACCTGGTCAGCGGCCGATCGTTGCGCGAGCCGAGCTCCACTTCGGCGCCATCGCGGAACACGACGCAGCGGAAGCCATCCCATTTGGGTTCGTAGCTCAGGCCCGGCTCGCGGGGCACCGCGGACGCGGATTTGGCCAGCATCGGCCGCACTGGTGGCATCACCGGTAGATCCACGCCATCCTCCTCGGGTTCGATCCTCACCCATATCGACGGTGCGCGCGGACCGAACTCATCGGTATGCGGCCGCGGCCTCGGCTCGATCGTAGGCGGCCGCCCCGACAGCTTCGTGGACTTCGCCGGTCAGTTCTCCAACCAGCCGTGCTGGTCGGCGAACGCGGTGAGCCGGTCGCGGATGGTGAGGATCTCACCGGCGGTGAGCGCCGGGCTCGCGTCCAGGAGGAGTTCGGTGATCAGGCGCTTGTGCTCGGCAACGGTGAGCTGCCCCGAACCCGCCCTGTCCTTTCCCTTGTGCCGCGCGGGAGGCGGGGACGACCCGCCGACCGCAGTGAGGTTCACCGCCTTGGGGCCGCGGTCGCCTTCGGTCACCTCGAACTCGAACACCCGCCCCTGCCGCAACTCGTCCTCGTCCAGACCGATGTCGTTGACGTGGACGAACACATCGGGTCCACCGTCCTCCGGCCGAATGAATCCGAATCCCCGAGAGCTGTCGAACGACACCAATTTCCCGATGGACACCAACACCCGCTCCTCGTCGCCGTCGCTACTGGGCAACTTTAACGCGCCTTTTCGCCGTCGTCGGAGGAAAGCGCCTTTTGTAACGAATTGAAAACAGTCAGTCCCTGACCGACCATTCCGTTCACCAGTTCACTCACCCCGTCCGGACCATTCAGCACGGTGAGATTCGCGTTCGCCAGCCCGTTCGATGCCTGCCGCACGATTTCCGGAAGTTGTTCGATCAACAACTGATCCAGCGCGATCCGGTTGTTCGACGCGGCCGCCTCGGCTTGGATACGGGTGCGGTCGGCTTCCGCCTCGGCCAGGATGCGCACTCGATCGGCTTCCGCCTGAGCTGGTTTGACGACCTCGGCCTGCAACTGCTGCTCGCGGAGTTCGGCTTCCTTGCGGGCCTGCTCGGCCTGCGCGGTGAGCACCTCCTGCAACGCCATCGCCTCGGCGAGCGGGCCCGCCTGCGCGGCCTCCGCGTTGGCTTTGTCGATATCGCGCTGGTATTGCGCGCGCAGGATCGCCGTCTCGCGCTGATATTCCGCCTGCCTGCGCTGGGATTCCTGCTCGGCCTGCGCCGCCGCCTGCGCGGCCTGCGATTGCGCGATCTGCGCGTCGCGCTGGACGGCGGCATTGTGCGGGGCGGCGAGCGCGGCGATATAGCCGAGGTTGCCGTCGTCGATGGACTGGATCTGGAAGGAATCGACCCACAGGCCGATATTGCTCATCTCGACTTTCGACGCGACGAGCACTTCGTCGGCCAGTTTCTGCCGCTCCCGGATGATCTCCTCGACCGTCATCGAGCCGACGATCGAACGCAGGTGCCCGGAGAAGATGCGCCCGGTCAGCACCGACATCTCCCGCTCCTGCTCGGAGAGGAATCGCTGGGCGGCGTTCACGATCGACTGGGTGTCGTTGGCCACCTTGAACGCGATCACCGCACGGACGTCGAGCTGGATCGCCTGTTTGGTGACGCACCGCTCCTTGATCTCGGCTTCGAACATCGCCAGCGACAGATAGCGCACCTTGCGGAACAGCGGAATCACCCAGGCGCCACGCCCGATGACCACTTTGAACGGCGCGTTGTCGCGGCTGCGACCGCCGCTGACCAGCATCGCCTCGTCCGGATCCGGCACATGGTAGCCCAGCACGTCTGTCTCCTTTACTCTTTCAGGTCTCTGCGGCCGGGTCCGGGGTGAGCGGAATCCACGGGACGACGTCGACGACGCGCCCCGGATGGACCGCGATGACCAGCACGGCCGCACCGGCCTGGATCGGCTCGGTGGACTGTGCGATGTACAGCTCGGTTCCCCCGCGAATCGCGACCAGGACCTCGCCCAGCGTCCCGGCACCTCGGATCGGCGATGTGAGCGTACCCGTCAAACCCACCACCGGGTCGGTCATCGCGCGATCTCCTTCTTCCAGCTCCAGGATCGTCACCCTACGTCTCGCACAGCACCTTTCGGTATCGGACCGGCGCGACGGTGCGGCGAAACGACTGCGGCGGCGCGGGTATGTTGCTTGCATGGGAGGTCGGCTGGCGCTGGTGGTGGGGTCGGAATGCGCGGCGCTGGGAGAACTGGGTTTCACCGAGGAACTCGCCAACGGCCTGTACGGGAGTCTCACCGAAGCGGGCGGGTGGCGGCCCGCGATCGATCTGGACGGCCCGGTGCTGAATCCCACTGCCGCGCAACTACTCGGGGCCGTCGACGCGGCCTTCACGGCGGCCTCGCAGCGGCAGGCCACCCTGCTGCTCGGCTTCATCGGGCACGGCGTGGCGACGAGTGCCGAGGATTTCTACCTGCTCGGCCACGATTCACCCGCTGATCCCACCTTGCACAACGCCTTTCACCTCACCCAGGAGATCCGCGAGCGGCTCGACCGCGCCGCGCTGGACGGGCTGGTGCTGCTCGTCGACGCCTGCGAGGCGGGACAGGGTGTGCAAGGGGCCGCGCGCCGGTGGACCGAACTGCTGGCGCAGTCCGGCGGCCGGATGGAACTGCTGGTCGCCTCCGGTGACGGTCCCGCGTACTCCGGATGCTTCACCCGGACCATGCTCGCCACCTTCGACCTGGGCCTGCCGCTGCGCGGGGAGAACCTGTTGCCCTCGGACCTGGTCGATCCGATCGCCGTGCAGTGCACCCATCAGCAGCCGCAGCATCTGTCGTTCAGTTCCGGCGCGGTGTCCACGACCCAGGGCGTCGACCCGGGACTGTGGCTGGTGCCGAACACCGCGCGGCACCGGGACGCGGTGAGCGGACGCTCCGCCGCCGGGTTCGTCGACCAGCTGACCCGGGGTCTGCTGCTGACGCCCGATGTGCGCGAACGTCTCGACGCGATCGTCGACGCGGGCAGTCACCGGCTGCGTGGGGTGCTGGGTCCGGCGGGTGTGGGCAAGTCCACGCTGCTGGCGATGCTGATCCGCCCCAGCCTGGTCGACGGGCTCGCCGTCACACCCGACTACATCACCGCCGCGGTGTTCCTGACGGTGAACAGTTCGGTGGAGTCGGTGGCGGCGGAGCTGGCCGCGCAACTCCATGCCCGCCTGCCCGGGTTCCGGGAGGCGGCGCGCGCGGCCAGGGCGCATCGGCCCAGGGACGAGTTCGACAGCTTCGACATCCTGGTCCGCCGCCCGTTGGCCCGCCTGTCCACCGCGGGCCGCCGGGTCACCCTGGTATTCGACGGGCTGAACCAGCCGCAGGAGGGGACCAGGCGGTTGCTGGTCGCCGCGATCACCGAGCTGACCCGCCGCGAAGATCTCCGGCATGTGCGCGTGATCGTCGGTATCCGGCCCGGCACCGGCGTCGAGGACGATCCGGGGCTGGCCCACATGTACCGGATAGATATCGCCGAACCGGCGGCCGACGACATCGCCGCGGTGGTGGATTCCGCGCGGGGTGCGGCGCCGCTGGGCCCGGTCGACTGGATCGGCTGGATCCAGCGGCTGCTGGCGGAGACCCCCACGGACGCGAGCGGTTCACGGGTGATCGCCGGTGGCTGGCTGGTGGCGCGCATGCTGCTGGAGGTCGCTTCGGGATTGACCGACGGTGCGGTCGCCGCCGGGATCGGCCTCGATCGGGTCATCGCGCTGCGGGTCGACACGGCGCTGCGCGGGAACGATGCCGAGATCGAGGCCGACACATCGGCTCTGCTCGGCGTGCTGGTCGCGGCGGGCGTGGGTCCGGTGCTGCCGCTGGAACTGCTGGATTCGGCGCTGTTGTCGCTCGGTGTCGATCTCAGCGCGGCACGGGTCCGCGACATCGCCGTGAATCTCGGCGCCCTGGTCACCCGCAGTCACCCCGGCACCGTCCGCGAGTCGCTCGGCGTGGCCCACAGCGCGTTCCTGCCCGCACTGGCCGCGGAGTGCCGTCGCCTCGGCGTGCGCATCGCGGACGCGCACCGCGCCTTGATCGCGGCGATCCAGGCCGACGCCGGCGACCGGTCCGCGGACTACGCGCGGGGCGCTGCCGTACGCCACTGTCTGGCCTACGGCGATTCCGCCTTGGCCATCGACTTCCTGGAGAAGCTGGAAACCGGCAGGTCGGCCGACGACCGCGACCTGTGGGCCGCATGGACACCCGATTTCGCCGAGTCACTGGGCGCGGACCATCCCGACACCTTCACGGCGCGGGAACGGTGGGCCTACCATCGCGCCGAGAGCGGAGACCTGGTCGGCGCCGTCGCTGACTTCGAGCAGTTGCTCGCCGACCGGTTGCGGGTGCTCGGGCCCGACGATCCGGCCACCTTGGACACCCGCGACAAGCTGGCCGGCTACCGCGCCCGCTGCGGTGACTACGCCGGCGCGGGCGAGGAACTCGAGCACCTGCTCGGCGACCAGTTGCGCCTGCTCGGGCCCGACCACCCCGAAACCCTGCGCACCAGGAACAATCTGGCGTCCAATCGCGGCGACGTCGGCGATTTCGCCGGGGCGATCGACTGGTTCGAGCAGTTGCGCGCCGACCGTGCCCGCGTGCTGGGCGCCGACCATCCGGACACCTTGCGCACTCGCAACAGTCTGGCGTACTGGCGGGCCGGCAGCGGTGATCTCCTCGGCGCGGGGGCCGAGTTCGAGCAGCTGGTCGTCGACTATCTCCGCGTCTTCGGCGCCGATCACCCCAATACGCTCGGCGCACGCAACAACCTCGCGGCGTTCCGCGCGCGCAGCGGTGATCTGGCCGGGGCGGGCGCGGAGTTCACCCGCCTGCTCGACGATCGTCTGCGGGTACTCGGTCCCGACCATCCCGACACGCTGCTCACCCGCGGCAAACTGGCCGCCTACCGCGCCGACAGCGGCGACCTCGATGGCGCGGTCGCCGATCTGGAGAAACTGCTCGGCGACCGATTACGGGTGCTCGGCCCGGATCACCCGGATACCTTCGACACCCGTAACGAACTCGCGAGCTGCCGCGCCCGGCACGGCGAGCTGACTCGCGCCGTCGCGGAACTGGAGGTGCTGCTGGTCGCGGAGTTGCGTGCCCTCGGCCCCAATCACGCCGCCACCATCCGGACGCGGAACACACTGGCGTACTGGCGGGCCCGGTCCGGTGACCTACCGTCCGGCCGCACCGGGTGACGCGCGGTGCGGGTCACGAACGGTAGAGCGAGCGGTACACGGTGAGCATCGCGAGGCAGTGCTCGACGACCTGCTCACGGGTTGCGCGCAGCGAGCCGTTCAGCCAGGCCGAGAACACCCCCGCGTTCCCGCTCGCCATGGTCACCGCCGCCAGCCTGCGCTTGACCGGGTCGTCGATGTGGGCGAACAGATGATCCTGCATGATCCGGGTGAAGACCGGCAGCACCGCGAAGGTGGTCTGTCCGAGCCCGGTGCTGGAGTACGGCTCGACCAGGAAAAGCCGCGATTTTCGCGGGTCGGCGAGCACCTTGTCCACCAGGATCTCCGCCAGCGCGCGGTCGTGGGACGGGTCGTCGGTGGCGGCGAAGGCCGTCATGGGTTCCAGGAATTCCTCGGCGACCTGACGGTAGAGCACGTCCAGCAACTCGTCGCGGCCGGCGAAGCTCTCGTAGAAGTAGCGGTCGGTGAGATTGGCCTTACGGCACACCGCACGCATGGTGACCCCGCTCGCGCCCGACTCGCCGATCAGATCGAGCGCCGCCTCCAACAGCGCCGCCCTCCGCGTCTGCCTGCGCTCGGTGAGCGTAGTCCCACCCCAGATCCGTGGGCCCTCCTGGCCCTTTGCGTCCTGACCTGTCTGCACGGCCCAACGATAGTGCCTGGCGGCGCGTCCCGGCGCTGCGCTCATCCGCCCCGCTGTCCCAGGCCTTGCCGAACTGGACCACACGCCGTCACGGAGCGGTAACTGTCGGTTTACTCGATCTGGTTACCCTCCCTCGGATGCTCGGTGGTTCGGTAGTGGAGGGTAATGGCGCGTGAACAACTCCGCTGCGGTGATCTTGTCCGAAGGGACCGGCTACGGACTCGGGCACACAGGATGGCGCACGGTACGACCAGCGGTTCGGCCTGGTCCGCCGCCGCGGCGTCCGGTGCCGCTCGCTCGCGGGCCGCGTCCGGCGCACATCCCGCTCGCCCCCGCGCAGGAACGGATGTGGCACGCCGCTCGGGCCGGTAACTCGAGTGACTGGAATGTGGCTCGCGCGGTGCGCCTGTCCGGACCGGCGCTGCGGCCAGAGGCGGTCGTCGCCGCGATCGACGATGTGGTCGCCCGGCACGAACCGTTGCGCACCCGCTACCCGTGGACCGCCTCCGGCCCCGCTCAGGTGATCGTCCCGGCGCACGAGGCCGGGGCGCGCACCGACGTCGTCGTGGTCACCGAAGCCGAATTGCCGCATCGCATCGCGGAGTTCGCCGCGAGCGAGTTCGATCTGGAGACCGATCTGCCGCTGCGCGCCAGGCTGTGCGTACTCGGACCGCAGGACGTGGTGCTGGTTCTGGTCGTGCACCACATCTCGATCGACGGGCGCTCGGTGGCCCCGCTGCTGCGCGATCTCGGCACGGCGTATCTCGCCAGGCAGGCCGGAGCCGAGCCGCACTGGACACCTCTGCCGATCGACTACGCGGACTACACCTTGTGGAAGCACGCCCAGCTGGGCGATTACTCCGACGAATGGAGTCGCGCCACGCAGCAGTTGCGCTACTGGGCCAACACTCTGGCCGGTCGGCCGCCGGTGCTCGAATTCCCCTGCGTACGGCCCCGTGCGATCCGCCGCGGCGGCGCCTGCGCCGGTGCCGTCGTGCCGGTCGCGTTCGGCCCCGACGTGCATCGTGCGCTGCTCGATCGGGCATGCGCGGCGCGGGCCAGTCTGTTCATGGTGTTGCAAACCGCTTTCGCGGTGTCCGTCGGCGCGTTCGCGGGCAGCGCCGACGTGACGGTGGCCACGGCGGTCGCGGGCCGCGATCATCGGCTGCTCGACGACCTGGTCGGCAACTTCGCCGACGACGTGCTGATGCGCGTGCGGCTCGACCGCGCCGCCGACGCGGAAGAATTGCTCGATCAGGTGCGCAGGGTGACACTGGCCGCATTCGCCCATCCGGACACACCCGGCCAGCGGCTGAAGCGCTGCTTGCTGCAGGATCCGACCTGCCCGCTGTTCCAGGCGACGCTCATCCTTCAGCGCGGTGTGGCCGCTCAGCCCGCGGCGGACCCGACCGGTGAGGTGACCATCACCGAGATCGACACCGGAATCGTCCGCGCTAAGCACGACCTCGAATTCGGTCTCGTCGACCGGTACGACCGGCTCGGCGCGCCCGCGGGCATCGACGGGGTGTTCATCTACCCCGCCGTGCTGTTCGAGCGCGACACGGCGGTCCGTTTCACCGAATTGTTCACCGCCACCGTCGAACTCCTGGCCGCCGGTTACCGGGGTCCGGTCGCCCCGTTGCTGTACGGCGGCTTCCCCGCCGGGCGGCGGGACCTCGCGCCCGCGGGGGATCAGCCTCGTTCCAGCGGCAGCCCCGCATCGCGCCAGGCGACCACGCCACCGGCCAAGCCGGCGGCGTCGTAGCCGGCTCGCCGGGCGCGCGCCGCGAACCGCACCGACAGCTCGCCGACCGGGCACACGAAGACGACGGGGCGCGAGCGCGGGAACGGAATGCCGTGGTCGAACATGTCGTCGAGCTGGTCGTCGCGGATGTTCAACGCGCCGGGCACATGCCCGATCCGGTAGGCCATGGCGCCGCGGCTGTCCACGATGATCGGCCGCCCGGTCCGGTCCAACTCGGCCAGCTGTTCGGGTGACAGGCGCGGCACCGCCGCCAGCTCCTCCTCGGTCGGCGCCGCTGAGCGTTCGGCGCGGCCGAACAGTTCCGGCCTGCGCTTCTTGATGTACGACAGGTACGGCTCCAGCCGATCGCAGACGATGAACACCGCCACGATCGGATCGTCCGGATCGGTCGCCGAGAGCTCCAGCGCGCCCAGTGTCTCCAGCGCGGCCGCGTAACTCGCGCCGCTGGTCGGACCGGCCAAGACGCCGTACCCGGTCGCCAGGCGCAGCGTCGCGTCGACGGCGTCGCCCGCCGCCACGGTCACGATCCGGTCGTAGAACTCGGGCTGGAACAGCCCGACATCCCACATCTCGTTCTCCGACCGGATCCCGGGAACGAAGTCCGAGCGCTCCGAAACCACCGCGACAGTGCGCAATTCGGGATGGTGCTTGCGCAGGTAGCTGGCGGTCCCCCTGGTCGAGCCGGTGGTGCCGAGTCCGCCGATCAGGTAATCGATCCTGGTGATGCCATCGGCCGCCAGGTCCTCGTGGATCTCCCGTCCGGTGCCGTGGTGGTGTGCCTCGATGTTCTTCTCGTTGGTGTACTGCGACAGATGCCGGTACGCGCCGGGGTGCTGGGCCATGGTCGCCTCGATCACCGAATAGACGTCGTTCGGCGTGGTGGGGTCCGGGCACTCGGACAGGCCGGGCAGTTCCACGATCTCGGTGCCGAACAGCTGCAGCAGATCGCGGACCTCGCCCACCTTGATCCGGTTGGTCACCGCACGCAGGTCGATCCCGTACACCGCGCCGAGGACGCGCAGCGCTTTGGCCGTGTTCCCGCTGGAGGCCTCGATGAGCGTCCGCCCCTCGGCGCGGATCTCCGCCAGGTCGTCGCGGAGCATCGCCCAGGCCACCCGGTCCTTCACCGAACCGAACGGGTTGTGCGACTCCAGTTTCGCGTAGAGCTCGACGTTCGCCAGCCCGTGCACCGCGGGGTCGAGCCGCAGCAGCGGCGTGTTGCCGATGAGTTCTGTGATGTGGTCGTATCGCATCAGCGGGCCTCGACGGGTCGGACCGGACGGGTGGCAGGGTCGGTGGCGTGCGGCGTGATGGGGCGGGGCGGTGCCGACTCGACGGCGAACTCGGGTTCGTAGTCGGTGTCGGGTACGACCCGGAACCCGTCGGGCCCCCGGGTGACCGCGAGTTTCGCGGGCAGGGGGTGCATGGAGGCCGTCGCGGCGGACAGGTCCATGTGATAGGCGGCGGTGTTCGGGAACACCACCGCATCGCCCGGCCGGGGGCGGGCGGGTAGCCACACCTTGTGATTGGTGATCAGGTCGCGCTCGAGGCACAGCCGTCCAGCCAAGTAGACGCCGACCGGACCCGTTGCGCCATCGCCCACGGTCGCGTCGGCGCGGGGCAGAAGGATCGAGTCGACCAGGACTTCCTGGTCTGCGGGTGTCACCGAATCGCGGCTGAGGTCGACGTGCACCAGCACGCTGCCGTCGGCGACCTCCTTGACGAACTCCACCGTGGCCACCGTGATGCCCGCATGGTCCACCAGCGCCTTGCCCGGCTCCAGCCATATCTCCAGCAGATTGTCACCCGCCACCTGCGCCACCGTGCGCCCACCGTGCCGATCCAGCGGGGCGTCCAGCAAATCGGCGAGCATGCGGTCGGCGGGGACGGTGTTGGCGTACTTGTGGAACACCGGTGTGCCGTGCACTGCCCCACCCGCGACGTGATAGCCGAAGGTGTTGCTGCCCCAGGTCATCGGCTCCCCACGGCCGAGCAGCGATTCGCGCAGCGCGAGCACGTAGGCGTCGAACTGTTCGGCGTCGGCGGTGAACACCTGCCGGAAGCCGCCGCCGATGTCGAGCACCGAAGGGGTGAGTCCGTGTTCGTAGGCGCGCTCGATCAGTCGCAGGCAGGTGTCGATCGCCCGGACGCGCTCACCGACCTCGCCGGAGTCGAGGTGGAAGGCCAACCCCAGGAAAGCGACCCGCCCGCGCCGCGCCGCGAGCAGCTCGAACGCCCGCTCGAGGTGCGCAGGCGGCATCCCGAACCGGCTCACCTGTCCTTCGTTGAAACCGGAGACCCGCAGTAGCACAGGTATTTCCGCTTGCTCGCAGGACAGTTCCGCGATGCGGCCGAGTTCCCAGAGGTTGTCGACGTTGATCGTGACCCCACGGTCGACGAGGTCGCGCAGGAAGACTTCCCCCTTCGGGCCGGTGACCTCGATGCGCGCCGGACCGAACCCGGCGGCGCGGGCGCTGGACAGTTCCTGCGGTGAGGCGACGTCGATGGCGATGCCTTCGCGTTCGGCGGTGCGGACGAAAGCGACGGACTGATTCACCTTGTGCGCGTAGCAGATTCGGTACCCGGTGAGGCTTCGCTCCAGCACGGAACGCAGTCGCAGGAGATTCTCCGAATAGACCTGCGGGAACACCAGATGAGCCGGGGATCGGAATCTCGTCAGCGTCTCCGTCACGATGCCGGGTGTGTCGAGAAAAGCACGGACGATCGGGTGGAGCTGCGCGGGCAGCGCCGGCGGCCGACGCGTCATACGGCGGCTTCCGACGGCTCGGGGGCCGACGCCTGCGGCATATCGTCGGGCCGCTGTGCGACCGGGTTGTAGCCGCCGTCGCGGATCACCTCGAACGCACGGGCCCGATTGCGTGGGCTGCGGAACTCGGCCACCACCCGTTTGCTGTCCAGGTCGATCTCGATCACGCGGATGTCCATCGACTCCAGCACGCCGCCGATCGTGCGGACGCAGTGCTTGCAGGTCATATCGGGCACGTAGAACACCTGGTCCTCGGCGGTCGCGGCACGGTCGGCGGTCGCCTCGTCGAGTTCGGCGCTGATCTCGGTGACCGGGCAGCGGTCCACGATCTCGGTGAACGTCGCGACGAACCGGTCCACCAGCAGCGGGAGGATGCTGAAATGCCCGCCGTCGAGCTGATGCGGGGTGGCCGCCAGGCAGGCCGGATGGCTGCCCTCGGGCAGCAAGGCGTACTGCCGGGAGATCAGGTCGAGGTCGTCGTGATATTTGGCGATCGCCTCGGCCACTGTGTGTCCTTCGGCCGTGGTGGCGCGCTTCATCACGGCGTGCGCGTCGGCGATGGTGGTGTCCTTCATCGCGCGCAGGGTCGCCACCGTCTGCGCCGAATAGCGGACGGTGCCGTCGGGTTGTGCGACCAGCGTCACCGGGATCATGCCTCGCCGGTAGGTCGAGGCCTGCAACTCCCAGAACCAGCGCGTGGCCACCGCGGCGAAGATCCCGGAAACGCGGAGTCCTTCGGCGAATTCGGCGGCATCACGGTAAGGGGTCCGGTCGGCCAGCAGCGCGTGCTGGGCCAGCACGCGGCCCGCCGCCTCGATGCCGACCCGGAAGATGTCGCGCGGATCGTGGTCGGTGGTTGTGCCCGCCAGCACGGCGTGCTCGCCCGGTCCGAGCGCCGCGACCCGCGCGGCGAATTCGGCGTCGGCGTCCAGGTGGCGCCACAGCGCCAGGACGGTCTCGCGCGCCGCGATCGGCACCGAAGCGCCGAGGCCACCGGAGCGGACGTGCCCGGTATTCGGGATGCCGGCGCTATCGGTCCACCCGATCCGGTGGGTCGCGCTGGTCACCTGGTCGGCGCGGCACGGCCGCATGAAACGCTCCAAATAGAGCCGCTGGGAGTAGGTGAGGTGCCAGCCCGGCTCGAAACCCAATGCGGTACAGGTGAATTCGAATCGCCGATGTCGGGGAGCCGGAACCGGATCGGTGAACAATCCTGGCTGCGCCAAGTCGGCCAGCACCCTGGACGCGGCCCGTCGGTCGTAGCGGGGGATGTCGTTACTCACATGACCTCCTCGGCGATGGTTCGCACGCACGCGACGAAGCGGTCGATCTCGTCGGGCGTGTTGTAGATGTGCGTGCTGACCCGCACCGAGCCCGCGCCGTCGATGTCGGCGGGGACGCAGTGCGCGCCGGTGCGCACCAGGAAACCGAGTTCGCTCAGGACGAATCCCGCGTCCGTGGCCGAGATTCCCCCCAGGGTGAACGAGACGATCCCGTAACCGACCTCGCAGCTCGCGTGCGCGGGGCCGGGCAGGAACTCCAGGCCGGGGAGCGGCCGCAGCCCGTCGATCAGGCGCAGGGTCAGGGCGCGGTTGTGCGCGGCGACGGCGTCGAGGCCGAACGATTCCAGCACCTCCAGCGCGCTGCCGAGCGCGAGGATGCCCGGGATGTCGGGTGTCCCGCCTTCCAGCCGCGCGGGCATCGGCCCTGGTCGCAATCCGTCCGGATCCGGCTCGACCCCGGAGTTGCCCCCGGGCAGGAACGGCACCAGCCGGTCGTGCACGCGCCGGTGGCAGTACAGGATCCCGGTGCCGGGCGCGCCGAACATCTTGTGCGCGGCGAAGGTCGCGAAATCCGCGCCGAGCGCGGTGACGTCGACCGGAAGATGGCCGCCGCTCTGCGAGCAGTCGAAGCACAGCAGGATGGCCGGATCGATCCGGCCGCGCAATTCCTCCAGGGTGCTCAGACCGCCGAAGACATGGTGCAGATGCCCGGTCGTGATCAGCCGGGTACGCGGGGTGATCTTGGCCAGGATGTCGTCGGTGTCCGCCGCACCGGCAGCGGTCACCCGGTAGGGGACCAGGTGGACGCGGCGTCCGAACCGGGCGAGCAGCGCGCGCAGGTGCTGCCACGGGTACACGTTCGACGCGTGATCGCTTGCGTTGTAGAGGATCTCGTCGCCATCGGCGAGCGCCGTCAGGCCCCATGACAGCGCGACGGCGTTGAGTGCGGCGGTGGCGCCCGCGGTGAAGACCACCTCGTCCGGGTGCTCGGCGCCGATGAACGTGGCGACGCGTTCGCGCACGTGGGCGATCCGAGCCGTCAGACCGGTGGCCCAGGGGTAGGTCCCACGGCCGGCGTTGGCGGTGCCGTTGCTGTGGTACCGCTGGATGGTCTCGATGACCGGCAGCGGTTTCTGTGTGGTGGCGGCGCTGTCCAAGTAGACCTCGGAGGCACCGGCGAGCGCTGGGAACAGCGACCGCACCGCTGCCGTCGCGAACGTCGGCGTTTCCGGCGGCCGGGGAGTGTCCTCCCTCCGCGTCACCGGTGACCTCGGGGTCGGGGACCGCAACGTGACGCTCCCTTCACACCGGTGACTCGGACGTCACCCACGATACGCATTTTCGGTACGGACTTCGAAGTTTTGTCGTGGACAACGGCTTTCACGACTAGCCTGGAACGCATGCCTCTGACACTGCAAGAGCGTCAAGAGTTCCTCGCGCAGCCGCATGTCGCGGCGTTCTCGGTGGCCGCGGGCGCCGGTCGCGGCCCGCTCACCGTCCCGATCTGGTACCAGTACAGCCCCGGTGGCGAGCCCTGGATCCTGACCGGTCCGGAATCGCAGAAGATGCGCTACCTCCGGGAGACCGGCCGGTTCGGTCTCATGGTGCAGCAGGTAGACCCCACGGTCCGGTACGTGAGCGTGGAGGGCCCGGTCACCCGGATCACCCCGGCGACCGACGAGATGCACCGCGACATGGCCGCGCGGTACGTACCCGCCGAATCGCTGGACGCCTACTTGACGGCGGCCGAGGCCTACGGTGCGCAGGTCGCGGTCTTCCTGCGCCCGGAGCACTGGCTCTCGGCCGACCTGGGGAATCTGAGCGAGCTCTAATATCTGCCTTGCAGGTACTCCACGAGGTGTTCGCGTTCGTCCGCCAATTCCGAGATCGCGCTCTTGACCACGTCGCCGATACTCACGATGCCGACCAGTCGACCCTCGTGCACCACCGGTAGGTGCCGGATGCGGTGGTCGGTCATGGTGCGGCGCAGCCCGTCGACCCGGTCGTCGGGCGCACAGGTGCGCACCGTGGCGGTCATGATCGTCGAGACCGGCGTGTCCAGCAGCTCTGCGCCCCACGCGTGCAGACTGCGTACCACGTCGCGCTCGGAGACGATGCCCGCGATCGTGTTGCCGTCGGGGGAGACGACGACCGCGCCGATGTTCCGCTCGGCCAGGGTGGCGAGCAGTGTGCGTACCGTCGTATCGGGCGCGACCGTGGCCACGTCGCTGCCTTTCCTGCGCAGGATCTCCGAAATTCGCATATTCCACCATCCAGACGTCGCGGCACTACCAGGATCGCAAGTTCGCGGCTCGGTGACCAGCACGAATCCGTTACAGGCCACGATCAGGTCACGACGCGGACGTCACCGGCGGCGGGCGAGGCTGCGGTCCGGATCCCGGGCCGGCAGGTGAGCACCGTCGGTGAGGTCCCCGCCGGGGTCGCCACGTCGATCGAGGTGAGCTGGGTCATGCGATGCCGTAGTGACTCGGATGCCGGCCGCGCAGCGTCGCGCTGAGGTAACGGCGCTGGAGCCGGGTTCACGTTGCGACGAGAACACCTTCGCGTGCCGGGCCTTGCCCGTTCTATTCGTCGTCCAGCCCGGCTGACAAATAGGCGGCGGCTGCCAGCCACTGCCTGCACGCCGGGCCGTGGACCTCGTGGACATAGAGGATGTCGCGGGCTTGCCGATAGGTGAGGCCGCGGGGCTCCACACTGCAATCGGTCATGGCGAACTCGGGCGCACGGTACTGGCGAAAGGGCTCGGCGCCTGCGCCATCGATGACGGCAACCCGGGGGGAGGTTCGAAATGGCTCGATCATTCGACTACCCCTCGCGTCCGACGTGCGGCGGGGAGGGTGACGTACTGGTGACGCAGACTCGAACTCTCTACGTACCTCCCCGATTTCGGGTTCGAGTCTATTCCTCCGTCGCTTGCAAATGCAAGTACATCTGCACGATCGGTCAGGGTAACACGGGCGCCGGTCGTCGGAGCGAGACCGGCGACCGGCGCTGCACCGCTTGCGGTTTGGTGTTCAGGGGCCTTACGGTGTGCGCGCGACCGCGCCGTAGGCGGAGATCAGGCGGGACTCGCGCACCTCCGTGCCACCCGAGCGCCACTGCGTGATGGGCGCGAAACCCGGCTCGACCACCTCCAGGCTGTCGACGAAGGCCTGGATCCGACGCAACCGCGTCCAGCAGGGTGTGCGCGATGCGCAGCAGATCCTCGTAGGTCTTGGCGTGAGGTAGTGCACGGCGCGCCCGAGGAACTGGCGCGTCTGCACGGCCATGGGGGTGATGTCCGGATCGACCTCGATCCCGGCGTCGCCTGCGGGGCGGTCGATCTCGTCATGGTCCTCACCGCTCATCCAGTGGTTCCAGACCCGCGCGGAGTGGGAATGTCGGTTCGGATGAGGGGCTGCGGTCTCCCGGTATGGGGGTGTACTGCCTGGGCAGAAACCGGGTCGGCGAACTGCCGTGCGGGTGGGTGCGCGGGGCTGTCGCGAACAACTGGTACATCCGATGTGCCCTGTGGCAGTCCAAGATTCGCGCTCGTAAAGCGGCCTGGATCGGGGAGCTGACCTCGGTGTTTCCGAGTCGACGCGAGTGCGTTGCATATCTAGCGTCGGACGATGCCGATCCGTGGGCGCGCAGAGGGCGAACTTCGTGCTATCGTCCCGTGTTGGTGCATATGCAAGAACGTTTGAACGTGCATATGCACGAACCGAATCGCCTGACTGCGGTAACGGAGGAGTGGGGAAGATGTCGGATACATTCACCAACGAGATCATCGGAACTTGGCGCAAGAGTTCCTTCAGTAATCCCAGCGGCAACTGCGTCGAGGTGGCCGAAACGGCCAACGGCCAAGTGGCGGTACGTAATTCGCGGGACCCCGAAGGCGGGGTCCTGATCTATACGCGTCCGGAGATCGATGCGTTCGTTCGTGGCGCGAAGGCCGGGGAGTTCGACTATTTGACTAGCTGAGCGGTAACATTAGCGATCGGTGCGCGGTGTGTCTCGCGACATGTGGTTGTGACACACTGTGGGCTATCCCCGGAGTATCGGAGCCGAACTCGATGATCGCTGAACCCGATGACGATGGTCAGGTGCAATCCGTTGTCGCGGAACGTGGTCCGACCGTGCTACGCATCGCATTGGGCGGCCAGCTGCGCAAGCTTCGGGAGAAGAGAGGCATCACTCGTGAAGCGGCGGGTGAGGCGATCCGGGGATCGCACGCCAAGATCAGTCGTCTCGAGTTGGGCCGTACCGGCTTCAAGGAACGCGACATCCGCGACCTGCTGACCCTGTACGGCGTCCACGATACCCAGGAGCGCGAGTCGTTCCTCGAGTTGGCCAGGCAGGCCAACGAGCCGGGCTGGTGGCATCGCTACAGCGACCTGCTGCCGCAGTGGTTCGGGACCTACCTCGGCCTGGAGCAGGCCGCGAGCAAGATCCGCACCTACGAGTCGCATCTTGTTCCCGGACTGCTGCAAACGACCGAATACACCAGGGCGGTCGTGTCGCTCGGATATGAGGACGCCGACACGGATCGGCGGGTCGCGGTGCGTCAGCGCAGGCAGGAAATACTCTTCCGCTCGGACCCGCCGGTAGTGTGGGCGGTGCTCGACGAAGCCGCGTTGGTCCGGCCCGTTGGCGGCGCGCAGGTGCATCGTGAGCAGATGCTGCATCTGGTCCGGCTGGCGAAGTTGCCCAATGTGACGATCCAGGTGCTGCCGTTCACCGCGGGTGAGCACGCCGCGGCGGGCAGTTCCTTCAGCATTCTGCGTTTCGCCGAGGCGGAACTGCCGGACATCGTGTATCTCGAACAATTGACCAGCGCGTTGTATCTCGAGCGGCGGCAAGACCTGGCGCTGTACCTGTCGGTGATGGACCGGCTCTGCGTCCAGGCCGAGCGCCCGGAGAAGTCGATCGAGATCATGGAGAAGTATGCCGAGGGTCACTGAGAGCGCGCGGTAGCGCTGCGCGCGGCCGAAGACCCGATACGCCGAGCGGCCACCTCCGAAACGGAGGTGGCCGCTCGGCGTTGCTGTGCTGTCCACTTCGGCGGCGGCGGCGGTGGCCCCGGAACTCTGGTTCTCGCGGGTCAGCGCCCGGCGTCGATGGCATCGTGGTGGCTATCGGCCGGCGTCGGGTGGCGCGAGGAGAGTGCTCATGACCGAGGGTTTCGTGACCTACCGGGCTCGGACAGCGGGACGGTCGGTCTACTGCTTGATGAAGCTGGAGGCGATCCGCCAGAACGTCGCCGGCTGCAGTGCCTCGAGATCCCAGTCGTCGGCCATCGCGTGCGCGGTGGTGACGATCCGGTCGATATCGAAATCGTGCCGAGTCGCCGCCCCGGTGGATTCGACGGCATCGATCACGTATGCCACGGCGGTTTCTCGGGAAAACGCGGTATCGGTGTGGCCGCTGTGGGCCGGAAATGTGCTCATATGTCTACCGTTCGCCGGCTGGTCGGCCAGTGCGGTGTCGGCTGATCCGAACCGACCGCCGGTACGTGGTTGTTCCATTCGAACGCCCCTGTTTTGTGTGGCGGCGGCAAACCCACGGCGGCTTCGGCCTTCGGCTCGCCCACGCGGCCTCCCCTGATGGTCCCCTGTAAAGCGTTGCGGGACCGAGTTTATGCCGCCGTACCTTTCAGATGCAAGCACATCTGCACGATCGATTGCACGCGCACAGTGCGCATTTCGCAGCCGGAAGTTTGCGGACACGGCGCCCGACGCGACAATTCAGTCGCGGCCGAATAAGACGTCCGTGCTGTAATCGATCTGCGTACCCGGCTCGACGAATTGGTCCGCCGCGGCCCGCCAGGCCAGGAAATGTTCGGTGAAACGGTGCGCTTCCGCGGCCTCGTCGTCGGTGTAGAGCTGATAGAGAAAGAATCGGTGCGGATCCACCCGATCTGCGCAGATGTCGAAGCGCAGGCAGCCCGGCTCGGTCCGGACGGAGGCGTCGGCGCTGCGGGATATGGCCGCCAGGAACTCGGCCCGGGAGCCGGGGCGGATCTTCATCGAGACGATTCGACTGAACACGGTTGTTCTCCCATCGTGACCGTTGCGGTCGATCTGCAAGGGCGGTAGCGAGGTGTGTGACAGCTCAGTCGGCCAGTTGTGCAATTGCCTGGCTAATCCGAGTGTCACCCGAGACGAGCTCGAGCGTCAGGTCATAGGTGTGCGCGGCGGGCAGCAGTCCGGCGGATACGGCCGCCACATCGGCGCGCGGAACCTCGCTGCGCCCGACCGGGGGAAGCGCGAGCGTCACCAGTCCGGTACCAGGGGAGTCGGTCAGGCGGCCGGGACGCAGGATGGTCCAGTCGAGATCTCTGCCGCGCAGATCGTTTTCGGCCTTGGTCTTCGCGTCGAGGTACGCCGCCCACACCTCGTCGGAACCGGGAGCGGGTGGCACGCCCGCGCCCATCGAGGAGATCTGCAGAAAGCGGCGCACCCCGGTGCGCTCCGCGGTCTCGGCCAGCCGGACCGAGCCGCCCAGGTCGACGGTGTATTTCCGTCGCACGCCGCTGCCCTGCCCGGCGCCGGCGGCGAAAATCGCCGCTGCACAGCCTTTTACGACGTTCGCCAGCTCGTCGGTACCCGCGTTCTCCAGATCGCACAGCACCGGCTCCGCGCCGGTGGCGCGCACGTCGTCGGCGTGGTCGGGGTTGCGGATCAGGGCGGCGACCTGGTGGCCGTTCGCGGTGAGTACGGGGGCGAGCAGCAATGCGATCTTCCCGTGCCCGCCTGCGATGACGACGCGCATGGAACGCTCCTTCCGGTCGGGGCAGCGCCCGCGCTCAGCGCTCGGGGCCGCCGGGATTACACCGCGCTTCGACGGTGGCCTGGTAGCCCACCGCCGGGCGCCACGGTTCCAGGTTCCAGCTCGGCTTGTCCGGTTGCACCAGCCGTGCCCATGCCCAGTGACAGACGAACTGATCGCGCATGCCGGGTGCGTCCGCGTCGGCCGAGTCGGCCACTACCTCCTGCCACGCTCGTTCGTCCGAGCCGGGAAAGGTGGTCCGCCGCCCGGCCTGCGTCGGGAAGACGAGCAACCGGGGCCCGTCGATCGTTTCGGTCCAGGTGACATGATCGATCAGCGGCTGTCCCGCGTAGGGGTCGACGGACGGCACGGCGGCCGGCGCTGTCGATGCCGGTGACGCGGGTGCGCTCGAGGTGGTCGCGGCGACGGTCGTGGTCGTGCCCGCCGAAGGATCGGACGAATCGGTTCCGCAGGCGACCGTCAGAGGTAGCAGCCCCGACGCAAGCAACACGGCGGTGCGGCGCCGGGTGACGAGGCGATACGGGTACCGCTGCGCCACGGTCGAACCTCCTGCGTTCTCCTCGGCACCGGTTTCCGGCGTGCTCACCCGAGCCTAGCGAGCCCAGGCGGTCCCGGCGAGGTTCCCCGGCAGGGCTCCTATTGTGGGGGCTTGCCGGTGCGGCTCCGGCTCGGGATGGCGGTCGGTGCGGTGTGGACGGCACCTGGTAGGGGGCGACGGGCGTCGTGGTCTCGGTGCTGTTCACCGCCCATCCGGCACCCGGCGACGTGCCGGAGCTCGATCTGCGCGGCGCGGCCGTGACCGGCGCGCCATCGAATCCCGACGCGGTGTACCCGCCGGCCGGGTGCCGTCGCGTTATCCGTTGGAAATGTCACAGAACGGACGTGGCGTCCTGCGGTACAGTCACCAGCCGGGGCCCGCCGCGAGCACCGGCCGGGCGACCCAATGTTCTGAATTGTCAAGATGATCGCGTCGGTGGGTGTTCCGCGCTTGGTCATGTTGTCGAGGATGGGCACAGCGTTGGACGATTCAGGAGGCACACGTCGATGAGTCAGGGCCCACGTTCGTCGGGTAGGGGAGTGGGGCGCAGACGTCTCGCACGTGCGATCGGAGCGATGGCCGCGGGCTTGGTGCTGGTCGCGAGTATGGCCGGCGCCGCGGCCGGCACGCCGCTGTATCCCGAACCCGATCCGGATCCGTTCTATTCGACACCCGCGGACATCGCCGATCGCAAGCCCGGCGACGTGATCGCGACTCGGGTGATGCCGCCGCTGGCGATCTTCCCGGAGACCACGGTGACCGTGATCCGGTTCCGGTCGGCGAGTTCGGAGGGGAAACCGATCGCGGCGACGACCACGGTGCTGACGCCGAAGGCGCATCGCGCCGACGGCCCCCTGCTGTCGTTCCAGCACATCATCAACGGGCTCGGCTCGGAGTGCTCGGTCTCCCGGGTGCTCTACACCGGTGATCCGAATCTGGTCGTACGGGAGGCGCCCGGCTGGAACGTCCTGCTGGCCCGCGGCTGGAGCGTCGCGCTGCCCGACCACCTCGGCCCGAACTTCGCCTACGGCGCCGCGAAGCTCGGCGGGCAGATCACGCTCGACGGGATCCGCGCCGTCAAACAGGTCGCCGAACTCGGTGTGCAGCGCAGCCCGGTGGCGATGGTCGGCTACTCCGGCGGCGGGATGGCCACCGCGTGGGCGGCGGCCCTGCAGCCGAAGTACGCACCGGAACTCGATATCGCGGGCGCGGCGATGGGTGGCGTGCCGATGAATCTGGTGAAGATGCTCGAGGGGCTGGGGTTGAACCCGCATCCGGTGTTCGGTCTCGCGTTGGCCGCCGGGTTCGGGCTGGAGCGGGAGTACCCGACGCGCTTCCCTCTCAGTGAGCAGCTGAACGACCGGGGTCTGGCTGCCCGCGCGCAAATCTCCAACAGCTGCACCAACGACATCCTCGCCACGGGAGCAGGCCACGGCGCGCTGGATTTCGCCAAGACGACCTCGATGATCAACGACAACACCGCGCGCGCCGTGGTGGAAGAGAACAGTCTCGAACTCTACGACGGCGTACCGAAGACGCCGGTGTTCGAATGGCATTCGCCGATCGATGGCCTCATCCCGATCGACGCGGTGGTCAATACCGACAAGCGGTGGTGTGCGGCGGGTGCGAAGGTGCAGACCGACGAGGTCCCGGTGCCGGACCACTTGACCGCGGCGGTGCTGGGCATTCCCGCGGCGCTGACCTGGCTGGACGCCCGTTTCCGAGGGGAACCCGCGCCGAGTAATTGCTGACCGACGATACGTACATGGCCGAGCCGGGACCCTCTCTGCGAAAAAGGGTCTCGGTGGCCGTTGTTGCGATATGGATACGCGACAAGACAACTCGGATGCTTTACTACGTCCGGTCGGGGGCGCTGGCGTAGCCTGACGTACTGGCTCCCGGTCCGACAGGGGACATTTCGGCGGTCGAAGGCTGGTGCGTCCGGGTGCCAGACGACGTTGCCGTTCGCACCGAAGGTGTGCCATGAAGATTTCGCGTGCCATTGCTGTGGCATTGCTCGTCGCCGGCGCGGTCCTGGCCGGCCCCGCCGCCGCAGAGCCGCCGCCCGCCCCACCGCCCGGCGGGCTGTTGCCCGCGCTGCAACAACTCATCGATCAGGTGATTCCGCCGCCGCCGATCGCGCCGCTGCCGGAACCGATTCCACCTGCGCACCAGGCGACTACGCTGTCGCCGTCGCTGGCGGCGCTGCGCTCGGCCACGCTGCCGTCCGCTGTCGGCGACCCGATGTTCGACCTGCTGCCCGCGGATCTCGACGACATGGCAGCGGGGCAGGTCGTCGAGGTCCGCGACGTGCGCCCGACGGCCGCGCCGTTGCTGCTGCTGCCGATCCAGCGTGCGCTACTGGTGAAGTACCGTACGACCGACGCGCACGGCGCGCCGTCGTATGCCACGGCGACGCTGATCGTCCCGTCCGCGCCGTGGCCGGGGCCCGGGCAGCGGCCGGTGGTGGTGAACAACCTGCCCATCGACGCCTTGGGCCGTACCTGCACGCCCGGATACACCCTCGCGCACGGGCTCAACCCCGACACCAGCACCACCGACTTCCTGCCGCCCACGACCCATCTGGCGGCGCTGCGCGGTTACGCCGTGCTGATCCCGGACCACGAAGGGCCTTCGATGGCCTATGCCGAACCCATCGTGGCCGGGCACGCCGTGCTCGACTCGATCCGGGCGGTGCGCGGACTGCTGCCGGAGGAGTTCGGCGCCGCGAAGTTCGGTCTGGCCGGATATTCCGGTGGCGCGATCGCGACGCACGGGGCGGTGAAGCTGATCGACGGCTACGCACCGGAATTGGCGGACGTGATCGTCGGCGCGGCGCTGGGCGGCGTGCCCGCCGACTTCGAGATCCTGGCCCGCAGTATGAACGGCAACCTCGCCTCGGCGATATTCATGGGGGCGGTGTTCGGGATCGGCCGCGAGCGGCCGGAGATCCTGGCCGGGATGAACAATCTCGCCCAGTGGGTGGCCACCTCGCCGGTGAAGAACATGTGCGGCAGCAGCTACGGAGCGCTCGGCGTGCTGATGCTGCCGATCGACATCGCCGCGAATTTTCCCGATCCGTTGCATTCGGCGCTGGCCGCGGACATCTATCGGGTGACCAAGATGGCCGGTATGCGGTCGGCGACGCCGCTCTACATCTACAACGGTGAGCAGGAGTTCTGGATTCCGGCCGAGGGCGCGCGCAATCTCTATCTCGAGCAGTGCCGCCTCGGCGTGCCCGCGGTGTACCGGAGTGTGCTCGGTGAGCACATCATCGCGGGTGCGCTCGGTTATCCGGAGGCCATGATCTGGCTCGACGACCGGCTGCGGGGAGTCCAGGCGCCCGACGAGTGCTGACCGGGTGATTGCGGTCCTCGCTCCGGTGTGCGGTCACGCAGAATGCACTGGTCGTGCCGACGTGCTTGCACCTGCGCATGCGCTGCCCTTCGGGGGTTCGGTGCTGGAGTGCGGGCACCGCGCATGCGAGACTCGACGCATGCGTGCTTCGGTAGTGCGGCCTCAGAACGAATCCATCGCTCGTGGAACGGTTCCCGCCGCCGAGGGCGGCCCGACCGCCTTACGGATGATCCTCGGCGGACGGATGCGGCGGCTGCGTGAGGCCTGCGGCATCTCGCTCGAGGAAGCGGGCGAGGCGATCCGCGGTTCGCACTCGAAGATCAGCCGCTTGGAATTGGGGCGTACCGGTTTCCGGAAGCGGGATCTGGTGGACCTGCTCGCGCTGTACGGCGTCACCGACGAGGAGGAGTGCGCGGAGTTCAAGCGGCTGGCCGAGCAGGCCAACACCTCGGGATGGTGGCATCACGACGCCGACTGGCTGCCGAAGTGGTTCGACACCTATCTCGGGCTGGAACATGCCGCGCAGCTGATCCGTTGCTACGAGCCGCGGGTGGTCCCGGAGCTGCTGCAGACCCCCGAGTACGCCCGCGCGCTGTTCGTGCTCGCCCACCCGTACGAGGACGAGGAGTCGATCGAGCGGCGCGTGGCCCTGCGGATGCGCCGCCAGGAGATCCTGACCAGGCCGGACCCGCCCCAGATGTGGCTGATCGTCGAGGAGGCGGCGCTGCGGCGCAGGATCGGGGGATCGCAGGTGTGGCTGGCGCAGCTCGACCACCTGCTGCGGGCCGTGGACGCGCCGAACATCACCGTGCAGGTGCTCGCCGATCACGTGGGCGGCCCCGCGGTGGCCGACGGCGCCTTCACCATGCTGCGCTTCGCCGAGTCGGACCTGCCGGACATCGTGTATCTCCAGCAGCTCACCGGCGCGCTGTATCTGGACAAGGACGCCGATCTCGCGGCCTATCGCGCGGTGGCGAACCTGCTGTCGGTGCACGCCGCGCCCCCCGAGTACACCCGTGCTCTCATCGCTGCGTTGCGCGAGCGGGAGCCGCGGATCGCCGAGCTGCCGTCCGACCCCGCCTGACCGGTCGGGTGCGGTGCCGGACCAGGTGCAACCAGGAATGCGCGGTGGCGCAGGGACTTTCGGCCCATAGCTAACGACTCGGTCAGCATGGCAGACTCGGGGCATGCGTCCTTCGAACGTACGACAGGCGGCCGATTCGACACAGCTGGGCGCCCAGCCGGTGTCCGGAGGTGGACCGACGGTCCTGCGGATGGTCCTCGGTGGCCGGCTGCGTCGCCTGCGCGAGGCGCGGAATATCACCCGTGACGCGGCGGGTGCGGCCATTCGCGGGTCGCATTCGAAGATCAGCAGGCTGGAGCTCGGGCGCACCGGCTGCCGGGAACGCGATCTGGTCGACCTGCTCGACCTCTACGCGGTCACCGACCCGGCGGAACGGGACCGATACCTGGAACTGGCCAGGCAGGCCAATGCGTCGGGCTGGTGGGCACGCGACAATGACTGGCTGCCGAAGTGGTTCGACACCTATCTCGGCTTGGAACAGGCGGCCCGCCTGATCCGCTGCTACGAGCCGCGGGCGGTCCCCGAACTGCTCCAGACCCCGGAGTACGCCCGCGCGCTGCTCACGCTGTCGCACCCGGGGGAGCCGGAGGATGCGATCGAACGACGGGTCGCGCTGCGCATGCGCAGACAGGAGATCCTCACCGATCAGCACCCGCCGCAGGTGTGGATGCTCATCGAGGAAGCCGCGCTGCGGCGCAGGATCGGCGGCTCCACCGTCTGGCGCGCCCAACTGGATCGCGTGTTGCACGCGTCGGCGCAGCCGAACATCACCGTCCAGATCCTGGCCGATCATGTGGGCGGTCCGGCGCTCACCGACGGCGCGTTCACCGTCTTGCGCTTCGCCGAGCCGGATCTGCCCGACATCGTCTATCTCCAGCAACTGACCAGCGCGCTGTATCTGGACAAGATCGCCGACCTGGACGTGTACTACACGGTGCTGAACCAACTTTCGCTGCTGGCCCCGTCACCGGAGCATTCCCGCCGGCTGCTCCGGATCTTGCGCGACGGCGTCGCGCCGACGGTCGACGAACCGGTGGACCACCCGAGGAGCTGACCGGCCGCGGGCCGCCCTCCTTTCCGGCGCGGCGCGCGATTCAGCGCACCCGAATCGGGCATCTTTCCTGCGAGGTGATGCGTATGCCGGGGAAGAGCAAAGTACTGTCCCATTGGGACAATAGGGGTAAGCTCAGCTGTATGAGCGACGACGGTGTCGGTCTGGACGGCCGTCGGTTGCGCACGCGGCGCAGCCGCGAGGCGCTGTCGCGCGCGGCTTTCGACCTGCTCACCGAGCGGGGGCTCGACGCGGTGGCCGTCGAGGACATCGCGGTGCGGGCCGGTGTCACCCGGCGCACGTTCAGCAGGCACTTCGCGTCCATCGAGGAGGCGATTCTCGGCGATGTCGACCAGGATGTGCACCTGTTCAACGAAGCCCTGTGCCGTCGCCCCCGGTCTGAGCCGCCCCTGATCGCCTACCGCAGCGCTGTCCACGACTGGCTCGCCACCGAGTACGGCGGCGCCCGTGCGTCCCTGCTCGCCCGCCGTTGGGTGCTGTTCCAGCGCTTCGAGGACGAACCCGAACTGTTCGCCGGCTATCAGCGCATCCGTATCGATGGGCAACGCGAATCGGTCCGGATCATCGCGGCGCGGCTGGACGTAGATCCGCAGACCGATCCACGTCCGGCCGTCGCCGTCGGTGCCGGCGCCGCCGTCCTGCTCGCGGCGCTGCAGAGCTGGGCGGCCGGACCGGATCCGATGGGTCTGCCCGGCCTCGTCGAAGAGTTCTTCGACACCCTCGTCACCCTCACCGCCGAAATCCGCAACGAGGAGTCACCGTCATGTCTACCGGGTCGGTGAACATGTACCGCCGGACGTGCCGCCGCGTCGGCCTGGATCGAAATCCGCTGCGCCGCAGAGAAGACCGTGTGCAGACCGGGGTGGCGGTGCTGCTGGCCCTGGTGTTCCTGATCGTCGTCCCCGTACTGGCGGTGACGGTCGGAGGCCGGGTGTACCGCGCCGAGGCGGCCGCGGTGCAAGCCGAGACGGCACGCTTGCATCGGGTCGACGCCACCGTGGTCGAAACCGGCAAAGCGCCGCTGTACGCACCGGTGGTGCCCGCGCGCGTGTCCTGGAAGGACGCCGACGGCGTGGCCCACACCGGCGACTATCAGTCGAGCACCGTGGTCGAGCCGGGGTCCACCGTGCCGATCTGGCTCAACGAACGCGGTGCGATCGTCGAGCCGCCGTCGTCGACCCAGCCCGCGAGCAAAGCGGTGGTGCTCACCGCCGGTGCGGTGTTCGGCCTCTGGATCGTGCTCGTCGGCAGCTACCTGCTGCTGCGCCGCGGCCTCGATCGGCGGCGGCTGCGCAGGTGGGAGACCGAATGGATGACGGCCGACCTCACCTGGGGACACGGCTGAACCTTGGTGCGGCGTGCGGTGGGGACACGACATAACTGGGTCCGCGCGCCGCCTCAGACCGGAAAGAGGCTGTGTTTGCGCGGGTTGGGTTCGGCGCTCGCCTCTTTCTCGCGCAGCAGCCGCAGCGCCCGGCGGATCTCCAGTCTGGTGTGCGAGGGCTCGATCACCGCGTCGATGTAACCGCGCTCCGCGGCGATCCACGGCGTGGCGACTGTCGTGTTGTACTGCTCGATCATCGCGTCACGCAGCGCCGCGCGCTGCTCCGGGTCCGCTTGGGCCAGCTGTCGCTTGGCGACGATGCTCACCGCGCTCTCCGCGCCCATCACGGCGATGCGTGCGGTCGGCCAGGCGAGGCTGACGTCGGCGCCGAGTTGTTTGCAGCCCATCACGGCGTAGCCGCCGCCGTAGGCCTTGCGGACCACGACGGTCACGATGGGTACGGTCGCCTCGATCACCGCGCGGAAGAACCGTCCGCCGCGCTTGATCACCCCGCTGCGCTCCTCCTCCACACCGGGCAGCACGCCGGGGGTGTCCACCACGAAGATCAGCGGCAACCCGAACACATTGCACAATCGGATGAAATGTGTCGCCTTGTCCGAGCATTTGGCATCGATCGCGCCGCCGAGCACCAACGGCTGGTTCGCGATCACCCCGACGCTGCGCCCGTCCACTCTGGCGAAGCCGGTGATCAGGTTCTGCGCGGTGGCCGCGCTGATCTCGTGGAAGTGACCGTCGTCGAACAGGCGCAGCAAGATCTCGTGCATGTCGTAGCCTTGCCGATCGGAATCGGGAACGATCGAGTCCAGCTCCAGATCGTGCGGCGTGATCTGCGGCTCCAACCCCGGATTGACGACCGGGCCCGGCTCCAGACAACTCGACGGCAGATAGCTCAAATAGGTCTTGGCCCAGTCGAAGGCGTCCTGCTCGGTGGCGGCGACGTGGTGGACGGTGCCGGTGGCCGCCTGCGCCTGCGCGCCGCCCAACTCCGCCATGGTCACCTCCTCGCCGGTGACCTCCTTGATCACCTCCGGGCCGGTGACGAACATGTACGACGTCTCCGTCGCGATCAGGATGTCGGTGTTCACCGGCGCGTAGACCGATCCGGCGGCGCATTTGCCCAGCATGATCGACACTTGCGGTACGAAGCCCGACAGCCGTTCCTGGCGGCGGCTCATCAGCGCGTACCAGGCCAGAGAGGTGACCGCGTCCTGGATGCGGGCGCCGCCGGAGTCGTTGATCGCGACGACCGGGCAGGCATTCCTGGTCGCGAAATCCAGTGCCGCGGCGACTTTGCGGCCGAACATCTCGCCGACCGAGCCGCCGAAGACGGTCTGATCGTGCGCGACCACCACGACGGGTCTGCCGTCGATCCGGCCGCGACCGGTGACCACGCCGTCGCCGTACATGGCTTCTGGAGTGCCCGGCTGGCGCACCAGCGCGCCGATCTCGATGAAGCTTCCCGGGTCGAGTAGCGCGCGCACCCGCTCCCGCGCGCTGGGAATGCCCTTGGACTTGCGCTTCGCGATGCCGTTTTCGCCTGCGGGTTCCTCGGCCAGCTGCAGAATCCCCCGCAATTCGTCCAGCTTATCTCGCGTACCGCTCATATATGTTGTCGCCCTTCGCAACTCGTAGCGACGCCGTACGGCAGCGCGGCGCTCGATGCTCTCGGCGGTGCGATCTGCTGTACAGCGGGTTCGGAAGATCTCATGGAACAGCTCACCGGTTCGGCTCTCGATCACTCGGTTCATAGCACGCGGCGACGCCGGCCACCGCGACGACACGGACTGTGCGAGGTCCCGATGTCCTGCCGGAGCTCGCGACCAGGATCAGCCACCGCAACACCGGGCGGCCTGCGCGGAACCGAGCGCCCAGCGTATGCTGCAGCGTGTTGCCGCCGACGAGAAGAACCTGCACATGATCTTCTACCGGAACATCAGCGCCGTCGACCTGGTGCCGAACGAAGCGCTGCGCGCCGGGGCCGCCGCGACCGGATGAGCTTGCGCGTGCCGATCACCGCGGTGGCGATGGCCCTCATCGCCGCCGCTACCGCTGCGCCCGCGCCGGCCGACCCGGTGCCGCAGGCCCCGCCGCCCGCCGTCGACCCGGCCATGACCCGCACCGGGCTGCTTTCGATCGAGGACCTGGGCGGGGGCCACGAACGGCTGTCGATCGCGTCGGCGGCGATGCGCCGGATCATCGCCGTCGACATCCTGCGCGGTAGCGGCGAGGCACCGCGCCCGGTGCTGTATCTGCTCGACGGCGTCGACGGCGACGCCACATCGGCATGGCTGAGCAAGGGCGGAGCCGCCGAATTCTTCGCGGGCAAACCGGTGGACGTGGTGCTTCCCGGCGGCGGCACCGGCAGCATGTACAGCGACTGGGTCCGGCAGGACGCCGCGCTGGGGCTCAACCGCTGGGAGACCTTCCTCACCACCGAACTCCCGCCGATCGTGGAGTCGCTGCTGGGCACGGACGGGCGCCGCGCGATCGCCGGGGTGTCGATGGGCGCCCAGGCGGCGATGATGCTCGCCCAGCGCTATCCGGGCTGGTATCGGGCGGTCGCCGGGCTGAGCGGGTGCTACTCCACCGCCGACCCGCTCGGTCACGCGGTGACCACCATCACCGTCGCTTCGCGTGGCGGCAACGTGAACAATCTCTGGGGCCCGCCGACGTCACCGGAATGGGCCGCGCACGACAGCCTGCTGCATGCGGAGAACCTGCGCGGCACCGCCATCTACCTCTCGGCGGCCACCGGGCTGCCGACCGGAGCCGATCTGGTGTCGGTCGCGAACTCTCCGTCGATCGTGGAGGCGTTGCGCACCGCGGGCGGCGGTGCGGCACTCGAAGCGGGCGCCCGGGCCTGTACCGAGCGGTTCGCCGCCCGCCTGTCCGAGCTGAACATCCCCGCCACTCTGGAGTACACCCCGGACGGGATGCACACCTGGCCGGACTTCCAGGCGCAACTGCCGAAGGCGTGGCAGGTGCTGGCGCAGGCGCTGGGGCTGCCCACGCCGTCGTGAACCGCACACTATTCTCGCGACTCGGTGATCCATGCGGCGATCTGCGTCCGTGCGGTGAATCCGAGTTTGGCGAGGAGGTGTTCGACGTGACCCTGCGCGGTACGCGGGGAGATGGCCAGGCGGGCGGCGATCTCCTTGTTGGTCATGCCCTCGGCGATCAATTCGGCGACCTCACGCTCGCGTGCCGTCACCTCCTCTCCAGCCGAAGGCGTCGTGTCGGTGGCGTGTTCGCCCAGTGCGTAGGCGACGGCGGCATCGAAGCCGAGCGCGGCGCCCGCACGGTGCGCCGCGGCGAAGCGGCGTGCACTCAGTGCTTGCCGGGTTCGGCGTTCGCAGTCCTCTCGATAGGTCAGCAGGGCGGGAAAGATGACGGGCGAAGTCCCCACCGACTGGCCGATCCGTTCCGCGGCCGCCAGCAGCACGACGGCGCGTTCGGCGTTGCCCGCAGCGGCGGCCATCCACGCCATTGTTTGCAGGCACAAGGTGGTGTTCAGCCGATCGGTGATCCTGCGGCTGCTCCGCAATGCCTGCCGGAGCAGCCGATTCGCCCGGGCCGAATCGCCTCGACGCCACGACGCGAATGCCAGCGACCACTGCACGTAGGACCGGTAGACGGATTCGCCCTGCGCCTCGGTGATGGCGAGCGCGCGCTCGTAGTATTCGATTGCCGCCTGTGGGTTTTCGCCCAGATCATGCGACAACCCGAGGAAGGTCAGAGCGAAGACCTGGTGTAGCAGCTCACCGTGTTCGGCGTATATCCCGGTGGCGTTCTCCATGAACGGTCGTGCATCGGAGGGCTGACCGCGGAACAGGTGGAGTAGTCCTTCGGCGAGGTCGAGATGCGCGCGGGCCACCGGTTCGCTCGTCTGCTGCAGGAGCGCGCGCCCCTCGTGCACCCGAACGGCGACCGCCTCGATGTCCCCCTGCACCCCGGCCATATGGCACGCGGCGTAGAGCGCCGCGGCCTGGTCGGTGGCTTCTCCGGCGTGGCGTGCCAGCAAACGGTCGAGCCAGCGCCGCCCTTCGGTGAACGCGCCCTGAGAGACCCAGTACGGGAAGAGGGTGGCGGCGATCTTGATTCCGGTCTCCGGATCGTCGGATACGCAGAATTCCAGTGCGCGACGGATGTTGGCCTGCTCGCGATCGAATCGTGCGAGCCAGTCGATTTCGCGGGGGCTGACCCAGTCGGCTTCGGCCTGGCGTGCGAGCTGTTCGTACCAGTCTCGGTGACGACCGCGCAGTTCCTGGTATTCGCCTCTCTCCATGGCCTTTTCGATACCGTATTCGCGTACGGTGTCGAGCATTCTGAATCGGACCGCGATATTCGACGCTTCTCGGTTCAGGATCGATTTTTCGACGAGGTAGGTCACGATGTCCAGGATCTCGTCCTGGGAGAGCTGCTCGCCGTAGATGTACTGCGCGGCCCCGAGTTCGAAGCCACCTTCGAAAACCGACAGCCGGGCCCATGCCCGTTGCTCGACCGGTGTGCACAGGTCATAGCTCCAGTCGATGCACATCCGCAGGGTTTGCTGCCGTGTCGGGGCGCTTCGATGGCCGTGCGTCAACAGGGCGAATCGGTGGGTCAACCGGTCCAGGATCTGTTCGGGCGACATCGCCCGAAGTCGCGCCGCCGCCAGCTCGATCGGTAGTGGCAAGCCCTCCAGCCGCTGACATATGCGTGCGATGGTGACCTTGTTGTCCTCGGTGAGCTCGAAGCCCGCGACCGCGGCGGCGGCCCGTTCCGTGAACAGCGCCATCGCGTCGTTACGAGGCAGGCCCCTCGGTAGCCGATCGGGATCGGGGAGCGCGAGTGGGGGGACCAGGAGAATCTGCTCGCCGCCGACACCGATGGGCTCGCGGCTCGTCGCGAGAATCCGCAGCCCGGGGCATACCCGCAGTAGCGATTCCGCGAGCTCTGCGACAGCGGCGACCACCTGTTCGCAATTGTCCAGCACAACCAGCATTTCCCGAGGCATGAGGAAATCGACCAGCGTTTCGTAGACCGGTATCGTCGACCGATCCACCAATCCCAGCGCATGCGCCACGACGCTGGCCAGCAGCGACTCGTCACGTAGTTCACCGAGCTCGACGAAGGCCACGCCATCGGCGTAGTCCTGTTGCACAGCGGTGGCCGAGCGTAGCGCCAAGCGGGTTTTTCCTACGCCGCCGATCCCGGTCAAGGTCACCAACCGCGAGGTGGACAGTGCGTTCTTCGCTTCGGTCAGTTCTTTTCGTCGTCCGACGAAACTCGTCAACTCGAGCGGCAGGTGACGCATTCGGCCGGAGTCCGGCGATCGCCCGACCGACGAGCGCGCGCCTTGTGCCTGCTCGTTCGGCGAAGACCGCGGGACTCCGCGCAATGCCATTTCATCGACCGGATAGCCGTGGTGATATTGGGATGCCTGGAGTTGCCTGCCGAGTTCGGCGGCCGACGGCCGGCCGGCCGGGTCGGCGCCCATGGCGTGTTCGATGATGGTGCTGAGATCGTCGGGGGTGCCGTGCTCGCGAGGGTCGGGTACGGGTCCTGCGGTGATCCGCAGGAATTGGGCTACCAGTTGTTCACCGCTGCGGCGTTCGAATGCGGCATGACCGGTCACCGCGGCGAACAGCGTCGCGCCGAGACTGTAGACATCGGTGGCGGGGGTGGTCGGCTCGCCTGCCACGACTTCGGGGGCGGTGAACGCCGGTGTAGTGGTCACGATCCCGGCGTTGGTGACGAAGGCGCCGGCGAAGTGGGCGATTCCGAAGTCGCCCAGTGCGGGCTCGTCGTAGTCGGTGAAGAGGATGTTCGCCGGCTTGACGTCGCGGTGGAGAATTCCGAGCAGATGCGCGGATTCGAGCGCGCCGGCAATCTTTACTCCGAGTCGCAACACTTCTGGTAGCGGGAGCGGTCCGTGGTGGCGCAGCCGTGTGTCGAGCGAGCCGTGCGCATAGTAGGGCATGACGATGAACGGTCGGCCGTTGTCGGTGACGCCGGCCGCGAGGACGTTGACGATATTGGGGTGCCCGGTCAGCCGGCCGGCCGCGCGTTGTTCGCGAAAGAACCGCGCCCGGTTGTCCTCGTCGAGATCGGCGGTGAGGAGTTTGACGGCCACGACGCGATCGAGGGCGGTCTGGGTGCAGCGGTAGACGGCGCCGAAACCGCCCCGGCCGATCTCCTCGGCGTTGTCGAATCCAGCTGTCGCCAGTTCCGCCACCACCGAGCCGGATGGGTCGCGTTGCGTCATCAATGGGTCGTTGTCGGTCATCGGCTACCCCGACTCGTCCCGTCCGATCCGCAGCCGGAAGCAGCCACAGCTCACCTCTCGAGAATGCAACCTCGAGTTTATCGTGTGTTCACTCGGTCCGGCCCGACTTTATCTCACCGCAGTTGCGCCACGACCGCCAGAGGGGCCACCGGTGGTGGTGCGCCGACGCGCGGCCTCGCCACCGCCGTCGTTCCAGCATCCGTGCGTCGTCGGACAAGACTTCCGATCATCGGTCGCCCTGTATATGATCCAGGTCACAAGTCGGCAGTGGGTGCCCGCTCGATCGCTGGATCGACTGCCGCCGGACCGCCAGGCCTGCCGAGGCCCCGACGGTTAACCACAACGTAACGCCCGGCTACACGATTGGAAACGCACAACCAGAACCGTATTTTCCAACAGTCGTAGAGCCAACCGTCTCCAATGTGTGCAGGATTCAGAAAGAAGTGTCTATGCCGACCTTGACACCCGAGCGCGTGGACCATCCATTGGCGCTTCCCACCGCCGACGAGATTGCCGAAGTACGGCGGGTCGTCGTTGCGGCCGGACTGGTCTCCGGTGCCACCCGCTTCGTCTATGTCGGTCTCGAAGAACCCGGCAAACAGACCCTCTACACGCGGTCTGGACCGGAAAGCTTCGAGCGCCGGTTCCGGGTGCTGCTGCACGACGTCGACCGCTCGAACGCTGTCGACCTGGTGGTGTCCCCGGCCTCGGGCCAGGTGGTGTCGCAGCGCGTCCTCGACGCGGTCTCCGACGGGCAGATGCCTGTGCTCGACGAGGAGTTCGAGCTTGTCGAGAACATTCTGTCCACCCATCCGGCCTGGCTCGAAGCACTCGCCGCACGGGGGCTCGATGTCGCCGAGGTGCGGGTCGCCCCGTTGTCGGCGGGGGTGTTCGACTACGACGGCGAACAAGGCCGGCGCATCCTGCGCGGACTCGCCTTCCACCAGCAACACGAGCGCGACAACGCCTGGGCACATCCTGTCGACGGGCTGGTCGCTTTCGTCGACGTGATGACCCGGGAGGTCCTCCGGGTCCTCGACACCGGCCCCGTCCCGGTGCCGCAGGAGTCCGGAAACTTCGATGATCCGCAGGTCACCGGCCCACTGCGCGACAGCCAGAAACCGATCGAGATCACCCAGCCACTGGGGCCCAGCTTCACGGTCGACGGCAACCTCGTCGAGTGGGAGAAGTGGTCGCTTCGGGTCGGCTTCGACGCTCGCGAGGGACTGGTACTGCACCAGATCGGCTTCCGTGACGGCGAGCGGGTGCGGCCCATCATCCACCGCGCCTCGATCGCGGAGATGGTGGTGCCCTATGGCGATCCATCGCCGGTGCGTTCCTGGCAGAACTATTTCGACACCGGTGAGTACCTGGTCGGCCGCTACGCCAACGCGCTGGAGCTCGGATGTGACTGCGTGGGCGACATCACCTACTTCGATGCCGTCCTGGCCGGCGAGACGGGCGAGCCCCGCATCCTGCCCAACGCTATCTGCATGCACGAAGAGGACTTCGGCGTGCTGTGGAAGCACACCGACCTGTGGAGCGGATCGCAGGTGGTCCGCCGCCAGCGCCGCCTGGTGATCTCGTTCTTCACCACCATCGGCAACTACGATTACGGCTTCTTCTGGTACCTCTACCTCGACGGCACGATCCAGTTCGAGGTCAAGGCAACGGGCATCGTGTTCACCTCCGCCTACCCGGGTCCGGACTACCCCTATGCGTCCGAACTCGCTCCCGGCCTCGGCGCCCCGTATCACCAGCATCTGTTCAGCGCTCGGCTGGACATGATGGTCGACGGGCCGGGCAACCGCGTCGAAGAGGTCGAATCACGCCGCGTGGCCATGGGTCCGGGCAATCCGCACGGCAACGCCTTCACCCTGGCACGCACCGCGCTGACGCGGGAATCGGAAGCGCAGCGGTACGCCGACAATCGCGTCGGCCGGACCTGGCACATCGTCAATCCCACCGTGACCAATCGGCTGGGCCGGCCGGTCGGGTACGCGCTGCATCCGGAAAGCCGGGAAACTCTGCTCGCGGACGAGGAATCGTCCATCGCCAAACGCGCCGGATTCGCGACGAAGCACCTCTGGGTCACCCGTTACGACCCAGCGCAGCGTTATGCCGCGGGCGATTTCGTCAATCAGCACGCCGGCGGTGCGGGGCTGCCCGCCTATGCCGCGGCCGACCGGTCGATCGACAACGAGGACCTCGTCGTCTGGCACACGTTCGGATTGACCCACTTCCCGCGACCGGAGGATTGGCCGATCATGCCGGTCGACTACACCGGGTTCGTGCTGAAGCCGGTCGGATTCTTCGATCGCAATCCTTCTCTCGATGTACCGGCGACGACTTCTGCGCACTGCGCCGCGCAGCAGTCGGCGGACGGCTGTGCAGGGTGCGATGAGTGACATCTCCACCTGAGGCGACGCGACCGGGGCCTGTGCGGCTCGGTAGGCACGGTGGGAATCGCCCCACCCGCCACTCGCCGACCGCCCGCGACGGGCCCCGGCCCGTCGCTAGGGTGGCTACATGACCCTACGACGCGGTGGCCGCGAGCATGCCTAAGCTGGTCGATCACGACGAACGTCGGCACGCGATCACCGCCGCCGTCTGGCGATTGATCGCCAGACGGGGCATCGACGCATTGAAGATGCGGGACATCGCCGCCGAGGCGGGTTATGCGAACGGCTCGCTGTCGCACTACTTCACCGGCAAAGACGACATCCTGCGGTTCGCATTCGAGCACGTCTACGACGCCACGAATCGCCGGATCGACGCCGCCCTCGGCGATGCCAGCGGCTTGGCCGCCCTCCGCCGCTTCTGCCGGGAGGTCATGCCGCTGACCCACGAGACCTTGCTGGAGGCACGCATCGCGACCTCGCTGTGGCAGCGCGCGATGTACGACGAGCGCATGACGGCGATCAACGAGCGCGCACTCGAGGAATGGCGCGACCGGCTCATCGGGTTCCTCGACGAAGCCCGGCGCGACAACGAAATCGCCGACGTGGACACACCCCTGGTCGCCGACCAGCTCATGACCATCATGATGGGCGCGCAAATCGTCGGCGTGCTCACTCCTCGCACTATTACGGCAGACCGGCAGATCGAAATGCTCGACTCGCTCCTCGCCGGACTCGGCCGATAGACCACGCGGGCACGGCGGAGTCGGGACGACTACACGTATGGCAGGCCGGCGCGGCGCTCGGCTGGGGTCCCCGGTGTGGTGTTGCCGAGACCGCGGCGAACGCCGTCCCGGGTCTCGACTGGGCCCGAGTGGTCGGCATCGGATAGGTGCCCGTTGCCGGTGAATGGGCCCGGTGGCCGCCGGGCCCATTCAGATTGTGGATATCAGGAGGCCGCGCCGAATTGCCGCATCAACGTCGCCAGGTCCCAGTAGTCGGAGCAGCGGCGGATTTTGTCGCCTTCGAATTCGAAGAACGACAGGCCGCGTACTTCGAAATCCTTGTCCGCGGGGGGCTGACCGTTGATGGCGCCGATCTTCGTTCCACGCATGACCCATTCGGCGCTGCCCTGATCGTCGTGGACGATAGCGCGAATGACCTCGTACTGCACGTCGGGTGCTTGCGTGTAGACGTCGGTCGCGAACGCGGCCAACTCCTCGGCGTTGTGGCTGATCTGCGCAGTCGGGACATCCTCATAGCGGAGGTCGGTGACGAAGAGTTCGAGCAAGGCGTCGTTGTCATGGCGCGACCAGTGCTCGGCCCACAGACGAATGGTCCGCAACTGTGCGGCATTTCTTTCGTTGCCCTCGATGGCCATGGAGGCTTCCCTTTCCTGTTCAGCTGGGCGTTGAGATCGACCAGCAGTGGATGAACTATACGCCCAAAATGTGAACGGTTGGTTCGTTATTTTTGTGGGGCGAGTACTGCCGCCGGCGGATGAACTCGAACGGCATACGCCGGCCGAGGATCGCGATTCGGCGGACAGGCCGATCCCGCCGGACGCGGAACCGGCAACTCTCGCAACGGGACCCGCACCGAATCCGTGATCACCGGCGACGGACCGGTCGCGATCGACGTTCCACGTGACCGGGAGGCGAGCTTGGAGCCGCAGATAGCGCATGAGCGCGCAGATAGGCCAGACGGCCACCGTCGGTAGTTTCGAACTCGCTCGACTCCGCTCTGCCACAACCGACACGTTGTGTCGGTGGATCGTGTGGTCACGTGGTTCAGCCGGGGGTGGCTGTTTTTCGCTGTGTCCGTGGGCGCCGCTGGGTAGATTCGCGATCCTTGATCGAATCGCTGCCCGAGATTCCGTTGCGAATCAGCGATTGCGCCGTCCGAATAACGCTTTCCAGCGCGCCCTTGCGAGGTGTCCACCATTCAACGGCCCACTTCAGCGAACCCATGATGAGCATCTGTACGTAGCTGTCGCGCTCGTGGCGCACCGGCAGCCGCGTGTCGTGCCTGTCGCCGGTACGGTCGATGCCCGCGGGCGCGGGCCGGGCCCGCTGTCCGACTGCTATTTCGTGGGAATCGGCTCTCCGCATTCCGGTACGTGTCGGCATGACGACCCGCGGGGACTGCCCGCCGGCCAGCTGGGGGCCGAGCCATCGACCGTGGTGATTGGCGCACAAGGGTGTTCGGGTCAATGCTGTGCAGCCGGGCCTGATCAGGACACCGATGACCGACGCGATGCCGCCGGAGATCTTCGCCGAGCGAGAGGCCGCCATACCGATGAAGCAGGCGGGGCTGCCCAGCGAGGTCGCGGGCGCCGTGCTGTTTCTTGCCTGCGACCTGTCGAGTTACAGAACGGGTGCGGTGCTCGAGGTCGGCGGCGGACGGCTGATGTCGGCCTTGCCGGCCGAAGTGGCCGACGCCTCGCGCTGCTGCACCACTTCACGCAAGAGTCTGCGCAGCACCCACTCCAAACGGCCGATGTCTTCCTCGGCGTCTATCTGCTGGTAGCCGACCAGCAGATAGACGCCCCAGCGGGCATGGTGCAGCGCTTCCTCGTCATCGAAGACCGTTCGCGCGGCTTCGAGCACCACCTGTTGGCGCTGGGCGTCGACCACGTCCTGGACGGCGCGTACTTCGGGGTCGATCCGGCTCCACACCCGGATCGCCGCCTCGGCGCGATGGGGGAGCGCGAGGGTGAAGTGGAGCAACGCCTCCAGTTGGTCGACCGCGTTATCGCGTTGCTGCGCCAGGGCGACCAACTGGGTCGTGCTCTCGGTGCGCCAATGGTCGAGAAACTGTGCGGTGAAGTCGCGCCAGTTCTGGAAGTAGTGATAGAACGACCCTGTGGTCACACCCAGCCGCTTGCACAGCGGTGCCTGCTTCAACGCGCTGTAGCCCTGCTCGGAGAGCAGGTCGAACGCAGCGTCGAAGTAGTCTTGCTTGATGGCCATGGGTCTCCGTGGATGGGGTCGGGTGCGCCGGCTTTCGGTTGTGCTGGACGGGCCGAGGCTTGAACATAAGCTGGCTTATATTGACAATACCCGCACGTCGTGGAGTTCTCTTGTGTCGGTGAACCCGGGTGTCGCGCCGGGCGATGTCGTGCTGACCCTTGGGTGGGGTTCCCGGACTCGGCAGGTCCCGCCGGGCTGCCGCGTGATCGACCTCGGCAGGTGTCCGGACAGCTGAACGCGGTGCTCGAGAACAGCTTCGCCGATCCGCGCGGTCGCCGACCGAGCACGCGGCCTCGGCAGGGATACTGGCCCGCATGACCCACGTCCTGGTGGATCCCCATCTTCTTCCGGTCGAGTTGCGTCCGTACCTCGATGCTCTCGTGCGACGCGCCCGCGCCGTCTGCGGGCATCGTCTGGTGAGTGTGTTCGCGGTGGGATCGGTCGCGCTGGCGGACTATCGGCACGGGCGCAGCGATGTCGACGTGGTGGTCGTCGTAGCGCCGTCGCTGCCCGCGCGGGCATTGCGTGAACTGGCCGAATCCTTCGCGCATCCGGCGTTGCCCTGCCCGGCGGCCGGGCTGGAACTTGTGGTCTACGGCGCCGATTTCGTCGCCGAACCGTCCAGTGCGGCCGGCTACCTCATGGACTTCGATACCGGTCCGATGTTGCCGAACCGCGTCAGTTTCGATCCGGCCGATTCCTCGGCCTTCTGGTACGTCATCGATCGTTCCATCGCACACCAAACCGGGCGCCTTCTGTACGGGACTCCCGTGCGGCAGGTCATGGCGGCACCATCGTGGCGCGACGTCCATGCCGCGCTTCTGGCTTCGGTTCGCGAACACGCCGGGGGAGCGGGGCATCTGGGCGACAACCGGATACTGAACGGCTGCCGTGCGGTAGCGTTCTGCCGCACAGGTCGCTGGCTGTCCAAATGCGAAGCCGCACATCTGGTCGCGACCTCGGAGAAAGAGTTCTCCTCTCTCATCGAAACAGCACTGCGCAGCTTTCAGCGCCCACGCTCGGCAGCACTCCCACTGCCCACCACCGACGTGCGCACTTTCCTTGCCTGGGTGGGGGACCGTGTCGGCGAAGCCACGACGAGGGCGGCGGCCGGTGCGGAGGGCGGAAGTACAGGCGGGTAGCGAGAAACTGTCGCCTGGTCCGAAGAGTGCAGGGGCGATAGCTGCTGAACCCGGTGCGGTACCGCCTACCAAGAAAAATGCTCTTACGTAAATATGCGCATTTAAGCATTTATTCGCAAACAGCGGCAAGTCGGGCTCGAGAAATCCCATCAGACCCGCTCCGGGCGCGCCACCGTACTCGGTTTGCTACCTTGAACATCGTTCAAGGTCTAGGCGGAGGGTTGTCGTGGAGGGTATCGAGAGCTCTCGGGAGCCGAGAGTCGGTGTGTCCGCGCGGGACATGGCGCAGATCGCGGTCTTCGCGGCGCTGATCGCGGGCCTGGGCCTGCCGGGCGCCATCACGGTCGGGTTCAGCGGAGTGCCCATCACGGTGCAGACTTTGGGCGTGATCCTGGCCGGTGCGGTGCTCGGGGCGCGTAAGGGGACGGCCGCGGTTCTGGTTTTCCTGGCGCTCACGATGCTCGGCCTGCCGTTGCTGTCCGGCGGCCGTACCGGTCTGACGGCGCTGGCCGGTCCCAGTGCGGGATACCTGATCGGCTGGATCCCCGCGGCGTTGTTCATCGGGCTGGGCACCGCCCGCATCCTGCCGCGATACCCAGTCGCGCTCGGCCTGCTGATCAACGCCATCGGCGGCTTGGTGATCATCTACCTCTTCGGCACCGTGGGCCTGCTGCTGCGTACCGATCTCGGTGTGCGGGCCGCGATTGCCGCCAATGTCGCGTTCGTTCCCGGCGACGTGCTCAAAGTCGTCGTCGCGACCGTGGTGGCCAAAGGAGTGCATCGCGCGTATCCCGGTGTGATCCGTGCCTAGTCCCGAACTCGGCGGTGCGGGCGACGCGCCTGCCGTCGACTTCGGTGGCCGCGCCTACACCTACCGCGAACTCGACGCTGCGATCGAGCACTGGATCGACCGCGACCCGGACGCGGCGGTCTACGACGCGTCGGCCCTCCCGGTTCCGGACGCGCTGATCTGTGTCTGCGCCGCGGCCCGCCGCGGCATCCCGGTCTTCGTCGAGAATCCCGCCGCGCGACCGCGCCGCACCGGCGTCCCACCGACGGCGTTCCTGCTGGTGGCGACCTCGGGCTCGACCGGGCGTCCGCGGCCGCTGGCGCGGACGGCCGCCTCCTGGTACGACAGCTTCCCCGCGTTCACGCAGATCACCGGCGTCGAACCGGACGACCGCGTACTGATCACCGGACCGTTGCACGCGACTATGCATCTGTTCGGAGCGCTGCACGCGCTGTGGCGCGGCGCGTGTGTCACCGACGATCCGGCCCGAGCCACCGTGGTGCACGCGGTTCCCGCGATACTGCGCGAGGTGGTGCGCACCTGTCCGTGCCTGCGCACCGCGATCGTCGCGGGTATCGCGCTCGACGAGGGTGCGCTGGCGGTGGCCGGCCATCTGGGCGTCGTCGAGTATTACGGCTCCTCGGAAGCCTCGCTGGTGGCGGCGCGGCGCGTTCCCCAGCCGATGCGGCTGCTCGACGGCGTCGAGGCCGAAGTACGCGACGGACTGCTCTACGTCCGGTCGCCCTACCGGATGCTCGGCGCGCCCGACTGGTTCGGCGTCGGCGACTTCGCGGAGCTGGGCGACGACCGCCAGGTAACGGTGCTGGGCAGGGGAGACTGCGCGATCAACGTCGGCGGCACCGTGGTGGTCGCCGAGGAGGTGGAGCGCGTCCTGGCATCGCTCGATGGCGTCACCGCCGTGGCGGTGGTCGGCTCGCCGCATGCCGTTTTCGGGGAAACAGTCACGGCGGCAGTGGAATTGGATGGCGGCACGGGGCTCGACGAGGTGCGGTCGCGAGCCCGTCGCCTGTTGACGAAAGAGGCGATGCCGCGCCGGTGGGTACCACTTCCCGCGTTGCCGCGCACCGCCGCCGGGAAGGTGGCCAGGGGCGAACTGAAAGACTTGCTGGCATGAGCCCGGTCCCCGTTCTGGTAGTGCCACGCCGCACACCGATCGGCAACGCGGGCCACGGATTGTCCACCCTGAGCACTACGGACTTGGCCGCTCCCGTGTTGCGCGACGTGCTGGCGTCGGTGCGCGGGGCGGGCATCGATGCCGAGGTGGACGACGTGGTCCTCGGCAACTGCCTCGGCCCCGGAGGCGATCCCGCCCGGGTCGCCGCGTTGCGCGCGGGGCTGGGTGTGCACGTTCCCGGCGTCACCGTCGACCGGCAGTGCGGTTCCGGACTCGACGCGGTGATGCAGGCGGCGTTGCGGGTGCGCAGCGGAGCGGACGAACTCATCCTGGCCGGAGGGGTCGAATCGGCCAGCACCGCTCCGTGGCGCTTCTGGCCGCCGGTGGCGGACGCCGCGCCGGTGCGGTACACCCGCGCTCCCTTCGCGCCACCGGGATTCCCCGATCCGGACATGGGCGTTGCCGCCGACGATCTCGCGCGAGCGCGCGGCATCGGCCGGGAGCGGCAGGACGCGTACGCGGCCCGCTCGCACACGCTCGCCGCGGCCGCCGACTTCTCCGCGGAGATCGTGCCGCTCGCCAGTGTGCGCCGCGACGAACGCATCCGGGCGGGCATGACCGCGTCTCGGCTCGCGCGCCTGCGTCCCAGCTTCGGTGCCGACGGCACCGCCACCGCGGGCAATTCCTGCGGCATCTCCGATGGGGCGGCGGCCATGGCGGTCACCACCGAAGCGATGGCCGCCGGACTGCCCGCCTTGCGGATTCTCGGCTGCGCGGTCGCCGGGTCCGACCCGCGGTTTCCCGGCCTCGGTCCGGTACCCGCGATCCGAAAAGTGCTGCGGCGCACCGGGTTCGGTGTGGCGGACCTGGGCGTCGTCGAGATCACCGAAGCATTCGCGTCGGTGGTCTTGGCGGTGGCGGACGAACTGGGCCTGGACGAGGCCTCGATCTGCCCGCAGGGCGGCGCCATCGCGATGGGGCACCCATGGGGAGCGTCCGGCGCCATCCTGCTGGTGCGCTTGGCGAGTCAGATGTTGTGTGCCGACGGCCCGGCGCTCGGTCTGGCGGCCTGCGCCATCGGCGGCGGACAGGGGATCGCGGTACTGGTGGAGCGAGTTTCGTGAGCGAGCGTCAGCGAGCGAGCCGAGGATACAGCGCGCGGTCGCGCACGACGGAGCCGAGCCGTGGCGAGGCGCCGTCGTGAGCGAGATCGTCATCGACTCGGTGAGTCACCGGTTCGGGGAGCGAAAAGTGCTGCGCGAGATAGACTTGCGTATCACCGAGCGCCGCGTGGGCATCATCGGGTCCAATGGTTCGGGCAAATCCACCCTGGCGCGCATGATCAACGGCCTGCTGACGCCGAGTTCCGGCACGGTCACGGTGGACGGCGTCGACGCCTCGCGCAAGGGCGCGCAGGTGCGGCGGAAGGTAGGGTTCGTCTTCACCGACCCCGACACCCAGATCGTGATGCCCACGGTCGCGGAGGATCTCGCCTTCTCGCTGCGGCGGAGCGGGCTGAGCAAGCAGGAGATCGCGGCGCGCGTCCGGGAGATCTTGGAACGATTCGGACTGGCGGGCCACGCCGAGCACCCGTCGCACCTGTTGTCCGGTGGCCAGAAACAGCTGCTCGCTCTCGGCGCGGTCTTGATCCGGCGGCCGGAGGTGATCATCGCCGACGAGCCGACCACTCTGCTCGACCTGCGCAACGCCAGGGTCGTCGCCGACGCGCTGGACGCGGTGGATCAGCAGGTGATTGTGGTGACGCATCAGCTGTCGCTGTTGGACAGTTTCGAACGTGTCATCGTGATCGACGACGGGGCGGTGGTATTCGACGGAACGCCCGGCGACGCTGTCGCGGCATACCGGGCATCGGTCGAATGATCGGCCTGTACCGCCCGGGCGATTCGCCGCTGCACCGGATACCCGCCGGGGTGAAGCTGGTGCTGCTGCTGGCGTCGATCGTGGCGACCACGGTGTTCGTGCGCACTGCGCCGCAGGTGGCGGCCGCGGCGGTGGTGGTGGCGGGATTGTTCGCGGTGGCCCGGATCCCGTGGCGGGTCGCCGCGGCCCACCTGCGTCCGCTGGTGTGGATGCTGGTGTTCATCGCCGTGTTCCAGGTGCTGATCACCTCGCCCGCGCGAGCCGCGGTGGTGTGCGGTGTGCTGGTGATCTCGGTGGCGCTCGCGGCGCTGTTCACCCTCACCACCCGGGTGACCGACCTGCTGGACGTCGTGACCCGGTGGCTGGGGCCGCTGCGCCGGGTGGGTGTCGATCCCGAGCGGATCGGCCTGCTGCTGGCGCTGGCCATCCGGTGTGTGCCGTTGCTGGCGGGGATCGTGCAGGAGGTCGCCGCGGCACGGCGCGCTCGCGGCCTGCAATGGTCGATGACGGCGCTGGTCACGCCGGTGCTGGTGCGCGCGCTGCGGACAGCCGACGCCATGGGTGATGCCCTCGCCGCGCGGGGAGTGGACGATGAGTGAACTGCTCGCCGCACGGATCGCTCGGCAGGTCGCGGCGGATCCCGCGGCGACCGCCGTGATAGCGGGACGTGAGCGGGTCGATTATGAGCGGTTCTGGTCGAAGGTCGTGCGCACCGCCGCCGGGCTCGACGGCATGCGCCGGGTCGCCGTGCTCCCCACCTCGGATGTCGAGTCCCTGGTGACGGTGACCGCGGCGATGCACGCGGGGGTGAGTGTCGTTCTGCTGCATCGCCATCTGCTGCCCGACCAGCTGAGGCGGGTACTCGCGCTGGCCGAGCCGGCAGCCGTCGTCGCCGCGCCGGGCCGGCACCGGCGGTTGCGGCGGCTGGGATTCGACGGTGTCGTGCGGACGGCCGCCGCACTGGAATCCGATGTTTCGGCGGGCGTGGCGCACTCGGGCGCGGAACTGTTGGTGGGCATCACGTCCGGCACCACTGGTGAGCCGAAGCTCTTCGTGCGCGATCAGCTGTCATGGGCTGCGACGCTGGATCGCTCCGACCGCACGTTCGACATCGGAGCCGGGGACCGGGTATCGGTGCCGGGCGTGCTAGACCACACGCACTTCCTCTACGGCGCGTTGCACGCTTTGACCCGCGGCGCGACGGTCGATCTGCGGCCGGTGGCCGAGGCCCTGAACGACGGTGCGACGCACCTGTATTCGGTGCCGACGATCGCGTGGGACGTGGTGCGGGCGGGAATCGGCCCGGTCGGCGGCGTCCGGGAAGTGCTGTCCTCGGCGGCCCGGTGGCCGCGCGCGGGACGGCAAGCGTTGCGGGAAGTCCTGCCGAACGCCTCGCTCGTGCACTTCTACGGTGCGTCCGAATTGAGTTTCGTGTCGTTCGATCGCGGGCTCGGCAGCGACGACGACAAGTCGGCAGGCGAACTGTTCTCCGGTGTCGAGGCCCGCGTCCGCGACGGTCTGGTGTACGTGCGCAGCGACATGCTGTTCGACGGCTACCTGACCGCGGATGGTGTGGCGGGTGGTCCCGTCGACGGCTGGATGACGGTCGGCGACCGGGGCGAGGTGATCGGCAACCGCCTGCGGCTGTTCGGCCGCGACAGCGAGATGGTGATCCGGGCGGGCCTCAACGTCGAACCCGCCGCCGTCGAAGCGGCGCTGACCGCGATACCGGGTGTCGCCGAGGCCGCCTGCGTCGGTGTGCCCGACGCGCGCATGGGCGAAGCGCCCGCGGCGGCGATCGTGGTCGGGGCCGACGCACCGGCCGCCGCGGATATCTGGCGGCGGCTGCGCGCGACCTTGCCGAGTCCGAGTATGCCGGTGCAGGTGCTGGTCATGGACCGGCTGCCGCGCACGCCGCGGGGCAAGCTCGATCGGGCGGCGCTGGCCGCCATGCTGGCCGCGCATCGACTGGACGGTCGAGCTGCCGACGCCGGTCGCTGAGGTGAAAGACGGTCCGAGCATGCCGTTCGGCCCGGTTTCGGGTAACCGGCTCGAAGTCGTCCGGCATTGTCCGCGCTAGCGCAGGATCAACAGCGCGGAGGCCTCGATCCGGTCGGCGATCTCGGAGTACGACCCGTAGCCCATGCCCGCGCGCACCAGCGCGCCCGCGTAGAGCGATTCCAGTGACTCGACCACGTCCGGATCCGGGTCCGGACCGAGGGCGCGGATGATGCGTGTGCGGATCTCGGTGCCGATGCGCTCGCGCAGATGCTCCACGTCGGGATCACGACCGAGCAGCGCACTGGTTACCGCGCCGGAGAGCTCCCGCTCGTCGGCCACCAGCATCGCGATATTCCGCAGCTCGGCCACCACCCGCACGGTCGGGTCCGGATCCTCGCTCACCGGCGACTGCGACGCGGCCAGCCGCCGCCAGAAGATCTCGGCGACCAGATGCTCCTTCGACGAGAAGTAGGTGTATGCCGTGGCCGTCCCGACCCCGGCGGCCGCGGCGACCATCCGGATGGTCATGCCCGCGAACCCTTCCCGCGCAAGCACTTCCACCGCCGAGCGGGTCAGCTTGTCGACGGTGTCGGCCTGTTTGCCGGCGAGCCTGCGGCGGGTCGCCTCCACAATGACGGAATCGGGTTCGGACATGTGTCTGGATTCTACTAGGCGGACGGATCGCAACCATTCAGTTCTCGGCCGCCGCGCTGCCGGCCGGCAGGTTGTAGCACTCCACCCCCGGGCTGCGCCGAGCACTCGCGGGCCGATGCGCCTGCGACGGTCGGAATCCCGGCGATCCGGTAGCGTGGCCGTCGGGGTGGATCCACGGCATCGAGAACGGATATATATGAGCCTTCGAGAAGTTCCGCTACGCACGCTGTCCGGCGAGCCGACGACCTTGGCCGACTTGGTCGGCGACCGCGCCGTCCTGCTGGTCAACGTGGCCTCGAAATGCGGACTGACGCCGCAGTACTCCGGCCTGGTCGAACTGCACGAGTCCTTCGGGCCGCGCGGTTTCAGCGTGGTCGGTGTGCCGTGCAACCAGTTCATGGGCCAAGAGCCGGGCACGGCGGAAGAGATTCAGCAGTTCTGTTCCACCACCTACGGTGTGGATTTCCCCCTGCTGGAGAAGACCGATGTCAACGGTGACCAGCGCCACGCCCTCTACCAGAGCCTGGCCGACACTCCCGACGCCGAGGGCAACGCCGGCGACATCCAGTGGAACTTCGAAAAGTTCCTCATCGACCGCGACGGCAAAGTCGCGGGCCGCTTCCGGCCCCGGACGACCCCCGACGCACCGGAATTGATCGCCGCCATCGAATCCGTGCTCTGACCGGACGCAAGAACCGGAGCCGCCGTCCACCCGGGACGGCGGCTCCGGTCGTATCCAGCCACGAGGGGTACATCGCTGCGGCGGATCGCGAGTAGCCCCTCGATGCTGTGCCGCTCGCGACAGTGTCAGGAGCGGCGCGTGAGGGGTTCGCGTAGGCCGAGGTGGGAGCGGAGGGTGGTTCCGGTGTACGCCGTGCGGTAGACGCCGCGCTCCTGGAGTTCGGGGACGAGCCAGTCCACGATTTCGTCGAGGCCGGTCGGGACCAGATAGGGCGAGATGTTGAAGCCGTCGCTTGCGCCGTGGCGGACCCAGCGGGCCAGTTCGTCGGCGACCTGGGTGGGGGTGCCCGCGAAGCCGGAGCGTTCGGTGGCGGCGATCACGACTTCGCGCAGGGAGAGGTTTTCCGCCTCGGCCCTGGCCCGCCATTCCCGGGCGATGGCGATCGGGTCCTGTCCGGAACGCGGTGCGCCTCGGGTTTCCGAGATCGGGCGAGGCTGCGGGTCGTCGGCGGGCAGGGGGCCGTCCGGGTCCAGATCGGACAGGTCGCGGCCCCAGATCTGGCCGGCCAGCGACAGCGCGGTCCGGCCGGTGTATTGGCCCTTCTTCACCCAGCGCACCTTCTCCTCCACCTCGGATTCCTTCTCCGCGAGGATGATCTGCGTGCCGGGCAGGATCCGGATGTCGTCCTCGGGGCGGCCCGCCGCGCGCAGGCGGACGCGGATATCGTTCGCGAAGGCCAGCGCGTCGTCGAAATGCGTTCCGTGCCTGGAGAAGATGACATCGGCGTGCGCGGCGGCGAAGTCGCGGCCTGCCGGTGAATCGCCCGCCTGGAAGATCACCGGATGCCCTTGGGCGCTGCGCGGCAGCGTGGGCGTGATCGTCACGTCGAAGTGCGGGCCGGTGCGCACGACCGGATGGATCGCCTCGGCGCGCGCCCACGACGGGCTCTGCTGCGAGGTCGCGATCGCGCCGTCGTCCCAGGCATCCCAGATCGCCCGCACCGTGTCGACGAACTGCGCGGCGCGCTCGTAGCGCAACGTGTGATCGAGGAATCCGCCGCGCCGGAAGTTCGCGCCGGTCCACGCGTTGTCCGTGGTGACCGCGTTCCAGCCGGCCCGGCCGCCCGACAGCAGGTCCAGGCCGCCGAGTTTGCGGGCCAGATCGGCGGGCTCGTTGTAGGTGGTGTTCTGGGTAGCCACCAGCCCGATGTGCCGGGTGATGCCCGCCAGCGCGGCGAGCTGGGCGAGCGCGTCGGGGCGGCCGGCGATGTCCAAGTCCAGGATCGCGCCGTCCTGCTCGCGCAGGCGCAGGCCCTCACCGAGGAAGAACGCGTCGAACAGTCCGCGCTCGGCGGTCTGCGCCACCCGGCGGAAGGTTTCGAAGTCGATCTGTGAGCCGCTGGACGGGTCGGACCAGATCGTGGTGTGGTTGACACCCTGGAAGAAGACGCCGAAGTGGACCTGGGCGTCGGGGCGCGGGAAGTCGGTCACGGAAACGATCTCCTGACGATCAGCGGGTGGTGGTGTAGCGGTTGGCGGGACGGTCCAGACCGAGGTTGGCGCGCAATGTCGAACCGGGAATGGGACGGCGTGCGACCCCGGTGCGCAACAGCGCGGGCAGGACCTCGCGCGCGAACACGGGCAGGTCCTCGTCGATCACGGCGAGGTGCAGCCGCGCTCCGTCGAGATGCGCGCTGAGCTCGGTCAGCAGATCGGTCAGTTCCCCGGGCGAGCCGGAGAACGCCAGGCGGCCGGGCGAGCTGGAAGCTTCGCCGAATCGCTGCGCGGCGGGCACACCGGGAATATTCAAGGTGACTTCTATTTCGGCGAATGCCAGTGCATCCCCGGTCGACCTCGCGTCCACCGCGGCCGCGACGGAATCGGCGGCGATGAACCGGACATCGACGTCGCCTTCGGCGCCGAATACCACGGGCTGCCCCTGTGGTGGCCGGGGCACGATCGCGGGCCCCTTCACCGAGAAGGTCGCGCCCTGGAAATCGATGTAGTGCAGTTTTCCCCGGTCCAGGAAACGGCCGCCGGCGTAATCGCGGATCACCGCGTCGTCCTCCCAGGAGTCCCACAGCCGACGGGCCACCTCGATCGAATCCTGTTGCTCCCGAGCCAGAGCGGCGGCTCCTGCCACCGGTTGACGCCCCCAGGTCGCGGCGGCGCGCGGATCGTCGACGCGCTCCGCGATCCATCCCGCCCGTCCCCGCGAGGCGTAGTCCAGCGACGCCACCTGCGACGCCGTGTGGAACGGTTCGGCGTAGGTGGTGGCCACGGTGGGCACCAGGCCGATCGTGCTGGTTGTGGCCGCTACGAAGGACGCGCGCGTCACCGCGTCGATGCGACCGGGGATCTCGTGTCCCGGCAGGATCGAGTCGGCGAAGGTGGCCAGGGTGAATCCGGCGTTCTCGGCGGCGGCGACCCGCCCGCGCACGGTGTCGGCGGTCAGCAGGCGATCCGGGGCGTGCGCCGCCCGCCGCCACGCCTCGGGGCGGAACCCCTCCCCGTCGAGTTCTACACCGAGCGCGAAAACGCCCATCCCGCACCTTCTTTCATCCGCGAACGATGACGCGACGATCGGTGGCCCGAGCGGGACCCGACCCGGCTCGGGCCACCGGCGGCGCACCCCCTGCGATCATGCGCGGAGCACCTGGCGATGCGCGATCGTTTGCGTCGCGATGATTCGAAGGTGGTCGGATGAGGCTGCCGCCCGGTGCGGGCCGCCGAAGCCGCCGCGACCTGGACCGTGACGCCTTCGGTGATCGCCGTCCGGCCGTGGGTGTGCGCGGCGCATCGTGCCGGGCGCGAGGCCGAGGAACGGCGATCCGAAGCCGGCGATCCGAAGCCGGCGATCCGGATCCGGGGCAGCGGACGCAGCCGCGGCGGGGTCGCTGCCGCTGGTCCTGGCGATATGGTCGATGTCATGCACCGGACATGTGGTGCGCCGGGCACCGGTACCAGGCGCCCGATGACAGTGGTACCGGCGGCACCAGGCCGAGCGGGCGGTACAACGCGATACCGGGTAATTTCGAGACATTTCCGGCATCGTGTCCAGCATCACAGACATGCGCGGCGGCTATCACCTGACCAAAGTACTTAGTCGAGCTAACGTGTTCAGGAAAGGCGCGTTCAAGGACCGAAGGAGGTCGTCGTGGCACCCGAAACACAGGGGGAGCGGCTCATGCGCCGCATCACCCGGCTGTACGCCGAATACGACGACATCCGCAACGCCACCCCGCGTGCGGACGTCGCCCAGAGGATCCACGAGCCGGGAATCGGGCTCGCCCAGATCGTCGAGACGGTCATGCTCGGTTACGCCGACCGGCCGGCCCTCGGCCGGCGCGCGACCGAGCTGCGCACCGACGAGACCGGCCGCACCACCCTGACGCTGCTGCCGCGGTTCGACACCATCACCTACGGCGACCTGTGGGACCGCGTGCGCGCGGTGGCCGCCGCATGGCACGGTGACGCGGACACACCGCTGCGGGCCGGCGACTTCGTGGGCATCCTCGGTTTCACCAGCAGTGACTACACCACTCTCGACCTGGCCTGCGTCCACCTGGGCCTGGTCACGGTACCCATGCAGTCCAGCGCCCCGCTCGCTCAGCTCACCGCGATCGTGGCGGAGACCGAGCCACGGGTGCTGGCGGCGACACCGGAGCTGCTCGACGCGGCGGTGACCTGCGCCCTGTCGGACCGCGGACCACAACGGCTGATCGTCTTCGACTACCACCCGAACGACGACGACCAGCGCGCGGCGTTCGACGCGGCCCGCGCGCGGCTGGCCGAGGCGCGTAGCCCGGTGCGCGTCGAATCGCTCGACGAGGTGCTGGCGCGCGGCAGGTCGCTGCCGTCCCCGCCGCTGTTCGTCGCCGATCCGGATGACGACCCGCTGGCGCTGCTGATCTACACCTCGGGAAGTACCGGAACCCCGAAAGGAGCGATGTACAGCCAGTGGCTGGTCGCCAGGGGATGGGTGAACCGGCCCGACCTCGCCGCGATCAACGTCAACTACATGCCGATGAGCCATGTGGCCGGTCGCGCGTCGCTGGCCGGCGTGCTGGCGCGTGGCGGCACCGCGTACTTCGCGGCCAAGAGCGATATGTCGACGCTCTTCGACGACGTCGCGCTCGCCCGGCCGACCGAGCTGTTCTTCGTCCCGCGGGTGTGTGACTTGGTCTTTCAGCGCTTCCAGAGCGAGATGGATCGTCGCTACGCACCCGGCGTCGACCGGGTCGCGCTGGAGGCGGAGGTGAAATCCGAACTGCGCGAACACTTCCTGGGTGGACGCATGGTCACGGCGGTCTGTGGGAGCGCTCCGGTGTCGGCGGAGATGAAGGCGTTCGTCGAATCGGTGCTCGATCTGGAGTTGCACGACGGGTACGGGTCCACCGAGGCGGGCGGCGTGGTCGTCCTCGACGAACGGGTGCAGCGGCCGCCGGTGCTCGACTACAAGCTCGCCGATGTGCCCGAACTGGGCTACTTCCGGACCGACAAACCGCATCCGCGCGGCGAGCTGCTGTTGAAGAGCACCACCCTGATCGCCGGTTATTACAAGCGGCCGGATATCACCGCCGAGGTCTTCGACGCCGACGGTTTCTACAAAACCGGCGACATCGTCGCCGAACTCGCCCCGGATCACCTGGTCTTCGTCGATCGGCGCAACAACGTGCTGAAACTGTCCCAGGGCGAATTCGTCGCGGTCTCGCGCCTGGAGTCGGTCTATGCGACCAGTCCGCTGATCCGGCAGATCTTCGTGTACGGCAGCAGTGAACGCGCCTACCTGCTCGCCGTGATCGTGCCCACCGACGACGTGCTCGCCTGGGGTGACCCCGAGAAGATGAAGATGGCGCTGAGCGAGTCGCTGCGACAGCTGGCCAAGGACGCCGAGTTGCAGTCCTACGAGATCCCGCGTGAGTTCCTGATCGAACCGGAGCCGTTCACCACGGCCAACGGGTTGCTGAGCGGCATCGGAAAGTTGCTGCGGCCCAAGCTGAAAGAGCGCTACGAGCCGCGATTGCAGGAGCTGTATGCCGAGCTTGCCGCCGGGCAGGCGAACGAACTGCTCGACCTGCGCCATTCCGCGCACGAGCTGCCCATGCTGGAGACGGTGAGCCGCGCGGCGAAGGCCGTACTCGGCTGCGCGGACGCCGATCTGCGTCCCGACGCGCACTTCGGCGATCTCGGGGGCGACTCGCTCTCGGCGCTGTCGCTGTCGAACCTGCTGCACGAGATCTTCGAGGTCGAGGTGCCGGTGTCGGTGGTGATCAGCCCGGCCAACGGTCTGCGCGAAGTGGCGGATTTCCTTGCCGCCGAGCTCGCGTCGGGGACGCGAGGCGCCACGTACGCCTCGGTGCACGGCACCGGGTCGCGGGTCCGCGCCGCCGATCTGACGCTCGACAAGTTCCTCGACGCCCGCACACTCGCCGCGGCGCCGACCCTCCCGCGCCCCTCCGCAATCCCGCACACGGTGCTGCTGACCGGCGCGAACGGCTACCTCGGCCGGTTCCTGTGCCTGGAGTGGCTGCGGCGGATGCGCGACAGCGCGGGCACCCTCGTCTGCCTGGTCCGCGGTTCCGACGCCGCCGCGGCGCGGAAGCGACTCGACAGCGCCTTCGACTCCGGAGATCCCGGGCTGGTCCGGGAGTTCCAGGATTTGGCCGCCGCACATCTCGAGGTGATCCCCGGCGACATCGGTGACCGCAACCTGGGCCTCGACGATCGGACGTGGCAACGGCTGGCCGAACAGGTCGATGTGATCGTGCATCCCGCCGCGCTGGTCAACCATGTGCTGCCGTACCGGCAACTGTTCGGTCCCAACGTGGTCGGCACCGCCGAGTTGATCCGTCTCGCGCTGACCACGCGGCTCAAGCCGTTCACCTATCTGTCCACGGTCGCCGTGGCCACGCAGATCGATCCGGCCGTCTTCGCCGAGGACGGCGACATCCGTCGGATCAGCGCGGTCCGCGCGGTGGACGACAGCTACGCCAACGGCTATGGAAACAGCAAGTGGGCGGGCGAGGTGCTGCTGCGCGAGGCCAACGATCTGTGCGGGCTTCCGGTGGCGGTGTTCCGGTCGGACATGATCCTCGCCGACCGGCGCTATGCCGGTCAGCTCAACGTGCCGGACATCTTCACCCGGTTGCTGCTGAGCCTGCTCGTCACGGGGATAGCGCCGTTCTCCTTCTACCGCACGGACGCGAACGGCAAACGCTCGCGCGCGCACTACGACGGCCTGCCCGCCGATTTCACCGCAGAGGCGATCACCACGCTCGGCGCGGCGATGGGGACGGGTTTCCACAGTTTCGACGTGCTCAACCCGCACGACGACGGCCGCTCGCTCGACGAGTTCGTCGACTGGCTGATCGACGCGGGCCATCGGATCGAGCGGATCGCCGACTACGACGAGTGGGTCACCCGATTCGAGACCGCCCTGCGGGCGCTACCGGAAGGGCAGCGCCAGGCGTCGGTGCTGCCGTTGTTGCACGCCTATCGGCGCCCGGCCCCGGCCGTGCGTGGCTCGGCACTGCCCGCAGACAAATTCCGTGCCGCCGTCCAAGCCGCGAAAATCGGCGCCGATCAGGATATTCCGCAGATCTCCCGGGAGCTCATCGAGAAATACGTCACGGACCTGCACGTGCGGGGCCTGCTGTAGGAGCTACGACGGCCTGGGTACGGCATCGAGCAAGGCATTGCCGATGCGTTCGGCTTGGACCAACACGTTCGTCTGCGCCGAGATGTAGTCGCCGATGCCTTCGTCCTGGGCCGCCCGCAGATAGGGCGGTAGCGGCTGCTGGATCTCGGTGCGGATGACGTTGTCCAGCAGCGACTCCATTTCGCCACGCAACGGATTTCCGGTCGAGGCCTGGTTGTCGAGTTCGAGCCTGCCGCCATCGGTGCTGTAGTCATAGAGTTCGAATTCCTGTTCGGCCGCCGGATCGATCTGGATCCGGCCGTGCACCCAATGCGAATAGGAGGCGAACTTCGCGTCCGGGGTGCGCACCATCGCGACGTGGCCGGGGGCGTCCTGGTTGAACAGCATCGCGGCTTCCTCGATCGACGCCTCGTCGGTGGTGTGCGCGACCCACGGCCGGCCCGCCGCTGCCGGGTCCCGGCACAGCGCGGCGACATCGAGACGCCCGCTGAGATGTTCGTAGCGCCCGTCGCGGCGCCATTCGTAGCCGCCGGTGCCGATGGTGAGCAGCAGGGGAGTGACATCGACACTGGATGTGAGCTGGTCTCTGGTGCTCGTCCCGCTCAGCGGGCTCAGGCGGCCGCGCGGATCGTGGACATAGAGCGGGACACGCAACGCCTCGTCGTAGGCGGCACCGCCTTTGCCGTGCAGGCCGTGGGAGCCTGCGTAATCGCCGTGGTCGGAGGTGAACACGACCACCGTGTTGGCGGCTACGTCGGGACGCGACTGCACGGTGTCGAGCACGCGCCCGATCTGGATGTCGACCTGCTGCTGCGCCCACAGATACAGATTGCGCATCTCGATCCAGGCCTGCACGGCCTCCGGTGTTCCGTAGGGCGCCGCTCCGAACGCCACCGCCGAGACCTCGACCAGCGCCATCTGCAGGCGTGGCTTGCGGGATAGTTGGTCGAGTGATTCGAAGTTGGGCGGCAGTTCGTCGATCCAGCGCGGGATGTCGGCATTGAACTGGTCGCGCCGGGTCCAGCGCGGCCACCACTGGATATCGTGCGGGTTGACCAGCGACACCGTCGTGCACCACGGCGCGTTGCCGGAATCGTTGTGGAACCAGTCGACGAATTGGTCGACGATCTTCGGATCCATCTGCAGTCCTTGACCCGGTGCCCCGTTCGGTGAGGGATAGGTGCCGCCGTGGAATCCGTAGGCTTCCAGCGCGCCCGGTGTGCGATCCGGGTAGCTGCCGAGATGCCACTTGCCCCAGTAGGTGGTGTCGTATCCGTGGTCGCGCAGCATGGATCCCCAAGTTGGGAACAGCGGCGACAAAGTCGACTCCGACACGACCATGACCCCGGTCTGCTGCGCGTAGAGGCCGGTCAGCAGGCAGCCGCGAGCGGGCGTGCAATCGTTGGCCGCGGTGTAGTGATTCTCGAACGACACACTGCCCCGGCGGATGCGTGCGATGTTCGGCAGGACGGTGTCCAGCGTCGGCTGATCGGGGAACCACACGGGTGTGCGCATCTCGTCCACGATGATCACCAGGATGTTCGGCTTGTCCGGATCGGTGTCGGCTCGCGCCTTGCCCGGTGCGGCTCCGGTCGAGACGGCGGCCGCGGCCGTCGCCGAGGTGGCCGCGCTGGTCAGGAATCCCCTGCGAGTGAACGAACTCGGCAATGTTCCTCCACGAATGAGTGATGTCCGGTCGAGTGGAACGCGGAGAATCTCGGTGCTGTGTACCGTAGCGCCGCCACGGATGCGGCACCCGCACTCCGGTATGGACACGCCGTGTTTGCCGCAGTTGAGCCGGCCGGACCGGGCGTGCCGGTCGCCAGGGTGGGCTGCCAAGAAGGTGGCGAGGTGAACGGACCGGAGCCGTATCAGGGCAGGCCGACCAGGTCGGCCATCACGTTCATGTGGTGGCCGAAGTATTCGGCGCGGGCGTCGATGGTTCCGTTCAATCGGCCGAAGATCTCGAAGTTGATCAGGCCGAACAGCTGGGCCCACCCCACGAAGACTCGGTCGAGCACGTCCGCGGACAGGTCGGAGGGTTGCTGCTCGATGAGTCTGCGCAGGTCGGCGTGGACAGCTGTGGGTATCGGAGTCGAAAGTGGCAGGGGGACCAGTTTTTCCGCACCCGCCTGCGCGATGGCGACCAGCCGGAAGACCACGGCCGTGGCGGGACCCACGGTGTCCGCCGGTGCGGAGTATCCGGGCACCGGACTTCCGTAGAGCAGTCCGTATTCGGCCGGATGGGTTAGGGCCCAGTCCCGCACCGAGGAGCACACCGCGAGCCACCGGCCGCGCAGATCGGTGGCCGGGGGCTTCGCGTCGGCGGCTTCGGCTTCGGCGGCGAGCGCGCGGTAGGCGTCGAGGATCAAGGCGGTCAGCAGGTCGTCCCGGCTCGGGAAGTAGCGGTAGAGCGCGGAGGGGACGAGGTCCATGTCGCGGGCGACCCCGCGCAGCGACAGGTTCGCGCCGTCCACCGCCAACCGTCTACGCGCGACCGCTTTGATCTCCTCGGTCATCTCGGAGCGGACGCGGGCGCGGAGCGATCGGGCGGACATCTCCCCAGTGTAGAGAACAAGCAACCGGTAACAGAGCAGATGTATCGGTTCGTGAACAGCGTTCTTGACTCGACAATCGTTCTGGCTTACGGTGAACCGCAAAGAGAACAGTGTTCTCGAAACGGAACACTAGACGGGATGGATTGCCATGGTTCTGCACGTAGTTATCGGAGCCGGCCCGGTGGGCGCGACCACCGCTGAATTGCTCGCCGCACGCGGCACTCGGGTGCGCGTGATCACCCGGCGCGGCGTCGGCCCGGATCATCCGCTGATCGAGCGCGTCGCCGCCGACGCCACCGACTCGGCGGCATTGATCGGGCATTGCGCGGGTGCGGAGGTGATCTACCAGTGCGCGCAGCCTCCGTACCACCGTTGGGCAACCGACTTTCCGCCGCTCGCCGCGGCCGTGTTGCGAGCGGCGGAGGCAACCGGCGCCGCGTTGCTGAGTGTGGGAAACCTGTACGGCTACGGGCAGGTCGACGGCCCGATCAGCGAACAGCACCCACTGCGCCCCAACAGTGTGAAGGGACGCGTGCGTGCGGAGCTGTGGACCGAGGCGCTGGCCGCGCACGAAGCGGGGCGCGTGCGTACCGCCGAAGTACGCGGATCCGACTACCTCGGCGCGGGAGCGCAATCGGCCTTCACCATTGCGGCGCTGCCCGCGGTGCTCGCCGGTCGCCGCGTACTGTTCCCCGCCGATCCGGACGCCACGCACAGCTGGACCGACGTCACCGACACCGCCCGCACCCTGGTCGCGGTCGCCCATGACGAAAACGCCTGGGGCCGGGCATGGCACACGCCGACCCCACCGCCGGTTTCCGTGCGCGAACTGGCCGGGCTCGCCGCCGTGATCGCGGATGCGCCCCCGGTGCGGGTGAGCCGGATGCCCGCCGTGCTGCTCTGGGCCGCGGGGCTATTCGAGCCCAACGCCCGCGAGATGCGCGAGATACGGTATCAACTCGATCGGCCCTTCGTGATCGACTCCGCGGCCGCGACCGCGGCCTTCGGCATCGAGCCGACGCCCACCGCGGAATCGTTGCGCGCAACGATCGCCGCCCTTCGCGGGGAGGTGGCCGCGTCCATCGACTGACCTCGGCGCGGTCGGCGGTTACCGCCGTGTGCCGTCGACGATCAACGCCATGTCGATGTCGTCTCGCGTCGGGGTGAAGTCGTCGGAGAAGGCGATCTGTGAGGAGTTCTGAGCACGGTGCGGCTGACGTGAACAGGTCCTCGAGGGTTTGGCGGAGTTTGCCGCCGGGCACCCCGCCACAGGGCTTCGGGTGTCAGGACGCGTTGGGCGGTCGACGGCGGCGCGAGGGTGTCACCGGCTGCGGTGGATCCGGGCGAACGCCGTACCGACCCGGTCGACGACGTCGGGATGCCACACGATCTCGCGGTAGGCCATCGTCTCGAAGGAGAGCGCGGAGATCGGGTCCATGGCAGGGGACCGCAGAATCATCTCTTTGTTGAACATCGCGGATTTGGTGGTCGTCTCGGCGATGCTGCCGGCGAGGCGTGTGCCTTCGTCGACGACTGTGCCTGTGGGGACGAGTCGGTCGACGAGTCCGATCCGCAGCGCTTCGTCGGCACCGATGAGGTCACCGCTGAGAGTGAGGAGCTTGGCTCGGCTGAGGCCGACGATCTTCCACAGTGGTGAGAAGTACGGGGTGAGTCCAAACTTGACCTGGGGGAAGCCGAACCGCCCGTTCTCGGCGCCGATGCGGATGTCGCAGAACACGGCGATGTCGCACCCGCCGCCGAGTGCGGGGCCGGCGCATGCTGCGATAGTCGGCTTCGGGTAGTCGAGCAGTGCGCCGTAGACCCGCAGGCATGCGTCGCCGTAGGCCTTGCGGGTCTCGGCGGTGAAGCCCGATTGCAGGTCGAGGTCGAGACCAGCGCAGAAGACGTCCTCGCCTCCGGTGAGCATCACCGCGGCGACGTTGTCGTCGGTTCGCCACGCGTCGAGTTGGTCGCCCATGGCGCCGAACAGTTCCAGGCTCAGGGCGTTTCGTCGCTCGGGCCGATTGAAAGTGATGGTTCCGACGCCGCCGGAGACGGCGGCGTGGATGGCGTGGTCGGTCATGTCGGGTCTCCTCGTGTGGCTTATCCCGGCGGGTCGATGCGGATGGCGCCGAGTGCGGCTCTGCCTACCGATCCGGGGTGATCGGCGGCCTTGGCGCTGGTGATGATCGTGCTGCACTCACCGGGCCGCTCACAGGCCCATGTCCTTGCCGATGATCTCCTTCATGATCTCGCTGGTACCGCCGTAGATGGTCTGGATCCGGGCGTCAGCGAACGACCGGCAGATCGGGTACTCGCGCATGTAGCCGTATCCGCCGTGCAGCTGCAGGCACCGGTCTGCGACTCTGACCTGCAGTTCGGTACACCAGTACTTGGCTTTCGCCGCCTGTACCGCGGTGAGCTCCTTGCGGGTGTGCAGGTCTACGCAGTGGTCGACGAATATCCGGGCGATATCGATCTCGGTCTGCAGCTCTGCGAGCAGAAACCGGTTGTGCTGGAAGGTCCCGATCGGTCGACCGAAGGCGCGTCGCTCGGTGACGTAGTCCAGTGTGCGACCGAGGACACCCTCGGCTGCGGCGACCGCGGTCACGGCCAGCGACAGCCGCTCCTGTGGGAGGTTGCGGACCAGGTAGAAAAATCCCTGGCCCGCTTCGCCCAGACGATTGGCCACGGGGACGCGGACGTTGTCGAAATGTAGTTCGCTGGTGTCCTGGCCGTGCATCCCGAGTTTGTCGAGGTTGCGGCCGCGTTCGAATCCGGGCATCCCGCGTTCGACGACGAGCAGGGTGAGTCCGCGATGCCGGTCCGGTGCGGTTCGGACCGCCACGACCACCAGATCGGCGTTTTGGCCGTTGGAGATGAACGTCTTCGCGCCGTTGACGATGTAGGTGTCGCCCTCGCGGACAGCGCTCGACGCAATGCCGGAAAGGTCGCTGCCTGCGCCGGGCTCGGTCATCGCGATCGCGCCGATGAGCTCTCCCGAGACGAGTCCGGGCAGCCAGCGCTGCTTCTGGTCGTCATTGGTGAGGTCGAGCAGATAGGGCCCGACCACGTCGTTCTGCAGTGCCAAAGACAATCCGGCAGAGGCGAAGCCAGCGCGGGCGAACTCTTCGTCGACCACGGCCGAGAATCGCCAGTCGTCGATGCCCGCTCCGCCGTACTGCTCGGGCGTGGCGTGCATGAGCAGACCAAGCCGACCGGCCCCGGTGAACAGGGCGCGGTCGACGATGCCGGCGGTCTCCCATTTCGCGTCGTTCGGTGCGACCACAGTCTTGATGAAACCTTGGACAGTGCGGCGGAACTGCTCGTGATCGCCGGTATAGACGGCCCGAGGGGGGTGGTCGGTCATTCTTCGGCCCCGTCGAGGAAGAGGTCGATTTTGAGCTGGGACTCGGTGGAGTCGCCGTAGCGGTAGGGCGCAAGATCGCTCACTCCGGTCGCCGTGAGCACCTCGTCGTCGATCAGGGTCTGACCGGTCACCGCTCCAGCGGGACGGGTCAGGATCGCGTACGCGGCGTCGGCCATGATCTGCGGTTTGCGCGACACTGCCATGGCGGCGTCTCCGCCGACGATGTTCTGTACCGCGTCGGTAGCGATGGTTGTCCTGGGCCACAAACAGTTCGCGGAGAACGGGACCGGATGATCCTGCGCCGCAAGACCGGCGGTCAGCAGGGTCATCGCGTACTTGCTGAGGGTGTAGGGAGCATGTGCACCCAGCCAATACGGGGCCAGGTTGATCGGCGGCGACAGGGTCAGAACCTGCGGGTCACTGGACCGGTGCAGGTGCGGAAGGGCGGCGCTGATCATCAGGAATGTGCCGCGCGCGTTGATGTCCTGCATCAGGTCGTAGCGCTTCGGCGGCACCTTCCCCAGCGGGGCCAACATAATGGCGGATGCGTTGTTGACCAGGATGTCGATACCGCCGAATGTGTCGATCGCGGCGTCTACCGCTCGGGTGACGTCCGCTTCATGACGAACGTCGCCGACGACTGCCAGGCCTCGGCCTCCCGCCGCTTCGATGTGTTCGACCGCGGTGTGCACCGTGCCCGACAATCGAGGGTCAGGGGTGTCGGTCTTGGCGAGGATGACCACATTGGCGCCGTCCTGCGCGGTGCGGGTGGCGATCGCCAGCCCGATGCCGCGGCTGCCTCCCGACATCAGCACGGTGCGCCCCGCAAGGGGCTTGCCCGGCTGCTTCCAGATAGTCGTGTCGTTCATGGGATAGCTCTCCGTGCTCATCGGTAACCACCGTCGTTCTCCGCCAGGGCGGTCAACGACGCCGGCGGTTCGAAGCGCGACCCGTACCGGCATGCGAGCTCTCGTGCCCGTTGCACGAATTCCGCTGGGCCGCTGCTGTATTGATTGATGCCATGGAGGACGCCGCCGATCGAGCCGCCATCAGTGTCGCCGGCCGAACGCAGGACCCCTGACGCCCGACAGCGCGCCGAGTCGAGCACCGTGGAGACCCGGCATCGATGGGTGCCTCCTACTCGGGTGTGGCGAGTCCAACGCTCGCCATATGTCGGACTGTAATCTAGTTAATATTCACTAGGCAAGGGCTGGTAGAGTTGTCTCTCATACTCGGCGCGGGAAAGATGCATGCGAGGACAAGCCGAGCGGCTGCAGGAAGCAGAGGCGGACAATGTGACCCGAGAAGCAACCGATGTCGTAGATACGGAGGAGGTTGCGCGCCCCCGGAATCGGATGAGCGCGGCGGCGCGGCGAGAGCAGCTCGCCATTGCGGCGGCAAAGCAGTTCCACCGTCTCGGCTTCCATCGGGTAACCCTCGCTGCGGTGGCCGCCGATGTCGGAGTGACGGCACCAGCCGTATATCGGCACTTCCGCAACAAACAGACTCTGCTCGCAGGCGCTATAGACAGCGGTCTGACGTTGGTGGAGGCGACCGTCGCCGGCACACCCGATGCGTCATGGGACGACCGGCTCGGGCGGCTGGCGACCGCAGCAGCCGAGCGCCGCGACCTGTGGACTCTGCTGCAGCGGGAAATGCGCCATCTGTCGCAGGCCGATCGGCAACCACTGGAGACCCGGTTCGCTTCCTTGACCGCGGAACTGCGCCGCGAACTCGGCGCGGTCCGGCCGGACTTGCCGCCGGAGGACTCGACTCTGCTCGTCACGGCCGTGCTGGCGGTCTATTCGAGCCAATCGGTTTATCCGGCAAGCAGTTCGAGAGCGGAACGGCGGCGGGTCCTCCACGCCGCAGCAGCCGCCCTGTCACGGATCGAGTGGCCTCCGCGCCCCTGTCCCGTGCCACCGGCCGCCGAGAGACCGATATCCAACGGTGGGCAATGGGAACTTCCTGTCACCGAGGTCGCGCGCGGCGACTCGGCCCAGCAATTGCGGCGGGAGGAGGTGCTCGCGACTGCGATCCGCCTGTTCCACGAACACGGTTACGCCGCAGTGAGTCTCGACGACATCGGCGCAGCGGCCGGGATGGCGGGCCCAAGTATCCTGTACCACTTTCCCTCGAAGGCCGATCTACTCGTCGAGGCCTTCAGCCGCGCCAGCGCCTCATTGTCGGTGGCACGCGATGCGGCAGGAGTCGCAACCTTGGACGACCTCGTCGCTATCTACGTCGATCTCGGCGTCCGCGAACGACTGCTGTTCGGCGTGTATGTCCTCGAGGCCGTGAACCTCCCGAGGGATGCGGGAAGGGGTATCCGAAACACCCTCGCCGCCGACGTCGGCGCGTGGGTCGAGGCGCTCGGCGAGCAGCGACCAGATCTCACGGACGCCGAGCGCGTGATCCTCGTACATGCGGCACGAGCCGTCGTCAACGACGTGGTCAGGATCGGCCATCTCCACGAACGGCCGGCAATCGCTGGAGAGCTGGTGTCCATGGTCCGCGCGGTGCTCTGGACCAACCTCGCGCGCACCCTCGGGGACGCCTCACCAGACGTCTGACAATGCGATCGCCGTGTGCGGCAGGGAGGCGACTCGGCCGGCGTATTCCGCTGCCGCGGAGAACAATCCGCCCGTCGGTACCGACGGCCCGCTGTATATCGCGGTCGGTCGTGACGAGTTGACGGATCGAACGTGGGCTCGGATCGAGCCGATGTTGCCGGTATCCGGTCGTGGGCGGCGGTGGCGTGATCACCCGGCAGGTGATCAACGCGATCCGGTGGAAACTGCGGACCGGCGCACCGTGGCGTGACCTGCCCGAACGCTACGGGCGGTGGAAGACCGCGCACTCGGCGGTGCGGAGGCGAGCATTCGGGCTGTGGGGATGGTCTATGGCTCGAGCGGTCCAAAACATAATTGTCGTTATCATTTGCACACTGGTGTGGGCGTGCTCGCCTGGTTGCCCTGAAGCCATCCGCGGCAGGGGGCCGTTCCGACTCGGCATCGGCATCATTCGGAGTCGAGTCACATTTTCGCACGGAATGGGCTCTGAACTGCCGATTTATACTCCGCTGCGCGAAGAAGGCAGGGCCGTAGGCTGCCGTGTAAAGGCTTCCGCATACTTGCCGATGGTGCTGCTTGGCTGGGGACATCGGAATGGCTGGTGACATAGAACATAATGAGTGCTATGTTAGAGACGTAGGTCACCGAGATGTGGGTCACCCCTGAGTCCTCGGGTATGTGGACGACCACAGCGAGGCTTCACGACTGCGAGCTACTGACTACTCGGTTGAAGCGAGGAGATAAAGATCATGGGCTTTGCCGACGCCGACGAAGTCGTCAAATATCTGGGCGGGATCTTCGAAGACGCCTTTGCCGACCCCGAGCTGGGGCCGAAATTGCGTGCGACCGGTGCACGGCTACGGACCACATACAGCGACCCGGATGTCAGCTTGATCATCGATCTGGGTGCCGGAGAGATCCGTCCCGTCGGCCCGGACGACGGTGATGTCGCCGAGATGCTGATGAGTGCCGATACGGGGAATGCCTATTGGCAGGGAAAAGTGAATCTGCCCCTGGCCATGGCGAAGGGCAAGGTCAAGGTGTCGGGCAATATCGCCTCGCTGCTCGCGATGGCGCCGTTGACGAAGAAGTTGGTGCCGACATACATCGAACGCCTCGAAGTCGACGGTCGTACCGACCTGCTGGTGTAGGGCGGTACCGACCATGTTTCCAGGAATCTTTGCTCGGAAAACCCCGGACAAGCCCGCGGTGATCGCGTCCGACTCCGGGACGGCCATGTCCTACCGGGAGCTCGATGATCAGTCGGCGGCCATCGCTGCGGAACTGTACGCGCGTGGACTCCGACGCGGCGATACGATCGCGATGCTGTCGGACAACATCAACGAAGTTTTCGCCATCTATTGGGCGGCATTGCGGTCCGGGCTGTACATCACGCCGATAAATTCGCACCTCGCGCCGGCGGAGGTCGCCTACATTGTCGACGACTGCCAGGCGCAAGCGCTGTTCGTATCGGCCGCGCTCGCGGAGCTCGCGGTAGCGATCGCCGGGCTCACCCCGGCTGTCGAACATCGCGTGGTCGTGGGGGGCGCTCTGGAAGGCCACGTCCCCTACCGGGATGTGATCGAAACCAGCGCGCCGAGACCGACCGACCGGCCACGCGGTTCGGACATGCTCTATTCGTCGGGGACAACGGGACGTCCCAAGGGGATTCGCCCCGCGCTGCCATCCATTCAGGTCGACGAGCCCGGGGATCCGATCGTCGCGATGATGGCGCAGTTCTTCCAGATCGCCGACACCGACATCTATCTGCAACCGGCACCCGCCTACCATGCCGCTCCGCTCAAATGGGCCACCGCCGTCCAGGCTCTGGGCGGAACCGTCGTGCAGATGCCGAAGTTCGATGCGGAAAATGCGCTGGCGGTCATCGAGAAGTACCAGGTGACTCTGGCTCAATTCGTGCCGACCATGCTTGTCCGGATGCTTCAGCTCGACGAGTCGGTACGACACCGGTACGACCTCTCGTCGCTGCGGATGGCAGTACATGCTGCCGCGCCGTGCCCGCCCGAGGTGAAGCGGGCGATGATCGACTGGTGGGGCCCGATCCTGTTCGAGTATTACAGTGCCAGCGAACAGCACGGCCTCTATATGATTTCGACCCACGAATGGCTGGAAAGGCCGGGATCGGTCGGTAAGCGGGGGCTGGGAACCGCGCATGCGTGCGACGAGTCCGGAGCAGAGTTGCCAGCTGGTGAGATCGGCACTATCTACTTCGAGCGTGATGTCGTGCCGTTCTCATACCATCGGGATCCGGAAAAGACCGCCAAGGCGATCCACCCTGAGCACCCGACGTGGACGACCGTGGGTGACTTGGGGTATCTCGATGACGAAGGCTACCTGTATCTGGCGGAACGTCAGGATTTCGTCGTCATCTCCGGCGGCGTGAACATATATCCACAAGAAGTCGAGAATGCCCTCACGTTGCACGACAAGATATTCGATGTCGCGGTCATCGGTGTCCCGGATGCGGAAATGGGCCAGCGCGTGAAAGCCGTCATTCAGCTCAAAGACGGCGTAGAACCCAGCAGCGAGTTGGTCGAGGACATCCTCGCGTGCGCTCGTGAACGGGTGGCCGGCTTCAAGGTGCCGCGCGATATCGAATTCGTCGACGAAATCCCTCGGACCCCGACAGGAAAGATTTTGAAACGCAAACTTGTGCAGGGTGCTGATCAGGAGGTGGATGCGTGACTGCCGAGTCGGCGACTCCGAGGCCTTACGACCCCTTGGACATTTCCGGGCTGGATTTCTGGGCCCGGCCCGCGGAGGAACGTGACAAGACCTTCGAGATCCTGCGAAACGAGCGCCCTTTGTCGTGGCATGCGCCACTGCAAGGTGGGCTGACCATTCCCGACGTCGCTGGGATGTGGGTGGCCACTTCGCACGAGATGATCAATCACATCAGCAGAAGACCGGAGATTTTCAGCTCCGCGCAGGGCGTGACCATGGAGGAGTTGCCCGAGGACGTTCTCGAAGCGGCATCGTCCTTTCTGGGGATGGACGATCCCAAGCATGCTCGCCTGCGAAAGGTGATCAGTTCCGCGTTCACACCTAAACGGGTGGAACAGATCCGTGAGCAGATCAGGAATCAGGCCCGGCGCATAGTCGACGATTTGCTCGATGTTCCCGGTGGGGATTTCGTCCAGCTGGTATCCAAACGTTTGCCGATGTGGACAATTTACGAGATGTTGGGTCTCGAGGAGGAGCATCGGGAGCAGGCGGCCTATTACGCAGAGCAAATGGTTGCTTGGAACGATGAAGATGTGGCGGGCGGGAGGTCGCCGCTCGAGTTGCTCAACGAGGCGTTGGTCGAGCTTCTGATGATCGGGATGGGCTTCGCCGCTAGGCGGCGGTCGTCACCCAAGTCTGATCTCATGTCCGCTCTCGTACAGGCCGAAGTCGACGGCCAGAAGCTCACCGACGACGAGATAGCCGCATTCTTCGTGCTGCTCTCCGTGGCCGGCAACGATACGACACGGAATACCACGACGCTGACTATGAAAGCGTTCCAAGAATTTCCCGCGCAACGCGATTTGCTGCTTTCGGACTACGACGGCCGGATTGTGACCGCAGTCGAAGAATTTGTGCGCTTCGCGTCGCCGGTGGTGACCTTCAGGCGAACGGTCACCGAAGACACGGAGCTTGCCGGGCAGTCCTTGAAAGCCGGGGACTGGGTGGTTCTGGTATATCCTTCTGGAAATCGCGATGCCAGAGTGTTCGACGACCCGCACAGCTTCGACATCACGAGGAATCCCAATCCGCACGTCGGATTCGGCGGTCGAGGACCTCACTTCTGTATGGGTAACTTTGTTGCCAAAATCCAGCTGCGCGAGATCTTCGACCAGTTGTTGCATCGTGCACCGAACCTCAGGGTGGGGGAACCGGAATATCTGACCGGATGCCTCATTCGTTCGGTTAAATCGATGCCCTGTACGGTGCGCTGAATTTTATACACGTGAGGAAAGAAATGTCCGGCTTCAAGGGAAAGCGATTTATCGTCACGGGCACAGCCTCCGGCATCGGCGCCGCGACGACCGATCTGTTGATCGACAACGGAGCCGAGGTGTACAGCCTGGACCGTCGCGATCCGGGCGTGGAAGTCGCCCGGCACATCGAGGTCGATCTCGCGGACGAATCGAGCATCGACGCCGCGGTCGCGCATCTGGACGGTCATTTCGACGGCCTGCTGAATGTGGCAGGTATCCCGGGAACCGCGCCGGGGGACGTGGTTTTCGCGGTCAACGCCCTCGCCGTTCGTCATCTCACCGAATCGATGCTGGGCAGGCTCTCGGGAGGAGTTGTGGTCATCGTCTCCTCTTCGGCCGGGTTCGGCTGGCCGGACCGTCTGGACGCGATCAAGGAGGTGTTGTCGACCGATACTTTCGACCAAGGCCGGCGCTGGTTTGCCGAACACACCCCGGGAGGCAACGCCTACAACTTCTCCAAAGAGGTCACAACGGTATACGCGATGATGATGGGTATCGGGCTGGCGGCGCAGGGGGTGCGAATCAATGCGGTGCTCCCGGGGCCGGTAGAGACGCCGATTCTCGGTGACTTCGAGGAGACGATGGGCAAAGAGACTCTCGACGGCGTGAAGGATCTCGTCGGCCGCCATGCCACGCCCGCGGATATCGCCAAGGTCATCGCGTTCCTTGCATCCGACGCGGCGGGATGGATCAACGGACAGGCGATCGCGGTCGACGGGGGAGTCACCGGGGCATTGGCGACCGGCCTTTTTCCCCGGCCCGAGATCTGAGCATATGACGACAGCATGGGCAACCACCGCGCCTTCGGCCGCGCCCTGTACAGGTTGGGTGATCGACCGGCCGGTTTCTCACGGTCAACGGCCGGTCCGACACCATGAAGTAGCCGGCGATGATCGCGAAGGGCACCAACTGGCAGGCCGCGATCGACATAGCGGAGACGCGGCGGATCGAGCGACTCACGCCGGCGACGTCAAGTCGTCGCCCTGGACCAGCTGAGCTGTCGTCGTCGCCGTCACGGGTTGCCCTCCGCTCCCGCATGCAACCGCACCAAGGCGATGAACTGGGCAAGCGACCAGTCCAACTCGGCCGGATCCAGGTGCTGGTGACCGATCACAATGCTCAACGCGAGCTGAGCCAGCCGGTGCGCGAGCGGCTGCGAGATGTTCAGATCGGTCATCGTCTGCTCGATCAATGCCAATCGCAACTGGTCGACGTGATCCTGCACGTCCGCGACGCGCTGGTCGGTCGAACTCCAGGCGCGCATGGCCACCTCTGCCGCGTGGGGCGTTTCCCGCGCCAACTTGCGCATGTGGTCCAAGCGTGCAAGTGGATCCACGAGACTCGTTGCCTCGTCTGCCACATTCTCGGTCTGCTCGGCCGTCCAGTACTCGAGGAACTGGGCGACGAAGTCATTCCAGTCCTTGAACCAGTTGTAGAACGAACCGGACGTCACTCCGAGCGACTTGCACAAGCTGGTGAGGCGCAGGTTGCCATATCCCGACTTTGCCAGCATCTCCAGCGCGGCATCGAAATAGTCCTGCCGGTTCACCGTTGCCATCGGGGCCTCCCTCGGTTGCCGCAATATCGTCGAGCCGCACATCGGCCTGAACGAAAGTTCAGTTTCTTTTGCTATTAGACAACACGAAGAAGGAACTCGGTAAGGAGGTCCGAAATGGCGTATCAACTGAACTGTCCTTGTGGAACCATGATCGTCACAGCGGATGACGATCTGGTGCCGGCCGTACAGGAACACCTACGACCGACGCACCCGGGACGCTCCTACTCTGCGGAAGAAATCATGATGCTCGCGATGCCGGTGCCGGACCGCGTCCTCGACACCCGACGCGTAGGCGCGGCCGACGCGTGATCCCGGCGCCGGACCCCGCTGCGAGGGCTGGCTCAAACCCATGGTGTATCGCCAGGTAAACATATCAATGATTATGGATCCCCCCGATCGCGTTCAGCAAGTCGACCACACTCCTCGGCGGCTAGCAGGCTTGAGATCTGGAGTATTTGTCGTTCACATTCTCCGGCAAGCCCACGACCAGGGCGCTGAAGTGGTCAAATGATGAACGTGGCCCGTTGGGGAAGGCGGCAAAAATCATACTGTATGTTCGATTTATGGTGCAACTCTCAACTGATGCTGTAAGAGATGCTTGTCACATCCTGACCAATAACATAAGATACATCATGCAAGAGGTGGGGATGTCATCCCGTCGCAAGTCCCGTCAGGGGCCGCGCAGCAACGGCATCGATCGGATCGGCAGGATCGTGAATGCGAGCAGCTTCGGGTTCGCGAAATCCAGTCGCCGCGGTCCTCCCTCAACTCTTGCAGGCGCCGGACGAAAAGTTCGGACCACTCCTGTGCACCCCCTGCTCCGAATATCAGGCTCGTGGAGGTTGTGATGCAGTACCCGCTGTCCGAGATGCGCCATCTGAAGCGGTCTTCCGAGGACGGGGCGGGCCTGTGACGATCCTCCCCGAATCAATCGGTACGCGGCGGTTCCAGGGAGGTCCTTCATGCTTCGGTTTATCCGTAGCCGGGCGCCGAGTCGGCAACTATCTGCACACCGTTCCGAAGCAGTCGATGGCGACATTCGGCCGCGCAGTTCTCCTGTTCGGCGGTGTGGTCAGATATGCGTTCACCTCGACCGTTCAGCTGAAATTGCCGCTTCTCGAGATGCTACAGCAGGCGTGGTTCCTGCTGACGGTCACCGTTTTCCCGGCAATTTTGATCGCGCTCCCCTTCGGGACGGAAATCTCGGTACAGGTCGGCGCGATCGTCAACCAGGTGGGCGCCAAGTCGCTGGCCGGCGCGGCCAGCGGAATTGCGGTGATTCAACAGGGGGCGCCGATCGCGGCGGGATTGCTTCTGGGTGGCGCGGCAGCCTCGGCGATCGCCGCCGATCTCGGCGCGCGGTCGATCAGGGAAGAAATCGATGCCATGCGCGTCATGGGAGTCGATCCGGTACAGCGTCTGGTGCTACCGCGCTTTCTCGCGATCTTGATCGTCTCGCCCATTCTCTGTGTGGTCATCGTCGCCTCGGCAGTGATAGCGGGATACACGTTGGCGATCACTGTGAACGGCGTGATCCCGGGTAGTTTCTGGCAATCGTTCGGCGCTTTCGCGTCCAGTACGGATCTCTATTTTGCCATCGCGAAGTCGATGATCTTCGGAGTCCTCGTGGTCGTGATCGCAAGCCTGCGAGGACTGGGGGCCAAAGGCGGACCACGCGGCGTCGCAGACGCCGTCAACGCGTCCGTGGTGCTGGGATTCGTAGCGATCTTCATCACCAACCTGGTCACCACGCAGCTCCAGTCCATGTTCTTCCCCGGTCAAGTGGGCTGAGCCGTGGGTACGACGAGCACATATCAGAATTGGGTCACGCGGCTCGGCCGGGGGCCGAACCGCGGCCTGCAAAAGGTCAGCGAAGGGACCGGCCGGTGGGTGCTGTTCACCGCGCAGACGATCCTCTATCTTCCGATTACTTGTCGGCACTACCGGAAACAGACGATGAAGACCATGAATTCCATGGCATGGGGACGAGGGTCGATCGTCGTCGACGGCGGAGTGATCTCCCTTCTCATGGTTCTCGGCGTCGCCATCGGCATATCCGTGGCGATCGAGGCATACAACAGCCTGAACTTGATCGGATTCGGTCCACTGACCGGCGTCATCGGGGCATTTTTCAATATCAGGGAGATCGGCCCGATCATGACCGGGATCGGTTTCGCCGCCCAGATCGGATGCCGGATGACCGCAGAGATCGGCTCGATGCGGATCTCCGAAGAAATCGGCGCCACCGAGACATTGGGTATCCGGTCGATTCCGTTTGTGGTCGGCACACGTCTCATCGGGGGCATGCTGTGCGTCATCCCGGGTTACCTGCTGTCCCTCGCAATCGGATTCCTTACCTGCAGCCTTTTCGTGAAGACCGTCCGTAATGCCCCCGCCGGCACCTACGACCACTATTTCAGCCAGTTCCTGGACCCGGTCGAGGTCGCCTACTCGTTGACGAAAGCGGTCGTGTTCTGCGGTGCCATCACGATCATCCACTGCTATTACGGCTTCTTCGCCAGCGGCGGACCCGAGGGTGTCGGCCGGGCAGCGGGGCGGGCGATCAGAGCGAGCCTGGTGATGACAATCGTGCTCAACCTCGCCATGACCGTTGTCCTGTGGGGTCTGCACCCCGACCTGGTCTTCAAGGGGTGAATCGTGTATTCAGGATTTCTCATTGGCTCGGAAGCCGAGCAGAGCAGACTGCTTCGCCGAGTCGGGGTGGGCAGTGTGGCTGCTGTCGTAGCCGTAGTCATGGTGGTCGTTTCGCTGCGCACAGTGCTGCCCGACCAGCGGCCGGGTCGATTGACTTTCACCATCGACACCCCTGCCGTCGGTATCGGAGTCCAGCCCGGGACACCCGTCATTCTCAACGGCGTCCCGGTGGGTCGTGTCGACGATCTGGCGATCGGTCGTTCGGGCGCGGTGATGACCCTCGATCTGGACAACAACAGTGTCACCGGGCTCCGGCAGAATTTCGGTTTCGATTTCCGGCCACAAAATTACTTCGGGGTCAGCGCCGTCAACATCGTCGACGCGGGCGACGACACTCAACCCGTCTTGCTCAGCGGCGCGCGAATCTGGCGGCCCGCGGGCGGTGATTACACGATGGGCACGATGATCGACACCGGCTCCGAGTTCGTCAACGGTGCGCTACTGCCACCGATGATGGATGCCATCCGACGGTCGTTGGACTATTCCGCATCGCTGCAACCACTGGTCCACACCGGGGTGGTCGTCGCCGAGACGGTGGAACGGACACAACGATCGATGCCCGGCTACCTCATCGACCGGTACAACGATATTGCCGGAGCGCTGCCTCCGTTCACTCTCGGAGTGATCGACGCGGGGTTTCACGTCTACAACAGTGAGCTCCGTCCAGCGGGCGACGACATTCAGGACCGGTATGCGAAAGCTCTCGAAGCAATCGCCAACCAGTTCTTCACCCTCGTCGGCCGTCTGCTGACCTCCAACAGATCGAATCTGGAATCGACCGTCCAGATCGTCGAGAGCGCGGCGGATCTGCTTCCTGCGATGGGGGAGGGCGTATTCACCCCCGTCACGCTCCGCACCCTGGTCAGCAACCTGGACGGAGCTTTCGGCCCGGGCCCGGATGGGGCCCGGACTCTGAAGGTCGAGCTCGATCTCGATCTGCTGCCGGTGCTGCAGACACCGGTAGTCGGATTCAGTGCCCCATCGGAATCGAGGCCCAGGTGAAGAAATACATCCCGGTCAGACTGGTCGGTCCAGCGTTGCGTCTGCTCGCTGCGGGAGTCGTGGCCGCGCTGCTGTTCGTACTCATTCAGAACGCCATCAAGAACCCCACCGGTGAACGTCCGGTCCGGTACAGCGCCGACTTCAGCGACGCATCGGGTCTGAGACCCAATGCGGACATACGAATCCGCGGGGTCCGAGTCGGAAAGGTGGAGGCGGTCGAGCTTCACCAGGCCGGCGACAGTTCCGTTGCGCGTGTCGATTTCACGGTGAACGACACCCAGAAGGTGACGGTTGAAAGCAAACTTGCGATCAAATACGCGAACCTGTCCGGAGTACGGTTCATCGACATCACCGGTAACGGTGACGGCGGAGCGCCCACGCGGCACATCGGACTGGACCATACGGTCCCGTCATTCGACATCACGACTCTGTTCAACGGTTTGCAGCCCGCGCTGGAAACATTGCAGCCCAATGAAATCAACGAGTTCATGCGGAACGCACTCACCTTGGTTCAAGGTGATGGTAGCGGTCTCGCGCCGATGCTCGACAGCGTCGACAAGCTGTCCCGGTACACCACCGACCGCGCCGCGGTGATTTCGACGCTCGTGGCCAACCTCAGTCGTATCGCCGAGACTCTGGGCGGAAAGTCGCCGCAGATCATCGAATTCCTGCGGGATATCGAACGACCGATCGACTCGGCGATGACCGTGCTCGACGAGTTTCCCAAGGCAGCGAAGTTCGGACCTCCACTGATGGGTACGTTCAATCACATCCTGTCCGGTTTGGGGATCGATCCGTCGACAGATGTCGACAAAATTCTGAACGATGCCTTTCCGACCGTAGCCGATCTGCAGTCGGCGCTGGGTCTGTTTCCCACGATTATGACGGGATTGGCGACACCGGTGACGTCCCCGCAATTGGGCTCTGCGCAATGCAGCCACGGAGCTGCGCAGTTGCCCGCGACAGTGCGGGTTCTGCTGGGCGGAAGCAGTGTGGTCGTATGCAACGCATAGCGGAATGGAAGAAGCGCCGGGAAGTCAGCGAGCCGGTTGTCGGGGTCATGGCACTGGGGCTGGTCGCCATCGTCACGGTGATCACCACATATTTCTATGTCATGCCGCCCGATCAGCAGACCGTGACGTTTACTACGCACGATGCCGTGTCGCTGCGCGGAGGAGAAGATGTGCGAATCGCGGGCGTGTCGGTGGGCAAGGTCAAGGATTTGAGGTTCGACGGCAGGCAAGTGACGGTGGGTCTGTCCGTCGGATCGTCGGTCGAGCTGGGTGATCGGACACGCGTCGAGGTTCGGCTGCTGACCGCGGTGGGAGGGTACTTCGTCACCCTCGTGCCGCTCGGTCGCGCGGGGCGCGCCGGCCACGTATCGGTGCCCATCGAACGCGTGACGATGCCCTACACCATCGCCGATACACTGCAGCAGCTTCCGCGGGTGACCGGGCAGGTGACCGGAGTGCCCATCGACAAAATTCTGGAGCAGATCAACAGTGGTCTCGGTGCGAACCCGGAAGCGCTGCGGAATGTCGTTTCCGGGATGCAAACGTTGGCCACGGTACTCGATCGACAGAAACAACAAGTGCAATCGACCCTGGGTTTGGTCAGCGAGTATTCGTCCACTTTCAACGCGAGCCGCGATTTCGTATTCACGCTCGCAAACAAAATCAACGTCGTGCTGTCGACGTACCACACCTATCGAGCCGGATTTTCCGAAGCGTTCAGTCAACTCGGTCAGGTTCTGCTCCGGATCGGCGCCCTGTCGAAGTTCTATGTGAACCACGAAACCGATCTCGCCCAGTTGGTCGAGCGCGTACGGTCGGGTGCCGGCCGACTCCGTGACGGCATGGACGACCTGATCAACAATCTCACTCCGCTGCAGCAACGGCTGAAGGATCTGGTCGGACCGCAATTCTCGGGTGGCAACGTTGCACCGGGCGAGACGATCGACGGTTCGGCAATCTGCCTGCCGGTCGCGGGAAGGGCTTGCTGATGCAACGTCGCAAGAAGGTGCTCCCCTCGGTGGGAGCAGCGGTCGTGATTGCCGCGATCTTTTGCGGAATCGCGGTGTGCATCGATTCCGGCGAGGAAAAGTCGAGCGCCACAGAAGGATACTGCGCGATACTTCCGGACTCGATAGGTCTGTACGTGGGAAACGAGGTCACTCAGATGGGGTATCCCATCGGCACGATCTCATCGATCACGCCGCAGGCCGATGCTGTCCGGGTGGGTTTCTCCCTGAAGCCGGGCCGTTCGGTCCCGGCGGACGTACGGGCGGTCACCCGGTCGAAATCCGTACTCGCCGACAGATCGCTGGAACTTGTCGCCACCGCGCAGCCGTCGGCAGCGAAACTGGCATCGGCGAACTGCATCGTAATCGAAAACGCGTACACGCCGAAGAGCATCTCCGAAGCCGCCGGTTCGGCAGCTGAGTTCCTCAAACAGCTGGCTCCACAGGGTAACTCGCAGACCATCGAAGAAGCTGTCGATGCCATGGCCCGAAGCGTCCAAGGGGTAGGTCCGTCGGCCGCGACGCTGGTTCGGACCGCGTCGACGGCTGCTGCTGATTCGGACAAACTGATCGCCGATGTCGAGACGATCATCGTGTCCATGGCGCCGCTGACGACGTCGGTTTTGAATCAGTGGTCGGATCTCGAGTCGGTGGTCGGCAAGCTTCCCGATGCATCCGTCATCGCGACCACGAAACTGTGGCCCGGCGCGTCCAACATGGTGGAGGGATTGATTCCGCTGATCGAGGCCATCAACGATGTGCAGACCAGATACGGACGGGAACTCTGGGCTGCCGCCGATGTAGTCGCCGAGGGGATCCATATCGCCGCGACACACGTTCCCGAGTTGCAGAACGGACTGAATGTTCTTCCCTCGCTGGCCTCTGTCGCCACGCTCGTGTCACAGCCAGGACACGGCCCGGCATTGCAGGCCGCGCCGCCCATGATCCACCTGCAGGTGGGTGACCCGGCCCAGGTGTGCGCGGTGGCCGATCAGGCCGTCCCTGCGAGTTGTCATGTGGCGCCGAACGATCCGGCGTCGATCGTAGTTCGTCTCGACGCGGTCCTGGCGATCGGAGGTGTCCGATGAGGAACGGCGGGCGAGACGTGGCGCACCGCCGATGGCGGGTGGCGCCGTTGCTGTGCGGGTTGGCCGCCACGGTGGCGGCCGGCTGTTCCCTGAATCCGGGCACACTGGCCACCGAAGTCCAGTCCGCCGGTTCGGGTCAGAAAATGACCATTCAGTTCGCGACCATTCTGAACCTGACGGACGGTGCCGACGTGACTGTGAACGGCGTCAAGGTGGGGCACGTCGACTCGGTGACACTGAGTGACTCCAGCGCGGACGTCGTCGTCGGCTTCGACAAGAAGATATCGATCGCCCCCGACGCGCACGCATCGATTCGCCAAGCTACGGTCCTCGGCGACTCGTTCGTATCCATCCAGTCGTCCGGACCGGCCGACACGGATACCGCGCACGGCGCCGGCACCGAACTCCTTCCGCTGAATCAGACCACATCGCCTCCGCCATTGGAGAACACGCTCGCCGTCCTCGCGAACTTCGTCAACGGGGGGAGTATCCGGACTGCGCAAGAAGCGATGCGCTTGATCAACAAGAGCTTTCCGGTCCTCGAACAGACTCAGCGCGTCTCGTCGATCGTGTCGGTCGACACGCGCGACGTCGCCGCGCACACCACGAGCGTCGACGTGATGATCGACGCGATGAATGCCACGGCTCGGGCGATCAACAGCCGGGCCGACGAACTCGGGTCGATGTTGTCGGCCGAAGGTATGCACTACTGGAGCCGGCTCTCGCTCGGGCTCGAGCAGGTCGGGGTGGTTCTTCCCAGTGTCGGCAGCGTATTCGAGGGCGGATACTGGCTGCTGCCGCTACTTCACTCCGCCGATGGGTCGATATCCACTGTGCGCGACGGTATCGATGCGGTCGGCAGCAACGAGGAGCTACTGCAGAAATTTCTGAGCGACAACCTGTTTCCGTTCGTCCGTCGGCCCGATATCACCATCGTTTCCGCAACCTCGCCGGCGGGCGATGAAATCCTCGCCGATGCGGAGATGATCCTGCGCATGCTAGGGGCAGTTCGATGAACCTGCGCAATATCACTTCTATCGGAGCGATGATCACGGTCGTCGCCGCGTCGCTGGCATATATGGTGTCGGTGGGACTCCCGGTCACCGACCAAACAGGAGTGCGCACCGCGCAGTTGAAGATCCCACACAGCAATGGACTCGTCGTGGGCTCTCGAGTTCTGTACCGGGGTGTGCCGATTGGACGGGTGACCGACGTGCGTACCTCGCTGACCGGTGTCACCATCGGTTGGAACTACAAGGATTCCTATACCATCCCGGTCCGATCCCAATTCCGGGTCGACAGTCTGTCGGCCCTGGGTGAGGCATATCTGAATGTGGTTCCCCCGAGCAATGATTCGGGGCCGGGGCTACCCGCGGGCGCGGTCCTCACCGCGCAGTCGGTCTCGGTACCCACCAGCTTCGACGAACTCTCGCAACGCCTGGTCAAGGTCCTCCAACAGGTGCGCACCGAGAAAGTCGGCCAGATCGTCGCCGAGTTGAATCAGGGGCTGGTGGTCGATCAGGACGTGCTCGCCAGCCTCAATCGCGCCGGGGTTCTGCTGCAGACGACGATCCTGTCGACACGCACGCCGTTCACGGCATTGCTCGACAAGCTCCAGGAGTTGCTGATACGTGGAGCCGACCTGAGTGAGTCGCTGGCTGCGTCCGGGGATCCGGTCCGGGATCTCGGCGAACAGATCAAGGTCTTCCTCGACTGGTGCACTCAGTTCGTCCGAACCGACAATCTACCGACCGAATTGACCGACGGAGCCGGGCCGTTCCTCGAACGGTTACAAGGCTTCCTCGACAAATCGGCCCCGAACATCAAGGTAATCGGCGATGCGGCGTTGCCGGCGATCTCAGCCGCGACGTCGCAACTGCAAACGGTCGATCTGGGGCAGCTGATCCACATTGCGATGTCGGTTTCGGGAACCGGCGACGGACTTGTAGTAAAAGTTGGCGCGCCCCGGCCCAACTGAATCGAAATACGACCAGAAGGTGAGGTCAAAAGATGCCCACATCACCGGCCGAAAGCAAATCTCAAGCTACCGACCACGGTGAGCCGGACGAGGCCGACGCAACGACAAGGGGCCGCTCCGCCGATTGGTCGTCGCCCGCGGAACCGAGGCGAGACGGACGCAAACGAACAGAGTCCGCAAACACGGTACCCGTGAACGGTAATCCGGTATGGCGGCGTAGCCGGGTCGTCGGTGCCGCAGTGGGAGTCGTGATCCTGGCCTCGGTGACAGCGACCGGCATCCTCGGATATCAGCTCGCGGACAAGAATCGTGATCTCGCGGATCTGAAGAGCGCGGCACAAACTGCGCAGCAGGCGGAACAGAGCGCGCTCACCTATGCGACCGGCGCGGCCACCATGGATTACAAGGATCTCGCGGCATGGCACAAGAAGCTCGTCGTGAACACGTCGCCGGATCTGAGCGCGAAACTGTCCGAGGCGGCGACGTCGATGGAGCAGGTGATAATCCCACTGAGCTGGACTTCGACGGCGCAACCGATCGCTGCGCAGGTGAAGTCGCACAACGGTGACAGCTATACCGTTGTCGCATTCGTGAACGTCACGACGAAGAACGCGCAGGCGCCGGACGGTGTGCAGTCCACCGCCGCTTACACCGTAACCATGGACCGCGCGAAGAATTGGCTCGTCACCGACGTCGGCGGGATGGCTCCGATCGCTCAGAAGTGACCAGGCCGACCGAAAGCGGATGCGCCCGAGCATGTCTCATCGGTTCTTCTCGATCCGGCCGGCCGTCGGCGCGATGTGGGCCGACCTGCGCTACCAAGCGGGGACACCCGGTTCGGATGGCAAGTTCGTGTCGCCCTCGTCGGTCGGCATCGCGGTGGGGCGCTTGGCCATCGGACGCCTCGCACGCGGCGTGATGCGCGACAGCGAAACCCCGGGCCTGCGACCGGAAGATCTGTCGGCCCGGGGTTCGGCATTGCGCATCGGTTACCGGCGCTGGTCGAGTTTCTTACCCAAGACCTGAGCCGCGATCGTGTTCTTCAGCACCTGCATCGTGCCGCCCGCAATCGACGACACGATGACGTCACGGAAGCACCGTTCCGGCGGGAAGCCGGTGACCAGCCCATTGCCGCCGAGGATTTGCATGGCCTTCCAGCATACGTCGCGGCCCATGTCGGCAGCGTGCAACTTGGCGACCGAGACATCCAGCGGCTTCGGGAACTTACCTCGTTCGGCGGTCATCGCCGCCTTATACGTGAGGTAGCGAACAGATTCGATCTGGGTCCACATCTCGGCTACGAGATGGTAGATGGCCTGGAACTCGTTGACCGGACGGCCGAACTGATGGCGTTCGTCGGAGTAGGCGACCGCCTCGTCGAACGCGCCCTCCGCGAGGCCGAGACACAGCGCGGCGATGTAGAGGCGTTCCATGTTGAACGCCTGCATCAGCGTGGGAAAGGAGCCCTCGCCCATGAGCAAGTTCTCGACTGGAACGCGGCAGTCGGTGAAGGTCAGGTCGCCGTGCTTGGAGCCGCGCGAACCCATGTATTCCGGCCCGTCGGCCAGAGCGAAGCCAGGTGTGCCCTTCTCTACCACTACCGCGCCGATGCCCTTCATACCGGGCGTGCTGTTCAGACGTACGAAGGTGATGTACAGGTCGTAGTCGGGTGCGCCGGTGATGAACCGCTTGCTGCCGTTGATGACCACTTCGTCGCCGTCGACGACCGCGGTGGTCTCGATATCTGTCACCGCCGAGCCGTGGTTCGGTTCCGACAACGCGATCGAGGCAGTGAGTTCGCCGGAGGCGATACGCGGCAGATACTTCGCGTGCGCTCGCCGGTTGTCCGACATCATGATGACCGACGGCCCGGTGCAGGTGGTGGCGAACAGGATGTCACCGGCCATCCACGACTTCATGGCCCGGCAGGCGGACTCCACAGCGATCGCGAATTCGATGGCCGACAGTCCTTTACCGCCGTACTCGGCGGGGATGGTGATACCGGCCAGGCCCATGTCCACGGTGTCGCGCACCATGTCGGCGATGGGTGCGGTGTCCTCGCGGTCGATCTGGGTTGCCAGAGGCGCCCACTTCTCGCCGAAGGCCCGGGCCCTGGCCTGGATGTCGGCCTGGGTGGGGGACAGGTCGAAGGCGCTGGTGTCCATGTCAGAGCCTTTCGATGATGGTGACGTTGGCCTGGCCGCCGCCTTCGCACATGGTCTGGAGGCCGTAGCGGCCGCCGGTTCGTTCGAGTTCGTGCAGCAAGGTGGTCATGAGCCGGGTGCCGGTCGCGCCGATGGGATGGCCCAGCGCGATGGCGCCGCCGTTGACATTGACCTTGGTGTGGTCGGCTTTCAGGTCTCGCTCCCAAGCGATGACGACGGAGGCGAATGCCTCGTTCACCTCGATCAGATCGATGTCGTCCAGGCTCATTCCGGTCTTTCCCAATGCGTACTGCGTCGCCGGAATCGGCGCGTGCAACATCATCACCGGGTCCGCGCCGCGCACAGAGATGTGGTGGATGCGGGCGCGTGGGGTCAGGCCGTGCGCCCGCACGGCAGCCTCGGAGGCGATCAACATGGCCGAAGCACCGTCGGATACCTGGCTCGAGACCGCGGCGGTGAGTCTGCCGCCCGGCACCAGCGGATCCAGCGTGGCCATCTTCTCCAGGCTGGTGTCGCGCGGTCCTTCGTCCTGGGTGACCTCGCCATAGGTGACGATCTCGCGGTCGAAACGGCCCTCGGCCCGCGCCTGGATGGCCCGGGTGTGGCTGTCGAGCGCAAAAGCCTCCATCTCCTCACGGGAGATGCCCCACTTCTCGGCGATCATTTCCGCGGATTTGAACTGCGAGATATCAGTGGTGTATCGCGCTTCCCATCCCTTGCAGCCGGTCCAGGGATCCTCCGGACCGCCGTATGCCTGCGCGCCGGCGGTGAAGGCGGACAGGATGGGGTACTGAGTCATCTTCTGCACCCCGCCCGCGACGACCAGGTCCTGAGCGCCACTGAGGACTCCCATCGCGGCGAAGTGGACAGCCTGCTGTGACGAGCCGCATTGCCGGTCGATCGTCACGCCGGGCACGGTTTCCGGCAGCCCCGCGGCCAAGGCCGCCGTGCGGGCGATGTCGCCGGCTTGTGAGCCGATTTGGTCGATGCAGCCCAGCACCACGTCATCAATGGCGGCCGGGTCGAAATCGCCGCGCTGGACGAGGGTGCCGATCACGCGGGCGGCCATATCAGCGGGGTGCGCCTCGGCGAAGCCGCCTTTGCGGCGCCCGACGGGAGTGCGTACGGCATCGACTATGAATGCCTCTGGCATGAATTCCTCCGAAGTGTGGTGAAGAGATCGGCCGATCCGCGGACTGTGCGCCCGCGGCCGAGCCGAGGGTCACGGCATCGTGTAGCCGCCGCTGACCGAGAAGACCTGACCGGTGAGCTGTCGAGCGGCCGTCTCGGAGGACACCCACACGACGGCGTTGGCGATGTCCTCGGCCTCGGTGAGCCTGCGCAGCGGAATGTCTTTGCGCAGGAACTCGATCTGTTTATCGTTGAACACCGCGTCCTGTCCGACCGCCCACAAGCTGTCCTTGCCGACGGCATCGGGCCCGTCCGGAATGACCAGGCCCGGGCAGACGACATTGGCGCGGATACCGTGCCTGCCGTGTTCCCGGGCGGTGGTGCGCGCCAATGCGATCAGCGCGGCCTTGGTGGCCCCGTAGATACCCTGCCGGATCTGCCCGAACGCGGCGTCGCTGGCAATGAACACGATCGCGCCCCGCCCCGCCGCACGCATCACCGGGATCGCCGCCTGGGTGGCCGCGATGGCGGTGTACAGGTTCACCTCCACGGTGCGCTGCCACTTGGCGCGGTCGGTGTCTTCGGCGATGAAGCCCGGCACACTCCATCCGGCGTTGTTGACCAGGACATCGAGTCCATCCCAGGCGCGGACGGCGCGGTCGACGGCCTCCTGCGCGACACCGTCGATCGTGAGGTCTCCGGCTGCCACATCGACGGCTGCGGCACCGAGTTCGATGGCCTCCGCACGCACCTTCTGCGCCTGTTCGGCATCGACGTCGCTGATCACGATGCGCGCGCCCTCGCGGGCGAAGCCGTGCACGATGCCGCGGCCGATGTTGGAGCCTCCGCCGGTGACGAGAACCCGGGCATTGCGCAGCTGAAGATCCATGCGGTGTACTCCTTTTTCGAGGAACTCAGACTAATTTATGTTCGATTAAAAATCCAGCACGGTGCGTTTCGGCTGCGATACCGCCGCGGACCAGGGTTTGCGCCGTGCGCACCACGACGTCCAGCGACCCGGCCTCGGGAGTCCACCATTCCGCCGCCCAGTTCAACGCACCGAGGATCAACATTCGCGCGGTGCTCGGATCGAGATCGGGCGAGAGCTCGCCCGCGTCCGCGGCGTCCTGGAACAGCCTCTTCCAGACCTTGCCGTACGCGGCTTCCTCGGTGACCTGGCGAGCGCGGATCTTTTCCGGAACCTGGGCCGCGTTGCGGATCGACGCGGTCGTGTAGTCGGAGATCTCGAGTTCGTGGCGCAAGTGTGCTTCCACTGCGGTCATGATCCTGGCCAGGGGAGGTGTGTTCAGAGGTAGATTCTCGAGAACCGAGGTGATATGTCGGCGCATGTCCGCGATACCCGACCACATCACCTCTTCGATCAGATCGTCTCGTGACGGGAAGTAGTAGTAGATCGCCGGAGCCTGGAGTGCGGCCCGCTCGGCGACCTCCGAGAGGCGGGTGCCGGCGTAACCCTTGCGGCTGAGGATGTATGCGGCCGCATCGAGTATGCGGGTGCGGGTGCGGGCCGATTTCGACTCCGAACTCTCGTGGGCGACCGGCTGTGCCATGTCACCACCTCCGATTCTCGTCTGCGACCGGTGGCGCCGGGGGGCGCCGGTCGGGCATCCAGGTTGACCTCCCGAACATTCAAATCTATATTAAATTCAAAGTCTACTGAGAGGTGCTGACGTGCGAGTTTTCGCCACCATCGAAGAGTTCGCGGCCGCTGCGGGGACGTCACTGGGAACCACCGACTGGCTCGAGATCGACCAGAAGCGGATCGATACCTTCGCCGACGCCACGGGAGATCACCAGTGGATTCACGTCGACCCCGAGCGTGCCGCCGACGGACCGTTCAAGGGCACCATCGCCCATGGATTGCTGACCCTGTCGCTGCTTCCGGTGCTCAACCACCAGCTCTACAAGATCGACAAGCTGTCCATGGCGGTCAACTATGGCTTCGGCAAGGTGCGGTTCATCTCGCCGGTTCCGGTGGACTCGCGGGTGCGGGCCACCACCGACATCGTTTCCGTCGATGAGGTGCCCGGCGGCATCCAGGCGAAGTTGAGCACGACCATCGAAGTGGAGGGTTCCTCCAAGCCCGCCTGTGTTGCCGAAGCGATCGCGCGGTTCATCGCATGAGTGCCGGACTTCTCACGGGGCGGACCGCCGTAGTCACCGGTGCCGCCGGTGGCATCGGGCTCGCGATCGCCCAGCTCTTCCGCGAGCACGGCGCCGCCGTCGTCCTCGCCGATCTCGACGAGAGACAAGTCAAGGCGGCCGCAGAGTCGTTCGGCGACGACGCGATCGGCATCTGTTGCGACGTCACCGAGGAGGACTCGGTGCAGGCACTCGTGGACGAGACGGTGCGGTGGGCGGGTGGACTCGACGTGTTCGTCAACAACGCGGGTGTCACCCGGGACGCGTCTCTGCGCAAGATGACCGTCGCCGACTTCGACACCGTCATCGCGGTGCACCTACGAGGCACGTGGCTCGGCATCCGTAGCGCCTCTGCGGTCATGCGGGACGCCGGGCGCGGGTCGATCATCAACATGTCCTCGTTGTCCGGCAAGTCCGGCAACCCCGGGCAGACCAATTACAGCGCGGCCAAGGCCGGAATCGTCGGCATGACAAAGGCGAGCGCGAAGGAACTCGCGCACAAGAACGTCCGGGTCAACGCCATACAGCCCGGGCTGATCCGCACAGCCATGACCGAAGCCATGCCGCCAGAGGTGTTCGCCGAACGCGAGGCCGCGATCCCCATGAAACGGGCCGGCCGACCGGAGGAGGTTGCCGGAGCCGCCCTGTTCCTGGCTTCCGATCTGTCCAGCTACATCACCGGCGCGGTGCTCGAGGTCGGTGGGGGGCGATTGATGTGAGCGGCCCCGCGCCCGCCCCGGCGTCCACGGACGTGGTGCTCGTCGACGTCGCCGATGACATCGCGACAATCACGCTCAACCGTCCCGCGCGCATGAACGCCATCACCGTCGAGTTGGGCGCGCGGTTGCACGCGGCACTCACCGACGCGGCCGAACGCGCCAAGGTGATCGTCATCCGAGGCAGCGGAAACAACTTCTGCGCCGGTGGCGATTTCCACGAATTGCAGCGCCTCCGGGCACAGGGGCGCGATGCCATGGCGCCCTTGTTCGCCAACTTCCGCGCCGCCTGCGATGCCATCGCCACTCTGCCGATCCCGGTCATCTGCGCAGTCGAAGGGCATGCCACGGCCGGAGGGTTCGAGCTGCTCCAGGCCGCCGACATCGTCCTTCTGCACGAAAACGCTTCGCTGGCCGACATCCACTCCCGCTATGGCCAGGTACCCGGTGGCGGTGGAACCCAGCGGCTCGCACGCCTGGTCGGGCGTCAGCGGGCATTGGCGCACATCCTCACCGGCGATCGGCTCACCGCTGACGAAGCCGTCGCCTGGGGTCTGGCCTATCGGACGTACCCCGCGGCCGAATTCGACTCCGCGGTAAGCGACTTCGCGAAGGCTCTGGCCGCCAAGGACGCCACCGCGTTGGCCAAGAGCAAGCGGCTCGTTCACCAGGGTCTCGGCATGTCGCTTTCGGATGGACTGAGCCTCGAGTTCGAGACCGTTCTCGACCACCTCGTCTCCGCTGCCGCGGGAGACGGAATCGGCGGATTCACTGGGAGCAGGCGATGACGGAACTCGTCCGGGTGGATGTGGACGGCGACGGTGTCGCCCGCTTGGTCCTGAACAGTCCAGAGACCTCCAACGGCATGGATGTGCCGTTCCTCCAATCTCTGCATTCGGCCATCCTCCGGATCCACGGCGATCCACGGGTGCGAGTGGTGCTGCTGTCCGGCGCAGGTAAGAACTTCTGCGCGGGCGGCAATGTGAAGGTGTTCGCGTCCAAGGGCGAGCAGTTGCCCGACTACTTGCGTGAGGCCACCGCTTGGTTGCAGATCGCCGTCGCCGCGCTTACTCAGCTCGAGGTTCCGGTGATCGCGTCCGTGCACGGATTCGCGGCCGGAGGTGGCGGGTTCGGGCTGGTGTGTGCGGCGGACTTCGTGATCGCTGCCGACACGGCGAAGTTCATGTCGGGCGCCGTGCGCGTAGGGATGGCCCCGGACGCGGGCGTCTCGGTCACGTTGACGCAGCTGGTCGGCCTTCGCAAGGCCATGCATATCCTGTTGACCAACCCCGTGCTCGACGCAGCCGAGGCGCTGGACATCGGCCTGTTGACCGCGGTGGTGCCCGCGGCCGAGTTGGAAGCGGAATCCCTGCGCTACGCGCGCCGCTTCACCGCGACCGCACCCAAGGCCATCGGTGCGACCAAGCGGCTGATCTGGGGCGGCGTGGGAGCCACGTTGGCGGATCGACTGCCCGAAGAGGCGCGAACGGTGTCCGAGTTGTCGGGTACCGCCGATTCTCGGGAGGGTCTGGCGGCCGTCATCGAGCGTCGCGAACCGGCATTTCGAGGAGACTGACGTGGCTACCGAAGAACCCCCCGTACTGACCGAAGACTGTGGTCCGGTGCGGATCGTCACACTGAACCGGCCGCAACGGCGCAACGCCATCGATCTGCCGCTGCGGTACGCGCTGGGTGATCGGCTGGAGGAAGCGGCGGCGGATCCCGGGGTCCGAGTCATCGTCCTGACCGGGGCGGGAGCGGGATTTTGCGCAGGTGGCGATATCGCGACGATGCGGCGGATGGACGAAGCGCAGGCGCGTCCACGTGCCGAAGCGGCGCAGCGTGTGGTCCGCGCGATCTGGCAGGCCGGAAAGCCGGTGATCGCGGCGGTGGAGGGAGCCGCGTTCGGCGCCGGCGTCTCACTGGCCCTGGCCTGCGATCGTGTGGTCACCGCCGAAGACGCGATCTTCAGCACCGCTTTCACCGGTGTCGGACTGGCGGGTGACATGGGTATCTTCGCCACGCTGCCGGCTCGCGTCGGCGTGGCCAAGGCGCGGCAGTTGATGCTCCTGCCCACCCGGCTGACCGGCAGCGAGGCAGCCGCCATCGGACTCGCCGACTCGGTCGTGGCGTCCGGCACCGCGGTGGAGTCGGCACTTGCCGACGCCCACCAGATGGCGACCTCTCCTCCGCTCGCGGTCGCCGCGGTGAAGGCAATGCTCGTGCCGCGCGACGGGCTCGCCGTGCTGGATGACGAAATCGACAACCAGGTCGAACTCTTCGACTCCGAGGACTTCGCCGAGGGAATATCGGCGTTTCGTGAAAAAAGAACTCCCGTTTTCCGCGGGAAATAGTTGGAAGTACGAGCTATGACAGCCGTGACAGAACGCACGCTCAGCGATTCCTACTGGGCAGCCGACGACAGCGTGCCCCTCTCCGACCACACCATCGGTTCGCTCCTGCGGGACCGGGCACAGTCGCATGCCGGCACGACGGCCCTGGTCGGAACACCGCACGGCGGCTCGGAGCGGCGCCGCCTCACCTACGGTGAATTGCACGAGGCCGCGCTGCGCGTGGCGGCTGCCTTGACCGAAATCACCGAACCCGGCGAATTCGTCGCGCTGTGGGCCCCCAATCTCATCGAGTGGCCCATCATCGAATACGGTGCCGCCCTGGCGGGCCGCGTGCTCGTCGCGCTGAACCCAGCATTTCGCGAAGGCGAATTAGCGTACACGCTCGAGAATTCGGGTGCGGTGGTATTGATCCACGCCGACGAGCACAAGGGATATGACATGGTCGGCGTCGCCGCCGCGGCGGCGGACCGGGTTGCGGGGGTCCGGCAGCGGATCAGCCTGTCCGAGACCACGCGCTGGCAGGCGGACGCGTCCGGCTTCGAAGGTCCGGCGGTCGATCCCGGTGATCCGGTAATGCTGCAATACACCTCCGGGACGACCGGCAACCCGAAAGGCGTTCTGCTGCGTCATCGCTCGCTGGTGAACGTGGCGCGAATGACCATGGTCGCGGCGGACATCGGCGAAGGATCGGTATTCCTGAACCCGCTGCCCATGTTCCACACGGCCGCCTGCGTGATCGGCACTCTCGGGCCGTTGTGGATGGCCGGCACGGTCCTGCTCGTGGACGCGTTCGTGCCCGGCGCTGTGCTCCGATGGGCGACCGAGGAGAACGCGAACGTGCTGTTCTTCGTCCCGACCATTCTCGGTGCGCTGCTGGAGGCAACTCGCGAAGACGAGTCGGCCGCACCGAAGCTCACCAGCATCGTGGGCGGCGCCGCGAACGTGCCGCAGGTGATGATCGAGGGCGCCGCACGGGTTTTCGGGGCGGCGGTGCACAACTTGTTCGGCCAGACCGAACTCGCCCCCGTCATCACTATGACGCGCAGGGGAGATTCGCTTGCCGATCAGCTCGGTACGGTCGGCCGCCCGATCCCACAGGTAGAGATCAAGATCGCCGGGCCGGACGGCTCGGGAGTGGCGCCACTGGGCACGCCCGGCGAGATCTGCGCCCGGGGTTATCAGCAGATGATCGAGTACTACCGCAACCCCGACGCCACGGCGAGCGCGGTGGACGCCGAGGGGTGGCTGCACACCGGAGACCTCGGGGCGATGGACGAACGCGGCTTCATCACCCTGACCGGGCGGCTGAAGGACCTCATCATCAGCGGCGGCGAGAACATCGCGCCCGCCGAGGTCGAATCCCGGCTCGTCGAGCACGACGCGGTGGCCCAGGCTGCCGTGGTGGGGATACCGGACGCGAAGTGGGGTGAGACCGTCGCCGCGGTTCTGGTGGTGCGCGGCACACAGCGCGAGGATCTGGTCGATTCGGTCAAGGAGCAACTCCGAAGCACCCTGGCCTCGTTCAAGACCCCGCGTCGATGGTTCGTCGCCGAATCCCTTCCGGCCACTCCCTCCGGGAAAATTCAGAAATTCAAGCTGCGCGAGGCCATCCTCGATGGTTCCGTCGAAGAGATCGGGTGAGCCGGAATGTCCGATACGATCGACGACCGGCGCGAGCGCCTGGCGAGGCGATTCCCCACCTGGAAGCAGCGATCGCTGGGGGAGTGGCTACTCGACTGCGCCGAAGAATTCGGTGACCGTCCTCTGGTTATCTCCGACGGCCGCACCTACACCTACCGGGAAACCGCTGAGCTGTCCCGGCGACTGGCCGACGGCCTCGCCTCGCTGGGCGTGCGACCGGGGGACCACGTCGGGCTGCTGATGGCGAATTACGCGGAGTTCGTCCCGGTCAAGTTCGCCATCGCTCTCGCCGGCGCGGTCGCGGTGCCGTTGAACTTCCTCTATCGCACCGAGGAACTGGCCTATGTGATCGAGCAGTCGGAATGCCGGGCACTGATCACCATGACCGGCTTCGCCGGGCTCGATTATCTCGCCATGCTCGATGAGATCGCGCCAGGCTGGGAATCGGCGCAGCGCGACCGCTCGCGGCTGCCCGAGCTGCAGCACGTCGTACAGTTGCCGACCGACGACCGGGCCCGCGAGGGCGTCCCGACCGTAGCGGAGCTGGCCCGCGCAGGGGACGAACACCGTGGCGCTACCACTCGGATCGACGTCGATCCCGCGAGTGTCGGTGACATCCTGTACACCTCCGGAACCACCGGGTCGCCAAAGGGTGTGCTGATCACCCACGACGCGGTGTTGCGCACCGGCTACGCTTCCGCGCTCACCCGTGCCTTCGGCGATGGACGCCGAATCCTGTTCTCGCTGCCTTGTTATCACATGTTCGGGTACGTCGAGGGTCTGATCGCGGCGATGATGGTCGGTGGCGCGGTGATCATGCTGCCGGACTTCGACGCCACGAAGTACCTGGCGGGGATCGAGCGGCATCGCGCCGACGACATCCTCTGTGTGCCCACCATGACGGTAGCGTTGCTGGAGCACCCGGATCGGCACCGATTCGACCTGTCGTCGCTGTCGGCGATACTGTCGGGCGCGGCTCCGGCCCCGGTGTGGCTGTGGCAACGGGTGCGGGACGAACTGGGTGCCTCCGAGATCGTCACCGGATACGGCATGACCGAGTGCGGCGGCGCGATGACCATGACGCGGCCGGAGGACCCGCTCGAGCTCACCGCGACTACCGCGGGCAAACCGAAGTTCGCCGGCGTGGCCGGTCTGGAGGACGGCGCGCTGGTGCACTACCGCACGGTCGACGTGGTCACCGGCGAATTCCTCGCCGATGGCGCGGAGGGTGAATTGGTCTCCCGCGGTCCGACGAGCATGCTCGGATTCTGGGGTAAGCCGGAGGAGACCGCCAAAGGGCTGCGCGATGGCTGGGTCTTCTCCGGCGATCTCGGACGGGTGCGCGCGGACGGCTACCTGGAGATCACCGGCCGCAGCAAAGAGCTCTACAAGAGCGGCGGAGAGCTGGTGATGCCGAAGGAGATCGAGGAACTGCTCACCGCTCACCCGGAGATCAGCCAGGCATATCTGATCGGTGTGCCCGACGAGCGGTGGGGCGACGCGGGTTGCGCTTGTATCGTCCGCGCACCCGGCGGCGCGATCACCGCCGAGCACGTGATCGCGCTGTGCAAGGCAAGTCTGGCGCGATTCAAGGTCCCCAAACACGTCGTATTCCTGACGCCCGAGGAGTTGCCCACCACTCCGACCGGGAAGGTGCAGAAGTTCCGCCTGGTGAACGTCGCGAAAGCACGATTGGAGCAACAGAAATGACTGTTACGACACCTCCGGACGCCGCGCGCGAGCCGGACCATGACGCGTCGCGCGAGCGGAGAGATCAACGCGGCCCCGCCGCCGTCGATCCCGGGGCGCCGCGCGTCGACTATTCCCGATTGATCCATCCCGAGCGGGTGCACGGCTCGCTCTACACCGATCCGGCTGTGTTCGCCGACGAGTTGGAGCGCATCTGGTACGGCGGCTGGGTGTTCGTCGGGCACGAGTCGGAGGTGCCCGAGCCGAACGACTACGTGCGCAAGAACATCGGTCCGCAGGACGTCATCATGACCCGTGACCGCGGCGGCGAGGTACACCTGGTCGCCAACCGGTGTGCCCACCGCGGCAACCTGGTGTGCGACGAGCCACGCGGCAACTCGAGCTCGTTCCGCTGCCCGTATCACGGCTGGACCTACAGCAACACCGGCGACATGCTCGGCTACCCATACAACAAGGGCTACGGCGGCAAGGGCAAGCTGAACCTGGGCTTGGGGGTCGTTCCGCGCGTGGAGAGCTACCACGGGTTCGTGTTCGCCAGCTTCAATCCCGACGTGCCTCCCCTGCTGGAGCACCTGGGTGCGGCCGCCGGCGAGATCGACCGGTTGGTTCGGCTCTCGCCCAGCGGCCGGGTTCGGCTGGACAACGGCTGGCTGCGGCACCGCACACACGCCAACTGGAAGCTGCTGGCGGAGAACGAGACCGACGGTTACCACCCGCAGTTCGTGCACGGGTCGATCTTCTCGGTCACCGGTTCCACGATCGGTCCGCTCTACAGCGACGGGTCCACCGCGGTCACTCGTGCCTTGGGCAACGGGCACAGCGAGAACGACCTGCGGCCGGAGTTCCGGAAATTCGCCGAGCCGATGCGCTGGTTCGGCACTACCGAGGACCGGGTCCCGGAGTACGTGGCGAAGATGCGGGAGGTCCACGGTGCCGCGGCCGAGGAGATCATGATCGAGGGTGCGCCGCATGTCATGATCTTCCCGAACCTGTTCATCGCCGAGATCCAGGTCTTCAACATCCAGCCGCTCTCCGCGAACGAGTGCATCCAATTCGCCACCTCGGTGCAACTGGACGGCGCCGACGAGCTGAACAAGCGGATGCTGTCACAGTCGATCGGTTCGGTGGGTCCGGCGGGCATGCTGCTGGCCGACGACACCGAGATGTACGAGCGCAACCAGGTCGGTGTGGCCCAACTTCTGCCCGAGTGGCTCGACATCCGTCGTGGCGTGGTCCGGGAAACACTGGATGACAACGGTTTCCAGATCGGCGGTGCCACCGACGAGACCGCCATGAGGGCCTTCTGGCAGCACTACAAGAGTCTGATGGAGAGGCGATGACCACCATTTCGGCCGAGGCCGACGTACGCGAGATCGAGCAGTTCATCTACCGCGAGGCCCGTTTCGCGGACGAGCACGATTATGACGCCTGGGAGGGGTTGTGGACCGATGACGCCCTGTACTGGGTGCCGGTCGACGGCGGAGCGTACGACCCGGAGCGGCACGTGTCGGTGCTGTACGACAACCGGCGCCGGATCTCCACTCGTCTGCAGCAACTGCGGACCGGCAAACGGTACGCGCAGTCGCCGCCGTCCAACCTGCGCCGCACCATCTCGAATGTCGAGGTGCTCGGCGTCGCCGGCGACGACATCACGGTGGGCGCGAACTTCGTACTGTACGAGTCCAAACCGCGTGGAATCTTCACCTGGGCAGGCCGCTACACCTACGTGCTGCGGCGCGTGGACGGCGAACTGAAACTGGCCCGCAAGACCGTCTTACTCGTCAACAGCGCCGAAGCCATTCCGAGTATGGGCTTCTTGATCTGAAGGGAGATCACATGGACAGGCCGGGATCCGAGGTCGGCGCCTGCGCTGGACGCGGGATCGTGCACAGCGAGTTCGCGCAGGTCTCAGTCGGCATCGATGAGAGGGCGAATGGACCGCGACTGCGCCTGGAAGATCTGAAGACCGGCCGTGTCCGTTTTCTCGACGCTTTGGAGCTGGAAACGATCGTGTGGTTGACCGGGAAACAGATGGAGCGGCTGCTCGATCCGTCCGCCGACCGTTGGCGCGAGGACTGACATGCCGAACGGACTCTCAACGGAAGTGGCGATCGTTCCGGGTATCGACTTCCGGGAGGTGATCCGACCCGGTGACTTCGTCGTGTGGGGTCAGTCCTGCGCGGAAGCTGTGACGCTGACCGAGGGTCTGCTCGCTCAGCGCGCGGACCTCGGCGGCATCACCTGTTTCATCGGAATTCCGGCGGCGAACACCGTGACACCCGAACACGCGGATCATGTCCGGTTCATCAGCTACTGCGGTTCGGGGAGCAATCGCGTTCTCGCCGCCGCGGGTGCGCTGGAGATCTATCCCGGACACTACTCGACACTGCCGGACTTCGTCTCGCGTGCGGATGTCGCGCTGATCCAGTGCTCCCTTCCGGACGACCGAGGCCGCTACAGCCTCGGCCTGGCCGATGACTACCTCACCGCGGCCATCGACAATGCGCGGGTCGTGATCGCCGAGGTGAACGACCGGGTGCCCGCAACGCCGGGGGCGCGGTACCTCACGGGGTCGGACATCGACATCGCGATCCACACTTCACGTCCGGTAGTGGAGAGCCCGCCCGCGGCACCCACACCGGCGATGACCGCGATCGGCACCCACATCGCCGGTCTGATACCCGACGCAGCGACAATCCAATTCGGGATCGGCACGGTGCCCGATGCCGTACTCGGGGCTCTGACCATCTGCAACGACCTGGGCATCCACTCAGGAATTCTGAACGACGCCGCGATCGATCTGATCGAGAAGGGCGTGGTGACCAATGCCCGCAAGACCACCGACCGCGGCGTGTCCGTCGCGGCGGTGCTGATCGGTACGCAGCGGCTGTTCGATTACGCGAACCGCAATCCCGCGGTTTCGCTGCAGCCGATCACCTACACCCACGACCCCGCCCGCCTGGCGGCGCAGCACCGTTTCGTCGCCATCAATTCCGCGATCGAAGTCGATCTGACCGGCCAGGTGAACGCCGAGGTGGCCGGGGGGCGCTATGTGGGCGCGGTCGGCGGTGGCGGCGAATTCCTTCGCGCGGCGGCCCACAGCGTTGGGGGCCTGCCGATCATCGCCCTACCGGCGACCGCGGGGAACCGCAGCCGCATCGTCGAGCGGCTGTCCGGGCCGGTGAGCATCGCTCGCAGCGATGCCGGAATCGTCGTCACCGAATTCGGCGTCGCCGATCTGCGCGGCTTGCCGTTGTCCGAACGGCGCGAGCGGATGCTCGCCATCGCTCACCCCGACCACCGCGACACGCTCGGCGACGAAGCCGCCCGATGGTGACGTCGTGACCGGTCGTCGCACACTGCTGTCCCACAGCCCGATCCATATCGAGGTGAAAGAATGAAGAGAGCGGCGATCGTCAGTCCGCTGCGAACTCCGGTCGGTACCTTCGGCGGTGCCCTGCGCCCGGTTCCGGCCGAGCGGCTGGCCGCGCACATCATCGACGCGGTCGTGACCCGCTCCGGCGTCGATCCGGCGCGTATCGACGATGTCGCGTTCGCGCAGTCGTACGCCAATTCCGAAGCGCCGTGCATCGGCCGGTGGGCCGCGCTCGCCGCGGGCCTGCCCATCGAGGTGCCCGGTTTCCAGACCGACCGTCGCTGTGGTGGCGGCCTGCAAGCGGTCGTGACCGCCGCCATGATGGTGCAGACCGGTGCCGCCGATGTCGTTGTCGCCGGTGGCGTCGAAAGCATGAGCAATATCGAGTACTACACCCAGGACATGCGGTGGGGCTCCCGCTCCGGCAATGTCGCGTTCTACGATCGCCTCGACCGGGGCCGGGAACGATCCCAGCCGATCGAGCGGTTCGGGCCGATCAGCGGCATGATCGAGACCGCCGAAAATTTGGCGAAGCGATATTCCATTACCCGCGACGCCGCCGACGAGTTCGCCGCGCGCAGTCACCGTAAGGCTGCCGCCGCGTGGGCGTCGGGCAGGTTCGACGACGAAGTGGTTCCCGTGGTGGTGCCGCAGCGCCGGGGCGATGCGCTCGAGTTCGCGCGAGACGAGGGTATTCGCGCCGACTCGACCCCAGAGATACTCGGCCGGTTGCGCGCCATCATGCCGGAGGGCACCGTGACGGCGGGCAACTCCAGCCAGCAGAACGATGCCGCCGCGGCCTGCCTCGTGGTGGCCGAGGACAAGCTGGATGAACTCGGGCTGGAACCGCTCGCGTTCCTCGTCGGGTGGGCGGCCGCGGGCTGTGAACCCGCCGAGATGGGAATCGGCCCGGTTCCCGCGGTGGAAAAACTGTTCCGGCGCACCGGTCGTTCGTTCGACGAGATCGATCTGGTCGAACTCAACGAAGCGTTTGCCGTACAGGTGCTCGCTGTGTTGAAGGGCTGGGGTTTCGATGACCACGACCGGCTCAATGTCAACGGCTCGGGTATCTCGCTCGGCCACCCCATCGGCGCGACCGGGGTGCGCATCCTCACTTCGATGCTGCACGAGATGCGCAGGCGCAAAGCGCGATACGGACTGGAATCGATGTGTATCGGCGGCGGTCAGGGTATGGCGGCACTCTTCGAGGCGGCGTGATGACGGGCTACGGAATCAGTTCCTACGGCACCTACCTACCATCCCACCGGGTTCTCCTCGCCGAGATCGGGTCGACCTGGAACACCAACGCCGGCCGAGGTGCGCGGGTCGTCGCGTCGTTCGACGAGGACAGCACCACCATGGGTGTCGCCGCCGCTGCCACCGCTCTGGCACCGGGTGGGACGCCCGCCGCGCTGTACTTCGCGACCACCACCCCCGCGTACGCCGACAAAGCGAACGCGACGACCGTGCACGCGGCGCTCGGGCTACCGGACGACGTCTTCGCCGCGGACATGGCAGGTTCTGCGCGCAGCGGTATCGCGGCGTTGCTTGCCGCCTCCCGCGTGGGCGGGCTGGCCGTACTGTCGGATGTGCGCGTCGGCAGACCGGGATCGGCCGACGAGCGCGGTGGTGGCGATGGTGCGGCGGCCTTCCTCTTCGGCTCCGATCCGCTCGCCGAGATCATCGCGACCGCGTCGCTCACCGCGGAATTCCTCGACCGGTGGCGCGACCCACGTGCAATGACCGGGGAGCAGTGGGAGGAACGCTTCGGCATCGAGCAGTACCTGCCGCTCCTCGGCCGCGTCGCCACCAAGGCGTTGGCCGAGGCGGGGATCGGCGACGCGGATCACGTCGTGGTGGTCTCGCCCAACCTCACCTTCGCCAAGCGCGCCGCAAAGACCGTGAGCGGGAAACTCTCCACTCGGAATTCGCCGATCGGCCACGCAGGCACCGCCGATGCCGGGCTGGCTCTGGCGGCGGCACTCGACGAGGCCGAGCCGGGCGAATCTCTGCTGCTGATCTCGGCTGCGGACGGCTGCGACGCGCTGGTGCTGCGCGCGACCGAACGGGTGGCACAGGCGCGGCAGCCGATGCTGGTCGCCGCCCAGCTCGAGCGGGGTACTCCCGTGCCCTACCCGACCTATCTGAACTGGCGCGGCCTCCTGGACCGGGAACCGCCGCGGCGGCCGGAACCCGACCGCGTCGCCGCGCCGCCTTCTGCCCGGGCCGGGCAGTGGAAATTCGGATTTACCGGTAGCAAGTGCGGAGCGTGTGGTCTGGTGCACCTCCCGCCTGCTCGTGTCTGCAAACGCTGCGGTGCCGTGGACGACATGGTTGTGGTTCCGATGGCGCGGTCGGAGGGCAAGGTCACCACGTTCACTGTCGACCGGCTCGCCTACTCGCCCGCTCCGCCGGTCGTCGAAGCGGTGGTCGATTTCGATGATGGCGGGCGGTACGCGCTCGAGGTCGCCGACGGCGCCGCCGACCGCCTGAGCGTCGGATCCCGTGTCCGCACCACCTTCCGGCGCCTGCACAGCGCGGGCGGCGTACACAACTACTTCTGGAAGGCACAGGTTCTGTGAGCAGCAACGGAATACGCGACAAGGTAGCCATTGTCGCCATGGGTTGCACTCGGTTCGGCGAGCGGTGGGAGAGTTCTGCCGACGATCTGCTGGTCGAGGCCATGGCTGATTGCTTCGACGGGAATTCCCGCATCGATCGGGCCGACATCGACGCCTACTGGCTGGGGACGCTCGGCACTGGGCAGAGCGGTCTGACGCTCAGTAAGCCGCTCGGATTGCGCAGCCCGGTCACCCGCGTGGAGAATTATTGCGCCAGCGGCTCTGAAGCGTTCAGAAACGCCTGCTATGCGGTGGCCTCCGGGGCATACGATCGGGTCGTTGCCATCGGTGTGGAGAAACTCAAGGATTCTGGGTTCTCCGGCTTGCTGCGTGGTGACCCGCCGAGCGACGGAACCGCTTCGGAACTGTCGTTGACGGCACCGGCGGCATTCTCTTTGCTCGATCCCGCCTACTGTGCCAAATACAGCGTGGATCCGGCCCTCATGCGGGACGCGATGACGCATGTCGCCTGGAAGAACCACTACAACGGTGCGCTCAACCCCAAGGCGCAATTCCGGTCCGAGGTCGCCAAAGACAAGATAGCGGGTGCCGCGCTGGTTGCGGGCCGCCTGGGCGTCTTCGATTGCTCTGGAGTGTCCGATGGTGCCGCGTGCGCGGTGATCGTCCGTGCCGAGGACGCGCTGAACTACACCGACACTCCGTTGTACGTAAAAGGGCTGGCGCTGACCGCCGGGCCCGGCGGCGGCTCCGTCGACCCGGACTACGACTTCACGACTTTTCCCGAGGTGGTAGCCAGCGCTGAGGACGCCTATGCCCAGGCCGGAATCACCGATCCCCGAAACGAGATCTCTTTCGCCGAGGTGCACGACTGCTTCACCCCCACGGAGTTGATCCTGATGGAAGACCTCGGCTTCAGTGATCGCGGACACGCATGGAAAGACTCGGTTGCAGGCGATTTCGACTTGGATGGTCGGCTGCCGGTCAATCCCGACGGCGGACTCAAGTCCTTCGGCCACCCGATCGGCGCCAGCGGCCTGCGCATGCTCTACGAGTGCTGGCTGCAGTTCCGCGGGGAAGCCGGACAGCGTCAGATCAACGATCCGCGCCGAGCTCTGACCCACAACCTGGGTGGCCGCCCGGGCTCCTGTGTCAGCTTTGTCGCCGTTGTCGGGTCCGATCTGGGCTGAGCTGAGCGGGCGCGCGCTCCCGCTCCGGTGATTCTCGCAGGACGGGAGCTTGACCCAGTCGGTTTCCTAATTTAGATTAAATTTGAAAAGGAGGTAAGGCTTTGATCGCCTACGAGGTCGTCGACGAGATCGCGTATATCCGGCTGGATAGATCCGAGGCGCGCAACGCCCTTGACCAGGCCATGGGGGAGGGGCTGCTCGAGGCGGCGACGCGGGTCGCCGGCGACGACGGGCTCCGCGCAGTGCTGATCACCGGAAACGGGCCGGTGTTCAGCGTGGGTGGCGATATCAACGCCTTCTCCGACGCGTTGGACAAGTTGCCGGACGTGCTGTCTCGAATGGCGCTGCTCATGCACGAGACGATCCGTCTGTTGGCCAGGGCCGACGTTCCGATCGTCACCGCTGTCCACGGCGCATGCGCGGGTGGTGCGTTGGGACTGCTGTACCCGGCCGATATCACCATCGCCGCCGCTGGTACCAAGTTCGCCACCGGTTTCGGCAAGATCGGCATCAGCGCCGATTCTGGAAACACCTGGTATCTGCCGAAATTCGTGGGCATCCGGCGGGCCGGCGAGTTGCTGTTCGAGGACCGGGTCATCGACGCGGCGACAGCGGCCGACTGGGGCCTGATCAACCGGGTGGTCGCCGCTGATCAGCTCGCCGGCGAAGCCGAGTCGACGGTGCGGCGGCTCGCCGCCGGCGCGACCCGCGGATATGGCGAGATGCGCCGGCTGTTGCACCAATCCTGGATCACCAGCCTCGATCACGCCTTATCGGAGGAGACGGCTGCGCTGCGCCGCGCCGCACGCACCGCGGACGCGGAGGGAGCGATCCGGAGCTTCATCGCCAAAAAGCAACCGACGTTCACCGGAAAGTGAGAAGAGATTGTCCGCGCTGGTAACTGATACCGAAGAACGCGCTCTACTGCGGGAGAGCGTCGCGAAGCTGGCCGCCAAGTACGGCCAGGAGTACTTCCTGGAACGCTCCCGGTCGAAAGCCAAGGTCGATGAGCTGTGGCGGGATCTGGGCCAGTCCGGACTGCTCGGGGTGCACTTGCCCGAGGAGTACGGCGGCGGTGGCGCCGGCATGTCGGAAATGCTCGTTGTCATCGAAGAGCTCGCCGCGCAGGGTTTCCCGCTGCTGCTCGCTGTGGTCTCGCCGGCAATCTGCGGTTCGATCGTGGCCTCGCACGGTTCCGACGAGATGAAGGCCGCATGGCTGCCGGGACTCGCGGACGGCAGCCGCAAGATGGCGTTCGGCCTGACCGAACCCGACGCAGGCTCCAACAGTCACAACGTCAGCACCACCGCCACTCGTGACGGTGACGGCTGGGTGATCTCCGGCGGTAAGTACTACATCTCAGGCATCGACGAGTGTGAAGCGATCCTGTTGATCACCCGCGACACCGATTTCGTCGGCAGTTCGCGATCGCCGTTGTCGATGTTCGTCGTGCCGACGGATGCGCCGGGTGTCACGCTGCAGCCGCTGCCGACCGCGGTGGTCTCGCCCGACGGCCAGTTCACGGTCTTCTTCGACCAGGTCCGGGTCGGTCCCGAGGCGTTGATCGGACAGGCGGGTAACGGTTTGAAGCAGGTCTTCGCCGGACTCAATCCCGAGCGGATTCTGGCCGCGGGTATCAGTGCCGGAATCGGACGCCACGCGGTGTCCAAGGCGGTGTCCTACGCGCAGAACCGCACCGTGTGGTCGGTACCGATCGGTGCCCATCAAGGCATCTCGCACCCGTTGGCCGAGGCACACATCGCGGTGGAATTGGCCCGGCTGGCCACCTATCGCGCCGCGGAGTTGTACGACGCGGGCAAGCCGGCCGCCGAGGCGGCCAACATCGCGAAGTTCGCCGCCGCCGACGCCTCGCTGAAGGCGTTGGACCAAGCCATCCAAACTCACGGCGGCAACGGCCTCTCCCTGGAGTACGGCCTGGCCGAGCTCTGGTTCTCCGCGCGGCTGCTGAAGACCGCGCCGGTCAGCCGGGAAATGGTCCTCAATTTCGTGGCGCAGACCAGTCTGAAGCTGCCGCCGTCCTACTGAACTACTGCCCAACGTCTAGGGAGACAGAACATATGCCTGGAGTAACCGATCGTGTCATCGTGGTCACGGGAGCAGGCGGCGGCCTCGGCCGTGAGTACGCGTTGCTACTCGCAGCGGAAGGCGCGCAGGTTGTGGTGAACGATCTCGGCGGTGCCAAGGACGGCTCGGGATCAGGGACGTCGATGGCCGACGCCGTGGTGCAGGAAATCCGCGACGCCGGTGGCACCGCGGTGGCGAACTACGACAACATCGCCACAGAAGACGGCGCCGCCAACCTGATCAAGACTGCGGTCGACGAGTTCGGCGCGGTGCACGGGGTCATCCACAACGCGGGCATCCTGCGCGATGGTTCCTTCGCGAAGATGACCGCAGACAACTGGGAGTCGGTGCAGAAGGTGCACCTGTGGGGTGGCTACTACGTCATCCGCGCCGCATGGCCGCATTTCCGCGAGCAAAACCACGGCCGGATCGTGGTCGCCGCGTCCACCAGCGGGCTCTTCGGCAATTTCGGTCAAGCCAACTATGGCGCTGCCAAGCTCGGCCTGGTCGGGCTGATCAACACTCTCGCGATCGAGGGTGCCCGCGCCAATATCCGCGCCAACGCGATCGCTCCGCTGGCCGCCACTCGGATGACCGAGGATGTCGCGCCCAAGGAACTGCTGGACAAGCTGCCGCCCGCGCACGTCGCCGGCGTGGTCGGGTACCTGATGAGCGACGAGTGTGAGGATACCGCGACCGTGATCGTGGCCGGGGGTGGCCGGGTGTATCGGGTGCAGCAGTTCCAGAACAAGGGTGCCGTCTTCGCCGAGCCGCCGAGCATCGACGAGGTCGCGGCGCAGTGGAGCCAGATCACCGACATGTCGGCTGCGGAACCCGGCAGCAACCCGCTCGGCTGAAACGAGGACGGATCATGAGTGAGAACAACTGGGACGCCTTGGTGATCGGTGCGGGGGCGGGTGGGCTGTTCGCGGCTGCCCGGCTCGCGCACCTCGGTTACAAGACACTCGTCGTCGAGCGTCTGGACAAGGTGGGAGGTCGCGCCTCGACCGACGAGGTCGACGGCTTCAAAGTCAACAACGGCGCCATCGTCATCGAACTCGGCGGCATCACCGAGGAGACCTTCGATGAAGTCGGCGCGAAGTTCGACATCCGTAAGCCGGAGCCGCCGATCCTCTACCGCATCGGCGGCAAGGACGTCGACGTGACCGGCGGCGGCTGGGGCTTCCTGCTGTCCAAGCTGACCAGGCAGGGTGCCAAACTGGTCAAAGGCTTGGGCGCGGCGCGCAACGACAGCGGCCTGCCGGAGGACGAGCTGTCCACCGCCGACTGGGTGTCCAAGTACACCAAGAACGAGTCGGTGCACGGCATCTTCCGCAACATGTGCGGATCGGTGTTCGCGGTGGGCTCCGAGGAACTGCCGGCACGGGTATTCCTCACCTACTTCACTCGCAAGAGCGCGTTCAAGAAGTTCGGCTTCTGTCCCGAGGGGACCATCGGGGTGTGGAAGGCGCTCGCCGAGGTGGTGGAAAGCAACGGCGGACAGGTCTGGCTCGACAGCGATGTGCGGTCGTTGACCTTGACCGACGGCCGGATCACCGGTGCGGTGATAGCCCGCGGCGACGAGACCGTCGAAGTAACCAGTCGCTTCACAGTGAGCGACATCGGGCCGTTCGCCACACTCGATCTGGTCGGCCGCGAAAACTTGCCCACCGACTACGTCGATCAGGTCGACCAGGCGAACCGTCCCTGTGCCATGATCTCGGTGAATTTCGCCAGTCAGCAACCGCTGGTCGAAGCTCCAGGCCTGACCAGCTTCGCGCAGAGCCGTCGCCTGTGCTACATCGCGAACTTCACCGCGCTGTGTCCCGAGATGGCACCCGGGGGCTGGCATCTCTACCAGGGCACCGCGGTGCCGAAGCCGGCCATCGGCGACTTCGACGAGAAGGCCGAGACCGAACTGCTGCTGCAGGACCTGCGCGACGAGGTGCCCGGCTTCGACTCCGCGCGCATCCTGTCCATCAACGTCACGCGCGATGGCTGGCCTCCGCAGCGGGCGGTCGCCGGCTACGACTTGCCGCACACCACGCCCATCCCGAACCTGTGGAACGTGGGCGACGCAGTCAAGGAGTATGCGAACGGCGGCACGACCGCATGCGCGGAGACCGCCAAGATCGTCGTGGACAAGATCCGCGATCAGTTCCCGGTTGTGCCCGCGTAACCGCATCACTGGGAGGCCGTGGGAGGCGAGGACCTCGTCCCCACGGCCTTTTGCTGTCTCCAGTGGTCGGTATGCGAAACACGGTGGGTCATGAGCGGCAATTCGCTCATGACCCACCGTGTGTGAAGTTTTGCGAGGGGCGGTCCGGCTCTGAACTGTCTACAGGGCCGCAGCGATCGCCTTCTCGACATCGAGGTCGAGAAGGGTGTTGATGGCGCGGACCGCGGTGACCTCCATCCGATCGTTGGGCTGCATGCCGCCTGCGGCGAGGGTGAAGACGATCGCTATCCATCCGTCGATCGTGAGGAGACGGTAGGCGTCGAACGCCTCCGAGAAATCGGGCACATCGTTGCCGGCCCCGGCCTCGGCCAAGCCGTCGAGATACCGCCGCAGCAGGTTCTTCTCTTCCGTACGACGCAACTCGGTCGGGATGGAGTGCGTCATGAAGTATGCGAAGTCGCGCAGGCCGTTCATTTTGTGGAAGACCTGCCAGTCGTAGATGCCCGCGGTACCGTCTGGGTTGGCGAAGGTGTTGCCGAGGTGGCAGTCTCCGTGGCACAAGGTCGGCGGCATCGCCTCCCACACCTTGACCAGCGCCGGCTGGTTTTGCACATACTGCTTGGTGAGTCGGCGCACGGGATCCGGTACCACCCGGTCCTGTTTCATGAACCTCTTCTCACTCCAAGTGAAGAGCTGCCGCATGAACGGGTACCCCGGCCGCCGGGAGTAGGTTTCGAGCCACGACAGGTCGGTCTCGAACCGGGGTGAGCGCCAGAAGCGGCCGTGCAGCTTCGCCAGCAGGTCGATGACCGCTTCGGCATGCGCCTTGGGAGCCTCGTCGTCGGCGTTGTAGAAGGTAATGCCCCCGCGCAGCGCGAGGTCTTCGAACGCGATCACGTAGCGGCCGCCGATTCCGGCGCGACTGACGAACGGCTCGATCGTCAGATCGGAGACGCTCGGTTGGATCTGCGTGAAGAAACGCGCTTCGTAGGAGTGGCAGCCGAACGCGGATACGATGATCCGCGGCGCGATCTGACTCGACGTGCCTTTCGCGAAAGCCGACCCGGGCAGTCCAGCGCGTCGGCCCGCATCGTTCCAAGACAGGTGCAGGCGCGCGCGGTCGGTGGTGCCGCGGGAGTCGATCTCCACCCGTAATGATTCGATCTTCGCCCCGGGCACGTCTGTCGCCAGGACGGCGGTCAACTCCTCGGCGGTCAGGGAGTCCAAGCCGTACGCGGACTGGTTGGGGACCCAAGGGGACAGGCCGAGCACCGTGTCCTTGGTCGCGGAGAGTGTGGCGCGCATCATCAATCCTCGTAGTTGTGTTTGGTGTCACGAGAATAGCAGAAATTTCTAATCGATCATAAAAATAATCGAAGAAGGCCCTGCGGCGACTTCACTCGGCGTCGAAGAATGTGGCCCATCCGATCGAGCGGTCGATCTGCCGAGGTGGCGCTCGCCCGTGTCAATGGGGGATGGGTATGGCGCGCGCGCCGTGCCGACCCCTCGGGCCGGCTGGATGCGGCCGGGTGGCCGTGCTCGATCGACCCCTTGAATTTTCTCGAAAGTAGATTAAGGTCCTGCCAGGAGTGCGCTGCGTCACACCGCGCGTTGCTCGGCGACGTGCCCGCGGCACCGTAAGGAGAGCGATGAGCTATTACATAGGCACAGACACCGGAGGGACATTCACCGACTGTGTCGCCGTAGGAACCGACGGACGGCTGGTCCAATCCAAGAGCCTGACTACCAAGGGCGACCTGTCCCAGGGCCTGATGTCGGGCATCGAACTGCTGGCCGAGCAGTTGGGCCTCACTCGTGCGGAATTGCTCGCCCGGACCGAACGTGTCGGGCACGGCAGCACGGTCGGCACGAATCTGATCATCGAGCAGCGCGGCGCCCGGGTTCTGCTGCTCACTACGGCGGGCCACGCGGACGCGTTGTTCCTGATGCGAGGCGGCCACGCGCGTGTGGTGGGTGTCCCGAGAGACCTGGTGTACAGCCTGCACAACACGTCGCTGCCGCCCGCGCTGGTAGCGCGCGACCGGGTGGTGGAGATCCACGAACGTATCGACGCGCACGGGGACGTCGTGGTGCCGCTGAACGAGGCCCAGGCGCGCGAAGCGATCGGCCGGGCGCTCGAGCAGCACGAGGTCGATGCGGTGGCGATCTCACTGCTCTGGTCGTTCAAGAACCCCGAGCACGAGCGCCGACTGGCCGCCATTGTCACCGAATTGTCGCCGTCGGTCTTCGTCGCGCAGTCGCATGAGGTATCGCCACGCACCGGCGAATACGAACGTTCCGCCGCGACGGTCATCAACGCTCTGGTCGGCCCGGCTTCGACCGAGTACCTGGATGACCTGGGGAAGACGCTTACCGAAGGTGGTCTCAGTGGCTCGCTGCTGACGATGCAGAGCAATGGCGGTGTGGTGCCGACCGAGGTCGCAAAACGGACTCCACTCGTTCTCATCGACTCGGGTCCGGCCGGCGGTCTGCGGGGCGCGGCGACTCTGGCGAAGACCCACGGGCACCCGCGCGTGATCGCCACCGACATGGGCGGGACGTCGTTCGACGTCGGCTTGGTGATCGACGGAGATCCCGTCATCGCCGACGAACAGACACTGGCGCGGCACACGTTCACCCTGCCGCACCTGGACGTACGGTCCATCGCCTGCGGCGGTGGCAGCATCGCCCGGGTGGACTCGCACGCGGCGTCGTTGCGGGTCGGTCCCGATTCGGCGGGCTCGGAACCTGGCCCCGCATGCTATGGACGCGGCGGGCAGTACGCGACCGTGACCGATGCCGATGTGGTCCTCGGGCTGCTGCGCCCGGACGGCTTCCTGGACGGACGAATGCCGCTGGATGAAGCCGCCTCTCGCGCGGTGATCGGCCGATTGGCCGAGCAACTAGGTCTGACCGTCGAAGAAACCGCCGCAGGCATCATCCGGATCAACAACAGCGCCGCCGCGACCCTGGTGCGGCAGCGCACTCTGGAAGAGGGCTATGACCCGCGTGATTTCGCGCTGTACGCGTACGGCGGGGCAGGTCCGGTGCACGCCTTTGGATTCGGCACCGAACTCGGCGTGCGTGAGGTCGTCATCCCGCTGGGCAACGGCGCCTCGACGCTGTCGGCTTTCGGTATCGCCTCGAGCGACATCGTCGAGTACTTCGATTCCGAATCTGCGCTGCGCGCGCCATTCCGACCCGAGGAGGTCGCGGCGGTGGTGACCAGCGCCGAGGACCGTGCCTGGAATGTCGTCTCCGAGCAGGGCTTTCCGAAGGACGCGATTGTCGTCGAGCGCTTCGCACTGATGCGCTACGCGGAGCAGTTCATGCAGAGCCTGGCGGTCCGCATTCCGGACGGCCCGATCACCGATGCCGCGGTGCGGCAGATCGTCGAGACCTTCGACGAAGAGTACACGCGCCTGTACGGCACCGCCGCCCGCGCGGTATTCCAGGCTATCGAGATATTCGACATTCAGGTGCGCGTATCGGTTCCGCTGGCGTTCTCCGAGCAGTTGCGTGCGGAGCAGTCCGGAGCGGACGACCGCGGTGCTGTCGCCGGCACGCGCCCGGTGTACTGGCCGGACGAGGGGCGCTGGGTCGACACCTCGGTGGTGAACGGGGGTGGGCTCGGCGTGCAGGACATCGTCACCGGCCCCGCGGTTGTGGAACTTCCCCACACCACCGTCGCAGTGGCACGCGGCCAGCGCCTGCGGCGCAACGAAATCGGCAGCCTGGTGCTCACCCTGAACGAACAGGACGAACGATGACCGTACAACTCGATCTCCCCACACAGCAGTCGGCCGGATTCTTCGACGGGATCGCCCAGTGCTACCTGCCGCCGCAGCACCTCTCCATCGCAGACACGCTCGAATTGCACAGTGAGACTGCGAGCGAACTCGACCCGATCACCTACGAGGTCGTCCGATACAGCCTGCTCAACACCAACTTCGAGCATGGCAATCTGATCAAGCGATTGTGTGTCTCGCCGGTCGTCATGATCGCGCTCGATTTCCAGACCTCGGTGTTGCTGGAGGACGGCGACCTGGTCTTCCTCGGCCCCAATCTGCAGTACTTCTCCAATTCGCAGTCCTTCACCGCGAAGTGGATTCTCGAGAACCGTTCCGAGAACCCGGGTATCCATCCCGGTGACATGTTCTTGTCGTCGGATCCGTTCGTCGGGGCACCGCATCAGCCCGACGTCTGTGTCTCGGCGCCGGTCTTCGTCGACGGCAAGCTGTTCTGCTGGGTCGCCAACGTCATGAACCATACCGACGTCGGAGGTAACACGCCGGGGAGCTTCTGCCTGTCTGCGACGGACTCCTGGGGAGATCCGCCGAATATCCCGCCGATCAAACTCGTCGCAGGCGGAACGCTGCAGTCCGACGTCGAGGAGCTGTTCGTGCGTCAGAGCCGGATGCCCGCGATGGCCCGGATGGATCTGCGGGCCGCGGTCAGCGGTAATGAATTCGCTCGCGACCGAATCATCACACTGGTGAAACGATACGGCGCCGATGTGGTCAAGGCGGTCATGCGCCGGAGTATGGACGCCGCAGAGAATCTGTTCGCCGAGCGGCTGCGGTCGATTCCGGACGGTAGCTGGTCACATCGGGCCTACACCGAATCCGACATACCGGGTGACAAGGGCATCTACCGTTATCAGGTGAACGTCCACAAGCGTGGGGACCGCCTCTATGTGGACAACCAGGGCACCGACCCGCAGTCCGGATCGATCAACTGCCCGTACGTGGCGTTTGTGGGCGCGGTGCTGTGCGCCTTGACCCAACAGATGACGAGCGATCTCGGTGGCGCCTACGGCGGGGTGTACCGCCGGGTATCCTTCGCTCCGGTGCCGGGCACGCTGAACTGCCCGAGCCATCCGGCGGCCGTGAGCCCGGCGGGCGCCTTCACCACCGAGATGAACATCAACGCCGCGTCGCTGGCCATCGGCCGGATGATGGGATGTGGTGACGAGACGATCCGCGACCTCATACTGGGCCCGGTGGTGCCGCATGCCTACGGTGTCATCTACGCGGGTGCGTATGAGGACGGGACGCCGTTCATCATGATCAACTCCAACGGCATCACCGGAGCCGGGGCCGGTCGAGCGCACGCAGACGGCATCGATGCGGGCGGTCAGTACTGGGTGCCGGAGGCGATCACCTACAACGTCGAGAACACCGAAGCTCAGCAGGCTGTGCTGTATCTGTACCGTCGCATCGACACGAGTGCGCACGCCGGGGCCGGACGGCATCGCGGCGGCCCCGGTTTCGTCGAGTGCACTGTGCCGCATCATGCCGCGGGTCTTCAGGTCAGCTTGTACTCGAACGAGAGTTTCACCAAGGGACCCGGGCTGTTCGGCGGCAACCCCAATGGGCGGGCGTGGCTGCGGCTCATCCGCGGCACGGACATCCGCGCGCGCTTCGCGGCGGGTGAAGTGCCCCAGGACTTGGATGTGTTGGGCGGTTCGGAGGAGGTGACCTATTTCAAGGGCCACCCACTCGATGTAGGTCCCGACGATGTCTTCGCGTGGAGTTTCCCCACCAATGCCGGATATGGCGATCCATTGCTCCGAGATCCCGGCGCGGTGTCTTCGGATGTGCTCGACGGCCGCCTCACCGAAGAGGACGCGCTCGCTGTGTACGGTGTGTGTGTCAACGCCACGGGTGTCGACGGGGACGGTACGCGCCGAACCCGCCGGTCGATGTACGCAGCCCGGCTGGGCGGCACGGTCGAGGCGGATCCGATCGCGCCCGACGGTGCGCGGCAGGTCGGAGAGAGCCTGGCTGTGTTAACGGGCCGGTTCGTGTGTCATCGGTGCGGTGCCGACGTCGGTCCCGCCGACGGGAACTTCAAGGACCACGCAGTCCTGCGCCGCCGCCCAGCGGCCGATATCGCCCCCGAGTTCGCCGGAGGCGATCCCGCTGTGGCGGACAGGATGGAGTTCCGGGAGTTCCTCTGCGGAACCTGCGGCGTGCGGTTCGACACCGAGATCGCCGCGGTCGATGACCCCCCGCTCTGGGACCTGAAGTTGGTCGACGCGGGCGACGGAGTCGTGTGGTGAGAACCGTGTACTGATCGGCGGACGCGCCGCTCGGGCGACGGAAGTCACCCCAGCGGCGCATCCGCCGTGCGCGAAGTATTGACGACTGCGTTTTTTCTAATTTAATCTCTATTAAAGACGTGAGTCGACTGGAAGGTGAGTGCGTTGTCCGAGGAGAACCTCGTGGTGGTCGGAGCATCCCTCGCCGGCCTGCGAGCGGTGGAAGCCGCGCGCAAGGCGGGCTTCGGGGGTGGGATAACGCTCATCGGAGCCGAGGAGCATCTGCCCTACGACCGGCCGCCGCTGTCGAAGGCTTACCTGGACCGACTCCCCGCGGGGACCGGGCCGCTGTCGACGACTTTCCGCACTGAAGACGTGCTGCGGGACGAACTCGGGGTCCAGCTCGAGCTCGGCGCGCCGGCTACCGGGCTGGATACCGTCGGCAAGCGGGTGCTGATCGGTGACCGGGCGGTCGCGTACGACGCGTTGGTGATCGCGACAGGTGCCGACGCCCGCACTCTGCCCGGCTCCGACGGACTGGCCGGAGTGCACAGCCTGCGAACACTGGACGACGCGATCGCCGTGCGGGAGGCGTTGGAGGCCGGTGCGCGAACCGTGGTGATCGGTGCCGGATTCATCGGCTCGGAGGTTGCCGCGGGCGCGCGAAAGAGGGGATTGGAGGTCACCGTCCTCGAGGCATTGCCGACCCCACTGGTACGGGCGGTCGGTGAACGGATGGGCGCGTTGTGCGCCTCCCTGCACGAACGCAACGGGACTGATCTGCGTTGCGGTGTCGGGGTGACCGGGCTGGAGGGAGAAGGGCGAGTCGAGCGGGTGTTGCTGAGCGACGGCACCTGGATCGCTGCCGATCTGGTGGTCGTCGGGATCGGCGCGGTGCCTGCTACCGACTGGCTTCTGGATTCCGGTCTGCGCCTGGACAACGGCGTGGTTTGCGATGAGAAGCTGTGGACCGGCGCCGATCGAGTCTATGCCGCGGGTGACGTCGCGCGCTGGTACAACCCGCTCTTCGAACGGTCGATGCGGCTCGAGCACTGGACCAGCGCCGCTGAGCAGGGTGCCCTCGCGGCACGCAACGCGCTCGACCCGGCCGGCGCGAAGTCCTACCAGACTGTGCCGTATTTCTGGTCCGACTGGTACGACAGCCGGATCCAATTCGTCGGTGTCCCCGCGGTGGACGAGATCGAGATCGTCGACGGCGACCTCGATGTGGACGGTCGTTGCGTGGCTCTCTATCGCGAGGGTGATCGGCTGGCAGGAGTTCTGGCGATCAACGGCCAGAACATCATCATGAAGTACCGCGGACTGCTCATGAAGAGGGCGACTTGGGAGGAGGGATTGGCATTCGCTGCGGCTCGCCGTACCGCTGCGGTGTCCAGCTGATCTGCACGACGAACTGGCTATCCGACTTGGAAACCAGGGAGTCTTATCAAGTTCAATTTATCGCTATCACACTATGGCCCGACTGAATCGGATCGTCGCGGCCGACGGCCTCCAACGAAGTAGGTAGGTATGAACGAATCACGATTGAGACGTCAGATCGAGGGTCGCGCTGTGGCGATCACCGGGGCAGCCCGCGGAATCGGTTTGGCGACCGCGAAGGCTCTTCATCGTCGTGGAGCCAAGCTCGTGCTGGGCGACATCGACGGTGATGTCGTCGCGGAGGCGGCCGCGAGCATCGGGGCCGATGTGGTGCCCGTGCAACTGGACATCACCGACGAGCAGTCCTTCGCCGCGTTCCTGGCCGAGGCGCAGCAGCGGTTCGGCGCACTGGACGTCCTGATCAACAACGCGGGCATCATGCCGATCGGGCCCTTCCTGGAGGAGTCGACAGCGTTGGCGAAACGAGTATTGGACATCAACGTGGCCGGCCCCATGATCGGCATGCGGGCAGCGTTACCGGCGATGATTGCGCGAGGAAAGGGTCATATCGTCAATGTGGCGTCCATGGCTGGAACCGCGCCGGTGCCCGGTGGACTCAGCTACGGGGCGAGCAAGGCCGCGGTGATCTCGATGACGGAGACAGCGCGAGTCGAATTCGCGAATTCCGGCGTGTCGTTCACCTGCGTCTTGCCGTCCTTTACCAATACCGATCTGATTTCCGGCACCACCGGCACCAAGTTCGTGCGCAACCTGGAACCGGAAGAAGTCGCGGAAGGCATCGTCGGTGCGATCGCCGCGCGCAAACCCGATGTCTATCTGCCGGCGGTTCTCGGCCCCATGGCGCGCTTGCAGCCAGTACTCGGCCGTAGGATCCGGGACTTTCTGAACCGTCAGATCAAAGCCGACACCACATTCCTGACGGTGGACAAGTCCGCTCGAAGCGGATATGACGCGCGGATCAGCAGGGGGACAACGGCGTCCGAGTCCTCCCGATCGCGCGCGAAGCGCGGCTGAGGCGATCCTCGCAGATTGCAAGCAGGCCCCGCGGCGGTCTATAGGACCGCCGCGGGGCACGTGACTCTTCATCATTCCACCACCACGGCATTCAACGACGAACGCCATCCATCCGTTCCATTGATCGAGAACAGGTAGATGACGAAAAAAGTTCTGAACCTTTTCGATGCCGCGTGGTTCTTCGTCGAAAGAAAAGACGCACCGGCGCATTTCGGACCGCTGATCATCCTGTCGCCACCCGAAGGCGCCGATCCGGCCTACGTCCGTGCCCTGGTTGAACGGTGGCGCGGATACACAAAGTTCGCGCCACCGTTTAATTATGTATTCCGGGCAGATCCGGTTCCTTCGTGGAACACTGTCGCAGACGATGAGATCGAGCTGGATCATCACCTTCGCCACGCCGCGCTGCCCGCTCCCGGTGGGGAACGCGAGCTGCAGCAGCTCGTATCCCAGCTCCACTCCCTTCCCTTGGATCGCAGCCGCCCGTTATGGGAGTGCCACGTTATCGAGGGGCTGTCCGGCGGACGGTTCGCGATCTATTTCAAACTGCACCACGGCCAGCTCGATGGTGTCGCTGCGGCTCGCCTGTTCAGCCGAACCCTTTCCGTCGATCCCGCAGACGACGGGCAGCTACCGATATGGAGCGTAGGAGCCCGTCGACCGAGTACCGCGTCGCCTTCGCCGTCGGCGGAGGGCGCGCCTGCCGGACCGCTCGCACGATTCGGCAAGGCGCTCGGGGGCGCCTCGGCTTCGGCCCACGCGCTGATCAGAATGGCCTCTGCCGGGCGGGCAGGTTCCGCCGAAGGTCCCGTGCTGCCGTTCCAGGCGCCGATGACGCCACTGAACCAGAGGATCGGCAACCGGCGCAGTTTCGTGGCCCTGGGTTTCGAGCTGGCCCGTTTGAGGGTGGCCGCGAACGCTGCCGATGTCACCGTCAACGATGTCTTCCTGTCGGTTTTCGCCGGCGCGTTGGATCGCTATTTACGCCGAGTGGGGGAGGTGCCAGACGGATCTATCATCGGCCAGATCCCGATGAATGTGCGGGGTTCGAGCGACAGCGGCATCGGGAACGCATTGTCCTTCCTGTACGCCCCGCTCCATAGCGACATCGCGGATCCCGTTGTTCGGCTACAGGCCGTGCACCGATCGACGCGGGCGGCCAAAGGCGTGTATCGGCGTATACCCCAGACCGCGATGGGACTGTTCACCATTGTGCTGTCGGGGCCACAGATGGCGGTGCTGATAGCAGGTCTCGGTGGTCGCGGACGGCCTGCGGCGAACCTGGTCATCTCGAATGTGCCAGGCCCTGACGACCAGCTGTACCTGAGTGGCGCTCGAGTCGACGAGATTTGCGGCCCTTCCGTGCTTTTCCACGGTCAGGCATTGAACGTGACGATGGCGACTTACGCGGGGCGCGCCGTAATCAGTATGACCGCGTGCAGCCGTTCGGTGCCGCACTTGGAGCAGCTCGCCGAGTACACGGAAGCGGTGTTGGTCGAGACGGAGCACGCGCTCGGCATCGAGAACCCGGAGCACTGACGCGCCGCGGGGGCGGGCGAGAAGCGACTTTCTCGCGCCGCCCCCGCGGCGCCGCGGTGGTCCTACCGCTCGAGGCCGCCTCGGGCGATGAGCTGGGACGTGATCACGTTGCGCTGGATCTCGTTCGTGCCCTCGCCGACGATCATCAGGGGAGCGTCGCGGAAGTAGCGCTCGACGTCGTATTCGGTGGAGTAGCCGTAGCCGCCGTGGATCCGAACGGCGTTCAGGGCTATCTCCATAGCGACCTCGGAGGCGTAGTACTTCGCCATGCCCGCCTCCATGTCGCAGCGCTCACCCGCGTCGAAGCGGCGCGCCGCGTGCAGAACCAATTGCCGGGCGGCGGTCAGTTTGGTGGCCATCTCGGCGAGATAGGCGCTGATGGCCTGGTGCTGCCAGATCGGCACGCCGAAGCTCTCGCGCTGCTGGCTATATGTGAAAGCGTCGTCGAAGGCGGCCCGAGCGACGCCGAGAGCGCGGGAGGCCACCTGGATACGTCCGGTTTCCAAGCCCTTCATCATCTGGCCGAAACCCTTGCCCGCGACACCACCGAGCACGGCGTCGGCCGGTGCGCGGTAGCCATCGAAGACGAGTTCACAGCTTTCGACGCCCTTGTAGCCCAGCTTCGGAAGATCACGGGAAACGGTGAGACCGGGCCCGTGTTCGATGAGCAGGATGCTGATGCCGCGGTGGCGTGGTTCGGCGGTCGGATCGGTTTTGCAGAGTAGCGCGATCAGCTGCGAGCGCCGGGCATTGGTGATCCAGGTCTTCGCGCCGTTGATCGTGTATCCGTCCGCGTCGAGCCTGGCCACAGTCTTCATCGCTTGCAGATCGGAGCCGCCGCCCGGCTCGGTGAGCGCCATGGCGGCCCGGATCTCGCCGGTTGCCATCCTGGGCAAGTACCGCTGCTTCTGCTCCTCGGTGCCGAAGGCGACCAGTAGCTTGGAAACAACGGTGTGGCCACCCATGGCGCCGGCGAGGCTCATCCAGCCGCGCGCGAGCTCCTCGGTGACCCCGACGTAGCACGGCATGGAGACCGGTGCGTCGCCGTAGGGCTCCGGGATGGCCAGGCCGTAGATGCCGAGCTGCTTCATCTGCTCGATCAACTTCTCCGGGTATTCGTTGGCGTGCTCGAGGTCGCGAGCGACAGGTCGGACCTCTTGATCGACCCATTCCCGCACCGTCGCCACGACCTGCTGTTCCTCGGCGGACAGCTCGCTCACAGTTGACTCCTCGCTGTGCTGCTATGACAATCAATCTACTTTAACATAAATTAAAAACTTCGAAGGGATGAGTTGCTGATGACGGTACGACCGCCACGAAGGTCGGTCCTCTGTGTTCCAGGCGGTGACGAACGCAAGATCCGCAAGGCATTGTCCGCAGGCGCCGACCAGGTGGTCATTGATCTCGAAGACGCCGTTGCGCCCGCGGGTAAGGATGGTGCGCGGGCACTGCTGGATACGTTCGAGTGGGGGGACCCCGGCGCGCTGCCCCCGATCGCGGTACGCGTCAACGCGCCCCGAAGTCGATGGTGCCATCGCGATGTGGAGGCCGTCGTCAGCTCCCGGATCCCCGCAAGCGCCATCGTTCTGCCCAAGGTCGAATCGCCGGGTGATCTCGAATTCGCCGATCGCCTGTTGGCCGGTATCGAGTCCGCAGCCGGGGCCGTGCGGCCGCTCGTGGTGGAGGCGCTCATCGAAACCGCGGAAGGGCTCGGCCGGGTCGAGCAGATCGCAGCGGCCGGGCCGCGCCTGTCGGCCCTGATCATCGGCTACGCGGACCTCGCGGCCTCGCTCGGTCGGGCCGCCGGTAGCGAGCCGATGCTGTGGGTGGCCGCGCAGGACCGGGTGCTCACAGCGGCGCGCGCAAACGGCCTGGATGCGGTGGACGGACCGCATCTCGGCGTCGAGATCGATGACGATTTCCGTACCGGTGTCAGTCATGCCGCACGGATCGGATTCGACGCCAAGTGGGCAATTCATCCCCGGCAGTTGGAGACGATCAACTTCGCCTTCCAGCCCACCTCCGCGCAAGTGGACCACGCCCGCCGGGTGGTGGAGGCTTTGGCGGCGGCGCACGGTGGCGGTCGCGGAGCTGTGGAACTGGACGGCCAGATGATCGATGAAGCGGTTGCGACCGCAGCTCGCCGTACCCTTCTGAAGAGCGGAGTTGGACAGTGAGAGCCGAGGGCCCCTACTTCGAGGAACTGGAAACCGGGCAAGTTTTCGCCACCGCTCCGTCGGTGACCTTGACCGAAGGGCTCGCGGCGGTGCATCAGTCGGTGGTCGGCGACCGATTGCGGCTGCCCCTCGACCACCGCTCAGCGGTGGCCGTTACCGGTGCTCCGGCGCTCGCGCACCCGGCCCTCGTGTGGGACGTGGCGATCGGTCAGTCCACCGTGGTTACCCACCACGTGAAAGCCAATCTGTACTATCGAGGTCTGATTTTCCGGCGGATGCCGCACCTGGGGGACACTCTGACGACCACGACGACAGTCGAGGGCCTGCGGCAGAACCGCCCGCGGCCCGATCGGGCGCCGACCGGGCTGGTGGCGTTGCGGATCCGTACGGTCGATCAGCACGGCCGGGACGTCCTCGACTTCTGGCGATGCGCCATGCTCCCACTGCGGACCGATCACGACACCGGTCGTGTCGACGATGTCGTCAGTATCGGTGCGGGTGTCGATCCCGACTGGTCTGCGGCGTTCGCCGAGTGGGATCTGGCCGCGCTCACACAAAGCGGCCCGACGGCGATTCCGGAAGCCGGGCAGCGGGTCGAAGTGATCGGCGGGGATGTCGTCGACGCGGCACCCCAGCTGGCCCGCATCAGTCTGAACATCGCCCAGGTACACCACGACGAATGCGCAGGTGGCGGCCGCCGCTTGGTGTACGGCGGCCACTCCATCGGGATCGCTCTGGCACAGGCCTCGCGAGCCTTCCCCTCCTTGGTTACCGTGGTCGGCTGGCACAGCTGCGATCATGTCGGCCCGGTGTACGAGGGAGACACACTCCGCAGTGCGGTCACGGTCGAGGATGTGGTTCCGGCAGCCTCGGGAGCTCGCCTCGTGCATCTTCGCTCCGAGGTACTCGCGAGGGCTCGGCCTGGGGAGCCGGACCGGCCGGTGCTGGACTGGCGCTATGTGGCGCTTTTCGCGTGATCTTCTGGCGTACTCGTCCTGGAACTCGCGGAGTAGGCGGCGCAGGAACCATTCCAGCGCCGCCGGATCCCGCCCGGCGTGCCAATTGTCGAAGTAGTGGCAGAAGGAGCCAATGGTCACCCGGAGCCGCTTACAGAGCGGTGCCTGCTTCAGCGCGTGATAGCCCTGCTCGGAGAGCAGTTCGAACGCAGCTTCGAAGTAGTCCTGCTTGGTGGCCATCAGTCTCCGTCGTGTCTCGGGCGGTTGTCTACCGCCTTTGACTGGCTGGTTTGCCCCACCCCTTGTGCATAAGTCGACTTATGTTTACGATATCTGCAAGAGCTGTGAGGCGCGCCACATGGGGTCGGAGCGGCTACGGAGACGCGCATCTCCCGCAGGGTTCGATGCGCGCGATCGCTTCTGGTGCGGCATCGGGTCGCGGGCCGATTGCGCCGCGTTGTGAGTTGGCAAATATTTAATCAAATATAGATTCATGTGATGGATGTTCAGTTCAGAGAGAGGGATCGACATGGCCTTCAAGGATGCAGGCGAGGTGCGCAAGTACATCGGCGGGATCTTCGAATCCGCCTTCGCTGATTCGGAAATCGGTCCGAAGCTGGCGGCCACAGGAGTCGTACTCGGTTTCGAGTTCTCCGATCCAGAGGCGTTTCTGGTGGTCGACGCGCCCGCTGGTGTGGTGCAACTGGGAAAGGAGCACTTCGACCGGTCTACCGCGACCATGCGTATGACCGCTGAGACCGGCAACGCCTACTGGCAGGGCAAGGTCAATCTGCCGCTGGCGATGGCCAAGGGCAAGATCAAGATCGGTGGGAACGTCGCGAGCATGCTCAAACTGGCGCCGCTCGGTAGCAAGCTCTATCCCGTCTACATCGACAGCCTGAAGCGCGACGATCGCGCGGATCTTCTGGTCTGAGCAGGCGAACGCAACAGATCAGACTAGAAGGTAGCGCAATGTTTCCTGGTGTCCACGCCCTGTCCACCCCGGATAAGGCTGCTGTGATCATGTCGGGGTCCGGCCGCATGATCACCTATCGTGAGCTGGACGACAATTCAGCACGACTGGCCCGTGTGCTGCATGATCGCGGGCTGCGTAAGGGCGACGTCATCGCCATGATCTCCGACAACGCGCCCGAGTGTTTCGAAATCTACTGGGCGGCACTCCGTTCCGGTCTGTATGTGACCGCCGTGAATTGGCATCTGACCCCCTCCGAGGCCGCCTACATCGTCGACGACTGCGACGCCAAGGTCGTGCTTGCCTCGGCGGGTGTCGCCGAGCTGGCCGCAGCGGTGCAGGCGCTCGCTCCGCGCGTCGAGCACTGGATGGCTTTTGGCGGCGAAATCGACGGTTACCGATCCTACGCAGGCGAACTGGCAGGTGCCGAGTCGCGGCTCGCCGAGCAGCCGCGGGGTGCGGACATGCTGTATTCGTCCGGCACCACGGGACGTCCAAAGGGCATCAAGCCGCCGCTGCTGCCGATCACGGTCGACCAGCCGGGTGATCCGCTGACGATGGCGGCGGGGCAGCTGTTCGGGATGAACAAGGAAGACATCTATCTATCGCCTGCGCCCGTCTACCACGCGGCACCGCTGCGCTGGTGTGGAATCGTGCACGCGTACGGCGGCACCGTGGTCATGATGGAGAAATTCGGCGCCGAGGACATGCTGCGCGCCGTCGAGAAGCACCGGGTGACGGTGACACAGGTTGTCCCGACCATGTTCGTGCGGATGTTGCAGCTTTCCGCCGATACCAGAGACCGATTCGACCACTCGAGTCTGCGCCTGGTCATCCATGCCGCCGCGCCGTGCCCGCCCGAGGTCAAGCGCGCGATGATCGATTGGTGGGGGCCGATTCTCATCGAGTACTACGGTTCCACCGAGGGCAACGGCCTCGCCGTGATCACCAGTCAGGAATGGCAGCAGAAGCCGGGTTCGGTCGGGCGCAGCATTCTCGGACCTGTGCACATCTGCGACGACTCCGGCCGGACGCTGGCCACGGGGGAAGTCGGCACTGTGTACTTCGAGCGGGAGACCCTGCCGTTCAGCTACCACAAGGATCCCGAGAAGACCGCCGCGGCACAGCATCCCGAACACCCGAACTGGACGGCTGTCGGCGATCTCGGATATGTCGACGAGGACGGCTATCTTTTCCTGACCGACCGGAAGTCGTTCGTCATCATCTCCGGTGGTGTGAACATCTACCCACAAGAGGTGGAGAACGTTCTCGCCCTGCATCCCGCGGTTTTCGACGTGGCAGTCATCGGTGTTCCCGATGCCGAGATGGGGCAGCAGGTCAAAGCCGTCGTCCAGCTGAACCCCGGCGTCGCGCGTACCGAGGAGATGGCCGCCGAAATCATCGAGTATGTGCGACAGCGGCTAGCGCACTACAAGGCACCCAGAACCGTCGACTTCGTCGACTCCCTGCCGCGGACGGCAACCGGCAAGCTGGTCAAACGCGAGCTGACCAAGCTGTACGACTCTCTGGCTGCGAGCCAGAACTGACGATGCTTCATTTCTCGAGGAGGTGCTGACATGACTGCAGCAATCGAAACCAAGCGAGCCTACGACCCGCTGAGCATTTCGCCATTGTCGTTCTGGTCGCAGACAGCCGAGCAGCGGGACGAGACATTCCGCGTGTTGCGGGCCGAACGGCCGGTAAGCTGGCACCCGCCGATCGAGGGCGCGCTCATGCCCCCGGAGAACGATGGGGTTTGGGCTGTCACCAGCCATCGGCTGATCACCGAGGTCAGCAAGAATCCCGCGGTCTTCTGCTCGGGGCTGGGAATCCAGCTGGAGGAAGTCCCCCCGGACATCCTGGAGGCGGCCTCTTCGTTCCTGGCAATGGACGCACCGCGGCACCCGGCCCTACGCAAGCTGGTCAGTTCGGCCTTCACGCCTAAACAGGTGGCGAAGATCCACGATCAGATCAAGAACCAGGCCAAGGTAATCGTCGACGAGATGCTGGCGGTCGGCGGCGGTGAGTTCGATTTCGTACACCAGGTCTCCAAGCGGCTGCCGATGTGGACGATCTACGAGATGCTCGGGCTGCCGGTGGCGCAGCGTGACGAGGCGGCCCATATGGCCGACGCCATGGTCGCGTGGGCGGACGAGGACGTCGCCGCCGGCCGCGCTCCTGTCGAGCTTCTCAACGACTCACTCGTCGGCCTGCTCATGATGGGTATGGAGTTGGCTCAGGAGCGGCGTAAGAACCCTGCCTCGGATCTGATGACGAATCTGGTGCAGGCGGAGGTCGACGGTGTCCGGTTGACCGACGACGAGATCGCGTCGTTCTTCGTGCTGCTCTCGGTCGCGGGCAACGACACGACGCGCAACAGCATCTCCCTCGGCATAAAGGCGTTCACCGACTTTCCCGACCAGCGAGCGCTGCTGTTGGAGGATTTCGACGGGCGGATCGGAACAGCCGTCGAGGAAGTCGTGCGTTGGGTGACCCCGGTCATGACCTTCCGCCGCACGGCGACACAAGACACGGTGCTCGGCGGGCAGGAAATCAAGCGGGGTGAGTGGGTCGCCACCATATTCTCCTCCGGCAACCGAGACGAAACGGTCTTCGCTGACCCACATACCTTTGACATCCTGCGCTCGCCCAATCCACACGTCGGATTTGGAGGCGGCGGCCCGCATTACTGCATGGGAAATTTCGTGGCCAAAATACAGCTGCGCGAAATTCTCGACCAGTTGCTGCACCGCGCACCCAGCCTGCAGATCGGTGAACCTTCCTTCCTGCTCGGGAACTTCGTCCACGCCGTCAAGCATCTGCCTGCGACGCTTGGGTGATAAGCGAGGAAAGCGCAGCAGCAGGCAGGCCCTCTGATGCTGCCGTGCGGAAATCCACCCCTTGCCGTCGGGAGCGTCTGCTGTGGTGAGGGAAGCGCCGTGAGCACTCGAGTTGCCCGGATCGCCTGTGTCTTTGGGGCAGGTCGGTCACGGCTCTTTCCAGCGCCCGTTGAAACCCCGATGTCTGCTGCTCACCGAAACAGCCTCGACGAAGGAAAGGGACGCCGATGACAGTCGGGAGCCTCGGATCACCGGAGTCGTCCGGTCCGCTCGCCGGCGTGCGGGTGGTCGAACTGGCCGGGTTGGGTCCGGCTCCCTTCGCGACCATGTTGCTCGCAGATCTCGGAGCCGATGTTGTCCGTATCGATCGTCCCGGTGCCGCCGGGGTCTTTCCCGGCGAGCCCGAGGACGATCTACTCAACCGCGGCAAGCGGTCGGTGGTCTTGGATCTCAAACGGCCGGAAGCTGTCGAGCTGGCATTGACGCTGGCCGAGCGCGCGGATGTGTTCGTTGAAGGCTATCGCCCCGGTGTTGCTGAACGCATGGGCCTCGGGCCGGAGGAATGCTGGAAACAAAACCCGCGCTTGGTGTACGGGCGCATGACGGGATGGGGCCAGACCGGGCCGCTGGCGAAGCGATCGGGTCACGACATCAACTACATCGCGGTGACCGGCGCATTGCACGCGATCGGCGACGCCGATGGCGCGCCGCAGGTACCGCTGAACCTGGTCGGTGATTTCGGGGGCGGGGGGATGTACCTCGTTGTCGGTATTCTCGCCGCCCTGCGCGTCGCGGAGCGCACCGGACGCGGACAGGTTGTCGACGCATCAATCGTCGACGGCACCGCGCATCTGCTGACCGGAATCCATGCCTTTCTGAACGCAGGGGCATGGGAGGACCGACGCGGGGCGAACATGCTAGACGGTGGCGCGCCTTATTACGCCACCTACGCCACTGCGGACGGCAGGCACATGGCGGTCGGGGCGATAGAAAACAAGTTCTATGCCGAACTGCTGGAGCGACTGGGCATAGACGAGGATCCGCGTCGCCAGCACGACCGGGCGGCATGGCCGGTGATCCGAAGCAAGATCACCGCAGCGTTCGCCTCCCGAACGCTGGCGGAGTGGCGCCTGGTCTTCGACGGGTCCGATGCCTGCGTTGCTCCTGTTGTCACGCTGCGCGAGGCCGCGACTCATCCCCAAATCGCGGCACGTGGGTCGATCATCGACCGTGACGGCGTGGTGCAAGCGGCTGCGGCGCCGCGGTTCTCGGTGTCGGCGCCGACGATGAATACACCGCCGCCGACGCCGGGGCAACATACCACTGAGGTATTCACGGACTGGGGGATCGCGCACGCAGCGCACCTGGTGAAGCGTGGTGCGGGGTCTTGAACGAACCTTTGTGAAAGGCCCTGGAACGGTTCCAGGGCCTTTCCGTGATTTTTCACCGCGCGGCGGCCCAGGTCACCGCCCAATCGAGCGCCCGATGAGGTCCTTCATTATCTCGGTGGTGCCGCCGTAGATCGTCTGGACCCGCGTGTCGAGGTAGGCCTTGGCAACCGGATACTCGGTCATGTAGCCGTATCCGCCGTGCAGTTGCAGGCAACGGTCGATAACGCGTTTCTGCAGTTCGCTCACGTACCACTTACCCTTCGCCGCGTCGATGGGATCGAGCTCACCAGCGTTGTAGGCGAGCACCGACTGATCGAGGTAGGCTTGGGCCACATCGACTTCGGTTTGCATTTCGGCGAGTTCGAACCGGACGTGTTGGAAATCGGCGATCGGTCGGTCGAAGGCCCGCCGTTGCTTGCAATACTCGATGGTTTGCAGGAGAACCGAACGGGCCCCCGCCATAGCCTTGGCCGCCACACCCAGCCGCTCGCGTGGCAGGTGGCTCATCAGGTGCTGGAGGCCTTTGCCCTCTTCGCCGACGAGGTTCGTGTGCGGAATCCGGGCGTTGTCGAAGAACAGCTCGGCGGTGTCCTGCGCGGGTAACCCGACCTTGTCGAGCTTCCGCCCGCGCTTGAAACCAGGCGTATCCCGCTCGACGACGAACAGGCTGAACCCACGTGATCCGGCCTCCGGCTCCGTCCGGGCTGCCACTACGACCAGGTCGGCCATGATTCCGCTGGAGATGAAAGTCTTCTGGCCGTTGAGGATCCAGCCGTCGCCATCCCGCACGGCGCTCGTCTTGATGCCGCGCAGGTCGCTGCCGGCCCCCGGTTCTGTCATGGCCAGCGCGCCGATCGTCTGGCCGGTGACGAAGCCCGGCAGCCAGCGTCGCTTCTGTGCGTTGTCGGTGAGGTCGAGCAGGTAGTGGAGCACGAGATCGTCTTGCAGGCTGATGGTGAGGTTGAACGACAACGCGTTGATGCGCGCTATCTCCTCGCAGACCACCATGCGGAACCGGTAGTCGTGTACACCGGCGCCTCCGTACGCCTCGGGGATCTCGAGTCCGTAGAGCCCGGCCGCTGCCGCCTTTGCGAAGACATCGCGGTCGATCCAGCGGTTCTCGTCCCACTTGTCCTTGTGCGGAGTCACCTCACGTTCCAAGAACGTGCGTACGGATTGCCGGTAGGCTTCATGGTCGGCGTCGAACAGTTTGCGACGCACAGTCAGAGCCTTTCGATGATGGTGACGTTGGCCTGGCCGCCGCCCTCGCACATGGTCTGCAGACCGTAGCGGCCGCCGGTTCGTTCGAGTTCGTGCAGCAGGGTGGTCATGAGCCGAGCTCCGGTGCAGCCGATCGGGTGACCGAGGGCGATCGCGCCCCCATTGGGATTGACGACGGCGGGATCGGCGTCGAGTTCGGCGATCCAGGCAAGGACGACGGGAGCGAACGCCTCGTTGATTTCGACTACGTCTATGTCGCCGATAGACAACCCCGCGCGCTTCAATGCGTGCTGGGTAGCGGGAATCGGTGCACTCAGCATCATGACCGGGTCCGCACCCCGCACCGACAGGTGGTGGATGCGCGCCCGGGGCGTGAACCCGTATCGCTCGACGGCGTTCTCGGAGGCGATCAACAAGGCTGCGGCGCCGTCGGAGATCTGGCTGGCAACGGCCGCGGTGAGCCGGCCGCCTTCCACCAGGGGCTTCAGTGCGGCCATCTTTTCGAGCGAGGTGTCGGAGCGAGGGCCCTCATCCACCGAGACGCCGGCGAACTCGGTAATCTCGCGGTCGAAGCGGCCTTCGGCGATCGCGTGCAGTGCTCGTTGGTGGCTCTGTAGGGCGAAGGCCTCGAGTGACTCACGGCTCAGGTTCCAGTGCTCGGCCATCATCTCCGCCCCTCGGAACTGCGAGATCTCCTTGCCGCCGTAGCGCGATTCCCAGCCCTGGCAACCCGTCCATGGATCGGTCGCACCGTAGGGTTCGCCCGCCAGAAAGCCGCTCAGAATGGGGAACTGGCTCATCTTCTGGACGCCACCGGCGACGATCAGCTCACTCGTCCCGCTCATGACCGCCTGGGCGGCAAAATGCACTGCCTGCTGCGCGGACCCACACTGTCGGTCGATGGTGACGCCCGGGACGGACTCCGGCAACCCCGCAGCCAAAGCGGCAGTGCGAGCGATGTCGCCTGCCTGCGACCCGATGGTGTCGAGGCAGCCGAGGATGACGTCATCGACCGCTGCGGGATCGAAATCATGGCGCTCGACGATCGTCCGGATGCTGTGGGCAGCCAAGTCCGCCGGGTGCGATCCGGCCAGACCGCCGCCCCGCTTGCCCACCGCGGTCCTGGTGGCATCGACGATGTAGGCCTGGGACATGTTCTTCTCCTCATGTCTCAAATTATTTAATACAGACTAAAAAATGATATCAACTCCGGGTGCTCGGGGCGGCCCCGGGCCGGACGATTTCGGTACCGACGCCGTCATCGTCGGTGAGACTGTTCCGTATGATCGACTGCGCGGTCCTGATCAGGTCATCGAGGGAGTTGAGGGTGGGATTCCACCATTCCGCTGTCCAGTTGAGGGCGCCGATGACGAGCATGCGGGCGATGCCGATGTCCAGGCCGGCACGTAATTTCCCTGATGCGGCGAGTCGTTCCAGCAGGCTGCGCCAGATCGCGTGATAAGCGGTGCTCTCGAGCTGCAGCGACTCGATGATTCCGGGGGTCAGCTGCCCCGCATTACGCGTGACGGCGGAAGCGAAATCGGACAGCTCTAGTTCGATGCGTAGATGTGCCTCTACCGCGGTCTCGATCAGATCGATCACGGCGGTGCCCGGCGGCGCGGCGGCGAGGCATTGTGCGACGTGCTCGCGCACTCTCCGTTGACCCTCGCGCATCACCTCGGCGATGAGCTCGGTGCGTGATCCGAAGTAGTAGTAGACAGCCGGTGGTCGAAGTTCTGCCTGGGCGGCTATGTCGGCCAGGCGAGTCCCAGCGACACCTCGTCGGCTGAGAATTTGCGCCGCCGCAGCCAGGATGCGCTCGCGGGTGGCGTTCACGGGGCCGCCGCCGATCCGGTGGTCGGCTGTCGCGAGGGTGGATCCACCGGGGCGTTCGGGGTCCATGGTCACCGCCCTTCTTGTCACTCCTCGGTTGACCCGAGCTAGAATCTAATTTATCTTCGATTCAAAGATAGCATTCGGCGTCGGCTCACCGGGCCGGTGTTCGTCGGACCGACGTCAGCGCGGTCGGCGCTCGAGACAGGAGGCAGTGATGAAGGTTATCGTCGATCGGACCAAGTGCACGGGGCTCGGCATCTGCGAGTCCCTCGCTCCGGTGTTCTTCGAGGTAGATGACAACGGTGAGCTCGTCCAGCTCAAGGAGGACATCGCCGACGACGAACTGGCCGCCGTCGAGGAGGCGGTGCAAGGCTGCCCCACGGAGGCGCTGCGGATCGTCCCCTGATCCGTCCGCGAAATCAGGCCGATTCGGCTTTGTCCGCGCCGGCCCGCTTGCGGGGTGCGTGCCCGCGTCGTGCCGGGCGCGCTTGCTCGCCGCTCGGCTCGGGGGCTCCGATTCCTGCGCGAACCAACGCCTGCGCCGTGCGGACAACGGTATCCAGCGATCCTCGCCGCGGCGTCCACCATTCCGCGGTCCAGTTCAGTGACCCCATGATCAGCATCTGTGTGATATGGGGATCCAACTCGGCTCGGAGTTGTCCCTCGGCCGCAGCGTCCTTGATCAGCTTGCGCCAGATGGCTCCGTACTGGGCGTCTTCGGCAAGCTGTCGGGCACGCAGGTGTTCCGGCATCTGGCCGCTGTTCCGGATAGCAGCTGTGGCGTAGTCCGACAACTCCAACTCATGGCGCAGATGGGCGTCGATGGCGATCATGATGCGATCGATCGGTGCGACGTCGCTCGGAATCTCGTCCAGCACGCGCTGCAGGTGCTTGACCATCTCGGCGATACCACTCCACATGACCTCCTCGATGAGTTCCTCCCGGGAGGGGAAGTAGTAGTAGATAGCCGGCGCCTGGAGTTCGGCGTATTCGGCGACGTCGGCCAGCCGTGTCCCCGCGTAGCCCTTCGAGCTCAGCACGCGGGCGGCCGCATCCAGGATGCGCTGACGAGTCCGCGCCGATTTCGACTCCGGTACCTGGTCCTCGTCCGCCGTGTGCTGCGCTTTCGAATTTCTAGCCACGGTTCAACTATAAGGCAGCAGCGTCACCCCTTTCCGGATGGACGTCCCATGGTCATGTCCTGGGCCGGCGGGTGACGCTAGGCACTGAGTGCGTAACTGCGCACGTTGCTCCGGTCGGTGTACCGGACGCGGCCGAGCAGGGTCAGCACATCCAAGTGGGCGTGGATCTCGGTGATGGCCGACAGCTGGTGATCGACGGGCAGATCGTCGAGCCGCAGCTCCCGGCGAGTCCAGCGTAGTGCTTGCGCCACTTCGTATGTGGTGCTGGCCCCTGCGGCGATCTCTTCGCAGACCTCGTCCAGTCGATGCTGGTGGTGATCGAGCAGTTCCTCCACTCGGCGGTGACTGCTGGCCGTCACCGGTCCATGTGACGGCAAGACGACGGCGTCGGGTAGGCCGTGCACCAGCTCGAGGGATGCGATGTAAGACCGCAATGGGTGGGGCTCGGGCGCCCACTCGAAACCTATCGATGGCGTGATGTGCGGCAGAATGTGGTCGCCGGTGAACAGCAGCCCGTTCGCTTGGTGGTGGAATACCACGTGGCCGCGGGTATGCCCCGGGGTCGCGATTACCTCGATAGTGTCGCCGCCGCGAAGTTCGATCTGTTCACCGTGTTCCAGCCAGCGGTCCGGCAGCCCCGAGGCGACGCCGAGCTCGTGTTCCGGAACCGGAGCGTGGGCGAGTTCCAGGGCGACGTTCGGGGCACCGCACTGGGCGAGTATCGCAGCATGGTTGGGGAATCGGCCGGCGTCGGCGCGGAATCCCTCGAGGCTGTGACGTTCCCCCTCGCCGATGAGTAATTCGCAGCCGAGTGTGCCGCGCCACGCGTACGCCTGGGAGTAGTGATCCCAGTGGTGATGAGTGGCGAGGCAGGTGACGATGTCGTCCAGCTGGTAGCCGAGTTGCCGAAGTGCTGCGGACATGGCGGCCTCGGTGTGGTTTCCGAACCAGCCGGGGTCGATGACGACCAGCCCCCGTGGCCCCTCCAAGATGTAGGCGTTGACCGTTCCGAGCCCGCTGAGTGGAAGGGGGAGTGGAACCCGGTGGATACCGGGGGTGATCAGGTGGGCTCCGGATTCGGTCCAGTCTTCGGGCTGGTCGGCCACCTGCAGCATCACGCACCACCTCTTCTGATGTCATCCGGCATGAAATCTACTCTAGGTTAAAATTCTTCCGGTCGTTGAGTGACCTACGGCACTTGCGCGTAAGGCGACTTATGCTACACTCCCCACTGTGACCTGGCACACACCGAGTGCGCTTTCCTCGGTCGGGTTACATATCTATCGCTCATGAACCTCCCGCGACCTTCTCGCTCGGGTCGCTGCGGTTCGCGAATTTAATCAAAAGTAAAAGTGCTTCTGTTCGCGTGACCAGAAACGGAAGCAGGAAGGCTCGTCGATGGTGGACAGCGCTGTGTCCGTCGGTAGGTCGTCACCGGGGCGCTGGGACGGTGTATCGGTCAAGGTTGCACTTGTTCCGCGTGCGGTGGGACAGTTTTTCGCCACGACTCTGGACACGTTGCGAATGCTCCCGCGTCGACCGTTCCAGTTCCGTGAGTTCGTAGACCAGGCATGGTTCATTGCGAGCGTTTCCATCGTGCCAACGCTGCTGATAGCGATTCCGTTCTGTGTCATGGTGATCTTTCAGATCAACGTGTTGCTCAACGAGATCGGCGCCATCGATCTCTCCGGCGCCGGCGCGGGCATGGCGGTCATCCGCGAGATCGGCCCGGTAGCCACGGTTCTGGTCGTTGCCGGATGCGGTGCCACGGCGATCTGTGCGGACCTGGGCTCCCGCACCATCCGGGAAGAGATCGACGCCATGCGGGTTCTCGGTATCGACCCGCTGCAGCGGTTGGCGGTGCCGAGGGTGCTCGCCTCCACCATGGTGGCGGTATTCCTCAATGGCCTGGTGACCGCCGTTGGGCTTGTCGGCGGTTATCTGTACGCGGTATTCCTCCAGGGAGCGACGCCGGGGCAGTTCATCACCGCCATTCCGATTCTCACCGGTATCCCTGACTTGCTGGTCAGCGAGTTGAAGGCAGGCATCTTCGGATTTATCGCGGCGTTGGTCGCCTGCCATCTGGGGTTACATGCGAAGGGGGGCCCAAAGGGCGTCGGCGACGCGGTCAACCAGACGGTGGTCTTCAGCTTCGTGCTGCTGTTCCTCGCCAACTCCATCATCACAACCCTGTGGCTGCACTGAACGGATCTTCGGGATGACGACAATCAAGGAATACGGCATCCGTGAGGCCGTGCGACGAACAGCATGGGGTCGCAGTATTTCAGGCTTCATCAACGGCCCAGTTGACGGTGTGGCCGGACTCGGGGACCAGCTGTCGTTTCACTTGTACGGCATCGGCTGGATACCGCGCACCCTGCGACGCTACCGCCGCGAGACCATCCGGCTGGTCGCCGAGGTGAGTCTGGGCACCGGCGCACTGGCCGTCATCGGTGGCACCATCGTGATCGTCGGTTTTCTCACCGCCGCGGCCGGGTACGAGGTGGGGCAGCAGGGCAGCAACTCGCTCGGCCGGGTCGGAGTCGAGGCCATGTCGGGATTCATATCGGCCTTCTTCAACACCAGGGAAGCCATTCCGGTCGTGGCCGGAGTGGCGCTCACCGCGACGGTGGGGGCCGGGTTCACCGCCCAGCTCGGGGCCATGCGGGTCAGCGAAGAGATCGATGCTCTCGAGGTGATGTCCGTACCCGCGGTGCCGTACCTGGTCACCACTCGCATCCTCGCCGGACTGATCGCGATCGTGCCGCTGTACGGGATCGCTCTCTTCATGGGTTACGCATCCACCCAGTTCGTCAGCATCGTGCTGTCCGGCCAGTCGAAAGGTACCTACGAGCACTACTTCAATGTGTTCTTGGTACCCAGCGATGTTCTGTGGTCGCTGGTGAAGGTGATCGCGTTCGCGCTGGTGATCATGTCGGTGCACTGCTACCACGGCTACCACGCTTCCGGCGGCCCTGCGGGTGTCGGGGTGGCGGTCGGCCGTGCGGTGCGCGCGTCGCTCATCGCTGTCATGGTCATCGACCTGATCATCGGCATCGCCGTGTACGGCGGTGTGCACTCGACCGTGCGGGTGTCGGGATGAAGCTCGATGTCTCCCGCCGCCGTGCCCTCGTGCTCGGTTTCAGCGCGGTCGTGGTGTTCGTTCTCGCCGTCACCGGCGCGATCGCATCCTGCAGCGGAACCTTCGTGCCGACTACGCGTGTCTATTTGTATGCAGATCGGGCCGGCCTGTTGATGGCGACCGGATCGGACGTCAAAGTGCAGGGAGTCGTCATCGGCCGGGTCTCCGCGGTAGAAATCGAACGGGATCGTGCCAAATTGACCCTCGATCTCGAGCCCGGTGAGGCTCGAAGGCTCCCTGTGAATGTCGGCGCCCAGATCGCGCCGACCACGCTGTTCGGCCGAAAGTTCGTCACGCTGGTGGTTCCCGACAATGCTGCTGGTGCGACGTTGACACCCGGCGCGGTGATCGACGGGTCGAAGGTGACAGTCGAGATCAACGACCTGTTCCAGTCCCTGCTGTCGGTTTTGAAAGCCATAGCGCCGCAGAAGGTCAACGCTACCCTGGCAGCTCTGGAAACGGCCTTGGACGGCCACGGCAGCAGGTTCGGCGAACTCATGGTGTCCCTTGATCGCTACCTGGCCCAGTTCAACGCGTCGATTCCGGTACTGCAGCGCGATGTGCCGTTGCTCGCCGACAACATGGATACTCTCGCGGCGGCCACTCCCGATCTGCTGACCACGATGCGAAACCTGTCGACTACCAGCGCCACGCTCGTCGAAGAACAGGCGAACCTGAGTGCTTTTCTCTTGTCATTCAGCGAGTTCGGCAACGCGGGGACCTCGTTCCTCGATTCCTCCGCCATCCCGCTCATCGGCGCGGTCCAAGTGCTGGAACCGACGACCCGGGTGCTGGCCGAGCAGTCGCCCTCGTTCCCGTGCTTCTTGTCCGCGCTGAACCAGGCTCGTACCTTCTTCGAGCGTGCCTTCGGTGGCGGCAGACCGGGCTTGAACGCGCTGGGCACGATCTTGATGGGTGACCCTCCCTACACCTATGCGAAGGATCTTCCGGTGAACGGTGCCGACAATCCACCGAGCTGCTACGGATATCCCTTCGGACCTGGCAGCCGACCGCTCGATCACGTCGATTTCGCCACCGGCACAACCGTATACGGGCCGGTTCGCTCGGCGCAGGACCTGATCGGCAACCCATTCGCCCCGCTTATCTATGGACTGACGCGATGACCGCACGCCACTCCGGACTGAAGCTGATCGTCTTCTTGGCCGCTACTTCCGTTGTGTCGGCGATGCTGGTCGTGGTCGTCGGCGATCTACGCTTCGTCCCGACCTACAGTTACCGGGCGCTGTTCACCTCGGCATCGGGTATGCGGACCGGCGACGACGTCAAGGTCGCCGGCGTCCCGGTCGGCAAGGTGAAGTCGGTCGAATTCGCGCACGACAAACTGGTCGAGGTGGCGTTCACCGTCGACCGCGACGTGCCGGTGCTCCAGGGATCGACCGCCGCAATCCGGTACAAGAACCTCATCGGGGATCGCTACCTGGAAGTCACAGTGCATCCGGACGGCACCGGCCGGCGTTCCGAAAACGACCCGATCCCCGTGTCGCAGACCGAACCCGCGCTGGATATCGACAGTCTCGTCAACGGGTTCAAGCCGCTGCTGCAAGGCTTGGATCCCGACGAAGCCAACGACTTGTCGGCCTCGCTGATCGAGGTGCTCAACGGGCGCCAGCAGAGCATCGCCCAGTTCATCCACCAGGTGGGCACACTGGGCAATACACTCGCGGACCGGGACCAGGTGATCGGCGCGATGATCAGAAACCTGAATCTCGCATTGGGCTCGATCACCGCGACCGGCGACAAGTTCGATCGGTTGGTCGTGGACCTCCAGACGCTGGTTTCCGGGCTCAACGCCGACCAAGCCACCATCACCGCAGGTCTGGACCAGATTCAGGCGGGTACCACAGAAGTCGCGCAACTGCTGGTCGACAACCGGCCCGCTGTCACCGGCGACATCGACGGATTGAGACAACTGGCCACCAATCTCAACGCCGACTCCGGCACCTTGTCGCTGTTGCTGGCCAAGCTGCCCGCCACGTACCCGTTGATCACCCGTGTCGGCAGCTACGGCAGCTTCGTCAACTGGTTCGTGTGCGGCCTCGCGATCCGCTATCCCGCAATTGGGGGCGGTCACCAGGACACCCCGATGTTCATCGCTCCCGCCGAAAGGTGCCGAGGTCAGTGACCAAAACATTCTCCGAACGAAATCCGGTCCAGCTGGGCTTGGTCGGGACCGGGGTGCTGGTGATGCTGCTGGTGCTGGCATTCACCTACGACGAGATACCGGGCTGGCCCGGGCGAAGCGAGGTCGTCGCCGAGTTCGCCGACGCGAGCGGTCTGGGAACCGGTGATGCCGTGCAGATATCGGGCATCGACGTCGGCGAGGTCGATGCCATCGATCTGGCCGCGGACCACGTCGACGTCACTTTGAAGATCGACCCACACGGACAGGTGCTGGGTGACCGGACCACAGCTGCGATCAAGGTGGAGACCGCGCTCGGACGCCGATTCGTCGAGTTGCGGCCGGACGGCGACGGCCCCGCTGTCGAGCGGATCCCATTGGCGCACACTACGTCCGGCTTCGACCTCACCGAGTCACTGAACCAGCTCACCGATCGGCTGGAGCACACCGATAAGGCGAAGCTGGCGGACGCGATGGACAGTCTTTCGTCGGTGTTCGACGCGCTACCAGACGATCTTCGGCCGTCGCTGGACGGTGCTTCACGCCTGTCCCGGACGATCAGCTCCCGCGACAGTGAGGTGCGGGACCTACTCCAGCACACGAGCGCGGTCACTGACGTCCTCGCGCAGCGCAACCAGAATCTCACCGCACTGCTGACCGATGGTGGGTCGCTCTTCGCGGCGCTCAACGATCGTGCGCAGACCATCCGCAACCTGCTCGTCGAGGTCCGCAGCATCAGTGACGAGTTGCGCACGCTGGCCGACGAGAACACCGCGACATTGGGGCCCATGTTGGATGAGCTGGAGCGGGTCACGAATCTGCTGACCACCAACTACGACAACATCAATGCCGCGATCATCGGACTGCGGCCCTATGTCACCCAGCTCGGCGAAGCGGTCGCCAGTGGCCCATTCTTCGGGGCCCTGCTCCAGAACATCGCTCCCGCGAACTTGCACGGTCAGCAACCGGGTAGCCCTGGACAGGCCGGTGGTCCCCGATGAAGCCGCTGTCCCGAATCCCGCTGCCCGGACGAATCCTTGCCGTCCTGGTCGCACTCGCGGTGGCGAGCACCGCGGCGATCTGGTGGATGACCACCCGCTCCACTGTGCGGGTCACCGCCTATTTCACCAACTCGGTAGGGCTGTACGTCGGTGACCGGGTGACGCTCCGCGGTGTGCCGGTGGGCGAGGTCGACGCCATCGTCCCGATCGGCGACCGCGTCCGGGTCACCATGCACTTCGACGCCTCGCATCCGGTCTCCGCCGACACCTCCGCGGTGATCGTTGCGCCGACCTTGGTCTCGGGCCGGTACGTACAACTCACGCCGAGGAAAGCCGACGGCGCGAAACTCGCCGACGGTGGCGTGATCCCAGTTGAAAGAACCGCTGTCCCGATCGAATATGACCAGATCAAACGTCAAGTGACGGATCTGGCCACTCAGCTCGGCCCGACCGACGGCGATCCCACCGGCACCCTCACCCGTTTCACGAATGCCACGGCGAACGCATTGCACGGTAACGGAGCAGCGCTCAACCAGGCCGTGATGAACCTCTCGGCCGCGATGCAGACGCTGTCGGACGGCGGGCCGGACCTATTCGCGACGATTCGCAATCTGCAAACCGTGATCTCGGCGCTCGCCGCCCACGATCAGCAAGTCCGGATGTTCGTCGACCAGCTCGCCGGTGTATCGACCGTGCTGAACGACAACCGTACTCAGCTGGCCGCAGCGCTGCAGTCGTTGCAGACGATGCTTCCGCGAATCCGCACCTTCGTCGCGGACAACCGCACAGCGCTCACCGACAACGTGGCCGCACTGACTCGGATAACCCAGCTGCTCGTGGATCGGGAGGACGAGATCGCGCAGATCCTCCATCTCGCGCCGACCGCGATCGACAACTTCTACAACATCTACGATCCGGACTCACGCTCGCTGACGGGTAACCTCGCGCTGCCGGACTTCCCTGACCCACTCTCGCTCGTGTGCGCCCTGCTGACCACCGTGAACGCGCCACAGGAGGAATGCTCGCGGGCGAGCGCGCATTTCGGGCACCTGTTCGGCGCGTCCATCCGCGCGGCGATGGGCTCCGGCGCCCCCGTGCCGGCACCCGACGGTACCCCACCCGCCCTCCAGCCCGGACTGCTCGCCGTCCCCGGCCTGGCCGAGCTACTCGTCCCCGGAGCCACCCGATGACAAGAACGTCTACCGCCCTGCGACTGGGCGGAGTGATGGTGCTGAGTGCGCTGTTGACGACCGGGTGCCGATTCGACGGTGCCAACTCGATCCCCCTGCCGGGCAATGCTATTCACGAGGGCTCGTACACGCTGCGAGTCGAACTGCGCGATGCGCAGAACCTGGTGGGGAACTCGTTTGTCAAGGCGGACAATGTCACAATCGGTACGATCACCTCGATCTCGGTCCGCAACAATGTCGCGGTTGCCGAACTCGAGATCGATGACACAGTGCGCTTACCCGCATCTACCAAGGCTCGGCTGGCGCAGACAAGTGTGCTCGGCGCCCAATACTTGGAGCTCAGTACGGTCGATGGCGATGTCTCCGGCAGGCAGTTGCGGGATGGCGACGTTATCCCGCTTTCGGCAACCTCGGAGTATCCGGCGACCGAGGAAGTGCTCGCGGCGCTGTCGCTGGTTCTGAATGGAAGTGGCCTGCAACAGATCCGAACTATCATGGCGGAGCTCAACGAAGGCTTCGGCGGTCATGAGGATGCCATCAACCGGTCGTTCGAGCGCCTGGCCACCTTCGTAGACGGGCTCGACAGCCAGCGCGACGAGATCGTCCGGGCCATCGACAGCCTCGATGTGTTCTCCCGGGAAATCGCCCAGCAGCGCGACACCCTTCAGACCGGTATCGAGCAGATACAACCGGCACTGGATCTCCTCGACGCGCAGAGGTCACAGCTGGTCACAATGCTCGACCGAGTGGGCGCGTTCGGCAGACAAGCTGCGCAGGTGCTTCATGCCGGCGGCGACGAACTCACGAAAGATCTGCACAATCTGCAGCCGGTCCTGTCCCAGCTGGCGGCGGCTGGGTCCGATCTGACCGGCTCGCTGCTCGTCGCCGCCACCTTTCCGTTTCCAGTCACGGTTGCCGATAAAGCCATCAAGGGTGACTACGTGAATCTGTTTCTCACCCTTGACCTCAGTGTCGAGGCCGTCCGCGACAAGATCATCGGCAGCATTCCGCTCCGAGATCTGATCCCGATGTCCAACCGCGCGGTGGACCCGCTGACCGCCCCGGCCAACGCGGACGGAGGCCGGTGATGAAAACCCGACTGATCAAAGGTCAGTTGATCGTTTTCGCGGTACTGGCTGTGGTCAGCCTTGTCTACGGCGCGGTCCACTACATAGGTATTCAGCGCATATCCGGGTTCGGGACCTACACGGTTACCGCCGATTTCGCCGAGGCGGGCGGAATCTATGAGTCCGCGACGGTGACCTATCGCGGTGTCGAGGTCGGGCGAGTGACCGGCGTGGGGCTCCGGGACGGCAGCGTGCGGGTGAGGATGCAGCTACGGCATGGCTGGGACATTCCGGCAGGCGCGAGCGCCGCGATCAAGAGCACGTCGGCGATCGGCGAGCAGTACGTCGATCTCGTCCCCGCCGACAACAGCGGACCGTACCTGAACGACGGATCGCACATTCCGCGCTCCCGGACGACGGTGCCCATCCCGACCGGCGAGGTCCTCGACAAGACGCAGAGCTTGTTGGCCGGCGTGTCGACCGACTCGCTTCGGACTACTCTCGATGAGACGTACCGAGCGGTCAACGGTGCCGGTCCAGCGCTCGCATCATTGATCGAATCGTCGGCTGACTTCCTGGATCTGGCGCAGGCCGACATCGGACCGACCCTCGCCTTGATCAACGACTTCGAACCGATACTCCACACTGGGAACTCGATCCGCACCGAGCTGAAGTCCTCGGTGCACGACCTGGGCTCGTTCACCGACCAGCTCGTTCGCAGTGACGCGGAGTTGCGCGGTGTGCTCGGCGAAGGCCCTCCCGCCGCCAACGCCGTCTCCAGAACCTTGCAGAACCTGAGTACGCCACTGCCATCGTTGCTCGCCGACCTGCAGACCGTTGGTCAGGTGTTGCGGGTCAATGTGCCGCAGCTGCGGCAGATCCTGGTCGTGTATCCGGCCCTCGCAGCCGCGGTGGACTACAGCGTCGTTGGTGGCGGATTCCAGACCGACGACAATCTACTTGCCCCGGCGGCGGCGCTCGACGTGAAGCTGGGAAACACTCTCAATCCACCCCCGTGCACCGAGGGGTATCAGGCCACGCAGCGCCGCGACCCCTCTGACACCCGGCCCGCCGAAGTCCCACCGGACAATTACTGCAAGATCGCCCCCGACGATCCGAAGGTCATTCGCGGCGCGCGCAACACACCCTGTGCGACCGATCCGTCGGTCCGCACCGCCGACATCGCCAATTGCCCTGGCGGCCTGCCGTCGACTTGGTCGGAAATGCTGTCGCGGCCAGGCGAACCGAACATCACCGCCGTGCCGCGGCCGGGCACGCCGGCCGCGCCACCGCAACCTGCGCCACCGGTGGCGCCGGCCGCAGCCACGATCGTGCCCTACGCCGAAGGCGACCGAACCTTTCGAGGGCCCGACGGGCTGACCTATGTCCTGGGGCTCCCGGCCCCGGGTGCCGCCCACGGAGAGGAGACACAGGGATGGCAATCACTGCTGATCAAATAGAGGGCCAACAGCGGCTATCGCGGCGCTGGCCGGCTTGGACCGTCCTGCTGCTTGTCGCGGCCGTGATCGTGCTGGCCGGGGTGAGCACGAAATTCGGCCTGGATATCCGGGCGAACGTGCATGACGACGAGCGTGATCGTGCTGCGCTCGCTGCTGCGAACCGGATCGCTGCGCAGCTGGTGACCCTCAACCATTCGTCGGCCCAGCAGAACCTGAAAGCCATCGCAACCGATTCGACAGGCTCCTTCCGTGACCAGTGGGAGAAGATCTCTGGCAACTTCGCCAGTGTGCTGGAAAACGGCAAGGTGGAATCGACCGGGAAGGTCGAGGAGTCCGGCATTGTCGAGATCGACGACTCGCGCGCCATCGTGCTTGCCGCTGTCACCTCGACGGTGAAGAACACCGAGGCCCCCGAGGGACAACAGCGGGTCTACCGCATGAAGATGACCCTGGATCACTCCGACGGCCGCTGGCTTGTCTCGAATGTGGAGTTCGTCGCATGAGCACCGACACTGTCAGCACTGAGCACGATGCCGTCGCAGATACCGAGACGGCTGGAGACGCGGGTCCCGGGCAGGAGGACTCGGTCGCGGACGGTGGCACGCCGCTGAGGGCGCGGCGGGGAATCGGTGCGATGTTCGCCCGTCTGGCCGGGATGAGCAACCGCTCGGCGGCTGCGGTGTTCACGGTTCTCGCCCTGCTGCTCGGCGGGGAGATCGCGGCAATCGTTGTCTTTGCGCACTGTACGGCGGAGCATTCCGCCGATGCCGCTGCCGCCCGGGCCGCGACCGAGGCGGCGCGATCTCGGGTGCCGGCTGTGCTGTCCTACGACCACAACACAATCGACACCGCCTTCCCCGCGCTCGCTGGGAATTTGACGGGGAAGTTTCGCGACGACTTCACCACCCTCGGCACAAAAGTGATCATTCCTGCAGCACATCGCGATTCGATTACTACGAAAGCCACCGTCGTCGGCAACTCGGTCGTCTCCGTCGAGGAGGGCACTGTCACGGTGCTGATGTTCCTGAACCAGGAGACCACCGGTGCGAGGTATCAGGGGCCGCGCCTGGATGGCAGTCGCGTGCGAGTGACGATGACCGAGCAGGCGGGCACCTGGCTCATCTCGGACATCACCCCGGTGTGAGGAACGGGTGCGCGAGATCACGCACACGCTGCCGCCGAGCGCGCAACGGGCGATCGAGGCGGAGATCGGCGAAGTCGCGACCTCCCGACCACGTTCTCGAAGGCGATGATCGCTGTCAGTAGATCTATGCCCGCAGGCTATGGGGGAGCGCGCTTGACCACGCGAGCTGGCTTGTCTAAATTCAAATTTAGATTAAAATGACGTCAAAGAGCGGGTTCGCCCCGCTGTCGAGTGGAGAGAGCTGGATTCGATGGTGAACCCCGAACGTGACTCCGCAGAGGGCGGCGACCCAGCGCCGATGGCTGGAGCGGCGGAATGTGAGAAGGTTGCCGCAGCGTTGTACGAAGCTTTGGCGACAGGGGATCGAGAGCGGTTGGACGCGATCCTGCACGCGGATTTCGAGGGGCGCACCACGGAGGGGCTGCCGTTCGATCTGGGTGGGGTCTATCGTGGGCCCGCGGCCATGCGGCGCGACTTCTGGGGGCGTATCGCCGCTCATTATCAGGCGCGGGCCATACCGGCGCGCTTCGACTGGCTCGCCGACGGCGGATTGATGGTCACCGGCCGGTACAGCGGTACGGCGAACGTAGGCGGCGGCGAACTGGATGCCGAGTTCATCCATATTCTGTCGTTCATAGATGGCCGAATCAGCGGGCTCGTGCAACTCACCGACAGTGAGCGGTGGCACCGCGCATTACCGTCCGGTGCGATGAGCACGGTCGATCTCACGGTGGCCGACGGCCTCGCGGTGCTGCGGCTGAATCGGCCTGAGCAGCGCAACGCCATCAACCAGCAGATGGCGGACGATATCTACGAAGCGGCGCAACGCTGCGCGGCCCGCTCGGACCTACGGGCGCTCGTGATCCTGGGTAACGGCCCCACCTTCACCGTCGGAGGGGATATCGCCGTGTTCGCCGGCACCGAGCCCGAGGATCTTTCGGCGACACTGCGTCGCATGGTCACTCCGTATCACGCGGCCATCCGAATCTTCGCGGAGTTGCCGGTGCCGGTGGTGACGGCTGTGCACGGATCGGTTGGCGGAGGCGGGCTCGGCCTGGTGTACTGCGCCGATATCGCGCTCGCCGCGGAGCAGACGAAGTTCGCGACCGGATTCACCACTCTCGGGTTATCCGGGGACGGCGGAACGTCGTGGTATCTGCCCCGGTTGGTCGGGGTGCGCCGGGCGCAAGCGCTCTATCACGGTCGCGTCCTGGATGCACGGGATGCCTGCGAATGGGGCCTGATCTCCGAGGTTGTTGCGGCCGACCAGCTGGAAAAGACCGCGCTGGAGCGCGCCGAAGCTCTGGCCGCGGGACCGACTCGGGCCTACGCTGAGATTCGGGAGCTGCTGCGGAACTCGGCCACGGCGACACTCGCCGAGCAACTGGGCGCTGAGATCGACGCCCTCGCCCGAACCGGTGCCACGCGGGACGCGGCAGGCGCCGTGCGCAGCTTCGTCACCAAAACCGCAGCCGACTTCGAGGGACGGTGAGCCGATGCGGGATGCTGTCGACGACACTGCGACCACCGGGGCCGACGCCGACTCGGCGATTGCGCGAGCGGCCCGGATCGGGCAATGGCTCGCGGAGCGCACCGAGGTGCGGGGTGCGCTGCGAATCGAGCGGATCGGAATCGGGCAATCCAACATCACGAGTCTGCTCCGTGACGAAGCGGGTGAATGCTGGGTGCTGCGCGAACCGCCGCCGGGTAAGCACGATCCGACCGCGCACAACGTTCTCCGCGAAGCAGGAATCCTGAACGCACTCGTGGGAACTGGTATTCCGGTTCCCGCTGTCATCGGTACCTCCGAGGAGGGCCCGTTCTACGTCATGACCCGAATGGCTGGTGGCGCTCTGGAATCGGAGAAGGACGCCGATGCGCTCAGCCTGGACGAGCGCGCGGCGCTGGGGCGAGGGGTCATCGAGGTGTTCGCGCGGCTGCATTCCCTCGATCCGGCGGCGGTCGGGCTGGGCGACCTGGGCCCTCGGACCGAATATCTGCCGAGGCAGATCCGGCGCGCGATCAGGAGCTGGTCGCAGTGGAGCGACCAATCCGCACACGATGCGGCGTGGCAAAACGTCCGATCCCTGCTCGAGCAGAATGTGCCCCGACAGCAACGCTTGGTGATCACCCATGGTGACTACCGGTTGTCCAACGTGCTTGTCGACAACGGTCGGATCACCGCGGTCCTGGATTGGGAACTGGCGACTCTGGGCGACCCACTGGCCGATCTGGCCTGGCTGCTCGACGACTGGCGTGGACCGGACGAGCCGCGGATCAGCCTGCCGAGCCCGACCCAGGCCGGCGGTTTTCCGAATCGCTCCGATCTGATCGAGACCTATTGTGCTGCAACCAGTTTGGATGCGAGTCGGATCGGATATTACCGCGCATTCACTCATTGGCGTGCCGCGACGCTCCTTCAGGGTGTACTGCTGCGGCGCCGATCCGGGGCCATGGGTGCGCACGGTTCGCTCGATCTGGACGAACTGAACACGACAATCGGCTTCCTGCTCGAGGAGGCGGGCGACCTGGTGCGCCGCTGACGACGCCGCAACATCGACACCAACGAGGGAGAGGGCGCATGAGGCCCGAAGACGACTACACGCACCCGGTCGGGAGCGAACACAACTTCAACGAATCCATGTATTTCCAGTTCCACGACCCTGAGGCGCGGGTGAGTGGATTCGTGCGGTTGGCGAACCGTCCGAACGAGGGGCGTGGGGAGCGGACCGTGTGCCTCTACCTGCCGGGTGGCAGGGTGGCGTTCTCCTTCGCCCGGCCGGAGGTGACGAGCAACGAGAAGATGTCGGGATCGGGACTCGAGTTTCGGGTCGAGGAGCCGTTCACGAGGCTGCACGCGACTTTCGATGGGAAAGTCAATCTGCTCGACGATCCCGAGATCTTGGCGAACCCGCGAAGACTGGCGGACACTCCAGCGGTTGCCTGTACCGCCGAGCTGACCTTCGAACGCATCAGCGATCCGTACGAGCACAGCTTCGATGGCGATGGGCCTGCCTTCGCCCCGAATCACTATGAGCAGATCATGGCGGTCACCGGGAGGATCGTGCTGGATGGCGAATCCATCGACATCCATGGCGCTGGTTTGCGCGATCACTCGTGGGGCCCGCGCTCCTGGCAGGCGCCGTGGTTCTATCGATGGTTGCACGGTTCCGGTCCTACCGCCGGATTCATGGGTGCCTACTTCGGTGTCGAGCGCGGCGCGCCGGTGACCGGCGGATTCGTGTGGGACGGACAGGATCTGCACCGCTGCACGGACATTCGGGTGCAGACCGAACGGGACGAGAACAATATGCCTCGTCGTATCGAGGTCGAACTCGTCACCAGCAGCAACCGAAGCTGGCGTTTCAGCGGCGAGATCGGTGCCACGGTACCGCTGCGGCACCGGAAGACCGAAGCTTCCGGAGCTGAGCTGATGACCCACATTCTGGAAAACCAGGTTCGGTGGACCGGTGACGACGGCGCGCAGTTGTACGGAATGGGCGAGTATCTGGATCAAATCGTCGACGGCGTACCCGTTGGCCTCGAGGTCTGACCAGCACGGGTCGATGGCGGCCGTGCAGCTGGCCGCCCTCAACGGCCCGAAGGCCTTGCGGACCACCCGGCTGCCGGTCCCGGACAGCCGGGACGAAGTCCTCATCGAGGTCCGTGCGGTCGGGGTCAACTTTCCCGACCTGCTGATGACCTACGGGCAGTACCAGCTGCGTGTCCCGCCGCCGTTTGTGCCGGGGGTGGAGGTGTCGGGTGTGGTGTCCTCGGCACCGGAAGCCAGCGGCGTGCAACCCGGTGACGAGGTCGTCGCGTTCTGCCCACAACTGGGGGGCTACGCCGAGTTCGTGGCGGTTCAGCCCGCGATGGTCGCGATCAAGCCCCCGGAGTTGGACTTCGGCGAGGCCGCCGCTCTGCTCGCCAACTTCCAAACGGTCCACTTCGCGATGACCCGGCGGACGAGTGTGCGGGCGGGACAGACACTCTTGGTTCTCGGTGCCGCGGGAGGGGTCGGCACCGCGGCGATCCAACTCGGAAAGGCCCTGGGTGCGAGCGTAATCGCGGTGGTGCGTCGGGAGGGAGTCGCCGAGCGACTCACGGCACTCGGCGCCGACCACGTTGTGACGCTCGGTTCCGGTTGGGTCGACCGGGTGCGAGAGCTCACCGGAGGTTCCGGTGTCGACCACCTGCTCGATCCTGTCGGCGGGCGGACTTTCGACGACGCTGTGCGTGCGCTTGCGGTCGGGGGAACCCTACTCGTCGTCGGATTCGCGGCGGGCGGGCAGATTCCGTCGGTGAAGGTTGATCGGTTGCTGCTGCGCAATGTGTCGCTCGCCGGTGTCGCCTGGGGGGAGTACGTGCGGCTCCACCCTCCGGCGTTCGCGGAGTCGATGGCGGATCTGCGTGACTTCGTCGCCCGAGGACTACGACCATTCGTCAGCGCGCGCTACCCATTGACCGAGGCTTCTGAAGCACTGACGGCGCTGGAACGCGGGGAAATCGTGGGCAAGGCGATTATGGAGATTATGGAACAGCCCTGGGCATGCTGACCCGGCTCCTGGACTGGCCCCATCTGCATCACTGTAGCCGCGACACGGTTGCGGCGGTAGGCGTCTCAACCGGCTTCACCGGTACCCGCACTCCGACAGTTCGAGTGCACTCCGCACTTCGTCTTCGTAGCAGACGTCGGCTCCGTCGAAACAGTTGACACCGATGACGAATGGTATTTTTCGTGACTCGAAGTAGTCCACCGGTCCGAAACATGCTTCCAATCGTCGTGTATCAGCAAGTACGACGGCGCCCAGAGAACCGGTGGACAGCTCGTCCCACATGAACCAGAAATGATCTTGTCCTGGTGTTCCGAACAGATACAGGACAATGTGAGAGTTTATTGTGAATCGACCAAAATCCATAGCAACCGTCGTGGTTGTCTCTTAGCGAGGATGTCAATCGCTGACTGGCTGACGGCCGGCCCGTCCGGATCCGGTGCGTGGCATCGGCTCCAGGGCTTCAGCGGGAGGTGGTCGTCGGCATCGGTATGCCAATCGGCATGAGGTCGTCACTTCGTATAGATGTGAACATCGCGCTACAGCTCGCGTGTAAGCCCGGAGAAGCCGCCGACTGCGCAGTATGCGACCGCCGTAGCGGCCCGTCACTCGGGCTTCTCGGCTATCCAGGCCGCGATCTGGGCCCGGGAGGTGAATCCCAGCTTGGTGAGGATGTGTTCGACGTGGCCTTGGGCGGTGCGCTGGGAGATGACCAGCTCGGCGGCGATCTGTTTGTTGCTGAGTCCTCGAGCGACAAGGCGGGCCACCTGGAGCTCACGCCTCGTGAGTTCGGGAGAACCACCGGTCTCAGGTGACGCCTCGGTGATCTGCTCGCCGAGTGCATAGGCGATAGCGGCATCGATGCTCATTGCGCGCCCCTCCTGTGCAGCTGCTTCATATGCCGGTACGCCGAGGGCGTGCCGCGTTGTCGTGGCGCATTCCTCGTGAAGGCGTGCCATCTTGGGAAACACGGCGGGCACGTTACTTCCTCTCGGCCAAAGATGCCCCTGCGCCGCTCCCATCAGAACAGCCGCCCGTTCTGCGTTTCCGTTGGCACTGGCCGTCCAGGCCAGCGCTTCGAGACTGAATGCCGTAGCGACCGGGCTGCGTAGCCGTCGGTTGATTCGAAGGGCTTGTTCGAGCTGCTGTTGCGCACGGCCCTGCTCCCCAGGCTCCCAGGTGGCAACAGCTATGCCACGTAACGCCACTGATCGGAAGAGCATTTCACCACTGGGCTCCGTGATGGACACGACTTCGCGGTAGCGAGCGGCAGCCCGCCTCGTGTCACCGCGCATCTCATAGGCCAAGCCGAGCAGGGTCAGAGCGCTGACATGGAGGTCTTCGGTCTCAACGGCACCGGGTACATCGACCGTACGTTCGAACGAGGAGGCCGCGCGAGCGGAATCGCCGCGAACAAGGGCCAGGATTCCGTCCGCGTAGTCGATGCGTCTACGGACCGGCGCATCGGGAAGTCGGCTGGCGAGTTCCCTGCCGCTATCCAGGAGGACAGCGGCCCCTTCGAAGTCGCCTTGTGCTGCGGCCAGTTGGCTGCCCACACAGAATGCTTTCACTTGGTCCGGTTCTGCATGGAGGTAAGGATGGGCGAGGGCACGATCGACCCAGGAGCGGCCTTCGCTGAACAGCCCACGGAAGTTCCAGAACTCGTATAGCGACGCGGCGGTCTGGAGCCCGGTTCGAGCGGCTTCCTCGCTCTGTTCGGCCGAGCAGGATTCGAGTGCATCTCGTAGATTCGGGAGTTCGTGATCGAGGCGGGCGATCAGATCCGGCTGCCGGTCACTGATCCATCCGGCTTCTGCATCCAGGGCCAACTGCTGGTACCACTTCCGGTGGCGCGTGCGCAGGTTGCCGTATTCACCGGACTGCTGGAGCTTTTCGCGGCCATAGTCTCTCAGCATCTCGAGCATCCGGAAACGGACCGAGCCATCTACTTCCTCACGTAGGAGGATCGACTTGTCTATGAGGGACGACAAGACATCGAGCGTAGTGTTCGCCGCGAGATCTGTGCCGCATATCTCCTCGGCGGCATCGAGCTCGAAGCTGCCCGTGAAGATGGACAGACGCGCCCACAGCAGCCTTTCGGCAGAGGTGCACAGGTCGTGACTCCAATCGATGGACCATCGCAGGGTTTGCTGCCTCGTTGGGGCGGTGCGGCTCCCGCGGGTCAGCAGCGCATACCGATCATCGAGGCGCGAGAGAATTTGCTGCGGTGACATCGAGCGCAGGCGCGCCGCGGCCAGCTCGATCGCGAGCGGGAGTCCCTCCAACCGCGCGCAAATCGCCGCAACGGCGGTTCGGTTGTCGTCGGTGAGTTCGAAACCCGGCACCGCTGTGGCCGCACGATCTACGAAGAGCGTGATCGCGTCGAAGCGCGGCATCTCTTGGAGCGTCGGTTGATGATGCGCCTCCGGGACCGACAGCGGCAGCACACGTACCACCGCCTCTCCGGCGATATTCAGCGGTTCGCGTGTGGTGAGCAAGATTCGAATCTCGGGGCAGGTCCGCAGCAGCGTGCTGGTCAGTTCTGCGACGGCATCCACTATTTGCTCGCAGTTGTCGAGCACGAGCAGCGTTTCGCGGGATCTGAGGAAGTCGATCATGACATCGAGTAATCGGGTAGCCGACTCATCCCGGATCCCGAGGGCGGCTGCTACCACGTCGACCAACAGTGTGGGATCTGAGACATCGGCCAGTTCGATCAGGTGCACACCCCCGGGGAACTTGCGCTGCGAGCGGGACGCGACCTGCAATGCCAGCCGTGTCTTGCCGACGCCCCCGATGCCGGTCAACGTCACCAGGCGCGAGGTCGACAGGAGGTTCTTGACCTTTGCCAGTTCGGTCCGGCGGTTGATGAATCTGCTCAACGCCGGCGGCAGGCCGCCACGGCCGACAGCGCTGGCCATTATCGGCACGCGCGAGTTCCCAGCACGCACTTGTTCCCGATATCTGTCGGAATCGGATGCGGACCGAAGCGCCACGTCTTCTGCGGAGTGTGTGTGGCGTCGCCAGGCTTCCCGGAAGCTTGCTTCCAGCGCCTCCGCCGACGGCCGCTCATGGGGGTCCCGGTGCATTGCTGCCTCCACTATCGCCGCCACATCGTCGGGGATGCCGTTCTCCCTCAGGTCGGGTACTGGCTGGCTGGTGATTCGCAGGAACTGCGTCACGACGTTTTCGCCGCTGAGGCGCTCGAATGCGGCATGGCCGGTGAGCGCACTGAATACGGTGGCACCGAGCCCGTATACATCCGCAGCCGGGGTTGGCGCGTGGCCTTCGATCACCTCAGGGGCGGTGAAAGCCGGTGATCCGGTCAACGTGCCCGCAGATGTTCGAAACCCGCCGGTGATGTGGGCGATCCCGAAGTCGGTCAATAGTGGCTCGCCGCGCTCGGCCAGTAGGATGTTGCCCGGTTTCACATCACGATGCACGATATCGAGCCGATGAGCAGCGGCGAGAGCACCGGCGATCTTCTGTCCGATTTCCAGCACGCGATCCACCGCGAGCGGGCCATTCTTCCGAATCCACGCATCCAGCGAGTCCTGCGGGTAATAGGGCATCACCAGATACGGCCGTCCGGTGGCCGTAGAATTGGCCTCCAGTACGGTGACGATGCTCGGATGCCCGGTCAACCGGCCCATCGCCCGCTGCTCCCGGAGGAACCGTGCCCGGTTGTCGGCGTCCAGCTCCGCGGTCGATACCTTCACCGCTACGGTCCGCTCCAAGGCCTGCTGCCAGCAGCGGTATACCACTCCGAAACCGCCCCGGCCGATCTCCACGACGTCCTCGAAACCGGCCGCGTGCAGCTCCGCCACGATGGGTGTCGACACCTCGCGGCGAGTACGCAACGGATCGTCATCAGTCACTGATCAGCAGTGAACCGACCAGATCTCTGGTCACCATGGGACATCGGCCCATCCTTCCGCTACTGCCACAATATCGCGAAGATGTGGATGAACCGCCGGCGAGCAACCCGTGCGATCGCAAATGCGGAGACGGTCACCGGACGCACTGACGACGATTCCCAGCCCCGGGAGTGGGGGATCGGTTGCGAAGACGCGCCACCACTTCCGCAGGCGGGTTCAACACGCAGCGCAGCGGGGCGACCCGCGGTGCGCGGTAGCCGGCGCTGTGCGTTTACGCGGCACGACGGCCGGCATCGCTGACCGCGGCAGGGCGGGCGTATCCGATGCCCAGCCGCGGCGGCGTGGCGTGGCGCGATTCGTGCCGGCCGGTCAGAAGACCTTGCGCATCAACTTCAGGGCACGGTCGCTGTAAGGCGGGTAGACAAGCCGTGGGTCCGGGCGGAACGTCTTCTTCAACACGGCCTTGCGATGACTCAGCGTTTCGAAACCCCACCTGCCGTGGTATGCGCCGATGCCGCTTGCACCGACGCCGCCGAAAGGGAGTTGGGGAACGAGGTGGTGCATCGCGACGTGGTTGATCACCGAGCCGCCGGATGGGATCTCGTCGACAAGCCTCCGCTGCACCGCGGTCGACTTGGTGAAGAAGTAGGCGGCGAGCGGCTTGGGCCTGCCGTTGACGAACGCGATAGCGTCGTCGAGGGTCTCGTAGGACAAGATCGGCAGAATCGGGCCGAAGATCTCGTTTTGCATCAGGGCTTCGTCGGGATCGGGGTCGATGATCACAGTGGGCTCGATCGACAGCGACGAACGGGTGCTGCCGCCGCCGAGAGCCACAGTGCCCCGGGTGCTTTCGAGATAGCCGGTGAGACGGTCGAACTGCCGCTCGTTGACGATGCGCCGTCCGTCGGCGCTTCCTTCGCGTTCGAAGTCTCTGATGGTGGTGACGATTTTGTTCACCAGCTTGTCGCGGATCCGGCCGTCCGCGAGCACGTAATCGGGAGCGATGCAGATTTGCCCGGAGTTCATCATCTTGACCCAGGCCAGTCGGCGGGCAGTGATGTCGAGATCGGCGTCGGCGGCGACGATCACCGGGCTCTTGCCGCCGAGTTCGAGTGTGACCGGAGTGAGCGTCGGCGCCGCGGCGGCCATGATCTTTTTGCCGACTTCGGTTCCGCCCGTGAAGATCGCGTGGTCGAATCCCTGCGTCAACAGTTCCTGGGTCGTGCCGGCGTCCCCCTCGACGACCGCGACAGCGTCCGTGTCGAAGTATTCCGGTACGAGCCGCGACAGCAGCGCAGCGCTCGCCGGCGCTAGTTCAGACGGCTTGATCACGGCACAGTTGCCTGCGGAGAGGGCGGCGATGAGCGGACCCAGCGTCAGCACAACCGGGTAGTTCCACGGCCCTATGATCAGGATGACGCCGAGCGGTTCATATTGGATCCAAGCCGAGCCCGGGTATTGGACGGGCGACAAGGGTTGCCGCCGTTTCTTCATCCACTTGCGCAGGTGCTTGATCGCGTAGACCGCCTCACCACGGGTGGACGCGATGTCGCCGAACCATGCTTCGGTCTTGCTGCGTCCGAGATCCTCCGCGAGTGCGGCCGCGATCTGCTCCTCCCGCTCATCGAGGAGCCGCACGAGATTCTTCAGCTGCCCGAGCCGCCATTCGTAGCCGCGTGTCCGGCCGGAGGCGAACCCCCGGCGGGCACGAGCGACGACATCGGGGATATCGGGCCGGTCGAGAACCGATTGTCCGGTGGTCGGATCAGACATATCTTCACCTCTGAAGAGAGCTCACCGCCACGTCTTCGTGACGGTGTTGGGACGGGGGACGGTTGGTTCACCGGCCGAACCGGCGTGCGGGAGAGCGAACTCGAAGAGGCGGTTCACGGGAACGGCCCGCTCAGCAGCCGCTCCTATGAGACCCGAGGCTGGTGACGATCGGCTTCGCTCAGCAAAGCCCTGGGTTCATGTCAATTCCTCCTCGGAGAGAGCGCCGGAAGCTACCTAATCTATATTTGATTAGATAACCTTAGGACGAAGTGATCCGTCCCAGGCGGGGAATGCGGGTCCGAACATGAAACAGCGGGGGTTTCTTTGCTCGGGCGGTGCGGGCGCTGTGGCGCGCCACACACTCGTGTCAGTATCGTAAGCATAAGTGGACTTATGCACAAGGGGGCGCCACACGCTGCCGCGACACCCCTCTTCTGGCCTCGCCCCGCCGCATCGGCCCGGCAGCAGCCCGTGTCAACGTCTGGGGACGCACCGCGGCATCCGGCCCTACGCCAAACTGGTCGGTTGCGGATTCGATCTCTCGCCTCGCCGATATTGCCGACTGGCGCGAGGGTATCGGGCTTCCTGTGCCGTTCGGAGCTCGAGTCGGTTTCTGGCGCGTCGATAAGGTGAGTGACATGTCCACGTCCAAAGCCACGCCGGCGACAACGCCGGGCCGGGAACGGCAGCGTGCCACCACCATCCGCCGCGTGATCGAAGCGGCCGAGTCGTTACTCGTCGAAGGGGTACCCTTCGCGTCGATGAGCGTGGAGCAGGTGATCTCCCGGGCCGGAGTCGCTCGTTCGACCTTCTACGCTCATTTCGATGACCTCGGTCATCTGCTGCGGGCGCTCGGCGAGGGTGTGGTCACCGAGATCATCGAGGCCGCGCGCTTGTGGATGGACCTCGATGAGGAGATGAGCAGGGAGAGGCTGAATGCCGCCTTCGGTGCCTTGGTTTCGACCTATCTCCGTCGCGAGAAGTTGCTGGCGGCCCTCGCGGAGGCGTCGACGGCCGATCCGGTGGTTCGTGACGAGTTCCACCGACTCCTCGACGCCGGTCATGTGGAACTTGCCAAGCATATTTCGCGGGGCCAAGAGTCCGGTGTCGTGCGACTGGGAATCGACCCGGGGCCGACGGCCGGATGGCTCGTATGGATGTTGGAGCGTGGCCTGTACCAGCAGATTCGGGTCGCTCCCGCTGCCGAGGTCCAGCGTCATACGACGGCGTTGACGGAGATCATTTGGAGCACTCTCTACTCGCTCGATCGCTGACTGGGCCACCTGCGCGGTCATGCGGATCTGACATGCGACACCGGGAGCCGACGCGCGTTCGCGCCGGACGTTCGAGCAAAAACATACATCGTGTTCGATTATAAATCGAACACGATGTACGATATTTGCACCGGCTCCAGAGGAATGGAACGCGTATGTCTCTCACTACACCGGATCGGACAGCCGAGCCGTTCACCACGATTTATGTGGTCGGCGAAGGGACGACGATTCGCCGGCTGGTCCTCGATCGCCCGCACCGGCATAGCGCCCAGAATCTCACCATGTGGCAGGAGTCGCGCGGGGCTGCCGACCTCCTCAGCGCTGACCCGAAGTCCGGGTTGTCTCGTACAGGAGATCTCGCGTGAGCATATCGTCGTCCTCGCCGCGGCCCGTATACGGGTCCGAACACGAGCAGTTCCGGGCTACCGTCACGGGCTTCATCACGAGTGTCGTGGAACCAGACTTCGAGCGCTGGGAGCAGGCAAAGGCCGTCGATAGGGAGATGTTCAGCGCCGCTGGGGAAGCTGGAATGTTGCTGTTTTCCACCCCGGAGGCATACGGAGGAGCGGGAATCGATGACTTTCGCTTCAATGCGATCGTCAACGAGGAATTCGGTCGGTCGGGACTGGCGTCCGCCGGGCTCGGCATCGCACTCCAGAACGACGTGATCGGCCCGTACCTGCTCGATTTGACGAACGACGAGCAGAAGGCCCGCTGGCTACCCGGCCTTACCGACGGCACGCTGATCGGAGCCATCGCGATGACGGAGCCCGGTACGGGTAGTGACTTGTCCGGGATTCGCACACGGGCTGTCCGGGACGGTGATCACTACGTGGTCAACGGCGCGAAAACGTTCATCTCGAACGGGCAGAACTGCGACCTCGTCATCGTCGCGGCGCGCACCGGTGACGACCCACACAAGGGCCTGACCCTGGTCGTGGTGGAAAGTGACGCTCCTGGCTTCGCTAAAGGGCGCAACCTCGACAAACTCGGCTTGCGCGGTCAAGACACGAGCGAATTGAGTTTCACCGATGTCCGAGTGCCGGTGATCAATCGGTTGGGCCAGGAGGGAGAGGGTTTCTACCAGCTGATGCGCAACCTCCCTCAGGAACGGTTGTCGCTGGCAACCACTGCGGTCGGTGCTGCGGAAGGCGTTCTCGGCCGGACGCTCGACTATGTCAAGGAACGTAAGGCGTTCGGTAGGGCAATCGGTTCCTTTCAGCACAGTCGATTCGTGTTGGCGGAGCTGGCGACCGAGGTGGAGATCGCTCGCGTCTTCGTCGACCACTGTGTCGAGCTGCACGCCCGCAAAGAACTCTCTCCTGTTCTGGCGGCACAAGCCAAATGGTGGACGTCCGAACTTCAGGTCCGAGTCGCCGATCGCTGTCTGCAGTTGCACGGTGGGTACGGCTACATGCTGGAATACCCGGTCAGCCGGGCGTTCGTCGATGCCCGGATCCAGACCATCTACGGCGGCACAACCGAAATCATGAAGGAAATCATCGGCAAGTCGATCGGGCTGTAGAGCACGCAGTGCCTGGATGGACCGGCGGAGCTGACCCAGTGATGACGACCGAGTGGATAACAGGCTATCGCCGGACGCGAGTCGAGGGTGGTCTATCCGGGAGGACCAACCCGGCCGTGCCCGTCGACCACCAGGTGCGGACCAGTGATGGGGCATCCACTGGATTGCGCTGTTGCCGGCGCTCGACGTGGCAGCCGTCGACCGTCGACCATGCCGTCGTCACAGTGACGAAAATGACCGGAGGGCAGGCCTCTCCGGTGCCGGGTCAGACCTCCGGTCGACGGGCATGGTTGGAACTCCAGGTGCGAAGGCTGAGTGCCGCATGCGCACAGCACATCAGGGCCGGACGCCGTTCATGGCTGGGGGCGAGCGAAGAGTTCGCCCAGCGATTCGTATGACAGGAAAAGATGATTGATCTGACTGGTGTCAACGCGGTGGTGACAGGCTCGACGAGGGGACTGGGGCGGTCCTTCGCCGCGGCGTTGCACAATGCTGGAGCATCTGTGGTTCTCAACGGGCGGACCGAAGCGGCGTGCCGGTCGGCGGTCGAAGCGATCGACCCCACCGGTACTCGACTGGGCTATGTCGCAGGCGGGGTCGAGAACGAGGAAGTCGCAGACGCGCTGATCGACCTGTGCACAACGACATTCGGTGACGTCGGCTTGGTGATCAACAACGCTGGAATCACCAAGGACAAGAGTCTGCTGAAGATGTCGGTGGCCGATTTCGACGCCGTCGTTTCGGTGCACTTGAGGGGAACTTGGCTCATGTGCCGTGCGGCGGCACGTGCGATGCGGTCGACCGGGGGGTCGATCCTCAATCTGACATCCGGCAGTGCCTTATACGGACTGGTCGGGCAGAGCAACTATGCGGCGGCGAAAGCGGGTGTTCTCGGTCTGACCAGGGCCTTGTCCGTCGAACTCGAGCGCTACTCCATCCGGGTCAACGCGTTGTATCCCATCGCTCGAACGGAAATGACGGCACCTGTTGTGGATCTGGCAGGGCCGGAGAGCGAGCTGGCATCGGTCTTCGGCGAGCCGGATGATGTCGCCGCGATCGTGCCGCTCTTCCTGAGGTCGGAGATCAGTGGTCAGGTGCTTTCGTTCGACGGCAAGACACTCGGCGTGTGGAGTCATCCCGGATGCCGATACGACGCGATGGTTCCGATGCCAGGCGATGTAGTCGGCCTGCGCACGCTGGCCGAACTCGTGGCATCGCATACGGCGACATTGCATCCTGATCGAGTCGGTGTTCTCACGAGAGCCGCGCTGCGGCCTCGCTGACTGCCGAGAACACCGTCCCGGGGAGCGGAACCCCCGCGGTGACAGCGACAGTATGAGCGGGAGGTCCGGCGATCTTCAGGGCGCCGGGCCTCCCAAGGCCGCGCGACGGTTACCGCGCGAGCCGCTCGGTGGCCTTGCTACGGCCCGCTTTCAGGCGTTCGAGGCCATCGGCGATCCGGCGGGTGAACAGCCCGCGTTGGACGAGATCGTGGGTGACACGCAACTCGTATGCGGTTGCGCCGATATGGTCCATGTTCTGGGCACGCAGCGCGACTTCCTTGAGCACTGTTGTCAGCTCGGAGCCGTGCTCGGCGATCTGCTTCGCCAGCCGCAGAGCGTTCTCCCGCAGGGTGCCCACCTCGACGAGCTCATCGACCAGCCCGACCCGCAGTGCCTCTTCCGCGTTGATCGGGTCACCGGTGAACAGCATGCGCCGTGCCCGCTGGGTAGAGGTCTTGCTGAGGATGCCGTGGTAGAAGCCGTTCATGGCGTACTTGACCTGCGTGGAGCCGAATGCGGCGTTCTTGGAGGCGATGGTGATGTCGCACATGTTGGCGACATCCATGCCGTAACCGGGCGCGACGCCGGCGACAGCCGCGATCGTCGGCTTCCGATAGTCGTAGATGGCGATCATCAGCTGCAACGCAAGGTCGGTGAACTTTGTCCGATCGTAATCCTGGGTGTCTTGCAGGACATCCAGAGCCCACCCGGCGCAGAAGTAATCCTCGGTGCCGATGATGAGGACCGCGGCGACCTCGTCGTCGTACGCCCAGTCGTCTAGGGCTTCGATGATCTCTCGGTGCAACTCCCACCCCAGCGCGTTGCGCTTCTCGGGATGGTTGAGCTGCATGATGCCGACGCCATCCTCGACCGAGGTGAGCAGGTACTGAAATTTCGCCATGAGTGAAGTCCTTGTCGTCCATGGTCGAGCGATCCATTGGAGGGTGTTCGAGACTGCCGGCGTCTGCGTCCCGCCAACCCGGAAAGCGTACATCGTGTTCGATTTATCCTCCATAAATATCGAACAGTATGTATTGTTTGTTACGTAGAACACATATAGTTGAGAGATGGACCAGCCATGGACGTTGATCCCACCCGCGCTCAGCGCTACATCGACAAGGGGCTCTGGAGCGATGATCGCATCGGCGACCTGATTCCGCGGCGTGCGGCGGAGTTTCCCGATCGGGAACTGTTCGTGTTCGAAGGACAGCGGGTCTCCTACGGCAAGTTCAACCGCTGGACCGAGGCGGTCGCTGCGGTGATGGTGGCAAGGGGCGTGTCCCGCGGCGATCGTGTAGTGGTCCAGTTGCCGAATTGCTTGGAAGCGTTGGTCCTTCAAGTAGCAGCGTTCCGCATCGGCGCCGTGAACGTCCCGGTGGTGCCGATCTACCGCGAGCACGAGACGGCGCAGATCCTCGCGGATGCCCGGCCCTCCGTCGTGGCCGTCGCCCACACCCTGAGCAGCCGGCATCCCTACCAAGAAGTGGATGCTTTGCTGGCCGAAATCGGACACGCGCCGAGGCTCAAGTTTCTGGTCGGCAGCGTGGCACCGGGGTGGAGTGCGGTGCCGGGCTGTGACGAAGCCATTGTCGCCGAGTTGCCGGAGCCGCTGGCGGCGCACGAGTCGGCACTGATCCTTTACACGTCCGGCACAACATCGGCACCCAAAGGGGCCTACCTCAGCTCGCGGGCGCTGATGGCGCACCTGAAGAACTTCGCGACCGCCATGCGGCTCGGTGCGGAGGAGGTGCTCGCGGTCGGTACGCCGCTGTCGCACCTCGGAGGCTTCGTCGCAGGCGTCGTTTTCCCTGCTTACCTCGGCGCCCGATCGGTGATCATGGCCGGTTGGAATCCTGACCACGCGGTGCAGTTGATCGAGCAGGAGCACGTCACTCTCATGATGGGCGCGACGATCTTCCTGCAGGACCTCGTCGAGCGGTATGCGAAAGGGGCCGCCCCCTCCCATCGCCTCACCAACTACGTCTGCGCAGGGTCCACGATTCCACCGCGTGTGATTCGCGCCGCTGAGGCCATGGGTGTCAACGCGACACGCAACTACGGGATGACCGAAACCGCTGGGATCTGCACCGCCGCCGATCAGCACGATCCGCTGGAGATGCGCTCGGACTGGGACGGCAGGCTCCTCGACGAGATGGAGATCGAGGCGGTCGATCCAGATCGCGAGCCGCTTCCTGCCGGGGACATCGGCGATCTGCGCATTCGCGGTCCGCAACTCTTCGACGGCTACACCGATGCTGCGGTGACCGCAGCGCAATTCGACGAAGAAGGGTGGTTTTATCCGGGCGACGTCGGTCAGGTCGTCGACGGTTGGGTGAAGATGACCGGACGCTCCAAGGACATCGTCAACCGTGGAGGTGAGAAGTTCTCCACACAGGACATCGAGGGTGCTCTGCTGTCCCATTCGGATATCGCCTCAGTGGCAGTGACTGCGGTCCCGGATAAGCGATTCGGTGAAGCTGTCGGAGTTTGGCTCACGCTCACGCCGGGTGTGGTCTGGCAGGGCGCTCGAAAGTATCTCGAACATCTCGATGGTCTCAAGGTCGCGAAGACGAAATTTCCCGTCGAGTGGCACGTCGTCGAGGAAATTCCGACCACGGCATCCGGAAAGATTCAGAAATACCGGCTACGCGAAATGGCCGACCTCGAGGTCGAAGTCGGTGCGCGTCTCTGACTTTGACCTCGTCAACCGGCGTGGCCGAGAGTAAGCCAGGTGCCGGGCTCAGCCGCCGTGCGCGGGCTGAACAAGGAGCGTCGCTTGCTGACTCCCCACTGGTGCTCTACGGCATCTACATCGTCATCGTGGTCGGGCGCCACCGCTGCGGTCGACGTCAGCTCGCGCCGGTACGTCAATCCGGCGCGAGCCGATGTCATCGTCGAGCTCAGCCCTGCGGGCCCAGGTAAGTGCCGAAGTTGTAGCGGTGGTGCGGGCCGACAAGGATCTGTTCCAGCACTCCGAGCCCGGTCTTGCCGCGCCACGAGGCTCTGACCAGTTGCTGCACGTGAAGGTTCTCTGGCGCGAGCGGGTCTGGGGCTCCTTCGGGATAGCTTTCACCACCGATGGCGAGTTCGTCGTGCCAGCTGCCGTGGCTCCATACCGGGTGTCCGTACCCGATGCCCTTCATCTGGAAGGTAGTCAGCGGCTCCAGTCGCATCTCGTCGGTGGTGCCGTCGAGCGCGTGGGTGACCAGGGTCGCCCGTTCGGCTCGACGCGTGCCGGGACGCCACTCGATGTGGTGTTCGATGTGTGCGAGAGGTGTGGGTTCGGTGCCAGGGCCCACCACCGCTGCACCGGGACCGATCTTGGGAACGACGAGTCCTTCGGACGCCCATCGCGAGCCATCAGGATTCTCGAAGACGAGATGGTGAAAACACTCGTCTTCGAAGTGGATGGGCGTCCAGAGGAAGAGCACCGAGGGCGGGCGCTGTGGTGCGCCGTCCGCGGGGCCGTGTACCCGGCGAGCACCCCAAGATCTGTCCTTGGTGGCCGCGATGCCGTCGCCGAGGTCGAGGGAGTTTCCGTCGACGACCAAGCTTCCTGTCCAAGTTCCCCACTGGGTGGCACGGGTGGCATCCATGAACAGCAGCGGGCCGTCGTAGCGGGTCTGGCGAGCCTCCTCGACGGCCGCTGTCGTCGCCGTGAAGGTCAGGTCCGCTTCCAGGCCGTGCTGAGGCGCGTCCACGATCACGCGATTGATCCGCATCGGTTCGACGATCTCGATCCGGACCGGGCCGATCGAGGTGTGCACCGGGTCCGGATGGGCCCGTCCACTGGCGAAGACCGAGCGTTGCACCCCGTCGTGGACCACGGAGAAGGCGCCGTCGGTGATCCGGCGGTTCGGATACGAGCCGAACGCGATGCCGAAGAACAGATCTTCGCGAAAACCATTGAACCAGAAACGATCATAGTGATACGGGTTGCCCTGGCCCGCCTGCGCCAGGGGCATCGAGGTCTGATGGATGGGGTAGTCGTCGAACGTTGTCAACATAGCGATATTCCTCAGTGCCGGGACAGTACGTCGTGGTCGGTGATCTGGGTGGCGGCGCGTTCCAGCCAAGACGCCCACATGGCGTCGCCACGCTCGGTACGTGCCACCCGGACGCAGGCGTGTACGGCCATGAACATGGCGGTTACGGCGTGGTCGAGGTATGACGCCCAGCAGTCGTCGAAAGTCAGGCCACCGACCCCGGCCCGTACCAGCGCGTCGTGGTAGATGCCGACGAGGTCACGCTCGTGGGTGCGCCGGTCCTCGACGCTCAGACCGCAGCCGAGGAAGTAACTGACATCGGCGACGGCCGGGCCGTAGGACACGGTCTGCCAATCGACGACCACCAGGGGATCGGCTCCGCCGTTGGCATCGAAGAGCAGGTTGTCCGGCCTGAAGTCGTGGTGCCACAGCGCGTAGCCGTCCGAGGTGAGCCGGTGCCAGGAGGGGATCGTGGTGACCAGCTTGTCAGCCACCTCGAGGATGTTCGCGTCGACGAGATCAGCGTAGGTGGAACGGAATCGATCGTGGAAGTCCGGCAGGAACTGCACAGTCGCGTCCAGCACGGTTCGAAAAGAATTGAGCCACGGAACTTCTCGTAGTTCGGCGCGTCCCCAGGACGAAGCGTGCAGTGCTGCGGCCTGACGGATGGCGATCTCCGCACGATCGGGACTGCAGCCATCGAGTTGATCCACCACGACCGCTGGGCTGACGTCCTCCAGCAGCAAAGCGAACCGGCCGTCGTCGCTGCTGTCCGCGTGGTAGAGCTTCGGCGTGCGTATTGCGAGGGTGGGCGCGAGCTCGCGGTAGAACCCCAGTTCCCGGGCGTACAGGCCGGCCGCGGTGCCGACTTCGCGGCTGGTGGGGTCGTCGGAGGCGAACTTACCGACGAGGGCTTCTGGAGCGTCGCCCCGATCTCCGGCGAAGGTCAGGGTGAGCCGGAGACAGCTCGCAACCTGCCCGGTGCCGAACGGCTCTGTGTGCACCGCGGCGACGCGGCCTGGAAGCTTGTGACGGCGGCGCAGGATCGTGGTCAGGGCGTCGGGGGATAGGCCGGGGAGATCAAAAACGCGTGGCGAGGACGGTGGGAAAGACATGGGTGCTCCAGCTCGGGGACGGGGGGAGTGATGGCCGCCATGCGGGCCCGGGGTCATGGCGCGCGTCACATCGAGAACTTATCGACGCTATTGTCGATAAGTTGGATCCTTGTGTCAATCCCCGTGGGGATGTCGCCTCACGCGCCGTATGTGCGCGCGCACTCGTCCCTCCAGGCCACAAGATTGTCCGCGAACGGATACCCTTCGGGATCGATGGTCCATCGGTAGGCCATGCCGATACCGGCGTCGATGATCCTGGTTGCATGGGACTGGGGATCGTCGAGTGGCGCGACCGTGCCGTCGTCGATGCCGCGCCGCAATGCCGTGGCCAGCGCGGTGTCCAGGGTTGCCAGTGGGCCGGTGACCTGTGCGGATGGGATCGAAGATGGGCCGGCGGCCTCGAAGCTCACCACCAGGAACGCTCGCAGCCGGATCGGTTGTGTCCGCACGAATTCGTGGAGCCGTTCGATGATGCTCAGCACGGCCGACAGCCCGTTCTCGGCAGCTTCGACCACGGCGATCAACTCGTTTATCCAGTGCTGCTCGAACATGGCGTCGAGGAGGCCGGCTTTGCTCCCGAACCGGGAGTTGACCATCGATCGGGCAAACCCGGCGCGTTCGGCGATCGCGCCCATGGTCGTCGCCTCATAGCCTTGCTCGGCCATGAGTTCGATGGTGGCGGTCATGATGCGTTCAGTCGACTCGGCGACACGCTCGGCCTGGGTGCGACGCCGGGGCTTGCCGGATGCGGGCATGACTCGAATATCGCATGGCAAACCCAAGGCCCTGCGACCGCCTACGAGTGTCGACCGCCTTCGGCTAGAAGAACCTCTTCTAAGATAGATTAAGTAAAATAGTCCTGATCGACGGGGCGGATAGCGTAACGGAGACGGTGGCCCGCTGAGGCCGACTGTGCGGATGGGCGGGCTGCTCCGCCGACCTGCCCGAGGGCCGAGCGACTTGGAAACGCTGGACGCCGTCGCCGCCGGCCGACCCGGCAGCAAAGCGATGCCCCGGTCGACGAAGGGCTGCTGCGCGGTTCGAGATGTTGTTGCCACAGAGGCGCGGCCGAGATGCGCGGCTCGCACCACCGCCGGCCGCAGGCCGACGGCGATCACCCCTCCTGAGTACCCGACCGGGCCGCCGATCTCGCGCAGCGAAAGCAGGGCGTCCAGGGCGGCCCGCCATTCCGGGGGGCGGGCCGGATCGGCCAGTCCCTTGCTGTTCGAGGGAACGTTGAACGGCGTGTCATTTTTGAAGGCCGTATAAAAAAATTTCGCCCAGATATTGACTGTCGCCATCGGTGCTCCGTAGCTTAGGTGATGCCCGTCACAGGCAAGGCTCATGGAGGAAGGCATGGAGAGTGACGGACTCAGTGGCTCGATCGCCGGGTCCTCGATCCGGCGGGCAAAGCTATGCCATCTCGGCTGAGATACCGCTGACACCGAGCAACTCACCGCGCTCGAAGGCACGCGGTGGCCGAGATTCCGGGGCGTGACGGCATCGTCGCGGGCGGCGTCGAAAGACACTCGCTTTCATCACAACCGCCGGAACACGTCCCGGCGCGTCCACGATGACGAAGGAAACAGAGTGACCGAAGAACTGCCCGAGATAGGGTTTTACACACTGGCGGGAGAGGCGGAGCGTCCTCGCGAACTGATCGCCGAGGTACAGCTCGCCGAGGAACTCGGTATCGGCCATTGCTTCATTTCCGAGCGGTGGAACACCAAAGAAGCCGCCACAATCGCGGGCGCGGTGGCCGCGGCGTCGACACGGATCGGCATCGCCACCGCGGCGACCAATCACAACCTCCGGCACCCGGTGGTCACCGCCGCGTTCGCCACGACGATGCATCGGCTCAGCGAAGGACGGTTCACGCTGGGCATCGGTCGTGGTGTCGTTCCCCTGCAACGAGCATTCGGCATTCCGCAGATCTCTACCGCCGAGATGGAGGAATTCGTGGGCATTGCTCGGCGACTATTTCACGGGGAAACCGTCACCAGGTACGACGGGAAACTCGGTACCTACCCGGCGCTGCGGTTGTCCCCCGGCTTCGACGAGAATGTGCCCCTCGGTTTGGTGGCCTTCGGGCCGCAGTCGTTGTCTCTCGGAGGTCGAGTTTTCGACCAGGTCGTGCTGCATACCTTCTTCACCGACGAGACGTTGCAGCGCTGTGTGCGCACCGTCAAAGAAGCGGCCGAACGCGCCGGTCGGGATCCTGACGCAGTCAAGGTCTGGTCCTGTCTGGCTACGGTCGGCGACCATCTCGGTGAAGAGCAGCGACTGCGCAAGACGGTTGGGCGGCTGGCAACTTATCTGCAGGGCTACGGCGATCTGATGGTCCGGACCAACGGCTGGGATCCCGCTGTCCTCACCCGCTTTCGCGCGGACAGCGTGGTCCGCAGTTTTCACGACGGCGGATCGCTACGTGTAATCGACAGCCCTTCCACCTCGGTTCAGCAGTTGGAACATATCGCCACACTGCTGCCCGATGAATGGCTGGCACCGGCGGCGACGGGGACGCCACAACAGTGTGCGGCCACGATCCGTCGTCAGCTCGACTTGGGGGCCGACGGCGTCATCCTGCACGGCGTTTCGCCGCACGATCTCATCCCCATCCTTCCTGCCTACCGGGCAGTCCGTCACTGAGGAAACACATGAATTCTGTCGCGGAAGCAATGCCGCTCACCGCCGAGTCACTCACCGCCGCCCTCCGCACGTCGCCGCATCTGACCGACGCGACCGCTATCACGGTCACGGCCGTAGCGGCGGCTCCGGTGGGTGCTGGACAGATGGCGACGAGCCACCGGCTGACACTCTCCTACGACAACGCCGCAACCGGTGGGCCAACGAGACTGGTGGCGAAACTGCCCAGCCAGGACGAAGCAAGCCTTGCCATGGTCGCGGGCACTGGGGCTTACCTCCGAGAGGTGCTTTTCTATCAAGAGATCGCGCCCGCGTCCGGACTCGCGGTGCCTAGGTGTCACCATGCCTGGGTCGATGAGACGACCACAGATTTCGTTCTGTTGCTGGAGGATTTGACTCCAGCGGCGACCGTGGATCAGCTCGCCGGTTGCTCGGCCGATCAGGCCCACGCGGCCCTTACTCAGGCTGCCGATCTGCACGGCAGCCGATGGGGGCGTGCCGATGCCCCATGGTTGCGGGTGGAACACGTCTGGGGTGCCCTGGCTGACGGGATCAACGGACTCTCTGCGCCCTGGCTCGACCGATTCGGCAAGTTCCTGAACGAGGAACAGGTCGCTGTCATCGGCCTCCTCGGCGAGCGTGCCCGTGACTGGGTCGCGACCCTGACAGACCGGCGAACCGTGTGGCACGGCGACTTCCGTGCTGACAACCTGCTGTTCGACGCGCGTAACGGGCAGACACCGGTGGCGGTGGTCGACTGGCAGTCGACGGCATCCGGGCCGGGAATCACCGACGTCTCGTACTTCCTCGGAACCTCGGTGGAACCCGATGTCCGTCGGTGTCACGAGCATGAACTCGTCACCGAGTACCACCGCCGGCTCACGAGTCACGGGCGGCTCGGCGAGTACAGCGTCGATGACTGCTGGTTGGAGTATCGCGCACACGCGCTGTACGGACTCGTGCTCACGGTCGCTGCCTCGATGGGTGTGCAGGCGACCGAGCGTGGTGACGCAATGTTCGGTGCGATGGCCGGCCGTGCCGCGAGCCAGGTGTCGGAACTCGATTCCTACTCGGCACTCGATCGTCTGCGCGAATGATCGCGGTACGGGCATCGCGGGGCGAGCCGAATGACTTTCACGATCGTGTCGAAGGAGTGGGCGGCAGTGGGTAGTGGTGTGCTACGGAGGGGGGAGAGCATCGCGGCGACGACGGTCGTGCGGGCGACACCGCAAGCCGTCTACGACGTCGTGTCCGACATCCGGCGGATCCCTTCCTGGAGTCCGGAGTGCGTACGTTGCGAATGGATCGACGACACGACTTTCCGCGGAACGAACAAGCGCCGCTTCGGCAGGTGGACGACGACGGCGCGGGTAACGGCCGCGGAGCCGGGGCGCGAGTTCACCTTCGTGGTGAGCGCACTGAACGCGGACTTCACCAGGTGGAGCTACCGGATGGAGCGGCATCCGGAGGGATGCCAGCTCACCGAGGAGTTCCAAATGTGCATCGATCTCCCGTTCGCCGCTCTCGCTTTCGAGCGCGTCGCTCTCGGCGTTCGCGATCGACGGCAGGACCTGCGCGGCAACATCGATCATTCGCTGCGGCGAATCCGGCGTCTTGTCGAGGCGGAGCAGCAGCGCGACCGTTCCGAAACAACCGTTGGCGAGTCATGACCGGGATGGACTCCGCAGACTACCTTGTCATTGGCGCCGGCTCCGCCGGTTCGATCGTCGCGGCGAGACTGGCGTCGGCTGGTGCGAGCGTCATCGTGCTGGAAGCGGGTGGCAGTGACCGGCGACCCGACGTGTCGCTTCCCCTTGGAATTGTCACCTTGTACGCGACGGCCAACTGGAAGTACCCGACCACTCCCGACGCGAGCAAAGGGCGGTCGGCGGACGGCTTCGCGGCAGGCCGGATCGTGGGTGGCAGCGGCTCGATCAACGCGATGGTTTACGTGCGTGGACGGCGCTCGGACTACGACGGCTGGGCCCGAACCGGGAACACGGGTTGGTCGTATGACGACGTACTACCCCATTTCAAGGCAATCGAGAGCTGGGTCGGCGGCGGGGACGACTATCGGGGCGCAGGCGGTCCCGTGGCGGTTTCCTGGTGCGGGCACCATCACGAGATCGACGACGCCTTCATCCGCGCGGCGGTCGATGCCGGTCACGATCTCAACCCCGACCAGAACGGCCGTACCCAGCGGGGTGTTGCACGCAGCCAGGTCAACCAGCATCGAGGGTTTCGCTGCTCGTCCGCGTGCGGGTTCCTGCACAGCCTTCCCCGAGACCGGCGTCCGACCGTCATGGCCAGAACGTCGGTGTCTCGAATACTTTTGGATGGAGGCCGGGCTGTCGGCGTCGAAGCCGGAGGTCGCGTGCTGCGCGCCCGACAGGAGGTCGTGCTCAGTGCTGGAGCGATCGGGACCCCGGCTCTGCTGTTGAGGTCCGGTATCGGGCCGGGTGGCGCGCTGCTCGATCTGCCGGGGGTCGGGGAGAACTTCCAAGACCATCTCGTCTCGGCCCAGCACTGGGAATCGCTGGTCCCGACTATCAATACGCTGGGCCCTGCCGGTGCGGTGAAGGCGGCTATGTCGTTGGTCGCCCGTGGGACGGGTCCGCTCACGACCACCCCATTCGAGGCCCAACTGTTCACCGATGACGTCCAGATCGCCGTCACGCCGGTGCGCTATTCGCTGGACCGTGTGACCGGACGGGCGAAACTCGAGAGGATCGACGCGTTCACGGTGTATACCGTGCTCCTGCATCCTGAGGGGCGTGGGCGTGTCCGTCTGCACAACAATCGGCCTCGTATCGAGTTCGAGCGCCTGGGCAACGGCGATGACGTGCGGAAACTTCTCCACGGGTCGGAGCTGGCCCGCGAACTGATAGATTCCTCCTCTGCGCCGGCCGGCGATTCCGCGCATACCGGCGCAACCTGGCTGGCCGCCCAAGAAGACAGCATCTACCACGCGGTGGGAACCTGTCGGATGGGTGTGGACGATGATTCCGTCGTCGATCCACAACTGCGGGTGCACGGCCTCGACAGGTTGCGCATTGTGGATGCCTCAGTCATGCCGACCCTGCCGTCTGGCAACACCAACGCCCCCACGATGATGATCGCACACCGCGCGGCCGATCTGATTCTGCATGGCGCGGGTTGAAGCAGCTCGGATAATCAGCCGGACACCGTGCCACACCGCTGGTGATGGCACCGGCGGCGCGCATTGTTGCCGTGAGCATCGGCCAGTCATGGGTGAACGGTCCCGCGCCATGCCGCCACCGTATTCCTCGTCCCCTTGCGTATCCCCGGACGGGGTGTGGCCGACAATGCGAGCGGCTGGGTGCAACCACCGACCGAATACGAACACCGCCAGTGCGAGTACGGTCATCTGACACGAATCTTGTGGCGAATTCGCTCCATATGAGTGTCCTATCGGCGGATCGAACCCAGCGACAACACGTTTGCTGTCGATCGGGCCGGGAGAAGATTGCGGCGTTCGAGCTGAAACCCCGATTCGGGGCACATCCCTGGAGGCCGTACATGCGCCCCGTAATCCTGGACCTCGCCGCGCACGACTACGCGATGATCGACGCGGAGGAATACCTGCGCGCCGTGCTGACCTGGCATTTCAGTGAGGAGACAGGCACCCCGTACTGGCTGCGCCGCGCGCGGACACTGGATTTCGACCCGGTCGCCGATATCCGGACCTTCGCGGATCTGCGCCGCTTTCCCAACGTCATCGACGAATTCCGCACGGTCGCGGTGGAGGACTTGATTCCCCGCGGCCTCGCGGGTGCCGATCGCGTCATCGCGGGGATCTACGAGAGCGGCGGCACCACCGGCGCGCCCAAACGCTTCGTCATGTTCGATCGCTGGATGGAGTTCGCGCTCGGCTGGGACGAGCACCACTACGCCGGCCTCGGCACGGTGAACACCTTGGCCGTGGCGCCGAGTGGCCCACACATGTTCGGCGAGTTCGCCGAACGCCGGGCGCGCAGGCACAACGGCGTGCGGTTCACCATCGACCTCGATCCGCGGTGGATCAAGCAGATGATCGCGCGCGGTGACACCGAGAACACCGAGCGGTACGCAGAGCACGTCGTCGACCAGGTCGCACAGGTCCTCACTACTCAGTCGGTGGGGATCCTGATCACCACACCGCCGCTGCTGGAGCGCATCGCGCGCCGCGACGACCTGGTGGAGCAGATCCGCCGGAAGATCAAGTTCATCTGCTGGAGCGGCGCGCACATGAACGCCGACACCCGGGATATCTTCCGCCAGGAGATCTTTCCCGGCATCCCGCTGAAAGGACTCTACGGCAGCACCACCATTCTCGGCATGTCCCGCGAACGCGACGAGGAGCGCCCCGACGGGCTGCCCGTCTTCGATCCGCCGAGCCCGTACCTGGCGTTCGAGGTGGTGGATCCGGAGACCGGCGACGACGTCGGCTACGGCGAGCGCGGTCAGGTCGTGATGCATCACCTCACGAAATACGCTCTGCTGCCGAATAATCCGGAACGCGACCTGGCCATGAAGGTCGAGCCGCCGAAGGGCGGTTTCGGCTGCTCGGTCGCCGACGTCGCGCCGATGACGTCCTTCGCCGGCGCCGACGTGATCGAGGGGGTGTACTGATGGGCGAGTTCGTACACATCGACGCGCTCGGACCGCAGGGCAGCTACCGCGCCCGCACCCGCAAGCCCCTGACCACCTTGTCGGGCACCGTGATCGGCGAGATCTCCCAAGTACCGCCGCTGTATGTGCGGCGCGCGCTGACAGCCATGCGCAAGGCGCCCGTGCTGCCCCCCGTCGAGCGATTCGCGGTGCTGGAGCGGGCGGCCGACCTGTTCACGGAGGCCGAGATCGGTGGGCTCGGACCCGACGAATACGCGCGACTGGTCAGCGTCGCCTCGGGTGTTCCGTTGGCCGTCGTGCGCCAGTCGGTGCAATGGGTCGCCGATGTGCTGCGCGAGCAGCGCGTCACCCTCGAGCTCGCGATGCCGAAGGGCGCGGTGGCGGACTGGCAGGACCGGCGCACCCTCGCGGGCTGTGCCGTCTGGACGCGCAAGGGCGACCTGTTCGCGGTGCACGCGGCCGGGAACACCCCGGCGGTGCACGGATTGTGGCCGGAGGCGCTCGCGTTGGGCTACAAAGTAGCGGTGCGGCCATCGACCAGGGAGCCGTTCACCGCGTTTCGGCTCGTCAGCGCTCTGCGCATGGCGGGTTTGCCCCCGGAATCGGTCACGTTGCTGCCGACCGACTACGAGGCGGCCGACGTGCTGGTGGCGGAATCGGATTTCGCCATCGTCTACGGCGGGCAGGACGTGGTCGACAAGTACGGCGGCAGTGCGCGGGTGCTCACCCAGGGGCCGGGGCGATCGAAGATCCTGGTGACCTCGGACGTGGACTGGCGGGCGAAGGTCGCGCTGATCGCCGAGTCGGTGAGCCACCTCGGCGGCACCGCCTGCACCTGCACCACCGCGGTGCTGGTCGAAGGGGATCCGGAACCGCTGGCGCGGGCGCTCGCCGCGGAACTGGGTGCGATCCCCAGCTTGCCGCCCGAGCACCCGGACGCCATCCTGACCGTGCAGCCCACCGAATCCGCGGCGGCGATGGACCGCTACCTGCATCGGGTCGCGGGCGACGCGCGCCCGCTGCTCGGCGGGGACACCATCGTGGACGAATTGTCGCCCGGCGCGGCGGTGCTGCGCCCCGCGGTGCACCTCGTCGGTAGCAGCACCGCGCCGCAGCTCGGCGTGGAACTCGCCTTCCCCTGCGTGTGGGTGGGACCTTGGTCACCCACCGACGGCGTCGCACCCTTGCGCGATTCGCTGGTTCTCACCGCGATGACCGAGCGGCGCGAACTCATCGACGCGCTGTTGGACGAGCCGACGATCACCAACCTCTACCTGGGTGACAATCCGACCACCTGGCTGCGTCCCGGGGTGCCGCACGACAGCTACCTCGGCGAGTTCCTGATGCGCACCAAGGGAATGATCCGTTCGGCGGCGACCGGAGCGCGCATACCGGTCGGCTAGTCCGCGCCGGGTTCCGGCGACGACACCCGGCGGTGCAGGGTCAGCAGGAGATGGTCGAAGCGGGTGCGCTGCTGAACCAGCGCACCACCCATCGCGACGACATCGGCGACGAGCTGCTCGGCCAGCGTGCGGATCTTGATGTTGGTCTCCTGCGAGCGCCACCGCAGCACCCGGAACGCCTGATCGGCGTTGACGCCGTAGACGAACATCACGACGCCCTTGGCCTGTTCGATCACCGCGCGGGCGTCGATCATGTCCGGTAGCAGGTCATCGAGGGCTTCTTGCCGGTTTTCTTCGAGCGTCTCGGTGACATCGATGAGGTAACCGGCGGACCCCACCACGGCACCCTGCTCGTCGAACAGCTGGTCGGCGATGACGATGACGTCGTGCATCCGGTCAGCGGTGTCGATGATCCGGTGGCGGGTGCAGAACGGCGAAGCGGTCTCGATGGCTTCGGCGAGCGCCTCGGCGACCCGCTCGCGGTCGTCGGGATGCAGGTGGTTGTGCAACAGTTCGGTGGACGGCTCGGCTTCTTCCGGTGTGTACCCGTAGATCGCGGCGGCCTCGTCGGACCATTCCCACCGCTGGTCGGTGAACCAGAAGCGAAAGCTGCCGATATCGGGGCAACCGCCGAGCATCCTGCGCGCAGTTTCCTGCTCGCACTGTCCGCTCTCCGTCACCGGTCCAGTATGGCGCGGAAAACAGGGGCTGGTCAGACGGGAGGGATCTGCTGCGAGCCCGACCGGGGGCCCAGCTGGGAACTCCGCATCGGTCGGGCGGGCATCGGCGCCGTTCCGTGTGTTGACGAGGCGCCACCCCTTCGCTAATCTCTTCTTTTGAGAAGAAATATCTTCTATGAAGAGAAAGCTTCGAAGGAGGGAATGCTATGCGAAGGGTCTCGCCATGACGTCGGCCGGCACCACTGTGGCACGCACAGCGAGCGCGCGAGGTGTGGTGCTGACTGTGTGTGTCCAGGCGTCACTACCTCGCAGACCGCCGCAGGCGTGCCGCGCCGGCTGGTCCAGACACCCGAGCAGGTGGTGGACCGGGCACGAAAAGCGTTGTCCGGCGCATCCGATGCCGTCGTATTCACGAGCCCGATCAACCGGGCACCTCATCGCCGCGTTGCGGCTGTTCCCCCGCCGGGCCGCCCTGGCCCTGCCGCCGACCGAAGGAGATCGAAATGACCACCGGCACCGACACGGCCGCCATCCGCGACCTCATCGAGCGCAGTAGGCAGGCATGGAATCGCGGTGACGGCGCCGCCTACGGCGCTTGCTTCACCGCCGATGCCACCGACGTCACCTATGTCGGCACCGTCTACCACGGCGGAGAGGAGATCGGCCGGGTACACCAGGCGCTGTTCGACAGCTTCCTGAAGGGCACCCAGCTGAGCGTCGATATTCTCGAAATCCGTTGCTACGGTGCGGATACCGCAGTCGTCGTGACCCGCGGCGAGTCCTCGAAGCGGCAGCCGGGCAAGCTCGGGAAACTCGCCACGTACACCGTCGTCCGCGATACCGACCGGCAGTGGCGCATCGCTGCCGTGCACAAGACGCAGCGCAAGCCGTTGATGGAGGCCGTGTCGTTCATGTCCCAGCCGGCCACCCGGCCCGCCGTGCGCTGATGGCCGCCCTCGTGATCCTGGGCGCTACCGCCGCGACGGGCGGATGGTGGTCGCGGACACCTGGCTCTCTCGCCCAGCCGTGGGTCCGTCGGCCGAGCGACTGCGAGCAGCGTCCCCGAGACCTCTGCCGTGGATGTCCCCGCACGATCACACCGCACGCCATTGCGAGCCGAAACTGTGCGCCTAACACCTTGGATCGATCCACTTCCCGGAAGCCACGGTGTCGACGAACGATCGTTGTTCCCTGCGACGGGGCACTGCGTCGTGTAAGAGAGTGGTGTCGACGTGTGGATCGGGTCCTGCGGATTCCGATGACGAGACCGTAAAGAATCTGAAGCGAGGAGCGGCTTGGTGGAAGCGACATTCGATGTGGCCGAGCAGGTGGGGCATCACTATCGCGCGGATGACTATTACGAGGTGGGCCGAGAGAAGATCCGCGAGTACGCGCGAGCTGTGCAGGACTTCCACCCCGTGCACTGGAGCGAGGACGCCGCCGACGAGCTCGGGTACGCGGGTCTGGTCGCGCCCACCACGTTCATCTCGATCGCTGCGATGCTGGCCAACCGTAAGCTTTTCGAAAGTGTCATCACCGGCTACGACGTATTCGTGCAGACCGACCAGGTCTTCGAATTGCACCGGCCGGTGGTGGCCGGTGACCGGCTGGTAAGCGATGTCGAACTCGCTTCGGTTCGCCGGATAGCGGGCAAGGATCTGCTCACCGTCACGAACACTTTCACCGACCAGGCGGGGCAGGTTGTGCAGATCATGCACACGACCGTCGTCGGCATCACCGGCGGGGAGGTCGACGCAGGCATCAGCGACGCGATGGAGCGCGTCGTCATGCACGGCATCGACGTGCCGTCCCGAACCGCGACCGCGGACCGCGCGACCGCGGCGGCGGAGAGGCGGACTGCGACGTATCCGGCTTCGGAGACCGGTGCGCGCCAGTCCACGATCGCCTCGATGCGAGCGCCGCGCGCCGGAATCCGATTCGAGGACATCACGGTCGGTGACGAGCTTCCTGGCCGGATCGCACAGCTCACGCGGGGCGACCTGGTGAACTACGCCGGCGTCGCCGGTGATGCGAACCCGATCCACTGGCACGACGACCTCGCCGCGCTCGCCGGTCTTCCTGATGTGATAGCGCACGGCATGCTCACGATGGGCTTAGGGGCAGGCTTTGTCACCGAGTGGCTCGGTGACCCGGGCGCGCTGACCAGGTACGCGGTGCGGTTGTCGAACTACACCATCGTGGAAGCCGCCTGCGCCGGAAGTGTCGAGTTCACCGGGCGCATCAAGTCGGTAGACCCCGACACCAGGACAGCCGTCGTCGTCATCGTCGCCAAATCCGCCGGACGAAAAATTTTCGGTCTCGCCACCGCGGATGTCCGTCTCACATAGTCGTCCGGTTCGCGAACTCCGATACCGCGACGGGCACCGCCTGCGGAAGTATCTGACGCCGCGAAGCATTGACCATCGGACGACACCACAACGGTAGGATCGGGCAGAGCGTCCGAATATCTGCCGCGCCGAGCGATCGAGAGCACCAAGCGGCTGCCGAATCTGCACTGGGAGCGGGCGGTGCCGGCCACCGTGGATTCCGCGCCGAGACGATGTCCCGTCCTGACCGCGGACTTCCGTGCGGTGATCATCGGCCGCACCACGAGCCGGAGCTGAGGCCGCGTTGCCGAACAATAGCCGTGGAATAGCCTGTCGGACGCGCGAAGATAGCGTGGATGTCACGGCCGGTCCCATCGAGCCGATGGGGCGTGCGCCGATCTAGGTCCCGCAGCCTCCCGGCCGCAGGACGGTTCGCCTCGAACGCGCGGAACTGTGTGCATCGCAGGAGATCTCGCAGCAACCGGCGGTTCAGCGCAGAGTGCTTGGCTAAGTGAACATTCGCGGGCACACTCTAAGTAACGACGTCCGGCGCCGCCGGTCGAACGCGGGGGCGAGGTCCGAGAGCAGATGAGGATTCGGCCGAGGCAGCAGCTGCTCGAGCTGTGGCGAGCGGTGCTCGCCTGTTCCTATCGGAACGGAACATGGAAGTGGGGCGGACGCGACGGCGCCAACTCCATCAGCGACGCCGAACAACTGCTCTGCCTGCTGTATCCGGCCACCGAGATCGAAGCGTTCGCGCTGGACCAGCCGAACGACATGAGTCCCGACGTTCGCTCCGCACTCGCCCCGTTCGGCGAGGAGACCCGCATCGGCGGTGTCCTGGTCGCCTTGGTGGAGGATTATCTGCGCCGCTATACCGGACCCGACGGCGAGCCGATCTTCGCCAGCGGCTCCTACTTGCGCTCCGGCGACGACAGCCCGCTCACCCCGGGACAACAGGCGGTGGAGGTCGTCGACTCGTACTCGATGTCGTTGAGCCTGTGCATCGCGGCACTACGGTTCCTGCGCGGATTCATGCGGTTCGTCAGCGGCGAGGTCCGGCTGGAGGCACGCCAGCTGCGCGAGCGGATCCCCGTGGTGATCGAGCAGGTCAGCGCGCGGCTCACCGCGGCGATGGCGGGCCTGGTTCGCAGTTTCGTCATCCACACACCGGAGCCGAAGACCGCATTCGGGCAGTCGATCGTCTACATGCTCAATCAGTCCCGCGCGCCGTCCGACGAGATCATCGGACGGCTGTCGACACAGCTGGAACGCCTCCGGGTGCAGGCGGCCAACGAGGTCAGGCTCAGCCAGACCACCGAGATCGATATCGCCGATGACGGGCGACTGTTCGAGTGCGGATGGAGCTGGGGTATCGTGCGCAGCGCCGAACCTATCGGTATCGTGCCCGGCCGGGTCAGCAATATGCCCGGGCACGCGGAATCCCGTCCCTACCTGTACTTCACGGCCGTCGCCCTGGACGGCATCAGCGACCTGTCGTCGCAGCGCATCCGGGAACTCGATCTGCTGACCGACGAGCAGCGCACCCTCGCCGACGCGTTGCAGTTGCGCTTCGAGCTGACCCGCAACTATTGGTCGAGAGTCGCACGCTTCGACAGTGGCCGCTGGCCGCTGGAGGACATCCCGTGGCGCACCTCCGACGGCGAGGAATCGGAGTACTTCAGTCTCGTGGTCGCCGCGGTGCTCATCCAGGACCTGGTCTACCGGGAGAGCACCGAGGATCTGGCGCGCACGGTGTCGGTGCTCGACCAGTTGGCCCGTCGCGGGCGCATCACCAGCCGGTTCACCGTCGATGATCCGGCCGCGCCGCTGCACTATCCGGGTGTGCGACTGACCCTGGCAGGCAGTGAGGATATCGCCGACGGAGCCCAATTGGTCTGGTATGTGCCGGATTTCGCGACCCTGCTGCTCAAACGCTGCCTGGACGCCGCGCGCCTGCGCACCGACGTGGACACCCGCGACCGGTTGATGGCGCTCGCCGAGGCGGCGATGGATCACCTCGACCAGCGGGTACTCCGGGACGGCTCGGTGGTCGGTCTGTGGGACGACATCGGCCGGCTGGTCGGCGCGGGCGACCCACGGGCGGAAGGACCGTCCTGGTTCGTCACGGAGCGGATGATGGAGTGCCTGGTCATCGCCTACAGCACGTTCGAGCAACCGCCGCTGGCTCCGCAGGCGATGGTCGCCCGCGCGGTGGACCTGCTCAGCGAGGCCGAGCACCTGCTCAATCAAGAGGAGCTGGAGGTCGAAGGCCAGGATCTCTCGCCGAAACAGGCGGCGATCAACCGGATCCGGCAGTCGCTCGACCGGGCCCGCCGCGTGCTGCGCGAACGTCCCGGCACCGCCTACAGCCTGGCCACCCAGGCCTTGGTCCAGCTCGACGAACTGGCGTACGCCCGCCGGGACGCGACCAGGTAGGGCGGCGTCGTGCTGGTGTTCTCCACCTCCGACAAGGGCGGCACCGGACGGTCGGTGACCAGTTGCAACATCGCCTACCGGCTGTGCCGTTCCGGCTTCGACGTCGTCTACGCCGACTTCGACCTCGGCTCACCGACGGCCGGTGCGCTGTTCGAGATCGGCGCGGCCGAACGCGGCGTGCCGAGCAGTGGCGTGCATTCCTACCTGCTCGGCGAGAGCGGAACCGTCGCGCGCGTCGACGTGGGCGCGGCGACCGATCGGCCGGAACTGCGCCGGATCGGTCCCAACTCGGGCCGGCTGGTGTTGCTGCCCGGGGACGAGGGCGGCGCGGAATTCCTCACCGACGACGACGCGGTGGTGCAGCGGTGCGCGGAACTGCTGGTCGCGCTGGATCACGAATTCCGCGTCGTGGTGGTGGATCTGAGCGCGGGCCGTTCCGCGGCGCTGCAGATCGTGTTGCAGGCGACCGCCCGGCCGCAACTGAGCGGGCTGACCACCCGGTGGTTGATCTTCCACCGCTGGACGCGCCAGCACATCCTGGCCGCCGCCGGTCTGGTGTACGGCTCGCACGGACTGCTGAAGACCGGAGCCGAGTACGGCCACGACCCGGAAGAGCTGCTCGGGTCGGTGCGTTACGTGCGCACCGCGGTGCCCGACGCCAACTGGGACGGTGTCGCCCAGCGTCCGGCGCAGGCGGCCTGGCTGCAAGAGCAGGACTCCGCGCTGCGGCGGCTGGCCACCGCCAAACGGCTCGGCACGACGGCAGTGCTGGGCTCCACCCCGATCGAGCCGGTGCTGCAGCGGCGCGAACAGCTCATTCTCGATGCCGACGTCAACGCCCAGATCGCCAACGAGCAGACCGCGCAGGCCTACGCCGAGCTCGCTCGACGACTGGTCGACAATGCGACCTGGGAGAGGCTGTAGATGCGGGATACACAGGGCTACAGCGAGGCCACCGAACAGCCGCGAATCGATCCCGTCCCGTTGTCGCACTTGTCGATCGAGGTCGGGCATTTCTATCTCAACGACATCACCTCCGACATCGAACGGGTCGGCGCGGAGTTCCGCCGCATCGTCCCGCTGGTGTCGGCCTTCACCGAGTCGGCCAAGGTGCAGTTCGGCCCGAACGCCCGGGTCAGCACGTGCTACCTGATCGACGACTACTTCCAGCCCGACACCGATCCCTCCGCCATCCTCACCAAGCTGCTGGGCGCCGCGGATGAAGCCGGATTGGTCATCGACTACCTGGCCCGGGAGTCCGCCTGCTGGCGGGCCTCGAGGTTCGTCGACGGCGTGGCGTTCGGTGAGCCGATTCCCGTGGCAGAGATGGTGGCCGCGCGCATCGTCGCCGAGCCGGCGCCACCGAGCACCGGCCGCAGGCCGCCGACCGCGGAGTCGGGCTGGCTGTGCAACGGACGCCGGTCCTCCGAGGACGAACGCGGACAGGCCATGCGGCAACGGATCTATCAGCCGCCGGAGGAGTTCGGCCGCCGGGAGCATTCGATTTTCCTCGACGTGGAACTGTGGAGCAAGCACGTTGTCGACGGCGTGACGGTGATTCGCTGGTCGTGCCCGTTCCTGGCCGCCGTCTGGCATCTACTGCGGCTGGGCATGCTGCGCTACCACGGTGCCGCGGTGGTGGATCCGCAGCCTTGGCGCCGTGACGATCTCATGCCGCGCCGCTGGCACGACATTCCGCCGGTGGTGCAGCTCAATCCGTCCGCCGCGCCGTTCGCCGCCTACAAGACGCTGTCGATGCTGCCCAAGCGATATATCGCGATCGAGCATGCCGTGCGACTGGTCCTCGACCACCTCGATCTCGACGACGACGTGGTCGAGCAGATCATCGCCCGTGGTGGCGAGGAGCTGCCGCCGGTAGCGGTGCCGCGTTCGGTCAGCGAACGGCTCTCGCACCTGCTGCTCGATGGGGCCTGACATGGCCTCGACCAGGCCGCTGGCCGTGCTCGGTGAAGTCCGCACCTGCTTGCTGCCGTCGGCGACAGCGCTAACCGGACCGGAGGCCTGCGATTTGCTGGCGCTCATGCCCGGTTGCACGGTGCGCTGGCGGGAGCGTCCGGGCACGCTGGCGGTATCACCGACCACCGCGGTCGGCGTCGATTGCGATCTGGCCGTGGGCGAGCAGACCGCCCACATCGTCGGGACCGTGGCGACCAACGCGGTCCTGTCCGGCGGCCGCGTACTGCAGTCCAGCGCGCGCACTCAGGTAGTGCGCGCCGCAAGCCGGCGCAGACAGACCTGGTCGCACTATCTGAGCCGCAAGGGCGTGACCGAGGTCATCAGTCGCATGCCCGAAAGAAACGGCAGCGCCGAGGCTTTGGCCGAAGGCTATCTCGCCGGTCCAGTTGCAGCCGAGACACTGGACCTTGCCTCGATCAGCGAACGGCTGCTGGCTCGCCTGCGCGCCGACACCAGGCTGGATCAGAAGCCGCCGGTCCGTGCGGGCGCCACCCGGCTGCGCTGGGTCGCCTGGATCGGGGGCGGCGCAGGCCCGACGGCCAAGCTGCACCTGGACGACGCCACCCTCCGCACGGTCCGGATGATCGTGCGCGACGAGGCGGATCTGGATGCGGCGCAGCGGTTCTGCGAGGATCTGGCCGCGCACGACTGGTTGCTGACCGTCGTCACCGACGCGCTGGCCGAGGCCGACCGTTTCCCCTCGCACAGTCGCGAACGCACCGACATTCTCGCCCCGGTTCTGGAGGATCTCACGGGACTGTGGATGCCGGGAGCGCACACACCGGCGCCGATGCGGACGCTGTGGCAGAAGCTGCAGACGGATCCCGGCTTGTCCCGCCAGTGGAACGCGCTCGTCGCACGGCTGCAGAACCGCATCGCCGTCGCCACATTGGACGCGCTGCGGCACAAGGCTTTCGACGCCAAATGGTAGGTATCGCTACCCGCTACATCCGGAACCACTTGCGCACCAGCAATGCGAAGAACACCGACATCGACACCGTGCCCATCCACGCTTCCGCGGCGAACAGCGGACGGGCGATCGGGCGCAGATCCTCGGTGTCGCCGGGACCCAATGGATTGATGAAGCCGGTCACGCAGGCATAGATGGTGGCCGCGGGCGAGGGATCGCCATTCAGGACCACAGCTGCGAGGGTGAACAGCGCCAGCTGCACGGCCATCCAGCCGAGCAGCCAGAACGGCCGGTACCCATAGCCGCACAGCACATACGACAGTTGTCCGGTCCATCGCCGCCAGCCCGGCGGCAGCGCGAGAGTGCGTGCCCGCGCCAAGCGCAGGCCGCAGCGGTCCTGCGCTTCGTCGTCCTCGTTCATCCGGTACAGCGCGGCGCCCCTGCGGTAGGCGAGGGCCGCGTGACCGGGCAGTCGCGCCGCCGAGAGCTGGGCGCCCAACTGCTCGTACTCCTCGGCCAGCATGATGTTCTGCCGACCGCTCAGCCGCAGCGGACCGCGGAATTCGATCTCCGCGGCCAGTAGCGCCGCCGGGATCGCGCTCGGCACCCGCCAGCCGGCTTCGTCGGGCGCCGGTTGCCGTGCCGCGGCGTACAGGTGCCGGAACACCAGGGAATCGGAATGCCGCCGCGCGCTGGGCGGGTCGTAGTCGGCCAGGATGGCCTCGGCGTGCGCGGCGAACTGCTCCAGCTCGGTCTGCTCGGAACGCTCACCCCGATCGAGTGCGGCGGTGTATTCGTCCGCGCGCCTTGTGATCCGGGTCGAGACCGATGCGACGAAGGGCGAGATCTCCCCCATGTCACGAGTCTAGCGGTCGCCCTCTCAACCGGTATTCGAAAACGTCGCGGGGCTCGCCGGGACCGAAATACCGGTCGTCGTGCTCGACGAACTCGAAGCCCGCGCGTTTGAACAGATTGCTCGCGTGCTGATTGTCCGGCCGGACGGTCAGGTACACCACTTCGGCTCCCACCGTCCGGCATGTCTGCAGTGTGCGACTCAGCAGGCCGCGCCCGTACCCTCCGCCCTGGTGGCTCTTGGCCACCGCGAAGGTGAACAGCAAGGCCCGGCCCTTCTTCTCCAGGGTCAGCGCGTAACCGATCACCGTCCCGTCCACCTCCACGACCAGCCATTCGGATCCGTGCAGGTCGAACAGCTGGCGCAGCATCAGATACAGGTACGGCTCGGCGAACACCTCGGCTTCGATGGCCGCGATGTCTTCGAGATCGGCGAAGCAGGCCCGCCGGTATTCCGGCCGAGGCGCTTTGGCGATGTTCATCCGCTCCCTACTGCCAGGGCATAAGCCGTCCGATTCCAGCTTAGAACGTCACTCACCGAGCGGGGTCAGTGTAGAACCCGCGGAATCGTTACCGCGCGGAGCGGGCCGGCACGTGTCGTGGGCGCGCTCGTAGCCGGTTGCCGCAGCCACATCACCCGCAACCGCCTGCCCGGCAGTATCGTGATGGTGTGTCGAACCGGGGGATCCCGCCTCGGCCGAAGCGGTCGACCTGCCGGTCCTTTACACCACAGCGACGGAAGCGGGCCTGTGCTACGGCACGATTCGCGGGAACGTGGACCAGGACTCCTCCCAGGGACTCCACCTCACCAGCGCCTTCGAGGGCATCGGCAGCTGCGCGACCACCGCCTACGTCTCCTGGCGCAACATCGACACCGGCGCGCGCGGAACCACCACGATCGAACTGGTGGGTTCGTGGTACAACTCCACCACCATCCCCTCCGGCCCGGGTCACGTCGAATTGTCCATCACCGCAAAGGAAATCTTCCACTCGCCCGATTCGGTTCACGTGCAGTACGTCATCCCCGGATGATCGGCAGTTACGCGCCGCAGCCGCGGCGGAACTTCGCACGTCTACCGTTGGCGACGCGGCACCGAACCCACGGTTCGTCCGCTCCGGCAGCGGAAGCCGTCGACAGCGGAAAGCGTTCGTACCGGCGACCCGACCGGTTCCAGGTGGCATGCCGCGCGGCGAGTTCGAGGCGGTGTGTCACGGGGCGGCGCGTTGTCGACCACGGGTGCGGCAGGTAACTTCGAGCAAATGGATGCCGGCGTAGCCTACTTCCCGACCCATGACGGCCTCGGGCCCGCGGAGCTCGCTCGAACGGTCGAGGAGCGCGGCCATCGATGGCTGATGTGGGCCGAGCACACGCATATCCCGGCGGCGCGGGAGACGCCCTGGCGCGGCGACGAGGGCGCGCCGCCGCTGCCGCGAAAATACGCGCACACCTACGATCCCTTCGTGGCGAGCGCCTACGCGTTGAGCGCCACGAAAGCGCTGCGGGTCGGGACCGGTATCGCGCTCGTGGCCCAGCGCGATCCGATCATCACCGCCAAGGAAGTCGCGTCGCTCGATCATCTGTCCGGCGGGCGATTCGACTTCGGTATCGGCGCCGGCTGGAACCGTGAAGAGATGGCGAATCACGGCACCGATCCACGGACCCGGATGAAGCGCATGGGCGAGTACGTCCGGGCGATGAAGGCGATCTGGACGCAGCACGAGGCCTCGTTCGACGGCGAATTCGTCTCCTTCGACCGGATCTGGAGCGATCCCAAACCGATCCAGCGGCCGCACCCGCCGATCCTCGTCGGCGGCGGCGGGCCGACGGTACTGGATCGTGTGCTCGAGTACGGCGACGCGTGGATGCCCAATCACGGTCCCGGGATCATCGAGCGGATCACCGAGTTGCGCGAGCGGGCCGATCGCCCGATCGACGTCGTCGTGATGGGCGCACCCGTCGACGATCTCGAGGTTCTCGAAGCCTATGCGGCGGCGGGAGTCGACCGCGTGCTCTTCTGGTTGCCGTCGGCGCGCCGGAGTATCGTCGAGCGCGAACTCGATCGAGTCGAGGCGACGATGGCCGAGTTGCACGACCGCCCGGTGTGAAGTCCGTGGTCCGGAGCCGGTCCGGTTTCCTGCCGCACCCGCTGCCGGGACGCCCGGCCGCTGCGGGTTGAGCACGGCACGACAGCCGGTCCGGACGCGGAGCGGTGGCTGCGCGTTGATTACGCTGGCGTGGTGTCCCAATCCGTGCCACTGACGAGACTTCTCGATGACGCGGGCTTGCTGTCGCTCGAACACCGACTCCACCTCGAGGGTGTGCTCGGCGTACACGTGCTGGAGGCCGACCTGGACGGACGTCGGCTCGAATTCCTCGGCGAGCGAGGCTCCTTCGTGTGCACCGACGTGCACCTGCTCGGAACGGCGGATGCCGATACGTGGCTGTGGGGATGGGTCAATCCCTGGGGCTACCCGTCGGCGCTGTTGCGCGCCGCGGAGACGGTGCGCGAGTTCGGATTTCGCTATCGGATCGCCGAATTGTGTTCGGCCGAGCTACCCGTGGCCATCGGGGGTGCGGCGCCGGAGCCCTATCAGGTTGCCGCGTTGATGGCGGACGCCGCGAAGATCGTCTGTGGGCGCTGGAACTCCTACTGCGGTGTCATCGATGGCGCCTGCGTCGCGTTCCTCGTCGATCATCCGGCCTTCGAGTTGCCCGCGCCCACCCCTTCCGGCCTCGCTCGCGTGCTCACCCACGGCTTCGGCGGGCTGCCACTGACGGATCACCGGCGTGCCGTGTACAGCTACCTGACCCGGCGGGGGCTGATCACGGAATTCCTCGACGACCATCGGTTGCTGGAATTCGACGGCGCCGGTCTCGCGGGCGAAGTCGAATTCGACGCTTCGGGCCGGATCGCGAACCTCGATATCCGGATCATCAGGGACGGGATCGACGCACCCGTCGCGCAGACCCAGTCGGCGTGATCTGCCCGACCGCCGCACCGACGTGAACGGCGGCCCGGTCAGCCCGGCGGGAACTGCTGCTGGAACCAGCCGAGAATCTCGGGGACGGCCACCCGGGCCGTTGCGGCGTGGTCCAGGCCGGCCAAGTCGCGCAGCGTGGCGTTGCCGCCCAGGGCGCGCAGGCAATGCTCGGCATTCGGATACGGTACGGCGCTGTCGTTCTGGGAAGCGTAGAGGTGGACGGGCACTCGCGGTGTCCAGTCGCAAGTGCCGTCGCTCTCGGCGATCGCCGCCGCGGCGGCGCCGGTCGGCTCGGCGGCCGACTGACGGAAGTGTGGGGTCAGCAGTTGCCCGGGGGTCGGCGCCAGCGAGGTCACGATGGTGATCTCGCTGTGGAAGCCGTCGAAGAGTTCTTCGACCTTGTCGGCGTAGGGCTGTTGGAAGGCCTCGGTCGGATCGTCGTAGAGATGGTGGATCCGGTTCATGGAAGTGATCCAGTAGGAGAAGAAGAGCACGGCCGCGCCCGGTAGAACCTGTCCGTCCAGTGCGGCGGGCGCCTGGACGTGCTGTAGGTCGTAAGGTCCGCTGATCGGGGCCACGGCGGCGACCCCGAAGCCAGGGATCGCGCCGGCGGCCAGCGCCTTGCCCAGCGCCATCGCGGCGTGACCGCCCTGGGAGAAGCCGGTTACCAGCACATCCGGGTCGAGCTCTCGACGCTGCTGGGCCGCGAGGGAACCGGCGGCGCGCAATAGGTCGGCCGAAGCGCTGACCTCCGAGGGGGCATGGGTGTAGGGATGCGTCCCCGGGCCGTTCCCGAGGCCCAAGTAGTCCGGCGCGGTCGCCGCGTAGCCCGCGGCGGCGAAGGCCACCGTACGCAGCCGATCGGGGAGGTTGCGGGTGTCGACCGATGGCGCATCGCTCTTCAGCGTCATGGTCCCGTGCTCGTAGCTGACCACCCGCAGCCGCCGGGAGTCCGTGCGCGGCAGCGCCACCAGCCCGCTGGCGGTGGTCGGCGCGCCGCGCGGGGTGATCGTCCGGTATTCGATGCGGAAGGCGTCGACGCCGTTGCGGACCGGAGTGAGAATTCCGCCGCTCGTCAATAGCGCCGCGGTCTGCTCGGGCGGCAGACTCAGTAGGGGCGTGGTCGACACGATCTCCCCGCGGGGTGGCGGTTCGTGCCCGGTGGTCCCGCACCCGGTGGCTCCCACCAGCACGACCACCGCGATCAGGCAGCGCCTCAGGCGGTACATCCGTCGATCCTCTCGGTGATCATCGGCTCCACTCCATCATCGCGCGCGCGGACACCATACATGGCTACTCGACAGTGCTCCCCGCGCCGGGCAGTCGGCGCCGGGCCGGGAGTTCGTCACCGCGGCGACCAGCGGGCCCGGAGTTCGAGCGCGGCGATGACACAGTGAAGGGTCTCCACGGGATCGAGGCCCGAATCGTGACCCATTCGGCGTTCCGCGGGATGCTCGTCCGCCTCGTGTGCACCTCGTGAGCCGGCGAAGGCATCGGGACCGCATTCGAGATGCAGTCCGCCGGGAACGGTGCCCGTCGCCCGGCACGTGCGGAAGAACGCGCGAATCACGTCGACGACAGCGTCGATACGAAGGTCGCTGCCACCGGGTGGCATCCGCGTGGACGGCATCGGATCGCACACCCAGCAGATCGGTGTCTCGGCGGCCGCGGCGAACAGGTCCGGAAGCGTGTCGAGGGTGCGGGCGCCACCGAGTTGGGGGATGAGCGTGAGCCGCCCCGGCTGCTTTCGCGGATTCAGTGTGCGACAGAGGAACTCGATATCGCCGGGGGTTGTCGCGGGGCCGAGTGCTACCGCGACGGGGTTACCGACCTCGGTGGCGACTCGGATCAGGCGCGCGGGGGTTCGATCGCCGAGCCACAGCAGATGGGCCGAACGATCCCACCATCGTCCGTCGGGTCGCTGGCCGGTCGGTGTCGCCGCGGCGCGCGGTGCGGCCGGCTCACGTGAGATGCGTAGCAGCGGCAGCCAGTTGTGCGGTTCGCCGGCGCCCGGCGGTGCGATCGCGGTGGCGGGTAGCAGCCCGCTCACCGCGCGGAGCAGGTCACGTCGCGCCGGGTCGCGCGACCGGTCCGCGGCGCGGCGCAGGATGTCCAGGCACAGCGCGATCGGCAGGCGATCAGCGGGCCACTCGTCGAGCGACGCGGCAGCGCGCAGGTCTCGGTGGTAGCGCCGGGCCGCTCGTTCGATGGTGACGGTCTCGGCGCCCAGCCCATGCGTCATGACCGCGGCGACGGCAAACGACAGCGCCCGGCGCGCGGCGACCGTCCTGGTTTCGACTCCACCGGTGGTGTTGTCGTGGCCACCGAGGTGCAGCACGAAGCCTTCTCCTCGTGCTGCTTTCGCCAGATTCGCTGTCAGTTGTTCGCATTCGCCGGGTTGGACGAGTCCGGGTTCGGGCCGCGGACGTCGCGTGTGGATGGGCAGCGGTGCGGACGCCGCGCCCGACTGTTCGCTGTCGAGGATTTCGTGCGCTCCGAACAGTTGGTTCGCCACCGCGGACGATCCCGGCTGCGCAGGGTGTGGTTCGTCGGCCCAGGACGGATCGTCGTCGGCAGTGGCGGCGTAGTCGGGCGGGATGACGTCGGGATTGAACGCTTCCCGGATATAGCAGAGGGGCTGATCTCCGAGCGTCATGACGTATGCCCGCGCCGCGCACAGGCGACCGTCCGGCCAGCGCACCACGCCGGTCCGCAAGAGATGCCGCCGTTGGGCTACGCCACGGGAGATGAGGCCGGTCCCGATCGGCACCCGCACATCGTCCATGCCGGAAGCGGCCGCGCCCGCACGCACCGCGACGACATAGTTGACGGATGCGGTGACCAAGTCGGCGTTGACCAGGCAGGAGCGGCGGACGATCACGCGATCGGAATCGGAAACGCCCAAAGCGTCGGTGACCGTGTTCGGCAGCCTGCCGGCGGCGATGTCGTCCTGGCGCAGGACCCGCACGTGCAGATCGGTGCGCAGTATCGCCGCCAGAGCGGGCGTGGTGAATCCATCACTCGCCAGCAGCATCCTGGTGAGGGGGTGGGCGAATCGCCCGATATCGTCGTGGTTTCGGAAACCCGAACCACCGGGCGGGCAATCACCCGGTGGTTCGGGGCCGGTGTGCGTGATCGTCACGACCGGCTCCGTGCAGTGCCTGTCACGAGGAATCCGTGCCGAGACCGGAGCTACAGCGTGGTGGCAGCCGTCGGTGGAAGAACGGGACGGGCCACGGCGGCGATCTCCGCTTCGGTGCGCGGCCGAGCGGTCAGGCCGAGCACGGGTTCGGTCGTGATGCGCAGCTCGCTGGTGGTGGTGTCCGCCAACGGATCACGCCAGTGGTCCCACACGACGGACATGTCGAGGTGGCCCATGTATTCGAGATTCGCCGAGTCCGCGTGCAGACCTTCGGCCGCGGACATGATGGTCTCGGTCGCGGCGCGCTGCTGGGCGCCCGAGGACTCGTCCATGTCGGTCAGGCCCGCCATGATCTCGGTGAACTGAGCCTGCTTCGTGTCGCCGCTGTGCCCGGTGGTCAGGGTGCCGGCGTGCGCGAAGTATTCCTGCGAACCCACGTACTGCTCGTACATCCGCGACACCAGGACCAGGAATCGCGTGTAGGCCCGGCGATAGGCGTGCTCGTAGAAGCCCAGCGCGTCGGATTCGCTCAGCTCGCCGCGCAGCATCGTCGCGATCGCAGCCGCGGCGACCAGGCCGGAGTACGTCGCCAGATGCACGCCGCTGGACAGCAGTGGATCGAGGAAGCAGGCCGCGTCGCCGACGACGACCCAGCCGGGACCGCTGAACCGATCCGAGGTGTAGGAGTAGTCCTGCTCCGCCTTGACTTCGGCGACCTGTCGGGCACCGACGAGTAGCTTGCTCATCGCCGTGTTGTCGGCGATGGTCTGCGAGTAGTACGCTTCTCGGCCGAGTTCGCGAAGTTTCGGAGCGGCTCGGCGCGCCGAGACGACATAGCCGACGCTGTGTCGGCCGTTCGAGAGCGGGATGTTCCAGAACCAGCCGCCTTCGGGCGTGGACACCACGTTGATCGCGCCCTCCGGGCTGTCCGGATGCAGTTGTGCGCCTTCCCAATACGACCAGACGGCGACATTGCGGAAGGCGGGATGCTGCTGGCGGTCGATGACCTGGTGCTTGGCCAGCACGCCCGCGCGGCCGGAGGCGTCGACGAGAAAGTCGATCTCGGTGGTGTGGACTCGGTCGTCACCTTTGACGGTCCACTCCACGGCCGTGGGCCGGTCGCCGTCGAACAGGACGTTGGTGACCGTGGCCTGTTCGATCACGTGCGCACCCTGTTCTGCGGCGTTGCGCAGCAGCAGTTCGTCGAAGACGTCGCGCTCGACCTGCCAGGACCAGGCTTCGGCGTCCACGAGTTTGGACCAGTCCAGCAGCCAGTTGTCGTCCTGCCACTGGAAGTGACCGCCTCGTTTGATCTGGAAGCCGTGTGCGGCCACCGCGTCGTAGGCGCCGGAGACACGCAGGGTCGACAGGACCGACGCCAGCAGGCTCTCGCCGATGTGATAGCGCGGGAACTTATCTCGTTCCAGGAGGGTCACCCGAACCCCCGATTTCGCGAGCAGGGCTGCGGTGGTCGACCCGGCTGGGCCGCCGCCGATTACCAGAACATGCGGATTGTCCATAGCGAACTCCCTGGAACTGCCGACAAACGGGATCGTGCGCCGTTTCAGTGACGGAAGGAATCCTGGCCGGCCGCGGTCTTCGACGCACCCGTACCGAGGTTGCCGCCAATTAGCTTGAATAACGGTGCACGATTCAAGTGTAGCGATTGATAGCCAAAGATCAATAGTAATCGGCTATTTGGCAACCGAGGAGGGCTTGCAGGTGTGGTTGCTGATGGATTGCCAAAATGCCCGCAGGAGATGTTTCCGCCTGACTGTCGTCACTGGGCTCGAACTACGACGTCGAAAGTGACGGACATCACGGTGATCGTGGAAACTGCTGCGGGAGAAAGGGTTTCGCCAGAGCTTCGCAGTCATGGCGGGGGAGACGGAACGGTCGAGGTAGGTGGCGATGACATATGTCGTGCGGTCATCACCCCTCTTTCCCAACGGATTCAGGATACGGCGGACGGTCGCGTCGTACGAGCCGTTCACTCAGAGTTATCCCGCCGGTGGCCGGGTGTACGCTCCGGTCAACTCAGGGCGACGGTCCGCGTCAACGGAAGACGGTGTGACGCGGTCGATTTGCCGACCACGCTCCGACCTGCCCGGATGTGAATGCGGGGTGTCGGTGGATGTGACACTGCGCGAGGCGATCTCGCGGCGTGGGTGGTGGCGGCGGAGTCGGCTCCCTGCGGCATGCCATGAGCCGTTTTCCTGCGAATCGCAGCGAATTCGGTGGTGCGCGATCCATGGTCGGTAGGGTCGCGAACGGCGACAGATGGTACGTGGATTCGGGTCATCTACCCTCGATGACGGCGGCGGAGACGCGAAGCGGAAACTACGGGCTCAGCGCACGCCTCGAGGTCGCGGTGGACACCCGGCCGGCGCGGCCGCACCACGGCAGGGTGACCGTCGTGACGGGCGGGAGAGCCGACCGGACGACCCGGCGGAACCGGATCGCGGAGTGTCCGGCCGGTAGCGCGCGAGCGGGCGGTGACCCATGAGATCGAGCGCAGAGCGGCGCCGATGATTTTCCGGCGGCCGCGGCGTCCTTGGTGATGGAGTATCCCGAAATTGCGGAAGGAGAATCATGACCGACGACCTTGCTGCGGCCTCGACGGCCGATCCCGAATTGCTCGATGTCCCGGAGGTGACCACGGCGGTGGTCCGCGATCGGGTCGCGGCCGCGGGATTGCGGGACTTCTTCGACCGGTCGTTCCGGATCCTGCCGGAGGTCGTCGCCGGTCAAGGCGCGACGATCGAGGGGCCGGCGTTCTGCGTGTATCGGACGGACTCCGATGCCGCGCTGGAGCTAGAGGTGGGCTTCGCGGTCGATCGGAGCCTGCGCCCGGAGCGCGATGTCAGAACCGGATGCCTGCCCGCCGGCCGCGTGGCCAGGATCGTGCACGCCGGTGGGTTCGAGGGATTGGCCGCCGCGTGGGAGCGGCTCCGGTCCTGGATCGACGGGCAGGGACTCACCGCGGGTCCGTTGCGTTGGGAGGTCTACCTGATCCGGCCCACTCCGGACATGGACCCCGCGGAATTGCGCACCGAGCTGAACTGGCCGGTGGCGTCGCGATGATCCACGGTGTCGCGATGGTCGGCGCGGCTGGATTCGTCGGCGGCCCGGCGCGCGAGGACGCCCGCGGTGCGGGTGCAGCCGATTGGTCCTGATCCGCCACGGCGCGGATGCGCGTGGTTCTCGGCGGCGACCGCGCGGATCGCCGACCGCCTCGCCGGCTCGTCGACGTATGCCGACCGTTCGCTCGGCCGCGACGCATGCGGCGGCTCACCTGGCCACCGCGGCCGGCGCGGAACGTCGGTGCACGCCGCCGAGCGCGTCGAGTCGGGGACTGGTGCGAACACCAAGCGGCTGACCCGGGTCCGCTCGGACGGCGGCAGGCCGATGAAGAAATCGATATCGAGTGAACCCGCGATCTCCTTGGCGAGGAACCGGCCGGGCGTGCGACCGGACACGCGGCGGATCACTTCGCCAATCGAGTCGCGGCCGAACTCTGTCGTGGCGCACCGGAATACTCGGCGCCGACCGGTCTTCGTGACGAACTGGAGGAGTGCATGGCGCGCGAACTCGACGACCTGCTGTACGCGCGATACCTCACCGCCTTGGACGGTGACCTCGAAGCGGAAGGCGACTACGACTGCGTCCGGGTGGACGGCGGTGCGCTGGACGACATAGATGTACCGCACGCGCGCTTCAACGAGTCGGCGTTCACCTCGACCACCTTCACCCGCGGGACGCTGCGCTACAGCCGGTTCACCGATGTGTGGCTGCGCCACCTCCGCTGGGTCGGCACCGAATTGGCCGACACGGCATGGCTCGACAGCGAGGTGGTGGCGGGCGCGATGTCCGGCGTCGACTTCGCGGGGGCGAACCTGCGGCGGGTGCGCTTCGAAGGCTGCAAGTTCGACTCGGTCAACTTTCGTCGTGCGCAGTTGCGCGAGGTGTCCTTCGTCGACTGTGTGCTGCGTGATTGTGACTTCGCCGAGGCCGCCCTGACCGAGATCACGGTGCCCGGCTCGGCGCTGGTCCGGGTCTCGTTGCGCAACGCTCGCACGGCGAAGGTGGACCTGCGCGGCGCGACGGCGCTCGATATCACCGACGGGCTCGACAGTCTGCGCGGCGCGACGATCACCAGTCCGCAGTTGATGGATCTCGCGCCCGCCTTCGCGCGTTCCATCGGTATCACGGTGCGGGATTGATCGCGGTCCCGGATACCGCTACCGGTTCGGTGACGGTAAGCGGTCCGGCCGCCGGGACAGTATTCCGGCGAGCCGCCGATGCGGCTGTCGTCGTGCGGACCCCGGCGCGGTATGCCGTGTCCCCGGGCACGGGCAGACCGTCGGCTATCGTGCTGCCGGGCAGGGCGCTGCTCGATCCGGTACCGGGATCGAGGGCCGCAACGCTCCCGTACTATCGCGATCGGGGTCGGCCTGCCGGGGAGAAGAAGGAGGAGGGTGTGGAAGTTCGCACCAGCAACATGCCGTTGTGGTTACGGTTGGGCCAACGACTTCCGGAGTATGCCGCGTCTGCGCGCCACGGCACGGTCGGCAGGGGAGCGGTCCGATGAACGATGAAGGTGCCGACCTACGCTGCGCCGGATGCTCGGCTGTCGGACTCGACGGCCCGCGGTGCGCGTCCTGCGGGCGGGAACTCGGTTATCGGTATGTAGCGCTGCCGGGGCCCGACGCGACGTCGTGCGTCGATTGCGGAGGTGACCACTTCCACGCCGACGGGCGCTGCGCGCGGTGTGGCCGGTCGCGGTCGGCAGCGGATCGCCTGGACGCCGATCTCGGCGCGGTCGTGGTGCTCACCGATCGCGGTATCGTCCATGCGCGCAACGAAGACGCCGTCGCGGCCGGGGTGCTGGAAGGCGCGGGTTCGGAGGTGGACACCGCCGTCGTGATCGCGGTCAGCGACGGAGTATCCACCTCGTCGCGGCCACAGGCCGCCTCCGGTGCCGCGGTTCGGGCCGGTGTCGGCGCGACTGCCGCCGCGCTCGCCACCGGACAGCGTGCGACCGAGGCGATCATGGCTGGGTTGTCGGCCGCGGTGCAGGCGGTCCGCGACGTGGACGTTTCCGATGGTCCGGCGCCTTCGTGCACGTACGTGTCCGCCATCGTCGCCCACCATGGGGCGGACACCGAGATCACCGTGGCCAATGTCGGTGACAGCCGTGCCTATTGGCTGCCTTCGACGCACAGCGGACGACCGGGCGATGAGCCCGCTCAGCGCTTGAGCGTCGACGACTCGTGGGCGCAGGCACTGGTCGACGCGGGCGCGATGGACGAGCGCGCGGCGATGGCCGATCGCCGGGCGCACACGCTGATCCGCTGGCTCGGCGCGGACAGCCCACCCGAGCCGTGGGCGGACAATTGCGTACGGACGGTGCGCGTCTCGGGGCCCGGCGTGCTGCTGCTGTGCTCAGACGGACTGTGGAATTACTCGCCGTCCGCGTCCGCGCTGGCCGAGCACGTGGCGGGGAAGTCGCCCGCGGAGGCCGCCCGCGCACTGGCGGAGTTCGCGTTGCGTTGCGGCGGCAGCGACAACATCACTGTCGCACTCGCGCCCGTGCCGTGGGAGAGCCGTTCGGCAGTTCCATAGACAGCGGTGTTCATGGCTGCGTATGGTCGTCGACTATGGTCGACAGCGTGGACATCGCGGGCGTGGATCGCACGGCCGAAGCGGTGCAGCGGGGCATGGCGCTGTTCATGCGGCACAGCGGTATTTCCCGCCCGCGTACAACGCGGCGATGCGCGGATTGAACTGGGCGATGAACCGCTATGCCGAGCAGAAGGCGGCAACTCCCGCGAACTGAGCGTGGCGGGCCGCCTCGGCCGTCCGGGCCGAGACCCGCCATGATCGTCGTCATGGCATCGGCTGTCTATCTGATCACCGGCATCCAGGCCGCGGGCAAATCCACCGTCGCGCAGGCACTGGCCGAGCGGCTGCCGCACTCGGCGCACGTGCGCGGGGACGCCTTCCGCCGGTTCGTCGTGAACGGACGCGCGGAGATGAGCGCCGACCCCTCGCCCGAGGCGCTGGCCCAGGTGCGGCTACGGCACAGCCTGGCCGCGGCGACGGCCGACGCCTATGCCGATTCCGGATTCACGGCCGTCCTCCAAGACGTCTTCCTCGGCGAATTCCTGCCCTGGACGGCGGATCTGATCGTCACGCGACCGCTCTATGTCATCGTGCTCGCGCCGCGCCCCGACGTGGTGCTGGCGCGAGAGGCCGGGCGCGGAAAAGACGCCTACGACGAATTCACCGTCGCGGGGCTGGACCGAGTGCTGCGCGAGAATACTCCCCGGATCGGACTCTGGCTGGACACATCGGATCTGACGGTCGAGCAGACGGTCGATCGTATCCTCGCCGATGCCAGGCCGCTGGCGGACTGAGCCGCCCGCCGGCTCGCTCACCGGGTGCCGCGTGGTACGTGCAGGGGAGTGAGCGAGCTGGTGGCCGGTCCCTCGAGCAGCGTGCCGTCGGCGGCGAAGCGCGAGCCGTGCAGCGGACAATCCCAGGTGCGTTCGGCATCGTTCCAGCCGACGATGCCATACAGGTGCGGGCAAACCGCCGAGACCCGGTGGGTGACGCCGTCCACCGTGCACACCGCTGTCGGGTGCAGGCCTTCGCGCAGGACCGTGCCGCGGTCTTCGGCGGGGGCGGCGCCGTCGCTGTGGGTCGCGACCCGCAGCCAGCCCGCGGAGAGTTTCTGCGCCACGGCACCGTTGATCTTCGTCGCCGCGGGCAGTGCCTTGAGCTCGTCCGGACGCCAGCTCGCCAGTGCGCCCGCCCATCGGGGCGAGGCGCCGGTGAGCCGTCCGGCCAGCGCGATCGCCGCGGCGACGCCATTGGTCAGACCCCACTTGGCGTAACCGGTGGCCAGCTGAATGTCGTTCTGCCCCGGCAGCACCGGACCCACATAGGGAAGTTCCCCGATGGGGGAGTAGTCCTGAGCGGACCAGCGGTGGGTCAGCTCGGCGCCCGGGAACCAGGTCTGCGCCCAGTTCAGCAGATCCTCCACTTTCTCCCGGGTGGATCCGCCGCGGCCGACGACATGACCGTTGCCGCCGACCAGCAGGAACTCGCCGTCTTGTCCCTGCGCGCGACGGAGTGAGCGGGTCGGGCTGCCCGCGCTGATGTACATTTCGCGCGGAGCGGGGCGGTCCAGGCGAAACGCCGTCAGGTAGGAGCGTTGCGGAGTGAGGCGGGCGAAGAATCCGCCGCGATCGAGGATCGGTGTCCCGGTGGCCAGCACCACCCGGCGTGCGCCGAGGTCGCCGTGCTCGGTGGATACGACGAGAGCACCGCCGTCACCGTGGTGTACGCCGCGCACGAGGGTGGATTCGTAGATCGGCGCGCCGTGCGATTCCACGTCGGCCGCGAGCGCGGCCAGCAGCGCCATCGGATCGAGTTGGGCCTGATCCGCCAAGCGCACCGCGCCGCGCACCGGGAAGGAGGCGTCCACCTCGCGCAGCAGTTCGGTGGGCAGGCCCGCTTTCTGCGTCGCGGCGTATTCCGCGCGCACGGCGGACATTTCGTCGTCGTTCTGCGCGTAGGTCAGCGCCGCGGCCCGCTCGACGGTCACGCCGTGCGCGGCGCAGAACCGCAGCAGCCACTCCTGCCCGTCCCGATTGGCCGCTGTGTAGTCGCGCAGCACGTCATCGGAATGATGCCGGGCGATCTGCTGTGCACGCGTGCCCTGTAGCAGGCTGACTTTCCCGGTGGTGGCGCCGGTGGTGCCCGCACCGACGCGCCTGCCTTCGACCACGGCCACCTCGACGCCGTGCTCGACCAGCAGCAGGGCGGTCACCAGTCCGGTGAGCCCGCCGCCGATCACCACCGTGTCGAAGCGCGATCCCGGCGTCAACCGCAACCGCGCGGGAACCTGCGCGCCGTGCAACCATAGGGACGTCATATGCCCGTGATAGCCGGTCTCGACGCGGTGAAACGCCCGTGCGGCTTCCTGCTCATCCCCGCACGCGGCCGCTGAATGCCGATCCGCGGCGGTGACAGATTCCAGATCGAACAGCCGTCCTTGCTTTCCGGAGATGCCCGCCCGGTCCGGGGCGAAACCCGCCGATCCGCACCCGCAGGAGTTCCGCTGATCTATTTCGGCACGAAGATGCCGGTGAGATCGGCCTTCCGAATCGGGGTGTCCGGGTTGGCCTGTGCCGCGCACATCAGCTTGATCGCCGCGATCGCGGCGTCGACGGTCCTGGCGTCGGGCGTCTCGTTACTCTCGCGCTCCTGCTCGAGGAACTTCTCGGTAGTGACGCGCTGCTTGCCGGGATCCTGGGCGACGTATTCGTTACACGGCGTGTCACCGCCCTTGTTCACGATCTTCTCCGGTTCGTCGCCGCACCCTGCCGCGCACAGTGCCAGCGCGGCCAGGACGGCGATGCGGCCCAAGGGATGTTTGGGCTGGTTTGTCATTCTTTCTCCTGGAGTTCGACGCCGCGCCTGCGGCGGGCGGCACGGGCCTGCGCTCGGTCAGTGACCGGCGGCGTCCCGCAGCCGTCGGCCTTCCCGCGCCTTGATCCGGCGGTGTTCGGCGACGATCACCAAGACGCCCGCGATGACGCAGACGCCGCTGACGACCCCCGCCACCACCGCCCACCCCGCGAATCCGTACCCCGCGGCGGTGAGCGTCAGGGCCATGGCCACGATGCCCACCGCGACCAGGATGATGCCCGGCCAGTTACGGGCGTCCTCGATGGATTCTCCGGCGTGTGTCCGAATGGTGCGGGCGTCGTCGGGAAACGCGTGGGTCCGAGGTGCGTGCTGCTCCCCGGCGCCTGACCCTGCGGTCGGCTCGTTCGGTGCTGGCAGCATCGGATGTCCTTTCTGCTGAGCGGCAACGATTTCGGGCGCGGCCCGGTGCCCGCGGCGGCGCGAGCGGGCCACGCCGGGCGGCCATACCGGTCGGATGCCCGCGTTAGGGGATCCGAAACGGGGGTAGCTCGTCAGCGAGCGGCCCTGTTCGGCCGCTCGTACCCGCGAGCAGTCCCAGGAGGACCCCGATGACAACAGCACGGGACATCATGACCCCGAACGTGGAATGCGTCCGGTCCAGCGACACGGTGGTCGCGGCCGCTCAGCGTATGGCGGAGTTGAATGTCGGCGCCTTACCCATCCGCGGTGAGGACGACAAGCTGAAAGGAATTCTCACCGATCGCGACATCGTCGTGAAAGTGATCGCCCAGCGTAAGGACCCGCTCGGCGTCGACGCGGGCGAACTCGGCAGTGAGGAACTGGTCACCGTCGAAGCCGATGACGACGTACGCAAGGTGATGTCGGTGATGTCGCAGCATCAGGTGCGCCGCGTGCCGGTGCTGGAGCAAGGCCGGCTGGTCGGCATCATCGCGCAGGCCGACGTCGCCACTACCGTCGAGAACACTCAGTCGGGCAGCACGGTGGAGGCGATCTCGACCGACTTCTGAGTCCGGCGTGACTCAGACCGCGGCCGGGTGCATGTCGTAGACCGCGTACGCCGCTCGGATCACCGGCTGGGCGACATTGCGCACCCGAATGCCGCCCGGGGTGGTGCCGCGCTCGGTGCCCGCGTGCGCGTGACCGTGCAACGCCAGATCGGCGCCGTGCTGGTCGATCGCCTCGCCGAGCAGATAGGAGCCGAGGAACGGATAGATCTCTCTCGGCTCCCCGTGCAGGGTGTCGCTGATCGGGGAGTAGTGCGTCAGCGCGACGGTGACATCGGTGTGCAAACCGGCCAGCGCGTCGCCCAGCGCGGCGGCCACATCCACGGTGTGCGCGGCGAATTCACGCATCAGGGGCTCACCGAAGACGCTCGCGCACTTGCCCGCGAAGCCGCCGCCGAAGCCTTTGGCGCCCGCGACCCCGAGCGTGCTCCCGTCGACGTTCAACGTCACCGAGGTGCCTTCCAGGACCGTGATGCCGTGGTCGGCCAGCACGGTGCTGATCTCCTGTTGGGCGTCGCCGTGGTAGTCGTGGTTGCCGAGGACGGCGACGACCGGCACACCCAGGCCGGCGAACTCCTCCGCCACGACCCGGCCTTCGTCGACTGCGCCGTGGCGCGTCAGGTCACCCGCCAGCAGCAGCACGTCGGCGCGCGCGGACAGTCCGTCCAGCGCCTGCCGCCACTGCCCGCGTGAATCCACGCCGAGATGTACGTCACCGACCGCGGCTATCCGCATGCCGCTCAACTCCTTTCGGATCCGTCCGGTTCCAGCGTCTCGGTTTCGACGGGTGCGGTGGGCCGGGTGACATGCACGTCGTTGTGGACCCGCGCGTGCGGAAGCTGTTCGCGCACGACGGTTTCCATCTGCTGTTTGCAGTTTTCGCTGCTGACTTCGCCGCACAGCACCACGACGTCGCCGCGAATGGTCACCTGCACACCGAGTTCAGCGGTGCGGGGATCCTCGGCCAGCGCCCGTCGCAATCGGGCGACCAGGTATTGCGGCTGTTCCATCTACTCCACCTTTCCGGTGCGGGTGATGCCGAGATCGTCCAGCAGACCCATGAAGGCGCGCGCGTAGGGCGAGGACTTGGTCTGCTCGCGCACCACCTCCCAGTCGACCTGTTCGCGCAGGTCGCGCGCGATGTGCAGGATCGGGCTGAGATCCAGGCGGTGGGCGTCGAAGACGAGCATCTTGTCCACCATCAAGTCGGTGCCGCTGATCACCGGGGCCTTGGCCGGCCCGATCCGCATCTCCGTGGCCCGGTCGAGCAGTTCGTCGGTCACCTCGCGATCGTTCGGGCGGTGGATGACGTCGACCAGGATGTCGTCGGCGTAGACCTTGCGCAACCAGTTCTCCGGCGGGTCGCTCACCCGCAGGCCCGCGCGGGCCAGCGCGTGGATCGCTCGTCCGCTGTCGGCTGGTTTGACGAAGATGTCGACATCGTGCTGAGAAGCGGGGCCGCCACGGGCGTAGACCGCGCAGCCGCCCGCCACCGCGAATCGGATATCTGTCGCGGCCAACGCGTTCACTGTGCGGGTGAGCGCATGCAGCAGCTGATCGGTGGTAACGGCCATGCAGCGGTGGTACCCGGCGGACACCGGGTTAATCGACGTTTTACCGGGTATGCGTCCGGATATCCGGAGGGCTCGGCGCGGCCTGTCACCGGGTTCCGGACCACTTCGGACCAACCTTGTGAGCAGGGAAGGAGCGACCCATGCCCAAGACGACAGCGCGCGGCGATGTCAAGAAGTCCGAGCTGCCGAGCACGCTGAAGCGGTCGGAGGAAAAGGCGCAGCGCACCTTCGCCGAGGCGCACGACGCCGCGCTGGAGCAATACGGCGGTAACGAACAGCGCGCCCACCGCGTCGCCTATGCCGCGCTGAAGCACAGTTACGAGAAAGTCGGCGATCACTGGGAGGCCAAGGCTCGCCGCGGTCCCTCCGACCAGCGCGCCGAACAGCACGGACCGGAGGCGCGTGGCGAGACCGCCGAAGGCGTCGACGCCAACGCATCGAAGCAACACCTGCTGAACATCGCCCGGCGACTGGAGGTCACCGGGCGCTCGCGGATGACCAAGGAGGAACTCGTCGAGGCGATCAAGAAACGCAATCGCCAGGAGGCAGCGCGTGCCCGGAAGTGAGGACGACGGTTGGGCCCGACGCGAGCGCGGCGAGACCGAGCTCGAACGACTCGACCGGAACTGGGCGAGCCTGATCCAGGAGTTGCGTGTGGTGCAGACAGGGGTGCAATTCCTGTTCGGGGCGCTGCTCATGCTGCCGTTCCAGGCCTCGTTCGGCACGCTGGCACCGGGCATGCGGGCGCTGTACATCGCCACCCTGGCCGCCGTGCTCGGGGCGACGGTGTTCCTGATCGCGCCGGTGTCCTGGCATCGGATCCTGTTCCGCAGGCACCGGCTGGGCAATGTCGTGTGGGCGGCGCACCGGTGTGCGATGGCGGGCGTCGCACTGCTGGGTCTGGCGTTGATCGGCGCGGTGATCCTCGTGGTCGACTATGTGACCGGTACGGCCGCGGCCATCGTGACCGGTATCGCCGCCGTCGCGTTGTTCCTGTCGACATGGCTGGTGGCGCCGTGGCGCTGGCGTAGCGCGTCCGAGGACGTCCACGCCGAGCACTACTGACGCGGCCCGATGAAACCCCACGTCAGCGGCTATATCCCCGGTCAACGGTCGGTTCGTACCGGTTGCGGGCCCGCCAGCGGCGGGTCACGTTCTCTTACCGAACGCTGTCGGGAACGGGTCGGTCGTGCCACACTGTAGGGAGGTTGAGATCACAGCCGACCCCGGTTCGACGCATTGGGCGTAGCCGGTCGATGGGACGGCACGGCAACCGATTCGCGCTCCCGCCGCCCTCGTCCCGGCCGTCGCGGAGGACTGGATACCCCCTACACGGGAGGTTCGACTTGTCTGCCATTTCTCTGCTACGGGACCACGCCGAGGGCGTGCATCTCAATGGTTCGGGACCGGGACGTCGTCGAGACAACCGGTTGTGGGCACAGCGGGTGGACCGCCGTCGCGAATGCGTGGTGGTCCGGGTCGAAGGCGAGTTGGACGCCGCCGTGTCGGCCGAATTCTTCGAGACGGTGGCGCGTGCGTTGCAGTCACCGTGCGCCGCCGTGGTGATCGATCTGCGCGCGGCGAGGTTCTTGAGCCTGCGCGCGGCCGTACGGCTCGGTGCGCTGCGCAAAGCGGGGTTGAGTGGTCCGGATCTGCGCATCGTCGCGGGCGGATCGGGAGTGGAGCGGGCACTGGAGGTGACCGGCGTGCGGTCGTTGTTCCCCCGCTACCCGTCCATGCGCACAGCCTTGGACGCCTGAGCCGAAGGCGCCGGTTCGCCGACCGGCGCCGGTAATGGTCGAACGAGGTCGCGCCGGTGCATGGGTAGACGCTGGGGTCGGTGACGCCGACGACGCAGTTGGTGCTGAAGCCCGAGCACCAGAACACCCGCAGCGGTGGCCGGCGGGTCGGCTCGACACCACGTGATCCTGGTCGCCGACCGATCATCGACGACTGGAGGCGAGCGGTCGGCACCTCCCCACTACATCGACGTCACCGACATCCTCGCGGAGCAACCGGCGGGAAACGCTGGAGAGTGGTATGCCGCCCGAGTGGTGATCGAGCAGGCGAAGCGCGCTCGTGTCGGCATGCGGCATCGGCCCCGAAGCAGGCGTTCCGGGTACTGAGTCGGCGATCGCAGGAGACCGAGGTCGAACTGCGCGCACTGGCCGCGCGCGGCTGGTCGCCGACCGGGCCCGGCCTCGCCGGTGTCACGGTAGGGCTGCGAACCGATTCGACCCATCTGCTCACCGCCCACGAGCGCATCGACGGCGACTGACCGGCGTTTCGATCCGAGTGTCGCGGGTACGTCCTCGGCGAGGAACGCGGCGATATTTCCGCTCCACAGTCCGTGTGGCGCCCGCGGTCTTCCCGGGGCCGACAAGGAGAACTCCGCAGCGGGATGCAGGCCACAGTGGAGTGGCTGTGAGGACAAGGTGGTGATGGGCATATGGGGGAGTCGACTTCCCGATCCTCGACCGACACGACGACAGTCGGTGTACGGGTGCCCGCCCGGCTGGAACAGCTGACCATGCTCCGCGCGCTCGCCGAGACAGTCGCCCTCATCGCGGACTTCGCGTTGGACGAGGTGACCGACATCCGGCTGGCGCTCGACGAGGTCGCGACTTCACTCATTCTCGACGCCGCCGCGGGCTCGACGATCGACTGCGAGTTCACCTACGACGACGGCAAAATGTTCGTGCACGTCTCGTCGGTGGCGGTCACCGAGTCGGTGCTGGGGCACGCCGGGCTCGGTTGGCATATCGTGCGCACACTGACCGACTCGATCGCCGCCGCGCAGGGCTCCTACGACAGCGTGCTCGGCGGATATCCGACAGTGATCGACTTCAGCTGGGTGCGGGGTGCCCCGAATGGCGGGTGAACCGAGGTCGCGCGCGGACACCTACGACAACATCGAGCCGCTGTTCGAGAAGATCGCCGCGCTGGATCCCGGCGATGCACGGCGCGAGCCGATGCGTCAGGAACTGATCGAACGCTGCCTGCCGCTGGCCGAGCACATCGCCCGCAAGTTCGCCGGGCGCGGCGAGAACTTCGACGACCTGCTGCAAGTCGCTCGCCTGGGGTTGGTGCAGGCCGCCGACCGCTTCGATGTCACGCGCGGGTCATCGTTCCTGTCCTTCGCCGTGCCGACGATCATGGGCGAGGTCCGGCGGCATTTCCGGGACAACACCTGGGCCGTGCGGGTGCCGCGCCGCACCAAGGAGATCCAGTTGAGCATCGGTCCGACCGTCGAAACGCTGTCCCAGCGACTGGGCCGGATGCCACGGGCCCGGGAGATTGCGGCAGAGCTGGATGTCGACCTGGTCGAGGTGACCCAGGCGCTGATCGCGGGCAACGCCTACCAGTCCTCGTCCATCGACGCGGCCGCCGGTGAGGACGCCGAGAGCGCCGCGCAGCCGCTGCTGGACAGCCTCGGAGCCGAAGAGCCCTCCTATCGCCTGGTCGAGGACGTCATGGCGGTCGAGCCGCTGCTCGGCGAGCTTCCCGAGCGCGAGCGCCAGGTGCTGACCATGCGCTTCTTCGAGTCGTTGACGCAGAACCAGATCGCCGAGCGGCTCGGGGTCTCGCAGATGCACGTTTCGCGCATTCTTTCCCGGACCTTGAATGCGCTGCGCGAACAGGCGCTGCGGGACTGAGGCCCGCTATCTCGGATTCGGCGGAGTCGGATCCGGCGACGGTCCGGGCAGACCGGGGTCCGGCGAGGGGCGGCCGGGGTCCGGCACCGGGGGCGCCGGCGTCGGGCCGGGTACCGGCGGACGTGGCTCGGGGCCGGGCACCGGCGGCAGCGGATGCGGATCCGGTTCCGGCGGAACGGGATTCGGATCGGGAATGGGGTCGGGTTCGGGAATCGGCGGCACCGGGTCCGGTTCCGGGATAGGCGGCACGGGGTCCGGGGGCGTGGGCGGGACCGGTTGTGTCGCGCTGTCGGTGGACATGCGAACTCCTCCTTGTTCGGGTGATCGGCGTGCGCTACGGCGGAGGCCGCGCTCTGCGGCCGATCATCCGCGGGTTACCCATCGGTGGTGGGGCCAACCGGTCCGCTGCTGCGCGGCAGCCGGCGGTGCGGCCCCAGTTTGCGCAGCCGGCCCAACGGGTAGTCAGACAGGAACCGGACAACAGATGCCGATGGCTCGAGGAGCTCGTCATGACCGACCAGCGCCGCCCAGGCACCCGGAATCCGCGGTTCGGACCGGGTGGGCCGGGGGCGTCGATCCAGTCCCGAGGGATCTCCGTCACCAGGAACCACGACGTCATCCGACGCTGGGCCGCCCAGCGCGGGGCCCGCCCCGCGACGGTGCCGGGCAGCGAGCACGACGGTCGGCTCGGAGTGTTGCGATTCGACTTTCCCGGCTACGGGGGCGCGGTGCTGCGCCGGGTGGGATGGGAAGAATGGTTCGCCACGTTCGATGCCAGGAAACTTCGCTTCTGGTATGAGGAGCGCAGCGCCGACGATCCGCCGAGCAATTTCAATCGTTTGGAGCCGCCGCGATAGCCGGTCGGGCGCTGGAGTGGTGGTGATACCGGACACGGTGATGCCCTTGTGATCGGAAGCCTGGCGGGAAATGTGACGCATGGCACTGTTGGGATGTGGGTGCCGTTGTCGGTCGTGTGATTCGCGCGGGTGTCGGCCGATCCGATCGCGCATTCGGAAGAAGCTGGCGCGCTGTGGTTTTCATGCTCGGTGCTAGTTATCGATGGGATGCCGCGGCGCGCGCGGGAGAAGTTCCGCCACCGCCCCCGCTGTTGCGCGCGCCGGGCGGGCGTATAGCGTCGATGGAACAGTCAAGAGTGCCCCGGATCGGTCTGCCGGACGTTTACCGGCCGGGCACAGGGGTACTCGAAGGCGAGCAAAGGTTGCTCGAAAAGCGGAAGGTCGCGTCGGTATGGGGATGCGGTTGTCCGCATCGTGACGCGCTTGCGCATGTCTGCAAGGGATAAGGTCTTGAGCGCAAACCTGATGATCGTGGAAGACGACGACCGGGTCCGTGGTGCGTTGCGGCTCGCCATGGAAGATGAGGGATACGACGTCGACGAGGCGGAGGAAGCCGAGGACGCGCTCACTCATCTGCGCAGCAATGGTGTTCCCGATGTGATGATCGTCGATCTGATGCTCGGCGGCATGGACGGGTTCGAATGTATCCGGGAGATCCGCCGCGACCATGACGTCCCGATCATCGTGGTCAGCGCCCGCGACGACACCCACGACGTGGTGGCCGCGCTGGAGGCAGGCGCCGACGATTTCGTGACCAAGCCGTTCGAGATCAAGGAGATCACCGCGCGGATGCGTGCGGTGCGTCGCCGCTTCCGGCTGTCCGCAGAACGGGAGACACCGCAGGAAATGGTGCTCGAGGCCCACGATACGGCTCCGCTGGTCCTCGCCCAGGACAGCGGGGTGGTGCGCCGCGGCGACGAGGAAATTCGGCTCACGCTCACCGAGTTCCGGCTGCTGTGTGAGCTCGCCGAGACACCGGGCCGGGTGCTCAGCCGCACTGTGCTGCTCGAACGCGTCTGGGACCGTGGGTTTTTCGGCGACGAACGCATCGTGGACGTGCACATGCGCCGCTTGCGCACGAAGATCGAGCAGGATCCGTCGGATCCGCGCATCGTGGTGACGGTGCGCGGGCTCGGCTATCGCCTCGATGTGCGGCGCTGAGTGCCGCATCGACGCCGAACGCTGGAATCCGAACGCCTGGAGCTTACGCGCCCGGGTGAGCACCGCCTTCGCGGCGATCGCCGCGCTGATGTCGCTGGTATTGGTCGTCTCGGTCTTCGTGATCAGCCGCGGCTACCTGGAAGCGCAGCGAACGCGCGCGGGCAGCGAGTCGCCGGGAGATCTCGACGCCGATCTCGGCCTGCTGCGCAATGTGCTCATCTGCTGCGCCGTCGCGGTCACCGTGATCGGCGCGGCGATCGGCTGGTGGGCGAGCAGGCGGGTGCTGACCCCGCTGCACCAGCTCGCAGGCACCGCCGCGCGGATCGCCTCCGGTGACCTGGACCAGCGGCTGTCCGCGACCGGAGACCAGGATCTGGCGATCACCGTCGAATCGTTCAACACCATGGTGGACTCGTTGCAACGGCGGATCGAGCGCGAACACCGGCTCTTCGGTGACGTCAGCCACGAGCTGCGCACCCCGCTGACCACCCTGATGGCCGGCGTCGACGTGCTCAACCGCCACCGCGGCGACCTACCGGAACGTTCGCAGCGGGCACTCGGCCTGGTCACCGCCGAGGTCGAGCACCTGCGCAAGCTGCTGGACGATCTGCTCGCCCTGGCGCGGGTAGAAGCGGGCATGCACCACGGCGACGCCGAACCGCTGTCGGTGCGCGACCTGCTCGTGCACACCCTGGGCGAGCGCCGCTATCCGGGCGAACTGCTCACCGTGCGCCAGGACGTCACCGTGCGCGGACGCAAGGTGGAGCTGGAGCGCGCGGTGGCCAACCTGCTGCACAACGCCGACCGGCACGGCGGTGGTGTGGTCGCGGTCACCGTCGACCGTGACGGCGCCGACGCGGTGCTCACCGTCGACGACGCGGGTCCCGGCGTTCCCGGCGCGGACCGCGACCGGATCTTCGAACGATTCGCCACCGCCCGCAGCGGCCGCCGCTCGCCGGACGGAACGGGGATCGGTTTGGCGCTGGTGGCCGAGACGGTCGCCACACACGGCGGCCGGGTGCACTGCACCGACCGTCCCGGCGGTGGTGCGCGATTCGTCGTGCGGCTGCCCCGGCTCGGCGACATCCATCCGTAATACGACCGTAAAGAAGTCGACAGGTTCACCTCAAAGTCGCTTCGCAAGCCTGGATAAGTACTGCTGATCAGACGAGGGAGTTGTATGCCATCGCCAACGCTGTCCCCAGCGGAGCTCGAGCGATCGCGCGTCGGGAACGCCGCCGCCGCGCTGGGGGCCACCCCGTCCCGGAAAAGCACCGGATCCGCTGTGGTCCTGCGCACGCCGCGCGCGAGCGACGGCGCCGCGATGTGGCGGATCGCGAAGGATTCCGCGGTGCTGGACGTCAATTCGAGCTACGCGTACCTCTTGTGGTGCCGGGACTTCGCCGGAACCTCGATGGTCGCCGAATCGGACGGTCGCGTGGTGGGATACGTGATCGGGTTCGTCCGTCCGCAGGCGCCCGACACCGTCTTCGTCTGGCAGATCGCGGTCGACCGCGCGCAGCGTGGCCGCGGCATCGGTGCCGAGCTGCTGCACACGTTGCTCAACAGTGTTTCTGCCCAGGGCGTTTCGGTACTCGAAACGACCATCTCGCCGGACAACGCCGGTTCCGTCGCGCTGTTCACGTCGGTGGCCGCGGCGCGCGGCGCCGAGGTGACCAAGAGCCCCTTGTTCGACGTGGGCATGTTCCCCGACAGCCACGCACCCGAAGACCTGTATCGCATCGCCCCGACCGCCCGCATCACCGAGGAGGATCACCGATGATCAACGCGGACATCACCGTTTTCGAGAGTCTGGAGTCGAACGTGCGCGGTTACTGCCGCGCCTGGCCCACCGTGTTCACCACGGCGAAGGGCAGCTGGTTGCGCGACGAGGAGGGCAAGGACTATCTGGACTTCTTCGCGGGCGCAGGCGCGCTGAACTACGGCCACAACAACGACGTGCTCAAGCGCTCGTTGCTGGACTACATCGCCGGCGACGGCATCACCCACGGCCTGGACATGTCGACCGGAGCCAAGCGCGAACTGCTGGAGACGCTGCGCGACACGCTCTTCGCGCCGCGCGGCCTGGACTACAAGGTCCAGTTCCCCGGCCCGACCGGCGCCAACGCGGTGGAGGCCGCGCTCAAGCTGGCGCGCAAGGTCACCGGTCGCGAGACCATCGTCAGCTTCACCAACGCTTTCCACGGCATGACCCTCGGCGCGCTGTCGGTCACCGGCAACGCCGCTAAGCGGGCCGGCGCCGGTGTGCCGTTGGTGCACGCCGCCCACATGCCCTACGACGGCTACTTCGACGGCACCACCGCCGACTTCCAGTGGATGGAGAAGGTGCTCGACGACACCTCGTCCGGCTTCGACCGCCCTGCCGCGGTGATCGTGGAGACGGTGCAGGGCGAGGGCGGCGTCAATGTCGCCCGCGCCGAGTGGCTGCGCCACCTCGCCGGTCTGTGCGCGGAACGGGAGATCCTGTTGATCGTCGACGACGTGCAGATGGGCTGCGGCCGGACCGGACCGTTCTTCTCCTTCGAGATCGCGGGCATCACGCCCGACATCGTGACACTGTCGAAGTCGATCGGGGGCTACGGCCTGCCCATGGCACTGGTGCTGTTCAAGCCGGAGCTGGACGAGTGGTCGCCGGGTGAGCACAACGGAACCTTCCGCGGCAACAACCCCGCGTTCGTCACCGCGACGACCGCGCTGCGCCACTACTGGTCCGACAACACCCTGCAGACGGCGACCCTGGCCAAGGGCGAGACGATCGCGCGCACCTTGGGAGAGCTGGCCGCGTACTTCCCCGGTGTCTCGACCCGTGGACGCGGAATGGTGCAGGGCGTGGTGTTCGATGATCCCTCGCAGGCGGGCAAGGTCTGCCAGATCGCCTTCGAGCGCGGTTTGCTGGTGGAGACCTCCGGTTCCACCGACGAGGTGGTGAAGTTGCTGCCGCCACTGACGGTCACCGATGAGGAACTCGGCCAGGGGCTGGGAATCCTCGCCGGCGCCGTCGAGTCGGTATGCGGCGGAATGGGGGCGATCGCATGATCGTGCGCACCACCGCGGAGATCACCGGTACCGAACGTGATGTGGCGGGCGAAGGCTGGCGCAGCAAGCGCATCGTCCTGGGCGGCGACGGCGTCGGTTTCTCCTTCCACGAGACCACCATCGACGCCGGGACGGTGCACAAATTCCACTATGTGCACCACGTGGAGGCGGTGTGGCTCGTCGAGGGCGAGGGCACGCTCACCGATCTGGACAACGGCGTCACCTACGAGCTCGGGCCCGGCTCGATGTACCTGCTCGACGGACACGAACGCCACCGCTTGGCGGCGCGCACCACGATGCGGATGATGTGTGTGTTCAACCCGCCGGTCACCGGTCAGGAGGTTCACGACAGCAACGGCGTCTATCCGCTGGTCACCGCGGCGATCGGAGGTTGAGGACACCAATGGTTCTGCAGCACATCGACACACCGCCCGAGGCGGCTCGTTACGATCGCTACCCGACCCGGCTCGGCGCTCCCGCTCCGCACCTGGAGCGTGCCGATCCCGCGGTGTGGGGGGAGGTCGAGAGCCCGGAACTGGCCTCGTTCGACGCCGATGGGTTCGCCATCCTGGATCAGCTGCTCACCCCCGAGGAAGTGGCCGAGTACAGCGAGGAGATCACCAGGCTGGCCGGCGACCCGGTATTGCGCGACGACGATCGTGTGATCGTGGAGAAGTCGTCGAACCGGGTGCGGTCGGTCTTCGAAGTGCACAAGCTGAGCGAGGCGATCGCCGAACTGGTGCGTCGGCCGCGGGTGCTCGGGCTCGCCGAACAGCTGCTGGGGTCGCCGGTGTACGTGCACCAGAGCCGGGTGAACTATATGCCGGGATTCCGCGGCACCGGCTTCTACTGGCACTCCGATTTCGAGACCTGGCACGCCGAGGACGGCATGCCTGCGCCGCGAGCGGTGAGCCTGTCGATCGCGCTGACCGACAACTATCCGATCAACGGCAGTCTTATGGTGATGCCCGGCTCGCACCACACCTTCGTGCCGTGCCTGGGCAGCACTCCGGCCGAGCACTACCGGGAGTCGTTGCAGGAGCAGGAGATCGGCGTGCCGACGACCGACGACGTCACCGCGCTCGCGAACCGGTACGGGATCAGTCAGTTCACCGGCCGGGCGGGTTCGGCGCTTTTGTTCGACTCCAATCTGATGCACGGGTCGTCGAACAACATCACGCCGTTCCCGCGATCGAACATCTTCGTGGTGTTCAACAGCGTGCACAACACGCTCGTCGAGCCGTTCGCCGCGCCTGCGCCGCGACCGGGCTACATCGGCAGTCGCGACTTCACGCCGCTGTCGGCCTGATCCGCCGCGCCCTGCGCGTGCGGCGCGCCCCTTCCAGGTGCGAGCCGCACGCGCAAGGCGTTTCGCGTGACATCCGGCGTTTCCCGTGCTGGAATCCGGGCTTGTCGCGTACGGGGTTATTCCCGGGCACGCAGCGCGTGGTGCAACGTGATCCAGCGAGCCGGGGAGACGAGCCCGACCGGCTGGTCGAGCGGTATCCCGGCCGTCTCGCAGGCGCTGCGGACGGCACGTGCGGGAAACTCCCGCCGCAGCGACGCGGCCACGCTTCCGCCGACTCCGGAGAAACCCAGCTGGACCAGTCCGCGGTAGGCGCTGAACTGTTCGCATGGCAGCAGCGGGGTGGGCCGGGTCCGCAACCGCAGAATGGCGGCATCGACTCGTGGCACCGGGTGGAAGTTGTGCCTGCCGACGCGCGCGCCCAGTTCGATCGCCGTCGTCGGCCAGTGGGTGACGGTGAGCTTGATCCACCGGCCGTAGTCACCGGAGTGCTTGCGAGCGAATTCGAGTTGGGTGAGCAGGGTCGCGGAGGTGAGCCCGTCCGCGGCCAGGCACCAGCGCACGATGTCGGTCGTGATGGCGAACGGCACGTTGGCCACGACCGCGAACGGCTCCCGTGGAGCACGCACCGTGCGAAAATCTCGGTGGTACACACGGATTCGCGGATCGTCCGCGTAGCGGCCGCGCAGCAGCGCCGCGTAGCGCCGATCCTTCTCGTAGGCGTGCACCCGGCTGCCCGCGTTCAGCAGCTGCCTGGTCAGCATGCCGTCACCGGGGCCGGCTTCGAGGACCAGGTCGTCGGCGGTGACGCCGGAGGCGCGCACGATCAGCTGGGCGACGCGTGCGTCGGTGAGGAAGTTCTGCGACAGTCGCTTTCGCGTAGTCGCCCGGTGGCTCTCGCCGCCGCGAGCGCGCGACAGGGAACGATGGCGGGACATGGGTGTCCTCCGAATGGAGTGGTCGAATCGGGAAGGTCGATTCGCCCCGGACCCATGCCAGAGCACGAAGAATCCGGCGACCGCTCCCGGTCGCCGACGTGATTCCGCTCGAACGGATCAGGAAATGATCGGAGCGCTACGGTGCGCCGGCAGAGCCCGGGCCTCCGTACGCAGCCGGATGTAATACGCGCCGGCCGCGTACGCTCCGTTCATCCAGGGACTGCCGCACATGTCCGCCACTGTATGGCGCCCGCGCAGTCGCCCGCCACTTCTTTTCGGTCGGGGTCAGCGCGCGGTCGACCGGCCTGCCACGTCCTGGTCCGGCAACTCGGCGGCGTAGACCCGCCAGGATTTGGCCTCCGCGTGCTTGCCGAGCTGGTCGAGCAGATCGGCGAGTTCCGCGACGGCGCGCGGCTCCCGGCGGTCGGCGGCAGTGCGCCACCAGGATTCGGCCCCGGCGGGATCGCCGCGCCGTAGCCGCACCATGCCGAGTTCGTACGCGGCACCCGCGTGCCCGGCCGCTGCGGCCTGCGTCCACAGTCCGCACGCCTGCTCTTCCTCGCCGCGGCGGTACATCGCGACGCCGAGGTCGTAGAGCGCGCCGCGATACCCGGGGTCGCCCGGCTGCCCGGACTCGCCGGCCCCCGGCTGTGCCGGTTGTTCGGCGGGCCGAGGCATTCCGTCCGGCGCCGACGCGGCGGGGGTACCCGGCGTACTCGCCGTGGGGCTGCTGTCCGCGACCACCGGGCCGAGTGCGCGGATGGGTTCCTCGGCCTCGGATGGCGTCTGCGGCACCTGCCCACCGACGGTGGGGTGCGCTGTAGTCCGAGTGCGATTCGGCTCCGCAGCCGCAGCGCTGGAATCCGAGGGGGGAGTCTGCGCCGGGGGCCGGGTGTGCGTGTCCGCGAGGTCGAACGCTCGATATGGCTGCGCCGCCGTCGGAGCGTTCGCGAACTGCGGGCTCGACCCGGAGTGTGGACCGCCCGCCGCGGGGGCAGTCGCAGCATCTGTTCGAGTAGCGCGCGGGCCCACCGGCACGGGTCCGGAACCGGGAAGCGAAGTGTCCGCCTGGGGCTGGGCGTGCGTGCGGACCGGATCGAGCGCGCGGTACGGGTGCACGGTCCAGGGGTTCGCGACGAGCGGGCTGGACTCGGTGCTCGGGCCGTGCGCCGCGGGTCGGGTGGAGATCGGAGCACTCGGCTCGGGGGGCGGATTGCCGAGCAGGACACCGGTGCCCGAGCGTGCTGGGTCCTCGGGCGGATGCGTGTGTGCCACTGGGGGGCCGAAAGTTCCGTACGAGTCCGCTGCGGTTGTCTCGCGCGCGGTCCGGGCGTGGGGAAGGAAGTTCTGCGCGGGACCATCGGTCTGCGGCTGCGGTCCGGGCGCGGAGAACGGGCCGCTTGCCTGGGGCGGGGTCGCGCCGGCGAGGGGATGGGGACCGGTGCGTGCGGCGCTCGTTGCGAATTCTTCGGCGGCCGAGGTCGGTGCCGGGTGCGCGCCGTCCTGGCCGTGGAGGCCGGAAGCGGCATGCGGAGTTTCCGGAGTGGATCGTGCGGCGCGGGACGACTGTAGATTCACGAAGAGACTGCCCGCGCGGCGGGGCGGGGTGGCGTTCTGCGTCGTTGTTTCTGGCCCGCCGCCGACGGCTGCGGAGGGATCCGGTGCGAGCCGTTCGGCGGGCGCCGCGGGTAGGTTCGCGGCCACGGCGGCGTCGATACGCGGAACCGGCATGGTCGGCGCGGTGAGCGGCCCCGCCGACGAGACCGAATGCGCAGCGGGCGGGTTCATACCGAGCGGAGTGGTAGTGGGCACGGCCTGTGCCTGTGGCTGCGGCACGACGGGAGTGGGAGCGGTGGACAGTTCCACGACCAGGTTCGCGAAGTTCGGTGGTCCCTCGCCGATACTGCACCACAGCACGACGCGACCGTTGGGCCGGTGCTCGACGACGATGCCGTAGTTGCCCGCCCACGACTTCTGCGTGCCGAATTCGTCCACCCAGACCGGGGTGAGGGTCACCAGGGTCACCGGCGCGGTGGGCGTGACGTCGAAGCTGACCCCCGCGGCCAGCGCGTCGCTCCACGCGTCGACCCCGGCGAGCGAACGTCCGTGCAGGTCCAGATAGCCGTCGACAACCGAAAGCCCCATGCCGAGCCCGCGCAGCCCGGCGGGTGGTGCGGCGGAGACCATCGTCAAGGCGACGGTGGTGGGCGCGGGGCCGACTTGCTCGGTGTACATCGGGTAGACCATGCTGCCGTGCCAGCGGATCGGATCCGCGCTCTGGTAACGCGCGGCCAGCGGCAGCTCTTCGGGCGTATTCCGGGCAGCCCACGACGAATACCGCTCGTTCACTGTCGCCCGCCCGCCTTTCCACCCGATCCCTACCGCTGCCCCCGCGCCGGGTGGCGGGGTATACCGTACTCGCCGCGAATCGGAACTGCGCCGCAATCCCCTGGTGGTGGTAATGCCCCGAGCGGGTATTCGCTGTTGCGACTCAGGCGTTGGCCGGCGCTTCTTCCTCCGGCTGGTCGGCGGGCGGTTCGTCCACCGTCCGCTTCGGCCCGGTGAACCAGGTCCGGGCCGACGCCAGCCACCAGATCCCGATCGCGCCCACCACTCCGACCAAGGCGATCGGTGCGTAATTCACGGTGCTCCAGGTGAATTCGCTGTGCCATGGATAGCCGCGGGCGTCGGTGGGCAGGATGAACAGAAAGCTGATCAGCGCGATCCAGCTCAGCGCGATCACGCCGACCGGGCGATACCACCCACCCAATTGCCATGGACCGGTGCGGAATCGGCTCCCATGCCGCTGCCGCAGCAGGATCGGGATGCCGTAGGCGATGTAGAGCCCGATGGTCGCGACCGAGGTCGCCGCGGCGTAGGCGGTCGGTGCGCTGTCCGCGGGCACCAGCATCGACGGAATCAGCAGCACGAACGCGAAGAACGAGATGAACAGCACCGCGTGCACCGGTACCTTGCGCGCGGAAAGCCGCGACCAGAACCTCGAACCCGGCACCGCGCCGTCGCGTGCGAACGCGAACAGCATCCGGGAAGCCGAGGTAACCGAGGCGTATCCGCAGAACAATTGCGCCACCGCCGCGATGATCAGCAGCACACCCGACCAGAAGCCGTTGAGCGAGTTCTGCAGAATGTAGATCACCGGGTAGCCGCTGTTCTTCGCCGGATCCAGGGCGTCGTCCAGATTCGGAATGGCGAACGTCACCGCCATGATGAGCAGATATCCGGCGATCGCCGACACGACGATCGTGTTGATGATCCCTTTGGCCGCCATCCGGGACGCGTCGTGCGTTTCTTCCGACATATGTGCGGAGGCGTCGTAGCCGGTGAATGTGTACTGCGCGTGCAGCAGTCCGAGCAGAAAGCTGAACGCGATCCCGCCGAATTCGATCGCGCTGTTGTCGACCGTCTCGGTGAAGACGAATCCGACGCTCTGGTGGTGTCGCGCCCCGAAGCCCAGGACGACCACGAAGATCGCCACCCCACCCACGTGCCACCACGCGGACACATTGTTGATCACCGCCGACAGATGCGGGCCGATCACATTCAAAACGGCGTGCACGGCCAGGATGGCGGCGAACACCAGAAAAATCGCGGTGCGGTCGGTGCCGATATCGATTCCGACGACGTTCAGCACGACGGTGGTGAAGATGGCGGCGCCGTAGTCGATCGCCGCGGTGACGGCGATCTGCCCGATCAGGTTGAACCATCCGGTGAACCAGCCCCACGCCGGTCCGCCGAGTTCGGCGGCCCACCAGTACAACCCGCCCGAGGTCGGGTAGGCGGAGGCCAATTCCGCCATGGCCAGTCCGACGAACAGCACCATGATCGAGACCAGCGGCCACCCCCAGGCCATGGTGATCGGGCCGCCGTTCGCCAGACCGATACCGTAGCTGGCCAATCCGCCGGTCAGGATGGACACGATGGTGAAGCTGATGGCGAAATTCGAGAAACCCGACCAGGATCTGGCGAGTTCTTGTCGGTAGCCCAGTTCGGCGAGCCGACGTTCGTCGTCGGAAGGGGATCGGGTCTCGGTCATATCGTGCTCCCGGGGGTGAAAACGCTGCCCTCATACCGCGTTCGCCAGAAGATCAGTGTGAAGTACCGATCGGTCGAGCGCAGCGCAACCAGCACATTCGCGCGGGCGGTGGCCCCCGCGCCCGCGCGGAGGAGGCCGAACGTAGCGTGAAGCCATGAGCGAGCGACTGGTGGTCATCGGCGGTGACGCGACCGGAATGTCGGCGGCCTCGCAGGCGCGCCGGATGAAGGACGCGAGTGCGCTGGAGATCGTAGTCTTCGAACGCGGCGGGTTCACCTCCTACTCGGCCTGCGGCATTCCGTATTGGGTCGGCGGCGACGTCGCCGATCGGGAGGCCCTGATCGCTCGCACACCCGAAGAACATCGCTCCCGCGAGATCGACCTGCGGCTGCGCACCGAGGTGACCGAGATCGATGTCGAGCAGGCCCGCGTGCGCCACCGCGACCGGGAAACCGGCGCTTCGGGATGGATGTCCTACGACCAGTTGGTCATCGCCACCGGCGCCCGCCCGGTCCGGCCGCCGCTGCCCGGCATCGACGCGAACGGTGTGCACGGCGTGCAGACCCTCGACGACGGGCAGGCCCTGCTCGACACGCTGGAGCGGGCGCGCGGCAACCGCGCCGTCGTCGTGGGGGCAGGCTATATCGGCGTGGAGATGGCCGAGGCACTCGTCCGGCGCGGCTACGACGTCACGGTGGTCGACCGCGGCCCGCAACCGATGTCCACGCTCGATCCCGACATGGGGGCTCTGGTGCGTGACGCGATGTGCGGAATGGGCATCAAGGTGGTCGGCGACGCCGAGGTGTCCGAGCTCCGGACGGCCGACGACGGCCGGGTCACCGCGGTCGTCACCGACTCCGCGGAATACCCGGCAGACGTGGTGGCGCTCGGTATCGGCGTGTACCCGGAGACGGAACTGGCTCGCGCCGCCGGCCTGCCGCTGGGGGCGTACGGCGGGCTGCGAACCGATCTCGCCATGCGAGTGCGCGGGCACGAGAACATCTGGGCGGGTGGCGATTGCGTCGAGGTGCTGGACCTGGTGTCGGGCCGGGAACGCCACATCCCGCTCGGCACCCATGCCAACAAGCACGGTCAGATCATCGGCACGAATATCGGCGGGGGATACGCGCTGTTCCCCGGCGTGGTGGGTACGGCGGTCAGCAAGGTCTGTCGACTCGAGGTCGCCCGGACCGGCCTGCGCGAGAGGGACGCCCGGGCAGCGGGGTTGCAGTACGTCACCGTCACGATCGAATCCACCAGCCGCGCCGGTTACTACCCGGACGCGGCGCCGATGACGGTGAAAATGCTCGCCGAGCGTTTCACCGGGCGCTTGCTCGGCACCCAGATCGTGGGGCGGGAGGGCGCGGGCAAGCGCGTCGACATCGCGGCGGTCGCGCTCACCGCCCGGATGACCGTCGAGCAGATGACGATGCTCGACCTCGGTTACGCCCCGCCGTTCTCGCCGGTGTGGGACCCGGTTCTGGTGGCCGCGCGCAAGGCCGTCGCCGCCGTGCGCGAGCGCGGGTAGCCCGCTCAACCGCCTCCGGTCGAGCGGTCAGCGCGTCGCCGCCGACGTTCCCAGTTGTTCCCGCACTATGCGCAGATCGGCGACGAACGCGTCGTAGGCGGCGGTACGGTCGGGCGCGCGCAGCACCGAGGACGGGTGCACGGTGGCGATCGCGCGGAAGTCCGCCGCCTCGACGACCTCGCCGCGGTGGGTGCTGACCTTGAACGCGGGGCCGAGCACCGCCTGCGCGGCGATCGCGCCGAGGCACACCACCAACCGCGGACGCAGCAGATCGAGTTCGGCATCGAGCCATGCCGAGCAGGCGACCACCTCGGTACGGCCGGGTTGCTTGTGGATGCGCCGCTTGCCGCGCTCCACGAACTTGAAGTGTTTCACCGCGTTGGTCAGGTAGACCGCGTCGCGGTCGATGCCGACTTCCGCCAGTGCCCGATCCAGCAGCCGCCCGGCCGGACCGACGAACGGTTGGCCTGCCACGTCCTCTTGATCGCCGGGTTGCTCGCCGATCAGCACCACCTCCGCGTCCGGGGGGCCCGCGCCGAACACCGTCTGCGTGGCGTGGCGGTAGAGATCGCACCCGCGGCAGCCGCAGGCCGCTTGCCGCAGCCGCGTCAGGTCCGCGTCCTCTGGGACGTACATCGCGGCGCCGGGCGCTTTCGTCATGATCGGCCGACCTCCTCTGCCGCCTCGTGCTGGTGGCGGCTTACCCGTTTCCACGGCACTCACGCGACCGGCGCGAATCTGCGTCCCATGTGGTGAACGACCGAACCGGGGTCGGTATAGTCGCCGCGGATGAGTAGTGTCACCGCCGCCGCCGGAACGCCGATGCCCCCGAACCGTCGATTCGCGCGTGTGCTGCGCCCGGCGCCGGTGCTCGCGCTCGCGTTCTCCGCGTTCTGTCTGCTGACACCGGTCTGGCCGTTCCACAAGATCACCGGCGGATTCATCGACCTGCAGGTGTATCGCCTGGGCGTGGATGCCATGCGGCACGGCGCCGACATGTACGGACAACTGCCGCAGACCACCATCGGGGCGGGCCTGCCGTTCATCTACCCGCCCTTCGCGGCCCTCGCGCTCGGTCCTTTCGCGATGCTGCCCTGGGATGTCGCCGCATTCAGCTTCTTCGTCTCCTCGGTGGCCGCGCTGGCTCTGACGCTGTATCTGGTGGCGCGGCGAGTATGGCCGGAGCAGTCGCAGCGGCGGTCGGCGGTCTGGGCCACCGCGTGCGCGACTCCGCTGGGGCTGCTGCTGGAGCCGATCCACTCCACCCTGGACTTCGGCCAGGTCAACCTGTTGCTCATGGCCCTGGTCGCCGCCGACTGCCTCACGCACAAGCCGCGCTGGCCCCGGGGCATGCTGATCGGCATCGCCGCCGCGATCAAACTGACGCCCGCGGCGTTCGTGCTCTACTTCTTGGTCCGGCGGAACTACCGCGCCGCCGCGACCGCCGCCGTCACCGGTGCGGCCGCGACCGCGCTCGGCTTCGCGATCCTGCCGAAGGAGTCGGTCAAGTATTGGTTCGGCGGTCTGGGAAACGTGTCCGGGCTGAGCGGTTCGGCATTCCATACCAATCAGTCGATTCAGGCGGTGCTCGCTCGATTCGAAGTGTCCGAGCCCGCGTTCACCATCATCTGGTTGGTCCTCGGCGCCTTGCTGCTCGTGTTGGTGGTCACCGCCATGCGCCGAGCCGCCGACCTACCCGCGCTCGCGCTGGCCATCAACGCGGTCTTCACGCTGCTGGTGTCGCCGATCTCCTGGTCGCACCACTGGGTGTGGATCGCGCCCGCGTTGTTCGCCGTCGTCGGTTACGCGTCGCGCCTGCCCGGCAGGCGGGCGATCGGGTGGTGGGTGACATTCGTGGCGACCGCTGCGGTGTTCGTCATCGGTCCGCACAATTGGCTGCCCGACGGCGAGCACCGGGAGACCGCCTGGACGCCCTGGCAGCATTTCATCGGCAACACCTACGTCTGGTTCAGTGTGCTGCTCGTCGTGCTTTTCCTGGTCACCAGCAGGCGAAACATCGCGGGTAAGGGGAACCCGTCCCCCGATGAACCGGCCCACACGTCCGAGGCCCCGCCCTCAGCGCTGTCGGCACGCTGACGCGCGGCCCGATCGCGCGGCGGCGTCCGGTCGGGTCGGCCCATGCCAGGGCGGACGGCTTGATTCGCTACTGCCTGTCCACGCGGACGAAGGTGTCGAGGTACCAGAGGCCGCACAGCATCGTTGTCGGCGGTCCGTCACGGCCGGACACGCGCATCGGATCGTGGCCTATCGTCGGCCCGGTGGCGGTGTCAGCCGACTCGCCTGCCTCCCGATTTTCGTCGAGTCCCGGGTCTGTGCCACCAGGGATTCGGCGTGCGAGGCAGGGCCCTGCGGTCAGGCCTTGTGCGGCAGGATGTTCAGCACCAGTGTGAGCCCCGCCACGATGCTCACACACGCTACGAGGGTGGTGAGCGCCGATTGGGTGAGCGTGGCAATGCCGATCGAAAAGGCAAGGCACGTGGTCAAAGCGAGCGCGCCGGTTCCCGGTTCCACACCGGCGATGCGGGTTGGTCGGTGATCCGTCATAGCTATGTGATACCCAGGACATGCCGTTACGAAACCGTGATAGACAGTCCATTTCCGCCCGGGTGTGTTCGCAGGTCGGCGTCCGATGGCGGCTCGGGCAGGCCGATGTCCCTGAACCGGCGCTGTCGAATCGCCCCGAATACTGGTGGCGGCTACCGGAATTGCCGAGTACCGAGCCGACCTAATGCTTGGTCCACAGCCCGGCAGGCGCCGAGAACGGGTTCGTCCGCTCCCAACCGGTCGATTCGAAGAGTCGGTTGTCCGGGCCGGAAAAACAGGTGGTGATCAACGATTTCGTGGCGCCGATACCCGCCGAATACCGCGCGGATCGATCCGCGGGCTGCTGTCGATCGACCTGGTCGCAGGCGCCGTGTTTCCGTTCCTCACTCTGGACAGCCCGCTGCGGCACCTGCTCACCGACTTACGCGTGGTGCGCGTCGTGTCGACCAGCGACGACCTGTGCGCCTGGTCGATGTCGGGCACGCACGGGCGTGGCGCGGCTGTCGCGAAGGCGAAGCGGTCGTGGTGGAGGTCGTGGACGGCGAACTTCGGCCTGCACCGGATCGCGGTCGACGGTGTGCGACGAATCCGGGAAAGCTCCCCGAGAACGGCAACGGGGCAGGCGTACAGTACGTACGGTTTGGCAACGAGTGGTGGAGTGGCCTATGTGGGATCCTCAGCAGTACCTCGAGTTCGGCGATCACCGGTCGCGCCCGTTCTTCGACCTGCTGAGCCGGGTCACGGCGGCCGACCCTCGGGTGGTGGTGGACCTGGGCTGCGGCCCAGGGCATCTCACGGCGGTCCTCGCGCGGCGCTGGCCGGGCGCGATCGTGCAAGCGCTCGACTCGTCGCCGGAGATGGTCGCGGCCGCGCGAGATCGCGGCATCGAGGCGACGCTCGGGACGGTACAGGAGTGGCAGCCGAGCGCGGAGACCGATGTCGTGGTCTGCAATGCCGTCCTCCACTGGGTGCCAGGACATCCGGATCTGCTGGCGCGGTGGATGCGGCAGCTTCCCGCCGGCGCGTTCCTGGCTGTGCAGGTGCCCGGGAACTTCGACGCGGCCTCGCACCGGACGATCCGCCAGGTGGCCGCTCGCGACGATTGGCGCGACAGTCTCGGCCGAGTGGGCATTCTCGAGCCGAGGGCGGTGCTCGACGCCGCCGGATACGCCGACCTGCTCGCCGCGGCCGGTGGAGCGGTCGACGCCTGGGAAACGACGTACCTGCAACGCTTGACCGGTGCGGATCCGGTGCTCGAGTGGGTAACCGGCACGGCGTTGCGGCCCGTACGCGCGGCCCTCGATGACGCGCAGTGGCAGGAATTCACAGCACAACTCGCGCCACTGTTGCGCAGCGCCTACCCCCAGCGCGCCGACGGCACCACCTGGCTGCCCTACCGGCGCGTCTTCGCCGTCGCCCGGAAGCGGTAGCCAGGCCCTGGCGCGGACGCACTACCCGTCCGCGGCGGTCTGACACGGTCTCGCGCCGATGGCTCCGCGGTGTCCTCGGCCCGGCGAGGGGTTGACGCGAGCCCGACGGATCGCGATACTTCGAAAGTCATAGCGATTGCGTATAACTTGTCCTGCGGAAACGCGACGGAGACGATCAATGACGATCCATACGGCAGTCGAAGCGTATCTCCTGGCTCAGGTGGACGACCCGGTCCCCGAGGCTCCCCCGAACGCGGAAAAATTCCTCCAGTTGTTCCGGTATTTCACGTGGTTCGTGATTCTGTCCGGAGTCACCGGAATCGCCTATGCGGGTGGCAGATTCGCCTGGGAGAAGTGGAACGGCGGTCCACTCGCGTCGGCGAAGATGGTCGCGGGCGGCATGCTCGGCGGCGTCATCGCCACCAGCGCCGGAACCATTATGAACGCATTGATCGGTTGAACCGGGTGGTCGGCGCGGTGATTGACCGGGCCGGAAAGACTTTTTGACGTGAAGAGCTACTTTCCGTGCGAAGTCCCCTGGCGGTGATGTCGGATACTGGTGATCGAGTCGTAGCCGACGATTCGACGCAAGGAAGCCGATGGTGACAGTGCCGCCGCAACGGTCGATCCGCGTGCGGCGGCAACTGCGGTCGTCGGCCTCCCTACGTCGGTTCGCGCGAGATTCGGCGAAATGGTTTGTACCCCATGCGGCCCGCCTGAACTCGGCTCGGCCGCACCACAGGCGCTCTCAGATGCACCAGACGGCGCTGCCGAGCGGTATGCAGAGCACTACCGAGCCGAAAACCGGCGTCGCGGCGTCCGACGGTGTCGTTTGGGCGGAAGCGGCGGGAGCCGCGATGACGCCCAAGGAGACGGCCATTGCGGTCGCGGCGACGATTTTCGTGATTCTGGTGGACATTGTGCATCCTTTGACTCGAGTGAAATTAACCCTGACTCACGGATTTCATGCTTCACCCATAGGCCGGTCCGCGCCAGGCAAGGAAATGTCAAGTTCCCCGGCGTTTCGTAACGGCACGATCACCGGTGGTGCTCTTTTCGGGACAGCGGAATCCAATTCGACCGAAAAACGTACCGGGGGATTCCTTTATGCCTATAATTCCCGCAGTCGCGCGCCTTGATATGCGCTCGACTCGCCTTTGCCCAATGGAGATCTGGACATCTTCGATCGTGTTGTGGCGCGACCGCCTCGAATCGGTGCGGTCGCCCCGACAGCCGCTGTGTCGATTGGTTCGGCGCGGCGGAGTGGCGCAGGGTCACGCGATCGTTACCTCGCCGACGCCAGATCAGACTTCGCAGTACCGGCTCGCCGCATGCCGCTTGAATCCTTCCCACCGGCGGTGAGTCGGGCGAGAATTCGGGCGGAGACGCGACCATAAACTGAGGTTATGGTGCAGCCAACGCCCTGGCAGTCGGACGAAACGCGAGACGACCGGTCCGCACAGCAGAACCCGGCGCCCAGCGGCGCCGGCGTGCCGGCGAAGGCGATTCTGACCGCGCTGCGTGGGCATTGGGGCTATGTGTGGGCCGCGGTCGGCGGTCTGGTGACGCTGGTGCTGCTGTTCCAGCCGTGGCTCACCGCCGCGGGTGCCGATGGCAAGGTGAGCACGAACGCGTTCGGCCGGATGGAGATCACCACGCGGTTCCTCAACGTCTGGTCGCGATCGGCGCCTCCCGGTGCCCGGATCACCGGATTCTGGGCTCTGCTGGCCTGTGCCGCGATCGTCGTCGCGATTTTCGCGGTCGTGGTGAACCTGCGTCTGCGCATCGAGGCGCTCGATCGGCTGGCGACGCTGGCCACGGTGGTCGGCGCGCTGTTCGTCGTGTTCACCGTGCTCTACATCAACAGCAAGGGCCCGGAGTTGAAGGCGATGGTCGGACGCAGATCGGATCTCGGGGGACAGATCGGATCGCTGATGAACTGGGCGTTCGGCAACGGCAGACTCGTCGTGCCCGGTATCGGGCAGGTGGCCTACACGTCCGCTGCGCTCACGCCGTGGGCGCTGCTGGCGGGCGTGACATCGCTGGGCTCGGCGGTCGCCGCCGTCACCCAGTGGGTCCGCAACCGGTCGGGCAACCTGTTCCGTCTCCCGGTGCGCGTCCACATCGTGAAGTCGGAGAAGTCCGACGAACCCGAGGACGCGGGCTGATCATCGACCGTCCGTGGTCAGTCGTGCGGACGAAAGCCCTTCCCCTCTTGCGCAGGACCGACCTGATCGGGTACGCCGGATAGCAGGAGGTGTTCGATGCCGTCCGCACACCGGTCCCCGACGCGAACAGAAGAGGTCATCGTGCCGTCGGAGTACACCCGGCTGGCCGGGGTACTGGCTGTCCCGTCGGAGTGCACCGCGCTGGTCGCCTTCGCGCACGGCAGCGGCAGCGGCAGGCGCAGCCCGCGAAACCGGTTCGTCGCCGAGGTCCTCAATCAGGCGGGTTTCGCGACAATGCTGGTGGATCTGCTCACTGTGGCGGAGGAGGGCGATCGCGCCCGCGTGTTCGATATCCAGTTGCTCGCTCATCGCCTGGTCGAGGTGACCCACTGGCTGCGAACGCGGCCGGAGCTGCGCGGCCTGCCGACCGGATATTTCGGGGCGAGCACCGGCGCGGGCGCGGCACTGTGGGCGGCGACCGAACCGGGCACCGAGATCGCGGCGGTCGTCTCCCGTGGCGGTCGTCCGGATCTGGCCGGTGCGCGGTTGGCCGCGGTCCGCGCGCCGACGCTGCTCATCGTGGGCGGCAACGACAGTCGGGTGCTGGAGATGAATCGGGAGGCCCAGCTACGGATGCCGTGTCCGAGTGAGCTGGACATCGTTCCGGGCGCGACACACCTGTTCGAGGAACCCGGTGCGCTCGAGCAAGTCGCCGATTCGGCGGTTCAATGGTTCCACCGCCATCTCACCGTCGTGCGGCACTGAACACCACGGGGAGGTCGTCGGTTCCGCGGGCGACACGAGTGCCGAAGCGGCGGCTGATGTCCTCCAGTTTCGCGCAGAGCCAGCGGGATTCGGCCCGCGGTGCCCATTCCAGGCGCATGTGCCGTACCTGGAGTGGAATGAGCCGGACCGCTGCCGGCCCGCGATCGACCGATACGAGGTACAGCGGGTGCAGATCGGTGTGGTATCGCTCGTGGCCACGAATACCTTCGTAGTCGTCGATGACGTCGCCGCACCCGTACAGGATGGGTTTGCCGCGGTAGATTTCGATCGGACGCGGATGGTGCGCGGAGTGCCCGTGCACCACGTCGACTCCGGCATCGATCAACCGATGCGCGAACTGTGTTTCGGTGCGCGTGACTTCGTAGCCCCAGTTCGGTCCCCAGTGCACGGAAACGATGCCGATGTCGTTGTCGTGCGTATGCGCCGCCACCTCGGCGGCGACATCGTCGGCCGCCGCGGCGCCGGGGGAGTAGCCTACCCGCCACAGCCCCGGCCGGTCGCGCCGCGCCGACCATGATTCCGGAACACCGCTGGATCCGGCGGCGACCGACACGATCACCACGCGGCGCCCGTCGGCGAGTTCCACCGTGGCGGGGGCGCGGGCGCCCGCCAGATCGGCGCCGGCGCCGGCGCGGCCGATATGCGCGGCATCGAGCGCTTCGATGGTGTCGGCCATCCCGGGAATTCCGAAGTCGAGCACGTGATTGTTGGCCAGCGCGCAGATCACCGGTGCGATCGCGGTCAACGCGGGCACATTGTCCGGGTGCATCCGGTAATGAATGCCTTTGGCGGGGGCGAACGCGCCGTCGGCGGTGATCGACGTCTCCAGGTTGAGCAACCGCACCTCGGGATCGAGCTGGGCGAGCAGCGGCAGCACATCGCCCCACAATTGGCGGTATCCGACCGGATGCGGGAACTCGCCGTGCGCGCGTTCGGCCAGTTCGACGTAGGTTCGGGCGTCGTCGACGTACCGTTCGCGCAGCCTCGGATCACCGGGATGCGGCAGGACCTGGTCCACACCTCGGCCCAGCATGACGTCGCCGCCGAGCAGCACCGTCACCATGACACCATTGTCGATCATCGCGGTCTCGATGTGAACGTGCCGCCGGTCGGGTGCTACGCCCGAGCATCCGTGGGTGGCCGGTGGTCGCCGACGTCCCGGAATGGGCTGCCGCGGCGGGCTGCCTCGTCGAACGCCGGCGCACGCCCCGCAGGGGTCACCTGCCGGTCATCGAGAGCAGCTGTTGCGGGTCGTCGGCGTAGACGGTCGCGATGACATTCGCTCGCGTGGCGAGATCACGGGCGAGATCGCGGATCTCCTCCGGCGCGGTCGGGTCGGTGTCGATCCCGGTCAGCAGATCACGGGTATGGATCGCCGTTGTCTGCGCGCAGCGTCGCAGGCGGGCCTTCGCGAGGGTGTCGAGTGCGGTGGGACTGAGGTAGCGCTGAATGTGCTCGCCGCGATCGGTGACCTGGTTGACAATCGGTTCGGTCGCCGCGTCGGTGAGCCAGCGCTCCGCGTCGGCCGTGATCTCGAAGACGAGATCGTGGTCTCGGATGTCGGTGGGATCGACGGAGGTGGTCAGCAGGGCCATGCTCGCCCGCCCGATCGCGAGGAAGCCGCTCATGGCGTGGGCGAGCAGGATATGCGGGTTTGCGGTCGGCAACTGGTGTAGACGTTCCCCGACGACGGTGACCCAGCAGGCGAGGTGTTCGGCTCCGGTGTCGATCGACGTCGCTGTCGGCATAGCGCGACCATACGCCGTTACCCAGGTGAGACATACGAAGAAACGCTGAAAGTTCGCCAGATGTCGCGAGTCGGTCGAGGGGCGAGAGTCGGCCGCCGGCCGGGTTCGCTCCATCGCGCCGCCACGACAGCTGCTATTGCCGCACTCAGGGTGCCACAGGACAAACCGGCGCGATGCCGCCATTCGGGTCCGGGGCGGCCGGATGGGGTGGTAGCCGCCGCTGCGGGCCCGGCCGAGTTTTCGCTGCCGCCTGCCGGGTATGCGCGCCACGAGCCGGTTCATGCGGTGACCGGCCGCTCCCCGTCGAACCAGGAGGTGGCGATGCGCATCGGGTACAAACTGGCGGCTGAGGCATTCGGTCCCAACGAGCTTGTCCGGCAAGCGGTTCGGGCGGAAGAGGCCGGGTTCGACTTCGTCGAGATCAGCGATCACTTCCATCCCTGGCTGGACAACCAGGGGCATTCGCCGTTCGCTTGGAGCGTGCTCGGAACCATCGCGGCGAAGACCGACCGGATCGAGCTCGCGACCGGAGTGACCTGCCCCATCCTGCGGTATCACCCCGCGATCATCGCGCAGGCCGCGGCCACTCTCGCGATCTTGTCCGGCAACCGCTTCACCCTCGGGGTCGGTTCGGGCGAACGTCTCAACGAACACGTCGTCGGCCGGGAGTTTCCACCCGTGCGCATCCGGCATCGGATGCTGCGTGAAGCCATCGAGATCATCCGCTTGCTCTGGAGCGGTGGCTATCGCTGCTACGACGGGGAATTCCTGTCCCTTTCCGATGCCCGCGTCTTCGATCTGCCCGAGACGCTCCCGCCCATCGTCGTCGCCGGCGCCGGACCGGAGGCCGCACGCATCGCCGCGGAGTTCGGCGACGGGCTGTTCGCCACCGAGCCGAAATCCGACATCGTCGAGCACTATCGCGCCGCGGGCGGTACGGGCCCTCGATACGCGGAAGTCGGCATGGCCTGGGCGCCCGACGAGGACACGGCGGCGAAGGCGGTGCTCGATACGACCCGCTGGGCAGTGACCGGCTGGAAGGTCATGAGCGAGTTGCCGAACCCGGTCAATTTCGCCGCCGCGACCACCACCGTCCGGCTCGCGGACATCCTCGACAACTTCGCCTGCGGCCCGGATCCCGCCCGCTATCTCGACGCCGCCGAGCAGTACGCCGATGCCGGATTCGACCATCTGGTGATGCAGAACGCGGGCCCCGACCCGGACGGCTTCCTGGACTTCTACCGCCGTGAACTCGACCAGCCGCTGCGTGCATTGACGCCGAGCGCCTGAGCGCGAAAGATCCGGGACACTCGAATCGGCGGTAATGCTCGATCCCGCGGTGACGGTGTGACGATGCGGCCGGGTATTTGCCGCGACTACCGGACGAAGGCGTTGCTCCGCGTGACGATCAACGGATCGGTCGGCGTGAAGGGCAGGTCGGGAAGTTCATCGAGGGCGACGCCGAAAGTCGCGGCGAGCACCTTCCGGGAGTAGGCGCTCATCGAGGCGCGGTAGCCGATGTCCGCGGGCGTGGGCTGGTCGAAGAAGATCAGCAAGTGGATCTCGGGGGAGTCGACGACTTCGATGTGGTGCGGGTAGGCGCGCGGAACGAAGTACACCTCGCCCTCGCGCACGATGTAGGTGTCCAGAGTGCCGTCCGGATCCATGATCGTCATCCGCGCCGAGCCGCGATGGACATAACCCATTTCGGCGGTCACCGGGTGCCAGTGCGGTTCGCGCATGCCGTCTTCGCATACCCGCAGCGAGTACATCGAGATGTCGCGCAATGCGGGCCAGAACTGGGCGCGCGCGGTGCGCGCGGAACCGACCGGCGAGTCCACCGGGGCGGGCATCGCCTCGATCGCGAAGTGGTGCGGGTCGCCGTAGTGGGCGGTCCACGGGATATCGGGTTCGCCCTCGCGTCGCACGACGAGCCTGGCGGTGGTGTCGCGCCGGATCTTCGCGAAGGCTTCCGCGGGCAGGTCGTAGGTGTTACCGAGCACCGAATCGGTCATCGCGCCGAGGCCCGCGCTGAATCCGAAGTCCTCCGGTCGTTCGTGGCGAAAGGCGAGGATGAACTCGGCCTCGGTGTCGCCGACGTTCTCCACATGATGCAGCGCGCCGGAGTCGATGTGGAACATCTCGCCCGCGCCCACCAGGAACGAGGAGAATCTGCTGCCGTCGTCCAGGACCGAGACCAGTGCCCGCCCCGCCGTGCAATAGGTGAGTTCGGTGGCGTTGGCGTGCCAGTGCGGTTCGCGGATCGCACCCGGCGCGAGCGTCAGGCGTTTGATCGAAAGCCCGCTGAGAATCGGGAAACTATCGGCGGTGAGCCGAGTGAGGGAGCCGAGTTCGCTGCGGTGGATCTGCTCGCCGTTCTGCAGGGAGGCGACATGGATCGATGGCGTCTGCACGGTTGCTCCTCGCTCGCAATCGAAGGATCGGTTTTGCGCGATCGCGCCGGTCTCGGCGCACGGCAGCCCAAACGAATGGTGGTCACACCAGGTCATAGCCCGATATGGGCCGGGTAATCGCCGAGCGCCGTCCCTTCGGCTTTCGGTCACACTCGCCTGGTCCTTCGGTGGCGTCATCGCGCGCGTGGCGGTCCGGCCGCGACGGGAAGGCGAGCGAGTGGCGCGGCGGTGCGGCCGAGATCGCCGCGGTGCCGACCAGCGCGTGGCGGGCGGACGAGCCGGGCGTGGACGACCCGGTCAGCCGGTGAACCAGCGGCCCAGCCGGGCCGCGGCGGCGGTGGACTTCTCCCGGGCGAGTTCCACCGACGGCGGGGTGAACGGTGCGACCGGCGCGGCACCGGAGAGGAAATCGGCCTCCACCTTGCCGACCAGGCCGCCGCCGAACTCGATGTGGCAGGTGCCCCGCCCGCGGTACCGCTCCGACGGCGCCGAGCCGTGCAACCCGGCCTCGATGCCCGCGGCGACCGTGCGGGCGGCGTCCTCGGCGAACACGCCCGCCCGTGGGACCGGTGCGTCGGCGCAGTCGCCGAGGGCGTAGACACCCGGATACGGCGTCTCGAGGGTGTGCGGGTCGACGGCGATCCAGCCGTCGGTTCCGCCCTCGGTGAGCCCCGATGCCTCGACGACCGCCGGAACCCGGTGCTTCGGGATTCCGATGAACAGGTCGTAGGGTTCGTCTCCGGTCCCGGTGACCGCCACGTGGCGATCCGGGTCGAGCGCGTGCACCCGGCGTCCCGGCGAATAGGCGATGCCATGCCCGGCGAGCGCTTCGACGATGGCGGCGGAGGTCTGCGCGGATACCGGAATCGGTGCGTCCATCGGGGTGAGGAATCGCATGTGCGTGCGCTCTCGGATCCCGCGCCTGGCGAGCGTCTCGTGCAGCAGCATCGCGCCTTCGTACGGCGCGGGCGGGCACTTGAACGGGACACTCAGCACCCCGAGGACCACGGTGCCGCCGTCGAAGCCTGCGAGTCGATCGCGCAAGCGGCGGGCGCCGTCGATCGAGTAGTACTCGTAGCCGTCTTCGACGAAGCCGGGGGTCGCGCCGGGGTCGTAGTCGGCACCCAGCGCGACGACGAGGATATCGGGGTCGTACACGGCCTGGTCGGTGTGGACGCGACGGGTCCTCGGGTCGATCGAGGTGACCTCCTCCTGCCGGAATTCGACGCGCGGATGGATGAAGCGGGAGTACGGCACCCGCGCCTGCTCCGGCGGCAGGTCACGGAACAGGATGTCCAGTTTGGCGAAGCCGAAGGTGAAGGAGTCGTTTCGGTCGATGATGACGACACGGAACTCGTCGGCCGACGAACCCGACAGGCGGGTGGCCAGCTCCAGTCCTCCGAACCCCGCACCGAGAATGAGTACGGTTCGCATACGGCAATTCTTCCCCTGCTGCCGCCGCCGAGTCGAGCGTGCGTGCGGTGCCGCGGACGACCGAGGTCCCAGCCGCCCGCAGGGGCGCGCCGTGGCCGGAGTGCCCCGCATTCGGTGACCTTCGGCCATCATCTACGCCGCCGCGTCGCGCGATGCTGGGGAGACGAAGCTACGTGAATGAGCACCCCATGACAGAACTACGGCCTCTTGATTCGGGCTTCATGGAACTCGAGGACTCCGACCGGCATATCAGTCTCGGAATCGGCGCGGTGGCGGTCATCTCCGGCGCTCCGCCGAGCCGGTCGGAGTTGAGCGGCGTGGTCGCCAGGGGGGTGGAGCGGAACGCGCGCCTGCGCCAGAAGGTGCGCCGGGCGCCGCTCGACCTGGCCACGCCGGTGTGGGAGAACGATCCCAACTTCGATCTCGCACATCACATCCGGTGGACCGCGCTGCCCACGCCGGGTGACGAGACCGCGTTGTGCGAACTGGTGGCGTCGGAACTGGAGGAGCGACTCGATCGCGATCATCCACTGTGGCAGTGCGTCGTCGTCGAACACCTCGCGGGCGACCGCTGGGCACTGCTGGTGAAAGCACATCACAGTCTGGTGGACGGGGTATCCGGAATATCGGTGTTCCGAAGTTTCTGCGACGCCGTGGCCGGGGAGCCGCGAGACTCCGGGGCCGAGCCGCACGGCCGTCCCGCGGTGCGCTGGCCGGATCTGGTTCGAGCGCTGCCACGGCTGCCCGTCGCGGTGCCGCGTTCGGTGGTCGCTATGGCGCGCGGTCTGGCTCCGCTGCTGTCCGCCGTCGTGTCGCCGGCCACCGAGTGCTCGCTCAACGGCCCCATCGGACGTCAGCGCCGGTATGTCGTGGCCCGGGCCGCGCTGTCGGATGTGCACGAGATCGGTGCGGCGTTCGACGTCACGGTCAACGACGTCGTCCTGGCCGCGGTCGCCGCCGCTTATCGTGAACTGCTGGGCGGCCGCGACGAACGGCCGTCGCCGGACAAACTGCGTATCCTCGTTCCGGTCTCGATGCGCTCGGAACAGGCGAAATACACACTGGACAATCGGGTTTCGGCGGTGCTGCCGTTCCTGCCGATCGAAGTCGCGGAGCCGGTGGAGCGGTTGAAGGCGATCCGGGAGCGGATGAACAGGCGCAAGTCGGGAGGCGAAGCGCAAGCGGAGAAGTCGGTGCTCGCGCTGGTGGGCCTGCTGCCGTTCGCGCCCCTGGCCTGGAGTCTCCGTCTGCTGGCACGATTTCCGCAACGAGCCGTCGGGGCGCTGGTGACGAATGTGCCCGGCCCGCGGGAACAGCTGACCGTGCGCGGGCGCGTGGTGGCGGAACTGTTGCCTGCCATGCCGATCGCCATGCGCTTGCGCACCGCGATCGCGGTCCTCAGCTATGCGGGCGACCTGAGCTTCGGCATCACCGGAGATTACGACACCGTACCCGATATCGCCGTGCTCGCCGAAGGCATCGAGCGGGAGATCCGGCGGTTGCGGGAGCGTGCCGGGATGCGGCGACCGCGCAGACCCGAGGTCAGCCGAGGGTGACGTGCCTTCTCGGCGGTGGGTTCCCGGTCTCCGGGACCGGCCGTGGCGTACGAGGCCGACGACATCGACGCGGTGACCCAGGTGGGCTGGTCGGTCGTCGTGACCGGTCTCGCCCCGCACGGTGACCGACCCCGAACGGATCGCGCGCTATACGCGGCTGCTGCGCCCATGGGCCGATGGGCTCATGGACACGGTCATCGCCATCGAACCCACGATCGTGACGGGCGTCAGGCTGCTCGGCGAGCAGGGGGAGGTCAGCGCCGCGGACCGTGCCGGGTTCGGTGATCACCGCGAGTACTTGTCGAGCCGCGGTGGCCGACTGTGATCAAATGAGGGGGCTGTGACGGCGTTCCCTCCGGCCGCTCGCGACGATCCGAATCGAGCCGGGCGGGGCGCGTGGCCGATCTGGCCACCGGACCAGAACGCGGCAGGTGGCCCCGCGAGCCGCCCGCCGGTGCCGGGGCGTTGCTCGATTCCGGCACGATGACCGCTGCCGTAGCCGAGCGCTCGGGGCCCGAGCCGCTCGGCTGAACCGGGACGGAACCGACACATGAGCATCGAGAGTTCTTCGGTATCGCAGGCCAGGCCGAATTCTGTTCTGGTGCTGGGGGTGCTGGCCGCGGGCCAATTCCTGATGACGCTCGACAGCTCGGTGATGAACGTGTCGATGGCGACCGTGGCCCAGGACGTCGGTACGACGATCACCGGTATCCAGACCGCCATCACCCTCTACACGTTGGTGATGGCGTCGCTCATGCTGACCGGCGGCAAGGTGGGCACCATCCTGGGCCGTCGCCGAGCATTCGGCCTCGGCCTGGTGATCTACAGCGTCGGTTCCGCCACCACCGGCCTGGCGCCGAATCTGCCGACTCTGTTGTTGGGTTGGTCGCTGCTGGAAGGAATCGGCGCGGCCCTGATCATGCCCGCGATCGTGTCCCTGGTCGCGGCGAACTTCGCCCCGGAACGCCGCCCGGCGGCCTACGGGTTGGTGGCGGCGGCGGGCGCGATGGCGGTCGCCGTGGGCCCGCTGCTCGGCGGCGCCGTGACGACCTACGCGTCCTGGCGGTACGTCTTCTTCGGCGAGGTCGTCATCGTCGTGTTGATCCTGCTGGTGCTGCGCAGGGTCGAGGACGCCCCGGCCGAGCGGGTCCGGCTCGATCTCGTGGGTTCGCTGCTGTCGGTGGCCGGGCTCGCCATGGTCGTCTTCGGCGTCCTGCGATCGAGCACGTGGGGCTGGGTGCGGGTGAAGCCGGGCGGTCCCGCCCTGCTCGGACTTTCCCCGGTCATCTGGCTGCTGATCGCCGGGCTACTGGTGTCGTACTCGTTCCTGCGGTGGCAGACCCATCTGGTGGACACCGGACGGGAGCCGCTGGTCGACCCGGGCTTGCTGCGTAATCGGCAGCTCACCGGTGGCTTGAGCATGTTCTTCGCCCAGTTCACCGTGCAGGCCGGGGTGTTCTTCGCGGTGCCGCTGTTCCTGTCGGTGGTGCTCGAACTCAGCGCTCTGGGAACAGGCGTCCGCATCCTGCCGTTGTCGGTGGCGCTGGTTGTGGCGGCGACGGCGATTCCGAAGTTCCGGCCGCACGCGAACCCGCGGCGCGTGGTGCGGCTGGGCCTGGGGTCGATGATCGCGGGCATCCTGATCCTGGTCGCCGGGCTGGACCCCGGAGCGAACGCCGGGGTGGTGTCGATTCCGATGCTGCTGATGGGACTGGGACTGGGCGCTCTGGCCTCGCAATTGGGTGCGGTCACTGTCTCGTCGCTCCCGGATGCGCAGAGCGGCTCGGTCGGTGGGCTCCAGAACACCGTCACCAATCTCGGCGCGTCGCTCGGCACCGCATTGATCGGCTCGGTGCTCCTCGCGACCCTGACCTCGTCGGTCGTCACGGGCATCGAAAGCAACCCCGCGATTCCCGCGTCGGTCCAGCAACGGGCGACCACCGAGCTGGCCGACGGTGTGCCGTTCCTGTCCAACAGCCAGCTCCGGGACGCCCTCGACGCCGCGGGCGTCGAGGAGGCCACCGCGAACGCCGTCATCGCGGTCAATTCCGAGGCGCGGCTGGAAGCCTTGCGGGTGGCGTTGGCCGTCACAGCCCTGCTGGCCATCGCCCCGCTGTTCGCCACCGGCAGACTGCCGCGGCGAACGGCCGCAGCGCCGAAACGGGACGACGCGGGCGCCGCCGACGATTCCTGAACTGCCTCCGACCAGTACTGCCGCCGGCTGCGCGGGGCGACCGATGACGCGAGGTCCGACGGCCCGCCCGGGGAATGACCTTCGTCTCTGCCGCATCCGTGCGAGACGCGAGATGCTCGATGCCGATGGCAGCGGCGCCGCATACGACCCGCGGTGCGGCACCTGTCTCTCGACGGAGGGAATCCACATGACCACCGAAAGCCTCTCGCGCGCAAGCGACCTCGACTCTCCCATGGTGGCGGCCGTCGACGGCTCGGCCAGTTCGTATCAGGCGGTCGCCTGGGCCGCAGTCGAAGCCGCGCTGCATCATCGCGCGCTGCACATCGTCACTTCGATGGCGATCCCAACCGGTTTCGGGCCCGGCATCTCACTGGGCGAGGCCGACCTGGAGTGGTTGCGCGGCGACGGCGAGCGCATCCTCGCCGATGCCGCCCGGGTGGCGCGGACGGCGGTACCGGGCGCCGAACCCGCCATCACCACCGAGGTGACTTTCGAACTGATCACTCCCATGCTCATCGAAAGGTCCGCGCGAGCGTGGATGCTGGTGGTGGGCAGCCGCGGGATGGGTGCGTTCCAGCGGGGGCTGCTCGGCTCGGTGAGCACCGCGACCACCCATCACGCGCGCTGCCCCGTCGCGGTGATCCACGGCATCGCGGCGATCGACGCGGTGTCGGCCCGGCAGCCCGTGCTGGTGGGCGTCGACGGGACCGACAACAGTGTGGCCGCCGTGGAGCTGGCATTCGAGGAGGCGTCGCGGCGAAAGGTCGACCTGGTCGCGCTGCACGCCTGGAGCGACACCAGCGGTCTGGACGTGCCGGCCCGGGGCTGGGATGGCGCGCGCGAAGCGGCGGAGGCGGTGCTGGCCGAGAGTCTGGCCGGCTGGGCCGAGCGCTACCCGGACGTCGCGGTGCGGCGCGTCGTCACGGCGGACCGGCCGGGACGATCGTTGCTGGACGAGTCGGCGAACGCACAGCTGGTGGTAGTGGGCAGCCACGGACGAGGAGGGTTCGCCGGCATGCTGCTGGGATCGACGAGCAATACGCTGCTGCACTCGGTGGACGTCCCTTTGATCGTCGTTCGATCGCGATGACGGATCACGTGTGATCCCTTGTCCCCAGCACTGACCCGGCGTCGGGCGCAGTGCTGCCCCCAGTGGGCGACGATGTCGCTGACCGCCGGTCCGTGGCGGGCCCGCCTGGGCTGGTCGCCCACGGTGGCGATCGTCATCGAAGTGGAGAAGGCGGCGCGACGTGGTCGCCGATCCGGCGCGCCCGCTCCGATTCTCACAATGGCGGTCTTGGACGGGCGAGGGAACGAATGGTGCTGTGCGACATCGCGGGATCGCGACATCGCGGGATCGCGACATCGCGGGATCGCGACATCGCGGAATCGCGACATCGCGGAATCGCGGTGATCTTCTCCGGACCGGACCCGATGGGCAGCAGGAGACTCCGCGCCGATTTGCCGAACTCGCCTACCCGGAATTTCTTCGCGGATGTATCCGAGCGACCGGCACGCGGCTTCGGCGCCGCCTCGATTGCATTGTGGGCACACTGTGTTCGACGCCGTGCGAGTCCGCGCCCGGCGCGGCAGCCGTGCCGATCGGTCGGCCTTCGGCGCCGGTCGTCGGTGTCTGCTCGGTCCGCCGTCGGCGGCGTGAATCCGTGGACTGACCGGGACGACATCCGACCGTTGGGGGCTGATCGACCTCCGCCCGCTCGGGTCCGTCCACGCGTGGACAGCATCGTGGCCGCTGGATTCCTCGGGCGAACCGGCCTTGTCTGGATGTGGTTCCCGGCACCGGTGTTGCGCGAAGAACGTTCGGGCGCTTGATATAGGCAAAATACCAGACGGAAATATGTTCGGCGAGTGGGTATTCTTGATGGCGGATTGCCGTCCTATGAAAGCGATACTTGTCCGAAATGGACGTAGAGACAAAAAAGTTTGGCTTGGGGGCGTATTTTGACAAGTCGCTCGTCGATTGCCAGATTATTTGCGTAAGTACTGATAAGTATTTTTCAGTGGGTCCGGAGAATCTCGGTGAGCCGCTGCGACCCTTGCCCGCCCGCCTCCACGGTCACGTCGGTACCGGCTTGATTGCGGCCCTGACTCGGCATGTACTATGCCCGATCGCGGGTGTCTCTCACGGATTGTCCCTCGTGGTACCAGGCTCTTCTTCGGTGATACGGTGCCGGAGTCGCCGTACCGTGCGGGGTGTTCGATGCGCCCGCATTGCTCCGATCGCGATCCGAAACACCCGGCTTTCATGCGAAGGCAGCAGGTTTGATTCGACTAGACTCGGTCGGGCTGCTGTCAGATTGCTTGTACTACCAGAGTGTCGATGCTCCACCGCTGGTTCAAAAGTTCTGTTTTCAGATTTTGAGACGACCGGAAATGCCGACAATTGGGAGGTGTGCGAGCTGCTGTAGATGCCACGATGGTGTCCGCTTCGGACGCCTGGAACGGGCTGATCGAGCTACACGCGAAACCTGAAGGCGCGGCGAACAGCAGGGGTACGCCGCTCCTGAGCAGACCGAGTGCATATAAGCCAGATTTCGGACGCGGTGAGGCGGCGTGCTCCGCCGTGCCCGCACGCGTCCGGGTACGAATAAGGGGTTATGCGATGCATCTGAAGTCAGACGGAACCACCGATGGCGAACTGGGGCTGATTCCGCTCTCGAGCGCGCAGTACGGTATGTGGCTCGCAGACCATGTGCCCGGTGGACCGGCTGTCAACATCGCACACTGCGTCGAGATCGAGGGCGCGGTGGACTACGACGCGTTCACGCGGGCGGTGAACGACGGCGGTCACGAAACCGAGTCGCTTGTGGTGCGCGTGGTCGAATCCGACGGCCGGCCTTATCAATTCGTCGACCGCAGCATCGTCTACGACGAGCCGGTACTGGATTTCACCGGTGCCGACGATCCGGTCGCGACGGCGATGGAGTGGATGCGCCGCGACTACAACACCAAGGCTGTCGATCTCAGCCGCGACCGGCTCACCGAGACGAGACTCATCCGGGTCGGCGAAGACCACTACTTCTGGTACGGCCGCGCGCACCATCTGGTGATCGACGGCTACGGCGCCTTCAACAGCTTGACCCGGATGGCCGAGCATTACAATGCTCTGCTGGAGGGCAGGCCACCGACGCGACTGGACGCGGCGAGCCTGCACGACATCGTCGAAGCGGAGCAGGCCTATCGCGGCAGCGCGCGATATGAGGCGGACAAGGCATATTGGCTGAGTAAGGTTGCCGACCTGCCGAAGCCGGTCAGCCTGTCCGGCCGCACCGCCCGCTCCGGCAAGGTCGACCGCGTGGCCGGTTTGCAACTGCCCGCGCACTTGTCCGACCGGCTCGATCGCTATGCCGCCGAGGTGAACGCATCCGCCGCGCAGGTGGTGATCGCGGCGTTCGCCGCGTTCCTCGCCAGGATGACCGGCACCGAGGACGTCGCGCTGTCGCTGCCGGTGACCGCTCGGGTGACCAAGCGCCTGCGCAACGCCGCCGCGATGTTGGCGAACATGGTGCCGATCCGCTTCGCCGTACACCACTCGACCACCGTGGACGAACTGGTCCGCGCTTCGGTGTCCGAGCTCGTCTCGGCCATGCGCCACCAGCTGTACCGGTTCGAGGACCTGCGCCGCGACTCGGCCGCGATCGACTCGGCCGCGAACTCGTTCGGCCCGATCGTGAACATCCTGTTCTTCGACTCGGAGATCCGCCTCGGCTCGGCCGTCGGCCGCTACCGCGCACTGACCTCCGGCGCGCTCGACGATCTGCAGCTGAACCTGTACCGCTCGGGCGCGGACGCTCCGCTGCTCATCGAGTTGCACGGCAATCCGAACCTCTACGGGCAGGAGGAACTCGAGTCGCACGCCGACCGGTTCCTCGAGTTCCTGCGGCGCATGATGGACTCGCCGCTGGACACCCGGATCGGGGACATCCAGCTCGCCGGCCCCGCCGAGAAACTGCGCATCGTGGCGGAACTCGCGGGCCGCGACGGCGAATCCCCCTCGGCCACACTGGTGGATCTACTGTCCGGGCAGGCGGCGGCGACTCCGTCCGCGGTGGCGGTGACGGCGGAGTCCGCCACGCTCACCTATCGTGAACTCGACGAGCGATCCAACCGGTTCGCCCGCAGGCTCATCGCACTCGGCGCGGGACCGGAAGCGCTGGTGGCCATCGCGATGCCGCGGGACGCCGACCTGATCGTCGCCGTACTCGGCGTACTGAAATCGGGCGCGGGGTACCTTCCGCTGGACCCGGCCCATCCGGCCGAGCGGCTCGAATATGTTCTGGGCGACGCGAACCCGATCGCGGTGGTTACCACGCGGGGCATGCGTGAGCACGTGCCGGGCGATCCCGGCCGCGTGCTGCTGTTCGACGACGTTCTCGCCGGGGAGGAATCCGTGGACCCGATCACCGACGCCGATCGGACCGGCTCGCTGCGTCCCGACCACCTCGCCTATGTCATCTACACGTCCGGATCGACGGGCCGCCCGAAGGGCGTCTCGATCACTCACCGTGCCGTATCCACCTACCTGGTGAACTCGTGCGCGGAGATCGGGATTCGGTCCGACGACGTCTGGACGTTGTTCCACTCCTTCGCTTTCGACTACTCGGTCTGGGAAATCTTCGGGGCGCTGGTCACCGGCGGCCGGATCGTCGTCGTGGACGGTCCGACCACTCGCTCGCCGGACGATGTGGTGCGCCTCGCGGCGCGGGAGAAGGTCACCGTCTTCAGCCAGACACCGTCGGCGTTCTATCAGTTCGCCGCCGCACGGCAGCGGTACGCGCACGCCGGGGACCCGGACGGCGGGATGTCGCTGCGGCTGGTCGTGCTGTCGGGCGAAGCTCTCGATCCCGCCGGGCTGGCCGACTGGTACGAACACAACCCGGAGCTGCCGGTGCTGGCCAACAGTTACGGCATCACCGAGACCACCGTCTTCGTCACCTACACCGCCCTGACACCGGACATCGCCGTTCCGGGGGCGCCGAGCACGGTCGGTCCGGCACTGCCGGGCTTGCGAACCTATGTCCTGGACGGGCGGTTGCGTCCGTGCCCGCTCGGAGCATGGGGCGAGATCTACGTCGCTGGAACGCAGCTGGCTCGCGGCTATCTCAACCGGCCGGCGTTGAGCGCGGGACGTTTCGTCGCCGACCCCTTCGGCGGTCCGGGGCAGCGCCTCTACCGCAGCGGCGACGTGGCGCGCTGGAATCACCGGGGTGAGCTCGAGTATCGCGGCCGTGCCGACCAGCAGGTGCAGTTGCGCGGGTTCCGCATCGAGCTGGACGAGATCCGCAACGCGCTGCTGGCGCACGACAGCGTCGCCGCGGCAGTGGTCATCGTGCATCTGCCGGGCACGGAGGCAGCCCGACTGGTGGGGTACGTGGTGCCCGCCGTCGGCGCCACCTGTGCGCCGGAGGAGTTGCGCGCCCACGTCGGCGGGATGCTGCCGGAATACATGGTGCCGTCGAGCGTCGTGGTGATCGACGCGGTGCCGCTGACCGTGAACGGCAAGGTGGACTACCGGGCGCTGCCCGAGCCGGTGTTCGATTCGGCCGCCTATGTCTCGCCCCGCACGGTCGTCGAGGAATCGATCGCGGACGTCTTCGCCGAGGTTCTGGACATCGACCGGGTGGGCGTATTCGACAGCTTCTTCGAACTCGGCGGCAACTCGATCACCGCGACCAGCGCGGCCGTGCGCATCGCCGAAGTCACCCGGTGCGATGTGTCGGTGCGCGACCTGTTCGTCAAGCAGACCGTCGCGGAACTGGCCGCGCACGTCGAGGACGGACACCGCTCCGGCAGGCCCGTACTGCGGGCGGCCGACAGACCCGCCCCCATTCCGCTCGCGCCGGCGCAGAACAGGATGTGGCTGGTCAACCAGACCGATCCGGACTCGGCCGCCTACAACATTCCGCTGATCGTCCAGCTGACCGGACGGCTCGACGCGGCGGCGCTGCGTGCCGCGCTGACCGACGTGATCGATCGGCACGAATCGCTGCGCACCGTCTACCCCGCCGTGAACGGCGAAGGGACACAGGTGATCCTGCCTGCCGAGGAGGTGGTCGCGGGACTCGACCTGACTCCGCAGCCGACCGACCCGGACGACGTCGAGGACCGGATTCGCGACCTGGCCGCGATGGGTACCGATCTGCGCGAACGCGCCCCGATCCGGGTGGCGCTGCTCGCGACCGCCGACCGCACGCGGCATGTTCTGGCCGTCGTCCTGCATCACATCTGCTGTGACGGTTCGTCGCTGCGGCCGCTGGCGGCCGATGTCGCGGTTGCCTACGAGGCGAGGGCGCAGAAGAAGATCCCCGACTGGGAGCCGCTGAGCGTCCAGTACGCCGACTACAGCGTCTGGCATCGCAGCCTGCTCGGCGACCCGGAGGATCCGGATTCCCGGGCGGCCCGCCAGTTGCGGTACTGGTCGCAGCGTTTGGCGGGGATGCCGCCGGTTCTGGAGCTGCCCGCCGACCGGCCGCGTCCGGCCCGCCGGTCCATGCGTGGCGACGTAGCGGACACCGTGATCCCCGCGGAAACCTACGCCGGAATCGAGCGGCTGGCACGCGCGGCCAATGTCACGACGTTCATGGTCGTCCACGCCGCGCTGGCCGTGCTGCTGGCCCGGATGTCGGGCTCGGCGGACATCACCATCGGCACGCCGGTCGCAGGTCGCGGCGAACGCGCGCTCGAACCGCTCATCGGCATGTTCGTCAACACCGTTCCGTTGCGCACCGAGGTGTCGCCCGAGGAGTCGTTCACCGAGTTCTTGACGCGGGTCAAGGGCATCGACGTCGACGCCTTCGCCAACAGCGACCTGCCCTACGAGCGTGTCGTGGACGAATTACATCCGACGCGGTCGCCAGCGTACGCGCCGTTGTGCCAGGTGTATCTCGCGTTCGAGAACATGGGCCGGGCGAGCTTGGAGCTGTCCGAACTCACCGTCGAGCTGCTCGATCCGGGCGCCGAACCGGCGAAGGTGGACATCATCGTCACCGTCGCCGAGAACACCGCCGCGGGCGGCGACGTCGCGCTGCGCATCAACTACGCGACGGACCTGTTCGATCGGGAGACCGTCGAAGAGCTGGCCGAACGGCTGAATCGGGTGCTCGACGCGTTCGTGACGAATCCGCGCGGCCGGGTCGGTGACGTGGACTTGTTGTCGGGGGTCGAGCGTCTGGGATTGGTCCCGGCCTCCGGTGGTCGTGCCGAACCGCCCCGGGTGCTGGCGGACGTGCTGCTGGTAGGGGAGCGCACCGCGCCTGCCGTGGTGGCGGGTGACCGGGTGCTCTCCTATGGCGAGCTGGACGACTGGTCGAATCGCCTCGCGCGGGTACTGATCGATTGGGGCGTGGGTCCGGGGGACCAGGTCGCGCTGGCGATGGGGCGGTCGGTGGAGTTCGTGGTCGGTGTCTGGGCGGTAGCGCGGGCCGGTGCCGCGTTCGTGCCGGTCGATCCCCGCTATCCCAGCGAGCGAATCGCGCATCTGGTCGCGGACTCGAATATCGAGGTCGCGCTCACCGTCGAGGCGTCGTGCACGCTGCTTCCCGGCCACGTGCGGCAGCTGGTTCTCGACCATCCGGGCACCGAGGCGTTCCTCGCGGCGCAGTCCGCGGCCGCGGTGACCGACGCGGACCGTGTGCGGGCCTGCCGGGTGGCCGACGCGGCCTACGTGGTGTACACCTCGGGCTCGACCGGCACGCCGAAGGGCGTGGCCGTCACCCACGAGGGCTTGGCGAATTTCGCGATCGAGCAGCGGGAGCGCTATCGGGTCGATCGCAGGTCACGCGTGTTGCAGGTGGCTGCGCCGGGCTTCGACGCGGTGATGTTGGAATTGCTCATGGCGCACGCGAACGGCGCGGTGCTGGTCGTGTCGCCGCCGGAGGTGTTCGCCGGGGCGCAGCTGGCGGAGTTGATTCGCGCGCAGGAGGTCTCGCACGCGTTCGTGACCCCCAGCGTGCTGGCGACGATGTCGCCCGCCGGACTCGATTCGCTGCGGGTGCTGGTGGCGGGCGGGGAAGCGGTGTCGGCCGAGACGGTCGCCGTGTGGGCGCCGGGACGCCGGCTGCACAACGGGTACGGGCCGACCGAGACCACGATCATGGTGGCGATCAGCGATCCACTGTGCGTTGGCGATCCGGTCACCATCGGCGGCCCGATCCGCGGCGTCGACGCGGTGGTTCTCGACGACCGGTTGCGGCCCGTCCCGGTCGGGGTGACCGGACAGCTGTACGTCTCGGGTGTACAGCTGTCCCGCGGCTACCTCAACCGTCCCGGCTCTACCGCGGCGACGTTCGTCGCCAACCCGTACGGCCCCGCGGGCACTCGCATGTACGGCACCGGCGACTTGGCGCGCTGGACCGGCGATCACACCTTGGAGTATCTGGGGCGCACGGACTTCCAGGTCAAGATCCGCGGCCAGCGCATCGAACTCGGCGAGATCGAAGCCGTCCTCGCCGGACACCCCACCGTCGCGGCAGCCGTCGTGGTGGGCGTGCCCGCCGAGAGCGGATCCCGGCTGGCCGCGTACGTGGTGCCCGCCGACGGCGCGGTCGATACCGCGGAGTTGACGAGCTACGCGGCGCAACGCCTGCCGTCGCACATGGTGCCGGACACGGTCGTGGTGCTCGACACGCTCCCGCTGTCGTCGGTGGGCAAGGTCGATCGTGCCGCCCTGCCGGAGCCGGAATTCGCGCGCGCCGTGGAGTTCGTCGCGCCGCGCAACGCCACCGAGCAGATCGTGGCCGACATCTGCGCGGGTGTGCTCGGTATCGAACGCGTCGGCGTGCTCGACGGTTTCTTCGACCTCGGCGGCAACTCGCTGTCGGCTACCCGCGCGGCCGCGCAGCTCAGCGGCGCGTTCGGCGTCGAGGTGCCGTTGCGCGCGATCTTCGAGACGCCGACGATCGGGGCGCTGGCGGAGCGCCTGCGCAGCGCGGATGCGGCGACCCGGGCGCCGCTGGTGCCACAGGAGCGCCCGGCCCGGATCCCGCTGTCGCCCGCCCAGGCCCGGATGTGGTTTCTCAATCAGTTCGACACGAGCTCAGCGGTGTACAACATCCCGCTGGTCGTGCGGATGGCGGGAGACCTCGACGTGGCCGCGATGCACGCGGCGATCGCGGATGTGCTCGAACGGCACGAGGCGCTGCGGACCGTATACCCCGACAGCGACAGCGGGCCGCATCAGGTGATCGTATCGGCGTCGACGGCGCTGCCCCCGCTGACGCCGGTGCCGGTCCCGGCCGGCGAGGTCGAGGCGCGTGTCGCCGCCGAGGCGACTGTGGGCTTCGATGTCACCGCCGAGGTTCCGTTCCGGGTCGCCCTGCTGCGCATCGCGGCCGACGACCACGCTCTGGTGCTCGTCGTCCATCACATCAGCTTCGACGGGTCGTCGCTCGCACCGCTGGCCACCGACCTGATGACCGCCTACCGCGCCCGGGTCGTGGATGAAGCGCCGCAGTGGACGCCGTTGCCGGTGCAGTACGTGGATTACGCGCTGTGGCAACGGAAGATGCTCGGCAGCGAGGACGATCCGCACAGCCCGACCGCCGCCCAGACCCGGTACTGGCTCGCGGCTCTGTCCGGTCTGCCCGAGGTGCTGGATCTGCCCACCGATCGTCCGCGGCCCGCGAAGCAGTCCTTCCGCGGGGCGACGGTCTCGGCCACTCTGCCCGCGGATCTGCACCGTGCGGTGGTCGCGCTGGCCCGCAGCCACGACGCGACGGTCTTCATGGTGATGCACGCGGCCTACGCGGCACTGCTGGCGCGGCTGTCCGGTACCGGGGACATCGCGGTCGGCACACCGATCGCCGGTCGTGGCGAGCCCGGGCTGGACGGTTTGGTCGGTATGTTTGTCAACACCCTGGTGTTGCGCACCCACATCGAGCCCGGCGCGTCCTTCGTCCGGATCCTGGACCAGATCCGGGCTACCGACCTGGCCGCTTTCGAGAACGCCGATATCCCGTTCGAGCGGCTGGTCGAGGTACTGAATCCGCCGCGCTCGACGGCGCACGCGCCGTTGACGCAGGTCGGCTTCTCCTTCCAGAACATCGAGATCCCCACGGTGCGGTTCGAGGGCCTGACGGTCTCGGCGCAGCTGGCCGATCCGAGCGTGGCGAAATACGACTTGCACCTGAATCTGGTCGACGCCTTGGCGGCGGACGGCGAGCCGGGTGATATGGCGGTCGAATTCGGTTACGCGACAGACCTTTTCGACGAGGCGACGGTCAGCTCGATGTTCGACCGCTATCTGGCGTTGCTGCGCGCGATCGTCGGCGACCCCACCCGCGCCATAGGCGACATCGATCTGCTGACCCCGCAGGAGGCGCGCCGGATCGTGGCCCGGTCGAGCGGGTTGCGGACCCAGGCTCCTGCGGCGACGCTCGCCGACCTGTTCGCCGCGCAGGTGGCGGCGACGCCGGGACACCCGGCGGTGCTCGACGGCACCGGCGGTGCCCGGCTCGACTACCTGGAATTCGGTGCGCGGGTGAATTCGCTGGCCCGCGCGCTGATCCGGCGCGGCATCGGGCCGGAGTCCATCGTGGCGGTGGCGATGCGCCGCTCGGTGGATCTGCTGGCCACGCTGTATGCCATCCATGCGGCGGGCGCGGCCTACCTGCCACTGGACCCGGACCATCCGGTCGACCGGGTGCGCTCCGTTCTCGCCGCCGCGCGTCCCGCCGCGACCCTGACCCGTCCGCACGACCGGGCGAGTCTGCCCGGCGACGGGCCGATCTGGACGCTCGGCGAACTGGAGGCCGAGCACCTGGACACGTCGGCGCTGACCGATGCCGACCGGATCCGGCCGCTGCGCCCGGACGATCTGGCCTACGTCATCTACACCTCCGGTTCGACGGGGGTGCCCAAAGGCGTGGCGGTTCCGCACGCCGCGGTGGTCAACCAGTTGCGCTGGATGCGCGATCACTACCGGCTCGGCGAGGGCGATGTCATGCTGTTGCGTACCCCGGTGACGTTCGACCTGTCGGTCTGGGAATTGTTCTGCGCGCCGACCTGTGGCGCAGCCCTGGTCGTCGCCGGGCCCGACGCGCACGGCGACCCGCGTGAGATCGCCCGGCTGCTGGCGGAGTACCGCGTGACCACAGTGGATTTCGTGCCGTCACTGCTCGCGGCGTTCCTCGAGGTGGCGACTCCGGATCAGTTCCCGGACCTGCGGCGTGTGCTGTGCATCGGTGAGGCGTTGTCCGTCGAGCTCGTTCGCCGATTCCGGGATTTCGGCGATGCCCGCATCGACAACCTGTACGGCCCGACGGAGGCGGCGGTCAGCGTCACCGCCCACCGGATCGACGCGGTCGAAGGCGCGGCCGTGCCGATCGGCGTCCCCGAGGCCAACGTGACAGTGCACGTCATGGACTCGCGGCTGCATCCGGTACCGGTCGGTGTCACCGGTGAGCTGTACCTGGGCGGTGTGCAGCTGGCCCGCGGATACCACGGACGCCCGGACCTGACGGCGGCGACGTTCGTCGCCGATCCCTTCGGCGGCGCGCACGGCGCACGCCTCTACCGCACCGGTGACCTCGTGCGCTGGGACAACGACGGAAATCTGCGCTATGTCGGCCGCGCCGACACCCAGGTGAAGGTGCGCGGCCTGCGGATCGAACTCGGTGATATCGAAGCCGCGCTGCTCGCGCACGAGCAGGTGCGCGCGGCCGTCGCGCAGGTACGCGCCGACGGCGGCGAGCAGCGGCTGGTGGCCTACGTCGTCGCCGATCCCACGCTCGACGTCCGGCAGGTCCGCAGTTCGCTCCTGGACCGATTGCCCGCTTACATGGTGCCGTCGTCGGTCACCCGGATCGACTCGATTCCGCTCAGCGCCAACGGCAAAGTGGACCACCGAGCGCTGCCCGAGCCGGACGGCGGTGTCCGGGACACCGAGTTCCGGGCGCCGCAGGGGCTGGTCGAACAGGCGATCGCCGCGGTGTTCGCGGAACTGTTCGACCGCCCCGAGATCGGCGCGGACGACGATTTCTTCGAGTTGGGCGGCAACTCGCTCGTCGCGACGCGCGCGCTGAGCCGGATCGGGGACATCGTCGATGTGACCATTCCGGTGCGCGCGATCTTCGAGGCCCCGACCGTGTCCGCACTGTCCGAGCGCATCGCCCAGTTGCGCGCGGTCCCGAGTCTGCCCGCGCCGACGCGGGTGCCGCGACCGGACCGTATCCCGCTGTCGCACGCGCAGACCCGGATGTGGTTCCTGAACCAGTTCGACCCCGCCGCACCCGGATATGTCGTGCCGCTGGCGATCCGATTGGACGGCGCGCTCGATACGGCGGCTCTGACGGCCGCTGTCGGCGATGTCGTGAAGCGGCACGAGAGCCTGCGCACCATGTATCCGGCGGTCGACGGCACACCTACGCAGGTCGTGCTGAAGGCCGAAGACGTGCTGGCGAACTGCGATCTCACCCCGCAGGCGGTCGGCGAGCGGGAACTGCCGCACCGGCTGGCCGAATTCTGCGGCGCCGGATTCGACGTGGCCACGGGCGTGCCGCTGCGCGTGACGCTGTACCAGTTGTCGGATGAGGCGTGGACGCTCGCGCTGGCCGCGCACCACATCAGTTGCGACGGCTTCTCGGTGGCGCCGTTGGCCGCCGACCTGGTGACGGCGTATCGGGCGCGCTCCGGCGGCACCCCGCCGGACTGGGCGCCGCTGCCGGTGCAATTCGCCGATTACGCGCTGTGGCAACGTGCGGTCCTCGGTTCCGCGGACGACCCGGACTCGTCGGTGGCCCGCGACATCGCTTACTGGCGAACCCAACTCGCGGGCGTACCCGAGCTGCTCGAATTGCCGGCCGACCGGCCGAGGCCGACCGTGCAGTCCCAGCGCGGCGCGGTGATCCAGGTCGCGATACCCGGTGAACTGCAAGGCCGGGTGGAATCGCTGGCCCGACGGTCCGGCGCCACCACGTTCATGGTGGTGCACGCGGCGCTGGCGGTGCTGTTGTCCAGGCTGTCCGGCAGCGACGACGTCACCATCGGTGTGCCGCACGCGGGCCGGGGCGATCGATCGCTGGACCACCTGGTCGGAATGTTCGTGAACACCTTGGTACTGCGGTCGCGGATCACGCTCGACCAGAGCTTCGCGAGCCTGCTGGATGAGGTACGGCACACCGATATCGAGGCGTTCGAGCACGCCACCGTGCCGTTCGAGCAACTGGTGGACGCGCTGAATCCGGTGCGATCGACCGCGCACACACCGTTGTTCCAAGTGCTGCTCGCCTACCAGAACATGACGCGGGCTCGCGTGGAATTGCCGGGGCTCACCGTGGAGAACGTCGACCCGGGCGACAGCGCGGCGATCTACGACCTGCTGCTGATGATCAGCGAAGGCCACGGCACGCACAACGAGCCGACCGGCATGACGCTGCGGCTGACCTATGCCACGGACCTGTTCGACGAGGACACGGCGCGGCGCTTCGCCGACCGATTCGTCCGGGTACTCGATGCCGCGGCCCGGGACGCCGAGGCGGTCGTCGGGGAGATCGGGTTGCTCGACGAGGCGGAGCGGTCCCGAGTGCTGGAGCAGTGGAACGACACCGGTGGCTCCGCCGCACCGGGCCGCACGCTCGTCGATGTCTTCGACGCACAGGTCGCGCGCACCCCGGACGCCACGGCGCTGCGGCTTCCGGACGGAAGCACGTCGACCTACCGGGACTTCGACACGCGCGTCAACCGGCTGGCCCGCTGGCTCATCGAGCGCGGGGCCGGGCCGGAAACGATCGTGGCGGTGGCCGTCCGCCGATCGGCCGAGCTGGTCACGGCTCTGTACGCGGTGGTGAAGGCGGGAGCCGCGTTCCTGCCGATCGACCCCGACCACCCGAGTGCGCGCATCGCGCACGTGCTGGGCGCGGCCCGACCGTTGCTGGTGCTGACGACCACCGCCGACAGCGAGAGCCTGCCCGACGGATTCGAGTGCGCCCGAATCGACCGACTGGACGTCACCGGCCTGTCCGGCGCCCGGATCACGGAGGCGGAGCGACGCACACCGCTGCGGCCGAACCACCTGGCCTACGTGCTGTTCACCTCCGGATCCACCGGCGTCCCCAAAGGTGTGGCCCTGACCCATGCCGCCACCGTGAGTCAGCTCGCGTGGGCTCAGCAGCAATGGCCGCACGGAACGTCCGACGCGGTGCTGCACAAGACACCGATCACGTTCGACATCGCTGTATGGGAATTGTTCTGGCCGTTGCAGACCGGCGCGCACATCGTCATCGCCGAACCGGGCGGACACCGCGATCCCGCATACCTGGCCGAGGTGATCGCACGCACTGAGATCACCACCGTGCATTTCGTCCCGTCGATGCTCGATGTTCTGCTGGAATCGGCCGCTGGCACCGAATCGCCCTCGGTCCGGCGGGTGTTCGTCGCGGGGGAGGCGCTGGTGCAGCGCACCGTCGACGCCGCGGCGCAGGTCTTCGTGCACGCGGAGCTGGTGAACTGGTACGGGCCGGCGGAAGCGGAGGTGGTCACCGCGCAGCGGTGCGCCCCGGGTGCGGCGACCGTCGCCGCGGTGCCGATCGGAGCGCCGTGCGCGGGCACGAAGGTCTACGTGCTCGATTCGCGGTTGCGGCCGGTGCCGGTCGGGGTGGTCGGAGAGCTGTACGTCTCGGGTGTCCAAGTGGCGCGCGGGTACCACGCACGCGCGGATCTCACCTGCGGCGCCTTCATCGCGAACCCGTTCGGCGGGGCGGGGGAGCGGCTGTACCGGACCGGTGACCTGGTGCGGTGGCGCAAAACCGGCGAGCTGGAGTACCTGGGGCGCAGCGACTTCCAGGTGAAGGTGCGCGGTCAGCGGGTGGAGCCCGGCGACATCGAAACCGCGCTGCGCGCTGTCGGGCAGGTGGCGCGCGCGGTGGCCATCGTGACGACGGATCGCATCGTCGGTTACGTGACGTTGGTGCCGGGCGCGGTGACCGACGGCCGCGCGATCCGCGAAGAGCTGACGCGTACCCTGCCGTCGTACTTGGTTCCGGACGTCGTGCAGGTGCTCGACGCGATGCCGCTCACCGCCAACGGCAAGCTCGACCGGTCGGCGCTGCCCCGGCCGGTGTTCGACGACGGCGAGAAGTTCATCTCGCCCCGCACCGACACCGAGGTGGTGCTGGCGCGTCTGGTCGCCGAGCTCACCGGCGCCGAGCGGGTGAGCGTGACCGCGAACCTCTTCGAGATCGGTGTCAACTCGCTGTCGGCCGCCCAGCTCGCGGCACGGGCTCGAGCGGGCGTCGGTGTCGAGGTCGGTATCCGGGACGTTTTCGACGCACCGACGATCTCCGCCCTGGCTCAGCGGATTTCGGCGCGGACCCGATCCACCGCCGCGCCGCTGACCGCGCGGCAACGCCCCGGCGCGATCCCGTTGGCGGCGGCGCAGCGGCGGATCTGGTTCCTCAACCAGTTCGACACCTCGTCGGCGGCCTACAACATCTGCTTTGCGGCCCGCTTGACCGGTCCGCTGGAGACCGATGCGCTGCGGGCCGCGTTCCTCGACGTGGTGACCCGGCACGAGCCCTTGCGGACGGTGTATCCGCTCGTCGACGGCGAACCCTGCCAGGTCGTGCGAGACATCGCGACGGTCGCCGCGGACCTGGCGTTCGAGCCGGAGCCGCTGGCCGGCGCGACCGAACTGGCCGGCCGGATCCGGAACGTAGTGGAGGCGGGATTCGACATCGCGGAATCGGTACCCGTGCGAGTGCGGCTGTACTGCACCGCGCCGCGGGAACATGTGCTGGTGGTGGTGGTCCATCACATCGCGGCCGACGGGGCGTCGATGGCTCCGCTCGCCCGCGACGTGTTCGCCGCGTACCGGGCGCGGGTGAGCGGGCATGCGCCGCGGTGGGAACCGCTGGCGGTCCAGTACGCCGATTACGCGATGTGGCAGCAGGAGCTGCTCGGCTCCGAGGACGATCCGGCGGCACTGATCGCACGGCAGATCGAGTACTGGACCGGCGCTCTCGACGGTTCCCCGGAGCTGCTCGCCCTGCCGACGGACCGGCCGAGGCCGGCCACGCTCTCGACCGACGGCGCCACCGTCCGGTTCGAGCTGCCCGCGCGGCTGCACGACGACATCGTGCGGCTGGCCCACCGGGAGGGCGTCACCGTGTTCGTCGTGCTGCACGCGGCCCTGGCGATCCTGCTGGCGCGCACCGCGCACAGCGACGACATCTCGGTCGGCACCCCGGTCGCCGGTCGTGGCAGGCCGGAGCTCGACGATCTGGTCGGCATGTTCGTCAACACCGTGGTGCTGCGTACGCGCATCGACGAGGACCGGTCGTTCCGGGACCTTCTCGCCGAGGTGCGTGATGTCGACCTGGACGCGCTCGCCCACGCCGACCTGCCCTACGAACGGCTCGTCGACGTCATCGGGCGCCCGCGTTCCACGGCCTATTCGCCGCTGTTCCAAGTGATGTTCGGGTTGCAGAACACCGCGGCGGCCCGGTTCGAGCTGCCGGGGATCGGTGTCGAGATCATGGATCCCGGCCTCGCGCAGGCCAAGGCCGACCTCACCGTGCTGGTGACCGAGCGCCGCGAGGGCGATCGTCCCGCCGGGATCGACGGCGAGATCATCTATGCCACCGATCTTTTCGTCGAGTCGACCGCATGCGCGCTGGCGGAGAGGTTCCTCCGCGTCCTCGAGGCGGTCACTTCCGATCCGGCGCGGGCGATCGGCTGCATCGGTCTGCTGAGCGCCGCCGACACCGAACATCTGGTGCCCGCCCGAGGCGGCGACCCTGCGGAGCCCTGCCTGCTTCCGGACCTGCTCGCCCGGGCCGTGGCCGCGGCTCCTGCGGCGGTGGCCCTGATCGGGGACACCGAATCCGTCACGTACGAACAGCTGGATGCCAGGGCCAACCGGCTCGCTCGCCACCTGCTCACCCGGGGGGCCGGGCCGGGGGTGTTCATCGCGCTGGCCGTGCCGCGCTCGGTCGACTATCACATCGCCATGTGGGCGATCGCGAAGACCGGCGCCACCTTCGTTCCGGTCGATCTGCGCTATCCCGCCGAGCGGATCGCGCACATGGTGAGCGATTCCGGGGTCGACATCGGGATCACGCTGGCGACCGCACGCGCGGCGCTGCCCGATGATGTGCGCTGGCTGGTGCTCGACGATCCGCGCACGGCGGAGGAGATCACGGCGCAGGCCGGTACTGCGGTGACGGACGCGGATCGCGGACGTGTTCTGCGGATCGAGGACGCCGCGTACCTGATCTACACCTCCGGTTCGACGGGAACACCCAAGGGCGTCGTGGTCACGCATGCCGGGCTGGCGAACTTCGCGGCCGAGCAAACCGATCGCTACCAGGTCGACCGCACGTCCCGGGTGCTGCAGGTGGCGGCGCCGGCGTTCGACGCGGTGCTGCTCGAAGCGTTGATGGCCCATGCGGCCTGCGCGGCATTGGTCGTGTCGCCCCCGGAGGTGTTCGGTGGGCCGGATCTGGCCGAGCTGATCCGGACACATCAGGTGTCGCACGCGTTCCTGACACCGAGCGTGCTGGCCACGATGGCGCCCACCGGTCTGGAATCGGTGCGGATGCTCGCGGTGGGTGGCGAGATGGTGCCCGCCGAGCTGATCGCCACCTGGGCGCCCGGACGGCGGTTGCACAACATCTACGGCCCGACCGAGACGACGATCGTGATCACGATGAGCGACCCGGTGCAGCCGGGCGATCCGATCGCGATCGGCGGCCCGATCCGTGGCGCGGAGGCCTTGGTGCTGGACGCGCGTTTGCGTCCGGTGCCGGTGGGAGTCGCCGGGGAGCTGTACCTTTCGGGTGCCCAGCTGGCGCGCGGATACCTCGACCGGCGGGCGGTCACGGCCGGTGCGTTCGTCGCGAATCCCTACGGCAGGCCGGGCGCGCGGATGTACCGCACCGGTGACATCGTCCGCTGGACGGCGTGGCACACGATCGAATACGTCGGCCGCAGCGACTTCCAGATCAAGATCCGTGGCCAGCGCATCGAACTCGGTGAGATCGACGCGGCGCTGCTCACCCATCCGGCGGTGGCCGCCGCGGTGACCGTGAGCCGTACCGGACCGGGCGGACACCCGGTGCTGGCCGCCTACATCGTGACCGAAGCCGGAACGGTCGCCGATCCGGCGACCGTGCTCGAACACGTCGCGTCGGTATTGCCCGCGCACATGGTGCCGTCGGTGCTCACCGTGCTCGAGCGCATGCCGATCACCTCGACCGGCAAGGTGGACCGGAAAGCGTTGCCGGAGCCGGTCTTCCGAGCCGATGCAGACGACGCGGAGGCGGCGTCCACCGATCTGGAACGCACCGTGGCCGCCGCGTTCGCGGATGTTCTCGGTGTCGATTCGGTCGGTGTCACCACGTCGTTCTTCGCTCTCGGCGGCGATTCGATCCTGTCGATTCAGCTGGCTTCCCGGTTGAAGTCGGCCGGTGTGGTCGTGACAGCACGCGACATCTTCGAGCAGAAGACCGTCCGGGGTCTGGCGCGGGTCGCCGCGGCCACCGAACGGACGTCGCTCGCGGAGTTGCCGGGTGGTGGCGTAGGCGAGATCCCGTTCACCCCGGTGGTGTCCTGGTTCACCGAGCGCCTCGGCGCCGCCCCGCGGTTCGCTCAGTCGATGCTGGTGCGCTTGCCGCGCGACGCGCGGGTCGAGGACGTGACCGCGACGGTGCTGGCCGTGCTGCGTCAGCACGACATGTTGCGCGCGCGGCTGCGCGAACAGTGCTTGGAGGTGCCGCCGGCAAGCGCCGCGGATGCCGCGGGCGCCGTGCTGACCCGTACGTTCGGCGTGCGCGAGATTCCGGGGAGCGTAGGTTTCACCGCGGTGCTGGAAGCGGCGCTGGCCGAGGCGTCGAATCGACTGGACCCGGCCGCGGGCCGGATGCTGCAGGTCGTGTGCCTGCTGCCCGCATCGGGCGTCGACGCCGAAGCGCGGGCGCTGGTGGTCGTCCACCACCTGGCGGTCGACGGTGTGTCCTGGCGAATCCTGATTCCGGACTTCGCGACCGCCTGGCAGCAGGTCACGCAGAGGCGAGCGGTCGAACTGCCCGCGCAGGGAACGTCCATGCGCCGGTGGGCGCACGCGGTGGCCGACGCCGCCGCGGCCCGCGCCGAGGAGTTCGAACTGTGGCGCCGGATGGGCGCGGCGCCGGATCCGCTGCTCGGCCGCGCGGTGCTCGATCCCGCCGTCGACACCCAGTCGACCGTGCGGCATCTGACGGTGTCGATCCCGGCGGAGGTCACGTCGGCGTTGCTCGACGCGGTGCCGAAGGCCGCCCACGGCACCGTCGACGACGCGTTGCTGGCCGGCCTCGCCGTGGCGACGACGCGCTGGCGCCACCGGCGCGGTGTCGCGCACGCGGGTGTGAAAGTCCTGTTGGAGGGGCATGGCCGCGCCGAACAGATCGCCGAGGGAGCGGATGTCTCCCGCACGGTGGGCTGGTTCACCAACACCTATCCGGTAGCGCTCGACCTGAGCGGAGTCGATGCGGACGATCCGCGGGCCGCGGTGAAGTCCGTGAAAGACCAACTGCGTGCCATCCCGGACAAGGGAATCGGCTACGGCCTGCTGCGCTATCTGCACCCCGACACCGGTGACCGGCTCGCGGCACTGCCGGAGCCGCAGATCGGTTTCAACAATCTGGGCCGGGTCGGCGTCGATCTCACGACACTGTCGGACCTCGCGTGGATTCCGACCGACGAGCCGTTCGACCGCTGGGCGGCCTTCGATCCGGACATGCCCGCGGTGGCGGCCGTCACGATCGACGTGCACATCGCGGATACCGCGGCGGGACCGCGCCTGTCGGCGCAGATCGGTTACGCGTCCCGGCTGCTCGAACGCGACGATGTGGCCGAGCTCGCCGACGAATGGGTCGGCGCGGTGACCGCGATCGCCACCGCGGCTCTCGCGGACGAGGATTGGGGCTTCACCCCCGCCGACATTCCGCTCGTCGAGGTCACGCAGTCCGACCTGGACACGTTCGCCGACCGCTACGGAGCACTCGGCGATGTCTGGTCGCTGGCGCCGTTGCAGGCGGGACTGCTGTTCCACGCCGAGCTCGCCGCGGGTGACCTCGACGTCTACACGGCGCAATCGACGCTCGTGCTCGCCGGTGAGATCGACGAGAGTCGGCTCGAGCGCTCTGCCGCGGCCTTGCTGGAGCGCCATCCCAATCTGCGCGCGGCCTTCGTCCGAACGGCCGATGGTGTTCCGGCGCAGGTGATTCCGGCGGCCGCGGCGGTGCGCTGGCGTCGGGTCGCATTGCGTGACGGCACGACGACACCGGAGGCGCTGATCGCGGCGGAGCGAGCGGTCCCGTTCGATCCCGCCGATCCTCCGTTGCTGCGGTTGCTGCTCATCGAGGTGGCGCCGCAGGACTTCCGGCTGGTGCTGACGGCGCACCACCTGCTGCTGGACGGCTGGTCGTTGCCCTTGCTGTGGCGGGAGTTGATCGGCCTCTACGCGGTCGGCGCGCGAGCGGAGCTGCTGCCCCCCGCCGCGTCGTACCGCGGCTACTTGGAATGGCTGGATCGGCGTGAGCCGTCGACCGGAATCGAGGTGTGGCGCGAGGTCCTGCGTGATGTCACCGAACCGACGCTGGTCGCCGACGCGCGCACGCACACGACCGTCGGCATCCCGGTCGACCTGCCCGTGGTGCTGGATCGTGCCGCCACCGCGGAACTGGTGGAATTCGCTCGGTCGCGGGCGGTGACCATGGCGACGATCGTGCAGTTCGCCTGGGCGGTGGTGCTGGGGAACCTGCTCGGTACCGAGCGCGTGGTGTTCGGCAGCACGGTGTCGGGACGTCCGGCCGATCTGCCGGATGTGGAGTCGATGATCGGCTTGTTCATCAACACGATCCCGGTCGCGGTGCACGTCCCGCGGGCCTGGACCATCGAGGACGCGCTGCGGCGGTTGCAGGCCGACAACACCCACCTGCTGGATCATCACGACGTCGAACTGTCCCGGATCCTGGCGAACGCGGGCGCTGCCGAGCTGTTCGACACGCTGGTCGTCTTCGAGTCGTATCCGGTCGACAGCAGTGGCCTGGGCGACGCGGACATCGACGGCATGCGGGTGGTCGCGGCGGACGGAAGCGACGCCGCGCACTACCCGATCACAGTGCAGGCGCACCAGACCGATGAGCTGCACGTGATGATCCGCTACCAGCAGGCCCGCGTGGACGACCGCACGGCCGCCGGTCTGGCCGCTCGTCTGGACACCGTGCTGCGCGCCATCACGATCGATCCGGAGGCACGGCTCGGCGCGGTCGATCTGCTGACCGCGGACGAGCGACGTGACCTGGTGCCCGCGACGGGCGGGCCCGCCACAGCGCCCCGGGTGCTGGCGGAGCTGTTGTCCGCCGGTGCCGCGGTGCGTCCCGAGGCGACAGCGGTGATTTCTACCGAGCACTCGATGTCGTACGCGGAGTTGGACGCCTGGTCGAATCGTGTCGCGCGTGAGCTGATCGACTGGGGCGTCGGCCCCGGCGACCACGTGGCGCTGGCGATGCCCCGATCGGTGGAACTCGTGGTCGGCATGTGGGCGGTCGCCAAGACCGGCGCCGCGTTCCTGCCCGTCGATCCGCGTAACCCCGCCGAACGCGTCGGGCATATGGTCGCCGATTCCCAGGTGCGGGTCGCGGTCACGATCGAGGCGACACGAGAGCTGGTCTCCGGCCCCGTCCGGCGGCTCGTGCTCGACGATCCGCACACCCGGACGGCGCTCGAGGCGCGGTCGTCGGCCCCGGTGACCGACACGGATCGGACCCGGACGCAACATGTTCGCGACACCGCCTACGTGCTGTACACCTCGGGCTCCACCGGAACCCCGAAGGGCGTCGCGGTCACCCACGAGGGTCTGGCCAACTTCGCGGCCGTGGAACGTGACCGCTTCGGCGTGGACAGCCGATCGCGGGTATTGCAGGCGTCCGCTCCCGGCTTCGACGTCGTGGTCCTCGAACTGCTGCTGGCCCACACCAGCGGCGCGGCGCTCGTGGTGGCGCCGCCGGAGGTGTTCGGCGGCCCCGAACTGGCGGACTTCATTCGGCAGCAGCGCGTCTCGCATTCCTTCATGACGCCGAGCGTGCTGTCGACGATGTCGCCGGAGGGGTTGGATTCCCTGCGGGTGCTGATGGCCGGTGGCGAGGCCGTGACGCCGGAGATCGTGACGCAGTGGTCACCGGGCCGGCGACTGCTGAACGGATACGGTCCGACCGAGACGACGATTCTCGCCGGAATCAGTGGTCCGCTGCGTCCCGGTGCGGCGGTCACGATCGGTGGACCGCTCAGCGGCGTCGAGGCCGTCGTACTGGATGCCTGGCTGCGGCCGGTGCCGGTGGGCGTGGTCGGTGAGTTGTATCTCGCCGGTGTGCAACTGGCCCGCGGATACGTGAACCGTCCGGTGGCGACGTCGAGCGCGTTCGTCGCGAATCCGTTCGGCGCGCCGGGCTCGCGCATGTACCGCACCGGCGATCTGGCTCGCTGGACGCCGGAGCACACCGTGGAATACCTCGGCCGCAGCGACTTCCAGGTCAAGATCCGCGGGCAACGGATCGAGCTCGGTGAGATCGAGGCTGTGCTCATCGCGCAACCCGGTGTGGAGAACGCGGTCGTCGTGTTGCACACGGACGACCGCGGCGTCGCCAGGCTCGTCGGCTATCTGGTCGGCGCCGAGGACGTGGACGCGGAGGAAGTCCGGGCCGCCGCGCGGCTGCGGCTGCCCGCCCACATGGTGCCGGACAGCTGCACGGTTCTCGCCGAATTCCCCCTCACCAGAACCGGAAAGCTCGATCGCCTCGCGCTTCCCGCCCCGCGGTTCTCGGCGGCGCGGGCCTGGACCGCGCCGCGTACGGAGACCGAACGGCGGGTCGCGGAAGTATTCGCGAGTGTCCTGGACACCGACCGGGTCGGGGCGCAGGACAGCTTCTTCGATCTCGGCGGCAACTCGTTGTCGGCGACGCGGGTGACCGCTCGGTTGGGCACCGCGCTCGGCGTGCGCGTCGGCGTTCGCGACCTGTTCGAAGCACCGACGGTCACCGAACTCGCCGCCCGCTTGGACGCCTCCGAGCGGATGGCCCGGCTGCCGCTGGTACCGCGCACCCGTCCGGCGCTGGTGCCGTTGTCGCTGGCGCAGCAGCGAATGTGGTTCCTCAACCAGCTCGACACCTCCGTGGGCGCGTACAACATCCCGCTGGTGATCCGGCTGAAAGGCGAACTCGACCTCGACGCGTTGCGGCGCGCGTGCGAGCTGGTGATCGATCGGCACGAGTCGTTGCGGACGAAATTCCCGATGACCGACGGGACACCGCACCAGGTCGTGGTTCCCGTCGAGGAGGTCGCGACCGCGCTGACCACCGTTCCAGTCGAGGCGCAGCGGCTGATGGAACAAGTGCTCGCCACCGTCTCGGCGAGCTTCGACGTGACGCAGGCGCCCCCGCTGCGAGTCGCGTTGTTCCGGCTCGGCGACGACGAGCATGTTCTGGTCATCGCCGTGCACCACATCTGCGCCGACGGCCAGTCCATGATGCCGCTCGCACGGGACGTTGCGGTGGCCTACCAGGCGAGCAAGCAAGGAACACAACCGTTCTGGCCCGCACTCACGGTGCAGTACGCGGACTACACGCTGTGGCAGCGCGACGTACTCGGTGACGAGCACGACCCCGGTTCGGTCATGTCCCGGCAGCTGCGCTTCTGGACCGACACCCTCGGCGGGCTGCCCGAGCTGCTCGAACTGCCCACCGACCGGCCGCGCCCGCCGGTGGCGTCCATGCGCGGCCGGACCGTCGATTTCGAGATCTCCGCCGCGTTGCAGCAACGAATCGGCGAGGTCGCGCGCGCGGCGAACGCGACGGTCTTCATGGTCGTGCACGCGGCGCTGACCGTCCTGCTGTCGCGGTCGGCCCGCACCGACGATGTCGCGGTGGGCACTCCGGTGGCAGGCCGTGGGGAGCGCGAACTCGATGATCTGATCGGGATGTTCGTCAACACCCTGGTGCTGCGGTCACGGGTGTCGTCGTGCCAGTCGTTCGCCGACCTGCTCGCGGCGACGCGGGACACGGATCTGGCCGCGTTCGCCCATGCCGATGTGCCCTTCGAGCAGGTAGTGGAGGCGATCAATCCGCCGCGTTCCACGGCCCATCTGCCGCTGTACCAGGTGACGCTCGATGTGCAGAACCTCAGCAGGGCCGCGTTGGAACTGCCGGGGCTCACCGTCGAGCCGGTCGAGAACGGTTTCGAACCCGCGCAGGCCGACCTGAACCTGAATCTGGTCGAACGGTCCGGAGCGCAGGGGCAGGCGGACGGCATCCGGGGACGCCTGACCTACGCCACCGACCTCTTCGTCGAGGAGACGATGACGCGGTTCGCGGCGGCCTTCGTGCGGATCTTGGAGCAGGTGACCGCGAACCCGGAGGTCGCCGTCGGTGACATCGACCTCGTGGGCCCGGCACAGCGTCGGGAGTTGCTCGGCGCGGCCGGTGGCGCCGGGGTTGCGGTGCCGGAGACGACTCTCGCGGACCTGTTCACCGCCCAGGCCGCCGCGCGGCCGGACGCCGTCGCGGTGACCGACGGCGCGTCGCGGCTGACCTACGCGGAGCTCGATCGGCGTTCCGCCGCGGTGGCCGCTCGGCTCGTGGAGCGAGGAGTGGGTCCGGAATCGCTGGTGGCCGTGGCGTTGCCGCGTTCGGCGGATCTGATCGTGGGCCTGCTCGGCGTCGTGCGCGCGGGTGCCGGATATCTGCCGCTGGACGTGGCGTATCCGCCCGAACGGTTGCGGTTCATGCTCGACGATGCGCGGCCGGCGGCGGTTCTGACTTCGGCGGGTATGTCCGCGGCGGTTCCCGAGTGCGCCGCGCCGGTACTGCTCGTCGAGGAGTGCGCGAACGACTCTGCGGGCGATCCGGATCCAGTGATATCGGGAGCGCGACCGGGCAACGTCGCCTACGTGATCTACACGTCGGGATCGACGGGCCGCCCGAAGGGCGTGACGGTCGGCCACCGGGAAGCGGTCACTCTGTTCACCCACGCGGCCGAGCGATTCGACCTCGGACCCGACGACGTGTGGACGATGTTCCATTCCTACGCTTTCGATTTCGCGGTGTGGGAGATCTGGGGCGCGCTGCTGTCCGGTGGCAAGGTGGTCGTGGTCGACTACGACACCTCCCGGTCGCCGGAGGCGTTCGTGGAGGTCGTGGCGCGGGAGGGTGTAACGGTGTTGAGCCAGACGCCGTCGGCGTTCTACGGATTCGTCGACGCCGAACGCCGCTATCGGGAAGCAGGTTGTCCCGCGGGCGAGCTCGCATTGCGCTATGTCGTCTTCGGTGGCGAAGCGCTGGACGCGTCCCGGTTGGCCGACTGGTTCGCCGCGCACGCGGCGGGAACGCCACGGCTGATCAACATGTACGGCATCACCGAGACGACCGTGCACGTGACGTTCTCCGAGGTCACGCAGCCGGACGCGGCCGGGATCGGTGTGCCGCTGCCCGGATTGCGGGTGTACGTCCTCGACGACCGGCTGCGTCCGGTGCCGATCGGTGTCGCCGGAGAGATCTACGTGGCCGGTGGCCAGCTCTCCCGCGGGTATCTCGAGGCCGCGGCACTGACCGCGGGCCGATTCGTGGCGAATCCCTTCGCTGCCGACGGCGCCCGGCTCTATCGCTCCGGCGACGTCGGCCGCTGGCGGCGGTCCGCGAGCGGGCTGGAGTTGACGTACGCGGGCCGGGCCGACGCACAGGTGCAGTTGCGCGGCTTCCGCATCGAGCTCGGTGAGGTGGAGGCGGCGCTGCTGCGGCACCCGCTCGTCACCCAGGCCGCGGTCGCGGTGCACCGGCACGATCGCGAGGTGGATCAGCTGATCGGCTACGTCGTCGGCGTCGACGGCGAGCGGATCGATCCGGCCGAGGTCCGCGAGACCGCCGCCGCGGTGCTGACCGGCTACATGGTGCCCGCGGCGATCATGGTGCTGCCCGCGCTGCCGTTGACGGTCAACGGCAAGCTCGACCGAAAAGCACTGCCCCATCCTGAGTTCCAGGAGTCGGCGATCGCGTTCGTGGCGCCTCGCACCCACACGGAGAAAATGATCAGCGAGGTCTACGAGCAGGTCTTGGGCGTCGCGCGGGTCGGCGCATCGGACGGATTCTTCGATCTCGGCGGTAACTCGCTGCTGGCCACCATGGTGGTGACCGAGTTGCGCGGCCGAGGCGTGACGATCCAGTTGCCGTGGATGTTCGACGACGCGACGCCGCGAGCGCTGGCGGCCAGGGCCGACGGCGCGGCGGGCGGCTCGGGGTTGCAAGTGCTGCTGCCGCTGCGCGCGCACGGCCCGAAGCCCGCGGTGTTCGCGGTGCACCCCGCGGGCGGGCTGGCGTGGTTCTACGGCGGAGTGGTCGAACATCTGCATCGGGACCGGCCGGTCTACGGTTTGCAGGATCCCCACGTCGTGGCGGGTGAACCTGGTGCGCATTCCGTCGACGAACTCGCGGAGCGCTATGTCGCCGAGATCCGCCGAGTGCAGCCGAACGGGCCCTATCACCTGCTGGGGTGGTCGCTGGGCGGTGCGATCGCACATGCTGTCGCGGTCCGGCTCCAGCAAGCGGGACAGCAGGTCGGTGTGCTCGCCATGATGGACAGCGCCGTCGGTGACCCGGAGGCGCTGAGCACCAGCGCGGACGACCCGGCTCCCGGCGAGCTGATGGCCGATCTGCTCGGTGGCTGGCGTGAGCTGTTCGACCTCGGCGCCGAGGTGGCGGCGCAGACCCACGATCAGGCCTGGGCGGTGATCCGCGATCAGGTGACCGCCACCGGGATGTTCACCGCCGAACAGGTCGACCGGGTGATGGAGAGCTTCGAGACCGCGGGCGGTATCGCCCGGGAATACCGGCCGGGCGTGTTCGACGGAGATCTGCTCTTCTTCGCCGCAGGAAGGGACCGCGCGGACCACGACGCCGTCGTGCGGACGTGGCGGCCGTTCATCACCGGCGACCTGCACAACACGGTCGTCGACGCACGACATCTCGAGTTGACCCACCCGCACGCGCTGGCCGTCATCGGCCCGATTCTCGAAAGGTTCGTGAACGCATGCTGAAGGCTCTCGATCGACTCCAGCAAGTTCGGCTCGAGGACGGCAGGACGGTCGCCTGCACCAGTCCGGCCGAGGCGCGGATGTTGTGGGGCGAGATGTCGACCGACGGCTTCTATCGGACGGCGGCCGCGCTGCTACGGCCCGGGGACATCGCACTCGATATCGGCGCGAACATTGGCCTGAGCGCGATGATGTTCGCCGACACCCGCCCCGGCGTCCGGGTGATCGCCGCCGAGCCGGCCCCGGCGACCTTCGACTGTCTGCAACGCAATATGGCCGCTCACGTGCCGGACGGCGTGCCGCTGCGCGTGGCGGTCGGTGCGGCGCCCGGTAGCGCGTCGTTCACCTGGTACCCCCGGGCCTCGGCGAATTCGGGTCTCTATGCCGACCGCGAAGCGGACGACCGGGCCACCGAGATCTACCTGCGCAACAGCGGCCTGAACGACGAGGCGATCGCCCTCATCACCGCCGGGCTGCACGAGGGGGAGCGAATGGACGTCGAGGTCACCACCGTGTCGCGGATACTCGCCGAGCACGGCCGCAACGCGGAGGTCGGCTTGCTCAAGGTCGACGTCGAGCGAGCGGAACTCGATGTGCTGCGCGGTATCGCCGACGCGGACTGGCCGCGCATCCGCGCCGTCGTCGCCGAGGTGCACGATCGGGATGATCGCTTGGCGCAGTGCTGCGAATTGCTGAGCCGACACGGCCTGTACGCGCGAACGCGCCAGGACCCGAGCCTGGCCGGAACCGAACTGCACGAGATCTACGCCGTCCGGCCGGAGACCCTCTGACGGTCGTGCCGTGCTGCGCCATCCCGGCACGGGAACCGCCCGCGGACGATCCGGCGAGGCTGTTCCCGTGCCGAGTCGCGGTATCGGCTACTGCCGAGCCATGTGCATGCGCATCTCGCTCTTCGCGTCGGTGATCAGCTCCCCGGAGAGGTCGACGACGACCGTGCGCAACGTGCCGGTGAACCGGAACGGCGGCCGGTAATCGGGCACCACCGCGGAGCCCGGGTTGGCACCGCACGTCATCCCGCCGGGGTTGAACGCGACCGGCGTGATGAACGGGAAATCGGCTTCGGCGACCGGGCTGCGGTCGATGTAGAGCCGGGCGGTGCCAGGGGTGCCTATTCCGTTGGCGAAGTCCGGTGCGCCGGTGGGTTCGAACTCGAAGCGCAATTCGTGATGGCCTTCGGGAATCGACTGTGTCGAGGCGACGCGGTGCACGGCGCGCCGCACGTAGTTGTGGGCGTAGTGCAAGCGGCCGTCTTCGACATAGAAGGTCCAGCCTCCGGCATTGGTCCCCTGGCACAGCAGGACACCCTCGGCGCCGCCGGGCGGGATCTCCACCTCGGCGGTGACGCTGTGCGGGCGGTTCAGCACCCGCGGAGAGACCGCCGCGGGCAGTGTCTCGGTGTCCGGGCGCAGTGTGTATCTGGTCTGCGCGGGGGTGATCTGCGGCCGCTCCGCGATCAGGCGCTGCAACCCGCTGCTGTCGATGGGCAGCACGTTGTAGCGACCGGCTTCCACATACCACAGGGCGATCATCTCGATGAGCTTGTCGCGATGCTCGGCCGACAGGTCGCGAGTCTCGGCGAAGTCCTCGGCGACGTGGTACAGCTCCCAGTGGTGCGCGTCGAGCCTGCCGAGGTCGGCGGCCGTGATGGGGGTGCCGAATGGTCTGTCCGCCTCGGCGAAGGACGGGCCGGGCCACGGGCATACCGCCCGCCAGCCGTCGTGATCGATGGCCCGGTGGCCGAGCATTTCGAAGTACTGGGTGTGGTGGCGAGTCGGCGCGGTCGGATCGTCGAACGTGTGGGCGAAGCTGACACCGTGCAGGGGGGCCTGGGATACGCCCTTGATGGTGTCCGGTGGTTCGATGCCCAGCGCGTCGAGAACCGTGGGCACGATGTCGATCAGGTGCGCGTACTGGGTTCGCAGCTCGCCCCGCGCGGTGATGCCCCGCGGCCAGTGCACCAGGAAGGGATCGCTGACGCCACCGCGATAGGTTTCGCGCTTCCATCGCCGGAAGGGAGTGTTTCCCGCCCAGGTCCAGCCCCACGGATAGTGGTTGAACGTCGTCGGACCGCCGAGCTCGTCGATGGCCCGCATGCTGTCCTCGATCGATTCCGGGGCATTGTTGAAGAACTGCAGTTCGTTCGTGGTTCCGGTGACTCCGCCCTCCGGGCTGGCGCCGTTGTCGGACACCAGCATGATCAAGGTGTTGTCCAGTTCGCCGACCTCCTTCAGGAAGGACAGCAGCCTCCCGATGTGATGGTCGGTGTGGGTGAGGAATCCGGCGTAGACCTCCATCATCCGTGCCGCGAGGCGGCGGGCGTCGGCCGACAGCGAGTCCCAGTCCGGCACGTCGGGGTCACGACGGGAGAGCCGGGCGTCCCGCGGTACGACACCGAGCTCGCGCTGACGGTCGAAGGCGTACTCACGGTAGGCGTCCCAGCCGCCGTCGAAACGGCCGCGGTAGCGGTCGGCCCACTCGGTGGGCACGTGGTGCGGTGCGTGCGTGGCGCCGGTGCAGAAGTTCAAGAAGAACGGCTTGCCCGGGGCGACTTGCTTCGCGCTGGCGATGAAGGAGATCGCTTTGTCGACCAGGTCCGCGGTCAGGTGGTAGCCCTGGTCCGGGGTGGCGGGCGGCTCGACCTGATGATTGTCGTACACCAGGTCCGGATACCACTGGCTGGTATCGCCGCCGAGGAAACCGTAGAAGCGCTCGAAGCCCCGCCCGAGCGGCCAGCGATCATAGGGGCCTGCGGCCGATTCCTGCTCCGACGGCACCAAGTGCCATTTGCCGACCATGTAGGTGTTGTAGCCGTGCTGCAACAGCATCTCGGAGAGGAACCCGTTCTCGAACGGAATATTCCCGTTGTAGCCGGGATATCCGGTGGCGATCTCCGTGATGCCCGCCATGGCGTTGGCGTGATGGTTGCGCCCGGTGATGAGACACGAACGCGACGGTGAGCACAACGCGGTCGTGTGCATGTTGTTGTACAGCAATCCGTCCGCGGCCAAGGCGTCGATATGCGGTGTGGCGATGGGACTGCCGTAACACCCGAGTTGCCCGAACCCGGTGTCGTCCAGCACGATGAACACCAGATTCGGCGCGCCGGGCCTCGCCCGTACCGGTTGCGGCCACGCGGGACTCGACACGTCGGTCGTTCGCCCGATGACCCCGGGAAAAGCCGTTCCCGGCTTGTACTCCTCCAGTGACATCTACCCGCCCTCCGTCCTGCGGATGGACTGGACACCGCCAGCCTGGTTCTCGGAATGAACGCGTGCGATGCCACTGCGTCGACGAGCGGTGCCGCGGTGGCACTACGGAATCAGATGACGCGGCGCAGCCGCGTGGGTCCTCATCGTCGGAGAATCGACGTCGCCGGAGCGTCCGATATCGGTTTCTCGCCTATCCGCTGTCGCGACGTGAGTCACATGCTAGACGACGCCGGCGCGACTGTCAGTGCCGAAGGTGGACCGGTCGCCGCGTCGGCGGATGCGGAAGCCGTGCGACCGCAATCGACCGGTGTCGCGGCGAGGCGTTCGTCGAACGGATTGCCGCGTCCGAGCGCCTGGTCGTACTGGACGCGGCGGGGCATTGTCCGGTGGCGACGCCGGGCATCCAGCAGTGGGCCGACATGTTCGCCGAGATGCGTGGCCGGTTGGTCGCCGGTCCCGGGTCGGCCCGGACGTGTCGTCAGACCGCGCCGACGCCCACATCTGCGGCGCGCGATGCAATCCGTGCCCGCACCGGCGGGGTAGGTAAGGTCGGAACCGTCGTGGAAACGGACCCCACGATGCAGCCGCCGAACAGCTTCGCGCGGACGCGCCGCATTGTCGAACGAAGAGAGCTGATTGATGCCGACCTCTACAGCGCGTGCACAGATCGGGGTCACCGGTCTTGCGGTCATGGGTAGCAACATCGCACGGAACTTCGCCCGGAACGGCTATACCGTTGCGCTGCACAATCGCAGCGTCGCCAAGACCGACGCACTGCTCGAGGCCCACGGCGACGACGGCGACTTCGTCCGGACCGAAACGATCGAGGAATTCGTCGCCGCGCTGGAGAAGCCGCGCCGGGTGCTCGTCATGGTGAAGGCCGGCGCCGCGACCGACGCGGTCATCGAGGAACTCGCCGACGCGATGGAGCCGGGCGACATCATCATCGATGGCGGAAACGCCCTCTACACCGACACCATTCGGCGGGAAGCCGCGATGCGCGAGCGCGGGCTGAACTTCGTCGGAGCGGGCATCTCCGGTGGCGAGGAGGGCGCCCTGAACGGCCCCGCGATCATGCCGGGCGGCCCCAAGGAGTCCTACGAGTCGCTCGGGCCGCTGCTGGAATCCATCGCGGCGAAGGTCGACGGAACACCCTGCTGCACCCATATCGGCCCGGATGGCTCCGGACATTTCGTCAAGATGGTGCACAACGGCATCGAGTACGCCGATATGCAGCTGATCGGTGAGGCCTACCACCTGTTCCGCGACGCGCTCGGTTTCGACGCCAAGCAGATCGCCGACGTGTTCACCCAGTGGAACTCCGGCGATCTGGAGAGCTACCTCGTCGAGATCACCGCCGAGGTGCTGAATCAGGTCGACGCCAGGACGGGCAAGCCGCTGGTCGATGTGATCGTCGACGCGGCGGAGCAGAAGGGCACCGGACGCTGGACGGTGAAGTCCGCGCTCGACCTCGGCGTGCCGGTGACCGGCATCGCCGAAGCGGTGTTCGCGCGGGCACTGTCGGGTTCCCGCGAGCAGCGCAAGGCCGCGCGTGGTCTGGCTTCCGGCCGGCTGGCCGACAAGCCCACCGATGTGGAGCAGTTCACCGAAGATATCCGGCAGGCGCTCTACGCGTCGAAGGTGGTCGCCTACGCCCAGGGCTTCGACCAGATCGCCGCGGGCAGCGCCGAATACGACTGGAGCCTGCGCCCGGGCGATCTCGCGACGATCTGGCGGGGCGGCTGCATCATCCGTGCCCGATTCCTCAACCGGATCAAGGAAGCCTACGACGAGAACCCGGCACTGCCGAGCCTGATCCTCGCGCCGTACTTCCGCGAGGCGATCGAGACGGCCATCGACAGCTGGCGGCGCGTCGTGGCCACCGCGACCTTGCTCGGCATTCCGGTGCCCGCGTTCGCGTCGTCGCTGTCCTACTACGACGCACTGCGCGCCGAGCGCCTCCCGGCCGCGCTCACCCAGGGACAGCGCGATTTCTTCGGAGCGCACACCTACGAGCGTGTGGACGCCGAAGGCAAGTTCCACACGCAGTGGAGCGGTGACCGCAGCGAGGTTCGCGCCGACTAGCGGGACGCCCGGACGCGGTGCGGAATTCGTCGCGCACCGCGTCCGGGCGTTACCGTTGGTTCCGTGTTCCGGCAGCTCGCTCCCACGCCGCCCGGCGGAGCAGGCGCAGCCCGTTGAGCCCGACGAGGACGGTGGATCCCTCGTGCCCGGCGACGCCGAGTGGGAGCGGCAGGGTCCCGATGAGATCCCACGCGACCAGCACACCGATACAGGTCGCTGCGATGGCCAAGTTGGCGATCACCACCCGTCGCGCCTGCCGGGACAGCGCGATCACCGCCGGAATGGTGGTCAGGTCGTCGCGCACGACGACGGCGTCTGCGGTCCGCAAGGTCAGGTCGGATCCCGCACCGCCCATGGCGATGCCGACGTCGGCCGCGGCGAGCGCCGGGGCATCGTTGATGCCGTCACCGACCACGGTCACTTTCCGCCCGCCGGCCTGCAACTCGCGCACCGCGATCATCTTGTCGTCGGGCAGCAGTTCGGCCCGGACGTCGGTGATGCCGACCCGTGCGGCGAGTCGATCGGCGGTGGCGGTGTTGTCGCCGGTCAGCAGCACCGGCGCGCTGCCGGTCACCTCGGTCGTCGCGCGCACCGCCGCCACCGCTTCGGGCCGAAGCCGGTCGGTCAGCGCGAGCACTCCGATCGGTCGGTGCGCGCAGGTCACGACCACGGTGGTGTAGCCGCTCGCGTGCAGCGCGCCGACGGCCGTGTTGCTCGCGGGGTCGGGCCCCCACGCGGTGGGGGAGCCGACGCCGATCAGCCGGTCACCGACGCGGGCGGTCACGCCGCGACCGGGGTGGGCGGTGAACTCGGTGACGTCGGGTAGTCGCAGATCCCGGGCGCGGGCCGCGCGCACGATCGCCGCCGCGAGGGGGTGCTCGCTCGGGCGCTCGACGGCTGCGGCGAGCCGAAGCACCTCGGCGTCGGTGAATCGCTGATCGAGACAGCGCAGCTCGGCGAGTTCGGGAGTGCCGCGGGTCAGGGTGCCGGTCTTGTCGAAGGCGACGTGCGTGGTGGCGCCGAGTTTTTCCATCACCACCGCGGATTTGACCAGGACACCGTGACGACCCGCGTTGGCGATGGCCGCCAGCAGCGGCGGCATGGTGGCCAGCACCACCGCACAGGGGGAGGCGACGATCATGAACGTCATCGCTCGCAACAGCGCTCGCCGCACGCTGTCGCCGAGTAGCAGAGGGATGACGAACACCGCGACGGTGACCGCGACCATGCCGATGGAGTAGCGCTGTTCCACCTTCTCGATGAAGAGCTGAGTGCGCGACTTGGTTTGGGCGGCCTGCTCGACCAGGGCCGCGATCCGTGCGACCACAGAGTTCCGCGCACGGCGCTCGACGCGGATACGCAGGGTGCCCGTGCCGTTGAGGGTGCCCGCGAACACCTCGTCGCCCTCGGTCTTGTCCACCGGCAACGGTTCGCCGGTGATCGTGGCCTGATCGACCTCACTTCCGCCGGACAGGACCGTCGCGTCCGCGGCGATTCGCTCCCCGGGCCGTACCACCAGGATGTCGCCAACGCGCAGTTCGGTGGCGTGCACCGTCTCCTCCTCGCCGTTGCGTGCGAGCCGGGTCGCGGTCTCCGGTGTGAGGTCGAGCAGTCCGCGCACCGAGTCCTCGGTGCGGGCGGTGGCCAGCGATTCCAGGGCGCCGGAGGTGGCGAAGATGACGATCAGCAACGCGCCGTCGGCGATCTCACCGAGGGCCGCCGCTGCGATCGCAGCGGCGACCATGAGCAGGTCGACATCGAGCGTCTTGTCGCGTAGTGCCCGCAATCCGGCCCACCCGGGTTCCCAGCCGCCTGCGGCGTAGCAGGCCAGATACAGCCCCCAGTACATCCACTGGGGGCCGTCGGTCAGCTGCACCGCCAGCCCGGCGCAGAAGAACGCCACAGCCGCCGCGGCCCAACGCGCTTCGGGCAGGGCGAACAGCCGGGTCCGGCGCATTGGCACGCGGCCGGATGGCGGAGTCGGACGGGTCGGCGCGAGCGTCGGCGCGGCCACAGGTCACCTCCAGGACGGCAACGAACAGACGGGCAGACCATATCAGAAAATATGAACAGGTCTTCATTTGTTCCTAGAGTATGCTGTTCAGTCATGGGACACGGTGTCGAGGGCAGGGACCGTCCCGCCGTGCGCCTGGATCCCGAATCGGCCACCCATGTGGCGACCACATTGCAGGCGCTGGCCACGCCGAGCCGCTTGATGATCCTCACCGAACTGCGTCAGGGCCCGCGGCCGGTGAGCGCGCTGGCCGAGGCCATCGGCATGGAACAGTCCGCTGTCTCCCACCAGCTTCGGCTGCTGCGCAATCTGGGTCTGGTCACCGGCACCCGCACCGGCCGCAGCATCGTCTACAGCCTCTACGACAACCACGTCGCGCAATTGCTGGACGAGGCGATCTACCACAGCGAACACCTGCGACTCGGGTTGTCCGACCGCCCCGAAGCCGCAGGCTGACCACCCGGATCGAGCCGCCGCTTGACCTAGAGCGCACTCCAGCACTTAGTGTGCGCTCGTACTGGGTTGTCCAGCGGAAGGGATCACTTCATGGAGCTCGGGTTTCATCTACCAATCTTCGATATCGACGGTGGCACCACTGCCATCGCCGGTGAGCTGGCGCGGGTGGGCGCGACCGCGGAGGAATCCGGGGCGACCTGGCTGTCGTTCATGGACCACTACTTCCAGATCGAGCCGACCGGCCTGCCCGCGGAGGCCAACATGCTGGAGGGGTACACCACCCTCGGCTACCTGGCCGCGCACACGTCGCGCATCGACCTCGGCCTGCTCGTCACCGGCGTGACCTACCGCCACCCCGGCCTGCTCGCCAAGATCGTCACCACCCTCGATGTCCTCTCGGGCGGGCGGGCGGTCCTCGGGATCGGCGCCGCGTGGTTCGAGCGCGAACACCGCGGGCTCGGCGTGCCGTACCCACCGACTGCCGAACGGTTCGAGCGGCTGGAGGAGACGCTGCGCATCTGCCGCCAGATGTGGGACCCGCAGGACAACGGGCCCTTCGACGGAAAGTACTACCAGCTGGCCGAGACGCTGTGTTCGCCGCAGCCGATCAACCGGCCGAAGCTGCTGATCGGCGGTGGGGGAGAGCGCAAGACGCTGCGGTTGGTCGCGCAGTACGGCGACGCCTGCAACCTGTTCGGCTCCTCCCCGGCGGATGTCGAGCACAAGCTCGACGTGCTGCGCAGGCATTGCGACGACGTCGGCCGCGACTATGACGAGATCCGCAAGACCATCCTCGCGAACAATCCGCGGCCGAACCCGGAAAACCGCGACGAATTCGTCCGGCACATGGCCGACTACGCCAAACTCGGCATCGGGACCGCCATCGTCACTCCCACTACCGGCTCACCGGCGGCCTGGATCGATGGCATGGCGCCTGCTGTCCGGCAACTGGCGGAACTCGGCTGAGCTCTCCGGCGCGGGCCCGGACAGCTTGCGAGTTCCGGGCCCGGATGGTGCGGCGCTCACGCGATACCACCGGGCGGGCCGTTGGATCGTGGTTCTACAGTTTGTAGCCGATCTGGCGCAACAGATGCTTGCGGGCCGCCTGGTCGTCGGCATTCTCCACACCGAGCGGGGCCGAACCGTCGATCACGCCGATAATTCCTCTGCCGAGCTCCGTCTCGGCGATCAGAACCTCGACGGGGTTGGCTGTGGCGCAGTAGATTCCGCATACTTCCGGCACCTGCTGCACGGCGTTGAGTACGTTGACGGGGTATCCCTCGCGGAGAAAGACGATGAACGAGTGTCCCGCGCCGATGTCGACCGCGTTCTTCGTGGCGAGCTCGACGAGCGCGTCGTCGTTACCGGAACAGCGCACCAGGCACGGTCCGGAGGCCTCGCAGAACGCCAGCCCGAAGCGCAAGTGGGGACCGACCCCGACCAGCGCCTCGTGCAGGTCTTCCACGGTCTTGATGAAGTGGGACTGTCCGAGGACGACGTTGAGATCGTCCGGTTTGTCGATACGCACGGCTGTCAACTCCACAGCGACATACTGCGCCCTACCCACGTCGATTCATAGCATTTCGACATTTGTACCGCACGCGTCGTGCGCGGTCGCGTGACCGCCCGCAGTGGGGACGCACCAGCCTGAGGGCAGTCATCGCACCCGTCGGTGGCTTGTGCATGGCCGGAGCGAATGCGGAGGTACGTCTGGTGGGTGTGGTCGGGCTTGTCCCGTCGGTAGCCTGCGCATGGCCGGAGCGAATGCGGAGGTACGTCTGGTGCGCATGGCCGGAGCGAATGCGGAGGTACGTCTGGTGCGCATGGCCGGAGCGAATGCGGAGGTACGCCTATGCCCCGCCGGGCCGGGAAGGCAGGTCGACGACCAGTGCGGTGGCGTTGTCCCTTCCACCAGCCCGGAGGGCGGCGTCCACCAAGGTGTTCGCGACCGTGGGAGCCCCGTCGCTCTGCGCAAGGATGGCTTTGACCGCGGCGATCCCGAGTGGCTTGTGTACACCGTCGGTGCTCAACAGCAGTCTGCCTGTGCTCGACCCGGTGACGGCGTACCCGATCGCGTCCGGCCGTACGGTGCGCGCCGAGGTGGTGACCAGGTGGTGCATCCGCGGTCCGGGATCGATCTCGCGGGCTCGATACAGCTCGGCGACGGTGTGGTCGGTGGTGATCTGATGCAGCACCCGCCCGTTCCAGCGATACGCGCGACAGTCACCGACCCAGGCCACCTCACAGGGGCCGTCGAGTCCACCGGCGGCCGGAAAAACCGCGACCACGAGCACGCTGTCGGCCGAAGGCTCGGGAACCTCCCGCAGCAGTTCCTCTTGGGCCGCGAGAATTCCCGCGCGTGCTCCGTCGCCCGCGGCGGCGCGTGCCGCCGCGGCGGCGACCGTGCGTGCCGCGCGGGCGCCGAGCAGATGATCTCCGACGCCATCGGCGACGACGTACGCGGTCGCTCCGGTGTCCGCGTTGGTCTCGGCCGCGACCGCGTCGGCGTTGATCGATCGTGACGCGCGCCGACTAGCCGAAGCGCTCATCGCCCCGCCCAACCACGATGTCTCGATGCGCGGCATGCTCGCGGTGGTGCCGGTAGACATGAACTGGTCTCCTCGGGGTTGGGCTCTGAGTGCTGCCGACCAGCACCTGTCCAGGACACCGCATCAGTATTTGGGCTTGGCGAGAGTCCGTTGTGTGAATGCTGAGAATTCGCTCTCGATCAGGTCACGGCCGGAGTCCCGGTCGGGTGAGCTGCGCGGTTGCGACCGCAGAGGACATCGTCGCGGGATGCCGCCGGCGGGGACGTACGTGGGGCCGCACTGATCGCTCACCGGTGGCCATCGCGGGCATGGACCTGTGCTTCTACGCGGCGCCGGCATGGAGCCCGCGGTGGCCGCGGGCGTCGGGTTCCCGCGTCCACGCTCGTGCCTGTGGCGATCGAGGGTGTGCCGACGTGGCGGTGTCCAGCGCAGTAGACAAAGCCACCTAGGGTTTCGGATGTCGGCATCGCTCGCGCGCTTGCGTCGCGGCTGCCGGCAGACATGATGACTAGGCAAAATGCGTTCCGCAGGCTGCGATTTCGGTCGCGGGAGAAGTTGTCGGTGACGTAGACAACAGCCGAAACTCGGTTGAATTCCCAGCCCTATCGGCGGGTACGTGATCGAATGCCCTGCAACTGAAGTCTCGAACCCGTGTGACGAATCACGGGTGTAATAATCCGGGAGGTTGTGGCTGTGGTCGACGCAAGCGTGCCCACGCTGCGTCCGTCCGAGCTGGAGAGGTTGGCTCAGCTCGACGAACACAACGAACTTTCCGCAGACCAGGTGCGATCGAGCTCGCAGCGGCTGGGCGTGCCGGAGGACGACCTGTGGCGGTGGCTGGGCGAGCGCCGCGATGCGTCCGCGCCTACCAGACGCATCGATCTCCCCGAGCAGGATCTCCCCGAGCAGCCGACCACCCGCGTCGATGTTGCCGAGCAGCCGACCACCCGCATCGGCGTCCCTGATCCGCCCACCACTCGGATCGACGGCCCGGAGCCACCGACCAGGCAGGTGGGATATGGCCGGATCGATCACCGGCCGTCCCGCATCATCACGCTTCCCGAGGCGGCCGGAGGCGGGCTGCTGCCGCAGATCTCCGACGGGAACGTCACGACCTTCCGGGCCGATGCCTACCGGAACCTGCCACCGGAAGAATTCGCGCGCATCGATGCCGTCTACACCGACGGGATCCAGACGGCCTGCCGGTGGCTGGCCGAACACACCGGACGACCGTGCCGGCACGACCTGAACCAGAACGGCGTCGGCAGCCGGCTGGGGCCGCGGGGGGCGGGGCTGGCCGAATACATGCTTTCGGTACTGCAACCTCGTCTCACCGTGCCGGACCGAATCCAGCAGGGCGCCGGTGTGGTGGACGAGTGGAACGACATTCTCGGCCTGTACCGGTTCCTCGGCACCCTGGTCGCCGACAGTCCCAGCCGCGGGCACACCATCACGCGACTGCGTGGCGCGCAAGCGGCGTTCCTGCTGCACGCGCTGCGCTTGGATCTGCCGCACGACCTGGCCTACTCGGTCGGTCCAGGGCTGACGACGGTACCGGTCGATGACGACATCGTCGCCCGGGTCCGGGCCAGGACCGCCGATCCGGTGGACGCGGCGGCGATCGTCACGGCGCTGTTCACCGGAGCCACCGCGATGGAACTCAACGCCATCCCATGCGTCGCGCTCACCGCGGACGCGCTGATCTTCAACGGCCCGATCGGTTACACCCATGCTCCCGACCTGTATGTGTGGGTGATACCGCCACCGGCGCGGCCTCTGCTCTACGAAGCCCGCGTCCACCAGGAATCGCGCCCCACCCCCGGCACCAAACTGTTCGCAGGCGCCGTCGGCGGAGCGGGTTTCCGTCTCCGCAGGCTCGCCGCGACGTGCGAGGTGACGCTGCCGGATCTGTACCACTGGCACCACAGCTGGATCCGCGCAGCCGGACTGCTGCGGAAGTCCGAACAACCGACGCCGGTCCGCAATACCGATCTGCTCTTCGGCCTGAAACTCGCGCCTCGGCCACGCCGCCGCCGCGCACGCTGACGCCAGGCGCCGAGCAGTTCCCCGCGTCGTCGGGCAGATGGCGGGGCCTGTTGCCATGAGACGCGGCTGCCGAACCCAACCCACGTAGCACAGCCTTACCGGATGCAGTACGTGTTTCCCCGCTGCCGGGCTGGGTATGCGGGCCGGAGGACGAAGGTCCGCGGTCGGAGGAGTTGCGGGCATGGACTGGTTCACCGCATCCGAATACTGGTTGAGCAGGCAGCTGCTGACCCGCGGTGTCGCGGCCGTCTATCTGATCGGCTTCGTCGTCGCCGCCCGCCAATTCCGGGCGCTGATCGGGGAGCACGGCATGCTGCCGGTGCCGCGCTGGCTGGCCCGGCGGTCGTTCCGGCGCACGCCGAGTATTTTCCATGTCCACTACTCCGACCGCTTCTTCGCGGTCGTTTCCTGGTTCGGTGTGGCGCTGTCCGCGGCGATGGTGGCCGGCGCCGCCGATCTGGTGCCGCTGTGGGCGGCGATGCTGATGTGGACGCTGCTGTGGGTGCTCTACCTGTCGATCGTCAACGTGGGACAGGACTGGTACGCGTTCGGCTGGGAGTCACTGCTGCTGGAGTGCGGGTTCCTGGTGATATTCCTCGGTAACGACCGCACCGCGCCGCCGGTGCTGGTGCTGTGGCTCGCCCGCTGGTTGCTGTTCCGCGTGGAGTTCGGCGCCGGGCTGATCAAACTGCGCGGTGACCGGTGCTGGCGCGATCTGACCTGCCTGTACTACCACCACGAGACGCAGCCGATGCCGGGACCGCTGAGCTGGTTGTTCCACCACCTGCCCAAGCCGCTGCATCGGGCGGAGGTGCTGGGCAATCATTTCGCACAGCTGGTCGTGCCCTTCGGTTTGTTCGCCCCGCAGCCGGTGGCGAGTATCGCCGCGGCAATCATCGTGATCACCCAACTGTGGCTGGTGCTGTCCGGAAATTTCGCCTGGCTGAACTGGCTGACGATCATCCTCGCGTGTGGCGCCGTCAGCGACTCCGCGGCCGCGGCGGTGCTGCCGGTGCCACAACCGCCGTCGCTGCCGGCACCGCCGCCGTGGTTCGCGGGCTCGGTGATCGCCTTCACCGCGCTGGTGGTCTTCCTGAGTTACCGGCCCGCGCGCAATCTCGTCTCCAGTCATCAGGCCATGAACCGGTCGTTCGACCCCTATCACTTGGTCAACACCTACGGCGCGTTCGGCAGCATCGGCCGCACCCGCTACGAGGTGGTCGTCGAAGGCACCGACGAGCCGACCGTCAGCGGCCGGACGCAGTGGAAGGAGTACGAGTTCAAGGGCAAACCCGGTGATCCACGCCGTCTGCCGCGCCAATGGGCCCCCTACCACCTACGGCTGGACTGGCTCATGTGGTTCGCCGCCGCCTCACCGCGATACGCGCAGTCGTGGCTCGGCCCCTTCTTGGCGCGGCTGTTGGAAAACGACGCGGCCACCCTGCGACTGCTCCGGCACAATCCGTTCCAGGAAGCCGCGCCGCGCTTCGTCCGGGCGCAACTGTATCTGTACCGCTTCACCACATTTCGCGAGTGGGCTCGCACCCGGGCGTGGTGGGACCGCACGCTGGTGACGCGATACGTTCCGCCCCTATCGCTGGACGACCTGCATTACCGCAGCCAGTACGGCTGACGATGACGCTCGGATCGGCCACTGCGCTCGACCTGAGAATCCCTGACACACAACGGCGTGCGCCCGTAGGACGCCGTGAAGCGTGGCATTCGCCACAGTGGCGTGGCGACGATGGGCGGCGAAAGCGGGTATGCGCCTGGATGACGCAACCGACCGAAGGAGGATGTATGTCCATCTCGGCCTCGCGCTCGCAGTATCGCGCCGCTCGACGCGGTGACAGCGGTTGTCCCGGCACGGAGGGTCCCGTCGAATGGACCATCGCGGCATGGGTCCTGGTGTTGACCGTGCTGAGCATGGCGCTGGCGCTCCTGTAGGAGCACCACCTCGGTCGGATGACGGGCCGCTTCGCCGGCGCCGGAATCGAAGCATTGCACTCACCTGTGCGGAGCCGAGCAGCATCGAGTGTTCGAGGTTCCTTGCCGATGCGGCGAAAACAGTGCATCGCACGGGCGAGTGGACGAGGAGAAGGAGTTCGATCCGTTGGAAGCAGTATTACGGCCGCTCATCGTGCTTCTCGGTACGGTGGCCATCACCGTGACAGCCGGTCTGCTGATCGATCGCTTACTGTGTTACAGCGCCCGCAGACGTCCGGGCAACCAACTCCCCACATTGTTGCGCCGGGTGCAGTTGCCTGTGCAGATGTTGCTCGGCGCGTTGGCGTTGCACGCCACTTATCCGCTGGCGCGATTCGAACTGCGCCAGGATGCGATGATCCGTACGGCCCTGGCAACGGCGGCGATCATGGCGGCGGCATGGGTGGTCATCCGTGCCGCCGACGCGGTAGCGGAGAACACGCTGCGTTCGTACGCCCGGCGCACCCAGGACATCACACGGGTGCGGCAATTGCGTACCCAACTCGGCCTGGTGCGCCGGATCATCACGTCGGTACTGGTGGTTACGACCGCCGCCGTCGTGATCCTGCTTCTGGTTCCGAGTTTGCGGACCCTGGGTACCTCGCTGCTGGCCTCCGCGGGGGTGATCGGCATCATCGCCGGTGTCGCCGCGCAGTCGACGTTGAGCAACCTGATCGCCGGATTGCAGATCGCGTTCGGCGACTCGGTCAAGATCGGGGACACCGTGGTGGTGGAAGGGGAGTGGGGCATCGTGGAGGAGATCACTCTGGCGTTCCTCACCGTGCGGATCTGGGACGACCGGCGGCTGACCATGCCGGTCTCCTACTTCAACAACAAGCCGTACGAGAACTGGTCGCGTGGCGGCCCGCAGATCACCGGGACGGTCTTCCTCTATCTGGACCACAGCACACCGGTGCCACTCCTGCGTGAGCATTTGCAGGAGTACCTGCGAACGCGCGCGGAGTGGGACGGCCGCGCCTGGAGTCTGCAGGTCACCGACAGCACGCCGACCAACATCGTGGTGCGCGCGACGATGTCGGCGGCCGATGCCGACGACGTGTGGAATCTGCGCTGCGCGGTCCGCGAGGAAATGCTCGGCTGGCTCGGCCGCAATCATCCCTACGCGCTGCCGAAGATCTCCACTGCGATCACCGGCTCCGCCACCGGCGATCGTCAGTTGGCGCTGGTGGGCGACTGAGGCTACTCGGCACGGGCCGACTCACCGTCCCACTCGCGCGGCACGTGTCCGATGCGGTGGGGCTGGACCCGCGCCCACGATGCTCGTCCACGCCGTCCGCCGCTCGAGCGGTCAACGCTTCGGAACGGCGTGCAGCGTCACCTGGCTGAGCCGCCCCGACTGTATTCGCGCGGTGAGATAGGTGTGCTCCGGTTGCCGGCGGCGGTCGGTGGGCGAGCCGGGATTGAGCAAGCGCAACCCGCTGTCGGCGACGCTGTCCCAGGGAATATGGCTGTGGCCGAAGACCAGAACGTCGGTGTCCGGGAAATTCCGGGCGCAGCGTTGTTCCCGGCCCTTCGCGGGTCCGGTTTCGTGCACCACCGCCAGCCGGAGTCCGTCGAGTTCGGCACGGGCGACCTCGGGCAGCCGCGCGCGCAGATCCGGACCGTCGTTGTTGCCGTATACACCGACGAGGCGTTCGCTGCGCGCTTCGAGGCGATCGAGCAGCGCGACGTCCACCCAGTCGCCCGCGTGCACGACGACGTCGGCGGCGTCGACCTCGCGCCAGAGCACCTCCGGCAGATCCAGCGCACGCTTGGGCACGTGCGTATCGGCGACGATGAGCAACCGCATGGGAACCGGTCTACCACGGCTGCGGCGGGGTGCCGATTATCCAGTCCGTCCGACGGACAGCGCGGCAGATCGTGTCTATGACATCTATCACATTAACTCGGCGGCCCGGTCGAGATCGGACCTCCGATCGTGGGTATGCCGGGCGTGACGGTGACGCAGTGCAGCGCACCGGTACGACAGTTTCCACCGCGTTGTCCGGGAGGGCTTGTGTCTTCGATGCTTTCATTTCTCATGCTCATGCTGATGCTGCCGGGGATGGCGACCGTCGCTGCGTATGTGACGGTGGCGATCAGTGTGTGGCTCGAGGAGCGTCGCGCCGCCGGCGACTCCGCGGTCGGAGTCGAAGCCCGCCGTTCGTAGGAAGACCCGGTCTGACTCAGGGGGTGCTGTCGTCCGATGCGCGACGCCGGGGGAATCGCCAGCGCGTTGTCACCCGGCGGCGAGGTGCGACCCTCCAGTCGATGCCGGCGGCGCTGGCGAAGGCGGCGGCATCGGCGGAGGTGGTCGTCTTCGGGTGATTCCGGGCCCACGCCGTGAAGCGGGCGGTGAAGTCACCCTGACACGCGTGCACCAGCAGTGGGAAACGGCGCGCCACTTCGCCGGACCGCTTGCGCAGCAGGGCGTCCGCCGCCGCCCCGACGGCCTCGGCATCGAAGCCGGAGGGTACCGCGGCTCCCGCGACCAGTGCGCGCACCAGGGCTGCTTGCCGCTGGGCCAGCGTCGCGCGGTCACGCTGTTCCGGTACCGAATCGGCACTCACGCCAGTACCGCCCTGGCGCGCGCGGTGATCGGCGGGCGGGCGGCGGCGGCCGCGATGGCGTCCAGTTCGTCGAGCAGTTCGGCCGCGGGCGGATAGTTGCCGTCGCGCTCCAGCATCATCGGCGCCGGACGATTCGCGGTGAATTCCGTGACGAGCGCGAGCACGTCGCCAGGAACCGGGTCGGTGTGGGTGTCGTGGTAGCGACCGCCGGCTTCGTGACCGCCCGCGACGTGGCAGTACGCCACGTGTTCGGCGGGCAGGCGCGACAGTTCGGCGAGCGGATCGCGACCGCGGTTACGGGCGTTGGCGTAGACGTTCGCGAGATCCAGCAGCAGCGACACACCGGTGCGCTCGACGAGTTCGGACAGGAACTCCGCTTCGGTGTATTCGTCATCGGGCCAGTCGAACAGCGTGGCGATGTTCTCCACCGCGAGCGGGACGTCCAGCGCCGCCCTGGTCCGGGCGATATTGCGGGCGAGTGCGTCCAGGGCTTCCCGGGTCCGCGGCACTGGCAGCAGGTGTCCGGCTTCCAGGCCGCCCGCGCGGACAAAAGCGACGTGCTCGCTCACCAAGGGGGCCGCTACCGCCGCCGCACAGGACGCCAAGTGCTCGACGCGATGCCCCGCGACCGGTTCCGCACCGCCGAGCGACAGCGAGATGCCGTGCGGCACCACGGCCACGCCGCGGGCCCGTAGAGCGGCCAGTTCCTCGGGGACGGCGATCTCCCCGGCATGACGGGGATCGCGGGGCAGTGACTCGGCGATGACCTCGCAGAATCCGAGTCCCGCCAAGGTGGCGATCACCCCGCAGATTTCGGGCCGCCAGCCGATACCGAGCGCGTCCGGCGGCAGCGGTCCGGTGCGCTCATCCACCACAACCGCCGCAGCCCCCGCCGCACCCGCTGCCGCATCCGCCTCCGTCGCTCCCGCTGTCGCCCCCGCTGTCACCGCCGCCCGACGCACTCGGCGGCGCGACGGCCTGGGCGAGTCCGGGATCGAGGGCGACGAGCGCGCCGATACCGAAAACGGCTGCCGCGAGCGCCGCGCTCTCGGCGCCATAAGTCGCATACGACGGTGAATTGGCGGGCCGCAGATGCCGATTGCGCTCGGAGGCGGCGTCCCGGGCGCGGACGCCGAGTGCGGTGAGCCGCGGCGTGCGCACCACCAACCAGCAGACGACTGCCTGCGCGATCACCAGCACGACCAGCAGACCGACCGGATTGCCGTGCGTCGCGCCCGCGATGATCCGCACCAGGCCGAGCGCGCCGGTGACGAGGATCGGTATGCCCGCGTCACGCAGACCGCGGCGCGTCTCGGGTCCGGGGAAGTACCCGAGGCCGACCATTCTGGTGCGCAGCGCGTCGAGTGGCCCGCCTGCGATCGCGCCGATGGGCGTGCGCTGACCCGCCGCCAGCCGGTCGTATACCGACACGGTGAACGGATCCAGCCGCCCGAGCTCCTGCGCGGTGATGGCGCGAACCGGCGCGGCGGCCGAATCGATCGCGTCGAGGCCACGCAATCGCGCTATCGCCGCGAGTACGGCGTTCTGGTCGCCGTACAGCATCCCCAGCTCGGGCGAGGTCAGTTCCGCGCCCGGCGCGGCGACCGCGTCGGTCTCCGGATCCGCGCTCGTCACCCGCGACCGCAGCCAGATCCCGGCGAGCACGGCTACCAGCACGAGCGGTATGTAGACGGCGAGGAACTGCGGCCCGGAAATACCCCAGGTATCACCGGCCGCGACAAGTCCCTCCGAGCCCACCCCGATCACGTTCATCTCCCACCTCGGAATCGGTCCAACCTGCCCTCAGTATCGGTCCGCGGCGGCTCACACGCCATGCCGAATCGCCGTGGCGTGCAAAGTCAGCGGCCGCGCCCGGGCAGCCGGGCTCACTGTCGTGCGGCCGAGGCCGAGTTGCTCGGAGACCATCAGGGACGACCCGCGGCGGAAATTGCTTTGCACGGCGGTGGGTGGAACACCAACGATAGCGATATGGACGTCGAATCATGCTCGGCGCTCGGACCGGGCGTCGGGCCACCGGAGCGGATAGAACTGGAAGATCTGCTGTTGCGGCGGTGGCTGTCGCAGGATGTGCGGCCGCGACTCGAGGCGATCAACGCCTCGTTCGACGAGATCCACCCGTGGATGGATTGGCTCGCCGAACCGGCGACACTGGAGGGTCAACGCGCCTTCGGCAGAGAAACGGACGAGAGCTGGCCCAGCGCCGCGGGCAGTTTCAACTTCGGCATCTTCGACGCCGGCGGCAGCGTGCTCGGTGGGATCGGCCTGCACGACCGGCTCGGCTCGCGTGCTGTGGAGATCGGCTACTGGTGTCACACCGCACACCGTGGCCGAGGGGTGATCACCCGCAGCGCAGCTGCCTTGACCCGCATCGCCTTGACACTGCCGGGCGTCGACCGGGTCGAGATACATTGTGACGAGGCGAATATCCGCAGCGCCGCGGTGGCCCGGCGGCTCGGCTACCGCCTGGACCGGATCGAGCCACGCGACAAGTGTGCGCCCGCGGAGTCCGGTCGCGGAATGTACTGGATCAAGGAGCGCTGATCGTCGTCACCGTGCTCACCCGTCGGCGCACGAACCCGCTCGTCGATCGCATACCGGTACCGGCGCGCGTGGTCCTGAAACTGGACGCCGGGCCCCGCTGACGCCGAAACCTCGTGCGCCGGTCGCTTCGGGGAATGCCGCGTGGAGATGGCCAACGGGCGAACGCTCAGTTGTGCTGCGGGCAACCGCATTCGGCGGCTTGTAGGGTGTGCGCGGAGCCGGGAGAACAACCGGCGCGGGCGCGCAGGAAGGGACAGTGGGGATGTCGGACGCTTCGGTCGAGGTGCTCCTGGACGACTTCGAGAGCAAGGACAAGTGGGAGGTCGCGGGGGCCGGCGCGGACCGGACACATCTCACGACATTCGCCGAAGGCGCGCCGGGCAAACGGCCCGGTGTGTTCGCCGACGGCGTCGCGGGCGCCGACTACCGTGCGTTGGTTCTACTGGTCCGGTCGGCGATCGACGATCTCGAGGTCGACCTCGTGCCGAAGCCCGGGCAGGTGTTCGCGATCGCTGGACGTCTGGCCGCCCTGAATCTGTGGGTGCGTTCGCCGCACGCGTCGATCCTGGTGTCCGCGCGACTCCGTAGCGCCGGACGGGACGAACGCGAACTGGTCCTCGGGAGCGTTTCCGCGACCGGCGAATGGCAGCACCTCCACCATGAACCGGCCGACCCCGTGGACGACAGCGAGCTCGTCGCTCTGACCATCCGGCTCACCCAGGTGGTGAAGCGGGAGGGAGAGGTCATGATTCTGCTCGACGACCTGACCGCTCGCGCCAGCGCGTGAGGAACGCGTGGGCCGTCGCGCCGGATCGGAACCGGTCGCCGGGCACGCTTGCGTAGGCCGGCGGCTGAGTTCCGGCCTGCCCTTCCGATATCGTGCAGACGACAGTAGCCGACCGGATCGTCCACGGTGTCCGCGAAAACCGTTGCGCGAGTAGCGCCACGTCGAACCCGTACCCGTCGGTGCGGCCCTCGCCGACTCCCCCTCCGGGAACTGCGGCTCGCACCGACTCGATCGCGTCCGTGCGCCTAGACTGTCGGACCGAGGAGGAAGGACGCTCATGAAGCGAAAGCTGAACTGCCCCTGTGGAGAATCGATCGTCGGAACCGACGAGGACGATCTCGTGGCGAAGACGCAAGCCCACTTGGCCGAGAGGCACCCGGGCCACGAGTACTCGCGCGACGAAATCCTGTTCATCGCTTACTGAGCGACGGACCTCGGGTAGACGCCACCGAGGCCTTGTTCGCACTCGGTCCGGGCAAGGTTCGGGGAATACGCTGTCATCAACGGGCGTCCATCGGCGGTGGCATTCGGCCGGCGTCCACCCGCTTGTGCCGCGACGTCCGCGGCCGGTCACGGTCTGGGGCGCAAGCCCTCGATCATGTGTGTGGTCGTCTCGTCCACCAGTTCGTCGGCGGTCTCCGCGGCGATCACACCCGAGCCGACGAAGGTGGCCAGCCCCTGTAGCGCGGCGACTGCCGACAGCGCGATGCGCCGCGGATCGCCGTCGATCACTTCTCCTCGCTTCTGCGCTTCGGCGATGAGCGCGACCGGTGTCGCGAACGCCGCGTCCACTGCCCGTGACATCGCATCGCCTGCGGCGGGGCTGTGCCTACGCGCGAACATCAATGCGACGAGTGCCGAATTCTCGGTCGCGAAGTGGAGATAGGTCCGGGCAAGGGCCCGGATGTGCCCCGCGGCCGAACCCGCGGGTGTCGTCTGCTCCAAGGCGGCGGCGAGACGCTGGAATCCGGACACCGCGATGGCGTCCAGCAGCGCCTGTTTGTCCTTGAAGTGCCGGGTCGGAGCGGCGTGACTGACTCCGGCGTCGCGGGCCAGTCTGCGTAGCGACAAGCCGTCGACGCCGGACTCGCGCAGCGTCGCCTCGGCGCGCCGCAGCAGCTCGGCGCGCAGATCGCCGTGGTGGTAGGACCGGCTTGGAGTGATCGCCATGGTGTATGCAGGGTAACAAAATGTAGGCATTGCCTACTTTGTAGGCGGTGACTACATTAGCTCGCATGACGGTTCGGATCTTCACCGCCCCGATCGCAGTGCTGACGGTCCTCGCGGCACTGCTCGCCACGATGTACCTCGGATACGCCAGCAATACCGAGCGGAACCTGCACGACTTCCCGATCGCCCTGGTCGATCTGGACGTCGGCGACACGATCGGCGGCAAGCCCGCCGATATCGGTGCCCAGGTCACCGATGCGCTGGTCGCCGGAATCCCGGCGGAGAAGGTCGACCTGCGAGTCGTGGGTATCGCCGAGGCGCGCACGCAGTTGCAGCATGGCGAGGTCTACGGCGCCATCGTCATCCCGTCGGACTTCACCAAGCGGCTGGCGATTCTGGGCGCTGGTGCCGTGGTCCCCGGGGAGATCGAGCGCCCGGTGATCACGATCAACACCAATCCGCGGATCGGCCCGTACACCACGGGCATCATGCAGCGCATCGCCGATCGCGCGCTGAATCAGGTGGACGAGATCGTCGGCAAGAACCTGACCGACCAGGTGAACTCCGCCTTGGCCGCAGGCCCGGGTGCACCGGTCGAGCTCAGTGGCGCCTCCCGCCTGATGCTCGCCGACCCGGTGCAGATCGTCACCGCACCATATCGCCCCATGGACGACGGCGCCGGACAAGGACTCGTCGCCTTCTTCTACACCTTGATCCTGTTGCTGGCGGGCTTCACCGGCGCGATGATCATTCACACGCTCGTCGACTCGGCGCTCGGTTTCACGCCCACCGAGTACGGCCCGTGGTTCATCCACTCGCCGGCGACCGGAATCTCCCGGTTGCGCACCTTGCTGGTGAAGTGGGCGGTCATCGTCACCGCCGCGCCGATCCTGTCCGGCATATTCCTCGGCGTAGCCACGGCATTAAGTGTTCCGCTGGGTAGCCCGCTGCTGTTGTGGCTGTACGGCACGCTCGCCATCGTCGCCGTCGGCATCACCGCCCTGTCCGTCCTGGCTACCTTCGGCACGGCCGGACTGCTGGTCAACCTGATCCTGTTCGTCGTCCTTGGTCTGCCGTCGTCGGCCGCCACAGTGCCGTTGGAAGCGACGCCCGCCTATATCGGCGAGCTGGCCGCGTTCGAGCCGATGCATCAGATCTACTTGGCCGTACGCGCGATCCTGTTCTTCGACGCCCGCGCCGAAGCCGGTTTCGGACATGGCTTGTGGATGACGATGCTCGGCCTCGGCATCGGCCTGGCGCTCGGAGCGACCGCGACCTACGCCTACGACCGCCGCGGCCTGCATCGGGCGACGGCTCCGGCCGGGGACGTATCGGTCGTCAGCGTGCCCGCTGTGAGTTGACGAGGCGCACAGCGGTGGTCGGCGTGCGCTCCCGCGCGGTGTGAATCTTCCCCTACCGTGATCGGCGGAAAGTCCCGCGTCGTGCGGATGCCGGGCTCGGCGGCGACCACTCGGTGAGGATAAGGCGGGTACCCACGATGCGTCCTGCCGCCGCGATGATGGCGGCGTGGTCGCGATCTCGAGGCCGGCCACGCGAGTGCAGTGCTCGACGCCGGTATCAGCTGTGCCGCGACGACGCCCGGGTCTGGCCCGGTCGATCAGTTCGTATGCCGGATGAGCCGTGTTCCGGCGGTCGGATCAGTCGTTGCCGGGCGACAGCAGCGCGTTCAGCTTCTCCGGGTCGACACCGAACCCGGCGAGTCTCGCCTCCGCGCCGGCCTCACCTGTCTCCCCGCCCTGGTCCGTCGGCCTCGACGCATCGACCAGCCCCGGTAGTATCGAGCTTGGCAGTCGGCTTCGGCGGTCCATCGTTGCGCCGGGCGGCAGCCACGGGAGTGCAAGATGAGCGCACGCGACGGCCCCGGCTTGCGGCGGTTGCATCGCAGCACCCGGGTGCTGGTGATCGCCGCCACGGTGTTCGTCGTCTCGTTGCTGATCGTGCCTCGGCTGGTCAGCGGCTATGTCAGCTGGCTGTGGTTCGGTGAAGTCGGTTTCCGCGGAGTCTGGCTGACCGTGCTGCTCACCCGGCTGTCGCTGTTCCTCGCGGTCGCGCTGATCGTCGGTGGCGTTCTTGTCGCGGCGATGTGGCTCGCGTTCAGATTCCGCCCGCTCTTCTTCCCCGAATCCGAGGAGGAAGACAGTCTTCGGCCGTACCGGGCAACGGTGCTCCGGCATCCGGCGCGGTTCGGTCTGGGCGTCGCCACCACGCTGGGCCTGGTCTGCGGCCTTGCCGCCCAGTCCCACTGGATGACGGTCCAACTGTTCCTCCACGGCGGGTCCTTCGGCGTGTCCGACCCGCAATTCGGGCACGACGTCGGTTTCTTCGTCTTCGACCTGCCCTTCTACCGATTCGTCGTCAACTGGCTGTTCATCGCCGTGGTCCTCGCCTTCATCGCGAGCCTCGCCACGCACTACCTGCTCGGCGGGCTGCGGCTGTCCAGAAAGGTGGGCGGCCTGACGCACCCGGCCCGGGTCCAGCTCGCGATACTGGCCGGCGCGTTCGTCCTGCTGAAAGCTGCCGCCTATTGGCTCGATCGGTATTCGCTGCTTTCCAGCCGCAGCAAGGAACCCACTTTCGCAGGCCCCGGCTACACCGACATCAACGCGGTACTACCCGCCCGCCTCATCCTCTTCGCGATCGCCGTGATCTGCGCCGTGGCGGTGTTCGCCGCCGTCGTCGTGCGGGACCTGCGGATCCCGGCGATGGCCGCGGTGCTTCTGTTGCTGTCGTCGATCCTGGTCGGAGCCGTCTGGCCGTTGGCCGTCGAGCAGTTCTCCGTCCGTCCGAACGCCGCCGATATGGAACGGGCCTACATTCAACGCAACATCGCCGCCACCCGGCAGGCATACGGGATCGGCAACGATCGGGTCGAGTTCCAGCCCTATTCCGGTGTCGGCACCAAGCCGCCGCCCGAGGTCCCCGCGGACATCACCACGATCGCCGACGTCCGGCTGCTGGATCCGAATGTGCTCTCCCGGACGTTCACCCAGCAGCAACAGCTGAAGAACTTCTACAGTTTCCCACCGCATCTGGATCTGGATCGGTATCGCGTCGGTGGGCAACTGCGCGATTACGTGGTGGCGGCGCGTGAGCTCACCCCGAGCGCGCTGAGCGGCAACCAGCGCCACTGGGTCAACCGGCACACCGTCTACACGCACGGCAACGGGTTCGTGGCCGCACCGGCCAACCGGGTGAACGCGGCGGTCCGAGAGGCCGCGGGCGATGCCGCGAGCAGCAACAGCGGATACCCGATCTACGCGGTCGGCGACATCGCTTCCCAGGCCTCCGGACACCAGGTGATCCGAGTGGATCAGCCGCGCGTCTACTTCGGCGAAGTGATCGCCCATGCCAGCCCGGACTACGCCATCGTGGGCGGCGGCACCGAGCCGCGCGAATACGACACCGATGCCACCAAGTACACCTACACCGGCGCTGGCGGTGTCCCGATCGGCAACTGGCTCAACCGCCTGGCCTTCGCGGTGACCTACACCGAACGCAATATCATCTTCTCGAAGGCGATCGGTCCCGATTCGAAGATCATCTTCAACCGTGATCCTCGCCATCGCGTCGAACTCGTCGCACCGTGGTTGACCACCGACAACGACCCCTACCCCGCGGTGGTGAACGGCCGCATCGTCTGGATCGTCGACGCGTACACGTCGATCGACGGCTACCCCTACGCCGAGCGCAGCTCGCTCGAAGCTCTCCAGCCGGGCGACGACACCCGGCGGGAGTCGCCCCGCGAGATCTCCTACGTGCGCAATTCCATCAAGGCGACCGTCGACGCGTACGACGGCACCGTCACCCTCTACCAGGTCGACCGGCAGGATCCGGTCCTCGCGGCCTGGATGAAGGTCTTCCCCGGCACGGTCCGACCCGAGGAGTCGATCACTCCGGAGCTGCGGGCCCACTTCCGGTATCCCGAGGACCTGTTCGCGATCCAGCGCGAGATGCTCGCCAAATACCACGTCGACGAGCCGCGCGAATTCTTCACCACCAACGCGTTCTGGTCGGTGCCCAGTGATCCCACCGTGGAGTCCAATCCGCATCAGCCCCCGTTCTATGTCCTGGTCGGCGACCAGAACAGTGCCGAACCATCGTTCCGACTGGCCAGCGCGATGGTCGGCTACAACCGGGAATTCCTCTCCGCCTACGTGTCCGCCCGCTCCGACCCGGAGGGCTACGGCAAAATCACCGTCGCGCAGTTGCCCACCGACACTCTCACCCAGGGGCCGCAACAGATCCAGAATTCCATGATCTCCGACACCAGAGTGGCGTCCGAGCGCACCCTGCTCGAGCGCTCGAACCGAATCCAGTACGGGAATCTGCTCACCCTGCCTATCGCCGACGGCGGCGTGCTCTACGCCGAGCCCCTGTTCACCGAACGGATCTCGACCGCGCCGAACGCGTCGACGTTCCCGCAGCTGGCGCGGGTGCTGGTGAGTTACCGGGATCCCGGCACCGGCGGTGTCCTCGTCGGCTACGCCCCGACCCTCGCCGAGGCACTGGAGCAGGTGTTCGGTCCGGCCACCGGCAGACTCGCCACGCCTCCCGGAGGTGGTCCCGGTGCTCCACTGCCGCCTGGGCAGATGCCCGCCGCGCCGCAGGCCGCGCAACCACAGGCGCAGGCGCCGCCGGTGGATCAAGCGAAGATCGCCGAACTCAACGCGCAGATCGATGAGATCCGGGCAGCGCTGGAACGTCTGCAGAAGCAGCTGAGCGAACTCGAGCGCAACGGCCGCTGACGCTCGCGCCTAATCCGATTCCGCTGCGGCCGAGTCGCTTTCGGTGACGAAGCTACGCTGCGGGCGTCGTTGGCCCACATGCGAAACCATTCGCCGCCGATGGTCAGGAAGCCGCCCGCGAACAGCAGCACCGCCATGGTCTAGCCCAGGCGAAACTACGACGACTGCGCCACTTGGGTGCGGTGACGCAGTCGTCCGCGGCGCGCTCCGACGGCTCGGCGGGCCCGGGCGCGGCCCCGCCGAGCTCACCTGCTTCTACTGGGCGGTGGTCTGCCGTTTCGGCAGCTTCCACCCCGGCCGAGGGAAGTGGCAGGTGTAACCGTCCGGGTAACGCAGCAGATAGTCCTGATGCTCCGGTTCGGCTTCCCAGAACTCGCTCGCCGGGGTCACTTCGGTGACCACCTTTCCGGGCCAGAGACCGGAGGCGTCGACATCGGCGATGGTGTCCAGGGCGATACGTTTCTGGTCGTCGTCGAGGTAGAAGATCGCCGAGCGGTAGCTGGTTCCGATGTCGTTGCCTTGGCGGTCCTTGGTCGTCGGATCGTGGATCTGGAAGAAGAACTCCAGCAGTTCCCGGTAGGACGTCCGGGCCGGGTCGTAGACGATCTCGATCGCCTCCGCGTGGCCGGGGTGGTTGCGGTAGGTGGGATGGTCGTTGCGTCCACCGGTGTAGCCGACGCGGGTCGACACCACCCCCGGCTGCTTGCGGATCAAGTCCTGCATGCCCCAGAAGCAGCCACCGGCCAGAATCGCCGTGCGCGTGTCGGTCACGCCTCCTCCTTTGCGAAGAGAGTCCTGTACTGCCCGTAGCCTTCCGCCTCGAGGTCGTCGAGGTGAATGAACCGCAGCGCAGTCGAATTGATGCAATACCGCAAGCCGCCCGCCGCACGGGGACCGTCGGTGAACACATGCCCGAGGTGGCTGTCGCCGTGCGCCGAACGCACCTCGGTGCGGACCATCAGATGACTGAAGTCCCGCTTCTGCACCACGTTCCCGGCTTCGATCGGCTTGGTGAAACTCGGCCATCCCGTTCCACTGTCGAACTTGTCGACCGAGGCGAACAACGGCTCACCGGACACCACATCCACATAGATGCCCGGCTCGTGATTGTCCCAGTACTCGCCCGTGAACGCCCGCTCGGTGCCGTTCTCCTGAGTGACGTGATACTGCTCAGGCGACAGCGCGGCGACCGCCGCGGGATTCCGGTTGTACTCCCGTGCCACATGACCTCCTCATATCGGCTCCTGGTACAACCCGGGCACCGGCTGGGAAAATCCCGAGCGAGCCGGGTGTCAGACCCCGGTTCGGCCGACCGCGCCGACGGCAGCTCCGCTGTCGCCGACTGCTCCGCCGTCCCGCCATGCCGTGGAATTCGCGGCGGCTTGCGCCGTGGGAGGAGCAACGCTCTGCACTGTCCGCGGCAGCGATCGCATCGGATCAGCTTGCGTCGTCGAGCCGAACTCCGACGAAGACGCGGCCGCGTTCGTCGCGTCGCGCTACCGCATGCCCGCGCCGGTCGGCACCGTTCAAGTGCAGTGTGATCGGGCCGCCCGCACCGAGGAAGTTGCGCCACCAACTCTTCCGATCCGGCAAGGCGACGCCGATGACCAGTTCGTCTCCTTTTCGCCAGTAGTTGACCGGTGTGCTGAACGTCCGCCCGGACCGGCGCCCCACATAGGTGATCACCACGAATCCTCTGCCCAGCAGACGCCCGAGCACCGGCGCGCTGAGGAGGGCGACCACCCCGGCGTTCACCGCTCGCGCGCCGCGCCCCAGCACCGTCTTCAGTTCCACGACTTTCCTCCCGGCCGCCTACGGACATCTCCGAACATTGCCACCCTAATGGGTGCGGTCGGACTGTAGTCCGTCCTCGGCTCGCGCATGGCCACAAGACCTTCGCCCCGAATCCGAAGCATCGGCCAGCTCCGGCAACCGGCCGCACGGCCCGGTCCTTTCACCCCGACCATTCCGGTCGCGAATCAGGCGGGGCATCCGGCGGCCGGTTGCCGCCTCGGCATCGCCGGTCACTTCGCAGACGATGCACGTCCACCCGGCTCGCGAGTACGCGCGAACCTTCGAATGTCCTCGGCGGGTAGTCGAATATTGCAGGGTTTGTGCTGTTCAACGGCCTATTGCGAACAGGAAACGCATCGTCGGATCGAAGGACATCGGATTGCATGTCGTGTCACGCTGCTGCGGTCCGCAGTTCCGCAACAACTCACCGGAAGGATCGCTGACGCCGATGTCGCACGGAGATCCGATCGTCGGGACCACGTCCGAACAGCTGGCGCGGATCGCAGTCGAGGGCCCCTGGGACGCGCAGGGGCAGGTGCGCGTGGAAGCGGTGCGGTTCGCGTCGAACCTGGTGAGCGCCGTGCGGCAGCGCGGCGGTAAGGGGCTGGTGCCCGATGACGTCGCCGAGCTGGTGAGCCGGGCGCTGAACGTCGCCGTGCCGACGTTTCCGCGCATCGAAGGGGCGGGCGGGGTCGGTCTGTCGGCGCACCTGCTGCGGCAGACCACCTCCCGTCCGTGTCCGCTGGTGGTCTTCCCCGCCGGGTGGACACCCGTGGGGTGGCCCTTGTTCGAGTACGCGTATCTCACGCTCGCGTGGAAGGGCTACCACGTGCTGGCCTACTCGCCACGCGGAATCGGCTGGTCGGCCGCACCGGGAACGGAATCGCCGTGGTTCGGTACGTCCGAAGGCACGGTCGATGTCGCCGGTCCATGGGACCGCGCCGACGGCGAGAAGGTGCTCGACTTCGCGATAGACGCGCTCGATCCCAGCGGCATCGCCTTCATGGGTGAGTCGTATGGCTCCGGAATCAGCCAGCTGGTGGCCGCGCACGACGAGCGGGTCGACGTCGTCGTCGCCCTGAGCACCTGGGGCAACCTCGCCACCAGCTGGTACCACAACGGCACCCGTCATCTGAAGGCCGTCGAGGCACTGGTCGCCCTGACCGGTGGCGCGGACAGGTTCGACGACGGGGCGCTGGAGATCTTGGCGAAGTTCGCCGAGGGCGCGGACATGGACCCGGTCGTGGAGTGGGGCACCGAACGCGCGCCCGAACACTATGTCGGCCGCGATATTCCCACCTTCTTCTCCAACACCTGGCACGACGGCCTTTTTCCGGTGAACCAGGTGCTGGAGACCTTCGAAAAGCTTCCGCGCCCCAAACGGCTGAACATGTGGATCGGCGATCACGCGGCGCCGGAAGGTCCCGGCCTGATCGCTCCGCCCATGCCCGGTGCCGGACCGAACAAGCCACTGCGCGAGGCGTACGCCTGGCTCGATCACTACCTGAAAGACGAGGACAACGGCGTCGACGCGTGGCCGGAGATCAGCAACCAGGTCATGTTCACCTACGTCACCACGCCGGGATCCGGCAACCGTCGGAACGTGATCGTCGAACCGGCTCGGCGCGAGGAGAAGACGTCGTGGGCGGACGTCACCACCGACACCGAAGTACTGACCTTGACCGATGAGCGCGAGGGCGGCGATGGTGCGCTGACCCCCGATCGCACGGCCGGTTGGCAACGCAGCTTCACGGTGGGCGATGAGCCCGAGGTCGTCGCCATGGACACACTCATGACGACGGGCCAGGGGGAATGGTCCGGCAATCCCACGATCTACCGGGCCGGCGAGATCGACCGCGGCCGTGCTCTGGTCTGGTCGACGGGGCCGCTGCTCGCTGCTCGCGGCGGCGTCGCCCGGCAGATCCGCGGCATACCCCGGGTGCACGTGACCGTCGACAGCAGCGACGAGTCCGCGACCGTGATCGCCTATCTGCTCGACGTCGACGAAAACGGCTCGGCGAGAATCATCACGCACGAACCGAAAACCATCGAGTCGGGCCTGCCCGCGACCATTTCGTGGGAGCTGCAAGCGGCCGCCTACGATCTGCCGGACGGCAATCGGTTGATGCTGGTGTTCGACGGCATGGATCCGCGGTATTCCAGCGCCGACAAGGCCGGTTCCACGATCACCATCAGTGCGCCGCGTGGCGTCCCGTCGTGGCTGGAGCTGCCGCTCGGCTGACCGGAACGCCTGGCCCGGCGATCTCCCCGGCCACGCCGTGGTCGGCAGCGGATCAGTCGGCCGAATGCTCCACGCCGATGCGCTCCTACCGGGTTCAACCGGGCAGGCGGTCACGGTGATGTCGGTATCGCGCGGTTCTTCACGCAGTGCTTCGGCGAACGATTGGATGACGGGTGTCGACGCGTGGTGCGCCGCTTGGCGGGCGCCCGGCGTCGTGGCGGCGATGGAAGAGGTGAACAGCTCCGGTCGTTCCGGTGCGAGACGACTTGGGCCGCAAGCTGCGGCGGTGATCAGGACGGCACGACGCGCAGCGACGCGCGGCCCGAGGTGGCCGCGCGTCGCTCGACGCCTGAACCGGCTGTTCTCCGTCCCGGCCGCAGGCGCGGGAGAAATCAGTCCGGTATGTGCGACTCGTGGGTGAACGGCTTGGTACCGTGGACCGCAGGCTCGCCTTGGGGGTTGCTCTCCGCGCCGTGGTTCACGCGGTCGTCGGAATCGAGCCATTCGGTGACCGGATTGTCGATGTAGCGCCATTCCGTGCCCGAGGGCCACGGTCCCTGCCCTTCGTTCCAAGGGCCGCGGGCGCTCGCGGCGCCGTTGGACATGTTGAACGCCACGTTCTGGAACCGATCGTCGCCGGGCAGTGCTCCGGGCGGGAAGTTGACCGGCAATTCGTTCAGCGCCGCCGTGAACTGCTGGAAGTGCGCGATCTCGCGGGTCATCAAGAACGACAGTGTGTCCTGCACACCGGGATCGTCGGTGAACTGCTTGAGATATTCGTAGACGATCTTGGCGCGCGACTCCGCCGCGAGGTTGCTGCGCAGATCGACTGAGGGCTCACCATTGGCCTCGACGTACGAGCCCGACCACGGCACGCCAGCGGCGTCCTTCACAACGGGGCCGCCGGCGCTGAGCGCGAAGTACAGCGGGTTCACCGCGACCTGGTGGATCACCTGATCACGTCCGCCGGGTGTCGCCACCATCGGCATCCAGTCGCACCGCTCGTTGGCCTGCTTCAGATCGTCGTTGAGCCCGTCCAGCAACATGGTGATCATCGCGCCGACGATCTCGAGATGGCTGAGTTCCTCGGTGGCGATATCCATGAACAGGTCGTAGATCTTCGGATGCTTGCCCCGCAGCGTGAACGCCTGATTGAAATATTGCATGGCGGCCTTCAATTCGCCGTTGGCGCCGCCGAACTGTTCTTGCAGCAGGGTCGCGAACCGTGGATCGGGACGGTCCACGCGGACTTCGAACTGGAGATCCTTGTTATGGGTGAACATCGCTCTCCTTACCAGTATGGTCGGCTGTTCGAGATGGCTTTCACGGCCTAACCCAGCGCACGACGAGCAAGAGATGCGTTGCTTGTTCGCTGGCGACGATACGGGTTCGAGTTGCCGGTGGTTCGCAGCGACACGAGCCGTGACGGCGGGTGCGGGTGTCGTCTGTGCCCGCCCGGGTAGTCGCGGAATATGGCTACTACCGCTCCACTTCCGCAAGAACGAGCAGGCACTCCACGGCGAGCCGTGGTGACCGGGGGAGACTCCGGAATCGGCGCCTCGATCGCCGTCGCGCTCGCCGCGGGCGGGGCCGATGTCGGGCTGACTTACCACAGTGACCAGCGCGGTGCGCAGGACACCGCGGCGCAGGTGCGCGAACAGGGGAGGACCGCCGCGGTGCGGCGTCTCGACCTGGCGAACCCGGCGGACGCCGTGTCGGTCATCGATGCCCTCGCCGACGAACTCGGTGGCCTCGATGTGCTGGTGAACTGCGCCGGTACCGGGTCGGCTCAGAAGGCGATGGACATGGACTTCGACACCTGGCGGCACGTGCTGTCGGTCGACCTGGACGGCGCGTTCCTCTGCTCGCAGCGCGCTGCCGGGCACATGATCACCGCGGGTAACGGTGGCCGGATCATCAACATCACCAGCGTGCACGAACACGTTCCCCGGGTGGGCGCCGCACCGTACTGCGCGGCGAAAGCGGGGCTCGGCGCGCTGACGAAAGTACTGGCGCTGGAACTGGCCGAACACGACATCACCGTCAACTCGGTCGCGCCCGGTGAGATTTCGACACCGATGACCGGCCAGGAAGACGTCGATCCACGTGAGCAGTCCCGTCCCGGCGTGCCGCTCGGGCGAACCGGGCACGCCGACGAGGTCGCCGCCGTGGTGGCGTTTCTCGCCGCACCACAGGCCGGCTATGTCACCGGCGCGTCCTATGTGGTGGACGGTGGCATGCTCCTGATGGGACCGCAGGCCAGTAGCCTGTTGACCGACGAGAAATGGCGTACGCCGTGACGGATCCGTCACAGCGTTCGACGGGCGCGGTGACCAGGGGGTGCGGGTACCCGCCTACTGCCCCGCCACCGGAGATAGACAGCTGGCCGGAGGATCGACGAACACGCAGATGGCCGGGCCGCGGGTGGGACGGTAACCGTCGGGCACTCCGCCCGCGGCGATGATCTGGGTGTAGGCGCCGACGGCGTCGGTGGGGCGGCGGGTGAGGGACGGGTCGGTGCGCACGTCCACGGTGTAGAGGCCGAATCGGGGTGTATAACTTCCCCATTCGTAGTTGTCGGTCAGGCTCCAGTAGTTGTAACCCATGATGTTCATGCCGTCGGCCTTGGCGCGCTGGATCCAATAGACGGTGTCGCGAAGATGATCGCCACGGACGTAGCCGTCGGCGCGCGGACGGCCGTCTTCGGTCGGCATCCCGTTCTCGACGACGTACAGCGGCTTGCCCGGCAACCGGCGCGAGTAGAACTGCAGCGCGTAGTAGATGCCTTCGGTGCGCACCGGCAGATCCCAGATGTGCGGTCCGGGCAGCGCGGGCATCGACGAACCGCCGGCCCGCAGGATGGACTCGGCCAGCGACTGCGCCGGGTCGAAGGCGAAGTAGTAGTCGACACCCACGTAGTCGAGCCGATCGGCGATGCGGTCCACCAGCTGGCCGTTGACCTGCGCCTCCGAACCGGCGACATAACCCACATTGCTGGTCACCTGCGCACCCGGCTGTTTCTGGTGGATGTAGTCGTAGCTGGCATTGTGCGCCTGCGCGATCCGCTCGAGCATTTCTCCGGCATCCGCGGCGCCCCGACCGGCCTCGTGCACGATATAGGCGACGGGCTCGTTGACGGTGACCCACAGCGGATTCCGTGATGCGTAGCGGTCGACGACGGTGCGCATGTTGGCCAGCCAGTCGTCGACCATACGCGGATTTCGCCAACCCCCTCGGTCGGCGGCCCAGCCGGGGTACACCCAGTGGTCGAGCGTGATCATCGGTCGCATGCCTGCTCGCTCGATGCTCGAGATGACCGCGTCGTAGAAACGAAACGCGCCCTCGTCCCACACTCCCGGCGCGGGCTGCACTCGGGCCCACTCGATTCCGATCCGGAACACGCGCACCCCGAGGTCCGCCGCGAGCTGGATGTCGGAGGCATAGCGGTCGTAGAAGTCGACGGAATCGCCGAGGCGGTCGTACCCGGGGGTGGCGCCGACGTATCGCGTCCAATTGCTGTCCGGCGCATGGCCTTCCGACTGGAATCCGGAGGTCGATACGCCCCAGAGGAAGTCCCCGCCCAGCGCTGGTAGGCCAGCGACCGGCTGTATCGGCGGGGTCGCCGCGGAGTGCGTGGCGAGCAGCAACGTTGATGCCGCGACGGCGAGCGCGGCCAGGACGTACCGACGGAACCGGGATCGCATCGGCCCAGAGTAACTGGGCGCTGTCCGCGGATTGCGGGAAATCCGCTCATCACCGCGATTCGATGACGTGGACAGATGTAGCCATTCTGTGCGGTTCGGCCACACCTGCCTCGTCGCGTGGCACGCGCAGGGCTACTGCATGGCGAAGCGCAACAGTGCCTGCATGTCGCCCTGCTTGATCTTGCCTTGGCGATTGAGAACTTCCAGCTGCCACTGAGCGCCGTTCCGGAAGGCGCGAGCGACCGCGTTGGCGTTGTCGGTGCCGAGCAGCGAAGGCCAGATGTCGGCGACTTGCTGGCTGTTGCCGCCGGTGGCGTCGTAGATCTTGAAGGAGATGTTGTTCGCCTTGTCGAAGGAGCTGCCCTTTTTGAACGCGGCCGCGACGAAGATGATGGCGTCGATCGCGGCGGGGACGTCGGCGAAGGTGACGTGGATGGTCTCGTCGTCGCCGGAAGCGGCGCCGGTCTGCTCGTCGCCGGAGTGCGCGACCGCGCCGTTGCCCAACGGGTCCAGCGAATCGAGTCCCGCGAAGCGCACCGGGTCGTTGCCCTGCATGAGGACAGCGATCAGATCGAGGTCCACACCGCGTTTGCGGCGTGCCCAGCCGAGTGCGCCGCCGCTGGTTCCGGACGACGGATCCCAGCTCACTCCCACACTCAATTTCGTGATACCCGCGAGGTCCGCGGCACCGTCTTCTTTTCTGAGCGTAATCACGACATCAGGATACTGACGTTCACCTACTGCGCCCCGGACCACGAATCCACCTCCGGGGCAGGAATGTCGGCGCCGGGCGTGGGAATCCATCGCGGAACTCGGCCCGGCGGTCGCCGGAACGATCACTCCGCACCGCCTTGCTCGGCATCGGCGGCGTCCGATGCCGAGCAAGGCGGGTGCGGTCAGCGCTGTGGTCGGCCGATACGACGTGGAAGCTACGGCGGTGGACTCAGGCGGTCGGAACCGTCTTCGCCGAGCGCACGTTCGGCAGGCCGAGATTGTCGCGCAGGGTGGTGCCGGTGTACTCGGTGCGCAGCGCACCGCGATCCTGCAACAGGGGAACCACCTTGTCGACGAATTCGTCCAGACCCCATGGCACCAGGTGTGAACCGAGGATGAAACCGTCGGAGCCGTCGTTCTGCACGAAAGCGTCGATCTGCTCCGCGACCTGCGCCGGGGTTCCGACCAGGGGGCCGCGCTCGAACTGGTCGATCACCACCTCGCGCAGCGAGAGCTTCTTCGTCTCCGCGACCTGGCGCAGACGTTGCGCGGTGGCGAAGCGGTCCTGGTGGACGAAGGCTCGGCCCTGGATGATCGGCGCGGCGTCGGGGTCCGGGTCGATGTCGGGCACCGGCCCTTCCGGATCGTAGCCGGACAGGTCGCGGTTCCAGATCTGTTCCAGCAGAATCAGTGCGGTCTGTCCGGTGACCTGCTCGTTGCGGACGGCATGGTACTTCTCGATCGCTTCGGCCTCGGTGTCCCCGAGAACGAAACTCGCCGACGGCAGGATCTTGATGTCGTCGGCCGCCCGTCCCGCCGCTACCGCGCGCGACTTGATGTCGCGGTAGAAGTCCGCGGCCTCCGGCAACTTGCCGTACGGAGAGAAGATGGCATCGGCATTGGCGGCGGCGAAGGCGCGCCCTTGCGGTGACACGCCGGCCTGCAGGATCACGGGCCTGCCCTGCGGGCTGCGCGGCACGGTGAAACGACCGGAGATGTCGAACTGGCTGCCGTGGAAGGCGAATGCCCCGGCATCCGGCCTGGCGAGGAAGCGTCCGGCGTCTTTGTCGGCGACGATGTCGGCGGCGTCCCAGGAATCCCACAGCGCGCGAACGGCGTTCAAGGTCTCCTCGGCGCGCACGTAGCGGTCGGCGGGATCGAGGAATCCGCCGCGCCGGAAATTCTGTCCGGTGAACGCGTCGAACGAGGTCACGACATTCCAGGCAGCGCGTCCGCCGGAGAGGTGGTCCAGGCTGGCGAACTGCCGGGCCAGTTCATAGGGCTCGTTGAAGGTGGCATTGATCGTGCCCGCGAGCCCGAGATGCTCGGTGACCGCGGCGATCGAAGCCAGCACCGTCAAGGTGTCGGGGCGGCCGATGATGTCCTGATCGAAGATCCGGCCCGCGCGTTCGCGCAGGATGAGCCCTTCGGCGAGGAAGAAGAAGTCGAACTTGCCGCGTTCGGCGGTGCGGGCGGTGTGTTCGAAACTGCTGAAATCGATCTGGCTTCCCGCCTCCGGATGCCACCACGCGGTGTGATGGTTGACGCCGCCGAGGTAGGCGCCCAGGATGATCTGCTTACGATGAGTGCTCACGGTGACCTCGCTCAGGCAGTCGCGTAACGGTTGGGGACATCGGTGGGTAGACCGAGCAGCGCGCGCAGCGAGCCGTCCGGGTAGCCGGTGCGGAACACGCCGCGGCGTTGCAGCGCGGGAACGAGCCGGTCGGCCACTGCCGCCAGATCGTCGACCGCGACGCCGGGCCGTAGCCGGAACCCGTCGACCCCCTGCTCGCTCCAGTCGGTGAGCAGATCGGCGAGCTCGTCGGCGCTTCCCGCGAAAACAGCCGCGTCGGAATCGAATTCGGCACGCGCGAGTTCGCTCAGGCGCGCCAGGCGCTGCGGACCGGGCTCCTCGTCGGTATCGAGGAAAACGGCGATGTCGGCATAGACCCGCAGCGGCTCACCGGTGCGCCCTACTCGTGCCGCGGCGGCGGCGACGTGTTCCAGGATCGGGCCCGGGCCTTCGTCGCGGCTGGGCGTGACGAAGACCAGGTCGGCACTGCGGGCGGCGAATTCGTAGACCAGCGGGCCGTGCGCGAGAGCCGCCACCACCGGCTGTCCTTGCGGCGGACGCGGCGTGATCGATGGGCCGCGGACGCTGAAGAAGCGACCCTCGAAGTCGATGTAGTGCAGTTTGTCGCGATCGATGAACCTGCGGGTGGCCACATCGCGGATCTCGGCGTCGTCCTCCCAGCTGTCCCACAGCCGTCGCACCACCTCGACGGCGTCGGCGGCCTCGTCGAGAAGATCACGCGCACGGTCGGGCAAGACGCCGGACGCGATAGCTTCGGCGAGTTCGGTGGGAGTGAGGTCGTGCACCGCGCGGCGCCCGAAGTGGGCGGCCTCCTCGGCGGTACCGGACACCCGCGCCTGCCAACCCGCCCGGCCACGCGACGTGTAGTCGAGCGTGGCGATCGCCTTGGAGACGTGGAAGGGTTCGGTGTGCGTGGTCGTCACGGTGGGAATGAGACCGATCCGCCGGGTGACCGGGGCGGTGCGTGCGGCGATCAGATGTGCGTCGATGCCGGCCCTGACCTGATCGACGGCGTCGTCGGACGGTGCGTGCCGCCTACCCGGGATCCGCAGACTGTCCTCGATGCTCACGAAATCGAGTAGCGCCCGCTCCGCGGTCCGGATCAGGTCGGTCCAGTAGCCGGGGTCGAACAGTTCGGCGGGACGGGAGTTCGGCTCCCGCCACGCGGCTGGATGCCAGCCCGCCCCGTCGAGTGCGACGCCGATATGCAGTGGGTTCGGTGCCATCGTCTCCCGTTTCTCTCCATGCGCGAATGTCGTGCGGTGCAACGCGCGAACCGGCGCGCGAGCGCCCGACGACGGCCCGGGCGGGAATCACCGGCCTCGGGGATGCAGCGGGCCGGGCGCCGAGCGGGACGCAGCGAATTCGGATAACACGTGGCCACGGCCGGTGCCCAGCGGTGCGTGCACCAGCACTCCCGTCATCGCGCGCGGGTGTCAACGATTCGGATCAGCTCGATCGATGGGAAATACCCTGGGTGGCCGTGCCTCACCGGAATCGGCCGGCGGGCCCGCGAGCCCGGCGGTTTCTGGCGTGGAGAGCCGAAGCCGAAGCGGCAGGAGCGCCGGAGCCGAGCACGCCGTTGGAGGAGTCGGTCGGCGCGCTGGTCAGCGCGGTGCAACAAGACAGGGCGCTGTACATCGGCCTGTCCGACTACGCGCCCGACCGCACTCACGAGGCCGCCGACCTGCTCCGGGCGGCGGCGTCCCGCTGTTGAGCCACCAGGCCCGCTGCTCGATCTACGATCGCGGCCCCGAGCGCAACGGCGTGCTGGACACCGCCCGCTGGGACGGCTTCGGCTTGATCGTCTACTCGCCTCTGGCCCAGGTCCTGTTGACCGACAAATATCTGGAGACGACCCCCGACGGGGCGCGAGCACAGAACAGTAGCTTCCTGTCGCCGGACGTCATCGGCGAAACCTACCGGCAGCGCACCGCCGCGCTCGACATGATCGCCCAGTCACTCGCGCAGTGGACGCTGCGGCGCCCCGAGGTCACCTCGGCGTTGATCGGCGCGAGTTCCACCGTGTAGCGGGATCACAACATCGCCGCTCTGGACTTCCAGGAACTCACCGACGAGGAAATCGCCCTCATCGATGAGCACGGCGTGCACGGGACCGGCTGAAGCTCTGACGCGGTCGGACAGGATCGGGGAGGGGCAGCGCGGGCGCTGCCCGTCTCACTCTCGCAGCAACGGAAGCAGTTGGTTGCCTTGGCGTTCGATTTCGCGCAGATACGGGGTGTCGGACAGGACGAAATGTGTGATGCCGAGATCCTGATACCTGCGCAGCGACTTGGCGACGTCTTCGGGGGAGCCGACGAGCCAGGTGGTCCCGGCGCCGCCACCGCCGAATTTCCCGGGTGTGGTGTAGAGGTTGTCGTCGAGCACTTCACCCTCCGCGGCCAGGTCCAGCAGTCGCTGTTGTCCCACGGCCGTTCGGCGATGCGGGTTCGGCACAGGCGCGTTGTGATCCTTCGCCATATGCGCGACCTTTGCCTCCGCCTCCGCCCACGCCTGCTCGGTGGTGTCACGGACGAAAGTGGTGACCCGCAGGCCGAACTCCAGCGGCGCGTGCTCGCGGCCGAGTTCCTCGCTCAGCGATCGCAGGCGCTCGATCCGTTCCCGGACACCCGACAGCGGCTCGCCCCAGAAGAGCTGGACATCGGCCTCGGTCGCAGCTACCCGCTCCGCGGCCTCCGACGCACCACCGAAGTAGAGCTTCGGGTGGCGACGCTCGCCGCGCGGGACGATCCTCGGCACCGCAGTGGAATCGCTGACCTGGTAGTACTTGCCCTGATAAGTGACCTTCTCCTCGGTCCACAGCCTGCGCACGAGGTGGAGGAACTCTTTGGTGCGAGCGTAACGCTCGGCCTGATCGCTCTCGGTCTCGCCGTAGGCCGCGAGATCGTCCTTTCCCGAAACGATGTTCACGCGCACCCGGCCGCCGGAAAGCTGGTCGAGGGTCGCCGCGGCCGATGCGAAGTTGGCCGGGCGCCAGTATCCCGGCCTGATCGCGACGAGCGGCTCGAAGGTCGTCGTCTTGGCGGCGAGAGCCGTCGCGACGGTGAGCGTGTCGGGGCGACCCCACCCGGTGCCGATCAATGCGCCGTGCCACCCGTGCTCCTCCAGAGCCCGCGCTTGGGCGCTCAAGGTGTCCAGGCTGTTGTGGTCGGCCGCGACGGTGTCTCCGCGATGTCCGGGCGTGACCTGATTCGGGATATACCAGAGGAATTCGAGGCTCATCGGCGGTGAATCCTGTTCGTGGGCGCGATCGACGGGCGAAACACCCGGCCGGCGGGTGGACCAGCTTTCGGACATCGCAATTATCGACCTCGCCCGGTGCCGGAAGTCGTTCGACGCCCACGTCCTTCATCCGGCGGGACCGCTCGTGACCTGCGACGATTCATCGCGATGAGACATTAATTCACGTAGATTCCAGAGGGGTCCGCCGCGCCTTTCGCGATGCCGGTGTCCGGGGAGCGCGGGGCCGAAGGGGATCTATCGGTATTTCTCCGTCTGGGCGGCGGCAGGAAAGGTCGTAGGTGATGGGGCCCAGCGGATTTCATCGATCCGGCTGCCGGTCAGCGGTGGATGTATCCCTGGGTGAGCGGTGTGTCGTCCAGTCGCGGTGCGATCGATTCCCCGCCGAGTGCCTGCCGCAGGAGCGCTTGCTCATCTTGGATGACGTGCATGACGGCATTGATCAGGGCGAGGTGGGTGAACGCCTGCGGATAGTTGCCCCAGTGGCGACCGGTTCTGGGATCGATCTCCTCTGCGTAGAGGCCGAGGGGACTGGCGTAGCCGAGGAGTTTCTCGCACAGCTGCTTCGCCTTCTGCTTTTCGCCGATCTCCGACAGTGCCGAGACCAGCCAGAACGAGCAGATCGTGAAAGCGCCTTCCTCCCCGGCGCATCCGTCGTCGGTCTCGTCGACGCGGTACCGCAAGACGAGGCCGTCTTCGGTGAGTTCCTCGGCGATGGCCAGCACAGTGTTGCGTACCCGATCGTCGTCGGGCGGCAGAAAGCGGACCAATGGGATGAGCAGCGTCGAAGCGTCCATCGACGTGCTTCCGTAGTACTGGGTGAACACGCGCCGGGAGTCGACCGCGTGTGCGCAGATGTCGGCGTGGATCTCGTCGGCGGCCTGTTGCCACCGATGCGCGCGGGCGAAGTCCTGGTGGATGCGGGCCAGCCGGGCGCCGCGGTCGGCGGCGACCCAGCACATGACCTTGCTGGAGGTGAAGTGCCGGGGCTGCCCGCGAACCTCCCAGATGCCGTGATCGGGCTCGCGCCAGCAGGTGAGGGCGCTCTTGACCGCACGGCCCAGTAGCGGCCAGGCGCGCGCATCGATTTGATCTTGATGGCGGCCGTACAGATAGACCGCGTCCAGCGCCGCGCCCCACACGTCGTGCTGGCGTTGCCGGTATGCCTCGTTGCCGATGCGCACCGGGCCCGCGTTGTCATAGCCGCGCAGGTGGGGGAGGGTCTGTTCGGTCAGATCGGTCTCGCCGCCGATGCCGTAGACGATCTGCATGTCCCGGGCTTCTTCGGTCAGCTCGAGGATGTAGGAGAAGAAGTCGTTCGCCTCCCAGGTGAAGCCCAGCGTGTACAGGCCCCACAAGGCGAAGGCGGAGTCGCGGATCCACGAATAGCGATAGTCCCAATTGCGTTCCCCACCAGGTGTTTCCGGCAGCGACGTGGTGGCGGCCGCAGCAACTGCGCCGGTGGGGGCGAAGGTCAATCCCTTGAGGGTGAGCGCACTGCGGGTGAGTTCCGCGGTCCAGGGATGGTCCGGGAATCGTCCGCCGGCCAGCCAGTGCCGCCAGTGGTGAATCGTCCGCAGCAGCCGCTCTTCGGCCTCCGCGACATCGACGGGGGCGTCGCGACTGCCCCAGGCGAGCGCGCAGAAGCGGGTGTCGCCCTTTTTCAGCAGGGTGCGGGCGACCGCGTGCGTGCCCTCCAAACCCAGGCGCATGTCGGTGCTCAGCGTCAGTTGCAGGTCGGTCCCGTCGGCGCAGGCCTGGGCGAGGTGGTAACTGCCGAGGTACTCCCACCGTGCGCGACGCCTGCCGTAATCGAAGGCCGGTTGGCAATCGAGCCCGAACTGGATCTGCCCGGTCTCGCAGTGCACCGTCCGCAGCAGGATGTGCTCGGCGTCGTAATCCGTGGGTGTCCGGCGGTGGGCGCTGCGGCCGGGTTTCTGGTGCCGCCACGGCCCGACCAGCAGCACATCACGCACCGTCGCCCATCCCTCGCCACTGCGCCAGCTCGTCTCCATGACCATCGTGCCCGGGATGTAGCGGCGATCGGTGGGCACCACGAAGTCGGCTGGGGCGAAGCGGAACGAGCCTGCGGAGCGATCGAGTATCGCGGCGAAGACGCTGGCAGAGTCCATGCGTGGCAGGCACATCCACTCGATGGCGCCGCTCGGGGCGATCAGGGCGGTGACCTCGCAATCGGAGATGAACCCGTAGTCATCGATGCGCGGGAACGCCGTGAGCCGTGGTGTGGATTCGATCTCGTCCATGCGTTTCTCCGTCGTCGTCTCGGGGCTTTCGGTCCGGTGGCCGTCCACCGGCGAATACCTGATGCACCGCCTTTCGTCGGGCGAACACTGTGCGCGGTATCGAGGCGTGGGTGATCCAACGCTCCCACCAGCCCACCACCTGGTAGGCCGGATCGGCAAGCCCCGCGAACCAACGACGGCCTTTCGCCGGGCGCGCGCCCGAACCGACCAACCGTCGGGCGGCGAGGACGGTGGCGGCGCGGCGTTCGGTGCGGGTCCGGTCGTCGAACCGGCCCTTGCCTGGCGACCTCGGCACGCCGCACGCCCTGCACCGCTCACATGAGATTCCCGTGATCGGCGACATCGGCTCGGCGGGCAGTTCCTTCGATACTGCGGACATCCGCGAGTTCCGGCAGTCGGTACGTGAAGATCGGTTTTGTTTGTCGTCGCGGGTGGTATCCGCTGCACAGTATCGGCCGACAGCGCGGTCGTGCCGGTACGCACCAGGGCATCCCGCTGCTCGACCACCGGCCCGTTCGACAACGTCACGAAATCGCCTGCGCCGCACGAGAACGAGTTGCCCCTTCCGAGGTTGGACGGCGCAAGCCGACGGGGGTCTTCCGTGTGCTCAGGCGGGCGGCACGGACAACAACCGGGCCCGCCGGGTCAGAGTGGCTCCGATGCCATCGGCGGCCGCGCGCACCGATGCCGCGTGGGTCTCGGGATGGAACCGATGAGACGGGCCCGTCACGCTGATCGCGGCGACCACCTCGTCCGACTCGCGAACCGGGGCGGCCACACAGACGATGCCGGGCGCGGATTCCTCGAACTCGAAGGCCACGCCGGCGGTCGCGATCCGATCGAGCTGCGTGCGCAGCGTGCCCGGTAGCGCCATCGTCCGGGGGGTGTAGCGGCGCAGCGGCCCGGCCAACACCTCGTCACGCAGCGCCGCGTCGGCGTTGGCCAACAGCACCTTGCCGATGGCCGTGCAGTGCAGCGGCATGCGGCCCCCGATTCGCGACGGGGCGCTGGCCTGCCTGCGCCCGCCGATCTTCGTCAGGTACACGACATCGGTGCCGTCGAGCACGCCCAGATGCACGGTTTCCTGGATCCGCGCGTTGAGTTCCTCCAGGAACGGAATCGCCACTTCGAGCAGACTCCGCTCGACCGATGCGCGCATTCCGAGTTCGAACAGATACCCGCCGAGCCGATATCCGGCGCCGGTCCGGTCCAGCAGTCGGACCGCGACCATGTCGGCGAGGACCCGGTGCAAGGTGCCCTTCGGAATGCCGGTCCGCCGCCCCAGCTCGGCCAGGCTCAAGGCGGTGTCGTCGATCGAGAACGCCTCGAGCACGGACATGATCTTGCCCAGCACGGTCGAACCGTCTATCGCACGACCAGCGAACACAGCTGCCACCATCCACTTCCTCCGGGCCCCGCTCACTCTACCCCGACGGCGTTCGGCTCAGTGGAACGCAACACTGGCGGCGGCGTCCCACCTGCGGCGACAGTGAGATCACTGTTTCCCTCCGCACGAGATCCGGGATTTCCGATGCCAACACCTCCAGGCCTTGACCGACCCTCCGTGGCCGCGGACAGCGCCACGATCGCCGCCGCCGACCGGCTCGGCGCGGCTGCCCGCTCCGGCACCCCCTGCGCTCCGGTACGCGATCTGATCGGTTCCGACGACGTGGCCGCCGCGTACGCGGTGCAAGAGCTGCTGACCGCCGAGCGCATCGCGGCCGGCGCCGAGGTGGTCGGGCACAAGATCGGCCTGACCTCCCCGGCGGTGCAGCGGCAGCTCGGTGTCGATCAACCGGACTTCGGAGTTCTGTTCGACGACATGCACTTCCGGCCGGACACGCCCGTGCCGCTGAGCCGGTTGTTGCAGCCGAAGGTCGAAGCCGAGATCGCGTTCGTGCTGGGCGCGGACCTGGCCGAGGGCCCGCTCGACGAGGAGCAGATTCGCGGCGCGGTCGACTACGCCGTGGCCGCGCTCGAGATCGTCGACAGCCGCATCGCCGGGTGGGACATCACCTTCGGTGACACCGTGGCCGACAACGCTTCGAGCGGTTTGTTCGTCCTCGGCACCGAACGCCGCCCCCTCGATTCCTTCGAGCCCGTGTCGGCCCGGATGCGCATGTCGATCGACAGTGTCGAGGTGTCGACGGGAACCGGCGCGGCTTGCCTCGGCGATCCGCTGCACGCTTTGGCCTGGCTGGCACGGACCACGCGCGAGCTCGGCCGACCACTGCGCGCCGGGCAGACAGTGCTCTCCGGAGCGCTCGGACCGATGGCGCCGATCGAGGCCCCTGGAACCGTCACCGCGGACATCACCGGTCTGGGATCGGTGACCGCGACCTTCATTCAGGAGTGAAACCATGAACGACAGCCCTGCCAAGCTCACGGTCGCGGTGATCGGATCGGGCAACATCGGCACCGATCTGATGATCAAGGTGATCCGGAACTCGACCGTCCTGGAGATGGGTGCGATGGTCGGCATCGACCCGGAATCCGACGGCCTCGCCCGCGCGCGCAGACTCGGCGTCCCCACCACGTCCGACGGCGTCGAGGGCCTGCTGGCACTGCCGAACTTCGACGAGATCGACGTGGTCTTCGACGCGACGTCCGCCAAAGCCCACGCCGCCCACGCCGCGGCACTCGAACCGCTCGGCAAACGCATGATCGATCTGACACCCGCCGCGCTCGGCCCGTTCGTCGTCCCGGCGGTGAACCTGGACGAGCACCGCGACGCGCCCAACGTCAACATGGTCACCTGCGGCGGGCAAGCCACCATCCCGATCGTCGCGGCCATCTCCCGCGTCGCGCCGGTTGCCTACGCCGAGATCGTCGCGTCCATCGCCTCGAAGTCCGCCGGGCCGGGCACGCGCGCGAATATCGACGAGTTCACCGAGACCACCGCGCACGCGATCGAAACGGTCGGCGGCGCGCGGCGCGGCAAGGCCATCATCATCCTCAATCCAGCGGACCCGCCGCTGATCATGCGCGATACCGTGCTCTGCCTGATCACCGCGCCGGACCCCGGCACCCACCAGGCCGTTCGCGAATCAGTGGAACAGATGATCGCGGACGTGGCCACGTATGTCCCCGGCTACCGCCTCAAACAGCAAGTCCAGATCACCCCCGTCCCGCAGGACCAGCCGGTGCGCACCCTGCTCGCCCCGGACACGGACACGGCGGCCTCGCCCACCCATCAGGTGACGGTGTTCCTCGAGGTCGAAGGCGCCGCCCACTACCTCCCGGCATACGCGGGAAATCTGGACATCATGACCTCGGCGGCCGTGCGCTACGCCGAATCCATCGCAGACACGATCGCCGCGGCGCCGGCAGGACAGGAAGCGCTTCGATGACCACCCAACTGTTCATTCAGGACGTCACCCTCCGCGACGGCATGCACGCGGTGCGCCACCGGATCACGCCCGCCGACGTGGGCCGGATCGTAGCGGCGCTGGACGCGGCCGGTGTCGACGGCATCGAAGTCGCGCACGGCGACGGTCTCGCCGGAGGCAGCCTGAACTACGGCCCGGGGAGCAACACCGACTGGGAATGGATCGAAGCCGCCGCCGACAATCTCACGCACGCCCGGCTGACCACGCTGCTGCTGCCCGGCATCGGCACCATCGAAGAACTGAAGCACGCCTACCGGCTGGGGGTGCGATCGGTGCGCGTGGCGACCCACTGCACCGAAGCCGACGTGTCCGCCCAGCACATCGCCACCGCACGGGAACTCGGGATGGACGTCTCCGGATTCCTGATGATGTCGCACATGGCCGAACCGGCTCGCCTGGCCGAACAAGCGAAATTGATGGAATCGTATGGGGCGCACTGTGTCTACGTCACCGATTCCGGCGGCCGGTTGACCATGAACGGAGTCCGGGACCGGATTCGCGCCTATCGCGCGGTGCTGGACTCGGGCACCGAGATCGGGATCCACGCGCACGAGAATCTCTCGCTGTCGGTGGCCAACTCCGTGGTGGCGGTCGAAGAAGGCGTCACCCGGGTGGACGCATCGCTCGCCGGCCACGGAGCCGGGGCGGGCAACTGCCCGATCGAACCTTTCGTCGCCGTCGCCGACCTGCATGGCTGGAAGCACAACTGCGATCTGTTCGCATTGCAGGACGCCGCCGACGACCTGGTGCGGCCGCTGCAGGATCGCCCAGTGCGCGTGGACCGCGAAACACTCACGCTCGGCTACGCCGGGGTCTACTCGTCGTTCCTGCGGCACGCCGAAACCGCCTCGCGGCGTTACGGCATCGACGTGCGCACGATTCTGCTCGAAGTGGGACGTCGCGGACTGGTCGGCGGGCAGGAGGACCTCATCGTCGACATCGCTCTCGACTTGGTCGCCGAATCCTCCAGCGCCACCGCCTGAACGGCATCGACCGCGCCGACGGTCGGTCGATCCGCTCCGATCGGCCGTCGGCACCGGGCTGCTGTTCTCTGACGGTTCCTCCGCGGCCGTGGCTGCGCGACAGCGATATTCCGGTCCGGCGACGGCCACGGCGGGACAGCCGCCGTCACCGGCCGTGTCCGGGCTGAGCGGAGGCACTCACACGGTTTCGTTGTGCGCGTGCGAGACTCGGGGCGATGCTCACTTACTTTCAAGCGACAGTGATCGGGGCGGTGCAAGGTGTCACCGAACTGTTCCCGATCTCCAGCCTGGGGCATTCCGTGTTGGTTGCGGCATGGCTCGGAGGCGATTGGGAGAAGCTGACCGGCGAGGGCGGGTCCGGCACACCATATCTGGCGTTCGTGGTGGCGCTGCACGTAGCGACGGCGGTGGCGCTGCTGGGCTACTATTGGCGCGACTGGTGCGTCATCGTGGCGGGCTTGTTCACCACGCTGCGCACCGGGCGCCTCGACACCATTCCGCAGCGGCTGGCATGGTTGATCGGCATCGCCACCATTCCGGTTGCTGTGCTGGGCTTTCTGCTGGAGCATCCGCTGCACGCGCTGTTCGGCACGCCCTTCTACGCCGGTATCTTCCTCGTGCTCAACGGCCTCGTGCTGATCCTCGGCGAGGGATTGCGCCGCCGGAACGAGCCGTCGCTGGCCGAATACGGGCGACGGTTCGCTCGGCGGGAAGCCCGCAGAGACACCCTCACCGCCGAGGCGGAAACCCGCCGCCAATCCGACCGGCCGCTGGCCGCCCTCGGAACAGCCGACGCGCTCGGCATCGGCTTCGCTCAGGTCGGTGCGCTGCTGACCGGTTTCAGCCGGGCGGGCCTGACCATGGTCGGCGGCTTGTGGCGCGGTCTCGCGCACGAGCACGCGGCCAAATTCGCCTTCCTGCTGGCCACCCCGGCGATCCTCGGCGCGGGGCTGTTGGAGACACCGGAACTGCTCGGCCCGCAGACCGACGGCATCCGGGGACAGGTGCTGTTCGGCGCCATCGTGTCCGGAGTGTCGTCGTGGCTGGCGGTACGGTTCCTGGAGCGGTACTTCCAGACCCGGACCCTACTGCCGTTCGCGCTGTACTGCATCCTCGCGGGAGCGCTCTCGGTCGTGCATTTCAGCTGAGGCCTCCCCGCCGGAACCCTGCGGTCCGGCTCCGGCGGGGAGGACGATCATGAACCGGTCACACATTCATCGGTCAGCATCTCCTCGTCGGCGTCCAGGACGACCGCCGCGCCGACGGACCCGGCGGCGACCAGTTCGATCAGAACGGCGGGTGAGCTCGGTTCGCCGCGGGACGGGACCTCGGATTCGTAGGTGAGTTCGTCCCGGTCGCGCAATTGCCCTGCGGCGGTGGCGAGATCGTCGTAGCTGAGGGTCTGGTCCCCGACGAATGCGGGGTCGCTGCCGCGGAGGGCGCGGGTGCGGTGTGCGTAGGTGACCGGGCGTGGTGATTCGGCGGCGATTTCGGCGATCATGGCGGGGTCGTCGAGGGCGAGCCAGTCGAGGGTGCCGGTGGGGGTATCGCCGAGGGTGAGGCCGATCTTGGTCTCGAGGTGTTGGGGCAGTCCGGTGTCGGTGGGAACGACGGCGGCGCCGGTTTTGAGGACCGCCCAGGTGGCGACGACGGCTTCGACGCCGCGGTCCAGGCGCAGTCCCACGCCCGCGCCGGGCCCGCAGCCGCGGGCGATGAGCACCCGCGCCAAACGCGACGAGCGGGTCTCCAGATCGTGGTAGGACAGCTCGTGGTCGCCGAACAGGAGGGCGGGGGCGTCGGGATCGTCCTCGACCGCGGCGACGAGTGCTTGGGCGAGTGTGGTGCCCGCGGTGGCCGCCGCGCTCGGCTGTGGGGTGGAAATCGTTGCGGCCGTGCCCATT
>NZ_JBQWRI010000009.1:0-274046 GCF_052545135.1 Nocardia aegles
TAGGGGACCCAGACTCTGGGTCCCCTATCGGCGTTTGAGCACCTGTTGGAGCTCCAGCGAACCAGCCGTCCCCGCGCCCCACCGCGGGAACGTGATTGAATTTGTGGGGGAATACCGACTTCTTACGGAACAAAGAAAGGGAGCACCGTGCCGGAACAAGACGACGATCGGAGGCCCTTCCGGCGCGGCGCTCCCGATTCCGGGTCCGGCCGGCGCGGCGACAGCCAGGACGCGGGCCGCGGCGAGGGGTTCAACCGTCGCGGTGACTCGGGGCAACGCGGTGGCTACAGTCGCCGCGGCGAATCGGGCGGTTACGGTGCCCGGGACAGCTCGTCCGAGCGGGGCTCTTTCCAACGCCGTGATAATTCCGGCGGGTTCGATCGTCGCGGAGACAGCGGTGGTCGCGACAAGGGCGGGGGCGAGCGCGGGGGATTCGGACGCCGGGACTCCAACGACCGGACCGGTGACGCCGGTGGCTTTCGCCGTGGCGGCGACGCGCCCAAGCGCGGTGGTTTCCACCGCCGGGACGAGCCCGCGGGCCGTGGTGGTGCCGCCGGTCGAGGTGCCGCACCTGGGGAGCGAGGCGGTTTCCGGCGGTACGAGGATTCCGACCAGCGCGGTGGCTCCAAACGCCGGAGTGAATCAGGAGACCGGCGCGATGAATCGCGGGGTGGCTTCCGCTCGGGCGGCGAATCCGGTACTCGCGGCGGGTTCCATCGGGGTGACTCCCCCCGCGGTGGATCGGACCGTCGTGGTGACGATTTCGGCGATCGAGGTGAAGCCCGCCGCGGTGATACCGGCGAGCGGGGCGGGTTCAAGCGTCGTGGCGACTTCGACGATCGCGGTGACGCTGGACGGCGTCGTGAGTCCGGTTTCCAGCGCCGCGATGACGATCACCGTCGCCAGGCACCGGAACGTCAGGGTCGGCGCGCGGACCGCGAGGATTCGACACCGCGTGGCGAGTCGCCGCAGGAACGTCGCCGGGGCGGCGAAGGTGCCCGGGTCGGCGGAGGTCGTTCGCTCGACCGCCGACCGCCGCGGCCGGAGGAACCCGATCTCCCGGATGACGTGCAGGCGACCGATCTCGATCCCGCCGTGCGGCGTGATCTGCTCAGCTTGGACAAAGGCAATGCGGAGACGGTTGCCCGGCACCTGGTGATGGCGGTGCGTCTGCTCGACGACGATCCCGGGCTCGCTCTCGCGCATGCCAGGGCGGCGCGGCAGCGCGCCGGGCGGATCGCGGTCGTGCGCGAAACCGCAGGAGTGGTCGCCTACCACGCCGGGGAATGGGCGGAGGCTTTGTCGGAGCTGCGTACGGCGCGCCGGATGTCCGGTGGTTCCGGGCTGCTGGCCGTCATGGCCGACTGTGAGCGTGGCCTGGGGCGTCCGGAACGCGCGATCGAACTCGGTCGCAGTGACGAGGCGCGTGCCCTGCGCGGCGACGACGCGGCCGAACTGCGCATCGTCGTGGCAGGCGCGCGCATGGACCTCGGCCAGTACGACCAAGCCGTCGTGACACTGCAGACCTCGGATCTCGACCCCTCCCGGACAGGTTCCGCCGCGGCCCGCCTCTTCTACGCCTATGCCGACGCACTGGTCGCCGCGGGCCGCACCGACGAGGGCCTGACCTGGTTCCTGAACGCCGCCTCCGCCGACTTGGACGGAGAGACGGACGCCGAGGAACGCGCCGCCGAACTCACCGGAGACAGCGACATCTGATCCTGCTGTGCAGGCAGCGGGTGCGGCCTGCACCGACTCCTCCTGAGGGCGTTGTCGTCGGTGTCCTCGACCGGACAGGTCTGGATCGGCCACAGTGCAGGAGGCGAGGCGGTTGCGCCGTGTGTAGTTGGCACCCTGAGCGACGACACGAAACCCCCTAGCGGATCCGAGGACCGAAACGCGGCACATCGCGAGCCTTCCAGTGGACGCCTGTAGCGGCAGCGGAATCCCGGTTGCCACCGACACCCGTAGTCATCGTTGCTCACCACGGCGTTGCGCTGGCGCCTGTGCTCCGGTGCGGCGAGAGTGGCTGACGCCACGTCTTTTCGGTCCGCTCGCCGGCGTAGTGTCGATGTCTCGGACTCGCCGGGCGGAGGGTCCGGCGGTGATGAGTCGGCACGGCGCCGATCGGTGACACGGAGTGAGAGTGGTGTGAAGCGACTACGAGATCGCTACCGGGCCCTGCTGCTGGATCTGGACGGCACGCTGTATCGCGGTCACGAGGTGATCGAGGGAGCGCCGGAGGCGCTGGACGCGGCAGGGCAGGCGGACCAGCGGCTGGTGTACGTCACCAACAATGCCAGCCGCGGGCCGCGGGTGGTGGCCGCGCATCTGTCCGAACTCGGCTTCCCCGCATCCCCCGCCGACGTGGTCACCAGTGCTCAGGCGGCGGCGCGACTGCTGGCCGAGCGGCTCGAGGCAGGTGCGCACGTGCTGGTGGTTGGCACCGACGACTTGGCCGACGAGGTGGACGGTGTCGGGCTGCGGCCGATCCGACGCTTCGACGGTGACGCGCCCGCCGCTGTGGTGCAAGGACATTCACCCAGCACCTCGTGGCCGGACCTCGCCGAAGCAGCCTACGCCCTCCGTGCGGACGCACTGTGGGTCGCGGCGAATACCGACCGGACCCTGCCGAACGAACGCGGCCTCGCGCCCGGCAACGGAGCGATGGTCGCCGCGCTGCGTGCCGCCTCCGATCGGGAGCCGATCGTGGCGGGTAAACCATATGCGCCATTACTGGAGGACGCGCTCGTCCGGGCCGGTTCCCGCTCCGCTTTGGTGGTGGGTGACCGTCTCGACACCGATATCGAGGGCGCACACCGCGTCGGTCTGGACTCGTTGCTGGTACTCACGGGTGTCAGCACGCTGGACGAACTGCGCAAGGCGCCGGACGGGCAGGTCCCGACATATGTCGCCGACTCGCTCGACGCTCTCAATCATCCGGCCGTGGCCGCCGTGCCGGAAGCCGACCTCGGCGAGTTGCTCCAGCGCAACCCGGGCCGAGCCGTTACGGTCCGCGCGTCCGATTCGGAAATCCGATAGCGTTGACGCCACGATGACTACTCCTACGCCTCGTCCGAACGGCCCCGGTACGGCCGCCGGTGCGCCGGGTCCCCGCCCCGGTGTCCCGCTGCCCGGCCAGCACCTGCCCGGTGCGCAAGGGCACGCGGAGCCTGCCGACCCGGAACGTATCCGCGGCGAGGTCGACAGCCTGCTCGCCGAACTCGACTACCCCGGACGGCCCAGGGCCGCGGCCGACAGCGCCGAGGCCGGAGTCGATATCACCCGTCGCGCTCGGATCCTGGAGCAGGCACATGACGTGCTGGTACAGGCATTGGCCACGGTGGACAAGATCTGAGGTGGCCAGACGCGCGCGGGTGGACGCGGAACTGGTTCGCCGCGGGTTGGCGCGATCGCGGGAACACGCGGTCGAGCTGATCGGCGCGGGTCGCGTCCTGATAGCTGGAACGGTCGCGGTAAAGCCGGCGACCGCTGTCGAGGCAGGCACGCCGCTGGTGGTCCGAGCGGAGCCCGACGAGGTGTCGTGGGCCTCGCGCGGTGCGCACAAACTGCTGGGGGCGCTGGAGCGGTTCGAGCCGGACGGGCTGTCCGTAACGGGCAAGCGCTGCTTGGACGCGGGCGCCTCGACCGGCGGTTTCACCGACGTGCTGCTGGCACGGGAAGCGCGGGAGGTCGTCGCGGTCGACGTCGGCTACGGCCAGCTGGTCTGGCGCCTGCGCAACGACGAGCGGGTCCGGGTCTTCGATCGGACCAATGTGCGCAACCTGACGCCCGAAACCATCGGCGGCACGGTCGAGCTGGTGGTGGGCGACCTGTCGTTCATTTCGCTGAGTCTGGTGCTGCCCGCGCTGGCCGCGTGCGCCGCGCCGGGCGCGGACCTGTTGCCCATGGTGAAACCGCAGTTCGAGGTGGGGAAGGAGCGAGTCGGCTCGGGCGGCGTGGTGCGTGATCCCGCGTTGCGCGGCGAAGCGGTGCGCACGGTGGCGGCGGCGGCCGCGGGGCTGGGCATGCGCACCGCCGGTGTCGTGGCGAGCCCGCTGCCGGGCCCGTCGGGCAATGTCGAATACTTCTTGTGGCTGCGCAACGACGGGCCGTTCGAATACGACGCCGAGCAGGTCGCCGAACTGGTCGAGCGTGCGGTTGAGGAGGGTCCACAGTGAACGCGCCGGCCCAGCCCTGCGGCCGGGAGATCTTGCTGGTGTCGCATCCGGGTCGCGCGGAGATCATCGAAACCGCCCACCGGGTGGCGAAGATCTTCGCTGACGCGGGCATCTGCCTGCGCGTGCTCGCCGACGAAGCGGACAGCACGCGGTTCGAATCCGGGCCGGGTGGTTTTCCGGTGCGCGTGGTCGAGCACAGCGCGCAGGCGGCGGTCGGCTGCGAGATGGTGCTCGTGCTCGGTGGGGACGGAACATTCCTGCGTGCCGCCGAGTTGGCGCGCCCGGCCGGGGTGCCGGTGCTCGGGATCAATCTCGGCCGCATCGGTTTTCTCACCGAGGCCGAGGCCGAGCACTTGGACGATGCGCTCGCTCAGGTGGTCCGGCGCGATTACACGATCGAGCACCGGATGACCATCGACGTCACGGTGCGGGTCGAGGACGAGGTCGTCGAGAGTGGATGGGCGCTGAACGAGGCGAGCATCGAAAATGCGTCGCGTATGGGCGTTCTGGAGGTTGTGCTGGAGGTCGACGGCCGCCCGGTGTCGTCGTTCGGTTGCGACGGCATCCTCATCTCCACCCCTACCGGATCGACCGCCTACGCCTTCTCCGCCGGCGGTCCGGTGGTGTGGCCGGAATTGGAAGCGTTGCTGGTGATTCCGAGCAACGCCCATGCCCTGTTCGCGCGACCGCTGGTGACCAGCCCCGATTCCCGGATCGCGGTCGAGTCCGTGGCGACCGGACACGATGCGATAGTTTTCCTGGACGGCAGGCGCACGCTCGCATTGCCCAGCGGTGGCCGGGTCGAGGCGGTTCGCGGCGCTCGACCGGTGCGCTGGGTGCGGCTGGACTCCGCACCGTTCGCCGACCGGATGGTGCGCAAGTTCCAATTGCCCGTGACAGGCTGGCGTGGCCGACGGCGAACGGAGAGCACAAGTGCTGACAGAGATCAGGATTGACGGGCTTGGCGTCATTTCCACGGCGACCGCGCAGTTCCACGCGGGACTGACCTGCCTGACCGGCGAGACCGGCGCGGGCAAGACCATGGTGGTGACCAGCCTGCATCTGCTCAGCGGTGCGCGCGCGGACGCGGGCCGGGTCCGGCTCGGCGCGTCCCGTGCCGTGGTCGAGGGCCGGTTCACCATCGACGAGGTCAACGACGCCGCCCGCGCCGAGGTCGCGCAGGTGCTGGAGGCGGCCGCGGCCGAGCAGGACGACGATGGCAGCGTCATCGCGATTCGCACGGTCGGCAGCGACGGGCGCTCGCGTGCGCATCTCGGTGGCCGCGGCGTGCCCGCTGCGGTGCTGGCCGATTTCACCGCGCCGTTGCTGACCGTGCACGGCCAGAACGATCAGCTGCGTCTGCAGCGCCCCGACCAGCAGCTGTCGGCGCTGGACCAGTTCGCGGGCGACGCGGTGGGCGCGTTGCTGCGGAAATACCAGGTGCTGCGCCGATCATGGCTCGACGCCCGCACCGAACTGCTCGAACGGACCGCTCGCAGTAGGGAATTGGCCCTCGAAGCCGATCGGCTGAAGCACTCGCTGAACGAAATCGACGCCGTCGCGCCGGAACCCGGCGAAGACGTGCGCATCGTCGACGAGGTGCGCAGGCTCAGCGATCTGGACTCGCTGCGGGAGGCGGCGGCCACCGCGCACGCCGCACTGGCCGGACCCGCGGACACGCCCGAAGACGGTTCGAGCGCGCTGGAGGCGCTCGGCGCCGCGCGCGCCCGCATCGAAGCCGCCGACGATCCGGCGCTGGTCGCGCTCGCGCCGCGCCTGGCCGACGCCATCGCTGTGGCGGTGGACGTGACCGCCGAGCTGAGCGGATACCTCTCGGATCTGCCTTCGGATCCGGGTGCGCTGGATTCGCTGCTCACCCGGCAGGCGGAATTGAAGACGCTGACCCGCAAGTACGCGCCCGACATCGATGGCGTACTTGCCTGGGCGCAGGAGGCGCGCACGCGGCTCGGCTCGCTGGACGTCTCCGAGGAGGCGCTGGCCAAGCTGGCCGCCGAGGTGGACATCGCCGCCGAACGGGTGGGCCAAGCGGCGAAGAAGCTGAGCGCCGCGCGGACCAAGGCGGCGGGCAAGCTGGCCACCGCGGTGAGCGCCGAACTGGGCGGTCTGGCGATGGGCAAGGCGCGTCTGGAAGTGGAGGTGCGGCCGGTGCCCGCCGGTGCGCAGGACTCGGCGCCGCTCACCATCGACGGCAAGCAATTGCACGCGGGGTCCACCGGCATCGATGAGGCCGAGTTCCGGCTGGCGGCGCATTCGGGGGCACAGTCGTTGCCGTTGAGCAAGAGCGCGTCCGGCGGTGAGCTGTCCCGTGTGATGCTGGCGCTGGAGGTGGTGCTCGCCGGGTCCGATCACGGAGCGACCATGGTGTTCGACGAGGTCGACGCGGGCGTCGGCGGGCGTGCCGCGGTGGAGATCGGTCGCAGGCTGGCCCGGCTGGCGCGCACCCACCAGGTGATCGTGGTGACCCATTTGCCGCAGGTGGCGGCGTTCGCCGACACGCATCTGGTGGTCGACAAATCCGACGACGGCAAAGGCACCGTCAACAGCGGAGTCCGTGCGCTCACCAACGACGAGCGGGTGGTCGAGCTGGCACGTATGCTGGCCGGTCTCGACGACACCGAGACCGGCCGGGCGCACGCGGAGGAACTGCTGGCCACGGCGCGCGCGGAGAAAGCGGGTGCCGAGGTGGCGCGCTGAGCGCGCCGGTCAGCGCACTGCCTTCTGCGCGCCCTTGATGAACTGGCCGATCAGGTTCTGCAAAGCGAACTCCAGCACCTTCGCGGGTATCGGAAGCGACGGGTCGGACTCCATCGTGTAGGAGACCAGGGTGCCGTTGTCGGCGTCGGCGAAGGTGACGATGCCGACGTGCCGTTTCACCGGCGCGCCCTTGACGATCTTGTACTCCATCCGTTCGCCGGGAACGAGCGCGGTGATCTCCTCCGTGACACCGATCGGGCCGAAGCCGATCAGATGCTGGGCGCCGACGCCTTCCCGCTCCGTCAGGCCGGGTTTGACCAGCTTGACCTGGACCGGAAGGTAGGGGCTGATGCTCTCGCGGTCGACGAAGAGGCGGTATACGACCTCGCGCGGGGCGCCGATGACGGCGTCGACGGTGGTGCCGGCCATGAATTCTCCTCTTCAGTTACGTGTGACCGGCAGCATATAACTGCGGCGGGCGCGGCGCGGTGATCGTGCTGTCCCCACCACCGTCGGCGGCGAGGCGTCCGGGTGGCAGGTTTTCCACGCCGCCGATGCCACGATCGCGTGGTGCCGTTGTCGATAACGCGCCGCGGCGGGCGACCAGCGCGTCGGCGTCCCGATCTACTAGTGATGTCCGTGCGAGGGCCTGTGATGATGCGGAGCTGATCGTCGGACTTGTGGATGGCCTAGCGCGGATGAGCGGTCTACTGACTGGTTTTGGTGATCTTGTCGCCTAACGCGTCGTCGATGTCCATAATGTCCGATTCATCATCTACTATTGATATCAGTAGGTGAACGGCGGGTGAATTCCGTCGGATAGCCGGGAAGCGTCGAGGCGAAGGGGTCATCATGCGCAATGTTCTGCCAGTGCCGATCGAGACCGGTTCGGCAACCGGGCGATGCCGGGGGCGATCGAAACCGGGAGCGTTCGCGCTGATCATCGCCGGTCTCGCCGTGGGGACGGTCGTCGCCGCGGGTGGCGCGGGCGCGGAGTCGTTGTCCCGCACCGACCACTCGGGACGCTCGGGCTCGCACGGCGACTCGACGGGGTGGCACCGGATCGATCCGTTCGGATACCGGCACGCCGACCCGAATCCGCTGCGGCAGAACGAACACCAGCGTGCTCTGCGGGAGTATCACCGGCAGAACAAGCCGCGAGCCGAGGAAAGCGGTGTCGGCAACGGCACGGGCGAAACGGCCTGGACCCGGACGCAACGTCCCGACGGCAGTGGCTGGACCGTGTGCCGCCCGCACGCGAAGTGGTGCTGATCGCTTCCGGTGACAAGTAGCTAATAATTCGCTGAAACTCGCCATTGTGCTGTTATAGGCCAACGATGGGGCGCGCGGCAGAGTTCGCAACTTGATTGCTAGTGGATTCAACCGCGGTGGTATCCATGCGGGTTCGCCTTCAGTCTGATTTGAGGAATCCGCTGAACAGAGCTGAGGGCGCGGATCGATCGAGCAAGCTCGAGGCGGTTGGATCGGTGGGCGACAGTGATTGCCATCTCATAGCTTGCTGCTGAAATAGAGCTGAGTAAGACGGCGCGCCTCCAGCAATGGTTGAGGGTTTGCGGTCATCATTCGCTCCATGAAGATGCCGGCGCTGTTGTCGAAAAACACCGAAACGCTTCCTGGTCTGATCGGGACGGCCCGGGTGGATCGCAACACCCGGCGGCTGCTCGGCCGGGTCGGGCCGGGCGATGTCGTCGTCCTCGACGAGATGGACCTCGATCGGATGACCGCCGACCGGTTGGTCGAGGCGCGCGTCGGCGCGGTGATCAATACTTCGCCGTCCATCTCCGGCCGCTACCCGAACCTGGGACCCGAGGCGCTCGTGGCCCACGGAATCCTGCTGCTGGACACGGTGAGTTCGGATGCGTTCAAGAAGATCAAGGACGGTGTCAAGGTCCGCGTCGACGGCGGCGTGGTCTACGCCGACCGGCTGATCAAGAAGGAGCCGGAGGTGCTCGTCGAGGGCATCGAGCTCACCGGGCCTGCCATCGCGGAGCGGATGATCGAGGCGCGCAACGGCCTGGCCGATCATCTCGAGGCCTTCGCGGGCAACACCATCGAGTTCATCCGCACCGAGAGCGCGCTGCTCATCGACGGGTTCGGCGTGCCGGAACTGGATCTGGTGGTGAAGAACCGGCACGTGGTCGTCGTCGCCGACGGTCCGGATCACGCGGAGGATCTGCAGCGGCTCAAGCCGTTCATCAAGGAGTATGCCCCCATCCTGATCGGCGTCGGCCGTGGCGCGGACACCCTGCGCAGGCGTGGGTACCGGCCCGACGTCATCGTGGGAGATCCCGAGGAGATCACCACCGCCACCATGAAGTGCGGCGCCGAGGTGATCCTGCCCGCCGACACCGACGGCCACGCCAAGGGGCTCGAACGCATCCAGGACCTCGGCATCGGCGCGACGACCTTTCCGTCCTCCGGTTCGGCCGCCGATCTGGCGCTGCTGCTCGCCGACCATCACGGCGCCGCGCTGATCGTCACCGCCGGAGCGCCCGCCTCGCTCGACGACTTCTTCGACCGGGGACGCCGCGACAGCAACCCGGCTACCTTCCTGACTCGGCTCAAGGTGGGCACGAAGCTGATGGACGCCAAAGCCGTGGCCACCCTGTACCGCAACCGTGTGTCCGGGGTGGCCGTCGCGCTGGTGGTGCTCGCGGCGCTGGTCGCGGTGATCGTCGTGGTGCTGGCGTCCAACAGCGGCGGGGACGTACTGGACTGGGGTGTGGACCTCTGGAACCGCTTCGCGCGGTGGTCGCAAGGGCAAGCCGGAGCTTGGGAATTCTGAGGGAGAACGATGATTTCGCTGCGCCAGCACGCCATCTCGATCGTCGCGATCTTTCTCGCGCTCGCGATCGGTGTGGTGCTCGGATCCCAGACGCTCGGCGCCGATCTGCTGTCGGGATTGCGGGCTGACAAAGCCGATCTGCGGCAGCAGGTCGACACCCTGACCGAGCGGAACCGGCTGCTCGGCGAGCAGACCACGGCCGCCGACCGGTTCATCGCCGGTTCGTCGGGTCGGATTCTCGGCGGTGCGCTGGCCGACCGCAGCGTCGTCGTGTTCACCACTCCGGACGCCGATCCCGGGGACGTCGACGCGGTGACCAGAGCGCTGGCGGCCGCGGGCGCGGGCATCACCGGCCGGATCGCGCTCACCGAGGCATTCATCGACGGCAGCGAGGGCGATCGGATGCGCACGGCCGTCACGAACGTCATTCCGGCCGGAGCGCAACTGCGTACCGGCGCGGTGGACCAGGGCAGTATGGCCGGAGATCTGCTGGGCCTGGTGCTTTTGCTCGATCCTGCCAGCGGGCAAACCCGGAGCACCCCGGAGGAGCTCGATCTGGTCCTGGCGACCCTGCGCGGCGGCGGCTTCCTCGCCTACGGCGACACACCGGTGCGGCCCGCGCAGCTCGCGGTCGTGATCACCGGCGACGGCGCTACCGCCCGGGACGGCGCGGCCCAGGACGGCGCCGGCTCGAATACCGCGCGCTTCGCGGGCGCCTTGCGCGGCCGCGGTGCGGGAGTGGTGCTCGCCGGTCGCGCGGGCGCGGCCGACGGGCAGGGGCCGATCGCCGTGGTCCGCGCCGACGCCGCGCTCGCGGCGCAGGTGAGTACCGTCGACAATGTCGAGCGCGAGCTCGGCCGGGTCACGACCGTGCTGGCGCTCACCGAACAGCTCAACGGTGGGTCCGGCCGCTACGGCACCGGTGCGAAGGCCGCCTCGCTCACTCTGGCCGTGGTGCCGGGTTGATCGGTCGCACGGACGTCGTCGGCGACGCGCCGAAGTCGCGCTGGTCCCGGCCCTGATCGACGGCTGACGCGAGTCTTCGGCGCCGGCGCACGATGACCGCGGCGCGATCTGCCGCGGTCCGGCCGCGACGGCAGGCAGGGACGCCCGCGATCGGCGGGCAAACGCGCGTGGCATTCGAACGGACGGGCGGATTCGTGTTACCGTGAAGACCCGTGGGTCAAACACGGATTCAGGCGCGAACGGAAACGAAGCATATCTTCGTCAGCGGTGGTGTCGCCTCCTCATTGGGTAAGGGCCTGACCGCCTCGAGCCTAGGTCAGCTGCTGACGGCGCGTGGGCTGCGCGTCACGATGCAGAAACTCGACCCGTATCTGAACGTCGATCCCGGCACGATGAACCCCTTCCAGCACGGCGAGGTGTTCGTGACCGAGGACGGCGCGGAGACCGACCTGGACGTCGGCCACTACGAGCGCTTCCTCGACCGGGACCTGTCCCGGGACGCGAATGTGACCACCGGGCAAATCTATTCGTCGGTCATCGCCAAGGAGCGCCGCGGTGAATATCTCGGCGACACGGTGCAGGTGATCCCGCACATCACCGACGAGATCAAGAACCGGATCCTCGCGATGCGCGGGCCGGATCTACAGGGCCAGACCCCGGACGTGGTGATCACCGAGATCGGCGGCACCGTCGGCGACATCGAGTCGCAGCCGTTCCTGGAGGCCGCCCGCCAGATCCGCCACGACGTCGGCCGCGACAACGTCTTCTTCCTGCACGTGTCGCTGGTGCCCTACCTGGCGCCCTCCGGCGAGCTGAAGACCAAGCCGACCCAGCACTCGGTGGCCGCGTTGCGCAATATCGGCATCCAGCCCGACGCGCTGATCCTGCGCTGCGACCGTGAGGTTCCGCAGGCGCTGAAGAGCAAGATCGCGCTGATGTGCGACGTCGAGGTGGACGCCTGCATCTCCACACCCGACGCGCCGTCGATCTACGACATCCCGCGCGTGCTGCACCGGGAGGGCTTGGACGCCTACGTGGTGCGCAGGCTGGGCCTGCCGTTCCGCGACGTGGACTGGACCGTGTGGGGCGACCTGCTCGACCGGGTGCACTCGCCGCGCGAGACGGTCGAGGTCGCGCTGGTCGGCAAGTACATCGACCTGCCCGACGCCTACCTCTCGGTCACCGAGGCGCTGCGCGCGGGCGGGTTCGCCTCGCGGGCCAAGGTGAACATCCGCTGGGTGCCCTCCGACGAGTGCGAGACCCCCTCCGGCGCGCAGCACGCGTTGCACGACGTGGACGCTGTTCTGATCCCCGGCGGATTCGGCGTCCGCGGCATCGAGGGCAAGGTCGGCGCGATCCGCTACGCGCGCATCCGCGGCATTCCGCTGCTCGGCTTGTGCCTGGGATTGCAGTGCGTCGTGATCGAGGCGGCGCGCACGGTGGGGCTGGCGGAAGCCAACTCGGCCGAATTCGAACCGGACACGCCGCACCCGGTCATCTCCACCATGGCCGATCAGGAGCAGGCCGTGGCAGGGGAGGCCGATCTCGGCGGCACCATGCGGCTGGGCGCCTACCCGGCCAGGCTGGAGAAGGGCTCGGTCGTCGCCCAGGCCTATGGCAGCGAGCATGTCTCCGAGCGTCATCGCCACCGTTACGAGGTGAACAACGCCTATCGGGACAAGGTCGCCGAGAGCGGCTTGACGTTCAGCGGCACCTCGCCGGACGGGCACCTCGTGGAGTTCGTCGAGCTGCCTGCCGACGTGCATCCGTTCTTCGTCGCCACGCAGGCGCACCCGGAGTTGAAGAGCCGGCCGACCCGCCCGCATCCGCTGTTCGCGGCGTTCATCTCGGCGGCGCTGAGATACAAAGCGGCCGAACGACTTCCGGTGGACATTCCGGGCGAAGAATTGGCGGGAGCGGCGGAACAGGCGTAGTGGCATGACCAACGGGGGTGCTGCCGAGCCGGGCAGCCACGACTTCGAGATCGAATCCAGCAAGACCGTCTACAGCGGCGCGATCCTCGCGTTGCGGCTCGATCAGGTCCGCATGCCGGGTGGCCGGGTCGTCGAGCGCGAGGTGATCGAGCATCACGGCGCCGTCGCCGTCGCCGCGATCGATGACGACGGCAACGTGGTGCTGATCAACCAGTACCGCCACCCGATCGGCAGGCGGCTGCTCGAACTTCCTGCCGGCCTGCTCGACGTGCCCGGCGAGGACCCGCTGCTCGCGGCGCGCCGGGAGCTGGCCGAGGAGACCGGGCTGGCCGCCCGGGACTGGGCGGTCCTGGTGGACGTCGCGCTCTCGCCCGGGTTCACCGACGAAGCGCTGCGGGTCTACCTGGCCCGCGGGCTGTACGAAACGCAGCGCCCGGAGCCGGAATTCGAGGAGGCGGACCTGGAAGTGGTCCGCATGCCGGTCGACGCGGCGGTCCGCGCCGCGCTGAGCGGCGAGATCGTCAACGCCACCGCGGTGGCGGGCGTACTCGCGCTGGCGGCCGCGCGGGCCGGCGGCATCGAACCGCGGCCGCCGGACGCGCCGTGGGACGGGCAGCCGACAACCTTCCTCCGCCGCAAGGCGGCCGAGAAGTCCGAAGACTGACCGCAGGTGCTCGGTCGCGAGCTCGACACCTATCTCGACCACCTCGCCGTCGAGCGCGGCGTCGCGCCCAACACCCTGGCCGCCTACCGGCGTGACCTCGGCCGGTACCTGGACTTCCTGACCGCGCGGGGCATCGGTTCGCTCGACCGGGTCGACGAGTCCGACGTCGCGGAGTTCACCATGGCGCTGCGCTCGGGCGGTCCCGGGCATCCGCCGCTGGCGGCGAGTTCGGTGGCCCGCGCGCTGATCGCGGTGCGCGGCTGGCATCGCTTCGCCGCCGCGGAGGGACTGACCGACACCGATGTGGCGCACGCGGTGAAGCCGCCCGCGCCGGGGCGCAGGTTGCCCAAGGCGCTGCCTTATGACCAGGTGCTGAAACTGCTGGAAGCGGCGGGCGGTGGCCAGGGCGATCACGCTGCGGGCGTGGACGGCGGACCGCGCGGCCTGCGCGACCGCGCACTGCTGGAATTGCTGTATTCCACCGGCGCCAGGATCTCGGAAACGGTAGGGCTGGACGTCGACGATCTCGACATCGAGCAGCGGGCGGTCGTACTGCGCGGCAAAGGCGGGAAACAGCGTCTGGTGCCGATCGGACGGCCCGCGCTCGCCGCCGTGGACGCCTATCTGGTGCGGGGGCGGCCCGTGCTCGCCACACGCGGAAAAGGCAACGCCGGAGCCCTGTTCCTGAATGTCCGCGGCGCCCGGCTGTCCCGGCAGAGCGCCTGGCAGGTCCTGCACACCGCCGCCGAACGCGCGGGCATCGCGGCGGCGGTGTCGCCGCACACGCTGCGCCACTCCTTCGCCACCCATTTGCTCGACGGGGGCGCCGATGTCCGGGTAGTGCAGGAATTGCTCGGCCACGCCTCGGTGACCACGACCCAGATCTACACTTTGGTGACGGTCAACACCCTGCGCGAGGTCTGGGCCACCGCGCATCCCCGCGCCCGGTAGACCGTTGCCGCGTCGGCATTCGCGCAGCCGCGTCGGCAATTCGCGCAGCCGCGTCGGCAATTCGTGCACCCGCGTCGGCAATTCGTGCCTGCGCGGGGCGGCTCGGCCGCGCGACGGAACAACGTGGGCTGGCGGGTGGACGCGGTGCCGTCGCCGACGGCTCGGTACCGAGCACAACGCTGGGTGAACGGTATGGCAAAGTCTTCGAGTAACTTCCGGCGACTCGGCCGGATCGCACGCGGGGAGGCGGACTGGCACAGCAAGAACGAGTTGCACGACCAGTTCGACGTGCATTTCGATGGCGGACCGCAATGGCGTTGACCAGCGCGGCACGAACACGCCGCGCGCAGGCGCGGCATTCGAGTGCCGTCAAGCGGTAGCGTCTATCGAGAGCTGGACCGCACGAAAGCGAGGTCGGCACCGATCGGCCTCGCTACGCTCGGCGAGGCAACCGGCAGGAACGTATAAGGAGCAGCGGATCGTGACGACAGCCGGAGCGGCAGAGCCGCCGATGGGTGCTGGGGCGGAGCCGCTTACGGGCTCACGACCGGGTCCGTACTCGGACGCCGCGGCGGAAACGCTGTGGGGCCACGGCGTGGAGCCGGTCCCGGAGGACGGGACGCTGGGCCCGACCGGACGGCCGTTGCGGCTGGTGCCGGACCCGCCGCCGGTCGGCCGGCACGGTGATGCGTTGATCGTGGCCATGTGCAACCAGAAGGGTGGCGTCGGCAAGACCACCTCCACCATCAATCTCGGTGCCGCACTGGCCGAATACGGCCGTCGCGTGCTGCTGGTCGACCTGGACCCGCAGGGCGCGCTGTCGGCCGGACTCGGTGTCCCCCACCACGATCTCGACCTGACCGTGCACAACCTGCTCATCGGCTCCAAGGTGTCGATCGACGACGTGCTGATGCAGACCCGGGTCCCGAACCTGGACCTGCTGCCGAGCAATATCGACCTCTCCGCCGCCGAGATCCAACTGGTCAACGAAGTCGGCCGGGAACAGTCGCTCGGCCGCGCGCTGGAGCCGATCCGCAACCGCTACGACTACATCCTCATCGACTGCCAGCCTTCGCTCGGCCTGCTCACGGTCAATGCCCTGGCCTGCTCGGACGGCGTGATCATCCCGATGGAATGCGAGTACTTCTCGCTGCGCGGGCTGGCGCTGCTCAACGACACCGTCGAGAAGGTGCGGGACCGGCTGAACCCGCGGCTGAGCCTGTACGGAATAGTGGTCACCATGTTCGACTCTCGACTGCTGCATTCCCGCCAGGTCATGGCGCGCGTCGTCGAGGTGTTCGGCGATCTGGTCTATGACACCGCCATCGCGCGCACCGTCCGTTTCCCGGATGCCAGCGTCGCGGGCGAGCCGATCACCACCTGGGCGCCGAAATCCAGTGGCGCCGAGGCGTATCGGTCGATGGCCCGGGAAGTCATCCACCGATCCGGCCGGTGACCGGCCGCTCCGACCCCTCGTCTGCGTCCCACCACAACCCGTCCGGCCAGGGGTCTTCCACCCCCGGACCGACGTCGTCGCCGGACGACCATGCGCCCGACGCCGGACGGCCGGGCCCGCCCGCTGCTGTGCGGGGACCCGCACTCGGAAACGCGGCGGCCGCCTTCATCGCCGCGGGCCGGGACGCCTCCGTCGCTCGACGCCCGAACCCGGCCGTCGTCGGAGACGCCACGCCCCGGCCCGCGCCCGGGGGCGATACCTCGCTTCCGCGCGACAGCGCGGACGAACCGTCCCCGGAACCACCCACGCAGCCCGCCGACGCGGGCGCACGGGAAGCAGCCGCGACATCGCAGGCGAAGCAAACGCCGACGCCCGAGCCGCAGGCGTCCGGATTCCGGCTGCGGCTGAGCAATTTCGAGGGACCGTTCGACCTGCTGCTCACCCTGATCAGCTCGCGCAAGCTGGACGTCACCGAGGTGGCGTTGCACAAGGTCACCGACGAGTTCATCGCCTACACCAAGGCGTTGACCGCGAACATAGCGCAACAGAACACGTTGCGCGCGGACAAGATCCTCGACCAGACCACGGAATTCCTGGTCGTCGCCGCCACGCTGCTCGATCTGAAGGCGGCGCGCCTGCTGCCGTCCGGGGAGATGACCGACGCCGAGGATCTCGAACTGCTCGAGGCGCGCGACCTGCTGTTCGCCCGGCTGCTGCAGTACCGCGCATTCAAGCAGGTCGCCGAACTGCTCGGCGAACTGGAGGCGGCCGCGCTGCGCCGCTATCCGCGCGCGGTCGGCTTGGAGGAGCGCTACGCCGGTCTGCTGCCCGAGGTTAGGCTGGGGGTCGGGGCGGCCGAGTTCGCCGCGATCGCCGCGGCGGCCTTCCGGCCCCGTCCGGTACCCAAGGTCGGGCTCGACCACTTGCACACGCACGCGATCTCGGTGGCCGAGCAGGCGGCTCTGGTGCTGGAGCGGCTCAAACAGCGTGGTGCGGGTGCGTGGACCTCCTTCGGTGAGCTGGTCGCCGACTGCGAAGTCCCGATCCAGATCGTCGCCCGATTCCTGGCGCTGCTCGAGCTGTATCGCGGCAAGACGATCGAGTTCGATCAGCCCGATCCGCTCGGTCCGTTGGCGGTCAGCTGGATCGGCGACGAGGCCGCGCAACAGGTGGACACCGTGACAATCGAGGAGGACTACGGGTGAGCGAGCACAGCGCGCGGTCGCGCCCGGCGGCGCCGAACTCCGGCGAGGCGCGGTCGTGAGTGAGGCAGTGGTGGAACTCACCCCCGAACCGCTCGCGGACGCCGATTTTCGTTCGGCGCTGGAGGCCATGCTGCTGGTCGTCGACGCTCCCGCGCCGGTCGACCAGCTCGCGGCTGCCCTCGGTGACGACCCGCAGCGCGTCGAGCGGACCTTGCGGGAGATGTCCGCCGAGCTGTCGGCGCGGTCCAGTGGGATAGATCTGCGTTTCGTCGGTGACGGCTGGCGCTTCTATACTCGCAGCGAGTACGCGCCGTATGTGGAGCGGATGCTGCTCGACGGCTCCCGATCGAAACTGACCCGGGCGGCCTTGGAGACGCTGGCGGTGGTGGCATACCGTCAGCCGGTGACCAGGACCAGGGTCAGCGCGGTGCGCGGCGTGAACGTCGACGGGGTTATGCGCACACTGCTGGCCAGGGGTCTGATCGCCGAGGCAGGCGTGGACCCGGAAACCAACGGGACGCTGTACCGCACGACCGAGCTGTTCCTGGAACGGATCGGACTCGCTTCGCTGAGCGATCTGCCGCCGCTGGCGCCCCTGCTTCCGGGCGTCGACCTGATCGACGAGATCAACGAGAGCCTGGAGACCGACCCCCGGTACACCAGGTTGAGGAAACCCGCCGAGGCCGATGTGGACCTCGGTACCGAAGACTGACAGGACATCATGAATACGCCCGCTCGCCGAGATGGCACACCGGATCGTAGGAAACACGGGGCACAGCCCGAACGGGGCGGCGCCGGCCGCAACTCGAGTTCGCGCGACGCCCGTTCGGCCCAACGGGGGGTCGCCTCCCGTAGCGCCCAGCAGGGCGGAGCCCGAGCGGCCCAGCGCGGATCCGCTCCGGCTCCGAACTCGCAGCGGCACACGGCCGCGGCGAACAAGAAGAAGCCCAAGCCGCAGCGGCAGGTCGCGCCGCCGCCACTGCTGAGCAACGCCAAGCCCGCGCGCCACCAGAACGTGGAGCCCGCCCCGTCCGGAGAACACGCCAAGCTCCCGTGGGGGGAGGGGGAGCGGTTGCAGAAGGTTCTCGCCAAGGCGGGCGTGGCCTCGCGCCGGGCCGCCGAGGAGATGATCGCGCAGGGCCGCGTCGAGGTCGACGGCATGATCGTGCGCGAGCAGGGCCTGCGCGTCGACCCGCAGCACGCGGTGGTGCGCGTCGACGGCACGCGGGTGGTGGTGCGCGAGGAACTGGTGCACGTCGCGCTGAACAAGCCCAGGGGCTGGCAATCGACCATGTCCGACGATCTGGGACGTCCCTGCGTCGGCGACATCGTGGCCGAGCGGATCGCCGCGGGCCAGCGGTTGTTCCATGTCGGAAGGCTGGACGCCGACACCGAGGGCTTGCTGCTGCTCACCAACGACGGCGATCTGGCGCACCGGCTGATGCACCCGTCCTTCGAGGTCTCCAAGACCTATCTGGCCACGGTGCACGGCGAGGTCAACAATCGCGCGGTGAGCAAGCGGCTGCGCGACGGCATCGAGCTGGAGGACGGTCCCGCCAAGGTCGACCGCTTCCAGGTGCTCGAGCTGGGGGAGGGACGTTCTTTGGTGAAGCTGGTGTTGCACGAGGGGCGTAAGCACATCGTGCGCCGCTTGCTCGACGCCGTGGATCATCCGGTCATCCGGCTGGTCCGCACCCATATCGGTCCGGTCGCGCTCGGCGACCAGCGGCCCGGCACGCTGCGGGCGCTCGGCCGCGACGAAGTCGGCAAACTCTACGAGGCGGTGTCGTTGTGAACGGTGTGGAGATCCCGGTGCAGGCGCCTGCGCGGATGGCCGGTACGAGCTCGCTGGTGGTCGCCATGGACGGGCCGTCGGGCACCGGGAAGTCGAGCGTCTCGCGGCGTCTGGCCACCCGGCTCGGCGCCCGCTACCTCGACACCGGCGCGATGTACCGGGTGGCGACGCTGCGCGTGCTGCGCGCGGGCATCGAGCTGACCGATACCGCGGCGATCGCCGCCGCGGTCAAGGAGCTGCCACTGTCCATCGGCACCGATCCCAGCCGCGAGGTGATCGAGCTGGACGGCGAGGACGTGCGGTCGGAGATCCGCGGCGACGCCGTCACCAAGGCGGTTTCCGCGGTCTCCGCGGTGCCCGAGGTGCGTGAGCTGCTCGTGGCGATGCAGCGCGAAATCACGGCGGCCGCGGGGCGGATCGTGGTCGAGGGCCGCGACATCGGCACCGTCGTGTTGCCCGCCGCGGACGCCAAGATCTACCTGACCGCTTCCGCCGAGGCCCGGGCGTACCGGCGCAATCAGCAGAACATCGCCGAGGGCCGGGGCGACGACTACGCGGGTGTGCTCGCCGACGTGCAGCGCCGCGACACCCTCGACTCGACCCGCAAGGTGTCCCCGCTGCGCCCCGCCGAGGACGCGGTCGGAGTCGACACCAGCGAACTGTCCATGGACGAGGTCATCGACGAGCTGTATCGCGTGGTAGCGCAGCAGGTCTCGGCGTGCGGGACCGGAGGGAAACGATGAACGGGGACGTGCTCGCCGGCGACGGCGTCTGGAGCGACGAAGCCGACTGGGAGCTGGCCGATCTCGAGGGCGAATTCGAGGACGCCGCGCACGTCGCGATGCCGACGGTGGCCGTGGTGGGCCGGCCGAACGTGGGCAAGTCGACGCTGGTCAACCGCATCCTCGGCCGCCGTGAGGCGGTCGTGGAGGACATCCCGGGGGTGACCCGCGACCGCGTGTCCTACGAGGCGAACTGGGCGGGTCGGCGGTTCCTCGTCCAGGACACCGGCGGCTGGGAGCCCGACGCGAAGGGGTTGCAGCAATCGGTGGCCCGCCAGGCCGAATTGGCCATGCACACCGCCGACGCGATCCTGCTCGTGGTCGACGCCGTCGTGGGAGCCACCGCCACCGACGAGGCGGCCGTGAAGAAGCTGCGCCGCTCCTCGGTTCCGGTGATCCTGGTCGCCAACAAGGTCGACGACCAGCGGGTCGAGGCGGAAGCGGCGGCGCTGTGGTCGCTGGGACTCGGCGAGCCGCGCATGGTCAGCGCCGCGCACGGCCGCGGCACCGGCGACCTGCTCGACGACGTCCTGGAGGTGCTTCCCGAGACTCCGCGCGAGGGGACCGGCGGCGTCGGCCCGCGGCGCGTGGCGCTGGTCGGCAAGCCGAACGTCGGCAAGTCGAGCCTGCTCAACAAGCTGGCGAACGACGAGCGCTCCGTGGTGCACGATGTCGCGGGCACCACGGTCGATCCGGTCGACTCCCTGGTCGAACTGGGCGGCAAGGTCTGGAAGTTCATCGACACCGCCGGGCTGCGCCGCAAGGTGGCCAATGCCAGCGGCACCGAGTTCTACGCATCGTTGCGCACCAGATCCGCGCTGGAGGCCTCGGAGGTGGCGATCATGCTGATCGACGCCTCGCAGCCGATCACCGAACAGGACCTGCGGGTGATCAGCATGGTCGCCGATTCCGGGCGGGCGCTGGTACTGGCGTTCAACAAGTGGGACCTGGTCGACGAGGATCGTCGCCTGCAACTGGAGCGCGAGGTCGATCGCGAACTGGTCCGGGTGCCGTGGGCACAGCGGGTGAACATCTCCGCGCACACCGGCCGAGCGGTGCAGAAGCTGGTGCCCGCCATGGAGACGGCGCTCGAATCCTGGGACAAGCGCATTCCTACCGGCAGACTCAACAACTGGCTGAAGGAAGTGATCGCCGCGACCCCGCCGCCGATGCGCGGCGGCAGGTTGCCCCGCGTGCTGTTCGCCACCCAGGCGACCACCCGGCCACCCACGTTCGTGCTGTTCACCACCGGCTTCCTGGAGGCGGGCTACCGGCGTTTCCTGGAGCGCAGGCTGCGTGAGGAATTCGGTTTCGACGGCTCCCCGGTCCGCATCTCGGTGCGGGTGCGGGAGAAGCGGGACCGCTCGAAGAAATAGGCGGTGGCGAGGCTGCGGGAATCGGCGAGGCTGCGGGAATTTCCGCAGCCTCCGCGCACCGGCACATGCGGCGTCTCGCCCGCGCTGCCGCTACCAGCGGTGCGTCGGGTGCGAAGGCCACGGGCTGACCTAATCGAAGCTAATTGTCGGCGAGCCGGTGCTCGTGATCGATAATTTGACAAATTGCCTAATAAAAAACGATACCTTCTCGTGTAGGTGACGATATGGGCGGCACCTCCCGCAGCTTCGGCAAATACCTGGCATCATTCGGGCATGGTCATTCCCAGCGTGCTGCCGGAACCTCCGGCCGTCCTGACTCCGTTCGAGACGGGATGGCCCGTGCGTCTCGCCGACACCGATCGCGACCAGTGCCTGCGACTCGACGGTGTCGCGCGCTATCTGCAGGACGTCGGCTACGACCATCTCGAGGTTCTGGCGGACGGCGATATCCATCGCTTGTGGGTGATCCGCAGGACGGTGATCGACGCGCTGAAGCCGCTCGGATTCGGTGAGCGGGCGACGTTGCGGCGGTGGCCGTCGGCGACGTCGACCCGGTGGTGCACGATGCGGGTGCAGATCTGCGGCACGGCTGGCGGGCTGGTGGAGACCGAGAGTTTCCTGATCCATTTCGGCACCGAATCGGGTGTGCCGACCCGGATGAGCGACCGGTTCCTCGCACCCATGCTGGACTGTACGAGCGAGCACCGGCTGCGCTGGAAAGCCGAGCTCACCGAGCCCATGCCCGCGGCGGGGGAGCCCGGCGTGCAGATCCGGCCCTTCCCGCTGCGGGCAACCGACATAGACCTGCTCGACCATATGAACAACGCGGTCTACCTCACCGCGCTCGAAGAAGTGCTCGCCGATCACGCCGAACTGAAATCGGGTCCGCACCGCGTGGTGGTCGAGTACGGGAAACCGGTGCGCTCCGGCGAGCGCGTCGAGCTCGTCGCCCGCCGCACCGACTCGAGACTGGACGTGTGGTTCGCCGTCGGGATGGACTGCCGGGCGATCGCCCGCGTCACCCCGCGCTAATGGGTGCGGTCGGACGTAGTCCGTCCTCAGTCCGCGCATGGCCGGTGCGAAGGCGAAGGTACCCCTAACCGGCCAACTGCTCGACGGTGGCGTGTGCGCCCCGGGTGTGCAGGCTGTCCAGAGCCGCCAGATACGCGGTCACGAACCGGGGGTGGTCGATCAGGTCGCCGAACAACGAGCGTTCGCCGAGGAAAGCGGTGGGCTGCTCGCGCCGGCGCCGCGCGAGCGGGACCAGCCGGTCGCGGAGCCGGTCCACGATCTCGATCGGCTGCCCGTGCTCGTCCACGCCCTCGGCATAGCGTGCCCAGCTCGCCACGACCGCCGCCGAACAGTCGAGCGGGCCGCCGGCGGCCAGCTGCGCCCGGACCACGGGCAGCAGCCACTTCGGGATCCGGTCGGAGGATTCCGCGCACAGGCGGGCGATGGTGTCGCCGATCGCGGGATTGGCGAATCGGTCGAGCAGCGTCCGCTTGTAGTCGCCGAGGTCGACCCCGGGCACCGCGCGCAGTGTCGGCGTCGCCTCGGTGTCCAGGTAGCGCGTCAGGAACCGCCGGAAAACCGGATCCTGTGCGGCTTCGTGCACCAGCCGGTAGCCGCTCAGATATCCGAAGTAGCACAGTGCCTGGTGACTCGCGTTCAGCAACCGCAGTTTCATCAGCTCGTACGGGGTGACGTCGGCGACCAGCTGTACGCCGACCTCCTCGAAGGCGGGTCGGCCGAGTCCGAACGAATCCTCCAGCACCCACTGCGCGAACGGTTCGGTCACCACCGGCCAGCGGTCGATGATTCCGTAGCGCCGCTCGATCTCCGCGGTCGCCCCGGGTGGGGTGACGGGGGTGATCCGGTCCACCATCGAATTCGGGAAGCGCACCTGCTCCGCCACCCAGGCTCCGAGCCCCGGATCGCGCAGCGCGGCGAACGCGCCGAACATCCGGCGCGCGACGTTCCCGTTGCCCTCGATGTTGTCGCAGGACAGCACGGTGAACGGCGCCACACCGCGGGATCGGCGGCGGGCCAGCGCCTCGGTGACGAGCCCGACAACGGTGCCGGGCGGCGCGGTTGCGGCCAGATCGGCGCGGATCGCGGGATCGTCCGGGTCGAACTCCCCGGTAGCGGCGGCGATGTGGTAGCCGCCTTCGGTGATGGTGAGCGAGACGATGCGCGTCACCGGATCGGCGAGCTTCGCCACGACGGCCTCGGGATCGTCCGGCGCATACCGGTATTCGACCAGTGAGCCGATCGTGCGCGTGGTCCACGTGCCGTCCGGCGTGACCGTCGACAGCGTGTACAAGCCGTCCTGGGCGCGCAGCACGTCGCGCATGCGGCGATCGCCGGGTAGCACACCGACCCCGCAGATGCCCCAATCCTGCCCGAGCCCGCGTTCGAGCAAGCGGTCGACGTACATCGCCTGGTGCGCTCGATGGAACCCGCCCACACCGAAATGCACTATGCCCGTCGCGATTCGAGAGCGGTCGTAGCCCGGTGTCGAGACACGATCGGCGAAGCCGGTCAGCGTCGCCGCCCGCAAGGGCGTGGCCGTACGTTCCGGCATCCCGCGCACCTCCCGTGTCGTGTGGATCACACCATAGTGCAGCCGCAGTCCGGAACGGGGCAGCGCCGCGGAGTCGGCAGCAGTGATTCCGGGCCGTGCCGACGAGTGGGGTTTATCGCCACAGAGCTGGGTAGACCGTCGATGACCCGATCGACGGCAGAAAGGTTCAGCGCGATGTCTCAACCCATCACCAGTACTTTGGACCCGGAGCAGCAGCGCGTCGCGGGCGAGACGCTCCAGGCAACGGTGGTAGACCTGATCGACCTGTCGCTGATCGCGAAGCAGGCGCACTGGAACGTGATCGGCTCCAACTTCCGATCGGTGCACCTGGCGCTGGATGAATTGGTGACCGCGGCACGGGAGTTCACGGACGCGGCCGCGGAACGCGCCACCGCCGTGGGAGTGAGCCCGGACGGGCGCGCCGCGAGCGTGGCCAAGGATTCCGGCGCACTCGGCATCGGCGCGGGCTGGCAGCAGGACACCGACGTCATCGACACGATCGTCGGCAACCTCGCCGCCATGATCAAGCGGCTGCGTGAGCGCATCGCGGCGACCGAGAAGGCAGATCCGGTGACCCAGGATCTGTTCCTGGCGATCGCGGCGCGGCTGGAGCAGTTGCACTGGATGTGGCAAGCGCAGCTCGCCACGGCCTGATGCGGCTGATCACCTGCGCGTTCGGCCCGCCCGCCACCGCGACCGCCACGGTCACGGTGCGGATCCCCGCCGACGCGCGACACCTCGCGTTGCTCCGCGCGATGACCGACACCGTGTGCCTGGTCGCCGAAATGCCCCTCGACGCGGCCTCGGACATCCGCTTGGCGATCAACGAGGCGGCCACGATGCTGCTGGTGGACGCTCTGCCGGGCTCGATGCTCGGCTGCGCGTTCACCTACGGCGGCGGCCGGATGAGCGTGCGCGTCGATGCCGTCGCCGCGGTCGGCGACAACGCGCACAGCGATCCGCTGAGCTGGGAACTGGTCCGCATGCTCACCCGATCCCGCTCGATTTCCCGTGACCCTTTTGATTCCGAAATCGGCGGGTACCCGACCGTTATCGAATTCAGTTGGGAACGAGGACCATTTGATGACACGTGAGTTCACGACCGACGGAAAAGGCACGGCGGGCCGCACCCGCGGGGGCGACAGCTACGACAACATCGAGCCGTGGTTCGAGAAGATGGCCGCCATGGACGAGGGCGATCCGCACCGAGCGGCGCTGCGCGAGGAGGTGACCCGGCGGTGCCTTCCCCTCGCCGAGCACATCGCCAGGAAGTTCTCCGGCCGCGGTGAGTCCTACGAGGATCTGCTGCAGATCGCCCGGGTCGGGCTGGTGCTGGCGGTGGACCGGTTCGACGTCTCGCGCGGCAGTTCCTTCCTCGGGTTCGCGGTCCCCACCATCATGGGCGAGGTGCGCAGGCACTTCCGGGACCACACGTGGTCGCTGCGAGTGCCGCGGCGGCTCAAGGAGATCCAGCTGCGCATCGGCCCGGCCACCGAGACGTTGTCGCACCGCCTCGGGCGGATGCCGACGGCCAGGGAGATCGCCGAGGAATTGGGCGTCGACCTCGTCGAGGTCACGCAGGCGCTCATCGCGGGCAACGCCTACCAGGCCAACTCGCTGGACGCCGGCGGCCGGGAGGACGGCGACGGTGCCCCGCAGTCGCTCGCCGACACGCTGGGGGCCGAGGAACCGTGCTACGACCTGCTGGAGCAGGCGATGGCCGTGCGTCCCCTGATCGCCGAGTTGCCGCCGCGCGATCGGCAGGTGCTGATCATGCGCTTCTACGAGTCCCGGACCCAGAATCAGATCGCCGAACAACTGGGCGTCTCCCAGATGCAGGTGTCGCGCATCCTCGCCCGGATTCTCAAAGAATTGCGCGCACGCGCGCTCGGTCCGGACGAACTCGTCTCGAACGCGGCTTGACCGCACATGTGCGCGAGCCGCTTCTCGTGCCGCGGGATCGCCCTGACCTTCCGGCGGCAGCGTCCAGCGCTCAGTAGACGGTATCCTCCAGGTCGGTCAACGCGGATTCCAGATGATCGAGCAGCCTGGCCACGTCCGGTACGCTGCGGCGGCAGGCGACGATGCCGACGTCGAGACTGTCGGCGTTGCTGGTGAGGGTGATGTTCAGCGCCTGCCCGTCGAGCGGGATCGACAGCGGATAGCAGGCCGCGACGCGCGCGCCGTTCCAATACTGCGGTTCGCGCGGCCCCGGGATGTTGGAGATCACGATGTTGAACGGCGGGCTGGTCAGCGCGGCGGTGGCGGGAAGCAGCAGCGACAGGGCGAGTGGACTGAGCGTCAGCGCCGACAGTGAGACGGCTTGGACGGGAGACAGCGCGCGGTAGATCTCTTTGCTGCGATGCATCGAGGAGCTGATCGCCGCCAACCGCGCTGCGGGGTCGTGCAGGTCGGTGGCCAGATTGCACAACAGTGCCGCCACGGCGTTGCCTGCGCCGTCACCATCGTCGGATTCGGGACGCAGGGAGACCGGAACCATGGCGATCAGCGGCCGGTCCGGCAGGGCGACGTGTTCGAGCAGGTAGGTGCGCAGCGCGCCCGCCGACATCGCCAGCACCACGTCGTTGAGCGTGGTGCCGGTCATCTTCTTGACCTGGCGGATCCGGTCCAGCGGCCAGGAGCGGGCGGCGCAGCGGCGGGCCCCGCCGATCGGAACGTTGAACATCGTGCGCGGTGCGGCGAAGGGCAGCGTCAACTGCTGCTCGAGTAGCGCGGTGCGGGCCAGGCGCAGGGCCGAGGGCGCGGAACTCGCCGCGGCGAGCAGGGCGCGCGTCCGGGAGCCGAGCGTGTGGCTGCGCGGTGCGTTCGCGCCGGGCCGGGTCGACGGCGGGAGATGCCACGGCACCAGCGCTTCGCCGGATTCCGGGTCGGAGGTGAGCGTTCGCTGCAGCAGGCGCTGGACGCCGACGCCGTCGATGAGGGCGTGGTGCATCTTCGCGTACACACCGACCCGGTCGCCCGCGAGTCCCTCGATCAGATGTGCCTCCCACAGCGGCCGGTGCCGGTCGAGCAGGGTGCTGTGCAGTCCCGCGGCCATCTCGGTCAGGGCGTCCAGGCCACCCGCTTCCGGAAGCGCCCACCGCTGGATGTGGTAGTCGAGCTCGATGGCGCTGTCCATGGTCCAGGCCAGCTGCGGGGTGCCGAAGAGGCTGGCGGGCCGCTTGCGGAAGGTGCGGTGGAAGTTCTGGTCGGCCGCGAGCGTGGCGTACGCGCGCCGGGCGAATTCGGGTCCGGTGCCCTCGACGGGGTCGAAGATCGACAGCGAACCGACGTGCATCGGATGCTCGCGTGATTCCGCGATGAGGAACAGGGCGTCCACCGGCGAGATGAATTCCATGGGCAGTTCCCTCCTGGCGACGCTCCGCCACGGTCTGGTTCCGGACGCGGGGGATGGCCGGCGACTGCTCAGGCGCGGGAGTGCCACGCCGGTCGAACAACGATCCACCACCGATGATTCGATGCCGAATCCGGACCGGCTGGGCGGTTCGTCCCGCCAATTGTGCGCACGGGCTCAGGACAGGCGGCTGACCGGCCAATCCTGCGGCAGTCCGAGGCGTTCGCTGATCATGCTGATCGCGGTGTGCAATGCCTGGATCTCGTCGACGCCGCCGGCCAGCGACGCACCTTGCTTGCTGATATGGAATCGGCACAGGTGCCGGCGCCGGCCCGCCGCCAGATAGGGCCTGCCGATGATGATCGACAACGAGCCGTCGGCATCGTGCAGGGTGCGGGCCGCGATGAGCGCCTGCGGCTCGTAGGCGACCGTCGTGGCGGCGCGCGAGGGGCGGGCGGGGGCCGCGGGGAAGTCGGGGTCGGACGGCTCGGTCACCGCGAAGTGCGCGCCGTGGCTGTTGGCCTCCCGCAGCTGCTGAGCGATCTCCTGGAACGCGCGGTAGAGCGCGGCGATGGAATCGACGCCGTGCGCCCATCCTTCGCCGATGCCCTGGATCCGGAAACCGCACACCACACCGGTTTCACCCGGTGCCATCTGCGGTTTTCCCACCTCGATGGAGACTTCTCGGGTGTCATCGGTGACGGTTCGGGTGGCGATCACCTCCCTGATCCGCCGCCATTTCATGTTCGCGATCGCACCGCCGTGGTCGGATTCGCGCACTGCGGGCGTGGTCGTGTCACCAGTGACCCGCGCCGGTATCGCTCTCATGAGGTCTGGAGTACCCAAGTCGGCCCCCGGTCTACCCTGCGGTTCGAGGTGACCTGGACCGCAGCGTGACGACACGCCGTATCGGCAAAACGGCTACCGGACGGTTGACGCGCCTCGCGTTTGGCAGGCTGTCGCCGAGGGTGTGATGGTGGGGCCGCGACGATGAGGAGGGGCGGACGAAGTGGTAACGATTGCGCAGTTGCGAGCGGTTCTGTCGATCCTGCGCGTCGACCCGGACGAGGTCGGCGCACGGACGGGTGACCCGGGTCTGCACGGTCCGGACGCCGAACGTGCCCTACTCATCGGTTTGCTACACCGGATCGCGAGCAGCGAGTTGCGCCAGGTCGTCACCACGACGATGGACGACGAGCAGGCCGCACGGGCCGCCGCGGTCAGCACCCTGCCGGTGACCGGCGAGAATCCCGCCGAGCAGGTGCGTTTCGACGCGCACTGGCTGCACGACCGCATCGGTGCGCTGGCGGCGGGCGCCACCGTGGAACCGGTGCCGGTGCTGTTGGACGCCGCCGCGCGGTCGGCGGACGCCGTCGAGGCCCTGCTGCTGCTCAGCCGCAATCCCCGCGGCCACGACGCGGACACCAGATGGGAGCGTGCGCTCGACGACCTGGGGCGCGCCTACCACTTGATCAACGACGAGCGGGTGGGTCGTTCGAACACGACGACCGCGCCGCTGTTGTAGCGGCGCGGTCGATCGGAGGTGTCGCCCGGCGGCGTGTCGCACGCCGCCGGGACGCGGTTACTTGGTCGGGGCCGAAGCGGATTGGGCGGGCTTGTCGGCGAAGCGGGTGGTGCCGTCGGCCGCCTGCAACGTGGTGAGCAGATCGACACCCGCCACGACGAGTGTGGGTCCGCCTACCGCGATGGTTCCGAGGATGCCGCCGAGGCTCGCGCCGGTCAGCAGCCCGGCCACGCAACCGACGGCGATGGTGACCAGGCAGCCGATGGTGGCGCCGATGGCGGTGCCGACGAAACCGCCGATGGCGGTGGCGAGTCCGAACTGGCCGGCGAATTCGTCACGGGCGCGCTGGTTCTCGCTCATCGAGGCGATGGGCTTGGCCACCAGCGGCTCGGTGATCGAGCTGCCCTCCGGCCTGGTCGGCTTCAGCTCGAGCACCGTGCTGTCCTTCTTCAGCTCCGGGTGCACCGGGATGACGGTTTCCGCGATCCGGAAGTCGAGTGGCAATGTCATCACGACATGGCCGTCGTGGTCCCGGACGTCGACCACGTCGATCACTCGCGCGATGTCGGCCGGTGCGCCGGCGTGGTCGACGAGCACTCCGTTGCGCTCGGTCAGCCGAGCGTTCTCGTCGCCCGCGGGCTGATCACGCAGTGCTTTGGACAATTCGAAGGTTCCGCCCCTGAGCGCGGCGACCACCGTCCGGTCGACGATCTTGGCCGAGTAGGTGATGTCCTGAGCGGGCTCGGCCTGCGCGCCGCCCGCGCTGACGGTCAACGAGCCGATGGCTAGTATCGCCGCCGCAGTGATGCCGCGGAGTTGCATGATTCGTCCATTCCTTCATCGGGTTCACACCTGTGTCCAACACGGCCGGACCCGCGCACTCCGGCGGCGCAAGAACAGTCGTCCAGTCGCTGAGCAGCCTAGCAGTGCCCGCAGCAACCGACGAGCGTTCCGGCTCGACCGGTCGGGGTACGAAAAATTCTCCGACCGGCCGAGTTTCGGATCCTCCGCCTCAGCGCGCCGCGGAGAGTTCGCTCCTCTGCTGGGGGCGCAGGATCGTCGCGCTGGTGCCCGGCGGCCATTCCAGTCCGGCGTCGAGCCGGTCGAGCACCTCGGCATCGGGCCGCGGATTGCGGGACCGCTCGATCTCGCTGATCACCTTGGCCGGTGGGCCGCCGTTGTCCGCCACGTCCGCCTGGGTCCACTTCATCTCCCGCCGCCGCGCACGCACGCGTGTGGCGAGCGCGTCGAGGTCGAGTGCGCCGGCCGTCTCGACCTCGCGCGCAGCAAGCGGCGCCGGGTGCGCCGGTGCGCCGCGCTCTGCCTCCTGCTGCTTCTCCCGCAGCATTCCGCTGGTGATCAGCCGGGATCGTTTCCGCCTACCCATTTTCGCCACACGCTCTCCCATCCTCGGTCGAGTCGATCGATTGCGTCGCACTGCTCCGGCGGGCGGGCGGCGCCCTCCGCGCCGGTAACGCTGAACATCATCAGGGAGGGCGGGTGCCTGACCTGCTCGACGCGCCGGGTGGGTGCGAGCGGTCTCCGCGCAGGACGGTGCGCGGATCGCCGTGCCCGGCGACCCGGCCGTCCCGCATGAGCAGGCAGCAGTCGGCGCGCAGGGCGTCCTCGCGCCGGTGCGTGGCGTGCACGACCGTCACGCCCTGGGCTGCCACCTGGTGGATGGCGTCGGAGATCTCCTGCCGCGCGGCCGCGTCCAGGCCGGTGGTCGGTTCGTCGAGCAGCAGTAGGTCCGACTCCTGGGCAAGTGCCTGTGCGAGCAGCGTCCGTTGGCGCTGGCCTCCGGAGAGGCTGTCGAGCCTGCGCTCGGCCAGGTCGGTGATGGCCATCCGGTCCAGGCATGCGCGGACGACGGCGCGATCGTCCCGAGTGAGCCGCCGCCATGCGCCGCGCTTTGCCCAGCGTCCCATGGCGACCGTTTCGCCGACGGTGATCGGCAGGGTGGCGGGAACGCCGCTGTGCTGCAGGACGAACGCCGGTCGCCGGAGATGTCCGCGGCGCACGGTTCCCGCGGTGGGCGTGATGACGCCCGCCAGGACGCCGAGCAGGGTGGATTTGCCGGAACCGTTGGGCCCGACGAGCGCGGTCACCTGGCCGCCCGGGATCGTGGCGGTGCACTTGCGCAGCACCGGATGTCCCCGGTAACCGGCCGTCACCTCGGCGATATGGACAGCTGGTGGCATGGAACTCCCTCCCGTTGATTGAAATGAAAACCGTTGTCATTGTAGAGTGCTGTGTCATGGAGTGGTTGGCCCCGTTCGAGGTTTCATTCGTGCAGCGGGCGCTGTGGGGCGGACTGCTCGTGTCGTGTCTGTGCGCGCTGGCGGGGACCTGGGTGGTGGTGCGCGGCATGGCTTTCCTCAGCGACGCGATGGCGCACGGCATGCTGCCCGGCGTCGCGATCGCCGCGCTGGCCGGCGGAAACCTGCTGCTGGGCGCGGCATGCAGCGCCGCGGCGATGGCCGTCGGCGTCTCGGTGCTCGGCCGGGGTACGCGATTCGCCGCGGACACCGGCATCGGATTGCTGTTCGTCGGGATGCTGTCGGCAGGCGTGATCATCGTGTCGCGTTCGCCCTCGTTCGCGGTCGACCTGACCGGTTTCCTCTTCGGCGACGTGCTCGCCGTCGCGGAGCGTGACCTGTGGTATCTGGTCGCGGCCACGCTGCTCGCGGCGGTGGTCTCGGTGCTGGGCTACCGGGCGTTCGTCGCACTGACCTTCGACCCGCGCAAGGCACACACCCTCGGTTTGCGCCCCCGCCTGGCGAATGTGGCGCTGATCGGTCTGCTGACCCTGGCGATCGTCGCGTCGTTCCACATCGTCGGCACCCTGCTGGTCTTCGGCCTGCTCATCGCGCCGCCCGCGGCGGCCGTCTACTGGGTGCATCGGATCCCGGCGATCATGCTCAGCGCCGCGGCGCTCGGCGCGGTGGCCACTTTCGCCGGTCTGCTGATCTCGTGGCACGCGCGCACCGCCGCGGGGGCGACCATCGCGGCGACGGCCGTCGCGCTGTTCTTCGTCTCGGCGCTGTCGTCCTGGTTGCGCGATCGGATCCGGTCCGCGCGCGGGCGATCGAAACCACTGGCGATGTTGCTGGTCCCCGCCACGGCCGCGTCCGTGATCGGTTGCGGCACGAGCGATTCCACTCGCTCTGCGGAGACGACACCGCACGGCTACGTCGCGGGCGCGGAGGAGGCCGACGAAGCGCAGCCGCGTCTGGTCGTGACCGACAGCGGCAGCGGCGCCGTGCGGGTGGTCGACCTCATCACCGAGGACGTCATCGATCTCGGCCGGGTGGAAGGCGTCGGGCACCTGACCGCCGACGGACGTTTCGCCTTCCTCTCCGCCCGTGACGGGGTGCGGATCGTGGACGCGGGCACGTGGACCGTCGACCACGGCGATCACGTGCACTACTACCGCGCGCCCGCCCGTGATCTGGGCACCCTCGCCGACAGGGCGGTATCGGCCGCACATGCCGACAGCGCGGTGACCGCACTGCTTTCCGAAACCGGTGGCACGACGCTGCTGGACCGGCCGGCGCTCGGCATCGGCTCGCGGCACGAACGCGGCGTGATCGCGGACGGAGCCGCGGTGCCGTACGCCGAGCACCTGCTGGTGGCCGTGCCCGCCCGGGACCGGATCGAGGTACGCACTCGGGACGGAGCGACCGCCGCGGTGCTCGCGCAAGAATGTCCGCGTCCCCACGGCTCCGCGGTGACCAGGCGCGGCGTCGTCTTCGGCTGCGCCGATGGCGCGTTGGTGGTGACGGCCCGGAACGCGGTGTTCACCGGCGAGAAGATCCCCTATCCGCACGGCACCCCCGACGGCGATCGCGCGACCGAGTTCGTCCACCGCCCGGGTAGTACGACACTGGTGGCCAGGGCGGGCCGGCGCGGGGTGTGGGTGCTCGACGTTCACCGCAAGACCTGGACCGCGGTGGACATCGGTTCGGTGGTCGCGGCGAACACGGCGGGAGCGGGTGCGGCACTGCTGGCCCTCACCGCGGACGGCGTTCTGCACAGTTACGACGCCGTGTCCGGCCGGGAGACCGCCGAGGCGCGCCCGCTCACCACGCCGGTGCCCGACGGGGCGCCCGCGCCGCTGATCCTCGTCGACGAGCACCGCGCCTACCTCAACGATCCCGCGGCGCGGGCGATCCACGAGATCGACTACACCGACGATCTGCGCATCGCGCGCACGTTCGGCCTCGACATCGTGCCCACGGCGATGGTGGAGACGGGCCGATGAGACGTGCCGCTCGTTGGTGCGCGCTGGTCGCCGTCGCGCTGCTCGCGCTGACCGCATGCTCGAACGACACCGAAAGCGACGGAGTCGTCGTCACCACCAACATCCTCGGCGACCTCACTCGCGCTGTCGCGGGGGACACGGTCGAGGTGACGGTGCTCATGCCCGCCGACGCGGACCCGCACTTCTTCGCCATCTCCGCCCAGCAGGCGGCGCAGCTCGAACGCGCGCGCCTGATCGTCTACAACGGTCTCGGCCTCGAGGAGAGCGTGCTGCGCAACATCGAGGCGGCCGAGAAATCCGGGGTGGCGGGCGTATCCGTCGGCGCGGCGATCGACCCGATCGGCTACCGCGCGGACGAAGCGAACGGCAGGCCGGACCCACACTTCTGGACCGACCCGCGCCGGGTGCGCACGGCGGTCGAGGTCATCCGGGACCGGATCATCGAGCAGGTCGACGGTGTCGACGCCGCGGCCGTACGCGCCGGCGCCGACCGCTACCTGACCGAACTCGACCGGCTCGACCGCTGGATGGCGGAGCGGTTCGCGACGATCCCCGCCGAACGGCGGAAGTTGGTCACCAATCACCACGTCTTCGGTTACCTCGCACAGCGATACGGCTTCGAAGTGGTGGGCGCCGTGATCCCGGGCGGGACCACGCTCGCCTCACCCAGCCCGTCGGACCTCTCCGCCCTCGCCGGGACCATCCGGGCCGCCGAGGTAGGCGCGATCTTCGCCGACTCCTCGCAGCCCGACCGCTTGGCCCGCGTGCTGGCCGACCAGGCCGGTGTGCACGTGCGGGTGATCCCGCTGTATTCGGAGTCGCTCACCGAACCCGGCGGCGGCGCGGGCACCTACCTGGAAATGATGCGGGTCAATACCGAGTCGATCGTCCGCGGCCTCGCCACCGCTTAGTACCGGAACACCAGAACGAAAGACGGAGTAGCTCATGCTCGTTCGGTCACGAACCACGAAATCGCCCGCGCTGGTCGGCCTGCTGACCCTGGTGCTGGCCGGCTGCGGCGCCGATACTTCCGCCGAAGGCGACACCCGGCGGATCGCCGATCCCGTCGCGGTCACCTATGACGGCGGAATCCACGTGCTGGACGGAACGACCCTCGAACTCGCGGGTACGGTCGAGCTCGACGGCTTCAACCGGCTCAACCCCGCGGGCGACGACCGCCACCTGATCGTCTCGACGAAAGCGGGCTTCCGCGTTTTCGACGCCCGCACAGCAGAATTCACCGGTATCGAGTTCCCCGGCCCGCATCCCGGGCACGTGGTCCGGCATGCCGGACGGACGGTGCTGTTCAGCGACGGCACCGGTGAAGTCGTCGCGTTCGACTCGGCCGATCTCGCCGAGGGCGCGCCGAAGCCCGCCACCTACCGCGCGGCCGCCCCGCACCACGGCGTCGCGATCGAACTCGCCAACGGCGAGCTCGTCGTCACGCTCGGCACGGAGGAGAAGCGGACCGGGATCATGGTGCTCGACGAGAACCGCACCGAGAAGGCGCGCAGCGAGGACTGCCCCGGCGTGCACGGCGAGGCGACCGCCGCGGGTGAGGCCGTGGTGATCGGCTGTGAGAACGGCGTGCTCGTCTACCGCAACGGGGCGATCACCAAGGTCACCAGCCCGACCGAGTACGGCCGGATCGGCAACCAGGCGGGCAGCGAGACCTCGCCCGTCGTCCTCGGCGACTACAAGCAGGACAAGGACGCCGAACTCGAACGCCCCCAGCGCGTTTCGCTGATCGACACGGTCACCGGCACGCTGCGGCTGGTCGATCTGGGCACCAGCTACACCTTCCGCTCGCTGGCTCGTGGCCCACACGGCGAAGCCCTCGTCCTCGGCACCGACGGCCACATCCACGTGATCGATCCCGTCGCGGGCGCCGTCGTGCGCACGATCCCCGTGACAGGCTCCTGGCAGGAGCCGCTGGAGTGGCAGAAGCCGCGACCGGCGCTGTTCGTCCGCGGCGATGTCGCCTACGTCTCGGATCCCGCCGCGAAGCAGGTCCACCGCGTCGACCTCGCCACCGGAGCGAAGACCGCGAGCGTGACGTTGCCGAGCACACCGAACGAAGTGAGTGGTGTGGTCGGGCACTGACACCGGATTCTCGTCGATGGCCCGCCGCCCGGACGAGGTCCGCGGCTACGGTGGGATGGCATGGACACCGCTGTGCTCGCCGGACCGGAGTCGCCGCGCGCCTCTCGGGCGTCGGCGCGGGACCGGTTCCGGCGGATCGCGAAGACCCGGCCGGTGGTCGTCATCGCCGGTTGCCTGATCGTGGCGCAGCTGGCGATCCGTTGGTGGGTGGCCGACAGCGGCTTCTTCTACTGGGACGATTTCATCCTGGTCGGCCGGGCGGCCCGCTACGGTCTGTGGTCCACCGATCTGCTGCTCTACAACCACGACGGGCACTTCATGCCGCTCGCCTTCGCCACGGCCTGGGCGGTGACCACGGTCGCGCCGCTGATCTGGGCGGGTCCGGTGGTGGCGCTGCTGATCATGCAGCTCGGGGCGTCGGTCGCCGTGGTGCGCATGCTGCTGGTGATAGCGGGTCCACGCCGGCCGATTCTGATTCCGCTGGTGTTCTACCTCTTCTGCCCATTGACGATCCCGGCGTTCGCCTGGTGGGCGGCCGCCCTCAACGCGCTGCCGCTGCAATTCGCCCTCGCGTGGGTGATCGGGGATGCGGTGCTGCTGGTCCGCACCGGTCGCCGCCGGTACGCGCTGTCGGGGATCGCGGTGCTCGTTGTGGCGCTGCTGTTCTTCGAGAAGTCGGCGGTCGTGCCGTTCGTCGCCTTCGCCGCCGCGGCGCTGGCCCACCACGTCGACGGCGGCGCGGCCCCGATCGGCACGGTGGCGCGGCGGGGTGCGTGGCTGTGGATCGGATCGGCCGCGGTGCTGGGCTTCTGGTCCATCGCCTATCTCGCGGTGGCCGACGGCCCGGGTCTGCCCGACAACTGGGACGAGTTGCGCGACCTGCTGCCCACCGCGGCCTCCCTGGGGATCGTGCCCGCGTTGTCGGGCGGGCCGTGGGTGTGGGAGCGGTGGCTGCCGTCGACGCCGTGGGCGGATCCTCCCGGATGGGCGGTGGTGGCGGCCTGGCTGGCGCTGGCCGCGCTGGTAGCGCTGTCGATGCGCGCGCGGCAGCGGATCGGGGCGGTGTGGCTGACGGCCGCGGCCTACGTCGTGATCGCTCAACTGGCCGTGGCGCTGGCTCGTGGCGGGCCGAACACCGCGGCGGAGTTGATGCAGTCGCTGCGTTACTTCGCCGATTCGGCGGTGGTCGCGGCGGCCGCGGGTGCGCTCATGCTGCGGGCTCGCCCCCGATCGTCCCGGCGTCCGCTTCCCGTCCGGCCTCTGGCGGTCGCGGTGACGGCGGTGTTCGTCGCGAGCAGTCTCTGGTCCACCTGGACGTTCGTGCGATCGTGGCGGACCGGCCCGTCCGAAACGTACATCACCAACGTGAGATCGGCGCTGCGCACCTGGGACGGTGCGCCCCTGCTCGAACAAGAGGTGCCGTGGAATGTGCTGAATCCGATGGTCTACCCGCAGAATCTGACCAGCAGCGTGCTGGCGCCGGTAGCCGCCCCCGGTACCTTCGCGCTCGCAACACCGCGTTTGCGGATGATCGCCGACGACGGTGCGATAGTCGATGCGGCGGTCTGGTGGAACCGGGCCATCCTCCCCGGCCCGGTGCCCGGCTGTGGGCACCGCGTCGACGGCACCGGGCGTGCGCTCCTGCGCCTCGACGGCCCGATGCTCGCCAGCAAGTGGACCGCTCAACTCAACTACGTGGCCAGCCGCGACGGCCGGATCAGCGTCGCCCTGGAGCACGGCGAAGCCGTGTCGGCGCCGGTCCAGAAGGGAATGAACACCGTGTTCGTCCGTCTCGTCGGCAGTGGTTCGGCCCTGCTGATCTCCGCTGATGGACCGGGACTCGACCTGTGCGTCGGCGTCGGCCCGGTCGGCGTCGCGTCGTACGACAACTGAGACTCCGCACCGGGTCACGCACGCTTGCGGAGCCACCGCACCTGTGCTCCGGAGCGGCCGTGGCGGCGTGCTACGACCGGAAGGGTCGGACGCGCACCGCGGAGTGTGGCACCGCGACCCAGCGCCGGGTGTCTGCGACGGTCGATCAGTTCTCCGCGACGGCGGCCTCCGCCGCGGCCCGGGCACGAGACAGGGCCTGCGGCACCGGGATCCGGCCGAAGTACATCTCGGCGAGAATCGGGTCGACAGCGCGGAGCGCGGCCGAAAAGCACGGCCCGCCACCGGAAGAGATACGCGGGCCGCCGAGGACGTCGAAGAACGGGGACACATCCACCCCCTTCCCGGCCCAGTAGTCGCGGTAGCGCTGCTGTTCGGACACGACTGCCGGGATGGTGGCGCCGCCCTCGGCCAGGTGACGATTGCCCGCGCCGCTGCCGAGCCAGGCCAGCACCCGGCGCACCGCGTCCGGATGCCGGGTGGCCGCGTTGCCCGCGACGCCGATGGCGTTGTTCGTGCTCACCCGCCCCGCCGGGCCCGCGGGCAGCGGCGCGACGCCCCATGCGAAGCGGGCCTGCTCGGAGATTTGCGCGAGAGTGAACGTCCCGGACTGCAACAGCGCCAGTTTGCCCTGCAAGAAAGCATTTTTCGCGAAGTCGGGATCGGTATTGGTGTCCGCGGGCGACGGCGCGAGCCCATCGGCGATCAACCGCACCAGATAGCCGAACGCGGCAACGCCCTGCGGGCTGTCGAAGACGAAGTGATCGTCGTCGTCCTGGAAACGGGCGCCGTTCGAGCCCAGATAGGGCAGCTCGATGGACTGGAAGTCGTGGCCGGCGTTGTACGCCCACGGGGCGACCGCCGCCACCCTGCGCAGCAGCGGGCGCAGGGTGTCGTCGCCGCCCGGACTCCACCGTGCCGCGGTAAGCTCCGCGGGGTCGATGTGCGCGGCTGTGAGCAGGTCACGGTTGTAGTACACCGCGGTTCCGGCATCCACGAATTGCGGGACGGCCCAGAGCTTCCCGCCGCGCGTGTACTGCGCGACCGCCGAGGGGTCCCAGGCCCGCGCGGCCTCGGGGCCGAGCGTTGCCCCGATGTCGAGCAACCGCCCGGCATCGGCGTAGTCCTCGTACAGATTCGTCCAGAACAGATCGTCGGCGGTGCCACCGGCCACGTCCAGACGCAACTTCTGCCGGTAGGACGACCACGGCACCACCGTGATCCGCACCGCGACGTCCGGATTCGCCCGCTCGAACTCCGCGAGCGAAGCACGGTAGGCGGGCACCAGACTCTCGTCCCAGATCCGCAAACCCACCACGGTGCGACCGGAACCGTCGCCGTCACGGCCGAGCCACAGCGCCGCCGCCACCAGCAGTGCCGCCGCGAGTGCGAGGGCGAGCGCCACGCGGGTCGATGTCCTCATTTCACGCCCGTCCACGCGATCGAGCGCAGCACCTGCCGCTGGGCGACCACGAACAGCACCACCAGCGGCGCGATGGCCAGTGTCGTGGCCGCCATCACCAGGGTCCACTGCGCGTTGTAGCGGGTCTGCAGATTCGCCGTCGCCACCGTCAGCACCTGCCACGAACGGCCGCTGCTCGCGACCAGCGGCCACATGAAGTTGTTCCACTGCGAGACGATCGTGATGAGCGTCAAGGTCGCCAGCACCGGCCTACTCATCGGCACCATGACGTGCACGATGATGTCGAGGGTGTTCGCGCCGTCGAGCCGGGCCGCGCCGATCAGCTCCTGCGGAATCGCGCGAAAGTACTGACGCAGCAGAAAGATCGCGTAGGGCGATCCGAAGACGAACGGCAGTACCAGCGCCCAGAAAGTGTTCAACAGATCCAGCCTCGCGAACATCAGATACAGCGGAACGAGGGTCACCATCGGCGGCACCATCATCGTGCCCAGATACACCCAGAACAGCGCATCACGGCCCGGGAATTCCGTGCGGGCGAACGCGTATGCCGCCAGCACCGAGGTGACCAGCTGGCCGCCGGTGACGAACATCGTCATCAGCGCGGTCACCAGTACCGCACGCCCGAATCCGTAACCCAGCACGGTACCGAAATTGTCGGCGGTGACCGGATGCGGCAGGGCCAGCGGTGCCGCGGTGGCGAACTGTCCGGGTGTTTTCACCGCGGTGAGCGCGCTGAGCAGCAGGGGCGCCACGGTCAGCAGCGCGCCGGCCGAGAGCACCGTGCAGGCGGCCGCCGAACGCAGGCGATCAGAACTCATATGTGGTCCGATTCCGGAAGTAGCGGTGCTGCGCCACGGTGATCGCGACCAGCACGGCGAACACCACGAGCGCCATGACGGCGGCGCGGCCGGGACGCGCGGCGTCGAATGCCTCGGTGAAGATCCGCATCGCGAGCACATCGGTGCGGTCGCCCGGTCCGCCCTTGGTCAACGCGTACACGGTGTCGAAGGTCTGGAACGCGGTCAGCACGCCGGTGACCAGCACGAAGAACATGGTGGGCCGCAACAGCGGCAGGATCAGCCAGCGGATCCGCCGCCAGCCGGTGGCCCCGTCCAGCGCTCCCGCGTCGAGTATCTCGTTCGGGATCGCCCGTATCCCGGCCACGAAGAACAGCGCCACATACCCGAAATTCGCCCACACGCTCACCGCGGCCACCGACGGCAGCGCCAGCGCGGGATCCGACAGCCATGCGACGCGCAGGCCGAGCGCGGCGTTGACGGCGCCCCCCGTGGGAGCGAACATCCACTGCCACACCACACCCACCGCCACCGGCGCGCACATCCACGGCAGCGCGTACACGACCCGCAGACCTGTCGCGCCGCGCCGCCGGACCAGCAACGCCGCGACGGCGAAACCCAGCACCGTCTGCGCGGGCACCACGATCGCGGTCAACGCCAGCGTCACCAGCACGGAGTGGCCGAACGCGGTGTCCGCGAGCACCGACCGCCAGTTGCGCAGTCCGACGAACTCCATCGGTCCCAGAAGATTCCAGCTGTGCAGACTCAGCCAGGCCACCACCAGAATCGGCAGCACCAGAAACGCGCCGACACCGATCAGGCTCGGCAGCAAGAGAACATAGCTCGTCATGCCGCGACGAGCCCCACGCCGATTCATGTGCTGCGACGTTACCGCCCACGCCCGCCCCGGCGCGGCGGGCGGGGTGGTTCGTCGGTCGGTCGGACCGCCCGCCACGTAGATCACCTGGCCGGAAACGAAACCGGCACCCTCACTCACGAGGAACGAGGCGGTGCGCGTGTTGTCCTCGGGCGTGCCGACGCGCTGCACGGGAATCTGCGCCGCTGCGGTCTTCTGGAAGTCCTCGAAGGAGACGCCGACGCGTGCGGCGGCGGTGGTCATGTCGGTGACGATGAACCCGGGATGGCATTGGCGGTGACGCTGAACTTGCCCACGTCGCGGTGAGTTAGCTCAGGCTCGAGCAGAAGGGTTGCCCGGCTCTCGGCCCGGATGCTTCTATCAGCACGTGACCGACCAGAACGAGGTTCCCCGTATCGTCAGCGCCAGCCGTGAGATCAACGCGGGTCAGGCGGAGATCTTCGAGCTCATCGCCGATCCCGCCGAGCAGCCGCGCTGGGACGGCAACGACAACCTGGCCGAGGCCGCGGCGGGGCAGCGGGTGCGCGAAGCCGGAGCGGTGTTCAGCACCACCCTGACCAACGGGTTCGTGCGCGACAACCATGTGGTGGAGTTCATCGAGGGCAGCCGCATCGCGTGGCGACCGTCGGAGCCGGGCAACCAGCCGCCCGGCCACCTCTGGCGGTGGGAGCTGGAGCCGGCGGGCGAGGGGCGCACCCGGGTCACCCACACCTACGACTGGACGTCGCTGACCGACGAGAAGCGTCAGGTCCGCGCCCGCGCGACCACCGCGGGCTCACTGTCGGCCTCGCTCGACCGGCTCGCCGAACTCGCCGAGCGGCAAGGGGTTTCGTCGCGGCAGTAGTCCGCGTCGTCGTCCGGTCCCAGACCGTATGTCCGTCGTTCCCGACCCGCCGATGGTGGGCATGAAACGGGCCGCTCCCCGAATATCGTGGCTTCGGAACACCCACGCCGGGTCGCTACCACGGTCGCGCCTCGGCACCCCGCGCGGCGGCCCCACCGGAACAGCGCCGTCGACCTCCACGTGGCACACGCCACCATGCGAATCGAAATCGGAATGCACTGGCGCGAGATGGTTCTCGGCACCGCTCGCGGTGACCGGCTCGGGCGACCGGTACTACCGAATCGGTTGGCGCCCGGAGCGTGTGGACGGCCGTTCGACGGATACTCGGATAAGCCGTGTCGCGACAGTTCTTTTCGATCATGTGACGAAGCTCCGAGACTGATTCGAGCACGGCGGCGCGGGTAGCACCGAGACGTGGCACCCAGAGCCACCGTCGGTTTCATCCGCTACAGAAAGGAGCACGTGATGGCAGACCAGAACAACCCGGGTCAGTTCGGCAACCGTTCCGACACCGAGGAGCAGGCGCGTCGCGGCGGCCAGGCCAGCACCGGCAGCTTCGGCGACCGCAACTCCGCCGATCCGAGCGCGGCCGGACGCAAGGGCGCCGAAGCGCAGCCCGACGAAGCGAAGGTGCGCGGCGGACAGCACAGCCACTCCGGTCGCTGACGCCGACCGAACCCGGGCCGGGCGGTACAACCGCCCGGCCCGGGTGGTGCGCGCGCAGGTGTCTGCTGCCGGTGGTGCCGCGAAACGCTCAGCGCTGCTGCTCGAGCCAATCTCGGTAATGCGTGGGGGCCAGCTGCGCGTCCGGCCCCGCCGTGAGAACGTCGCCGGAAACGGCGGCGAACATGCCCGCGGTGTCGTCGGTGACGACGGTCCGGCTGTCGTGCCGAGCGGCCAACGTGAGCCTGCCGAGGTCGTCGAGGCGGAAGACCTCCGGACCGGCGACGTTGCGGATGCCGCCCAGCGGGGCGCCGGTGGCGACCTCGACGACCGCGTCGACCACGTCTGCGGCGGCCATCGGCTGGATCGGGGTGGCAGGCAGGCGGACGGTGTCGTCGTCGGAAGTCCAGGACAGCACCGAATCCATGAACTCGAAGAACTGGGTGGCGCGCACGATGGAGTACGGCGTCGGCCCCAGCCGCAGCAGGTCCTCCTGCATGGTCTTGGCCCGGTAGTAGTCCAGGTCGGGCACCTGGTCGGTGCCTACGATCGAGAGCACGACCTGATGTCCGACTCCGGCTTTCGCTCCGGCATCGAGCAGGTTGCGCATGGAGATGCGGAAGAAGTCCACCGACGCCTCGTCGAAGGTCGGCGAGTTCGCCAGGTCGATGACGACGTCGGCTCCCTCCAGCGCCCGGTCCAGGCCCTCTCCTGTGAGCAGGTCGACCCCGGTGGACGGCGCCGCCGGGATGGCCTCGTGCCCGGCAGCGGCCAGCTTCCCGACCACCTGCGAGCCGATCCGTCCGGTTCCGCCGATGACTGTCAGCTTCATGGATTCGCCTTTCCCGGCCTGCCACGGGCGAGCCGGCGATCCATGAAACCGTTATCTGTTCGTTCCGCTCCCGGTACCACGTCGTCGGCTTGCACGACGGCGCCGGTGGTGAGCGGCGGGTGTCGATAGCTCGGCAATCGGTGGCCGTCGTAGGCCGTCTCCCGCAGCACCGTTTCGTCGCACGGACGTAAGAGGGGCGACAGGCCCCGTAGGGATGTTCGTGGGGCAGGTCGTGCAGGCTCGAAGCCCGGAGAAGACCGGAGAGGTGACCGGGGGCGAGATGATCGAACGGCGCACCGGTGGCGTTGTCCACGCGCAGCGGCGCGACGACGGGCGGCGGATCGGATCGTGGTTGACCGCCACGGCGGTCGTACTGAACATCGTCCAGCTCTTCGTGCTCCCGCTGCTGCTGATCCCCCGCGACCGCGCGTGGGGATGGGTGCTGCTGCCGATGGCGCTGCTGACGACGACGCTCTGGTCGGTGATCCACGAGGCCGTACACGGCAATCTGCACCACCTGCGTTCCCGCAACGACCGGTACGGGCGCGTGCTCGCCGTGCTGTACGGGTCGCCGTTCGCCTTGCTCAAAGCCGGTCACCTGCTCCATCACCGCTACAACCGGACTCGTGAGCGGGCCGAGGTCTACGACCCGGCGAGTACCAGCTGGGCGAAGGTCGCGCCCGGGTACTACCTGCGGCTGTTCGGCGGGCTGTACCTGCTCGAGGTGGCGGCGATCGCGCTGGCGGCGTTGCCCGCGGCGGCGGTGCGCCGGCTCGCCCGCGCGCTGGACGGGCCGGACACGGTGGCGCGGCCGCTGCTCGAACGCGTCACGCGACCCGAAACGTTCCGGCAGTTCCGCGTAGACGCGGTCGTGGTCGTGGTGCTGCACGGCGCGGCGTTCGCCGCCTACGGTTCGCAGTGGTGGATGTTGCTGGTGGCGTCGGCCGGGCGCGGCCTGATCGTCTCGCTGTCGGACAACGCCTACCACTACGGCACCGATCTCGACGAGCCGCTCGAGGCGCTGAACTTGAAACTGCCCGCGCCACTGCAAATTCTGGCGCTGAGCTTCAATCTGCACGGCGTGCATCATCGGCGCCCCGGCCTGCGCTGGTACGAACTGCGGCCCGCCTTCGACGCCGACGGTGGCCGATACGACACCGGCTGGTTCCGTGCGGTGGCCCGCCAGATACGCGGCCCGCTCCGGCTCACCGATCGCTGAGTGCCGCCCGGCGCGGGGGTGCTCCTGCCGCCGCTGCGATCACTCCTCGGTTTCCATGTGCGAATCCATCCGGGCGAGGATCTCCTCGATTTTCCTGCGCGAGGGTGGACCGAATGCGCGACAGCTGCGGCAGTGCAGGCCGACGTGGACAGTGGGCTATTCAGATAACCGGCGGCCAATCGACCGGCAGCGCTCGACCGTTGTTCACGGGCCGGCACGGTTGCCTCGATACCGTCGAGTCCGTCGACACATCGGCGAAGCCTACGGCAGGGGTTGCGATGGGCCACCACAGAGTCTCTCGCAGGACCGCACTCACCGCACTGGCCGTACTCCCGGTAGACGGATTCGCCTTGCTCGCGTCCGAGGCTCCGGGGATGGCAGCCCGTGACCTCGAACTGATCACGGTGAGTGACCGGTCGGTGGCGGTCACCTGGACGACCGCGGCGGTCGACCGGATCGGACGCACACGGCCGGTCGCGGCGGATACCGAACTCGCGCTCGGGCCGGCGGATTCGTCCAAGCCGCTGCCGATCGTGCACTCCGACGCCACGCCCACCGCCTTCCATTACGTCGAAGTCACCGGGCTCGAACCCGGCAGGCGCTATCGCTTGGAGGCCCGCTCCCGGGGCGTGCGGGTGGCTTCCGGTTCGGCCGCGCGCTGGTGGTGGAACGACGACTACGGACACGAGTTCCGCACTCTGACACCGCCACCGGGGCGGTTGCTGCGCACCATCGCGCTGGCCAACGACCTGCATTTCGGTGAGGAGGTGAGCGGCGAGATCGTGCCCGCGCTGCCCACCGGTGTCCGGCAGGAGCCCGGGATGGCCCCGTATCCAGCGGTGATGCTGGAGGCTCTGCTGCACGATGTGCGCGAGCCGGATCGCGCCGTCGACCACCTGGTGCTGGCAGGCGACCTCACCAATCGCGGCACTCCCGCCGAATCGCGTGACCTGCGGCGTCGGCTCGACACGTGGGGTGAGCTCGGCCGAGACGTACTGGTGTGCCGCGGCAATCACGACCGGCCGCGGGTCGGTGCGGCCTGGCAGTCGGGGCTGCGTCTGCGGGGAACCGGACATCACGACTGCTGGGGTCCGCAATTCCTGCCCCGGCAGCGGTTGTTCAGCTACGACCTCGGCGGACTACGGATGATCGCACTGGATACCACGGATCTCGACGGCTCGGGTGGCCGCATCGACGCCGAGCAGATGGCCCGGCTGCGCGATGTGCTGCGCGACGAACCCGACCAGCCGACTGTGGTTTTCGGCCACCACCCGGTGACCCGGGAGGCGGGGATGACCAACCTCGGCGGCCCCGGGTTCGTCCTGAACCGGCACGACGCGGCTACCGTGCACCAGCTCTACGGGCACTCTCCCGGTGTGTTCCTGCACCACAGTGGGCATACGCACCGCAATCGGCGCACACGCCCGGACACTTCTGTGCCGGTGGAGTTCTTGGAGGTGGCTTCGATCAAGGAATACCCCGCCGGTTACTCGTTGCTGCGACTGTACGAGGGCGGATACATGGTCACCTTCCACACCACCCGCACGGCCGCCGCCCGCCGCTGGAGCGCCCGCACCCGTACTCAGCTGTTCGGCCTGCAGTCACGCTACAGCCTGGGCTCGCTCGCCGACCGCAACCATGTCGTGCGCCGCGATCTGTCCGGGATCGCGCCGATACCTCGCCTCCACACTGCGGCCCCTCGACAGGGGCGTCGTGAATTGCGCAGCGCCGCAGAGCGATGAGCGCATAGCCGCGGGTGACCTCCGGCTATCGGTCCGTCACCGCTTCGGCTCCGCCGCTGGGCGATCCGCTTTCGATCGGCAGGGCCGGTGCGGTGGGCAGCGACTCGCCGGGCGCCGTGATCGAGATCGGTCCGTTGCCACCGGTTATCGGCGTGCGCATTTCGGGACCATGCCGTTATGGACTGGCCCTCGGGCGTTCAGGCCCTGGTCAAACGGTGCGAGTTGGATGGTGCCAGGGGCAGCCGGTATGAGGCTGCCGGAGGGGAGATGGGGTCCCACGATGGATACGGACGCTCCGGCCACCGACCGAGGACGTGATTCGCGCGAGCACAAGTACACGATGCGGATCAGCCGGTTGGCCATCGACAAGCTCGGAATCAAACTCTACGACCGGGTCTCGGCGGTACTCGCCGAATTGATCGCCAACTCCTACGACGCCGACGCCACCGTGGTCGAGGTCTCGCTGCCGTGGGGAGTGACGCTGGCGGGTACGGTGCGTTCCGCGGAGGAACCCCAGTACGAGATCGTGGTCACCGACAACGGCCACGGCATGACCGCGGCGGAGGTCAACGCGCACTATTTGATGGTCGGGTCCGATCGCCGGATGCGGATGGGTTCGGATCTGTCCCGGGACCGCAAACGTCCGGTGATGGGCCGCAAGGGAATCGGGAAGCTGGCCGCTTTCGGCATCTGCCGCACTATCGAGGTGATCACGGCGGGCGGTGGGCCTGCGGGCCGGACCGAGCGGGGTTGGCCGGTATCGCACATCGTGCTGGATCTGCACGACATGCTGTCGGACACCGAGCGCGACTACTACCCGCAGATCGGGATCCGCGACGGCACTTTCGCCCCGCACCCGGGCACCACGGTGATCCTGCGTGAATTCTTCCGCAAGCGCGTCAATTCCGGACCGGAATTGAATCGGCAGCTGGCCGCGCGGTTCGGGATCGAGCGGCCGGATTGGCGGGTCGAAGTGCACAACAGCGCGGCCGACGGCGCGGCGGAAAGCTTCATTCTCAGCGATCTTCCGATCGACGTGATGGAGGAGACGCGGATCGACGTGCGCCCCCGTCCGGTGCGGGTGGGCCACCAGTTCCTTCCGGTCGCGGGATGGGTCGCCTACTCCAAACAGCCTTACCGGGACGAGGCGATGGCGGGGGTCCGCATCTACGCGCGCGGCAAGATCGTTGCCCAGACCAGGGATTTCGGCATCGCGGCCGGCTTCACCGGCGAGTTCAAATTGCGTTCGTATCTAGTCGGAGCCATCCACGTGGACTGGCTCGACGACGAGGAGGACCTGGTCCGGTCCGATCGACAGGACATCATGTGGAGTTCCCCTCGCGGCGAAGCCCTGGCCGTGTGGGGACGCGAGCTGATCAAGGAGATCGGCCGGATGGGGGAGAGGTCGATCCGCCGGCGGGTATGGGAAGAGTTCGTCGAGAAGTCGCACGTCCACGCGACTTTGGAGGAGATCGCACCGGGGGACCGGCTGTTCCGCGATTCGGTGATCGACGCCGCGCGAATCCTCGTCGCGCACAAGGACCGCGCCGCGCTGGAAGACCCCGCTCATGTCGAGAGCATCGTCCGGCTGGCTCTGTCGCTCGGACCGCAGCGCAGTCTGCTGGAAACGCTGAAAGAGATCGCCGAGGACGACGACACGCGACTGGACGTGGTCGTCGCCTTGTTCGAACGGGCACGGGTGGCCGAAATCTATTCGCTGGGCCAGATAGCCAGCGAACGGGTGGCCGTGGTCGACCGCCTGCGCAGCCTCATCGACGACGACCGGTCGCTGGAGCGGCCGTTCCAAGAGCTGATCGAAAGCGCGCCGTGGTTGCTGGCCCCGGAGTGGACGCCACTCGGCATGAACGAATCCCTCCAGCGGGTGCGGGCGAGCTTCGAGCGCTGGTACGCGCAGCGGTTCGGGGTCACGTTGGTGACAACCGCGATAGGCAGTGCGAAACGCGAACCGGATTTCGTGTTGCTGCACGACTCCGGCGAACTGTGGATCGTGGAGATCAAGCGCATGGATTATCACCTCACCGACGAGGAGTACAACCGCGCGATCAACTACCTCTACGCGCTGGACGCCTTCCTGAACGACAATCCGCGCATCGGCGCGCAATTTCCGCGTCGCAGACTGACCTTCATCGTCGATCACACCGACAAGCTGCGCCCGGCGTCGCTGTCGTCGCTGGACAGCGACAGCCGCATCGATCGCCGCACCTGGCGTGAACTGCTGGACTCGACGCTGCGCGCGCATCGTGACTTCCTCGAGCGCGTCTACACGATGCGCGGCGAGGACGACGACACCCAGTCGAGCGGAGTCAGAGCCGGTTGAGAGCCGGGCTGCTCCGAATGTCGGCGGGATCGCATGTCGGCACCGTCATCATGAGCCGGGCTACCCGCCGATCGGCCGGGCGTGCGATGGCTGGTGGGTAGCGCCCGGAGTGCGGTCGGCGGGAATACCGGGGGTGCGGGGCACGGTGCCGGGGGTGAGGTTGGTCGGGCCGCCGGGGGTCGGATCGGTCTGCGGGCCGCACACCAGGTTGGTCCCGGAGCAGATCGGCGGGTTGGCGTCCTGGCCGGCCTGGGCCACGCCGGCCGTCACCAGGCCCATGCCCAGGAGGGCGGGTGCTGCGGCGATCGCGAGGGCGCGGGCCGAGCGGCGGGTGGACCGTCGGTTCATCGTCATCCGGGGTGCTCCTTCGGGTCGGTGTCGCGGGGCGGTCCCGCTGTCGTTTGGGACGCTGTCCAGACTCATCGACGCCGGACCGAGGCGAAAGGACACTCAGGGTGCACACCACCGCACCCTGCACATGGTTCGATCCCACCAAGGTGGGGTTCGGTTGCGGTGGGATCCTCGAGACCGCGCGGAGCGACGTCTACTGCGGGAGTGGCTGAACCGCCGTGCCGCCGACGGCCGACTGCTGCCTGCCGGCGCCGTCGGGCGCCGTGACACGCGGGTGCCGAGCCGCGGTCAGCCGCGCGAGCGCGGCGTCGGTGAAGACCGACAACCCGAGATCGGGGTTGTATCCGTGAATTTCCTTGACGTCGAGTTCGGCCAGGAAATACAAGATCTCCGTCGATACCACTTGCCCCGGAACCAATATCGGGAAACCGGGCGGGTAGGGGACGACGAACGTGGCCGATACCAGGGGCTTCCCTCTGGCGAGCCGTCGCCCGGCGTCACCGAGCAGGACGTGTTCACGGTCGGACTCCGCGTACCCGGCGTAGAAGGCCGATCGCATGTCACCGAAGGAACTGGCGCCGTCGGGACGAAAAGCGCTGTCGAACTCGCTGAAGTCGGGCAGTGCGGGCAGATCCTTCGTGATCTCGTCGATCCGGCGCTGTTGCAGGGCGCGATCGGCTTTACCGGCCGCGCTGCGGCTGTTGTCGAAGTCGGTGGCCACCCGGCGCAGCACCTCGAGCAGGTGGTGCACGCTCGACCAGGTGACGCCGATCGTGAAGATCAACAGCACACTGTTGATGGAGGTCTTGTTGATCTGGATGCCGAACCGGTCCATCAGGATCTTCTCGCGGAAGTCGTACCCGTTCATGCCGGTCTTGCCGAGGAACAGGGTGACCCGGGTCGGGTCGAGCACGAACTGATCCGACCGCCACGCCTCGTTCCACTGCGCCAAGCCACCCAGTCTGACCTGCCGGTACGACCTGACTTCGGAGGTGCGGAACTCGTCGGGCACCAGGTCGTCCTCGTCGAGAATGCGGAACCACTTGCCGATCAGCCGGTCTTTGCGGACGCGGTGCCGGAACACCAGCGCCATGTCGTAGACGTTGCGGACCAACTGGAAGCCCTCGATGTCGACCTGCCTGCGCGCCAGGTCCAACGACGCCAGGAGTTGCTGGTTCGGCGATGTCGAGGTGTGGGTCAGAAATGCCTCGGCGAACGTCTCGCGGACGAGAGCGGTGAAATCCTGGTCCCGGATGTGGATCATCGACGCCTGCCGCAGAGCGGACAGCGATTTGTGGGTGGAATGCGTCGCGTACACGCGTACCCGCGCACGTCCGGGGTCGGGAAGCAACCGGCGGTCGCTCCACTCGGCACGGTCGACTCCCTGCATGGACGCGCGCCACGTGCGGTACTCCTCGGCGTACCCGGGCGACGACAACCTCGATTCGAGTTGCTCGGCGGCAACCATCGCGGTCCGCTGTCGCGCCCACGGCACCGCGGTCGCGAACGCGTACCACGCCTCGTCCCACAGGAAGCAGATGTCCGGTTTGATCGCGAGGACCTCTTCCATCACGCGCTGGGGGTTGTAGACGATGCCGTCGAACGTGCAGTTGGTCAACAGCAGCATCCGCACTCGGTCCAGCTGTCCGGCCGCCTCGAGATCCAGCAGCGCCTTCTTGATGGTGTGCAGGGACACGGCGCCGTAGATAGCGAACGGCTCGAGCGGATAGGCATCCAGGTACATCGGGTACGCCCCGGCCAGCACCAAGCCATAGTGGTGTGACTTATGGCAGTTGCGGTCGATCAGAACGATGTCGCCCGGCCGGGTGAGGGCCTGCACGACGATCTTGTTGGCGGTGGAGGTTCCGTTGGTGACGAAGTACGTCCGATCCGCGCACCACGTCTCGGCGGCTTTGTCCATCGCCGCCCGGATCGTGCCGTGTGGATCCAGCAGTGAGTCCAGCCCGCCGGAGGTGGACGACGTCTCGGCCATGAAGATGTTGCGACCGTAGAACTCGCCCATGTCCTGCAGCGACTTGGAGTTGAAGATGCTGGCGCCGCGTGCGACGGGAAGCGCGTGGAATTGGCCGACCGGCGCGGCCGCATAGGCACGCAGGGCATCGAAGAAAGGTGTGGCGAACCGGGCGCGAACGCCGGCGAGCACCGTGCTGTACAGGTCGGTGACGTCGTTGAGCCGATAGAACGTCCGATCGTAGACGTCCGTCTCGTCCTCGGTCTCCGCGGCGATCGACTCGTCGGTGAGCAGATACAGGTCGATATGCGGCCGCAGTTTCCGGATCCATTCGCCGCATTCGACCCAGTCGCGGGTGCGGTCGGTCACGACCACGTCGTCGTTGGCGCCGAGCAAGGTGGTCATCAGCGGGACCCGGTCGGAGGAGCGGAGGGGGAGGTCGTGCCGGATGATCGCCGCCTGGATTTCGCCGTTCAACGCGACGGCGGTGATGGCGTCCTCGATGCTGGTCACGACGAGCAGCTCGAACTGCACATCGTCCGAAGGGTCGCGCAGCGCCCGGAGGCTGTCCGCCAGGCCGTCGGGAGCCTCGGGCGGGGAATCGTCGCCGAGCAAGACGGTGTAGAACTGCTGCTGCTTTGCTCGCGCCACGAGCTCCTGATCGGCCAACGGCGCCGATGTGTCGAACACAGCCGCGCGGTCGCCGTACTCGGAAAGCAGGCGCACGGCCAGCGACACTTCCTCGGTGAGCCGCGCCGTTGCCAGATCGTCGAGATATCCGCGGAACGCCGCCAATCTCGCCGGGCCCGGGTACAGCCAGTACCGCTCATAGGTGCCGAGACGATCGAGCAGACGCCGCACCCGGGCGGCTTCGTGGGTGGTGTCCAACCCGGCACGACCGACATCGGCGAGCCGACGGCACGCGTCGTCGAGCAGATTCCACGTGTCGATGCGCGAGTACGACGGGTTCGCTACCGCCGCCAGCGCGGAAACCGAAAGCCCTTTCGGGCGCTCGCCGTTTCGGTGCATGTTGTCGGTTCCGCCCTCCATCGGTGGGCGAAGTGGTCTGTCGGCACGGCAGGCCATCCTGGAACATCCCTGCACACATTGTGCTCCGCCCTAGATCGAATTCCTAGGTGGAGTTCGCCAAGTCGTCGCTACCGGGACATATGCCGCTCGCGACACTCGCGCCTCGAATGCCGCCCCCCTCGGACCTGGCGATCTCGGCGCCCTGCGTAGCGGGGTAGCGAAACCGGCGAAGGATGTGTTCACGATCGCGCCCCGAGCCTTGCGCCGGCGTGTGCCGAGGTCTCATGCTTCATGAACAGGAACACCGCGCACGTCGAGGGCCGTCATGCGGTCCTGATCGTCCGGGCAGATCTACCACGGGCCGGTGCCGGTGTGCGCGAACACCCAGAGGAGGACATCGCTCAGAGCATTCTCATCTCCTGGCTTCGCACCAGTGCCGTCGATGCCGGCGGGAGCGACACGGGCCTGCGAGACGTGCGGTGATTCCAGCTGCGCGCAGACGCCCGAACCGTGGCACGTCACTCCACAGCGAAGGAGCAGACAATGTCCACCATCCACTTCAAGGAGACGACGAACTCGACACCGGAGCAGTTCGTGGCCGCACTCACCGATTTCGGCCCCGGCCGCTCGCAGGTGTTCGGCAACAGCGCCGACGAATACCTCGAGGTGCACAACCGGGGCCGCCGTGAGGCCGACGTCACGGAGGGTTCGCACGGCATCTGGGAACGCCTGCACTATGACTGGTCGAACCCGGACCGGGTCGTCATGACGACCACCGACTCGAACGTGTGGGGCGGCCACTCCGGTCACACCTACACCTTCGAGCGCAGGCCCGATGGGAAGACCGATGTGGATGTCGTCGTGGTGCGCGAGGGCAAGAATCTCAAGGGCCGGGTCCTCGAAGTCGTGGTCGGGACCGTCGGCAGACGCGTCCTGCGACAGGCCCTCGACAAGACCGTCAAGGCTATCGAGACCCGCGACGACGGCGGGGGAACGGCGGAACGCCCGTAACGGGACCGCGCAGCGGCGGAAAAATAGGTATACCCCTCGGTCATTCGACCGTCGCCGGACACCGGTTCTCGGGACAGGCTGGAACACGACTTGCCAGCGCCGTCTCGGGGAGGCTCGTATGCACACGAACCAGGTGGAACGTACTTCGGATGTCGTCGGAGACCGCAGCGAACTGCGCGTGGATGACATGCTGATGATCTATCGCTGCGTGCAGTGCGCCAAGCTGCTCGCGCCGATAACGTCCGGGTGTTCGTCCTGCGGATCCAACGAGCTCGAGAGCGTGCCGTCGTCGGGTACGGGTTCCGTCGTGTCGTGGCGGGTAGTGGACCGGGCCCCGACCGACCGGCAAGGCGGGTTGGTGCCGCTGACGATCGCCATCGTGGAGCTCGACGAAGGCCCGTGGGTCTACACCTCCCTCGAAGGGGAGATCCCGGCGTCTCCGGACCGCTCGGTGCGCGTTCGATTCCAGCCCCATCCCCGGGAAGGCAGATTCCCGGTCTTCGCGGTCAGCACCGATCCGCGAAACCCATCGTGTCGGTCTCGGCCCCACCTTTCCGCGCCGGAGTGATCGCGCCGAGTCGCGGCATGGATCCCTGGTGCCCAGGCCCCCGCCCCGTTTGCTCGGCGAGCGTACCGCTCGAGCACGTTCGACTCGGGACGATCCTGCCCGGGCGCCACTTAGACGTGCGGAAAGAATGGGTCGGCGATAGGTGCGCGTCCGGCGGGTACGCGCAGGCCCAGCGCCGCGGCTTCTCCGCGTGAGGTGACTCGGAGTTTCTTGAGGATCCCGGCGACGTGGAATTTGACGGTGCTCTCGGTGACGCCGAGATCGAGGGCGATCGCCTTGTTCCGCTTTCCGGCACTGATCAAGGCCAGTACTTCGCGTTCTCGCCGGTTCAGTGCGGCCAGTCGGTCTTCGCCGGGACGGGCGGCTGGGGGTTGGAGGGGGAGTTCGATGGTTACTCGGCTGCCCCACTGTGGAACGGTCTCGATGCGCAGGTCGCCGCCCAACGTCTGCGTCCTGCCTTGGAGTTGCTGCCGGAGGATCGAGGTGTCGAGCTCGCCGGATTCATGGTCGCGGACATCGACGGTGAGGGTGGTGCCGTCGCATGCCCAGGCGATGCGCAGCCGCGCGAGCGTGGGTTGGGTGGTGAAGGCCAGGACGGTAGCGCGCGTCATCGCCCTCGCCGCGTAAGCGGTTTCGCCGGGCAGGGGTTTGCCGTCGCCGCGTGGCGGCACGAAGTCGACGCGCGCGGGGTGGTGTCGCAGCAGTTGCCGGACTTCGTTACGCAGTCGTGTGAACGCGGTGCTCGCCGACTCTTCGGATCGTTCCCGATCGGAGCTCTGTGTCGAGCGCAGTGCCACCAAGGCTTGGGAGGCGGAGTCCGCAGCGGCGAGGCGAGCGCTGCTGTCGTCCAGGCCGGTCGAGCGCAGGGTGTTCAGTATGGCGACGAGTGCCGCTTCGTGGGCGGCCGTCAGTTCGGCGATCGTCCGCGCTCGCTCGCTCGACGCGGCGCGGGACTCCGCTAGATACTCCGGGCTGGCTTGGGCGACCTGTTGCCTGATGGACGTGGCGACGACCCCGAACACCGCGGCCAACTCGGCCGGTGCCGCGAGTTGCTGACCTGAGGTGCGGGGAACGAGGACCAACAGGGTGTCGGTGACGTCGCGCAGTGCCCACACCCACCGTTGGGTGCCGCCGATCGACGCGGTGGTGCTCGAGGACGCCCCTGGCTCGAGTCCGGATTTGAGGTCTTCGAGTTCCTCGAGGGTGATCTTGTCGACTATCGCGGCAGCGCCGGCGACTTTGCGTGGACGACCGGTGCATTCCTGCGTGAAGATCACCAAAGCCGTATGTGGCCACCGGGGGGCGAGGAAGCGGGAGAATCGACGCGCGACCGCATGGAGGGGGCCCGCGATGACATCACGGAGAGCGCCCAACTCCGCGGCGCCTTCGTCGGCTGCTGGGGCCATCATCTCGGACATTCCGGCGATTTTACGCAGGGCGAATAGTTCTGCGAGCCGTAGGCCCCTCGGCAGGCGACCCGGTGTTCTGGATAGGTTTTTCTGGTCTTTCGACTAGTCACCGCGGAGGTCGGCGGCACCTAGCCTCTCAGGGAGACATGCCGAGAGGTGCATGGTTGTCCAGCTCGAGACGAAGGAACCGAAGAAACATGCCACAGCAGGTACGCGGTGTGATCGCCCGATCGAAGGGAGCGCCCGTCGAGCTTACCGACATCGTGATCCCTGATCCGGGTCCTGGTGAGGTGGTCGTCGCGGTGGCTGCGTGCGGGGTCTGCCACACCGACCTGACGTATCGGGAGGGCGGCATCAACGACGAGTTCCCTTTCCTGTTGGGGCATGAAGCCGCCGGTGTCGTCGAGAGTGTGGGCGCGGATGTCGAGTCGGTGGCTGTCGGTGATTTCGTCATCCTGAATTGGCGCGCGGTGTGCGGACAGTGCCGGGCCTGCAAGCGTGGTCGGCCGCAGTACTGCTTCAGCACGTTCAATGCCGGCCAGAAGATGACATTGCTCGATGGCACCGAACTGACTCCCGCGCTGGGCATCGGGGCATTCGCGGAGAAGACCCTGGTGCATGCGGGTCAGTGCACGAAGGTCGATCCCGCATCGGATCCGGCGGTGGTCGGCCTGCTGGGGTGCGGTGTGATGGCCGGGTTGGGTGCCGCGGTGAACACGGGCGGGGTCGGGCGGGGAGACTCCGTCGCGGTGATCGGCTGCGGTGGCGTCGGAGACGCGGCGATCGTCGGCGCGCGGCTGGCGGGTGCTTCGAAGATCATCGCGGTAGATCGGGACGAGAAGAAGCTGGCCTGGGCCCGCGACCTCGGCGCCACCCACACGGTCGACGCCACCGACACCGACGTCGTGACGGCGGTGCAGGAGCTCACCGGCGGATTCGGCGCCGACGTCGTGATCGACGCGGTCGGGCGTCCGGAGACGTGGAAGCAGGCGTTCTACGCCCGCGACTTGGCGGGCACGGTGGTGCTGGTCGGTGTCCCGACGCCGGAGATGCGGTTGGAGATGCCGTTGCTGGATTTCTTCTCCCACGGTGGGGCGTTGAAGTCGTCCTGGTACGGCGACTGTCTGCCCGATCGCGACTTCCCGGTACTGGTGGATCTCTACCGTCAAGGGCGTCTGCCGCTGGAGAAGTTCGTCACCGAGCGCATCAAGATCGACGAGGTCGAAGACGCCTTCCACACCATGCACGCCGGGAACGTGCTGCGGTCGGTGGTTGTCCTGTGAGTGGCCAGCTGCGGATCGATCGGGTCGTCACCTCGGGGGTGTTCGAACTCGACGGAGGATCGTGGGAGGTCGACAACAATGTGTGGGTCGTCGGTGATGACGACGAGGTCGTCGTCATCGACGCCGCCCACGACTCCAAGCCGATCATCGAGGCCGTCGCGGGCCGCAATGTCGCAGCGGTGCTGTGCACCCACGGGCACAACGACCACGTGACGTTTGCACCGGAACTCGGCAGAACGCTCTACACCCCGGTGGTGCTGCACCCGGGCGATGGTGAGCTGTGGGAGATGACGCACCCGGGGGAGTCGTATCAGCACGCCACGGATGGTCAGCGCATCGCGCTGGCCGGAACAGTGCTCGAGATCATCCACACGCCGGGCCACTCGCCCGGCTCGCTCTGCCTGCACCTGCCCGAGGCCAAAGCCCTGTTCTCCGGAGACACCCTGTTCTCCGGCGGCCCGGGCGCGACCGGCCGATCGTTCTCCGATTTCCCGACCATCATCGGATCGATCCGCGACCGGCTGTTCGCGCTGCCGGAGGACACCCGGGTCTACACCGGACACGGTGAGGGCACCACCATCGGCACCGAGGCGCCTCATCTGGCCGAGTGGATCGAGCGAGGCTTCTGAGATCGCCGGAGGGTATCGAGGTCGCTCGCCACAAACCGACCCCGATACCCTCCGTCACGCTCGAACGCGGGCTTCCTGCTCCCTGAACCGATCAGGAATCCCGCATAGTGGCCAACCGGGTCATCCGTCCCTCGGCGAAGAGGAGTGGCCGGCCCGCTTCAGCGGCAGCCGTGTCCATATCCAGGACCTCCCCGAGCATCAACCGATGGTCTCCGGCGGGAACGACGGAGTGCGGTCGAGTGTGGAAAGTCAGCAACGCCGACGCGAGCACCGGCGTGCCGTGGCCGGAAACCGACCAATCCAGCCCTTCGAACCGCTGGTCGAGTGGCAGGCGGAAACGGTCCGCTGTGCCGGCGTCGTCCTGGTCCAGGACCGAGAAAGAATGCCGGTCCAGACCGGCCAATATCGGAAACGTGGATGATTTGTCGTCTCCGAAAAATCCGACCAGCAACGGCTCGAGCGACACGGTGGTGAAGGTGCCGACCACCATTCCGATCGGCTTGCCGTCACGCATTCCCGCCACCACGACGACCGTGGTGGGGAGCAGTCGGCAGGCCCGGCGGAAGTGTGCCGCATCAATTCGGCTCGGCGGTACTGTGGGTGCGGTCATGGGTGCGGGATCCTTTTCGGTCATCCGGCTGCCGACTCCGCGACGACGGCGGGCCGCTCCTGCTGATGTCGTCATGCACCGGGCGGATCAGTGCGGCCCGATCGGTTGCAGGCCCAGCTGCTCCTGTCCGAACATGGTGTAGATGCCGTCGACATCCAGTGTGACGTGGCGGCTACCGGCCACTACGTCACGCCAGAACCGCTGCAGCGGTACGTCCAGCGAGGTCGCGGAGGCACTGGCGCCCTCGACCAGGATGGTCACGGCCTCGAGCGCCTGACGAGTGGCGAATCCGATGTCCCGGCGCAGGCGAACCCGCTCCGCGACAGACACCTCCGCACCGGTCCGTACGTTGTTCTCATGAGCCGCCAGACCCGTCAGCAGCAAGGCCATCGCCGCGTCGATCCGCGCCGCCGCCTCGCCGATCCGCGCCTGGATGAAGGGGTTGGCCGCCGCCGGAGCGGAACTTCCGGCTTTGAGTGACGTCTTCACTTTCGTGCGCATCGCCTCCACGAACCAGTCCAGCGCACCCTGAGCGGCACCCAGCAGCGGCGCGACCAGAATGACGCCACCGAGCGTCGAGAAGTTCCACCGCGCCATCTCGTTGCCGGGAATGTGGTGACCGGGCGCTTGCTCGAGCGTGATGTCGTCCACTCGCACTACTCGCCGGTCTGGCACGAACAGTGGCTCCTTGCGGATGAGCGTCTTGCTGCCCGTCCCGGCGAGGCCGGCGACATCCCAGCTCCCGTGATCGAGCTCGAGATCTTTCATCTCGACCATGAACCAGGTGGTGACGGGTGCGCCGTCGACCTTGGTGACCGCTGAGACCACGGCCCAGTCCGAGTTGTCGGAGTTGCTGGAATACCCCCATGACCCCCAGATCTCGTAGCCCCCGTCTACCTTCTGCGCCTTGCCGGTCGGGATTCCCGATAGGCAGACGAGGTTGTCGGGCGATTCCCCCCAAATCTCTTCCTGGACCTCGACCGGCCAGTAGCTGGCGAACCAGGAACACGAGTTCCCTACCAGCACTGCCCATCCCGTGCTGCCGCAAGCCCTGCCCAGCTCGAAACCGACTTTGAGCCAGGTCGTCGGTCCGGCCTCGAATCCTCCGAAGCGGCGCGGCTGGCAGAGACGGTGCAGACCCGCGTCCTTGACCAGGCGCGTGGCGTCCTCGCCGACTCGCCCTGCGTTCTCGGTCGCTCTGGCCCGGGCCGCAAGCGCTGGACGCAGCGCCCGAGCACGCTCGAGAAGTTCGTCTTCGGACGGCGTGGCGTCGAGTTCTGCTGCAAGTGAAGTGCCCACTCGTTGCCCTTCTTTACGAAAAAGGATGATCAATGTCCCGTATAGGCGACATGATGTCCATCCTGTGCAACACCGGGCCTTTGTGTCAAGCCTCACAGTACTGCCTCCCGTCGGTTACGCACCATGAGGGCCATGTGTCGCGGCGGTGGTCCGGCTCGCCCGGATCGCCTTCGGCGGGCGGCCGTTCGGATGTTGGGATCGGTGGCCTGTCGGCCTGGGTGCGCACTTGACTCGCTGGTACGCGCGAACTGCGCGGGTGGACGACGGTTGTCTGCGCAGCCATATTGACTGTCTTTTATAGAAGACATATCGTCCTTATGTAGAGACATCGCCGCCCGGAATGGATTTGTGCATGAAACTGACTTCTCGCTTCGAGGTACCCGCGCCGCCCGACAAGGTCGTCGCTCTGTTCTTCGATCCCGCCACCATGCGTGAGTGTCTGCCCGGCTGCGAAGAGTTCGAGCAGGTAGACGAGACGACCTATCGCGGCACGCTGGTCAACGAGATCGCCCACGTGAAGTTCAAGGCCGTGTTCTCCGCGGTCATCACCTCGGTCGAGGAAGCGGGCGACGGCGACGGCGCCTCGACCGTGAGCGCGATCCTCAAGGGCGAGGACCGCAGGCTGGGGAGCACGATCAAGATCGACGCGCGCCTCCGGATCACACCGCAGGGCGAGGCGTCGGCTGTCGACTACGAGCTGGAAATGGCGATGTGGGGCAAGCTCGGTCGCCTGGGCGAAGCCGTCATCCGGCGTCGCAGTATCGAAGTGGAGCGTCAGTTCGCCGAAAACGTGGCGGCGGTCTGCGCCGGGCGTCCCGTGCCGCACACCGGTGCCAAGCCGGCCAAGAACCAGGCGCCGGTCGCGGGCGTGTCCAGCGCTACGACGGCGGTCGCCGCGCAGCCCGCGGAACTCACCGGACCGGTGGCCTCACGGGAGACATTCGCCTCCGGCCGTGGCAACGACCTGCCCTTCCTGGTGGCGGTGGCGGCCGCAGCCTTCGCGTGGGGCGTCGTGATCGGTGGATGGAGGCGCGCCCGCTGATGTCGACCGTCCACATTCCCGGCACGCTCGACGAGGCGCTCGGTCTTTTGCACGAGCTCGACGACACCATGGTGTACGGCGGCGGCACGGCGATCCAGATCCTGCTCAAGCAGGGCATTCTGTTCACCGAGGACTTCATCGACATCAGTGCCGTGCCGGGGTTGCGCGAGATTTCCGTGACGCCCGACGCCGTCACCGTCGGCCCGCTGGTCTCGCTGCGGCAGATGGAGCGAGACGAGCGGATCGTGTCCGCCGCGCCGTTGGCCGCTTCGACGTATGCCAAGGTGGCGAACCCGCGAGTACGCAACACCGCGAGTGTCGGCGGGAACATCGCGCACGGCGACTACCGGCTCGATCCGCCCACCGCCTTGCTCGTGCTGGATGCGACTGTGCTGCTGAGCTCCGTTCGCGGGACGCGCGAAGTGTACGCACGCGAATTCTTCGTCGACTTCCAGGTCACCGCGGTGCAGCCGGACGAGATGATCACCGCTATCCGCATTCCACGCCAGCCCGCCGGCGCCGCGGGCTCGTTCGTCAAATACAGCAGCCTGGCCGAGAACGACTGGCCGTGCGCTTCGGCCGCCGCACTGGCCGTTCCCGGCGAAGAGTTCATCGAGCTGCGGCTCGGGCTCGGTGCGCTCGCGCCCACCACCCGTTACCTGGCGCTGGATGTCGAGCCGGACATGTCCGACCAGCAGATCGTGGACGCGGCCATCGATATCGCGAACACAGCCATCGACCCCATCGAGGACATCCGGGGTGGCGTCGCGTACAAGGCCCGGCTCGGTCGTGTCGCCGTCGAGGAGGCCGTTCGCGCAGTGATGAAGGAGCTACACGATGTCTGAGGTTCAGACGAGTCTTGGATCGAGGCCGGAACCCGACGCGGGCGAGCCGAACGCCACCCTGCTGGACCCGATCGAGGGCGTCGGAGCCGAGCGCAAGCGTTTCGACGCCCTGGGCCGCGTTCGCGGGACGATTCGCTACGTCGGTGACGAGCCCGTCCCGGTCGGAACCGCCTTCGTCGCCGTGCACCGCAGCACCCAGCCGCACGCGAATATCGTTCGTGTCGATGTGACCGCGGCCGAACGTGTCCCCGGCGTGATCGCCGTCGTCACCGGGCAGGACCTCTACAAGGAGTTCGGTGACCGTCTGTTCACCGGACCCGCTTTCGCCGATCAGCCCTCGCTCGCGGTGGAGAAAGTACGCTACGCGGGAGAGCCGGTTGCCGCGGTGCTGGCTGCCGACATCGCCACGGCGCGCACCGCGGCCGACGAAATCGTGGTCGAGTACGACGAACTTCCCGCGGTCTACGATGTCGCCGATGCCCTCGACGGTGATGTCTATGTCCACCAGGAGCTGCGTCCTTCGTCCGTGTTCGCCGACCTGGCGCATCTTTCCGGCGTCCGCGATACGAACGTGGCGTACCAGTACCGTCAGGTGAAAGGTGACGCGCCGGCCGCCCACGCCACAGCCGCGACGTCGGTCGAGGCCACGGTGTACGCGCCACCCACGCATCACGTCACCATCGAACTCCCGTCCACGGCGGCCTGGGTGGAGAGCGGGCGACTGGAAATCCTCACTACGACGCAGACCCCCTCCTATGTGCGGCAGATGGCCGCGGACCTACTCGATCTGCCGTTGTCCCACGTCCGGGTCCGGACGCGTGCGCTCGGGGGTGGATTCGGCTGCAAGATGTACGACCGGCTGGAGCCTCTGGCCGCGGCCCTGGCCTGGAAGTTCCAGCGCCGGGTGCAGATTCCCACGACCCGTGAGGAGGCCTTCCAGCTCACCACGCGTCACGGAGCGCAGGTGATCGCCCAGCTCTCCGCCGATGCCCAGGGCAACCTGGTGGCCTCGACCGCGGACGTGCGCTACGACACCGGAGCTTTCGCGGACGTCGGTCCGCGCATCGCGGCGAAATCCGGCATGGTCGTGCCCGGTCCGTACCGGATCGAGAATGTCGAAGTCCGTTCGCGATGCATCTACACCAACAAGGTGTCGGCCGGCCCCTTCCGGGGTTTCGGTGTCCCGCAGGTCACCTGGGCCCACGAAACGGTGATCGACGAGCTGGCACGTGAACTCGGCGAGGACCCGTACGAGTTTCGTCGCCGTCACCTGCTGCGCGAGGGCGACGTCGCGAGCATGGGCACCAAGATCCACAGCGCCGACTTCGTGCGGTGCCTCGACGCGGTCGCCGAAGCGATCGACTGGGCGCGGCCTGCGCCGGACAGCGACGGGCGGATCCGGTACGGCAAGGGAATCGCGGTGGGCATGAAGGCTGTGCTCACCCCGACCGTGGCGAACGCGACCTTGAACTTCAATCAGGACGGCTCGGCGACCCTGCTGATCAGCACCGTGGACATGGGGCAGGGAGCCGACACGATCATGTCGCAGATCGTTGGTGAGGTCCTGCGCATCCCCTCGCGGCGCATCTACGTCGTGCAGGCCGATACCGACGCCACTCCGTACGACACCATCACGGCGGGGAGTCGCTCGACCTACCACACCGGCAACGCGGTGCGGCTGGTGGCCGAGGAGATGCGCGCGAAGTTGCTCGCCGTCGCCGCGGAGCAGCTGACCCGTGCGGTCGCCGATCTTCAGCTCACCGCCGAAGGTGTCTGCGACCGCGCCGGCAAGCTGCTGCTGACCCTGCCCGAGGTCGTCCACCGCAAGTTCGGGGCGCGCGGCGCCACGGTGACCTCGACCGCGAACTTCACCAGCTGGTGGCACCCTTACGACAAGGTGACCGGCCTCTCGGAGAAGGCCACCGAACACTGGTTCGCCGGTGCGGTCGGCGTCCGGATCGCGGTCGACACGGCGACCGGCCGCGTGACCACCGAGCACATGGCCGTCGCCGGCGACGTCGGCAAGGCGATCAATCCCGTTCTCGTGGAGCAGCAGCTGACCGGTTCGGCGATCATGGGCATCGGGCACGCACTCTTCGACCAGCTGGTCTTCGACAAGGGGCAAATGGTGAACGGCACCCTGCTGGACTACCAGTTGCCCTCGATCAAAGACACACCTGAGCGGTTGACGCCGATCATCATCGAAGACCCGCACCGCGACGGTCCCTTCGGCGCCAAGGGTGTCGGTGAGACCGGGATCTTGGCGGTGGCTCCCGCCTACGCGAACGCCATTCGCGACGCGCTGGGTGTCCGGCTGACCCGTCTGCCGCTCACCCCCGAATCGATCCTCGACGCAATGGACAAAGGAGGGGCGGCGTGAAATCGATCGACCTCGAGGTCAACGGCACCGCGCACCATGTCTCGGTAGGTGATCAGGAGGTGCTGCTGGACGCGTTGCGCGGGCGAATCGGCGTCACCAGTGCCCGGGAGGGCTGCGGCGTAGGTGCGTGTGGCGCGTGCACGGTGCTGTGCGACGGGATGAGTGTGTCCTCGTGTCTGGTGAACGCCGCGCGCTACAACGGGAAGGCGCTGACCACGGCAGACGGTCTCGCGGCGGACGACGTGGTCGTCAGTGCCTTCGTCGAGTGCAATGCGATGCAATGCGGATACTGCATCCCGGGATTCGTGTTGATGACGAAGGAACTGCTGGCGGAGAACCCCGCGCCGTCCGATGACGAGATCCGGGATCACCTGGAGGGCAACATCTGTCGCTGCGCCTCCTACCCGGAGATCATCAAGGCCGTTCGGCTGGCCGCGCAGCGGACGGGGGGAGTGGCCTGATGCCTGCGCTCGAACGCCCTTGGGGCACCTGCCATTATCTCGATGAAGGTTCGGGTCCGCTGGTCGTGCTCTTGCACCCGCTCGCCGAGTCGGGGGAGATATGGCGCACGGTGATCGATGAACTGGCGCCCCGCTTCCGGGTTGTCGCGCCGGACGCCCGAGGGCACGGCTCTTCGCGCTGGGATGGTGCGCCGTTCACCATCCCGGAGCTCGCCGATGACGTGGCGGCGCTGATCGGGCACATCGGGGTTGGACCGGCGCGCGTCGCCGGGTTGTCGATGGGCGGGTGCACGGCGATCGCTCTGGCCATTCGCCACCCCGACCGGGTCTGTCGCCTGCTGCTCGCGGACACGACCGCGGACTACGGGCCCGAGAAGGAATCAGCCTGGGCGGACCGGGCGGACAAGGCGGTGTCCGTTCCCCGGGACCAGCAGCTCGCGTTCCAGGTATCCCGGTGGTTCTCGCCCGCATTCGTCGACCGGGACCCCGCGGAGGTCGACCGGGTGTCGGCGATCTTCGTCGCGACCGACTCTCGGGCGCATGCCGCCGCGTGCCGTGCGATGGGCGCGTACAGCGACGCCGACCGCCTCGGCGAAGTGGTCGTGCCCACCCGGGTGCTGGTAGGTGAAGACGACTACGCCACCCCACCGGCGATGGCGCAGGAACTTCACAAAGGCATCGCCGGGGCCGAGCTGTACGTGCTGCCGAAGGTGCGCCACATGTCGCTGATCGAAAGCGCGGAGGCCCGCCAGTTGTTGTCCGAACACCTCGGGTGACCAACGCCGCCCGAAACGTGCCGGGTTCGCCCACGGCACATCTGCTCGCACCGCCACAACCGAACGCAAGCAGGCCCGGCTGCTCCGAACACAGTGCAGGGCACCGGTAGCCGACGGCCCCTGCGCCGATCCAGCCCCGGTCGGCCGCCGCCGACCGGGGCTGGATCAGCCAGGTCACCGCACGAAAGTAGGGCTGTCGTGGTTGCTCGGTGCGGCCCCTCCGATCCGGACGCTGACGCGTGCGGCGGCATCGCGGATCGACGATCCCACGTGATCGAGATTCTCCCAATCCAGCTCGCTGGAAAAGGCAAGTGTCACCAGGGCGAGCTTCGGACGGCCATCGGGTCCGAACACTGTCGCGGACGCGGCGCTCTGAGCTAGGTTGAATTGGCGGATACTGGCGCCGTATCCGCGCTGACGGACGCGCGCGAAGAGTTCACCGAGCCGATCGAGGTCCACCTCGGTGAACTCGGTGAAGCGTTCCAGCCGCTGGTGGCGGGTCATCTCGACGAATTCTTCCCACGGCCGGTACGGCCAGAACGCGTGCATCAGCCCGGGCGTGGAGAAGGGAAACCGGTCGCCCACGTCGACGGTGACACGCAGACCTCGGCCCGGATCTCCGACAGCGGCGACCGTGTAGCCGCCGGACCCGTCCTCCTCTGCGGCGAAGACCACGTAGCCCAGGCGCCGGCAGAGCTGATCGATCTCCTCCTGCACGGCGGTGTGGATCAATCCGTCACTGACCCCGGCGAGTACGGATAGTCCGGGCCCCAAGGTCCAGCCCGAGCGATTGCCCAGATTGTTGACCCAGCCGGCCTGCTGGAGCGTCGCGAGGATGTTGTAACAGGTGGAGCGGTTCAGATTGAGTTCGCTGGCCAAGGTGCCCGCTGAGACCGCGCGGGGTGCCTCGGCGGCGATGCGTTCGATCAGGCGAATAGCGGCACCCACAGCGGGAACCTCATTTGCCACTGCCCCTCCTCGGGATGTCGGAGCTCTCGATGTAGAGCTTCTGCGACAAATTGTCCTCTATGTAGGACGTGGAGCGCAACCGCAGTGATGGATGCGATGTCGCGCCGAAAGTCAACTCTTGACGCGACGCTATCAGCAAATTATCTTCATGAGAAGACAATATGTCTTCTACTGAAGTCATTCCCACTTTCGAACATCGGAGGGTCAGCGATGATCTTTCACGTTTCCATACCGGCAGACGACCCTGAGCGTGTGGCCAAGGCGATCGCCGAGATCTGGGGTGGTGAGGCGTTTCCCTTCCCGCCGTGGCCGGGCGGGTGGGTAGCCATCGCGGGGGACGATCGCGGAACAACGTGCGAGGTGTACCCGCGGGAGCAGACGATGGCCCCGGGCGAAGGGCCCAATGGTGCGGTCGGGCCGCTGCTGGACGAGTCGCCGTCCAAGTATGTGGCGTTCCACTTCGCAACCGCGACCACCAAGTCTCAGGACGAGATCGTCGCGCTCGCCGAACGCGAGGGCTGGCGGGTGGTGCGGTCGCCGCGCGGCGAGTTCTTCGACGTCATCGAGTTCTGGGTGGAGAACCGGCTGCACGTGGAGGTCCTCACGCAGGAGATGCAGACCGACTACCTGAAGAACGTGACTATCGACATGTGGCGTTGACCGCGCCCAGCGATGTTCGGCCGGCGCCGGAGGATCGGTTGCCGGCCGTGCCCCGCCCGACGCGACACCACCAGAATTGAAAGGCAGCTTCGTGATCGACTCGACGGAACCGTGGTTCCCGCCGACCTTGTCCCTGTCGGAGCGGGATCGGCGTTGGCGCCTGCTGCGCGAGATGATGCGGCGCAACGACGTGGAGTGTCTCCTGGTTCCCCCGGCTCCTTTGCGATACCCGGCGGATACCTACTTCACCAACGACATTCCCGGTTCCGCGGTCATCCTCCCGCTGGAGGGTGAGCCCGTGGCGATCCAGCGAGGCGCTTCGGTGGCGGGTTCCTGGCTCCAGGCGCAGGAGTGGGGGGAGGCGACCTGGATCGAGGACATGCGATTCGGGCCGCGCGCCTCGACGATCGTCAAGGTGCTCGAGGAACGCGGCCTGACCGGATCCCGGATCGGGACCATCGGCATCCTCAGCGGGCCGAACCTGTTGCCGTACGGGTGGACCCCGCAACCGATGTGGTCCTACCTCTGTGAGCAGCTCCCGAATGCGACCTTCGTCGATCTTCTGGATGAGTTCACTCGGATCTGGCTGGTCAAGAGCGAGGAGGAGCTGACGCTCTTCCGGCACGCGGCGAAGTTGGCCGAGCAGGCATGTGAGGTGATGCTGGACGTCACCAAGCCCGGTGTCAGTGAGGTCGAGATCTATTCGGCGGTCCTCCACGAGTTCCATCGCAACGGCGCGAGCATGGCGCACGACCTGTTCGTGCACTCCGGACCGGACAACCTCAGCTGGGACGCTCCTCGATGGCTGTATCGGACTCAGCCACCGCGCATCGTGCAGCACGGAGACATGGTGCTGGCCGAGATGATGCCCATGGTCGGAGGCTTGGAAGCGCAGGCGCAGATGTGTATCGCGGTCGGCGACATCGCCGAACCGTTCCATCGCGCCGCCGAGGTGGCCCGCGAATCCTATGAGCGGGGACTCGAGGCGCTGCGGCCGGGCGTGAAGTTCGGTGAGGTCGCCGACGCCATGAACGAACCGCTCAGGCGCGCCGGCGCATGGCACCTGACCCCGCTCATCCACAGCCTGACGCCCCTGACGATGGTCGGGCCGGTGACCGAGGGCACCGACCGGAGCATCACCGACAGGTTCAAGCAGGTCGACGAACTGCCGGGAACGGACCTGGATGTGGTCCTCGAGGCAGGGATGACGATCCAGCTCGAACCCGACGCGGTGTTCGGGCGGCATCAGGTCAATATCGGGGGGAACGTCATCGTGACCGACAGCGGATACGAGGAGCTGAACCAGCTGCCCACCCGGCTGCGATTCGCGACGATCTGACGCGTGAGCGCGCTCGGCCGGCACGGCACATAGGTATCCGGCGGCCCGCCGCGGCCGGCCGGCCGACACCGGTCGGCCGCGGCGGGCCGCCATCCGCAAAACTGCCGGCCTCGCTGCCCGGAGCAACCCGCCGCAGATGGCCTGGCGACACCGCCGCGCGGACTCGGCACCACTACACACCCTGATAAGGAACCCGCAATTTCCATGAGCGATCTCGAGTACGACGTCACCGATCACGTGGCCACGATTCGACTCAATCGTCCCGAGAAACGCAATGCGTTCACCCTGCCCATGGTCGACGCATGGGCGGAACGATTGATCGAGGCCCAAGCCGACTCGCGGGTGCGGGTCATCGTCGTCACCGGCGAAGGTCGCGGATTCTGTTCCGGTATCGACCTGTCCTGGGTCGAGAACCACGACCGGAGCTCGCTCGAATTCAAGCAGGACCTGACCGAGCACATTCATCGCGTTCCGCTCGCCCTGGAGTCCGTGGACAAGCCGGTCATCGCCGCTGTCAATGGTGACGCCATGGGCGCCGGGCTGGACATGGCGCTCATGTGCGACCTGCGCCTGGCCTCCACTCAGGCGCGCATGGCGATGTCCTACGTCAACGTCGGTCTCGTTCCCGGTGACGGCGGATGCTGGCTACTCCCACGATTGATCGGCATGCCACGCGCACTGGAGTTGCTGTGGACCGGTGACATGATCACCGCCGAGCGTGCCGAACAGCTGGGCATGCTCAATTCGGTCCACGACCCGGATGAGCTCATGGACGCGACCTACGAGCTGGCGGGCCGGTTGGCAGCCAAACCTCCGGTGGCGCTGCGCATGATCAAACGCGCGACCTACCAATCGCAGCGGCTGGACTTCCGGACCAGCCTGGATCTGATCTCGTCGCACATGGGAGTCGTCCGTACGACCAGCGACTCGGTGGAGGCATACCGAGCGTTCGCGGCGAAGCGGCCAGGGGAGTTCACGGGCCGATGACAGCGCTGAGCGGACTACGCATCGCCGATTTCTCGCGCATCCTGGCCGGCCCGCTGGCGACGATGCTGCTGGCGGACTTGGGTGCCGAAGTCGTGAAGATCGAACGACCGGGTGGCGGGGACGACACGCGATCGTGGGGTCCGCCGTACGCGGAGGATGGCAGTGCCACCTATTTCCTCGGCGTCAACCGGAACAAACACAGCCTGGTACTGGATCTGACCAGCCAGGTAGGACGATGGCGCGCCCAGGACCTCGCCGTGGAGAGTGGCATCGTCGTTGAGAACTTCCGCCCCGGGGTGATGGACCGTCTCGGTCTCGGCTACGAAGAACTCGTCGAACGTCGTCCGGATTTGATCTATTGCTCGATCAGCGCGTTCGGGTCTGGTGCGGGTGCTGATCTGCCGGGTTACGACCTCATCGTTCAGGCCGTGGGTGGCTTGATGAGCATCACCGGCGCTCCCGATGGGGAGCCGCAGAAGGTCGGCGTAGCGCTGATCGACGTGATCACGGGGCTTTTCGCTGCTCTCGGAGTTGTGGCGGCCGTACGTCATCGTGAGCGCACGGGCGAGGGACAACGCGTCGAAGTCGACTTGCTGAGCTGTGCGTTGGCGGCCCTCACCAATCAGGCGACCGGGTACACCGCGGCCGGGGTCGTGCCGCGACGCATGGGCAACCAGCACCCCTCGATCGCACCGTACGAGACGCTGCCGACCGGCGACGGTGAACTTGCGGTCGCGGTCGGCAACGACAAGCAGTTCCAAGCGATGTGTGAAGTGCTCGATGCCCTGGAGCTCGTCGACGACGCACGATTCGTGTCCAATACCGCGCGGGTAGCACACCGAGACGACCTGCGCGCGGAGTTGGTGACACGGCTGTCCGGCGACGGTGCGGTGAAGTGGGCACAGCGGCTCAACGACGCGGGCGTACCCGCCGGACCGGTGAACGACATCGCCAAAGCATTCGACTACGCACGGTCATTGGGACTGGAACCGACCGTCGATGTCGGCGGGATCGAACTGACCCGCAACCCCCTTCGTATGGCGCGGACCCCAGCACAGTACTTGGTGCCGCCACCGCGCCTGGGGGCGTGACCAGAGGGCGTCGGCCCGTTCAGTCCAACCAGAGGAGTAAACGTGCAAGGGCAAGATGTAGTGGAAAAAGTCGCGGCGCGGACAGTGACGCCGGGCAAGGTCAGTCGCAGCCCGTTCGGGCCCGACGACGAAATCGGGATGCTCAACCTGATGACCGACGAGACCCGGGCCGCCGCCTGGGCGGCCGTCGACCCGACCACGATGTACGACCTCTCCGTCGACTACCACGTCGGGATGCCGTCCTGGGCCGGTCTCGGCGATCCGACCTACCAGATCTGGATGTCCCATACCCCGCAGGGCAGCGTCAACGAAAATGTTCTCGGTGTCGGTGAAACGCAGAACCAACACGTGACGTACTCCGGCGACTGCATCACGATGTACACCCACACGGGTACGCACCTCGACGCGCTCAACCACTTCGGCCTGGACGGGATGGTCTGGAACGAGGTTCGTGCCGACCGAGACCTCGGCAGCCGTCACTGGCTGAAGAACGGCGCCGAGCAGTTGCCGCCGGTGATCGCCCGCGGTGTCCTGCTCGATGTCGCCGCCGCGGCCGGTGTGGACGTCCTGCCCGATTCCCATCGGATCACCGCGGACGAGCTCGCGTCGGTCATCGAGCGACAGGGATCGCAGATTCGTCTCGGAGACGTCGTCCTTATCCGGACCGGGCGCATGCAGCTCTGGCATGACGGGTCACGCTATCTGCACAACGAGGCGGGCCTCGATCGGGAAGCCGCCGCCCTCCTCGCAGAGGCAGGCGCCATGATCATCGGTGCCGACAATGTCGCTCTCGAGGTGATGCCGAGTGTCGACCCGGCCAATTGGCACCCCGTGCACACGTACCTCCTGGGTGAGTGCGGCATTCCGATCATGGAGAACGCCTATCTCGAGGAAATTGCCGCGGCTCGGCTCTGGGAGTTCGTCATGGTAGGAGCCGGCCTGCGATTGCGCGGCGCGACTGCCTCGCCGATGCGTCCGCTGGCTTTCCCGCTCCGCGCGGGTGCGAGCCTCTCGGACGAATCCGTCGGCTGACCCGACGAGGCCGGCCGTCCGGAGTCCCGTGGCAGCCTCGGCCGGATGCGCGTCGTCGGGAGCCGATTCGCGCGGCAGTATTCCGTAAGGCGTTCTGCTGCCGCACAACAGTTATGACCCATCGGCCGTCAGGAGTTCCGAGATGCGCGAGATCGCCGACCAGCTGATCGCTTGGCACGATGGCGAGGTGCCGTTCGCCGTCGCGACCGTGGTCCGTACTTTTTCGAGTGCGCCACGAAGCCCCGGTGCGGTCATGGCGGTGTCGGCCACCGGGGAGGTGGTGGGCAGTATCTCCGGCGGGTGCGTCGAAGCAGCCGTTGTGGAGCTGGCCGAATCGGTCTTGCGCACCGGGATCCCGGCCCACCAGCGGTTCGGTGTCTCCGACGACGACGCGTTCGCGGTCGGCCTCACCTGTGGCGGATCCATCGAGGTGTTCGTCGAACGGGCGTCACACGAGTGGGGAACCTACCTGAAGGCGCTGCGTCGTTCAGCGGACACCCGTACACCGACCGCGATGGCAACGGTCATCGCGGGGAGTGTTTCCATCGGACGCCACATATTTCTCGCGAACGACACGCTCGAGGGCACCCTCGGGTCGGCAGAGCTGGATCGCGCAGTGCTCACGCAGATCGCCGGCGTGCTACACACCGGCACCGACAGTGTGGTCCGATGCGGAGGGCCGGAACAGGACTGCCTGGAGGAGGTGACGCTGTTCGTGCGCACCTTCGCCCCCAAGCCACACATGATCGTGTTCGGCGCGATCGATTTCGCGAGTTCGCTCGTCCAGATCGGCAAGATGCTCGGATACTTCGTCACCCTGTGCGACGCTCGGCCGCGGTTTGCCACCCGGGCTCGATTCCCCGACGCCGACGAGATCGTCATCGACTGGCCACACCGGTACCTCGACTCGGTGGCGGTCGATGGACGTACCGTGCTGTGCCTGCTGACCCACGACACGAAGTTCGACATCCCGCTGCTCGAGAAGGCGCTGCGGCTACCGGCCGCGTACATCGGTGCTATGGGATCGCGGCGCGCCACCAGCCGCCGCGAGAGCGAATTGCGCGAACGCGGCCTGACCGATGTCGAACTCTCGCGTTTGCACGCACCGATCGGCCTCGACATCGGTGGCCGGACTCCGTTCGAAACCGCTGTCTCCATCGCCGCCGAGATCATCTGCGCCCGGGAGGGGAGATCAGGTCGGCCGCTCAAGGAAGGCGATGCCGCGATTCACGCCGGTCCGGGTGTATCCGACTCGGCACCGCCATTCATGGCAGCGGTGTGACCTGGTCGATCGGGCTACGAGTCTCGCGTCGCGGGCATGTCTGCCGGGAGACCGGGTGCTGGTCCAGCTGCCCGGTGCGAACGGATTCGGGTTGTTTCGGCTGCTCTCGTCAGCCGCGGGCCTCCCGGCGAAACCATGCACCCGCCGGTTCAGGGCACCCCGGTAGACCCACCTGGTGGGTCTACCGGAGTGCGCCTGCGCGAGCGATGACGAACTCGCCGCGCTGTGTTGCCGCGTATTCACCTTCCGGTCGTTCTGTGGGTTTGCCCGACCGGGACTGCCCGACCGGATCTGCTTCGGAAGGCGGTGACCGCCAGCAGATCCGGCCGTGCTTTATTCGAGATGCCCTGCGGCTTCGGGGCGTGTGCGCCGGTCAGCACAGAATGCCGTGTGCCGGTCGGCACCGAATGCGCGGGCTGCAATGGTGGTTACTGCTCAGAAAAAGTGACTCATGTTCTGGGAAAGGATCACCGTGTGGTCGAGCAGTACCGTCCGGTTGGCGATCCTCAGTTCACCGTTGTCCCGCACGAGATGGTCGTCCCGGCGCCCGACCCACCAGTCGGAATGGCGTTCGTAGGTACCGCGATAGAAGTAGAAGTTGCAGCTGGTATCGAGGGAATCGCCATCGCGTGCGACGACACGAACATTGGCGATGAAATGCCTGGTCCGGCCCGGGGGGTTCTCGCCCCACGCATATTCGCTTTCCAGCTTGTGCGCCCGGAGCCTCAGCAATTCCTTGTCGTCTTCGAAGAACGCCATCTCGCCGGGTTTGCTGAACTCTTCGTCGAGCTGGCCCGTCAGTCGCGTCTGCCTGATCGGCACGAAATAGCGACAGTCGTCGGTGAACAATTCCACCCAAGTGGTGAACTTGTGCGAATCCAGCAGTGCTGCCTCGTAGTAGTAGAACTGCTCGATCTCGTGTTGCTCGTCCGCGGAGGTCAGCCGGAACCGAGGCGTGAAATCGTGGGAAGCGGTCGACCCGAGTCCGGTCTCCTGGTCCAGGAGTGGTTTCGGGAACTCGGTCGTGTTGTTCTGCGCAGCGGTAGACATGGCTTCGGTTACCGGGCCTCTCCGGGTCGGGCGTGGTTGTCGATCAAGCTGGGCCAGTCCGCCGCGTTCATCCAGTCCACCCAGGCACGGCGCGACCAGCGGACGTAGGCGTCGGTCGTGAAAGGCGACTTCATGACTGGGAAACCCAGTTGCGGATCGTCGACCATCTCGCCGAGCCCGAGACCCATGCTGAAGTTCAACCACGAATCACGCACTGCCGCGGTGGCCGTGCCTCGGGTGCTCAGCTCGAAGTTCTCGCCGTCGTCCTGCTCCACCAGGCCGGCCGGTCCCACCCGTCGCAGCTGGTTCATGCGCGCGGCTTCTTTTTCCTCGGCAGACGCGTTTTCATCCGTGAAGCAGAAGTACCAGTTCTCCGTCTCCATCGGGCCTTTGGGGTGACGGATTTCCAAGATCTGCAAGGACGACGTGAACAGCGTCATGTGCGGGAAGATACTGGAATGATCGTATTCGGTCAGACTGTCGGCGACATGGCCGTACTCGCCCAGGATGATTCGCCCTTCCTGAGCCCAGAACATGTTGTTGATCTCGTCGACCGACGTTCCGAGCTGGGTGACATACGAGGCGTGCGTGATCGCTGGATGGTAGTAGTCCTGGTCGTTCTCGACGGCAACCTTCCAGTTGGTTCGCATGCGATGCTTGATGATCCCGGGGCGGACCTTCATCTCGCCGCGGCCGGCGAGCCGATCGATGATGAACTTACCCGGCGCGCCCAGAAATTCGTCGAGAGTGGGTGCCGCGGGGTCGAGAGTCGCGAAGACGAAACCGCGGTAACTGTCGACATGCGCGGCTCGCCGTAGGCTCCAGGCTTCCTTGTCGAAATCTCCGTTGTAGAGCTTCTTTGCCCCGGGGACCCCGACCAGCTTCCCTTCCAGGTTGTAAGTCCAGCCGTGGTAGGTGCACATGAATGTCTTGGCGTTGCCCGAGTCCGCCTTGCACACAGAATTTCCTCTGTGCATGCAGGTGTTGAGCAGCACCTGGATGGACATGTCCCGCGCGCGCGTCACGAGTACCTTGGCTTCGCCCATGTAGGTCTGGAAGAAATCGCCGGGTTTCGCGATCTGACTCTCGTGGCACATGAAGAGCCACGATCTCGCGAAGATCCGTTCGAGCTCCATTTTGTACAGCTCTGGATCCGAATAGACCGCGCGACTGATGAGTCCATTCTCATGATCTACGTATCGTGTGAATGAACCGGTCGGCTGACCAACGGTCGTCATGTCTTCCTCCGACTATGGGCGTGATGTCCGGAAGGACCGCGTGCTGTAGCGGTCGAGACGGCTCGCGTGGGCATCCAGTGACGTCCCGCGCGTAGTCCTCTATTCAGGACGTTGTGTTGCCTAGAAGAGACTAGTGGTGTGCATCACTCTGGTCAACGAGCACTTTGCCCGGTCGGGCGGATCGGATATCGGTGCGCGGGGTCGGAAAGTGGTTCGACCTGCGGTGCGGGTGGTCTACGGCCGGCCCTCGATCGTGGCCGCCGCCCCGGTTTGTGGCACCCCTCGAGTGCGGCAGGGTCGACTCCGGTGCTCCCGGTCATGTGGCGCGGGCGCGGCTTAGCCGTCGGCGGCACGGCGGGATCGGCTTGGCCGACGCCTCGTCGCGCGGCCAGGAGTAGTGACTCGGGGCATCGTTGACGGGGCGACATGTCACGAGTAGTCTTCTCTGTTAAACATCGTGTCCTGTATAGGAAACTATCAGCCTCAATTGCAGGTGGGGTGTCCTGAGACGCCCGGCTTCGCGATATGGGTGTGTTCGATGTGCTTCAAGCGGAATGGCGAGTTGGAAGGTCCCGGTCGAATGTCCCTTACCGAGTGGAACAAGGTGGCGAGCAAGGACGATCTGCCGGAGGGCGAGATGATCGGCGTCGAAGTGGCGGGCCTCAAAATATGCCTGGCTCGTATCGGCGGTGATTACTACGCGATCAACGATGTCTGTACCCATTTCGCCACTCGCTTGAGCGATGGTGAACTCTGCTCCGACGAGATGGCGGTGCAGTGTCCGCTGCACGACAGCAAGTTCAGCTTGGTCGACGGGACCCCGGACGACGAGCCCGCTGAGGATCCGGTTGACGTATATGCCGTCAAGGTCATCGGCGATGACATTGTCGTCGGCCCCGCCGGCTAGTCGCGGGATCGAAATCACCAGGTGAGGGAAATGAGCGATAGCGTCGCCATCGTGGGCGCGAATCTCGCGGGTGGCCGTGCTGCCCAAACTCTTCGTAAAGAGGGCTTCGAAGGCGAGATCCACTTGATCGGCTCGGAGCCGCATCCGCCATACGAGCGTCCGGCACTCTCGAAGGAGTTGCTGCTCGGGGACTACGAGCCGAGGCAGACCTACCTCCAGAACGAAGAGGCGTGGGCCGAGCAGGGCGTCGAACTCCGACTCGGCACGACGGTGACTCGGATCCACCGTTCGTCGCGCCGGCTCGAGCTCTCCGATGGCAGCTTCCTCGAGGCCGGCAAGGTGCTCTTGTGCACCGGCGGTCGTGTTCGGCGGCTGCCTCTGCCGGGGGCGGAGCTCGACGGGGTCGAGTACCTGCGGACGATCGAGGACGCCCTCAGTGTGCGTGATCGACTGACGGGCGGTGCGCCCGTGGTGGTTATCGGAGGCGGGTTCATCGGGGCGGAGGTCGCCGCGTGCGCACGACTCGCTGGGGCCGAAGTCACCATGGTGGAGTCGGAGCGGGTGCCGTTGTGGCGGGTGCTCGGAGAGGAACTCGGCGGCATCCTGACCGACATCCACCGTGACCGCGGAGTCCGCATCAAGACGAAGGTCACGGTGGAACGGATCGAGGGCAACGGAAGCGTCAGTGCTGTGTGGACGAGCGACGGCGAGCGAATCGACGCATCCACGGTTGTCGTCGGAGTGGGCATCAACCCCGCGACCGAGCTGGCCGAAGGTGCCGGCGTCGACGTCGGTAACGGAATTCTGGTCAACGAGTTCTGTGAAACCTCGGTGCCGGGTATCTACGCGGCGGGTGACGTAGCGAACCACCCGAACGCGATCCTGGGGAATCGGGTCCGCCTCGAGAGTTGGGAGAACGCGCGAAAGCAGGCGGCCGCGGCCGCGAAGTCGATGCTCGGGAAGCCGCAGGCGTACAACGACGTTCCCTGGTTCTGGTCCGACCAGTACGACATCAACATACAAATGGCGGGACAACCCGATCCCACAGATGCGATCGTCTACCGGGGGGACCCCAGATCCGATTCATTCAGTGCCTTCTTCCTGCGCGAGAAATCGCTGCGTGCGGTGGTGGCGGTCAATCGCCCCCGGGATGTGAAGCGGACAACGAAGTACATCGCCTCGAAGCAATGCCTTGTGTCGGCTCAGCTCGCCGATGAAAGCGTCGATCTGAGAAAACTCGATGGCTGACCGGCAGGTCGTGCAGCCCCGAACCTAGGTCAGCACTGGGTATTTGCCCGGTGTGACCGCGGCGACCGACTGACATGGTGAAGCTTTACTGGCCAGTCGTTTCCGAAGGAACCCATGATCGAGCTACTCGACCGAACTGCCGCACCCGGCGACCTCACTCCGGGCGGACTGCGATGAGCGACCGAACCGCGGTGGTGCGGGCCGAGAGTGTCGAAAGCGTTCGGGCCGACTCGTGGCGGCCGGAGCAGCCGGTCCCGTCCCCGCGGCAGGTTCTGCGTGATCTCACGCCGCGCACCGCCGCCAACGGGCTGATCGCGATCATTTTCTCCTGCACCGGCCCGCTGGCGGTGATCGTTACCGCCGCGCAGCGCGGAGGTCTCAGCGCTGCACAACTGGCCTCCTGGATCCTGGGCGCATTCCTCCTGAACGGCTTGCTGACCGTGGCCGCCTCGTGGACCTACCGGCGCCCGCTGGCGTTCATGTGGACGATTCCTGGCACCGTTCTGGTGGGTGAGGCGCTCACACATCTGCCGTGGGCGCAGGTCGTCGGAGCCTATTTGGTTACCGCCGCACTGATCCTGATCCTCGGTCTGTCCGGAGCCGTTTCCCGGGTGATGAACCTGCTTCCCACGCCCGTGGTCATGGCGATGGTGGCGGGAGTCTTCGTGCAGTTCGGCGTCGGCCTCATCGACTCGGTCACCAAGGCAGCCGTGATTGCCGCACCGATGATCGCGGTTTTCGTGTTCCTGTCCTGGTCCCAGCGCATCGGCGCGATCATGCCGCCGGTACTGGGAGCGCTGCTGATGGGCGCAGCGATAGTTGTTCTCTCCGGTGACCTCACCGCCGTCACCACCGGCCTGAGTCCGGTGGTCGCGCCGGTGTTCACAGCGCCGGAATTCAGCATCGCCGCAATGACCGAACTCGTCATCCCGCTGGCGGTAACGGTGATCGTGGTACAGAACGGCCAGGGGATCGTGGTGCTCGAGGCCGCGGGGCATCGGGTGCCGATCACCGCGGCCACGGTGTTCTGCGGATTGTGGTCGGCGCTCAATGCTGCGGTGGGGGCGGTGTCGACCTGCCTGACGGGTCCGAGCAACGCGCTGCTCACCGCGTCCGGGGAGCGGGAGCGTCAGTACACCGCCGGAATCGTCTGCGGGGTACTGGCCATCGCAGTAGGACTCTTCGCTGGAATCTCGGTGGGCGTGGTGTTGGCCCTGCCCGCCGCGTTCATCGCCGCACTGGCGGGGCTGGCGATGCTCGCCGCGCTGAAAGGCGCGTTCACGGCGGCGTTCTCCGGTGTGGCGAGCACTGGTGCGCTCGTCGCGTTTCTCGTGACGATCGCGGGACACAATTTCGCCGGGATCAGCGCGGCGTTCTGGGGTCTTGTGATCGGAGTTCTGACAGCCCGTCTGGTCGACACGGACTGACAGAATGGCAGTGCCGCCGCGACAACGTTTGCGGAATGATCGCACGGTCGCGGCGGCACGTTTCGATACCGCACTGCGGTGGCAGCGGCGCCCATTGGTCAGGACGCCGCTGCCCACACATCGTTTACTCGTGAACTGACGGATGCGGATAAGGCCGAAGGCCGGGCCGGTTCACAGGCCGCTGACGAGAGCCTTCATCGCCTCGAGGATATCCGCGGAATCAGCGCGCTCACGAGCCACTTCGGTCAGGGCTGAGCGCATCGCCCCCACCAGCAACTCGCCGATCGCTCTCGGTGAGGCCTTGGTCTTGACGGTGCCCGCCTTCTGCGCGGCCGCGAGTTCCTCGGAGATGAATTCCGCGCACACCTGGGAGGCGTGGCCGCGCACGGGAGCGAGCGCTTCATCCAATACGGGATCGTCGATCGAATAGAAGCGGCCGACCAGTGGCCGTCGGGCGACCTCCAGTATCACTTCCGTCACCGCGAGCACGCGGGAGGTGAGGTCGCCGTCGCCGGTGAAGACGGCGGAGACCTTCTCGATCAACTCGTCGTTGATCTCCTCGTAGAGCTCCCGGAACAACTCTTCACGGCCTTGCGGAAAGTAGGTGTAGACCGTGACCTTGGAGGCGCCGGCTCGGGCTGCGATGTTCTCAACGACCGCAGAGCCGTATCCGGACTCGGCGAACACCTCGAGAGCCGCGTCGAGCAGCTCCCGGCGTGTCCTGAGCCTGTTCCGCTCCCGCAGCGACATTCGCGCCGGGCGCTCGTCCGATGTCGCCTTCGCAGCCACGACCCAACTCCTTCGATACAACGTTGATGATCCGAGATTCTGACGATACCCGTTAGGACAAGTGGTATCCGTCAGAGGACAATGGTGACAACCTTTTCTTCGGTGTTGGCGAGGATGCCACTCCAGCCCAGCTCCCGGCCGATGCCGCTGGCCTTCATGCCGCCCCACGGCAGGGCGGGGTCGATGGCACCCCAGCCGTTGACCCAGACCGCACCTGCACGTACCTGAGCGGCGAGCCGATGGGCGAGGCTCACATCCCGGGTCCAGATCGTGGCGGCGAGTCCGTATTCCGTGTCGTTGGCGATGCGGATCGCTTCCTCGGCGTCATCGAACGCGATGACGGTTCCGACCGGGCCGAAGATCTCTTCCCGAGCGATGGTGGCGTCATTGCTGACGTCCGCGAAGATCGTGGGCTCGACGAAGAAGCCGTTGGCTCGCGGACGGCCACCGCCGGCGACGAGCCGCCCGCCTTCGGCTTTACCTCGCTCGATGTAGCCGAGGACCCGCTCCCAGTGTTTCCGGCTGACCAGCGCGCCCATTGTCGTAGCGGGGTCGAAAGGATCGCCGACCACCTGTGCCCGCGCCACCTCGCCCAGAGCCTTGACCACGCGCTCGTAGAGCGAGCGGTGCACGAGGATCCGGGTACCGGCAGCGCATACTTCGCCCTGGTTGAAAAACAAACCCATCGCGATACCCTGGACCGCCGCATCGATATCGGCGTCCGGGAGCACGATGTGCGGGCTCTTGCCGCCGAGTTCCAGGGTGACCCGTTTGAAGGAGTCGGCCGCGACCTTCTGGACTTCGCGACCGACCGCGGGCGAGCCGGTGAAACTGATCTTGTCGACACCTGGGTGACGCACCAGCGCGGCTCCGGCGACGGTGCCGAGTCCTGGGACGACGTTGACGACACCGGGCGGGAACCCGGCTTCGTCGATCAGCGCGGCCAGGTGTAGCACCGACAGTGGAGCATCCTCAGCGGGTTTGACGACCAGTGTGTTGCCCGCGGCCAGCGCCGGCGCGAGCTTCCACGCGGCGATCATCAGCGGCGTATTCCAGGGGATGATCGCGGCGATCACGCCGATCGGTTCCCGCACGGTATAGGAGTGTGTCGGGTGTCCCTGGTAGCCGGCGGTCGGCACGGAGCTGCCCTGGATCTTGTCGGCCCACCCGCCGAAATGGCGGAAAGTCGCGATTGCGTTGGGTATGTCGAGCGCGGCGGCGTGCGTCACCGGTTTGCCGACGTCGAGTGCCTCGAGACGTGCCAGCCGGTCGGCATCCCGCTCGATCAGGCCGGCGAGCCGGTTGAGTAGCCTGCCCCGTTCGGCGCCGGGGACCCCTGACCAAGGCCCGTCGAAAGCACGGCGGGCCGCACGGACCGCCTCGTCCACCGCGGTCTCGTCACCCGCTGCGATGGGAGCGATCAGTGTCCCGTCCGCGGGGTTCACATTGTCGAAGGTGCTGACCGTGGAGCGCCAGGTGCCATCGATGAAAAGCCCGGTGGGGGGCAAACTCGGCACCGCGGTCGAACGTCCGCCTGTCGTGACGGGAACTGCCCGGGATGTCGGGTGCGTTTCGATGGTCTCCAGTTCATCGAGGCTGGTGCCGAGACGATCGATGAGGAGATCGACATGCTCGTGTTCGAAGACCAGCGGCGGGCGGATCTTGAGCACATTGTCGTTGCGGCCGATCTTGCTGATCAGCACCCCCTTGCGCCGCATATCCTCGACGATCCACTTGGCCTGTGCGCCGTCCGGCCGTCCATCCGCGTCGACGAATTCGAGACCGAAGAACAGGCCTGTTCCTCGTACCGTCTTGACCTGCGGCCGGTGTTCGACGAGCTTCTGCAGGAGTTCGCGCGCGCGGCCACCGACAGCCAGCGCGTTGCTCTGCAACTCGCGGTCGGCCATCTCACCCAAGACCGCGATACCCGCCGCTGCCGAGACGGGATTACCGGCGAATGTGTTGAAGTAGAGGTTTTCGGACCCGAATTCGTCCAACAGCTCGGTCGTGGTCACAACGCCACCGATCGGATGGCCGTTCCCGAGGGGTTTGCCCATGGTGACCAGTTCTGGTGCGATGTCGAAGAGTTCGTGCCCCCAGAAGTGCGATCCCGAACGGCCCAGCCCGGACTGCACCTCATCGGCGATGATCACGCCGCCGGCTGCCCGGACCATGGCCGCGACCGCTTCGACGTAGCCCGGCGGCGTACGAAGCAGCCCCTCGGTCGAGAAGAGCGGGTCGAACAAGAAGGCGGCGACACCGTGGCCCGCGTCCCGCAACGAGGCCAGTGCCGCCTCGACCTGGCGTAAGGCGTCGTTCAGCACGAGATCCGCCGGCCGATCGTCGGCGTCGAGATCGGGAACTCGCAGGGCCCGGACATGGGCGCCGAGCTGTTCCTTGACCTGGAGACCTGTGGTGATCTCGGCCAGGCTGATGGTGTTGCCGTGGTAGCTGAAGTCCGTGACGAGGATTCCGGTGTTACCCGTGTGCTGCCGGGCGATGCGCAGGGCGAGCTCGTTGGACTCGGATCCGCTGTTGGTGAACAGCACCTTGTCCAGCCGCGGGGCGAAGGTCGAAAGCAGCGCCTCGGCATATTCCACAACGGAATCGTGCAGGTAGCGGGTATTCACGTTGAGTCGTGCCGCTTGTTCGGCGATCGCCCGGACGACGACGGGATTGCAGTGCCCGACATGTGGCACATTGTTGTACGCGTCCAGGTATTCGGTACCGTCCGTGCCGCGCAGCCACACGCCTTGCCCGGTCGATACGTGCAGTGGTTCGTCATAGAACGTGGGCGAGTGTGGTCCGAGCGTGGCCTTCCGGCGGGCCATCAGAGCCCTCGCTGTCCACTTGGTGGCGGTGTTCATGACGTCTCCTGGTCGACCGAGGAAAATATTTGAACTAAGAGTACACCTTCTTCACTGTAAGTACAGATAGATGCGGGGCGTGTTGCATCGCCGCCTGCGGTGAGAATCGCGGCTCTTGTCGCGTCGGTGCCGCGGCAGGTCTCGTCTATTTGCCGCGGTGCTGCGCCCGCGATCAGTCGGCGCGGGGGATGGCTCGCGACGCGGAGGCGCAGACCTGTCGAAGAATGGGGCCGAGTCTGGGCGAGTCGAGCCGGCCGTGCGCGCCGGAAACGGAAAAGGCCGCGACAGCGCGGCCGCGGCGGTCCAGAATCGGACCCGCCAGGCACGTCAGGCCGATTCGGCTTTCCTGTCGGTCGATGGCGAGGCCGGTTCGGCGGGTGGCCGCCAGTTCCTCGATGAGGTACTTCGGGTCGGTGATCGTGTGTGTGGTCAACGCGGGAAGCGGTTCGGGCAGTGCGAAGTGTGCGGCGGTGGGCTGGTAGGCCAAGAGAATCTTGCCGATCGCGGTGCTATGGGCGGGCAGACGTCCCCCGATTCGGGATGGTGCCGCGGTGGTGTGATGGCCGTAGAGTTTGGCCAGATACACCACGTCGGTACCGTGCAGTACGCCAAGGTGCACAGTGTGGCGGGTGAGTTCATAGAGATCGGTGAGAAACGGTAGTAAGAGGTCGCGCAGCCGTTCATGTTCCGGCGAGTAGACGGCCCGGCCGAGTTGATGGAGGCGGGCTCCCAGCCGGTAAGCCGTGCCGACGCGTTCGACCACGCCGTTGCGCTCGAGCAGGCCCAGTACGCGAAAGGCGGTGGACTTGCTGAGGCCGGTGCGGCGAGCGAGCTCACTGACGCCGACGCCGGTGCTCGCCTGCTCGGCCAGCGCGATCAGAAGGCTGATTGCTTTGTCGACGGCTGCTCGGTCGTCGCGCACCGGTTCGGCAACAGAAGTGGTCATGCGGACTCCTTTCCGGACCGTAAGAGTTTCTTACTGGACGGAACTCTGAGTGCAATCATCCGAGCTGCGGGTACTCTAGTCAACGTGACGACATGTACATTAAAAGTGACACCTGGCCGCTGGGCCGACGACCCTTTCAGCGTGGGTTCCGTCGTATCCGGCCTGGATTTCCGGCGTTCTGGGCCGATCCGCCATTATGCGGACGTGAGCGAGTGCGGAAAGCTGTCGCTACGTTGAATGACACTATGCTCATCAAAAGTGACGGTCGGCCGAACGAGAACGAGCTCGTGGCGCGAAACGTGCGCCGCTATCGGCAGGAGCGGGGCATGTCGCTCGGCGAGCTGGCGCGGCGTTCCGGACTCTCGAAGCAGACCCTGTCGAAGATCGAGCAAGGCATGGGTAACCCGACGGTGGAGACGTTGGCGTTGCTCGGCGGCGCCCTCGATGTGTCGGCGCGACGTTTGCTGACCGAATGGGGTACCCCGGTCTACGTACAGCGCGCTGCCGAAGGTCGATGGAACGAGGACGCGGATCGGTCGGAGCGGCTGCTCGACGAGGTCTACGGTTCGGGGTACGTGCGCACCCTGATCCTGCGGCTCGAGCGCACCGGTGCCCAGCGCGAGATCGTGGAGCCGCACGCGCCCGGCACGCTGCATCATCTGTACGTCGTCACCGGAAAGCTACGCACCGGGCCGGTGAACGACTCGGTCGACTTGGCAGGTGGCGATTTCGTGCGGTTTCCCGGCGACATACCCCATCGGTATGTGTGTCTCAGCGAGCGGGTGGTCGCTCACATGGTGACTACGGTGCCCCAGGTGCGGCAGTTCGGCCCACCGTGAGGAACGGCGACATCGGCTCGAATGCCGCTCCTGGGTCTACGGAGTTGGTCAGGGGTGACCCGGCATTCGGGGACCGATTTCAGGTACCGGGTACGTGGTCCAGCTTTCGGTCGAGGGCCGTCACCCAGTTCGGCTCGGCGATCAGCAGGGTCAGTTCCGCATCGGGGAGATCCACGTCCACGACGGGGCGAAAATCGGCGGCCTCGGCGGCGGCGATGGTGGCCTGGTCACCCGCCGTCGCCGCGAAAACGATTCGGCGACAGGCTTTATCGGCTTGCAGGATGGCGTGGACGAGTACGGCGAGAACATCGGTCAGCTCCGGCCCGGAAAGGTCGCCCGCGGTCCGGATCTCGATGTCGTGCGTGTTGGCCGGATAGCTGCGCGCGAGCCGGCCGGTACAGCATCGTTGCAATTCGACGGTGCTCTTTCGGTCGCCAGGACGACCGAGGGTGAGCCTCGTCGTAGTGCGGGTACGCGCACTGATGGCATAAGTCCACGGTGCTGGAAGAGTGAGCGGTGGAATCGGCGGGGCGGTCATCGGAGACCGTCGGTGACGATACGGCGGATATTGATCTTGTCGAGTTTGCCGGACGCGTTGCGCGGCATGGCGTCGAGGATCGTCAGCTGCCGCGGCAGCTTGTAGCGTGCCAATTTTTGGGCGGCGTGCTCCCGCACGTCGTCCAGTGTGGTCGTGCCCCCGTCCGCGAGACAGAGCACGGCGACCACAGTTTCACCCCACTGCTCGTCGGGGGCGCCGACCACGGCCACATCCACCAGACCGGGGAGATCGGCGAGAGCGTTCTCCACCTCGGCCGGATAGATGTTCTCGCCGCCGCTGATGATCATGTCCTTGAGCCGGTCCACGATGTAGAGGTAGCCATCCGGGTCGAGGTAGCCGATATCTCCGGAGTGGAACCAGCCCTCGTCGTCGAACGCTGTGCGGGTCGCCTCCGGATTGTTCCAGTAGCCCGGGGTGACGTTCGGTCCGCGCACCACGACTTCGCCGCTGGTTCCCGGTTCCACGGGGCGGTTTGTGCTCGGATCGACCACACGGACTTCGGTATAGGGCATGGGGATTCCGGCCGAACCGAGCTTGTCGAGGGTGCGCTCGACGGGGAGGTGGGTGGAGAACGGGGCGGTTTCGGTGAGCCCCCATGCTTGCTGCAGCACGATCCCGTGCTCGGCGTAGAGACGGATGAGCGAGGGCGGCACCGGTGCGCCGGCCACGACGATGCTGTGCACACTCGACAGATCGGAGTCGAAGACGCCGGGGACGCGGGCAAGCGCGGCGAGCATCGCGGGTACCGCGAAGAACGAGTTGACGCGGAACTCGACGAGATCCTGGAGGAATTGCTGCGGTTCGAATCCGCGACGCACCACCGCGGTGCCGCCGCGGGCCAAGGTACGTAACAGCAGCGCGTTGAGTCCGCCGATGTGAAACAGGGGGGCGACGCCGTGGGTGACGTCGGTGCGACGGGTATCCAGCCGGGAGTCGACGTTGATGCCGTTCCACCAGATGTTCCCGTGGGTGAGGATCACTCCCTTGGGCAGTCCGGTGGTGCCGGAGGTGAACATGAGAATGCCGGGGTCGTCGAACGCGCGCGCCGCGAGGACGGAGGAAGGTGCCGCCGCATCCAGCAGCGGGGCCCAGAACTCCCATCCTGCGGGCACGTCCGCGGGTGCAGGCACCGACGAGTCGTCATCGATGAGCAGGAAGTGCCGTAGCGCGGTCGCGTCGCGTACCGCGTCGACGGCGGCCCGATGGCCTTCCTCGCAGACGATGCCAACGGCACCGCTGCTGTGCAGTACCGCCTTCAGCTCCGGGCCGGCCAGCCGAAAGTTGACCGGCACGAAGATGGCGCCGAGACGGAAAGTGGCGAAGAGGGTGATGAGGAAGGCGGGACTGTTGAGGCCGACGTAGGCGACCCGATCGCCCGCTCCGATGCCGCGGTCGGCCAGGACCGTGGCGAGCCGGGCGGCGCGGTCGTCGAGTTGCGCGTAGGTGAGGTCGCCACCGGTGTAGTGGATCGCCACGGAGTCGGGTTGATAGCGCGCGCTCCGCTGGACCGCGGCCGCGGTGTTGATGTCGACGGCCACTCCAATGGGGGCGTTTATGCTCATCGGTTTCCTCGGATCCTGGTCGTGAGCTACTACAGATGATCGCCGCCGGCAGCGGTCGCGAAGCCGCGCACGCCTATTCCCCCGTCGACCGAGATGGCCTGTCCGGTAATGGGACCGCTCTGTTCCCGGGACGCGAGCAGCACATACGAGGCGGTGAAATCGCGAGGGTCGGTGCTGGCGTCATGCAGCGGGATGGGAGGCGGCGGGTTGTCGGGCTTCTTCTTGGCGAAAGACGCGGCGAGGGAACGAGTTTGCAGGGCGAGGGACTCCGGGCCGCGCAGGTCGGTGTTCATGCCGCCGCAGGCGACACCGTTGACGCGCACCTTGGGCGCCAGCTCGTAGGCGAGTTCCTTCATCAAACCGAGGCAGGCGTGCTTGCTGGCGGTGTACACCGGTCCGCCGCCGTTGACGTAGAAGGAGGCGTTGGACAGCGTCATCACGATGCTTCCGCGGGTCTTGACCAGTTCGCGCCACGCCGCTTCGGCGGCCAGGAAGTACCCCTTCACGTTGACCGCGAAGATCTCGTCGAAGGTGTCGGACAGTTCCGCGGCGGTCAGGCGGGTCAGCTGTCGCTGGTAGTCCCAGATACCGGCGTTGGCGACCAAGGTATCCAGTTTTCCGAAGCGGTGGACGGTTTCGGCGACAGCCGCGTGTACCTGGTCGGAATATCGGACATCGGCTTCCACGGCGTGCATGCGCGACGGGTCGGGCGAGTTCTCGACGACGGTCTTCAGTTGGTCCAGACGGCGTCCGAGAATCACCACCGAGGCACCCTCGCTGACGAATCGCTCGGCGACGGCACGGCCGATTCCCGATCCGCCGCCGGTCACCAGCGCGACGTAGCCCGGCAGCCAGCCGGTCATGCCTGCTCCGCCAGGAAATCGGTGACCAGGCGTTCGAATTCCCGTGCTCGTTCCAGCTGGACCCAGTGTCCGCAGTTGCCGAAGACGTGCAGTTGGACGTCGCGGATGTTCTTGAGCATGATCTGGGCGCCGTCGAGGGTGATGGTGCGGTCGTCGCGTCCCCACAGCAGCAGGGTGGGTGCGGTGATCTTGTGCAGGTCACGCCACAGTGGGTCCATGCCGTGGCGTTTGGCGAAGGCGGCGTTGTAGCGGTGATAGAACTCGATGTGACTGGCGTCGAGGGATGCCTCGTAGCGGGCTCTGACGACGTCTTCGCCGAACTGTTTGTGGTCGAAGACCATGGTGCGGATGAAGTTGGCCATCTTCTTCTCGCTGGGGCCGCCGCCGTTGTAGTAGCGGAACATCTCCTTCTGGCCTTCGGTGGGGGTGGGGCCGAAGGGCAGCCAGCCGCCGCCGGGCGCCATGAGCACAAGTTTGGCTACGCGACGCGGCTGGGTCTGGGCCATCGCGATCGCGGCGGCGCCGCCGAGGCTGTTGCCGAGGAGGTGGAATCGTTCGATGCCGAGCGCGTCGAGGGCTTGGCCGAGGGCGTCGATGGTGATCTCGGTGATCGAGCGGGCGTCGAGGTCGGCCTCGGTGGGCCGGTAGCTCGCGCCGAATCCTGGCTGGTCGGGCAGGATCACGCGGAATCGCTGGGCCAGGGCCGGGAGGTTTTGGTGATAGTTGCTGATGCCGGATGCACCCGGCCCGCCGCCGTGCAGCATGACCAGTGCCGGCCCTTGGCCGCACTCCGCGATGCTGATTTCACCGAGAGCAGTGGTAACGGTGTGATGGTCGAGCCGGATGTCGTTGTGCACTGCACTGTCGAGGTCGGTGGTGGACACGGGTCGTTTCCCCTCGTAGGTCGGGTCAGAAGAAGGTGGAGATGTTCTTCGACTGCAGGATGTTCTGGTCCAGCAGGATGGTGCGGCGGGCGACCTGCAGGCGGCCCTCGCTCCTGCGGAGGACGTCCGTGCGCTTACCGGCGAAGATGTTCTCCTCACGCTCGAGGCGGTTGCGGTAGACCAGAAACGCCGATCGCACCAGCAGATCGTCGGGCGTGAAACCGGCGTGCTCTTCCGGGTCTACGTGATGTACGACGACATTGGTGACCAGGTGGCGGGTGCGCGAGGGCGGATCTTCGGCCCAGGCCATGCCGGAGTCGAAGCGCCGGATGCGCCAGGTCAGGCTTTCTTTGGTCTCCTCGTAGTAGGCGGCCTCGCCCCGCGCCGCGATCGAGAGCGCCTGCTGGCGGCGTAGCCGGTTGGTGCGGGTGGGCATCCAGTAGTCGAGGTCGTCGGCGAGCAGGTCGAGCCAGTCGGTGAAGCGGCCGTCGTCGAGCAGTTCGGCCTCGGTGTAGTAGAACTGCTCGACCTCGAAGTGGATCTCGCGGTCGGCCCGCAGAGTTGCGGCGGACTGCGTTGTGGTGCTCACAGTGTCATTCCATCCCTTCTGAAGAAAGGTGCCGAAGGGTCGTTCCGTAGAGCGGCACGTCAGCCGCGCAACAGTTTGCGGAGGTCGGTGGCAGGATCGGCGAGTGCGGTCGCCCGGACGGCGATGCCGCGATCGATCAGCCGTCGGGCCGCGCGGATGGCGGTGGAGTCGCCGACACCGACCGCTCCCACCACCCGGTCGCCGACCAGCCCGAACGCGGCGAACGGTGGTTCGCCCAGGCCGCCACGCAGCACGGTGGTTTCGGCGGCGGCCATGTCGCCGACCGCTTCTACGTGCAGGTGATGCCGGTCGGTCCAGAACCAGGCGGCGGTCTCGGCGGGCGGTGCGGTGCCGAGGATGGTCGCGGCGGCGCGCTGTCCGTCGTGCTGGGCGGCTTCCCAATGCTCGGTCCGCGGCAGCAGCACGCCGTCCCGGCGGACGCGGGTGGTGTCGCCGACCGCCAGGACGGCCGGGTTGGAGGTGACCTGACCGCGGTCGACAACGATGCCTCGATCGACCTCCAGCCCGGCTGTCTCGGCGAGCGCGGTCTCCGGGACCATGCCGACTCCCAAGACGGCGAGGTCGAATTGCCGCGGTTCGGCGCCGTTCGTCAGCTGCACCTGGATGCCGGATGCGATGCTCGCGATCGATTCCACGCCGGCGCTGATGGTCTCGATGCCACGCTCGGCATGCATGTCGTGCAGCCAGGCGGCGATCTCCGCGCCGACGGCGCCCAGCAACGGTGGCCGCACCGGGTCGACCAGGACCACGTCACAGCCGAGATCGACAGCCGTCGACGCGACCTCCGCGCCGATCAGTCCCGCACCCACGACCAGAACACGTGCGCCGGGTCGCAGATCGGCGCGCAGCCGTTCGGCGTCGGTGGCGGTGCGCAGGACGTGCACGCGGGAACTGTCGCTACCGGGGATCGGGGGGCGCGCCGCGCGGCCTCCGGTCGCGAGGACCACGCGGTCCGCGGAAAGCAGTGTGCCGTCGGCGAGTTCGACACTGCCGAGGTGCGGTCGCACCGCGATGGCGGTCGTGTTGCTGATCAAGCGGATCTTGTTGTCGTCGTACCACCGCTGCGGCTGCAGTGCGATGTCGGTGAGTTCCTTGGTCCCGGCGAGGAACTCCTTCGACAGCGGTGGCCGGTCGTAGGGCAACCTGCCCGCATCCACCAGGAAGAGTTCTCCGAGATACCCGCCGCCGCGCAGCGCGGCCGCTGTGCTGACGCCGGCGATACCTCCGCCGACGATCGCGATGCCGCCGATCACGGCTTCTGGCCGGGGAACAGGAAGACCTCGCCGTCGCGCACTTCGACCCGGTGCGGGCAGGCATTCACCGTCGCCGGAAGGCCCTGAACTTCCCCGGTTTTCAGGCAGAACCGGCTCGAATGCATCGGGCATTCGACGAATCCGTCCTCCACCCAGCCTTCGGCCAGCGAGGCGGTCTCGTGGGTGCAGGTGTCATCGAGCGCGTAGACGCTGCCGTCGTCGTCACGCAGCAGTGCGATGTCGTCCTCGGTACCGGTGATGGACTTTTCGATGGCGATGCCCTCGCCGACGGGGATGTCGTCCAGAGCGGCGACGCGAATGCCGGTGGTGTTCATCGGTTGTCCTTTTCGTGCCACGCGGGTGTGTTCATCAGCTCGCGCCAGCGGTTGTAGAAGGCACGGCCCGCGGCGTCGCTGTAGAGTTCGCTGGTTTTGCCGGGGTGGCGGCCGTCCGCACGTTCGGAGCCCAAGCCCATCTGATAGTTCAGCGGCACGCGGTTGGTGATGAACCCGTGCGAGATGGCCTGTACCTCGCTCCAGTTCTCGCCGTCGTCCTGCTCGAAGATGCCACTGGGACCGAAGGTGCGCAGGTTGTAAAGCCGTTGCGCTTCCCGCACTTCCGGAGGCATGGACTTGTCGACGATCGTCCACGCCCACACTTCCATGCGGTCGGGGCCCTTGGGGTGCCAGACGCGGATCGTGCCGATCACCGGCAAGTAGGAGAAGTTCGGGAAAACAGTGGCGTGGCCGTCGGTGAGCGGGCCTTCGACCCGGGCGTCACCCAGGCGTTCGCGCAGCGCGGCATAGTCGGTCCACTCGTGCACTGTCTGCGCGTTGAAGCGGTTGCGCGGATGCACCGGGAAACCGGCGCCGTGCCCGTTCGCATCGACATACTGGCGACCGGTGCGATGCACGATCTCGGTCTTGGGTTTCTTGTCGGGGGACAGCACCATCAGAGCCGACGCGTGGCTCATGTTGACGTGGTACCAGTCGGTGGCGAACTGTTCGGCCGCGAGCTTCCAGTTGCCCTCCAGCTCCCACTTGTGCACGCCGCCCGCGACGACCGTCCCGGCTTCGTCGTGATCGAGCATCGCGTCCATGTACCAGGCCATATCCCCGAGGTACTCGCGCAGCGCGACCGGCCGGGGATTCCAGGTCCCGAAGATCAAGCCGTGATAGGACTCGATATTCGGCACCTCGACCAGGCCCCAGTCCTTGGTGTCGAACGACGCCGGGTAGCCGTCCTGATTCGGGATGGATACCAGCTTGCCGTCCAGGTCGTAGGCCCACCCGTGGTAGGTGCAGGTGAAGTTGCGGGTCGCCCCTACGTCGGCGCGGCACACCCGGGCGCCGCGGTGGCGGCAGGAGTTCAGGTAGGCGCGGATCCGGCGGTTCTTGTCCATGGTGACGATGACGGGGTCCTCACCCATATAGGTGGTGAAGAAGTCACCCGGCTTGTGGAACTGGTCGATGTGCGCCAGGAACAGCCAGCTCGGGGCGAACACCCGGCGCAGCTCCTGCTGATAGAGCCGTTCGTCGGTGAAGATCGCCCGGTCCAGCAGGCCGCCTTCGGCATCGACCAGCCCGGAGACATCGATATCGCGGGCCAGATCCGCCGGACGCCGCAGCGCACCGCACGGAGTGGCCGTCGCGCTCTCGGAACCGGCAGGTTCGATGGTGGAGGTCATGGCACCTACAGAACCCGTGATCGAGGGCCGACAGCCACCGCGTGTTCCGCAGGGCGGCACGACAGCTGGAACGGCACCCGGACGCCCACGAGTGTGAGGCCATGCTCGCTGCACAGGCCGTATCTCAGAGTCCGACCGACCCGCTGGCCGGTCTGGTGGTACACGACGTCCCCGTGCCGTCACCGAAACCGGGCTGGACCCTGGTTCGCGTCGTGGCCTCGTCGCTGAACATGCACGATCTGTGGACGCTGCGCGGGGTCGGGCATCCGCCGGAGCGACTGCCGATCATCCTGGGTTGTGACGCCGCCGGCTACGACGAGGACGGCACCGAAGTGATCGTCCACCCGGTCATCGCCGACCCGGACGCCGGCGGCGGCGACGAGACCCTCGATCCGAATCGGGCGCTGATGTCCGAACAATACGATGGCACCTTCGCCGAGTACGTGGCCGTCCCTGCTCGTAACGTACTGCCGAAGCCGGCGTGGCTGTCTTTCGACGAGGCCGCGTGCCTGCCGGTGGCCTGGACCACGGCCTACCGGATGCTGTTCACCAAGGCCGGGATCCGCCCCGGTGACCGCGTCCTCGTGCAAGGCGCCGGAGGCGGGGTCGCCTCGGCCGCGATCAAGCTGGCCTCGGCCGCGGGCGCGGTGGTCTACGCCAGCAGCCGCAGCGCCGACAAGCGAGCCGAAGCGCTGGCCTGGGGCGCTCATGCCGCCGTGCCGACCGGCGAGCGGCTACCCGAGCGGGTCGATGTCGTCATCGAAACGGTCGGGGCGGCGACCTGGCAGCACTCGCTGAAATCGCTGCGCCCCGGCGGCGCGATCGTCGTCGCCGGCGCCACCAGCGGCGCGGACCCCTCGGCCGACCTGAACCGCATCTTCTACCTGCAGCAGCGCATCCTCGGCTCCACCGGCTGCACCCGTGCCGAACTCGTCGGGCTGCTGCGGATGCTGGAGTCGACGGGGGTGCGCCCGGCGATCGATCGCACAGTGCCGCTCACCGACATCCACAAGGGATTCCAGCTCATGATCGACGGAGGCCTGACCGGCAAGCTCGTCATTCATCCGCCCGCCCCCGCCCACTGAACGACTTCGAGGATCAACTCTCATGACAGCAGCAGCAGTCGGCCTGTCCCACTCACCGCTCATCGGCAAGAACGACCCGGCGCCGGAGGTTCTCGCGCGGGTGGACGAAGCCGTGACGATCGCGCGGGACTTCATCCGCGATTTCGATCCCGAGCTGGTCGTGCTCTACGCCCCCGACCACTACAACGGCTTCTTCTATAAGGAGATGCCACCGTTCTGCCTGGCCACCGAGGCGCACGCGGTGGGCGACTTCGGCACCGTCGCAGGCGCGCTGTCGGTCGACAGCGCCGCCGCGACAGCGATCGCGCGAGGCGTTCTCGACCGCGGCGTGGACTTGACCATCTCCGCGCGCATGACCGTCGACCACGGCTTCGCCCAGCCGCTCGAAGTGCTGTTCGGCGGCATCGACCAGGTGCCGGTCGTCCCGGTGTTCGTGAACGGAGTCGCGACACCGCTCGGCCCGATGAGCCGCATCCGCGCGCTGGGCACCGCGATCGGAGAAGCGGCAGGCGAGCTGGACCTGCGGGTGCTGTATCTGGCCTCCGGTGGACTGTCGCATGATCCGCCGGTGCCGGTGCTGCAGGGGGCTCCGCCGCGCGTGGCCGATGCGCTCATCGAGGGACATCCACCGACACCGCAACAGCGCGCTCGCGGAGAGGAGCGAGTCGTGCAGGCGGGACGCGACTACGTCAGCGGAACCAGCTCGATGACCCCGATCAACACCGCCTGGGACAACCAGCTGCTCGACCTGCTCGCCGAGAACGATCTGGCGGAATTCGATACGTGGACTGTCGAATGGATGGGGCAGCAGGGCGGTGGCTCCGCGCACGAGGTGCGCACCTGGATCGCCGCCTTCGCCTCACTCGCCGCAACCGGGCGCTACGACTTGAATTATCGTTTCTACGAGGCCATTCCGGCGTGGATCGCCGGCTTCGCCGTGGCGACCGCGCGACCGCGGCGGTGATGTTCGAAGGCTTCGGCCATCACCGGATCGAAGTCGATGGCGTCGAGATCAATCTCCGGACGGGAGGCAGCGGTCCACCTCTGCTGCTTGTGCACGGCTACCCCCAGACACATGTCGCATGGCACCGAGTGGCTCCGATTCTCAGCGAGCACTTCACCCTGGTGATACCTGACCTGCGTGGCTGTGGCGACAGCGGAAAGCCGCCCGGTGACGCCACCCACCTCGCCTATTCCAAGCGCGTGCTGGCAGCCGATCAAGTGCAGGTGATGCGCGCCCTGGGGTATCCGCGTTTCCGCGTCGCGGGGCACGACCGAGGTGGCCGTGTGGTGCATCGCCTGTGCCTCGATCATCCCGACCGGATCGAGCAAGCCGCCGTGCTGGATATCGTCCCGACGCGACACGCCTACCGTACGGTCGACAAGGTCATGGCCGCGACGTATTTCCATTGGTTTTTCCTCATCCAGCCCTACGACCTACCGGAGCGGCTCATCGGGGCCGAATCCGACCTGTGGCTCGACCGGCTGATGAATGTCGGTGCCGAGGACGACTTCTTCGATGTCGAGGCGATCGCCGAGTACCGGCGCTGCTTCCGGGATCCGAAGACGATCCACGCCACGTGCGAGGACTACCGAGCCGCGGCAGGGATCGATCTCGATCACGATGCCGCCGACCTCGATCGCAGGATCGGCTGTCCGCTCTTGGTTCTGTGGGGTGAGCGTAGCTTCGTCGGTCGCCACTATGATCCGCTCGGGACCTGGCGGGAAGTAGCGGCCGATGTTCGTGGTTGCGCCCTGCCATCTGGGCACTTCCCGGCGGAAGAGGCTCCTGGTCGGACCGCCGAGGCGCTACTGAACTTCTTCGAGCCCTGATGATGACAAATGCACACACCTGCTCGACCCCCGAGAGGGAAAAGAACGCCGCGACCAGCCGGAATGCCATTGACAGAATAGTGAACGGATAGTACAAATAGCTAATCGCTAGTATAAGCCGTAGGTCGCTCTCTGGGTGAGCGGCTGTCGGCACAGACCATCTGGGAGTGTTGCGACCGTTCGGCATTGTCGCCGTGCTCGAGCTGCCCCGATCAGAATGGACATGGAGGTGGCTGGCACGGTGTACCTGGAAAATCCCGATATCGAGTTCTCCGACATCGTGCTGCGCGAGGACGTATGGACAGCTGACTCCCCGTCGAGCGTGCGGCCACGATCGGAATGCTTGTTCCCGGCGGTCACAGTGCTTCAGTGTGCCATCCGTAGCAGCGACGTGGATACGACATGGCCGAAGTTGGCACGACTGGCGCATGAATTGGGCAGATTGTTCTGCAGCCGCCACACCTTGGAGCCGACGGAGCTGAGTAGCCGCATAGACGCGGTGATCGGCGAGATCGATGACTGGGCGGTCTACGCGCTACCCAACCGTGGCCGTGAGATGGCGCTCGAGTCGCTGGGATTGGTGATAGCGAAGCTGGCCAAGGCGGATGTTCTGGCGTTACAGGAACTGGGGGATTGGTCCCCGCCGGCGGACCGAACCGAAGCGACGCAGGCGCGGACAGCTCCGGCGCGGCTACAACGTCTATGGCGACGGCTCGCGCAGCAAGTGCAGGCCTATGAAGCGATGGTCAAGAACGTGCTGTCGGGTGCATGGGAGTTGCCCGGATACGTACCCGACATCGACGGATTGCACGTGCGCTATTGACCCGAGTCGAGATCGTCGCAGGTCCCCTGGATTCGACGCGACGATCGACATTGCGGGCCGAACCGCAGCGTCCGCGCGGTTTCCCGCGCGATCGCGTGATTCTCGGTGAGCTACGCGATCGCGCGGGCCGCCTTCGGGTGCCTTGACAACTGCCGCGAGCGCTACCAGGTCGGCGATCAGTCGGCGCCGACCCTACCCCAACCACGAACCGGTCGCGCGGCGGTATACAGCTACTCCGGATCCCAATGGGCAGTGGGCGGTATCTTCGGTGCGCTCTGCACCGGCCCCGCTCGGAGCCGGTGCACAGGCGACGATGAGCCGATCCCGCCTACGGCAGAGCGAAAACGGCGCGTCGGGTGCCGGGGTCAGGCGGGAAAGGAGGAGCGGGCGTGGTAGCCGTAGTCCGCGAGAAGCGAAACACCATTGACGGCAACGGATTTCGGTGAAGCCAAGCTGAGCACGAGCCACGCGATGTTCTCCGGTGTGCTCACCGGATAGTCCACCCCGGCGAAGGATTCGATCCCCATCCCATCACGCGACATCGGTGTGTCGACGATCGACGGGCATACGCTGTTGACTCGAATGCCATGCGGCTCGTGCAATTCCACGGACAGTGCCCGGGTAAGTTGGACGACCGCGCCTTTGGACGCGTTGTAGGCGAGCATACCGGGCGCGGTGACGAAGCCGGAGTCGCTTCCGACCAGGGTGTACGTCGGGTCGACGCCCTCCTTCAGATACGGCAGTGTAGTTTTGGCCGTCAAGAACGCACCCAGGACGTTGATTCGCTGGACTTCGAGGAAGTCGTCCGCCTGGATCTCATCGACGGTTTCGCCGAGGGCCCCCGCGATACCGGCGCTGTTGACGACATGGTCGAGTCCGCCGAGTTCGGAGGCGATCGAGGTGACCGCGCTCTGCAGCGAATCCTCGTCGGCTACGTCGGCCACGACTCCGACGATCGTCGCCTCCGGGTGCGCGGCGCGCAGCGTCTTCAGAGCCGCGTCCATCCGTTCGGGGGAGCGGCCGACAATTCCTACGCGCGCCTGCTCGCCGGCGAACAGGTCCGCGACCGCCAGGCCGATCCCCGACGTTCCGCCGGTGATGAGGACATTTCGTCCTTCGAGTCCAAGGGTGATCATTCTTGCGCTCCTGGTTGAGAGATGTGTGGACGTCGGCTCCAGCGGATCACCGCTGGACAACCTGTTGACTCGACGAATGGTGCGGATGGCTCGCCGGACGGCGCTCGGACCGCCACCGCCGGGAAATGGTCGGCGACCGCGTCCTACCGCGGAACCGGCCGTTGGAGCAATTCTGCCGCGAGGTCCACGACCAGGGGGCGGATATGCTCGAGGATGAAATCGGAGGTCTCGTCGCCGGGACGGTCCGCGGCCCAGCCCAGATAGGTCAGACCACGAGCGAGAAGCATCGGGCGCAGTGCCGAACAGTCGGAGGAGTCCAGTTCCCGCACGCTCCGGTAGCCTTCGCACAGTGCGTCGAGGACGGCGTCGGCCCGGGGATGCGGCTGGTAAAAGAAGAACGCGGTCGCGAGGTCGAACAAGTAGTATCCGTAGCCGCTGTCGTCGAAATCGATGATGGTCATCCGCTGCGTGTCGACCAGGACATTCTCCGGCGTGAAGTCCGCGTGGATCTGACCGTACCGTCCGGGCAGCCGGCCGTACTCCTCCAGCGTGGCGATCAGCAGTGGAATAGCCTTCTCGACGATTGCGCTCTCGCGGGTTTCGCCGGTGAAAGCGCGTCGCGGGTCGCCCCACACCGCCCGGTCGCCGACCAGGCCGTGTGCGTCCCAGGCCGGCCGGGTGGATCGCCCGGTCCCCTCGATCGAGGACACCGCATTGTGGAATTCCCCGATCAGCGCGCCGAGGGCTTGGAACTGGCTCTCGTCGACCGGCGCTTCGCCGAAGAACGCTGTGCCGATGTCGCCGAGCGGTTCGGCTTCTTCCACCCAGTCCAGCATATCCACCTGATGCAGCTCGCCGTCGTCGTCGGCGACCAGGCAGAGGGGAGCGCCATTGGCGGACGCGCGGACCCGTGGCACGGCGACACCGGCATTTTCCAGGGCGCCGAGCAGGTCGAGTTCTTCGGCGATCTCGTCGTCGCTGCGGTAACCCGAGCGGTGGATTCGCAGGGCGCAAGTTCCGCTCGCCATTTCCACTTTGAACACATAGTTCTCGCGGTATTTGACAAACGTGAGCACAGCATCATCCGCAGCGGCATAGTTGTGCAGCGCACGGCGTGCGACTCGGGCCGCGGAATCGATATCGGAAATCATGATGCTGTATTGCCCTCTCTCTGCGACTTGCGGCAGGAATCCACTACCGGGCTTCGCGGGTGCTCATGCAGTGGGTTGCCTCTGCAATCTACGCAGGCGGATAGATTGCAGTCAATACTGAACGGACGCGTATTTAACGATACGTTCATTTGTTTACATATCAGTAACGCTTACTGTGCATCGGCCCACTAGTGGGGCAGCCGTGGGTCATCTGGTTTGTGGGATATCGGCGCCCAGCGCGACGGGCGAAATCGGACGAAGCCGCCAGGAATGCCTCCGCGAGTTCCCGCTCGTCGACGAAGGTGATTTTCCGGTCCTCGACCAAGACACGACCGTCGGCGATGACTATATTGATGTCCCCGCTGCTGCCGGCGGAAAGGAACGCTTGCAGTGGGCGTCGCAATCCGACATAGCGGAAGTCGTTGATCGGCACCGTGATCAGGTCGGCTTTTTGCCGACGGCGAGCGATCCGATGTGCTCCGTTGCCGCCTGGCCGGGCCGAGGGAAGTTCGCGCTCGACACGGTCGACTTCGGCGGAGGTCCCTACGGCCAGGATGGTCGCCTCCAACGGTATCTCTCCTTTCGAGTCTTCTGGGCGAACTGAGGACGCGCGGGAGGCGTGCTGGTGCGGCGCGCATCACCCGCTCGGCGCGGTGCCCCGAATCCGGAGCCGTCGGAGGCTGTGCTCAGGAGATGACCGGGAGGACGACATGCGACTGGGTGAGGTCTATCGTCCGATGCGAGGGAGCCATTTCGGTAGAAGTGGCAGGGTCCGCGCCGGTACCGAGATTGCGCTCGAAGCGTGGATGCGAGCCGCCGGCGATGATGAGTCTGATCCGATGCCCGGCCGCGAACCGATGTGCTACCGGGTCCAGTTCCAGTCGAAGCGCACCGCTGCCGGTGGACGGCCCGAGGCGAACGAAGCCCTCGCTGACGTTGGTGGATCGTCCCTTGGGATCGACATCCGACAGGCGAACGAAGACGTCGGCGTGCGGATTGTCGCTGTCGTGCGCGAGGTGCACCACCGGCGCCCCGGCGATCTCGAGCGGGGCCTCCAGCGCGGAACCGGTGAAGACGAGGGTGTCCTCGCGCGCGGCGAGTTCCCGGTCGTCCTGGTAACCGCCCCGGGAGAACATCAGACGCCCACCGACGCTCGGCGTGGGATCGTTCGGATCATAGGTGAACGACGCCGAAGCCGGTGCTTCGCAGGGTTGCTCCCGCAGCCCGTCGGCCGGGTGCAGGTGGAGGGTTTCCGACGACGTCGCGGGCGGCCAGCTCGCATGGTCTTGCCATTGCCCCGCACCCGACACGAAGACCTTCACCGCTGCCGATCGTTGCAGCGCAGCACCGGTGAAGTGCGCCTTCAACCAGTCGAGACTCTCTGCCATCAGCGTCGGGGAGGCGTTGCCCTCGATGTCGAGATGCTCCCACGGGCCGACGGTCATGGCCACGTCCACGCCGCGCTCCCGCAAGTGGTGATACTGCTCCATGGCCTGCTGGAAGAAAATGTCCTGCCAACCGGTATGGATCAGCACGGGGACCTCGACTCGGTCGAGTGCGTCAGTCAGCCGGACCTTCGGCCAGTGGCCGCCGGTGATATCGCGGTTGCCGACCCACTTCCTGAACCACCCGTCGAGATCGCCGAGCACGTCGGCGCCGCAGTCGGCGATGGGCAGGCTGTGCAGCGGCTGTTCGATGCGTTTGGCGGTCGTGACCATGCGCAGCGCACCGCGAACAAGCCCGTATTCCTCCTGGTGCGCGACGACCTCGGCCCAGCCGAGCAGGTCGTTGAGCGCGAAAGCGCCGCCCTGGTACGCGACGCGGGCGAAATCGTGCGGACCCACCTGAACGATCGCCGTCACCAGTTCCGGTGGCGGGTCCTGCAGCAAGGCCCACTGCGTGAATCCCAGATACGAAGCGCCGAGGGTGGCGAATCGGCCGTCGAACCAGGGCTGTCGGCGCAACCATGCGACGGTGTCCGCGCCGTCCTCGACCTCGTCGGCCATGGGCTCCCAGGTACCGCCGGAACCGAATGTGCCCCGGCACCGAGCCAGCACGACGTGGTATCCGCGTGCAGCGTACGGGCGGGTGTAGAGCGCGGTCTGCATCTGGTTGCGCCCGTACGGGGAACGCACCAGGATCGTCCCCTGCGCGGCTCCGACAGGTGCGTAGTGGTCGACGAGCAGCTTCGCGCCGTCGCGCATCTCGACCGGGATATCCTCGGTGACTGTGTAGCCGCCTGAGGCGGCGGGCAACTTCAGGGCCGCGGCTACGGCGCGGTCCACGCCGCGCTGCACCCAACTCGGGCTTCGGGTGATCTGGGACATGAGCACTTCCAGGGTGGGAACGGAACGTCTGCGCGGGCTCGGTGACCTGGGTCCTAGTCGAGGATCGCCGAACCGATCGCGTTGTCGATGCTGTACTTCCAGGTGCCGTCCGCCTGGCGCCGCAGGATCTCGGCGGTCCGAATTTCCAGCGGGTCCTGCCCCGCCGCTTCGATGACGAGGTGCCCGTGCGAGAGTGCCAGATCGTCGCCGACCAGCAACGTCTTGTTGACGACCCGCACCTTTGCCCCGATCGCGCAGAACTGTTCGAACGTCTTCCGGCGGGCGTCGGGCTCGTTCGCCGTCACGCCCGGGACAACGAGAATGGCGTCGTCCTCGTACAACGAGACCAGCCCGTCGACATCGCCGGCGTCGAAGTATTCGACGAACAGTACGGAGAGCTGGTGGGGGTCGGTGGTGCCGGTGTACGAGGACATGGTGTTTCTTCTTTCGTCGAGCGTATGGAGAAGTCGTATCCGCGATGGCTCTGGCGCGACCCGGCAGCGTTCACACCGGCTACGGACGTGGTGGCGTGGGGGTTCGGCAGTGCCGTCGCGCGAGACAGAGGCTAGTTCATGAACGGATCGGAAACATACGAAATCAGTTACAAAAAAGTAAAAGACATCGTAAAGTAATTGAACGAATGGTTCGAATACTGATCGGACTGTCCGGAATCGGGAGGCCTCGCTTGCGTCCGGCGTACTCGGACGCCGGGACGCAAGCGAGTTCACGGGGCTCCCGGCGGCCGGTCACAGGATGACGGTGACTACCTTTTCCTCGGTGTTGGCTTCGATGCCCGCCCAGCCGAGTTCCCGGCCGATCCCGCTGGTCTTCATGCCACCCCAGGGCAGCGCCGGATCGATGGCCGCCCAGCCGTTCACCCAAACCGCACCGGCGCGGACCTTGCGCGCGAGGGTATGGGCGTAGGAGACGTCCCGGGTCCAGATGCTCGCAGCGAGCCCGTAGTCGGTGTCGTTGGCCATGCGGATGGCCTCGTCGACATCATCGAACGGGATCACAGTGCCGACCGGGCCGAAGATCTCCTCGCGGGCGATGGTCATCTCGTTGGTCGCGTCGGCGAAGATCGTGGGCTGGACGAAATAGCCGCGGTTGCCGCCGGCCGCGCCGCCCGCCACGAGTCGGGCGCCTTCGTCGCGGCCCTTCTGAATGTAGCCGAGCACGCTCTCCCGCTGTTTGGCGTTGACGAGTGCGCCCATGGTGGTGGCCGGGTCCAGCGGGTCGCCGAGTACCTGCGCGGTGGCCGCCGCGGCCAGTCCGTCCACTACCTGTGCATACAGCGAACGATGCACGAACACGCGGGTGCCCGCCGCGCACACCTCGCCCTGGTTGAAGAACAGCCCCATGGCGGTGCCGTTGATCGCGGCCTCGACGTCGGCATCGGCCAGGATGATCTGCGGGGACTTTCCGCCCAGTTCGAGGGTGACCCGCTTGAAGGTGTCGGCGGCCAGCTTGGCGATCAGCCGTCCGACCCGCGGGCTGCCGGTGAAGCTGATCTTGTCCACGCCAGCGTGGCGAGCCAGGGCGTCACCGGCCACCTCACCCAATCCGGGCACGACGTTCAGGACACCGTCGGGCAGTCCGGCCTCCTGCGCCAGCTTGGCCAGGTGCAGGATCGACAGCGGCGCGTCCTCCGGCGGTTTGACGACCATGGTGTTGCCCGTCGCGAGAGCCGGCGCGATCTTCCAGGCCGCGATCATCAGTGGCGTGTTCCACGGGATGATCGCGCCGATGACACCGATCGGTTCGCGCACCGTGAACGAGTGCGTCGGCCTGCCCATGCTTCCCGCTGTGGGGATGACCGTTCCGGTCACCTTGTCGGCCCAGCCCGCGAAGTGCCGGAACGTCGCCGCGGCGTTGGGGATGTCGAGCACGCTGGGCTGACCGATCGGCTTGCCGATGTCCAGGGCCTCCAACCGGGCCAGGATATCCGCGTCGCGTTCGATGAGGTCGGCGATCCTGTTGAGGATTCGGCCCCTGGTCACGCCCGGCAGGGCGCCCCATTCCCCCTCGAGCTGGGTCCGTGCCGCCGCAACCGCCTGGTCGACGTCCTCCGCGGTCGCCGCCGCCACCGTCACGAGTTCGGCCTCCGTGGCGGGGTTGATGTCGACGAAGGTTCCGCCGTCGGCGGCGTCACGCCACTTGCCTGCGATGAACAGCGATGTCGCGGTCCCGTCCGGCAGTGCCGAGGCGATCGTCGGCTCGGGCAACGTGCTCATGATGCTCCTTGTCTTCGCTGGGGCCGGCCGCGCCGGTCCGGTGGCTACGTATGAGCCAGGCCACACGTAGTGACCTGGGTCATAACTTTGATGACTCGCCTCCGGAATTACTTGTCGCTGCGCGCACAGTCGCTTGGTCGATAGCGCACTCTCCGTGCGGGCCGGCGTTCCCCTACGACAAGATGGTGAATACGCTGGCGAAACCTACCCCACCGGAGCGACACGGCTGTCGCCACGGAATTCGGCGACGATGTGCTGCTGGTCGTCCACGACCGTGACGTCGTAGATCCCGTTGCGGCCGAAGCGAGTACGTTCTCGCGCGACAGCGGTCAGGGTTTCCCCGAGTCGGGTCGGGCGCACGTAGCGGATGTCTGCCCGGGCCGCCACAGCGCGCTGGCCGTGGCTGTTGCAGGCCATGGCGAATGTGGTGTCGGCCAGCAGGAATATGTACCCACCGTGGGTGATGCCATGACCGTTCACCATTCTTTCGGTCACGGTCATCGTGGCTGTCGCATGCCCTTTGCCGAGATCGGTGATCTCGATGCCCGCGGCGCGGGAGGCGATGTCGTCGGCGAACATCCGACGGGCAAGTTCGAACGAATCTGCGTCGATCGCGGTCATCTCCACTTTCCTGGATTCTCTGTGCCGGGCGCAGCACTGCGGCCGCGGGCTGCTTCGAGCCCGCGGCCGGTAAGCGCTACGACCGAACCGATTCGACGTTCTGGATGTACATGGTGACCCCGCCGGTGGCGAAGTTACGCACATCCTTGCCCGCCGCCCTCATCTCTGCCGAGGACAGGGCATTCTGCAGATCTTCTTCGGTGTCGAACTGCAGCTGCGCGACGGCGTAGTACGCGGGCTCGGTGCCGTCCAAGGACCGGCATTTGGCGAAGGTGAAGCCGGTCAGACCGGGCACTTTGTCAGCGATCGGGACATGAGTCGTGCGGTAGTACTCGTCGAACGCGGCGGTGTCGGTCGGCCGCCCGTAGCAGACCGCGATCTGGTAGGTCATTCGGCGTCTTCCTTCGGCTTGGCGACCAGGGTCAGCACGTCGTAGGTGGCCACTGCGTCGCCGCCCTGGTTGGTGACGATCGCGTCCCAGCGGACTTCGCCGTAGTCCACGCTGGTGCGCGGAGTGATCTGCTTGGCGGTGAGGGTCACCGTCAGCTCGTCGTCGGGCTTGACCGGGGTGAGGAAACGCAGGTTGTCCACGCCGAAATTGGCCAGGACCGGTCCGGGCGCGGGGTCGACGAACAATCCGGCCGCCAGGGATACCACCAGGTAGCCGTGTGCGACGATGCCGCCGAAGAGCGGGTTGGCGGCCGCGGCCTCCGGATCGGTATGGGCGTAGAAGGTGTCCCCGGTGAATTCCGCGAAGTGGGCGATATCGGCGTGGGTCACGCGGCGTGGTCCACCGACGATGGTGTCGCCCAGACGGAGTTCGGCGAGGTTCTTCCGGAACGGGTGGACTTCGCCGGAGGACCGGTCCGCGCCGGTCACCCACCGTCGCCCGACCGCGGTCAGTACATTCGGAGTGCCCTGCACGGCCGTGCGCTGCATGTGGTGCAGTACGCCGCGGATGCCGCCGAGTTCCTCGCCGCCGCCGGCGCGCCCGGGGCCTCCGTGCACCAGCACCGGCAGCGGGGAGCCGTGTCCGGTCGACTCCTTGGCGTCCTCGCTGTCGAGTACCAGGATCCGGCCGTGGTGGGAGGCTATGCCGAGAACGATCGCGCGGGCGATGGCCGAATCGGCGGTGACCAGCGAGGCGACCAGGCTGCCTTTGCCCCGCGCGGCCAGTTCGATGACGTCGGTGGTGTCCCGGTAGCCGATGACGGTACTGACCGGTCCGAAAGCCTCGATCTCATGCGGTTCGACGGCGTCGCGGTCGTCGCAGCGCAGCAGAATCGGCGACAGGAACGCGCCGGTCGCGGCATCCGCGCCGACGACGTCGACGCTGTCGGGATCGCCGAAGACGATGCGGGCGGACTTGGTCAGGCCGCGGACCGCCTTGCGCACCTCTTCGCGCTGTTCCAGGCCGGCCAGAGCGCCCATGGTCACTCCTTCGGCGCCGGGATCGCCGACGACCACCTTCGACAACCGGGCCGATGCGGCCGCAACGACATCGTCGACCAGTGCCTCGGGCACCAACGCGCGGCGAATCGCGGTGCACTTCTGACCGGCTTTCGCGGTCATCTCGGTGACGAGCTGCTTGATGTAGAGGTCGAACTCCGTGCTGCCGACGGCCACGTCGATGCCGAGGATCGAAGCGTTCAGCGAATCGGCTTCGGCGTTGAAATGCACACCCTCGGTGACGACCTTCGGGTGGGCGCGCAGGGTGGCCGCGGTGTCGGCCGAACCGGTGAACGCGACGGAATCCTGGCCGGACAGGTGATCGAGCAGGCCGTTCGCACTGCCGCACAGCAGCTGCAGCGACCCTTCCGGCAGCAGGCCCGATTCGATGATCCTTCGCACGACCAGTTCGGTGAGATAGGCGGTCTGGCTGGCCGGCTTCACGATCGACGGCACGCCCGCGATGAACGCCGGCGCCAGCTTTTCCAGAAAGCCCCATACGGGGAAGTTGAAGGCGTTGATCTGCACGGCCACACCGCGGCGGGAGGTGTAGATGTGCTGGCCGAAGAACGTGCCCTTCTTGCCGAGCTGCTCCTGGGCGCCGTCGAGGTAGACGGTGTCGTTGGGCAGCTCGCGTCGGGCCTTGCTGGCGTAGCTGAGCAGGGTGCCGAAACCGCCGTCGATGTCCACGGCGGAATCCCGCGCGGTCGCGCCGGTGGCGGACGAGAGCGCGTAGAACTCGTCCTTGCCCTCCATCAGTGCCAAAGCCAGCGCCTTCAGCGCGGCGCCGCGTTCGTGGAAGGTCAGCTCGGCCAGCGCGGGGCCGCCGACGGTGCGCGCGTAGTCGACCATGTGGGCGAGGTCGAGGCCGGTAGCCGAGATCCGAGCCACCTCGCTGCCGTCCACGGCACTGAGCAACGGCGTGCCCGCATCGGGCGCCGTGTACCAGCGCCCACCCACATAGCTCTGCAGCAGTTCGCTCATCAACTCTCCGTTCAACTGAACATTCGGTCAGTAATCACGATCCGCGAGAGTGTGGCGTGTGTCAAGGGCCGAGGCTAGGAAGCGTTTGATTCGGCGCGGCGCAGTCCGGTGAAGACGATCGTGACCACCGTGTCGGCCAGATCGTCGGCCGAGCCGTCGTTGCGGGGGCGGTACCACTCCACGATCGAATTGATCATGCCCCAGATCAAGCGGCTGATCAGGCCTGGATTGATGCCTGCCTGGAGATCGCCCTCGTCCGCGGCGGCGCGGACCAGCTCGCTGACGAACGCGTCGAACTCGCGACGGCGCGCCAGTGCGCGCTTCTCGACCGGAGTATTCCCACGCACCCGCAGCAGCAAGGTTACGTAGGGAAGTTCCGCGACCAGGACTTCGACACTGCGGCGGACCACGTATTCGAGCCGGTCGATGTGGCGTCCCGTGATCGCCCGCTCCTCCGTGGTGGCGGCGAACAGTCCGTTCAGCGCGCGTGCCAGTGCCAGGTCGAGCAGCTCTGATTTGCTCGAAACATGGTGGTAGATGGCGGATTTGGTGATGCCGAGGCGCTTGGCGAGAACCTCCATGCTGGTGCCGTCATAGCCCTTGTCGTTGAACACCTTGACCGCGACCGCCAGGAGGGAGTCGAGGTCGTATCCGGGTCTGCCGGGGCGACCCGTTCGGTGAACCACTCGTGCCGTTGTCATTCGTCCATCTTGACCCATCGGCCACAGGTGCCGTCCCGGGGCTTGATACTGACCGAATGTTCGGTTAATAATTCAGGGGACAAGCGGACAAGGAGCAGGGATGGGCGAAGTCTTCCTCGTAGACGGTGCGCGGACACCGCAGGGCAGGTATGGAGGTGCCCTGGCCGGTATCCGGCCCGACGACATGGCGGGTCTGGTCGTGGCCGAAGCGGTGCGCCGAGCCGGTGTGCCGGTCGAAGCCGTCGACGAGGTCGTGCTGGGTGCGGCCAATCAAGCCGGTGAGGACAACCGGAATGTCGCTCGGATGGCGGTGCTACTGGCCGGGCTGCCCGACAGCGTCCCCGGCTACACGGTCAACCGCTTGTGCGCGAGTGGGCTGACGGCTGTCGCGTCCGCCGCCGCGACGATTCGTGGCGGCGAGGCCGAGGTGATCGTGGCCGGTGGTGTCGAGTCGATGACTCGTGCACCCTGGGTGATGGCCAAGCCCGGCACCCCGTGGGCGCGTCCCGGCGAGGTCGCCGATACCTCGTTGGGCTGGCGCTTCACCAATCCGAAATTCGCCGCCGCGGACCAGGCGATCCCGGTGGGTGCCGACCCGCGGACGCGCAAGATCACCCTGACGATGGGGGAGACCGCCGAGGAAGTCGCCGCGCTGGAAGGCATCACCCGAGCCGAGAGCGACGCCTTCGCGCTGCGCAGCCAGCAGCGTGCCGTCGCGGCCGCCGACGCCGGGCACTTCGATCGCGAGATCGTGGGGGTGCCGGTCAAGGACGGGATTCTCGACGTCGACGAGGTGCCGCGGCGCGGTACCACCTTGGAGAAGCTGGCGAAACTGACACCGGTCTTTCGTGCGGGCGGCATCGTCACCGCCGGATCGTCGTCACCGCTGTCGGACGGTGCGAGCGCACTGGTCGTCGCCAGTGCGCAAGCAGTCGAGCGTTACGGGTTGCGAGTGCGCGCCCGGATCGTGACGAGCGCGAGCGCGGGCGTGGCTCCGAATGTCATGGGCCTGGGTCCGGTGCCGGCCACCAACAAGGCATTGGCACGTGCGAAGTGGTCGATCAATGATGTGGGCGCGGTCGAGCTGAACGAGGCGTTCGCCGCCCAGTCCCTCGCGGTGATGCGGCAATTGAAGCTCGATGAGAGCATTGTCAATGCCGATGGCGGCGCCATCGCGCTGGGGCACCCGCTCGGCTGTTCGGGTGCGCGCATCCTGCTCACCCTGGTGGGCCGGATGGAGCGTGAGGGCGCGCGGCGTGGTTTGGCCACCCTGTGTGTCGGTGTCGGGCAAGGTGTCGCGATGTTGATCGAGGCGCCATGAGCACCTACACCACGCTGGACGTCGAGGAGCGCGACGACCGCATGGTCGTGACGCTCGATCGCCCGGCGCAGCGCAACGCCATCAACGCCGAAATGATCGCCGAGCTGCACGAGGTCTGTGATCGGTTGGAGCGGACACCGAAGCTGTTGCTGCTCACCGGCCGGGGCGAGCACTTCGCCGGCGGCGCCGATATCGCCCAGCTGCGCGCCCGGACCAGGGACGACGCGCTGGCCGGGATCAATCGCAACCTGTTCGACCGGATCGGCCGCCTTCCGTTGCCCACGGTGGCCGCTGTCAGCGGCTACGCACTGGGCGGCGGCGCGGAACTGACCTATGCCTGCGACATCCGGATCGCGACGAGTACCGCGAAGTTCGGCAACCCGGAACCGGGCCTGGGCATCATGGCCGCCGCCGGTGCGAGTTATCGCCTGCCGCTGCTGGTGGGCGTCTCCATCGCGAAACAGGTGCTGCTCGGTGGACACATCCTCGACGCGACGACCGCCCTCAGCGCGGGACTGGTCCTGGAAGTCACCGAACCCGGCGAGCACCTGACCGCCGCGCATCGCCTCCTCGACCGCATCGCCCGCTCCGCGCCGCTGGCGCTGCGATTGACGAAGACCATCGTCGACGCGCCGGGATCGCATCCGTTCGCCGACGACATCGCCCAGGCGGTGCTGTTCGAGACCGAGGACAAACACTCCCGCATGACCGCATTCCTGGAGAAGAAGGCATGACCGAAACACAGACTCCGGCCCGGATCGCCGTGGTAGGCGGCGGCCGGATGGGCGCGGGCATCGCGCAGGTGTTCGCGACGCTCGGCAGCAGCGTCGTCATCGCCGAGGCGGCCGACCAGACGGCGGCCTTGAACCGCGTCGCACGTGGTCTCGACCATGCCCAGGCGCGCGGAAAGCTCGGCGCGGCGCAGCCCACCGACATCCTGGCGCGGGTCTCCACCGTCGCGGCGCCCACCGAGTTGCCCGTCGACCTCGATCTGGTGATCGAAGCGGTTCCGGAGAACCCGGCGCTCAAGGTCGACGTGCTGACGGCGGTCGACAAAATCGTCCGCCCCGAGGCGGTGATCGCCAGCAACACCAGTTCGCTGTCGATCGCCGAACTCGGCGCCGCGCTGCAGGATCCGAGCCGGTTCGTCGGGATGCACTTCTTCAATCCGGTTCCGGCGTCCGTGCTGGTGGAGATCGTCCGGGCCCCGGCCACCGCGGATGCGGTCGTCGAGCGCGTGCGGGCTTGGGTCGCCGGGCTCGGCAAGGCCGAGATCCTGGTCAACGATTCGCCGGGATTCGCCACCAGCCGCCTGGGCGTAACCCTCGGACTCGAAGCGATCCGCATGCTCGAGGAGGGCGTGGCGGACGCCGATGCGATCGACCGCGCCATGGAGCTCGGATACCGCCATCCGATGGGCCCCTTGCGGTCCACCGACCTGGTCGGTCTCGACGTCCGGCTCGCGATCGCCGAACACCTCGCGGCGACGCTGGGACCGCGATTCGAGCCGCCCCGGCTGCTGCGCGAGAAGGTCGCCCGCGGCGAATTGGGACGCAAGACCGGGCAGGGGTTCTTCAGCTGGGACACCACACCGACAGGAGGACAATCGTGACCACGACCGGCAGCACCGTCGGCACGGCCGTAGCAGACGGCCTGGCCACCATCACCCTGGCGCGCCCCGCGGCGTCGAACGCTCTCGATGTGCAGACCAAGCGGGAGCTCGGGGAGGCGGTCCGCGCCGTCGGCTCGGACACCGCGGTACGCGCGGTGCTACTCACCTCCGAAGGCAAGAACTTCTGCGTCGGACAGGATTTGGCCGAACACGTAGCGGCGTTGCGGGCCGACCCCAGTACGGCGATGCGGACCGTGGGCGAGCACTACAACCCGCTCATCCAGGCGTTGAGCGAGATCCCGGTTCCCGTCGTCGTCGCGATTCGTGGTGCGTGTGTCGGCGCGGGACTGGGCATCGCGCTGGCCGGCGATATCCGGGTGGCGGGCACCGGGGCCAAATTCGCGACCGCCTTCACCGGAATCGGCCTCGCCGCCGACTCCGGGCTCAGCTATGCGCTGGTACATGCGCTCGGCTACAGCCGTGCGGCGGGGCTGATGCTGCTGGGCGACCGGTTCACGGCGGCAGAAGCCCACGCGTGGGGTCTGGTCCACCGCGTAGTCGGTGACGACGAGGTGGAGACCACCGCGCGCGAACTCGCGCGGTCCCTCGCTCAGGGACCGACCGAGGCGTATCGGCGAGTCAAGGAGCTCCTGCGAGCCGAGGCATCGGGTTTGCCCGATGCCCTCGAACGCGAGCGGCTCGCGCAGGAGGCGCTGGGAGCGACCGGCGACCACCGGGCGGCGGTCGAAGCATTCCTGACCAAGACGCAGCCGGTCTTCCAGGGGCGGTGAGCCGGATGCAGTACATCGACCGTCGCAGCGCACCAACACTTCGATCCGAAGAGAGGGCGAAATGACAACGGCAAGCCCAGTGCCGCAACTTCAGCAGGCATTCGAGGAGACGATCACCAAGGACCAGCGCATCGAGCCGCGGGACTGGATGCCCGACGGCTACCGCAAGACGCTGATCCGGCAGATCGCCCAGCACGCGCATTCCGAGATCATCGGCATGCAGCCGGAAGGGAACTGGCTGACCAGGGCGCCGTCCCTGCGCCGCAAGGCCATCTTGATGGCCAAAGTGCAGGACGAGGCAGGCCACGGCCTCTATCTGTACTCGGCGGCCGAGACACTCGGCGCCGACCGCGACGACCTGACCGACAAGCTGATCGAGGGAAAGCAGAAGTACTCCTCGATCTTCAACTACCCGACGCTGACCTACGCCGATGTCGGCGTCATCGGCTGGCTGGTCGACGGCGCCGCGATCTGCAATCAGGTTCCGCTGTGCCGCAGCAGTTTCGGCCCATACGCCCGCGCCATGATCCGCGTCTGCAAGGAAGAGTCCTTCCACCAGCGCCAGGGTTACGAACTGCTGATGACCATGATGAGCGGCACCGAGGACCAGCGCCGGATGGTGCAGGACGCGGTCGATCGGTGGTGGTGGCCCGCGCTGATGATGTTCGGCCCGCCCGACGACCAGTCGCCCAACACCGAGCAGTCCATGGCCTGGCGCGTCAAGCGGCACACCAACGACGAACTACGCCAGCGATTCGTGGACATGTCCGTGCCGCAGGCGCAGGCATTGGGCGTGACGCTGCCCGATCCGGATCTGGCATGGAACGAGGAGCGTCGAGCCCACGATTTCGGCGAGCCGAACTGGCGCGAATTCGCCGAGGTCGTCAGCGGCAACGGACCGTGCAATGTCGAACGGATCACCAATCGCCGCGCAGCACACGACAACGGCGCCTGGGTGCGCGAAGCCGCGATGGTTTTCGCGGCGCGAGAACGAGAGAGCACGCAACTATGACCGACACACAGTCCGCGGCAGAGCCGGTGCGCGTGCGGGCGCAATGGCCCCTGTACGAGGTGTTCGTACGCGGCAAGCGCGGCCTCAACCATGTCCACGTCGGATCGTTGCACGCCGCCGACGACGAAATGGCACTGCGGCACGCACGCGATGTGTACACCAGGCGTAACGAGGGCGTCAGTATCTGGGTGGTCCCGTCCGCATCGATCGTCGCGTCCAGCCCGTCGGAGAAGGATCCGTTCTTCGCGCCGAGCGGCGACAAGGTGTACCGGCATCCGACGTTCTACGACATCCCCGACAACGTCCCGCATATGTGAAGGCGAAGCCATGATCGATCACGACAACGCCTTCAGTGGACTCCTCGAAGGCGACGGCCACGGCCAGTGGGCATTCGGAACGAGTTTCGACGATCCGCTCGCCGGTGTCGACACCACCGTCCCCGCCGATGTCGATCTGCCCGCGCTGGCTCGCTACTGCCTGATGCTGGGTGACGACGCTTTGATCTCGGCCCAGCGACTCGCCGAGTGGAGCACGCGCGCGCCGGAGTTGGAGGAGGAGGTGGCGCTGATGAATATCGGCCTGGACCTCCTCGGCCAGGCCAGACTGTTGCTGGCGCGGGCCGCCGCGGCGGATCCGACGATCGTTCCCGGCATCTCGGACACCTCGCCGGTGCCCGCCGAAGACGCGCTGGCGTTCTTCCGTGCCGAGGATGGGTTCCGCTGCGTGCGATTGGTCGAGGTCGGCAACGGCGATTTCGCCCGCACCATCGTCCGGTCGCTGGTCTTCTCGACGTGGCGCCTGGCACTGTTCGACCGGCTGCGTGATTCGCGAGATCCCGTGCTCGCGGCGGTGGCTCGCAAAGGCGTCAAAGAGCTGACCTACCACCGCGACTACGCGGCGCGCTGGGCGGTGACACTCGGGTGCGGCACGGCGGAATCGCGACGGCGGATGGTCGAGGCGCTGGAATTCGTCTGGCCCTTCGTCCCCGAGCTGTTCGTCCCGACCGAGGAAGAGCTGGCCTTGGCCGCCGTGGGGGTCGGTGTCGATCCCCGTACGCTCCGCGCCGAATTCGACGGTGTGCTCGAGCAGGTGCTGCGCGCCGCGGAACTGACTGCCCCGACCGGCCGATCGATCGGTGCGGTCGGCGGCCGGTCCGGCCGCCACGGCGTTCACACGGAGGCCCTGGGGCCGTTGCTGACCGAGATGCAGTGCGTGGCGCGAGCGCATCCGGAAGGGAAGTGGTGACCGTGGCGGCCCCCGCCGAGGCGAACGCACGCGCCCTGGTCGAGGTGGTGCCCGACCCGGAAATGCCGCTGTTGACCCTTGCCGACCTGGGCATCGTGCGTGCGGTCGCGGTGGCTGCGGACAACCGGGTGACGGTCACCATCACACCTACGTACTCCGGCTGTCCGGCCGTCGCGACGATGCGGGACGACATCACCAGGACCTTGCGTCAGCACGGCTTCCGAGAGGTCCGGGTCGACACGAGTCTGTCGCCCGCCTGGAGCAGCGACTGGATCACCGAGGACGGGCGCCGCAAATTGCGGGATGCCGGTTATTCCCTGCCGGGCCCCGCGCCTCGCCGCGACGCCGGGCCGATCCCGCTGACTCTCAGCGCCCGTCCGCGCGATCTGGCCTGCCCGAACTGCGGATCCCGGGAGACGCAGCTGGTGTCCGAGTTCGGCGCGACCCTGTGCAAAGCCCAGTACCGTTGCCGCTCCTGCCTCGAACCGTTCGACCATGTGAAGGAAATCTGACGTGAGTGCACCTGTTCGCGGTGACCGGACGCGTGCGGCGGCCCGCAACCGGCCGTTCCGGTCCCTGGTCGTCGCCGACGTCGAGCAGTTGTGCGACGACGCGGTGGCGGTCACCTTCGAGATCCCCGACGACCTCGTCGAGGAGTTCGCCTTCGAGCCGGGACAGTCGCTGACCATGCGGCGTGCCGTGGCGGGCGTGGAACACCGGCGCTCGTATTCGATCTGTGCGCCGGTGGGCGCCGCGCCGCGCGTGGGCGTGCGGGAGGTGCCTGGCGGACTGTTCTCGACCTGGCTGGTCCATGACGTCAAGGTCGGCGATCGCATCGAGGTGCAAGGCCCCTCGGGCACCTTCGTCGCGGATCCGGCGGCCGGCGGCCGACACCTGCTGATCGCGGCGGGATCCGGCATCACACCGATGCTGTCCATCGCCTCGTCATTGCTGGCCCACTCCGACGCGGAAGTCGTTCTCCTGTATGGAAACCGGCGGGTGCGCTCGGTGATGTTCGCCGATGAGATCGCCGATCTGAAGGACCGGTTCGGGGCGCGACTCGATGTCGTGAATGTGCTCTCGCGGGAACCGCGGGATGTCGAGTTGTTCAGCGGACGGCTCGACGCCGCGCGGCTGCGCGCCATCCTGACCGCGCTGGTGCCCATCGACGACATCGACGACGTCTGGCTGTGCGGCCCGTTCGGGATGGTGACCGACGCGCAGACCGTGTTGACGGAGCTCGGTGTCGACAAGAAGCGCATCCACCACGAATTGTTCTTCGTCGAGGACGCGCCGCCCGCGCAGCAGACCCACCAGGAGCCGGGCGCAACCGGTCCGACGAGCACCGTCACCATCACCCTCGACGGACGCAGCACCACCGGAGAACTGCCGCGGGACCAGAATGTTCTCGACGCGGCAGAGCAGATTCGCTCCGATCTTCCCTTCGCTTGCAAGGGCGGCGTCTGTGGTACCTGTCGCGCCAAGGTCACCTCCGGTGAGGTGGATATGCGGCGCAATTACGCATTGGAGGAAGCCGAGATCGCCGAAGGTTTCGTCCTGACCTGTCAAACTTATCCACTCAGCGAGTCGGTCACAATCGACTTCGACGCCTGATCCACCCTATCGGAGCCATGATGAGCAGCGTTGCCCCCGCCTCCCCGCAGACGCCGAACACGGATATCGAATTCGCTTCCCGCGACGAGATATCGACATTGCAGCTGGACCGGCTCAAATGGTCGCTCCGGCACGCCTACGAAAATGTTGCACACTACCGCGAGGCATTCGACAAGGCCGGTGTGCATCCGTCCGATCTGGTGGAGCTGTCGGATCTGGCCAAGTTCCCGTTCACCACCAAAGCGGAGTTGCGTGCCAATTACCCCTTCGGGATGCTCGCCGTCCCGCGGGAACAGGTTTCCCGAGTGCACGCGTCGTCCGGTACCACCGGACAGCCGACCGTCGTCGGATACACGGCGAACGATCTGAACAACTGGGCCGACCTGATCGCGCGTAGCCTGCGTGCGAGCGGTGTGCGTCCCTCCGACATAGTGCACATCGCCTACGGGTACGGCCTGTTCACCGGTGGCCTCGGCGCGCACTACGGCGCCGAACGGCTCGGCTGCACGGTGATCCCCATGTCCGGGGGGATGACCGACCGCCAGGTCCAGCTCATCCAGGACTTCCGTCCGAACGCCATCATGGTGACCCCCTCGTACATGCTCACCATCCTCGACGCCATGATCAGCAAGGGCATCGACCCCGCGGCCACCTCGCTGCGGGTGGGGATCTTCGGCGCCGAGCCGTGGACCGAGCAGATGCGAACCGAACTGGAACAGCAGTTGGCGATCGACGCGGTCGACATCTACGGATTGTCAGAGGTCATCGGGCCGGGTGTGGCCATGGAGTGCGCCGAGACCAAGGATGGTCTGCACATCTGGGAAGATCACTTCTACCCGGAGATCATCGACCCGGAGACCGGTGCGGTTCTGCCCGACGGCGAAGAAGGAGAACTCGTGTTCACCTCTCTCACGAAGGAGGCGATGCCGGTCATCAGGTATCGCACCCGCGATTTGACTCGCCTGCTGCCGGGTACCGCGCGGTCGATGCGGCGGATGCGGAAGATCACCGGTCGCAGCGACGACATGATCATCCTGCGTGGTGTGAACCTCTTCCCGACCCAGATCGAGGAGCTCATCCTGACTGTGCCCGCTCTGGCACCGCAGTTCCAGTGCGTCTTGGACCGTCCGTCGCGCATGGACACGCTGACCGTCCGGGTAGAGGCTCGCTCCGACACCCTTCCCGAGCAGCGGGATGCGGCGGGGGCGGAGTTGCGTTCCAGGATCAAGAACCGGATCGGCGTGTCGGTCGATGTGGAGGTGCTCGCGCCGGGTGCACTCGAACGGTCCATCGGCAAGGCCAAGCGGCTGATCGACAACCGGCGGCCCTGAGGTGCGCGATGTCCCGAACCAGCCTTGACATTGTCGACGCGGTGCCCGCGGTAACGGGCAATTACCAGCTGAACAAGCTCGCGTTCGATCCGTGGTGCACAGCCATCACCGCCGGCTTCCTACCGCTCACCGCCGTACCGATGAGGCGTGCAGTGGGCACGGAATTCAGCGGTGGGCTGCGATCACGCACCATCGGCAGTGTCCAGCTGAGTGAGGTGTCCGGTGACGAGGTCGTGGTCCGGCGCACAGCCGCGACCATCCGCCGATCAGATCCGGGACTGATCAAGCTCGGCATGCAGGTGAAGGGACGGGGCGTCGTCCACCAATCGGGCCGTACGGCAGTGCTCATGCCCGGCGATTTCGCCATCTATGACACGGCCAAGCCGTATCGGCTCGAATTCGACGGGCCGTTCACCATGTTCGTCGTGATGTTCCCGCGGGCGGAAATCCGTGCCAGTGAAAGAGATCTGGCTGCGGGTGTCGCCCGCGGGATGCACAGTGAGCAGGGGATCGGCGGCGTCGTGTCCCCATTCCTGCGCGGTCTGCGCCGAAGTCTGGTCGACGATGCAGTCAGGGACTCCCCGCTGCTCGAGAGTGCGGTCTTCGATTTGGCTTCGGCAGTGTTGGAAGACAGCAATTCGGATGACAAGCGGCATTCCGGGGATGTCTTGCTGGCGAGTGCGAAGTCGTTCATCGACGCGCACCTCAGCAACATCGAACTGAATACCCGGATGATCGCCGATCGGCACCATATTTCCCCACGTTATCTGCAGCGGCTCTTCGAGGAAGATGGCGCGACGGTGGCCGGCTGGATTCGGCGGCGTCGGCTGGAGAGATGTCGTCACGACCTCGCCGACGGCCGGCTCGCGCACCTGAGTATCGGCGCCATCTGCGCTCGGCACGGACTCGCCGACTCCTCGCATTTCTCGAAGATCTTCAAGGAAGAGTTCGGCGTACCGCCCCGCGAGTATCGCAACAGCCTGCGATGAGCGCCGCCCGCGGCGGCTACCGGCCGCCGCGACCGGTCGACGGCGACGCGGGGTGCGCGTCGAGTAGGTAGCCCGTCGCAGGTGGAGATCCAGGTTGTCCGCGCTGTGCGGCACCGTGCCGAGATCGGCGGACGATCCGCACCCGAGTGCGGCGGGCGAAGTTTCTGCTCCACGTTTTGTCCGGGGTTACGATCGAGGTGTCGGGGCCTATTCTCGCGGCGAGCGGATGAGCGGGCGATGGCCGATCAGGACCTAGAAGGAACACAGCGCGACCTGAGCTTGAACGTCGCCGCGGAACTGGCCGCGGCGGGGTTCGATGATGCGCAGGAAATCGGGCGTGGTGGGTTCGGCGTCGTCTACCGCTGTGTCGAGCACGCCCTCGAGCGCACAGTAGCGGTGAAGGTCCTGGAGTCCGACAGCGGCGCGGACGAGCGGGCTCGGTTCCTGCGGGAACAGCGGGCGATGGGTCGCTTCGCCGGACATCCGCATATCGTGCAGGTGTTGCGCGCCGACATCACCGCCACCGGCAAGCCCTACCTGGTGATGCCGTTCTACGCGTGCGGGTCGTTGCGGTCGAGGGTCTGCGATAACGGCCCGATGCCATGGCAGGAGGTGCTGTCGGTCGGCGTGAAGATCGCGGGCGCGCTGGCGGTAGCGCATGCCGCGGGGATCGTGCACCGGGACGTGAATCCATCGAATATCCTGCTCTCCGACTATGGTGAGCCGCAGCTCGGCGATTTCGGCATCGCCCGTATCGGCGGCGCCTTCCAGACCAGCGCCGGGTTGGTGGCGGGGACCCCGGCGTTCACCGCCCCGGAGGTGCTCCGGGGCGCGGACCCGACACCGGTCGCGGATATCTACGGGTTGGGCGCGACCCTGTTCTGTTTGTTGACCGGTCACGCGGCGTTCGAACGCCGGCGGGGGGAGTCGATAGTCGCCCAGTTCCTGCGGATCACCTCCGACCCGGTGCCGGACCTGCGCCGCAGCGGAGTCCCCGCGTTGTTGTGCGCCGCGATCGAAGGCGCGATGGCGCAAGACCCGGCGGCGCGGCCCGCCACCGCCCGCGAACTCGGGGAGCGGCTGCGGAACATCCAATTCTCCTGCGGGCTGACGGTGGACGCGATGGCCTTGCTGGGCGGGACCGACACCGACCAGCCGGCCGCGGCCGCGCCGCCGGTCACCGTCGCCACGATGCGGCCCGGTCCGTCGCCGGCACCGGCACCGGCACCGGCACCGTCGACGCGTTACCGCCCGCCCACCTCGCGCCGTGAACCCGTGCAGCGGCACCGACTGCTCGACGTGTTGCGGGAAGGACGGTCGCGCAGGCTGGTGCTCATCCACGGGCCGGCCGGATTCGGCAAGAGCACGCTGGCCGCGGAATGGGTGGACATGCTCGCCGACGAAGGCGTCCGGGCGGCCTGGCTGAGTGTGGACCTGGACGACAACAACGTCGTATGGTTCCTGTCGCATGTCGTCGAGGCAGTTCGACTGGTCCACCCCGATGTGGCGCAGGAGCTGGCGCAGATGCTCGAGGAACGCTCCAGTGATGCCGTGCGGCACGTGCTGGCCACGCTCATCGATGAGATCCACAATCGGGCGGAGCCGGTCGCGCTGGTGATCGACGACTGGCACCGGGTGACCAATCCCGCCACCATCGCGGCGATGGAGTTCCTCCTCGATCACGGCTGCGACCACCTGCGCCTGATCGTCACCAGCCGTAGCCGGCGTGGACTACCGCTGGGCCGCATGCGGGTTCGCGACGAACTCGTCGAGATCGACGAGACCGGCTTGCGATTCGACGCGGAGGAGACCGCCGAGTTCCTCGCCGGGGCCGACGGCTTGTCCCTGGCGGCCGCGGATGTCGAGCGGTTGCGCCAGTCGACCGAAGGCTGGGCCGCCGCATTGCAATTGGCATCGCTGTCGCTGCGTGGACGCGACGATCCGGGCGCGTGCCTCGACCAGATCTCCGGGCGGCACTACGCCATCGGGGAATATCTGATGGAGAACGTGATCGACGCGCTCGAACCACGCATGCTCGAATTCGTCATGCGGACCGCGGTACCCGATCGGATCTGCGGAGAACTCGCCGAGGCGTTGGCCGGTGTGAGCTCCGGACAGGAACTGCTGGAGGAGGTACGGCAACGGGATCTGTTCCTGCGCAGTATCGACGACGACCTGCACTGGTTCCGATATCACGCGCTGTTCGCCGACTTCCTGCGCAGCCGGCTGGTCCGCAGGCATCCCGGGTTGCTCGAGGAGCTGCATCTGAAGGCATCGGATTGGTTCGCCGATCACGACCTGTTCGCCGAAGCTGTCGACCATGCGCTCGCGGCCGGCGAGCCCGAGCGCGCCGTGGCACTGGTGGACGCGCATGCCGAAGAATTGATCGAGAAGGGGCGCAACGCGACTTTTCTCGGGCTCGTGGCCAAGTTGCCCCCATCGCTCACCGCGCTGAACCCCATGCTGCAGGTGCACATCGCCTGGGCGAGCATCTCCTTGCGACGTCCGGCCGACGCGCTGGCCGCCGTCGAACGCGCCGACGCGCTCCTCGACGCGGCGCCGCCCGGCGACGAGACGACCGCCGAAACACGTCTGGAAGTGGATGTCGTCCGTACCGCGGCCACCCTGGTCGTGGACCGGCCCGCGACCACCCCGGAGGCGGTGCTCGCGCGATTCCGTGAGCCGATCCGGCCCTTCCTGGCGCATGCGACGGCGTTGGCCGCCATGGTGTCGGCGTTGTATCGGTTCGACTTCGACGAGGTGCACCGCTGGCATCGTCGGGTAGAGCCGTATCGGGATCTCCCACACGGCCCGTACGGCCCGGTGTACTCCGATTGCATCGACGGAGCCGCCGCGTATCAGCAGCTCGATATCGACACCGCGGAGTCTCGGTATCGGACCGCCTTGCGTCAAGCGCTGGAGACCGGCGGGCAGTCGGATGCCACCCTGCTGACCAGTGCGCTGCTCGGCGAGCTGCTCTACGAGAAGGGACAATTCATCGAGGCCGAGGAACTACTGGCGGCTCACCTGCGCCCGGAGGGCGGCGTTGTGGAGTTCTTGCTGGCCACCTACGGCACCGGTGTGCGCGTGGCCGCGGTACGCGGCGACCTCGAGACGACATATGAACTGCTGGCCGAGGGCGCCAAGATCGCGACCAACCGGTCTTTGCAGCGGCTGTCGGCCCGGATGCTGAACGAGCGCGTCCGTTTGGGGTTGCCCTTGACCGATGCCGAGCGGCTGGCCTTGGAGCAGCTTCCGCCGTATGTTCCGCACGCGGATGCGCCGTCGGGTGTCGCTTCCGAGTTGCACCAGGAGTCCGCGATCCGCCTGCTGCTCGCCGAGGGAACCGCGGCGGCGGCGGATCGAGCGTGCCGCCGATCCGAGGACCTGGTGCGCGGTATCGCCACGCAGGATCGGCCGCACGCGTTGCTGAACGCCGAGCTCTTGCACGGATGCTGTCTGTCGGCGACCGGACGAATGGCGCAGGCCGTGCGATTGCTGGAGCCGGCCCTGATCCGCTGCGCCGAACATGGGCTGGTGCGGGTTGTCGTCGACAGTGGCGAGCAGCTGCGGCCGGTGATCGAAACACTGCAGGACACCACGACATCCGCCAAAATGCGGTCCTTCCTGCGGCAGGTGCTCGCGCAGTTCGAGCGGGTGCCGCAGGGCCGTAGCCCGCTGGCCGGAAGCCACGCACAGCGCACCTGACCGTGGGGCCATCGAGGTGCCGCAGCGCGGAGGCGGCGGCCCGCCTGGTGTGGCCGAACGGCTACCGTCGGTGCCGACAGCGCAGCGCGCGGCCCACCTGCTCCTCGGTCAACGCGGTCGGAGCCGGTGTCGAGTGGCCCGGGCCTGCGGCTCGCATGCCGTCCAAGGCGAAGGCCAGGTACCGCTCCCACTTGCCCGGGTCGACCGTCCGGACGAACGCCGCGACCGGATCCAGCATGACGACTACCGCGAACAGGTCGGTCACCGCGACGTCCCCGCGCAGGTCCCCGGCGTTCTTCGCGCGTTCGAGCAGCTGCGCCAGAGGCGGATCGATACTCCGCCAGAAATACTCGAAAAGCTCTGTGCCATCCCGTATTTCGACGATCATGCGACCGAAGGCGCGACTCTCCGCCGCGCGTCGCCCGACAAAACGCATGAACTCGACCAATCCCTGCCAGGGGCTGGGACAGGTCGCGGCCACCGCGGCGCGCTCGGCGATCTCGCGGAGATACTGCTCGAGCAGTTCGTCGATCAGTTCTTGCTTGTTCGCGAAGCGGCGATAGACGGTACCGACGCCGACTCCGGCCGCGGCGGCGACATCGTCGAGCGTGAAGTCGAAACCGCGCTCGGCGAGCACTCGGTGCGCGGTCGCCAGAATTCGCCGCCGATTCCGTGCTGCGTCCGCACGCATCGGCCGCTCGGCTCGTTGTGCTGCGGGATTGCTCATGACGGCCCTATTCGATCTCGACTGTGCGGCTGCCAGTGTATCGAGGTGCTCACACGGCGCGGGCAGGGCGGACGGCACCGAAGACCGGGGTCATGAACCGGCCTGGTTCATGACCCCGGTCGCGTCCGGCCGGACGTGGTGTCACACCTCGGCGGCGGCCTTCAAGGTGTTGTCGTCGTGCACGATGCGGCCGCCGAGGTGGGTGCGCAGCACGCGGGTGTGCGGCAGGTCGTCGAGATCGCAAGTAATCGGGTTGCGGTCGACGATGGCGATATCGGCGGGGTTACCGGGTGCCAGAGCGCCCAGGCCCTCCCAACGGATTACTTCGGCGCCGTTGACCGTCCACATGTCGAACGCCTCTTCGCGACTGATCACCTGGGCCGGTCCGGCATTGCTCGCGCCGCTCGGGTACCGCTTGTGGGTCAGTGCCAGCTGCATCTGCTCCCACGGGTTGTTCGGACCCCAGTCCATGCCGCCGGCAGGCCGCAGGCCGGCGTCGATGACCTGCCGCAGCGGGTTGAGCAGCGGCAGCGCATCCGCGGGGAACCGCTCCGCGATCGTGTCGCCCTTACCGAAGGTGAAGCTCATCGAGACGGTCATGTCGAAGCCGCGATCGACGAGTGCCTTGGCCTGGTCTTCCCGCAGGAGGAACCCGTGCTGCACCACCCAGCCCGTACGGTCGAGCCCGTATTCGGCCATCACTTCATCGGCCATGGCCAGATGATCGTCGATCTCGGCCGGGCTGACCGCGCAGAGGTTCAGCCGCAGACCGTGCTCGGCACAGAATTCGAACGCCATCCGGTTGGCTTCCGCGGAAACCACACGTTTTCCGGTGGTGTCGCGGCCGTACGCGTCCTTGTATCCGGCGGGCCAGTACAGATTCCCACTGTGACACGGGCCGTATGTGCACGTGGTGATCCCGTCGAAGCGCAGCCACTCGTCCTCCAGTTCGGTGATCGCCAACGCCTTCTCGAGGTTGGCCCGAATGCCCTCCGGCGGCAGTTCGGTGTCCTCGATCATTGCCCGGGGCTGCAGTTCGGGGGCGGCCTTCACCCGCACGGTGAGCAGGTTGTGGGCCCGAAGCGCCCGGTAAGCGTCGAGCAGGTCGAACGTCATGGCGTGCGCCTCGTACACAGTGGTGATACCCATGCTGTTGTACTTGGCCATACCCGCGATCACCGCGCCGGGAGCGAGTTCGAGGTCCACGATCGGGGGCATCTTGGCGTGCAGGCCCGCGAAGAACGGATCATCGTTGTAATAGTTGGTCACGTTGCCGCGCAGGATGCCGGTGGGGTTGCCGTCGGCATCCTTCTCGATCCAGACATCCGAAGCCCGGTCCGGAGTCGTGGCGTCGATGCCGAGCAGCTCCAGCGCCGCGGAGTTCATGGCGAGCGCATTGGGCAGGACCGGCGCCCACGCCTCGATGATCACCGGGTGGTCGGTGCTGGCGCGGTCCAAGACATGGCGGTTGGGCAACTCGCCCTCGACCAGGTCGCGATAGCCACGACGCCTGAAGTAGTGCGGTTCGCCCACCGGCGTGGCGCGCACCCACTTGCCCTTCGGGGTTTGCTCGGCCTTTTCCCGCAGCAGGGCGACGATCTCCTCGTGATCGCGGACGTCGGCCAGGTTCACCAGACCGGCGAGGAAGCCCGAGAAGTGCAACAGGTGCGGATGGGTGTCGATCAGGCCCGGGATGACGACCGCGCCATCGAGGTCCTGGTGTTCGGCATCCGGCCCGGCAGCGGCGATCACCTCGTCGGCCGTCCCCACGGCACCGATGCGACCGTCATGAATCCAGATGGCCTCTGCGGCCGGGCCGCGGGAATCGACTATCACCTGGCCGCCGGTATAGACGATGTTCGGCTGAGTGGCAGGTGCGTTCATTCGAGGTCTCCAATCGTGTGCTGTCTGATGAGAAAGTGCGCTCAGAGATCCGAGCCGGAGGTCATCCGTTCTCGGAAACGGGCCGGGACGATTCCGGTCGTGCGGTCCTGTGGCGGAGCGATGTCGACCAGGTCGGTGTGGGGTTGCCGCGCACACTCGATCGGCGGGCCTGCCGACTCGTGACGAGCACCGGACGGATCGCGTCTCGGCCGGGTATGTATCTTTTTGTACGCCTCGGCGGCTACCGCCGCCAGCGATTACCTATCCCTGGGAGGGAGGGTCCGCGCGGGCATCGAAACCTTCTTCAGGATCGCGACCGGACTGTCGATGGGGGCCGCCGTCGACGCCCGAGCTGTCCGATCGTCCACCGAAGATCGGGTGGGCATGGACCTCGAGCGCCGGCGCCGGCCGTTGCGGGGTCGGGCCGGCAACACCGACCCACGCGCCCGCGCCGACACAGAGCTTCGCAACCGGCGAACCGGTAACCGACACGCCTCCGACGACCAGGACTTCTCGGTCGCGGAACTCGAGCTCGATCACGTCGGTGCTCCTACGTCTGGCAAGGGCGGTGCGCATGACTATACGAGAAGCGCAGACCTTCAGGAAGTAAAATCAACTTTTAAACAAGAAAATTTACTAGCAGTAAAGCCGACCCTGGCCTGCGAGTTCGCGCGGGAGGGTCCCGGACGCCGTCGATCCCTTCGTGCCGGGCGGCCCACCCGAGTCCGATTCGGTGCGGAGGGGCCTGTCGGCGACCGGTAGGTTCACATCCTCGTCGCGGCGCGGGCCGCGGGGCGGATCTCTGCGCGGCGGCGCCGCCGGACTATGGCCATTGACACAAATATGAACGAAGGGTACAAATACTGAATCTGCTGTTAAGTAGCGCTTCGGTCCTTGCCATCATAGATCGCACGGTGCCTTCCTGTCCCGCGTCGACCAGCAGATTTGCGACCGTCCGGCAGCGTCGTCTGCCCGACTGATTGGAAAAAGAACATGAGTGATGAGTTGTGGCGTTGGTCCGCCGAACAGGCGGCGCGCGGGATTCGGGACGGGGAGGTCTCCTCGACAGAAGTCGTGAGTTCCGCGATTGCTCGACTCGAAGCAACAAATGCCGTTTCGAATGCCTTCGGCGACGTGCTGGACAACGCGCTCGAACTGGCCAAGGCCGCCGACGCGGCGGTCGTTCGAGGCGAGCGACTGGGCCCGCTGCACGGCGTCCCCACCGCAATCAAGCTCAACACCGCGGTAGAGGGCCTGCCGACACCGGATGGCGTCGAAGCCTATCGTGCGAATATCGCCGCCGAGTCGTCGCCCGTGGTGTCGAACCTGCTCGCGGCAGGAGCTGTTCCGATCGGCCGGACGAATTGCCCGCCGTTTTCGTTCATGTGGTCCACCAGCAGCGACGCGTTCGGCGTCACCCGTAACCCGTGGGATCCGACCGTGACCCCGGGTGGGTCGAGCGGCGGCTCGTCGGTCGCGCTGGCAACCGGCGTAGTGAGCGTCGCGCACGGAAACGACATCGCCGGATCCATCCGCTATCCCGCCGCGGTGTGTGGTGTCGCCGGATTGCGTCCCACTCGGGGCCGGATTCCGGGCTGGCACGCGCCGCCCGGCATGGGCATGCCGCTGTGCCTGCAGCAATTCGGCGTACAGGGTCCCATGGGACGCACCATCGCGGATGTCCGCCTCGGTCTGCGCGCGATGGAGTCCGCGGACCCCCGCGATCCGTCGTGGATTCCGGCTCGGCACGTCGAGTTGGCTCGGCCGATTCGGGTCGGCGTCGTGACACATCCTGGAAGTCATCCGCTCGCCGGGCCCGGTCAGCCGGAGACCGATGACGCGGTGCGCACCGCTGCGGCCTGGCTGTCCGCTGCGGGCTACGAGGTGGACGAAGTGGAACTGCCGGTGCTGGGTGAGGCCGCAACCTTGTGGTGGCAGCTCACGCTGACGGATTTGCGGGCCGGCGGTATGTTCGCCGAGGTCGCCCGGGTCGGCGATGCGGGGATCCGGGCGTTCTTCGACCACCTGGCAGCCGCGTACGGGGACGTATTCGGCACTGTCACCGTGGACGATTACCTGCACGCCCAGGCGCGGCTGTCGCTGGTGAGCCGGCAGGTCTTGGAGGTCATGGATCGGTACCCGATCCTGCTGTTGCCACTGTCCGGTGAGCCGGCGTTCACGCTCGGTGAGGACGTGCGGTCGGCCGAACGCACCCGCGAGCTCATCAGGCACCAGTGGCCGAACACCGCCGTCGCGGCACTCGGACTGCCCGGACTCGGCCTGCCTGTGACGCGGACGTCGGGTGCTCCGATCGGTGTCCAATTGGCGGGGCGGGCATTCCACGAGGAAACCCTCCTGCAAGCCGGCGAAGTCATCGAGAGCAGGTCGAAGTTCACGACCCCCATCGACCCCCGGCCGATCTGACCGGAACGAAGGAACGTACTGGCGTGCGTGGTCGCGCGCCAGTACGTCCACAGCACAGAACATTCTGCCCGCCGGTGGATTCCGCGGCTCATCGCCGCGGAATCCACCGGCGGGCGTTTGTATGTCCGCAGGTCACAGTTCCATCTGAGCGGCCCTGATGACGCGACCACCCAGGAACGGGAGTCAGGTGATGTCATCAGAAACAACTACAACCATACGGAAGGGCCGGACCGGAACTCTGATCTGAGTATCCGGCCCGGCCCGAGATGTGCGAGGGAAATCTATTCAGTTCCCCGAGTCGTCTATCTTCGACGGGTGCGTCGCCAGCGGGGTGACCTTGATCGCCATATAAGGGAAAAGCGGTAACCCGGAAAGCAATTCGTGCAATTCGTCGTTGGACTCGACATCGAAAATGGAGAAATTGGAGTACTCACCCACGATGCGCCACAGGTGCGGCCATTTCCCGTCGCGCTGCAACGTCTGGCTGTAGGCTTTCTCCCGGGCGACGATGTCGGCGCGGATATCGGCCGGAAGGTCGTGGGGGATCTGTACGTCCATCCGCACGTGGAACAGCATGTGTGAACTCCTTGGGCGAAAGCGATTGTCAGGCTTCGACGGGATCGAGAACGAAGTCGTACGCGATCGTCTCCGACACGCCGTCCGCTGCGGTCTCCGGGTGCAGAACGAGTTCGGGTTTGACCGCCGAGGCGACGTCGTCATCGTTGTGCGCGTCGTCGGGGAAGTACAACTGCGCGGTCAGCAACTCGTGCCCGGGCGCGGACACCTTCACGTGCAGGTGGGCCGGACGCCAGGCGTGCCAGTCGGCGGCCGCGATGAGCTTGCCGCACGCGCCGTCGGTGGGAATCTGGTACGGCGCCGGGCGCACGGTGCGGATCTCGAACCGGCCCTCGGCGTCGGCGGTGAAGCTGCCGCGCAGGTTCCACTCCGGGATGCCGGGTGCGAACTGGGAGTACAGACCGTCGGCGTCGGCGTGCCACAGTTCGATCCGGGCACCGTCGAGGACGGTGCCGTCCGTCGAGGTGATCCGGCCGGTCCAGGTCAACGGGGTGCCGGATTCGTTCTCCCGCATCGGCACCGCGCCACGCGAACCGATTTCGGGCGAGCCCGGGACGTAGTACGGGCCTTCGATCGTGCCCTTGTTGCCCTTGCGGTGCTTGGTGTTCACGTCCTCGACGACATGCTCGACCCAGACATCGAGGAACAGTGGCCATTCGCCGGTCTCGCCGACCTCGATCAGCCATGCCTTGACGGCGTTGTACTCCTCGTAGGTGACGTGGTGCTTGCGGATCGTCGCGTGGACCGCCTCGAGCACTTCGCGCGCGAGGAGATCGACGCGCTCTTTCGGCGTCCCGGCGGCGCCGGCGGACTTGTCCGTCTTGAACCGGGCGGTGGCGCTCGCGCCGGAATCGGCCGCCGTGGGTTCGATGCCGGTAGTGGTCATTGAATCCTCCTTGATTCTCTTGGGCTGTAGGAATTTCAGTGGTCTTGCCGGTAGCGCTCGAGCTTGTCGGGGTCCAGCTCGGCGCCGAGGCCCGCGCCCGGACGGATGGTGAGTTCACCGTCCCGGATCTGCAGTGGTTCGGCGAGCAGATCGTCGCTCATGTCGAGGAAGTTGGACAGTTCGCCTGCCCGCCGTGAAGTGAGCTGGAAGGCGGCGCCGAAAGCGACGGCGCACACGGAGCCGAGCTGGCCGTCGATCTGGTTGCCCATCACGATTTCCAGGCCGAGCCCTTCGGCGAGGTGATGGATACGCTGCGACCCCGTGAAGCCGGTGCGGGCGGTCTTGATGCTGACCGCTGTGGCGGCGCCGGCCAATACCTCCCGGGTGACGTCGGCCGGTGTGGGCACCGACTCGTCGGCGATGAACGGCACGTCCAGCTGGGAGACCAGCCACCGCCTGCCGAGAACGTCGTCGGCCGGGCAGAGTTCCTCGGCGAAGAGCAGTCCGAGGTCGGCCATGTCCTTCATGGCTGCCGCGGACTCCGAGGCGGTCCAGCCGCGATTGCCGTCGATGTAGAGATCGACGCTGTCACCGAACCGTTCCCGCAGAGCCCGCACGACCGCGATATCGAGGCTCGTCGGCCGGCGGCCGACCTTCACTTTGAAGGTGGTGATGCCGTATTGGTCGCGCATGCGTTCGGCCTCGGCGACCATCGCGGCGGGCTCGGCGAAACCCAGCATGTGGGAGACCCGCATACGGTCGGTGTAACCGCCGAGCAATTCGGTCACCTGGACGTCGAGGGTACGGCCGAGCGCGTCCCACACGGCCATGTCGAGCGCCGCCTTGGCGGCCGGGTTGCCGACGGTGCGGCTCAGCCGTGCGCCGATGGTCTCGCGTTGCAGCAGCGTCAGCCCGATGATCTGCGGAGCGAAGATCTTCCGGATCACCGCCACGATCCCGTCCTGGGTCTCGCCGTAGGTGAACGGACGTGGCGGCGCCTCGGCGACACCGACGACGCCGTCGTCGGTGTGCACCCGCACCAGCACATGCTCGGCGACGTGCACCTCGCCCGAGGCGAATTTCAGGGGCTTGCGGTACGGGATCGCGAACGGAATCGCTTCTACAGCAGTAATTTTCATCGGCTGACCTCGGTAGGTGGGTGGTCCGCCGCCAGGGCATCTGTCAGAACTTCGAGAACGGATGCGACCGCGGCGGAGTCGTGGTCGCGGCGCCAGGCCAGCGCCAGCTCGACCGCTTCGGCGTCGACGAGATCGCGGAACACGACCCCGGCCAGGGGCAGAGCCCGGGCCGAGGCGGGCAGGACGGCGATGCCCAGTCCGCCGGCGACCAGGGCCAGCAGCACACCTGTGCCGGTGGCCTCGTGCTCGCGATGTGGACTGAAGCCGGCAGTCCGGCAGCTGCGCACAACCGCCGCATTGACCACCGAGTCCGGACTCGCGTAAACAATGAACTTTTCCGTGCGCAGATCCGACATCGCGACCACGGGCTCGACGGCGAGCCGGTGGTCGGCGGGCACGGCCAGCACGAGCGGCTCGACCTCCAGGGTGTGCAGCGCGATGCCGTCACCCTCGATGGGTGGGCGGAGCACGCCCAGGTCGAGACTGCCCTCGCGCAGACGATCGCACTGCGCGGAGGTGAGCAGGTCGGAATGCACTTCGAGGGCAACGCCCGGCAGATCGCGCCGCATCGTGCGAGCGATCCGCGGGAGGTGCGACAGCGCCGCCGTGCCGGTGAAGGCCAGACGGACCATGCCGCGCCTGCCCGCGGCGATCCGGCGGACGCCGCGAGTTCCCTCGTCGACGATGTCGAGCACGCGCTGGGCCTCGCCGCGCAGGAACTCGCCTGCCGGAGTCAGGGACACCTGGCGAGTGGTACGGGTGAGCAGCTCGGCGCCGAGCTCGGTCTCCAGCTGGCGGATCGCCTGCGACAGCGCGGGCTGCGCCATGTGCAGCCGTTCCGCCGCGCGGCCGAAGTGGCAGGTGTCGGCGACGGTCGCGAAGTAACGCAGGTGGCGTAACTCCATGGGGCCTCCTTCCCGAACTCCGCGACTCGCCTCGATCTGTGCATTGAGTCACGGTAGACACGGATATTGAGTTCAGACAAATACTTATTATCGCACTATTGATACGCAAGATTGATGAATGGCCGCCCAGGTCAGAACTGGGCAATCACCTGGGGTGAGTGAGGTCACATCCTGTTTGTATTGACAGACATGCCAGGACGGGAGTGCCGTCCGTGGCCGGAGCGAAGCCGCTCGACGCTGTTGGAGGACTCAATGACCAGTACCCTCGATCACCTGTCCGGCGTCCTCGACGACGCGATCGTCGAGGATCATGAGGCCGGTATCTACCGGGCGAATCGTCGGATCTTCACCGACGAGGACATCTTCGAACTCGAGATGAAGTACATCTTCGAGGGCAACTGGGTCTACCTCGCCCACGAGAGCCAGGTCCCGAACCCCGGTGACTACTTCACCACCTACATCGGCCGGCAGCCGATCGTCATCACCCGGGACCGCGACGGCGAGCTGCACTGCCTGATCAACGCCTGCGCCCACCGCGGGGCCATGCTCTGCCGCCGTAAGACGGACAACCGCCTCACCCTGACCTGCCCGTTCCACGGGTGGACCTTCCGCAATGACGGCAAGCTGCTCAAGGTGAAGGACCCCGACGGCGCGGGTTATCCCGAGTCGTTCGATACCAACGGGTCGCACAACCTCACGAAGGTGGCGCGGTTCGACAGCTACCGCGGGTTCCTCTTCGGCAGCTTGAACGCGGATGTGGTGACTCTGCCCGAGCATCTCGGCGACACCACCACGATCATCGACATGCTGGTCGACCAGTCGCCCGAGGGGCTCGAGGTGCTGCGTGGCTCCTCGACGTACACCTACGACGGAAACTGGAAGGTGCAGGCCGAGAACGGCGCCGACGGCTACCACGTCACCGCGACGCATTGGAACTACGCCGCCACCACCGCGCGCCGTAATTCCGGACAATCCAAGAACGACACCAAGACGCTGGACGCCGGCGGCTGGGGCAAGTCCGGTGGCGGGTACTGGTCGTATCCGAACGGTCACCTCTGCCTGTGGACGTGGGCAGCCAACCCGCAGGACCGGCCGCTGTGGCCTCGGATCGACGAGCTCAAGAGCAGCTTCGGCGACGCCAAGGGCGAGTTCATGGTCAAAGGCTCCCGCAACCTGCTGCTGTACCCGAATGTGTACCTGATGGACCAGTTCAGCACGCAGATCCGGCACTTCCGGCCGATCAGCCACAACCAGACCGAGGTGACGATCTACTGCATCGCCCCGAAGGGGGAGAGCCCGGACGCGCGTGCCTGGCGGATCCGGCAGTACGAGGACTTCTTCAATGCCTCCGGCATGGCGACGCCGGACGACCTCGAGGAGTTCCGCTCCTGCCAGCTCACCTTCCAGGCGACCGCCGCGCCGTGGAACGACATGAGCCGCGGCGCCGAGCACTGGCTGCCCGGACCCGACCCGGTCGCGGAGTCGCTCGGCATGAACGGCGTGCTCTCCGCCGGGCTGAAGAACGAGGACGAGGGTCTGTACCCGGTGCAGCACGGCTACTGGCGCTCGATCATGCGTGCGGCCGTGGCACGCGAGCGCGCCCGAGCGAGCGCCGACCAGTCCGCCGCGACCAGCGCCGAAGCCTGAGGAGATCACCACAATGACCGCCACCACCGGTAGCGCCCAGAACGTGGGCGCCAAGCTCATCACCCAGAACGACATCGAGCAGTTCCTCTACCGGGAAGCCCGCTACCTCGATGACCGGGAATTCGAGAAATGGCTCGACTGTTACGCCGATGACGTCGTCTACTGGATGCCCGCATGGGGCGATGACGACCTGCTGACCGAGAATCCGCAGACCGACATCTCGTTGATCTACTACCCGAACAAGGGTGGGCTGGAGGACCGGGTCTTCCGCATCCGGACCGAGCGATCGAGCGCGACCTCGATTCCGGAGCCCCGGACCAGCCACAACATCTCCAATGTGGAGGTCATCGAGCGCCGCGGCGACCTCGTCGACGTCCGATTCAACTGGCACACGATGTATTTCCGGTACAAGACCGTCGATCCCTACTACGGGACGTCCTTCTACACGATCGACTTCTCGGGCGCTTCCCCGCTGATCCGTCGCAAGACCGTGGTGCTCAAGAACGACTACATCCACCACGTCGTCGACGTGTACCACTTCTGAGCGCGCGGGGGTACCTGATATGACCTACCGGATTGCGTTGGCTTTCGAGGACGGGGTGACGCGCTTCATCACCTGTTCCGCGGACCAGACCGTCGCGGAAGCGTCCTACCGGCAACGCGTCAACATTCCGCTGGACTGCCGTGACGGCGCCTGCGGCACGTGTAAGGCGCTGTGTGAGTCCGGCGAGTACGACGGCGGCAACTACATCGAGGACGCGCTGACCGCCGATGAAGCAGCCGCCGGCTATGTGCTGCCGTGCAGCATGAAGCCGAAGTCGGATCTCGTGCTGCAGATCGCGAGCACCTCCGCGGTCGCGAAGACGCAGGCGGCGACCTTCACCGGAACTATCGCGGCGCTGGAACGACTGACCGAGACCACGGTCCGGGTGACCGTGGAGATTCCGGATCGGGAGCGGCTGGTCTTCCTTCCCGGTCAGTACGTCAATATCGCGGTCCCCGGCACCTCGGAGTCCCGGTCGTATTCGTTCAGCAACGCGCCCGATGAGAAGCGCCTCACCTTCCTCGTGAAGCTCACCCCCGGCGGAGTCATGTCGGGGTACCTCACCGAACGCGCGGCGGTGGGCGATGAACTCACCTTCACCGGCCCCAACGGCAGTTTCTTCCTGCGAGAGGGTGCCGGACCGGTGCTGTTGCTGGCCGGCGGAACGGGATTGGCGCCGATCCTGTCGATCGTGCGGACGCTGCGCGACACGGGGTCGAGCAGGCCGGCGCACCTGATCTACGGGGCGAGCACCGACGAAGACGTGGTCGAACTCCATACCTTGACCGAATTGGCCTCGCAGGTGGATGGCTTCACCTGGGAGTACTGCGTTGCCGACCCGGCCAGTTCCGCTCCGAACAAAGGCTACGTGACCAGCCTTATTCGTGATGACCACCTCTACGACGGCGAAGGCGCGGTCTACCTGTGCGGTCCGCCGGCGATGGTGGAGTCGGTCCGGAAGCATCTGGCGGAGCAGCGCATTGTTCCGGCCGGATTCTTCTTCGAGAAGTTCGCTTTGTCGGCTGCCGGGGCCGATAGGAATTCCTCGGACTCGGCAATCCCGACGACAAGCGTCGAGGCGCCATCCGCGGCTCCCGTTGTGGAGCAGGTCCGATCCGGACTCGCTTCCGATACCGTCGTACCGGCTGCCGATGGGCGGGCTCTCGGTGAGGTAGTCCCGGTGGTCGTCGAATCGGCGGCTTCGGCCGGCCTCCAGGAAGCAGTTCGGGTGCAGGGCCGAGCGATCGCGGGCCAGGAGGTCTTCCCGGTTTCCTCGTTGGCGCCACGCGGAGCGACGGGGACGGATCCGTCCGCGCCGGAGAAGCCCGAGGCGATCCGGTCGATATCCGGCCAGATCGTCTGGCCGGACGGTGGCGGCTCGCCCGGCGCCGTCGACGCCGACGACACGCTGCGGCCTGCCGAATCGGCGCGCGCCATTGCCGGTCAGCAGGTGTTCGGCTCGTCGGACGACCTCGCTCCGCTGGTGGCCCCCGCCGCGCCGGACCCGGTCGACAGTTACGAGATCGGCGAGGAACATCCGTCGGTGCACGACTCCGACGCGGTGTTCGAAGCGCGTCAGGCGCTCGAACTGGGTGCATTGGAGGTCACGCTCGGCAGACTCACCGCCCAACAGCTCTCCGGTTACCGGCTGCTCGCCGAAGCGACTCTCGCCTACGTAGACGGCGATCGGTTCGTGGACGCCGCGGCCTACACCGACGCCAACGCCGCTTTCCACGAGTACCTGTTCACCCTCACCGGCAATGCGCACCTGCTCGAGGCGTATCGCGCGCTCGGCGTGACCGCGCGCATGGAGGAAACGTTACGGAACGCGACGTGGTGCGACCCGCGCTGCGCGCAGGATCACCTCGACTTGGTCGCTGCCTTCGAAGCCGGTGACCGGCAGCGCGCGCGTCAACTGGTCACCGAGCATTCCGAACGTTCCAAGAGCACGATGCGCCGGGCGCTGGCCGACGCCGAGGCCACACGGCGGCCGCGGTTCATCAGCCCCGGGCGCTTCGACGGCAAAGTCGTCCTGGTGACGGGAGCAGCCCAGGGCATCGGGGCGGCGACGGTCCGGCGGATCAGCGCCGAAGGTGGCCGCGTTGTGCTGGTCGACCGCTCGGATCTGGTGGTCGAGGTCGCGGGCGAACTGGTCGCCTCCGGTGGTGACGCGCTCGCGGTCACCGCGGATCTGGAGACCGGCGAAGGCGCGGAGTTCGCGATCGCGCAGGCACTGGCTCGGTTCGGCAGGATCGACGTGTTGATCAACAATGTCGGCGGCGCGATATGGTTCAAGCCGTTCGTCGAGTTCTCCGAGGCGGAGATCCGTACCGAGATCACGCGTTCGTTGCTGACCACGATGCTGTGCACGCACGCCGTGCTGCCGAATATGCTCGAACGGCGCAGCGGCGTGATCGTCAACGTGTCATCGGTCGCCACCCGCGGGATCCACCGAATCCCGTATTCGGCTGCCAAGGGTGGTGTCAACGCCCTGACCGCATCGCTGGCGCTGGAGTATGCCGATGCCGGTATCCGTGTGGTGGCAACGGCTCCGGGCGGAACCGCCGCGCCGCCGCGCCGGATCTCCCGGGGCGGCTCGGCACTGGAGACGGAACAGGAACGGATCTGGTACCAGGCGCACATCGACCAGACCCTGGCGTCCAGCCCGATGAAGCGTTACGGCACCCTCGACGAGCAGGCGGCCGCCATCACCTTCCTCGCTTCGGACGAGGCGTCCTACATCACCGGTGTCGTGCTGCCGGTGGGCGGCGGCGATCTCGGCTGATGTGTCGCTCGGCCACCGCTGAGGCGAAGTGGTTGCGATCTCGAGGTGGCCGCACGGACGTCGGCAGCGGGTTACTGTGGCGAGGTGACCCGGCAGCGCCCGGCGGTGATCGCCCGTGATACCGCCCTCGCCGGCCTGACCGACTTGCTGCGGCGGGCCGGCGAGGGCGATTCGTGCTGCGTACTCGTCGGCGGAAAGGCCGGGGTCGGCAAGACCACGCTGGTGGACGAGTTCGCCGCCCGGCACGAGGGGCCGGTGCTGCGGGCCGCGGCCGCGCCGTGGGAGGCGCGCCGCAGTTACGGCGTGCTGGATCAGCTGGCGCCGCGGGTGGACACCGGTGGCGATCCCGTCGAGGTGGCGGAGCGACTTCGCCGACATCTCGATCACTACGGCGATACCGTGCTGGTGATCGTGGACGACGCGCAGTGGACGGACCCGGAGTCCCTGCAGGTGCTGGGGTCCGCGGTCCGTCACCACACGGGGCGCGGGTTTCTGGTCGTGGCATCGGCCGTAATCGGCGACCCCACGGTTCCGGGGTCGACTCTCGAACTGCTGCAACACATCTCGAGTGCGGTATTCGCGCTCGAGCCGTTCACGGCCGCAGAGGTGGGGGAGTTGGCCGCCGTGCACGGCATCGTGCTGCATCCGGCGATGGCCGAACGCCTTCAGGCGCATACGGGGGGCATGCCGCGGCATGTCATGCAGTTGCTCATCGAGCTCCCGCGCTCGACCTGGGAACGGTTCGACCCGGACCTGCCTGCGCCCGCGCTCGTCGCGGGCCGGGTGAAGGAGATCCTGGAGCGCTGTTCGGCGCGGGCCCGAACGTTCGCGGAGGCCGTCGCGGTACTCGGTCCGGGCACCGCGGTGCACGACGCGGCCCGCCTCGCCGGTATCGACGACGACGTGCTCGCCGTCGTCGATGAGGCGGTCGACGTGGGACTCGTGGTGCTCGGTCCCCGTGGTCTCACCGAAGTCGGCCCGGCGGATCCGATGGTGCGGGCGGCGGTTCTCGCCGCCATGGGTCCGGCCGCGGCATCTGCCTTGCGGCGGCAGGCGGCCGAGCTGGTCGACGATCCCCTTCTGCAGGTGCGGCTGCTCGTCGCGGCGACTCCGGTACCCGATTCAGCCCTTGCCGACCGGCTCGACAGATTGGCTGTCGAGCGGGCGGCCGAAGGCGCGTGGGGGGCGGCGGCGGGGTTGCTCTGGGATTCGGGTCGGCTCACCGAGGAACGGTTGCCGCGGGAAAGCCGGCTCACCAGGGCAGTCGATGCCCTGATCGGCGCCGGCGATGTGCTCGGTGCGGCCGCTTTGGTGCCCGCGGTGGAGAGCCTGCGGGAAACTCCATTGCGAAATGCCGTGCTGGGGTATCTCGCGATCGTGCGTGGTCGGCCCACGGAGGCCGAGAACAGGCTCGGCCGGGCATGGGATCTGGTGAACAGCCGACGAGAGCCCGATGTCGCCGCGTTGATCTGTCAGCGTTATGTGCTGCATGCACTGTGTCGCTGTCGCCCGGAGGAATTGGTGACGTGGGCCGATCGGGCGATCGGGCTGGTCGGCGCGGATACTCCGGCAGCCGTCGAGGCCGCCGCTATTCGCGGCATCGGCCTGGCCTACCGCGATGTCGAGGCCGCCCGACACTCCTATGAGAATTTGGGACAACATGTGCGGCGTGGCGCTCAGGTCCAGCGCGTCGCGATCGGTCGTGGTTGGGTGAGTCTGATCGCGGATGCCATCGACGATGCCCGTGTCGACTTCAAAATGTCCGTCCCCACAACCTTTTTGGGTGGGTCCACCCGGATTTCGTTGTGGGCGCGCGCGTGGCTGGCCCGGGTGCGGTTTCTCACCGGTGACTGGGAAGACGCGTTGCGCATCGCTCGTGAAGCCACCGAGCTGATCGATCGGACGGGTATGGTGCTGCTCGATCCTCTGGTGCAGTGGACGGTAGTGGCAGTGCACACTCTGCGCGGTGAATGGGAGCAGGCCGACTCGGCGTTGCGCCGCGCCGACGCCGGTCCGCAGGACTACGAGATCATGCGGGTGCCTTCGCTTCTCGCGCGTGCTCAGTGGGCGGAGGCGCGTGCCGACGCGGCGGGTGTACTGCGCGTCCTGCGTCCGCTGACCGAGCCCTGGGCGCGGGGAAATGTCGATGATCCCGGGCAATGGCCGTGGGCGGATCTCTACGCGCACGCGTTGATCGCCGAGGGACGATACGACGAGGCCGACCGCTTTCTGGCGAAGCACGAGCGCCGTGCGGCCGAACTGGGACGCATCTCCGCGCAGGCCAGGTTGGGCGGCGCCCGTGGTTATCTGCTCGGGGTCCGCGGCGATCTCGACGGCGCGAGGGAGGCGTTCGAGACCGCGCTCGGTCTGCTCGACGAGCTGCCGTTGCGTTACGACCGGGCCCGCGTGACGTTCAGTTATGGTCAAATCCTGCGCCGAGCGGGGAAGCGCCGCGAGGCGGATGCGGAATTCACCGCTGCCCGCGACATCTTCGTGGCCTTGGGCGCGCGGACCTATGTGATCCGTTGCGACCGCGAGCACAAAGCCGGCGGCGTCCGCGTCCATCGGCTCGAACGCGCGGTGGACGCGCTCACGCCACAGGAGGAGGCGGTCGCCGAGCTGGTGGCGCGAGGGATGTCCAACCGTGAGGTGGCGGCGGAACTGTTCGTCTCGACCAAAACCATCCAATACCACTTGACCCGCATCTATTCCAAGCTCGGAATCCGCTCCCGGGTCGAACTCGCCGCGTTGCGAAATTCGCCCGAGCCCAAGCTCCCACAGCGTCCAGGCCATCCAGGGACTCCCGGCGGCTCGTCCGGGGGCGGGTAGTCGCGGGCTTCGGCCTGTCGCACGCTGACCGCACCCTTCGAGGACAGCGGAATCGTTCACGTCGAACTGGCATTGCCGAGCGGACGGTGGGCCGACCGACCACCGCGCATCGGACGCGGTCGATGGGATCCCGTGCGGTCGCCGAAGCGCTCGGAGCCCGTCGCATCACTGAGCCGACGTCTCCGCCGATTTCCCGTATGTAAGACTCTCTTATGTGATGGAAGACACAAGCCGTTCCTGTCAGTGGGAAGCTGGGAGACATCGGACTGCGAAGGAGCACTCATGTCGGGCCACAATGCTCTGCCTGGGCGGTCGGTGACCAGCAAGATATTCAGCATTTTGGAGGTGTTCACCGGTGAGCGCACCGAGTGGTCGCTGTCCGACATCGCGCGAGCCAGCGGCTTGCCGACCAGTACAGTGCATCGCCTGATTCGGGAGCTGGTCGAATGGGGCGGTCTCGAGCGCACCAGACGCGGCGACTACACCATCGGAGTGCGGCTGTGGGAAGTCGCCGCCCGAAGCACTCGGACTTATGGGCTGCGGGAGACGGCGCTGCCGTTTCTGCAGGGACTCTGGGAAACCACGCACGCTCACGTGCTGCTCGCCGTGCTCAACGGCCATCAGGCCATCTTGGTCGAGAAGATCAGCGGAACGCGTGACGTACCGCCGGTCGGGCGGGCCGGCGGCCGGTTGCCGCTGCATGCGAGTGCGGTCGGCAAGGTGCTGCTCGCCCATTCCGACGCCGACTTTCAGCAGGAGGTTCTGCAGGGGTCGCTCAAGGCCTACACCGCCGAAACGATCACCGATCCGAACGACCTGCGTTACGAGATCGCGCGCGTACGGCGCACCGGTACCGCGACATCGATCGAGGAGTTGACGCCGAACTCGGCTTCGTGTGCTGCTCTCGTTGTCGGCCCACCGGAAATCGGTATCGCGGCTGTCTCGCTGTTGAGCACGCCCGGTAGCAGGGACATTCGTGAGATGACCAGTCTCGTGCAGTCGGCGGCTAGAGGCCTGACCGTCGCCTTGAGCAACACCAGCCCGGCGAATCCGATCACGCCACGGCTGCCCAGGCCCTGGTCGAAAAGCTGAAGTCGACTGGTCATCGAGCATTCATCGACCACCTTCGCGGGTCCGAACCCCGAGCCGCGGCCCGCCCGACCGCGGCGCTCAGGACAAGCTGTCGACCAGTCGGTCGAGCAACACTCGAGCGCGTGGTCCGAGGGTCATATGCCGGGGCCAGGTCGCTACCACTGCTGTTCGCCCGGCGCGGGGTCGCAGCGGTCGGGTGACGATGCGCCGGCCCTCGGTGGTGGCCTTCGGTGCGTTCGGCCGGGACATCAGCAGGCCGTAGCCAACGCCTCGTCCGACCAGCGCGCGGACGAGTTCGATGGTGGGAACCGCGGTGCCCAGCGTGGGCTGGATGTTCTGTTCGGCGAAGACGCGATGGGTGTTGGCGGTGCTGGGCGCGGAGTCGAGGAGCACGAACGGTTCGTCGGCGAGGTCGCGCAGGGCCACGCTGGGCTGCTCGGCCAAGCGGTGATCGGCGGGTAACACCGCCGTGACCTCGGTCTCGTAGATCACCTGCTTGTTGAGGTCCGACGGCAGGAACATGTCGTAGAGCACGGCGAAGTCCAGGCGCCCGTCGGCCAACGCGGGCAGCAGGTCATCGTCGCCGCCGACCTGTACTCCGATCCGGGCCTTGGGATGGTGCCGGGCGAAGTGGGCGAGCGTCGCGGGCAGGACGGTGTCGGCGAGCGCGACGTAGCAGCCGACACCGACCGGGCCGGTGATCTCGCCCCGGGTTGCCGCGAGATCACCGACGAGGGCCGACGCTTCGTCGACGAGTTGTCCAGCGCGCTGGGCGAAGTACTGGCCCGCCGGAGTGAGCTGGAGTCCCTTGGCCTTGCGGCGCACGCAGAGCTGCTCACCGACGATTCGCTCGATCTCCGAAACCGCCTGGGACAGGCCGGATTCCGAGATATGCAGGGCGGCGGCAGCCTGGGCCAAGGTGGCGTGTCGCGGCAGGGCTGCGAACAATTCCAGGTGCCGCATGGTGAGCTTCGCCACCCCATCCTCGATTCAACTGAATAACTAGTGCCGTTTTCTTCACTTTACGAGAGATTCAGTGTGATGTGAACTGTAGTTCAAGATTGATGTGACTCTTGGCACATAGGAGTGTTGGAGATGGCAGATATAGGAGCCTCCGCGGTGTCCCCACCGGCGGCGCCGGTGGCGGACTGGGTGGTGGCCGGTGAGATGGCCGCCGATCCGTATCCGACCTATCGGCGGCTGCGCCGTGAATCGCCGGTAGCGTGGGTGCCCGCGGTCGGACGCTTCCTGGTGACCGGCTATCCGGAGTGCCACGCGATCGAGTGCGATCAGCAGACCTACACCGCCGACGTGGGCGGCGCCGGCGCCACCATGAAGCGCGCCCTCGGCGGCCATCCCATGCTGCGCAAGGACGACCCGGACCACGCCACGGAGCGTTCGGTCATCAACCCGACCCTGCGTCCCAAGGCGGTCAAGTCCGTGTGGACGGAGGTATTCACCCGCAACACCAACACCTACCTGGACGTGCTGGCCGAGGCCGGACCGGGTGCGGCGGAGCTGAATCGGGACTACGCCTCACCGATCGCCTCGCAGAACCTGATCGACCTGCTCGGACTGCCGGAGGTGGACGTCGCGTCGATGCGGAGGTGGTCGCACGCGTTCATCGCGGGCGCGGGCAACCTGCTCGACGACCCGGATATCTGGCGCCGCTGCGAAGACGCGCGTAACGAGGTCGATGACCTGCTGGCGCGGCTGATCCCATTCTACGAACGGCACCCCAACGACTCGCTCACCTCCGCACTGATCCACGGGGGATTGTCGCGAGCGGCGGTCGCGGCCAACGTGAAACTGACCATCGCGGGCGGGATGAACGAACCGCAGCACATGATCACGAACATGGTGTGGGCGCTGTCGGAACACCCCGCCCAGCACGCGCAGGTCGCCGCCGACGCGTCGTTGTGGCCGGCGGTGTTCGAGGAGACCGTGCGGTGGCTGGCCCCGATCGGTATGTACCCCCGCCAGACCACCCGCGAGGTCGAACTGGGCGGAGTCACCCTGCCCGAGGGCGCCTCCCTGGGAGTGGTTGTCGGCGCCGCCAACCGCGACGACCGCCATTTCGATGGCGACCCGGAAGTATTCGACATCCACCGCCCCCGCCAACCGCACCTGGCATTCGGAAGCGGTGTGCATCTGTGCGCGGGACTGTGGGCCGCGAAGGTCTCGGTCGGCCAGGTCGCCGTTCCGATGCTGTACCGCAGATTCCCGGATCTGCGAGTCGACGCGTCCCGGACCACCCGCTGGGACGGATGGGTTTTCCGCGGACTCACCGACCTGCCCGTCACCTGGAACGACTGACCGGAGCGAACCAATGCCGAAACTCACCTTCCACCATCCCGACGGCCGCGCCGACGTCGTCGACGTCGCCGAGGGCACCTCGGTGATGCGTGCCGCCCTCACCCATTCGATCGCCGGGATCGTGGGGGAATGCGGCGGCCAAGCGATGTGCGCCACCTGCCACGTCTACATCCGCTCCGACCACCTCGGCGAACTGCCCGCCGTGGGCGAGGACGAGGACGAGATGCTGGACTGCACCGCGGAGCCGCGCGATGCCCGGCGCTCGCGGCTGGGCTGCCAGATCCCGGTCACCTCCGCGCTGAACGGCCTCGAGGTCGACCTCCCCGAGAGCCAGATCTGACATGACCGGCATCGTCGTCGTCGGCGCCGGTCACGCAGGCATCCAGCTCGCCGACTCACTGCGCGCTCGGGGATACACCGGGTCGATCACCGTGGCAAACGCCGAGAACGAGCTGCCCTACCAGCGCCCACCGTTATCGAAGGACTACCTCGTCGGCGAGAATCCCCAGCCGCTACCCCTACGCGGCGCCGACTTCTACCGCGAACACGACATCGATCTGCGGCCTGCGGCAGCGGTGACCCGCATCGATTCCGATGCGCGCCGGGTGGAATGCGCCGACGGCACTTCGATCGCCTACACCGACCTCGTGCTGGCCACCGGCTCGCGCAACCGGTTGCTGCGGGTTCCCGGCGCGGACGGACCGGGGGTGCACTACCTGCGCGGCACCGCGGACGCCGCGGGGTTGCACCGCGAATTGGCCGGGGCCGCCACCGCGGTTGTCGTCGGGGCCGGATTCATCGGCCTCGAGTTCGCCGCGGCTGCCGGCAAGCGCGGCATCGCGGTGACCGTCATCGAATCCGGGCCTCGGCCGTTGATGCGTGCGCTGACCGAGCCCACCACCGATCACGTACTCGCCGTGCACCGCCGGTCCGGCGTACGGTTCCGGTTCTCGGCCGAGGTGGCGGCGATCGAACGCGACGACCGCCGCGTCACCGCCGTCGCCTGCACCGACGGGGAACTCGTTCCCGCCGATCTCGTCGTCGTCGGTATCGGAGCCGAACCCGTCACCGACCTCGCGGCCGCGGCCGGAGTGATCACCGGCAACGGAATTCGCGTGAACGAGTACCTGCGCACCAACGACGAGCACATCTGGGCGATCGGAGACTGTGCCGAGTTCCCGTGCGCCCACACCGGTACCCGGGTGCGGCGGGAATCGGTGCAGAACGCCGTCGATCAAGCCCGGGTCTTGGCGGCGAACCTCACCGGAGAACCCACCGCCTACCAGGAACTACCGTGGTTTTGGAGCCATCAGGGGACCTGCAGAATCCAGATCGCCGGTGCCGGTGGCCGGATCGATCGGACGGTGATTCCGGCCGACCCGAGCACCGGGAAGTTCTCCACCTTCTGCTTCCGTGACGACGTCCTGGTAGCGGTCGAGTCGATCAATCAACCCGCCGTCCACCTGGCGGCCCGAAAGGTGCTGTCCGGAGTTCGCAAACCCAGCTTCGCCGAACTCTCCGCGGCCGGATTCGATCCGAAAGAACTATCCGGCAGGCAGGACACGCTCGATCCGGCCCGGTGATCGTCGCTGCCGCTGCCGCTGCCGCTGCCGCTGCCGCTGCCGCTGCCGCGCGTCGCGGATCAGAAGCGCTCGAATAGCGCGGCCAGTCCTTGTCCGCCTCCGATGCACATCGTCTCCAACCCGTAGCGGGCGTCGCGGCGCGCCATCTCACGAGCGAGGGTGGTGAGGATGCGAGCACCGGTGGCACCAACCGGATGGCCGAGAGAGATACCGGAGCCGTGCGGATTGAGCCGGGGGTCGTCCGGTTCCAGCTTCCACTCGGCCAGGACCGCCAGCACCTGTGCGGCGAATGCCTCATTGAGCTCGATGAGGTCCATGTCGTCCAGCGTCAGTCCGGCGCGCCGCAGCACGGTGTCGGTGGCGGGGACCGGTCCGATCCCCATTGTGCTCGGAGCCACGCCCGCGACGCTCCATCCGACCAGCCGCACCAGGGGCCGCAGGCCCAGTCGGTCGGCCTTCTCCGGGGTCGTCACGATACACAGGGCGGCGCCGTCGTTCTGGCCGCTGGCATTGCCCGCGGTGACGGTGGAGTCGGGATCGATCCGGCCGCGGATCGGGCGCAGCGCCGCGAGCGATTCGACGCTGGTGTCGGCGCGGGGATGCTCGTCGGTGTCGACGGAGATCGGTTCGCCCTTGCGCTGCGGCACCCGCACCGGGACGATCTCCTCGGCGAACACCCCGTCGCGCTGGGCTGCGACGGCACGGCGGTGCGATTGCACGGCGAAGGCGTCCTGGTCGGCGCGGCTGATGGCGTACGCGGCGCGCAGGTTCTCCGCGGTCTCGATCATGCCCCCGGGAACGGGAAAGTTCTTGCCGCCCGCGGTGATCCGTGCCCGTGCCAGCCGGTCGTTCAGCCCGACCGATTCGGCGGACACGCCCCAGCGCATACCGGTCGCGTAGAACTCGGTGCCGCTCATCGACTCGGCGCCGCCCGCGAGGACGAGATCGCTCGCTCCGGTACGGACCTGCATGCAGGCGTTGACGATCGCTTGCAGGCCGGATCCGCAGCGCCGGTCGACCTGCTGGCCGGGTACGTCGATACCGAGCCCGGCGTCGAGGGCGGCGACGCGGCCCAGAGCCGGGGCGTCGCCGTTGGGCGAACCCTGCCCGAGGATGACGTCGTCGACGTCGGATCCGGAAATACCGGTGCGTTCGAGGATTTCGGTGATGAGGGTCGCGGCGAGGGTCTGCACCGGCACGTCCTTCAGCGCGCCGCCGAAGCGGCCGACGGGAGTGCGCAGTGGTTCGCAGATGACGGCGTCAGGCATGGGATCGTCCTCGGTTGGTGCCGACCCGCGTGAGGTCGGTGTCGATGGCCGCCGCGGCCTTGCGCAGCGGTGGGATCAGTTTCTCGGTGAGATCGTCGAGCGAGTATCGGGCGGCGGGGGTGGAGAGGTTGACGGCGGCGATCACCGAGCCGTCGGGGGCGTGGACGGGGGCGGCGAGCGAGCGCAGCCCGACCTCGAGTTCCTGGTCGACGATGCAGTAGCCCTGCGCTCGGGTCGCTGCGATGTGTTCGCGCAGGGCGTCGGCGGTGACGATGGTCCGTCCGGTGAGGTCGGTGAACGATGCCCGCCGCAGGTACTCGTCGAAAGCACTGTCGTCCAGTCCCGCGAGCAGTACTCGGCCCATGGAAGTGGCGTAGGCGGGGAAGCGGGTGCCGATGCTGATGGTGACGGTCATGATCCGGGACACCGCGACGCGGGCGACATAGACCACGTCGTCGCCGTCGAGGATCGAAACCGACGACGATTCGTGCACCGTCGCGCTCAGTGCTTCCAGGTGCGGTCCGGCGATCTCCGGCAGAGTGAGGCTGGACAGATAGGCGTATCCGAGTTCCAGCACACGCGGGGTGAGGGCAAAGGTGGCGCCGTCGGTGCGCATGTAGCCCAGTTCCGCGAGGGTCAGCAGGAACCGGCGTGCGGTGGCACGGGTGAGTCCGGTCGCGCGTGCGACGTCGGACAGCGTGCGCTGGGGGTGCTCGGCGTCGAACGCGCGGATGACCGCGAGGCCGCGGCCCAGCGATTGGACGAAGTCCGAGGACGGGCTCGGTCCGTCCGGCTCGGCGATCTCGGATGTCACGGTACGGTCCGGTAGATCGGTGCGTTCGCGATGTGCTCGCGGATCAACGCGGACACTTTCTCCGCCTGCTCGATGCTGGCCACGTGCGCGGCGGGTGTCACCACGTGCAGCTTCGCCCCGGCGACGCTCTCGGCGATGACCCGCAGATCGTCGGGCGTGGTCGCCGGGTCCCGGTCGCCCGCGATCACCAGAGCGGGTGCGGTGATGCGCGCCAGGTCCGCGCGGAAGTCCCACCCGGCGAGGGCCTCGCAGCAGGCGGCGTAGCCCTCGTCGTCGGTGGCCTTCACCATCGCCAGGCAGCGGTCCACGACGGCCGGGTGGGCGGCGGCGAACTCGGGGGTCAGCCAACGCTCGACGATGGCCGGGGCGATGGAGGCGACGCCTTCGCGGCGGACCGTCTCGGCGCGGGCGGTCCAGGCCGCGGGCTCACCGAATTTCGCCGCGGTGCACAGCAGCGACACTGTGAGCACCCGTTCCGGACGATGGGCGGCGATCCACTGTGAGACGGCTCCACCCAGCGACAATCCGACCAGGTGCACGCGGTCGTGGCCGAGTGAATCCAGAAGGGCGAGGACGTCTTCCGCGAGATCGGCGACGGTGTAGGGCCCGTGCGGGGCCGGCGAGCCGCCGTGCCCGCGCAGGTCGACAGTCGTCACCGTCGCCGCCGTCGACAGGGCCGGCAGTTGGGGATCCCACATGCTCCGGTCCGATCCGAGCGAACCGATCAGCACGATGGCCTCGGATCCGGCGGGACCTGCGTACACGGTGTGGGCGAGTTCGACGCTCATCGGCACTCCATGGCTCTGTTCGGTACGTGCACGGTCAATCGTTATCCGAACACGCTAGCTCGCGGCATCAGGGCTACGCAAGGCAAATGTTCGCGATACGGATTCTCGTTCACATGACGCACAATCCTTGGTAAGGTGAGGCGCATGATGAACAAAGTCGTGGTCTCGGCCGCCGACGCCGTGGCGGACATCCCCGACGGGGCATCCATCGCGGTCGGCGGCTTCGGCCTGGTGGGGGTCCCTGAAATCCTGATCGAGGCGTTGCTCGACCAGGGGGCGACGGATCTCGAGACGATCAGCAACAACTGCGGAACCGACGGATTCGGGCTCGGCCGACTGCTCGAGAAGCGGCGTATCCGCCGCACCATCAGCTCGTATGTCGGGTCGAACAAAGAGTTCGCGCGCCAGTATCTGTCCGGTGAACTCGAAGTCGAGCTGACCCCGCAGGGCACACTCGCCGAGCGGATGCGCGCCGGCGGCGCGGGCATTCCCGCGTTCTTCACTCCCGCCGGGGTCGGCACTCAGGTCGCCGACGGCGGGCTGCCGCTGCGCTACGACGGGTCCGGCGGAATCGCGGTGGCGAGCCCGCCCAAGGAACAGCGCGAGTTCGACGGCATTCGCTACATCATGGAACGCGCCATCGTCGCCGACTACGCGCTGGTGCACGCCTGGAAGGGCGACCGGCACGGCAACCTGGTGTACCGGGCCAGCGCCCGCAACTTCAATCCGCCCGCGGCGACCTGCGGACGCATCACCATCGCGCAGGTCGAGCATCTGGTCGAACCGGGCGAGCTGGCTCCGGACGAGATCCACACTCCCGGTATCCACGTGCAGCGCGTGGTGCACGTGGGCCCGGTGACCGTAGGAATCGAGCAGAGGACGGTGCGCGCGTGAGCACTCCGGTGGCACAGAAGCTGAGTCGCGAGCAGATGGCGGCGCGGGTCGCCCGCGAACTCGCCGACGGGCAGTACGTCAACCTGGGCATCGGCATGCCGACCCTCGTGCCCAACTACCTCCCCGACGACATCACCGTGGTCCTGCACTCCGAGAACGGGGTCCTCGGCGTCGGCCCCTACCCGACGGAGGAAGAACTCGATCCCGAGCTCATCAACGCGGGTAAGGAGACGATCACCGTGCTGCCCGGCGCCTCGTTCTTCGACTCGGCGCAGTCGTTCGGGATGATCCGCGGTGGCCAGGTCGATGTCGCGGTCCTGGGCGCGATGCAGGTCAGCGCGGCGGGCGACCTGGCGAACTGGATGATCCCCGGCTCGATGGTCAAGGGCATGGGCGGTGCCATGGACCTGGTCCACGGAGCCAAGCGCGTCATCGTCATGATGGAGCACGTAACCCGCCGAGGCGAGCCGAAAATCCTCGAGCACTGCACCCTTCCGCTCACCGGGAAAGGCTGCGTGCACCGGATCGTCACCGACCTGGCTGTCCTCGACGTCACCGAAGCCGGCCTGGTGCTGGTGGAGACCGCGCCCAACGTGTCGGTCGACGACGTCGTCGCGGCGACGGGTGCACCGCTCGCGGTGTGACCCTCCCGCGAACCCGCGGTCCACGGCTGTCGCGCGCGATCGTCGCGGCCTGCGCGAGCGCGGGTTTCGCTGCCGGCTTGCATCCATCGGGGTCCCGGCCCGCGCGCGGCGATGATTCCGGGCGCGGACCCGATGTGATTCGAAATGCCTTGCGGCACACGGGAATCGGCGTGGCAAGCCCGCGTCGATCCCGTGTGCCGGGCCACCGTTCGGCTGCTGGCGTCCGAACCCCGAAAGGGAGATCCTGCGGGCGGCTGGGGCGCGATGAACCGCAAGCTCTGCACTGATCTCGTTCCGCCGCGGCAACATACCCGGCGCGAGCGAGGTCGGAGAGCGCCGAGCCCGCCGCCGGTCGGCTCGTCTCAATAGCGGTCGGGGCTTTCGAGCCAGCGTCGGCGGATCGCCTCGACGACCGCGCGCAATGGGGCGGATTCATCCAGTGCGGTCCGCAGCCACACCACCCCGGCCGAGAATGGGATTTCGTTCTCCCCCAACGGGACAGCGGCAAACGCGGGGTCGTCGAAGATCTTTGGGGCTCCGCCGGAATGCGGGCTGAGGGAAACTGTGATTCCGTGACTGTGCCGCACGTGTGCGGCGAGGCGTCCCGGGTCGTGGTCGTCGAGACGCACGAAATCGCTGATGCCGTTGGACACCAGCCGTTCGTGAAACCGGCTCATGGCCAGGGGCTGTGGAGACTCGGGCTGAATGATGACCTTCCTGGATCGCAGGTCGGACAGCCGCAGTACGGGGGCGCTCGCAAGCGGATCGTCGGCCCGCATGATCACCACGAAGGTATAACGTGCGATCTCCACGAAGCCGAGCGCGGTCCGGTCGGTGGGCAGGTGGACGACCGCGAGATCGACCTCGCCCTGCTCGACGCGTGGAAACAACTCCGACGACGTGCCCCACACCACAGTCATCGACGACTCGGCCGCGATCTGCTCCTCGACCAGGTCGGTGACCGCATCGATCAGCGGGTGCGGTACCAGGTGGGTCGCGCCGATCGTCATCGTGCGAATCCCGGCCCTCCGGCGCGCCAGCTCTCTCATCGTTTCCAGATGATCGAGTACCTGCCGGGCCGGGGCCAGCAGTTCGCGGCCGAACTCGGTGAGTTCCACACTGTGGTATCTGCGAACGAACAGCTCGCTGCCGAGTTCGCGCTCCAGCTCTTTGACCGCCCTGCTGACGGGCGAGGCGGTCAGCCGCAACCTTTCGGCGGCTCTGCCGAAATGGAGTTCGTCGGCGACAGCGATGAAGCACTTCAGCTGCTGAATCTCCACCTGGCGAGTATCCGACCGGCCCGGCAGCCAGTCAACGCGGCTCGGTTGTGGTTCCTCGGTTGTGGTTCATTGCCGTACCCGCAAGGTGCTCCTGCTCGGATTTGCGATGGTCAGGGCACGCCGACTCGTGTGACTGTGATCTGTCCGAGTCTGCCGGGGCGGCACAGCGACTCGAGCGAGGTGTGAGTAGGAGGACCTGCGTGTCAGTGGACCCCGATGATCGTCGGAACGATCTGCCACTGGGTGGCATCCGAGTCCTCGATTTCACCGATGGCCTCGGTGAAATGGGCGCACGGATACTGGCCGACCTCGGAGCGGATGTCGTCAAGGTCGAATCACCGACCGGCGCCCGCTCCAGGCACAGAGAACCGCTCGTGGCGGGTCGGTCGCTGTACTTCGAGACGCACAATGCCAACAAACGCGGAATCACTCTCGATCTGAGTGCACCGGAAGGACCCGGGCACCTCCTACGTCTGGTCGCCGACGCCGACGTGCTGTTCGAGAGTGCCGCGCCAGGGGTTCTGGAGCGGTGCGGCTACCCGCGCGACGACATCCGGCGTCGCTTTCCCACGCTCGTTCAGATAGCGGTGACCGACTTCGGGTCGAGCGGGCCGTACCGGGACTGGGTAGCCACCGAATGGATCCACTACGCGTTGGGCGGAGTGCTGTCGCGGTCCGGGGTTCCCGGAAAAGCGCCGTTGCTTCCTCCGGGAGCGCTCGCCACGGAGTCCGCGTCCATCACCGCCGCCTGGGCCGCCCTCCTCGCGCTGTTCAACCGTGAGCAGACCGGCGTGGGCGACGACGTCGAGGTTTCCGTGCACGAATCGACCGTGCAGGTCATCGACCCGGGATTCGGTATGGCGGGCTCGGCCGCGGGCGGCATCCCCACGTCCGATGGTCCGCGGGGCAGGCCGGACGCCCGCCACCTCTACCCGATCTATCCCTGCGCGGACGGACATGTTCGTCTGTGTGTGCTCAGCCCCCGGCAGTGGGACGGAATGTTCGAGTGGATGGGGAGACCGGCCGAGTTCGCCGACCCCGAACTGCGGTCGTTGTCGGCCCGCCACGCCGCGGCCGGCCCCCTGGCCGAATTCGCGACAGCGATGTTCGCCGAGAAGACTCGCGATGAGATCGTTGCCGAGGGGCAGCGCTTCGGTGTGCCGACAGGTGCGCTGCTGAGCCTGGACGAAGTACTGGCCGCGGATCACTTCCGGGCACGTGCGACCTTCACCGACATCACCACCGACCGTGGGACGCTGACGATCGCGAACGGATTCATGGACATCGACGGCCGCCGCGCGGGCATCCGGCACGCGGCGCCCACGCTGGGCGAGCACAACGACGCGGTGCTGAGCGATGAGCAGCCAGGCGCGGGGGAGCCGGCCGGGGACGGTCCGCGCCGCTCGCCGTCGGCGGCCATCAGCAGGCGGCCCTTGGAGGGGGTGCGAGTGCTCGATCTGGGCGTCATCGTTGCCGGAGGGGAGGCGGGTCGGCTTCTCGCGGACATGGGCGCCGAGGTGATCAAGGTGGAGAACCGGATATTCCCGGACGGCAGCAGGCAGACCGTCGACGGGGCAGCGATCAGTCCGGTATTCGCCTGGGGCCACCGCAACAAGCAGAGCCTCGGACTCAACCTCCGCAGCGCCCGTGGCCGGGCCTACTTCGAACAGCTCGTCGAGAAGTCCGACGTCGTGCTGTCGAACTTCAAGCCCGGGACGCTGGAGAAGCTGGGACTCGGCTACCGCGCTCTCGCGGCCGTGAATCCCCGGATCGTCATGGCCGATTCCAGCGCCTTCGGATCGACCGGGCCGTGGAGCAAGCGGATGGGGTACGGGCCGCTCGTACGCGCCAGTGTCGGTCTGAGCGGTCAGTGGCGGTATCCCCTCGACGAGGGTGGCGAGTTCAGCGATGCGACCACCATCTATCCGGACCATGTCGCGGCGCGCGTGGTGGCGATCGGAGTGGTCGCGAAACTGCTGCAACGCCGTCGTACCGGGCGCGGCGGGCAGGTGAGCGTGTCACAGGCCGAGGTGATCCTCAATCAGCACGCGCACCTGTTCGCTGCCCGAACGCAGCTGTCCGGTGCCGAGCGCTCGATACCGGAGCATGACTCCGGCGACGCCCCGCGCGGCGTCTATGCCTGCCGCGGCGACGACGAGTGGCTGGTGATCGACGTGCGGAACTCCGAGGATTGGCGAAATCTCGCCGCGGCGATCGAGCGTGCTGATCTCGCCGAGAGCCCACATCTCCGGTCCCCACAACAACGACGAGCGGCACGCGAAGAGCTCGACAAAGTGATCGAGGCCTGGGCATGCGGCCGATCCGCCACGGCCGCGATGCACACGCTGCAGGCACGGGGTATTCCCGCCGCCCGCATGACCCGGCTGCCGGACCTGCTCGTCGACCCGCATCTGGTCGCGCGCGGGCACTTCCGGCAGGCCCGGCATCCCTTGATCGATCGGGTGCTGCCCAGCGAGAACACCCCGGCCCGGTTCTCCCGGATTCCGGACGTGGAATTGCGGCCCGCTCCACTGCTGGGGCAGGACACCCGCGAGATCGCGGCGCGACTTCTCGGATTGCGGACAGAAGAGATCGAAGCGCTCATCGAGGAGGGTGTGCTCGAGGTGGCCGACCCCCGGCATTCCGAGTTGTCCGCACCACGGTCCGCATGACCCGCCGACGGAACGAGCTTTTCGGTCGGCGGATCTCGCTCTCCGGTCAGGAGGGGTCATGCCGCCGGGACTGCGACCGAAGACCGACTGGGCGGACACGACCCTATGCCGGTATCCCGCGTCCGGCGAACAGTTGGCAGTTCGACGACGCATTGCTGAAAGGAAATTGTTGAGATGAACAGTGCCGAAGTCACGGAACCGGCAGTGTTGCCGAGCGATCTGACCCGCGAGGAGCTGCTCGAAGTGCTCCGCTCACAACGGCGGGCATTCCTCGCCGAGGGAATTCCCGGGGCCGACGTTCGCCTGAATCGGATCGATCGCTTCCTGGCGGCGGTACTGGAGGCCGGCGAGGAGATCGCGGCGGCACTCGACGCCGACTTCGGGAGCCGGTCTCGATCGATGAGTCTGCTGACCGACGTGCTCGTGGCGGTGGGCGCAGCCGACACGGTGCACGAACAGTTGGTGGAATGGATGAAGGATCGTCCGGTCGAGGGATCCGCGGCCGCGGGCGCGCCGACGTTCGTGCAAGTCCGCCCCAAGGGGGTAGTGGGTGTGATCGGGCCGTGGAATTTCCCGGTCGGACTGGTCGTGCATCCGACGATCGACGCACTCGCCGCCGGTAATCGGGTGATGATCAAGTTCTCCGATATTCCCCAGCGCACCGCGGACGTCTTCGCGCGGGCTGTGGCGAGCCGGATGGACCCGGACGAGGTGACCGTCGTGCGCGGCGGCCTGGAGACCGCGCGCGCGTTCTCGGACCTGCCCTTCGACCACATCATCTTCACCGGATCGCCCGCCGTCGGCGCGCAGGTGGCAGAGGTCGCGGGAAAGAACTTGGTGCCGGTCACCCTGGAGCTGGGTGGGAAGAATCCCGTCGTCGTGTCCCGCGACGCGGATTTGGCCACCGCGGCCGAACGTATCGCTGGATTCCGGCTGACCAACGGTGGGCAGATCTGCCTGTGCCCCGACTACGTGTTCGTTCCGCGCGGCAGCGAGGCGGAGTTCCTCGCAGCGTACGAAGCCGCGATCCGGAAGTTCTTCCCCACCTACCTCGATCACGCGGGCGTGGTGTCGATCATCAACGAGCGGAACTTCGACCGGGTGGTCGGGTTGGTCGAGGACGCGGTGGACAAGGGGGCTCGGGCGGTGGTCATCGCCGGACCGGACGAGTCGCCGCGACTGCCGGACCGGAAGTCCCGGCGGATTGCTCCCACGGTGCTGCTCGACGTCACCCCGGAGATGCGGGTGGCCTCGGAGGAGATCTTCGGACCGGTCACGGTGCTCTATACCTACGACGATCTCGCCGAGGTCATCGAGTACGTCAACGGCGAGCCGAGCCCCCTCGCCGCGTACTGGTTCGGTCCCGACGATGCCCAGTATCGGGAGTTCCTGAACAAGGTCACCTCGGGTGGGGTAACTCGCAACGATGTCGGCCTGCACTGGGGAATCGAGGGGGCGCCGTCGGGTGGAATCGGGCGCAGCGGCATGGGTGCCTATTCCGGCTTCACCGGCTTCACCACCTTCAGCCACCTGCGCACCGTCACGGCGAGCGAGCGGCCGGACGGGATGGCCGCCGCCCTGATCAAGGCCGACGCCGCGCAGGCCGACGAGTTGGGGGCCGCTCTCGTTCAGACCCGCGAACGTATCGAGCAGCGGCTCCAGGGCGGTGACGGGTCACTCGCCTGAGACCGCTTCCTCGTCCGGCGATTCCGCCGCGGCGCCATCGACGCCGCCGCGGCGCGGCTCCTCCCGGAGAGCCGACGGTTCCTACAGTAAGGAGTTTCCCAGCATGACAGCTCTGCCCGCCGTCGACCCATCGACGCCGGTGCTCGTCGGGGTCGGTCAAGTGGCCGAGCGCATCGACGATGCCGAATATCGAGGGCTTTCACCGGTGCAACTGGCGGCCGCCGCGGCCGATCGCGCTCTCGAGGATGCCGGCGCCGCCGACCGGGACGCGGTGCGCCGGCGAGTGGATACCGTCGCCGGTGTGCGCCAGTTCGAGATTTCCGGTCCGGAAGCCCGAGCGCCGCTGGGGCGTTCGGACAACTTTCCCCGATCGGTCGCCGACCGCCTCGGTATCGACCCGCGGCACGCGATCCTCGAAGTCGCCGGGGGCCAGTCTCCGCAGCACCTGGTGACGGAAATGTGCCGCCGGATCGCCGGGAACGACGGCATCGAGGTCGCCCTGGTGTTCGGCTCCGAGGCGATCTCGACCGTGCGGCACCTCGCCGGGCAGGATGTGCGTCCCGACTTCACCGAGCACCGCGGCGGCCCGCTGGACGACCGCGGCTATGGGCTGTCCGGCCTCGTCCAGGGCTACCTCACCCGGCACGGGCTGGCCGACAACCCCAGTCAGTACGCGCTGTGCGAAAACGCCCGGCGTTCCCGTCTGGGTCTGTCCCGGCAGGAGTATCTGCGCCGGATCGGTGAGCTGTTCGCTCCTTTCACCGGCGTGGCGGCCAAGAACCCCCTCGCCGCGGCCCCGGTGGAACGCACCGCCGAGGAGCTGACGACCGTGACCGAGCGCAATCGGATGATCGCCGATCCGTACCCGCGCTTCGTCGTCGCCCGCGACCAGGTCAATCAGGGTGCCGCCGTGCTCGTCATGTCGGTGCGAGCCGCGCAGGAGCTGGGCATCTCCTCCGACAAGTGGGTATTCCTGCACGGCCATGCCGATCTGCGCGAACGGCCGCTGCTGGAACGCCCGGATCTGGGCGTCGCGCCGGCGTCGGTTCACGCCGCCCGGCACGCCCTGGAAGTGGCGGGAATCGACGCGGCCGCTCTGAGCACGATCGATTTGTACAGCTGCTTTCCGATCGCGGTCTTCAACATCTGCGATGGCCTGGGGCTCTCGCCGGCCGATCCCCGCGGGCTGACCGTCACCGGCGGCCTGCCGTTCTTCGGCGGAGCGGGCAACAACTACTCCCTGCACGCTATCGCCGAGACCGTGACCCGGCTGCGTGCCCGGCCGGGGGATTACGGGTTCGTCGGCGCCAACGGCGGAACGCTGAGCAAGTACTCGGCGGCCGTCTACTCCACCACCCCGGTGCAGTGGCGCGAAGATCGCAGCGAACTCGTCCAGGCGGATCTGGACGCGGTGCCCACGCCGGTCGTCGCCCAGTTCGCCGACGGGTGGGCGACGATCGAGACCTACACCGTCCAGTACACGCGCGACCGCCGGACCAGGGGGATCGTGGTCGGTCGGCTCGACGACGGCCGCCGGTTCCTGGCGACCACCCTCGAGCACGACACCGAACTCGTCGAATTACTCACGCAGGGCGAACCGTTGGGACACCGGGTCTTCGTTCGCTCGACGAGCCGGGGCAACCGCGTCGCCCTTTCCCGGGCGAGCATGAACGAGCTGTCGCCGCCGCGGCGCCCCGGCCTTCGCGACGACTACGAGCACGTTCTGGTGAGCCGGCAGGGCCGGGTGCTGGAGGTGACCATCAACCGGCCGGAGGCCCGCAACGCCCTGACGCCCCAAGCGAACGAGGAGCTGGACGAGATCTTCGACGGCTTCTTCGCCGATCCCGAATTGTGGGTCGCGATTCTCACCGGCGCCGGCGACAAAGCGTTCAGCGCCGGAAACGACTTGAAGTACTCGGCCAGCGGTAAGCCGATGTGGACGCCGAAGAACGGATTCGCGGGTCTCACGAGTCGGCGCGAGATGGACAAGCCGGTCATCGCCGCGGTGAACGGGTTCGCGATGGGTGGGGGCTGCGAGATCGCCCTGGCATGCCACTTGGTGGTCGCCGACCCGTCGGCGAGGTTCGCGTTGTCCGAGGTGAATGTTGGGCTCGTCGCCGCGGCTGGGGGACTTGTCCGCTTGCCCCGGGCGATTCCCGTGAAGTTGGCAACCGAGATGATCCTCACCGGCGAGCAGATCTCGGCGGACACCGCTCATCGATACGGGCTGGTCAATCGGGTCTCGCGGCCCGGGGCGGTGCTCGAGGAGGCCCGGGAGCTGGCGCAGCGGATCCTGAGCGGCTCGCCCACGTCGGTGCGGGCGTCTTTGGCGGTGATGCGTGAGACGAGTGCGATTGCCGATGTCGTGGACGCGGTCCTGCATCCTGCTCAGGCTCTCGATGATCTGATGAACAGCGATGACATGCGGGAAGGCATGACCGCCTTCGCCGAGAAGCGGCTCCCACGGTGGCGTAACCGGTAACACCCGTTCCGTCCGGAACCGCCATGACGTGCGGTGCGGTGGGGCTGTCGATATGGCTCCGGCGCCGGAGCCTCCCACCTAGGATCGGAACGAGAACAGGCGAGTCCGGGAGCAAGCCGGCTTTCGGAGCGGAGGGTAATCAACGATGGCTTACCAGTATTCGGCGGACATGCTTTCGCGGCGCCAGTTGCGCGGGATCCTCGAAACACTCGAATCCTGTGGCAGTTCATCCTCCCTCGCCGAATACAAGAAGACTCTCGTCACGAGGGTCCGGGAGCTGTTCGACGTTCGAGATGTGACCTTCTTCTGCGGGCCGACGTACGCGGCGCTGTTCTCCGATCCCGATCCGATTCTCACCGGAGACATCGTGCCGCTGCTGGAGGAGTATCGCTCTCGGTGGAAGGACAAGGACATCTTCACCTCGCCCGAAGCGCGGCGGACGCTGTCCAGGGAGGGATTCGTGACGCTCGATCAGCTGCGGTGGCTGCCGATGGAGCAGCGATCGTATGTGGAGGGCTATCTGCTTCCCCACCGGATGGGAAAAGCCTCCGCCCTCCATCTCAAATTGGCGGACGGTGAAGCCCTCGTCGGGATGTTCGACACCGATCGCGGTTGGGACAGAAGCGATCTGGTCGCGGTGCGCACACTGGCCCGCCACCTCAATATCTACAGCCGCCAGATCTCGATCTCGAGCGAGGAGGGCTCGGACCTCTTGGACGAACTGACCCCGCGGCAGATGGAAGTCGCGCGTCTGGTCGGCGACGGCCTCAGCAATGCGGAGATCGCCCATGTTCTCTGCGTATCCGAGGCGGCCGTGAAGAAGCATCTCAGTCGGATTTTCGTCACGGCGCGGTGCCCCAACCGAGCCGCGCTGACAGCGGCGGTGCTGCGGCGCGATCAGGTCCGTGGCGGATTCGCCCATCCGGTCGGCCACTGATCTGTCGCGAGTCGGCCTCGCACGGACGTCGCCGGCGACAGTCATCGGATGAACGAGGCCGGTGTCGCACGCGGGCCCGGGAAACGAACCGAACCGGCGCGCGACATCCCTGCGAGCCTCAGCCGCGGAGCGAACTGGCTTCTTTCAGGAAATCGAGAAGTTCCCGGTTGAACTCGTCCGGCTTCTCCTGCTGGATCCAGTGTCCGCAGTTGTCGAGGATGACCGATCGGTGGTAGTTGCTCACCAGCTTCGGGAAGAGTTCGAGCGACTCGCGTCCCCACAACGTGCAGACGTCGCGGTCGGCCCCGATATACAGCGCGGGGACCTCGAGTGGCTTCCCGTCGAATGCGGCGAGCAACTCCCAGTCGAGGTCATTGGTGCGGTACGAGTTCATCGGACCGGTGAAACCGGTGTACTCGTACTGCGCGACCGTCCGCTCGAACTCCGCGTCCGGGAGCCATTCGAGCGGGCCGTCGGGCGTGGCCAGCCGATCGCTCCACACCTGACCCGGCGCCAGGCAGACGCCGGTGCCGCGCAACCACTCGACGAGGCTTTCGCGGCTGTCGAAAGTCGGTACTTCCGGGATCGCGGCAGCCGAGAGCGAGTAGTAGACCGACGCCAGGAAGCGTCGGACATCGGACTCCGCGTCCGGCTCGGCCGCCTGCGGTTTCTGGATGAACTGCTGATACCAGATCAGCCCTGGGCCTGCGATTTCGGTCTCGATGATGCTCGGACGCACTTCGCCACGGGCACTGCCGGGCAGTACGGTCATGCCGCGTCCGCCGAACGGCACACTGGCACCCACGACCGCGGTGAAGACGTCCGGCCGGGTCCATGCCGCTGTCCACGCGACCGGCGCACCCCAATCGTGGCCGACGATGACCGCGGTCGATTCACCGAGAGCATGCACCACGCCGACGGCGATGTCGACCAGCCGCGTGATGCGGGACTCCTCGACCGCGAGTGGCTTGGACGATCGTCCGTATCCCAGCTGGTCGATCGCGACCGCTCGGTACCCCGCGTCAGCGAGCGGCCGCATCTGGTGCCGCCAGGATCGTGGCGACTCCGGGAAACCGTGGATCATGAGGACGATGGGTCCTTCGCCCAACTCCTCGAGATGGATACGATGCCCTGCCGCGCTCACAGTGCGCGACTTCGGTTCCGACACAATTGCCTCCTTTGTTCCGGGCGCGCGGGCGGAGCGCGCGGCGATGTGCTCGGTGCTCGGGGAGCTCACTTCGCGGTCCAGCCGCCGTCGACCGGGAGGATGGCTCCGTTGACATAGGAGGCCGCGTCGCCGGCCAAGAAGACCGCAACACTTGCGATCTCCTCGGGCTTGCCGAGACGCTTCATCGGATTGTCGTCTCGTACGGCCTTCGCGTACTCGCTGTCCTCCAGGGCTTCGGCGATCATCGGGGTCTCGATCGCGCCGGGGCAGATACAGTTCACTCTGATCCCGCGCGACCCCCATTCGACGGCCAGCGTGCGGGTGAGGGCCACGACGCCGCCCTTGGCGGCGGTGTACGCATCGGCTCCGGTCACACCGGCGATCCCGTTCACCGAGCTGTTGTTGATGATGACACCGCCCTGTTCCTGTTTCAGCATGACCGGAATGGCGTGCTTGCAACCGAGCGCCGCACCCTTGAGATTGATGGCCAGGACGGCGTCCCAATCCGCTGCCGGGGTCTCCACAACACTGGCCATCGTGTACCGGCCGCGTGCGGAGAAGCCGATGCCGGCGTTGTTGAACAACACATCCAGGCGTCCGAACTCGTCGACCGCCGCGGCGATCATCGCGCGGACGTCGTCCTCGGACGAGACGTCCGCGGCGACAGCCGATGCGACGCCACCGGCGGCCCGCACCTCGTCGACCACGCGCTGCGCACTGTCGACATCGAGATCGGCGGCGACCACCGCGGCTCCGGCGGCGGCGAACTGCAGCACCGCCGCCTTCCCCTGGCCGCTGGCACCACCAGTGACGATCACAACCTTGTTCTCGAACTGTTTCCCACTCATCGCATTCCTTTCGGGCACTCGCCGACGCGTCAGCCGAGTCTCTTCGCGGCTCAGAAGTCCGCGATCTCCTTGATCGCCACATGCAGCTCGGCGGCAGTGGGGATGATGAACTGCTCGAGATGCACGCTCTGCGGGACGGGCGTCTCGACGCCGCACACCCGCATGATCGGCGCCTCTAGGCTGGTGATGCACTGCTCGGCGATGATCGCCGCGATCTCGGCGCCTGCACCGCCGGTCTTCCCCGCCTCGTGCGAGATGATCACGCGCCCGGTCTTCTCCACGGTGCGCACGATCGCCTCGACATCCAGAGGGCGCAGGCCGCGAGGATCGAGGACCTCGACGTCGATGCCGTCGGCGGCCGCCAGTTCGGCAGCCTCGAGGGCGCGGTGTACGAGCCGTCCCCACGCGATGATCGTGACGTCGCTGCCTGCCCGCTTCACGTCGGCCTGACCGAGCGGGATGAGGTACTCCTCTTCGGGCACTTCGCCTTTGAGGCTGTACATGCCTTTGTGCTCGAAGAACGCCACCGGGTTGTCGTCCCGGATGGCGGACTTGAGCAAGCCTTTCGCGTCGTACGGGGTCGACGGGATCACGATGTAGGTGCCGGCCGCGGGAAGCAGTGCCGCCTCGGGACACGTCGAGTGCTCGGGCCCGGCGCCACCCGCGGCACCTTCCGGTAGGCGCAGCACCATGGGGACGCTGAAGAGCCCTCCGTGCATGTACCGCCACTTGGACATCTTGCCGACCACCTCGTCGCCGGCGTTCCAGATGAAGTCGCCGAACTGCAATTCCACGATCGGGCGCATACCGGTGATCGCCGCGCCCACTCCGCCACCGACGAGGAACATCTCCGAGATGGGGGTGTCGATGACGCGCTGGGGCCCGAACTTCTCGTAGAGCCCGGAGGTCACCCCGAACACGCCGCCGAACACGCCGACGTCCTGGCCCATCAGGAACACCCGATCGTCACGGGCGAGTTCTTCCGCCATCGCTTCGTTGATGGCCTGCGAGTACGAAATCTTGCGAGTCATGTCTTCTTTCCCATGTGTGTGAACGGACCGCGCCGGCGTACCTCCGCCTTCGCTGCGGCCATGCGCGGACTTAGGCGTACACGCCTTCGGACAGCCGCTCCCGGCCGGGAAGTGTGCCGGTGAGCGCTTCCCGCGCGGCCTCGGCGACCTGCTCGTCGACGTTCTTCTCCAGCACGCCGAGCTCCGCCTCGGTCGCGGTCCCTTCGGCGATCAGCCTGGCCCGGGTGGTCACCACGGGATCGAGGCTGCGGCCACGTTCGAGTTCCGATTCGGGGCGGTAGGTGCCCGGATCGCCCTCGAAATGCCCGCGGAAGCGCACGACGGTGCCCTCCAACAGGGTCGGGCCCTCACCCTGTCGCGCCCGGCGGACCGCGTCGGCCATCGCCTCGTAGACCGCGAACGGATCCATTCCGTCGACGGTGACTCCGCGCATCCCGTACCCGGCGGCACGCTCCGCGAAGGACTTCACCGCCGTGACTTTCTCCTGCGGCGTCGAGATCGCCCAGCCGTTGTTCTGCACGATGTAGATCACCGGGAGCTTCCAGGCTCCTGCCGCGTTCGCGCCCTCGTGGAAGGTTCCGCGGTTGGCGGCGCCGTCGCCGAAGAAGTTGACGACCACCTGATCAGTACCGCGAAGTTTGATCGACAAGCCGGCTCCCGCGGCCAGCACGTGTCCGCCGCCGAGCGTTCCGGACTGGCCGAGGACGCCGCGGGCGGGGTCGGCGATGTGGACGATGCCGGCGCCGAGCCCCTTGGTGGAGCCCTTGTCATTGGCGAGGAAGTCGCCGTACAAGCTGACCATGTCCATGCCCTTGGCGATCATGTGGCCGCATCCGCGGTGATCGTAGAGCAGGTAGTCGTCTTCGCGGAGGGCGTACATCGAGGCGACTTCGAGCGCTTCGTGGCCGCGTCCGGCGTGGTAGAACCCTGACACCAGTCCGTCGTCGAGGAAACGAAGCAGCTGCTTCTCCCACTGTTGGACCTGGTACATGGTGCGGTAGATGTCGAGTGCGAGCTGAGGGGTCGGCATCGGTGTCTCCTAGGCGAGAAGGGCGAGAAAGGGCGGCGTGAGCCGGGTGATCCGGCGTAGGCGTGGGCTGGTCAGCCTCCCGCTTCCAGTCGCCCTTTGAGCGTGGAGGTGAATTGCGCCCCGGTCATCCCGTCGACCACCCGGTGGTCGAAGGCCACGGCGATATTCATCCGGGGTTGCACGACGATCCGGCCGTCGACCACGACCGCCTCGTCCCGGAGCGAACCGACGAAGACGATCGCCGACTGGGGCGCGTTGACCAGTGGAGTCCCGGTGTCGATACCGAATACCCCCAGATTGGACACCGTGATCGTGCCGTCGCCTGCGTCTTCCGTCGTCAGCTTTCCGGCCTTGGCCTTGCCCGCGAGTTCCTTGGTGCGTCGCGAGACCTCCGCGATCGGCAACGTGTTCGCCTGCCGTACGACCGGAACGACCAGGCCGCGATCGGAGGCCACGGCGAACGACACGTTCACGTCGGAATAGCGGATGATCTCCTCATCCGAGAAGGTGGCGTTGACCTCCGGAACGTCGGCGGCCGCATGAGCCACCGCACCGATCACCAGATCGGTGATCGTGACCTGGACGCCCTCGTACCGCAGTCGCTCCAGCCGCGCGCGCAGCGCTGTGGCGTCGAGATTCGTCTGCTGGACGAACTGAGGGATCTCCCGCCAGCTGCGGGTCACCGCTTCGGCCATCGATTTGGCGACACCGCGCAGCGGTATCCGCTCGGCGACCCGGGGCGGTCCCACGTAGCGGGGTTCAGCGTCGTTCGCGTGCGCCCTCGGCAGGTCCGCCACTCGGATCGTGCCGTCCACCCCCGTACCGCGGACGCTCGTGAGGTCGATTCCGGCCTGCTTCGCCAAGTGCCGGGCCTTCGGCACAGCGCGCACCGCGCCCGACGGAACCGGGGCCTGCGCGGGCGCGGAAATCGCCTGCGATTCCCCGGGCACGGTCGCCGACGGATCTTCCCGTGCCGTGGTGCCGTTCGAGTCCTGGTCTCCGATGAACTTCCGGATGTCGTCGTCCGACACCGTCTCGCCCGGCTCGGCGGCGAGAGCCAGCACCGTACCTACCGGAACATTCTCGTCGGTCGGGACCAGAATCTTGGCGAGGACGCCGGACTGTTTCGCCTCCACCTCGCTGGTCATCTTGTCGGTCTCGACCTCGTAGAGGGGATCTCCTTCGGCGAATTCGTCGCCTTCATCGAGGTGCCACGAGGTGATGATTCCACTTTCCATCGTCTGCCCGAGCCGGGGCAATTTGACCACGTACATGGTGCAACTCCGTTTATCTGTAAGCGCCGGAAATGCGGCGAACGTGCGTTCGTGCGGGGCAGCTGCTGTGTCGAGAAAGGGGACTCCGCACGGTTCGGCTCGGTGCTCGACCTCGAAACTCTCTGTCCGAAAGCGGTAGCGGCACCAGCGCAGGCCCGTCGCCGGTCACGCAGCGGTTCAGCGTGAATACGCGAGAGGTCATGGTGGACGGCGTTTCAGCTAGCCGCGACGGAATCGAGCGCCCTCGCCGCCTTCGAGCCGTAGTAGGTCGCGGGCCCACCGCCCATCATCACGGCGACGCCGATCGTCTCCAGCACCTGATCGCGCTGCGCCCCAGCTTTGACGGCGTTCGTCACATGCCACGCGATGCATCCGTCGCACTGCGTGGCGATGGCGATGGCCAGGGCGATCAGCTCCTTGACAGCCGACGGCAGGGCGCCCGGCGCGGAGGCCGCTTTGTGCAGTTCCTGGAATGCTTTCAGCACCGCCGAGGTCGCCGGCTCCGCGGCGAGGGCGCCGATCCCCTGATTGAACTCTCGGACGATTTCAGCGGTGGAGTTCGTCGACATGCCGGTGGTACCTGCCTACTTCGATCAAATTCTGGCGGACAAATTCGCTGAAGCGCGACGACCGTTTTCGGCCCACGCTCCGGCATCGCTTTCTTCGAGTCGTGCGAAAAAGGTTTTTCGCCTTTCTGAATGACAGTGACTCGCCTCACAGCGCTCCGAAGAAAGTAACGCAGGTAACACCACTGGGGCCAGTAGCCGAAAGTAGACACTTTTCGGCGCGGTGCCGGCTCGGATTTGCGGAATTCGGCTCGATAGCGCCGCGCGCGGGTGGGCATCGGCGGGAGGCGCGCAGGCGGGACGGTCGGCGCTCGCGGCCCGGAGCGATAACAGAACGAGCAGGCCAGACGGGGTCTGGCCTGCTCGAATAGATATTCCGCGGTATTCGGCGGGTGATTCAGTTGGGTCGAACTGCGACCTTGTGGCGACCGCTCAGGTCTACGGTCACGGTCGCGCATCCGTCGGCGTCGGCGACGATCTCGGCTTCCACGGCGCCGGAGAGGCGGTAGCGGGCCCCGGGAACGAGCCGGTCGAGGCGCAGCGCGTACCGGCCGCCGTCGCTGCCGGGGTGGAGTACGAGGTCGAGGGCGGCGCCGTCGCTGACGGCCCGGGCCACGAGCACCTCGGGGTGGGGTACCTCGGTCAGGCGTGGCCCGGTGTTCCACGCCGCCGGGCGCGGGGTGCTCATCATGGTGGCCAGGGTGGGCCCGTTGCCGAATCCACCGAATCCGAGCATGCCGTTCGCGCGCACCGACGCGAGCTGGAAGCGGTGCAGTCCGGTGTCGGGGTCGGCGGTGAATTCCAGCTGATCGAGTGCGGTTTTCCACAGCTCGTCGTGCCACTCCCGCTCGCCGCACTCACGGGCGAGGAGCATCGCGGCGGCGAGTGGTTCGGCGTTGGTCTTCGCGCCGGTGCTCCAGTCCGGGATCTCCGGGCCGGCCGAGTTCGCCTCCCGGTACTTCCCGGTGTCGAGCCACTCGCGCCGGAGTACCTCCCATGATCGCCTGCCGAACTCGGGCTGCAGTGGTGCGAGATAGGTGGAGATGCCCGCAGTGGTGGTGGGGCCGCCCGACAGACGAGGGGAGATACCTGTGCCCGACACCATGAAGGCAACGAGATCACCACTGGCAGTCCGGAATTCGCGATCCATCCGGTCCGCCACGCGGGGCGCCAGTCGGGCGGCGTGATCGGTGCCGTTGAGGCCGTCCAGCACACCGATGCCCGCGGTGGCGACGGCATTGCAGTACGGGAAGACGTACCCGCGCGTGCGATCGAGGCTCAGCGGCGCGGGTTCGCACGGCCACAGGCACAGATCCTGGTCGAAATTGCGCAGCGTGATGTCGTTGATCCGGGAGTGGTCGAAGGCGAATCGCTGCCGGGCCGACCAGTCGAAGACCAGGGCTCCGGGGCGGTCGTACCGGTCGTCGCCGGTGGCGTGCTTGAACATGCCGAGCTGCAGGTTGAGGTAGCCACTGAACATGATGTTCTGCGGAACATCGATGGGGTCGGCGCGGCGTTTGAAGAAGTCGTAGTTGCCGAGCAGGTTCTGCCAGTACCAGTAGCCCCACACCTCTTTGCGCTGCATCCGTTCGAACAGCATGACCTGGGCTCGGGTCAGGGCACCGGAGTAGGCCGGGGTGTAGGTGTAGTTGTACGTGGCCAGTGCCCACCCCAGCGCGTTGAGCTGGTAGCGGAGCCTGGACACCGGGCCCGCGGGGATCTCCTTGTCGTAGCTGTCCCAGTTGTCGACCGGCTGCAGCGCGGTGCTCATCAGGTACCGAAGCAGCTTCAGCTCGTCGGGGCCGGCTTCGCCGACGATCGGCGAATCATGGGTGCCGAGGGGTACGACGTCGGTGCGCGCCGGTCCCGGCGGTTGCGGGCTCTGGGCGAGCAGGCGCTCACGTTCTGCCCGGACCAGCGTCGCGGCCCGGCGAATCCGGGCCTCCTTCAGGGCCATGAGCGCGACCGCGGTGACGGCCAGGATGAAGGCCGCGACCGGAACCCAGGTCATCGGTCCGGACGTGGGCTGGTGATCGGCAACCGGATGGCCGGTGTGGGCCGCACTGCCGTGGTGCGCGGTCAACCCCGCGCCGAGCGCGGCCGTGGCAACGACGATGACCGGTAGGGTCACGAAGTCGGCGTGCGGAATCAGCCGCAGACCGAAGGCCCAGAAGCAGCTGACCAGCACACCGAGGAAGCCGGCGACGTGGCCGGCCACGACCACTGCCACCGGCGCGGCGGCGACCCCTGCCACGATGGCTCCGAGGCCGGCCAGCGCCACTGCCACTGCCACCACCGGAGCCCGCCGACGCAGCAGCCAGGCGACGGCGATCACCTCGACGAGCAGCAGCGCGGCGTGCCCGAGCACTGTTGTCGCGCCGAAGGTCTGATCGAGCGCGGGAATCGAGTACAGCATCGATGCGCCCGGGACTACCAGGCCGGCACCGAATGCCCGCCACGGCTCGCCGAGCCCGAGCGCGGTCGGCGCGAAGGCCGCAACCGCCCAGAACACCACCGCCATGATCAAGGTTCGGCGGCGCCACCGCTTCGTCATCGGTCCGTAGGAGAATCCGGTGTTCGGCGCTCTGCTGTTGTCCGTGGAGGCACGAGTTGTTGTCGTCATGGTCTTTCCTGCCCTGCCGGGGTCAAAACGAGATGGGTGGAGATCTGCACTTCCGGTGCGCTGCGTCCCCCGATCGCGGTGCCGGATCGCTGCCCGCGCAGGAACCGGTAAAGCGCCGCTCCGCGTGGCCCGAACAGGGCCAGCCCGGCCAGCAGCATGCAGCAGACCATGGGATCTCCTCTGGGAACCGATCAGAACTCGAGGACCGGTTTGATCACCGCGCCTGCGGCGTCCGCGACCGCGGTGTTGATCTGTTCGAACCGGTACCGGGTAATGACCTTTTCGATCGGGAACTTGCCTTGTGCGTGCCATTCGAGCAGCTGCGGAATGAACTTCCGCGAGTCGGCGTCACCCTCGATGCAGCCGCGAACGGTTTTGCCGCCGACGATCAGGTCCACGGCGTCGAAGCTGATCTCGGGATTTCCGATTCCCACGACCACCAGGACACCGAGTGCGCCGAGCGCGAGAGCCGCGCCCCGGATGACACTCGGAACCGACGTGGTGTCGAAGGCGTGGGTCGCGCCGCCCCCGGTGATCTCCCGGATGCGATCCACGAGCGCCGGATCCGCGCCGTCGAGAACGTGCGTGGCGCCGAGTTCGGCGGCGAGCTGTCGCCTGGGTTCGGAGAGATCGACCGCGATGATGGTCTGCACTCCGAGCGCGTGGGCGGCCATGACGGCCGCGATCCCGACACCTCCGGCTCCGTACACGACCAGCGTGGAGTCGGCAGTCGGCCGCAGGACGTTCGACACCGCTCCGGCGCCGGTCTGGAAACCGCAGCCCAGCGGGGCCGCGGCGGCGAGGTCGACGTCGCGGGGGACCACGACGACGTTCTCGCGGTTCGCGATGGCGTGCCGGGCGAAGCTCGACTGGCCGAAGAAATTCGCCCACACCGCCTCGCCGGACTGCGACACCGGGGAGGTGCCGTCGAGCCTGCCTCCGGAGCTGTTCAGCTCGGTGAAATGGGCGCAGTACGCGCGGCGCCCCGCTAGGCACTGTGCGCAGGTGCCGCAGTTGTTGTAGCTGAGCAGGACGTGGTCACCGGTCTCGATACCCGTGACCGCCGACCCGACCTGCTCCACGACTCCCGCGCCTTCGTGCCCGTACAGCGCGGGCGCGTCCGGGGCGGAGGTCGCCTTGGTGGTCAGATCGGTATGGCAGATGCCGACTGCGACCAGCCGGACCAGGACCTCGTCCGGCCGCAGGTCGGCGAGCTCGACTTCTTCCAGGGTGAATGTGGAAGCCGGACCGCGGCTCAGTGCTGCTGTGGTGTGCATCTATGTTCCATGTCGTGGTTGCGGAGGTGGGGGATCGCCCGTTGAACGGTCAGTGCTCGCCTGCGACAGCGCTGGGCGCCGAGCCGGCGGGCACCCGGGGCGTGCCCTGTGACAGCGCCGCAGCGACCTGGTCGGCGGTCGCGACCCGTCCGAGCAGTCCGAAGGTGGCGAGCGTGGCCTCGTGGGCCTCGTCGGTGGCGGCCGCGCACGCATCGGACACGAGCACCACCTGGTAGCCGAGCTCGATCGCGTCCCGTGCGGTGCCTTCGACCGTGACATTGGTCGCCACACCGGTGAACACGACGGTGTCGACTCCGAAGCGCCGGAGAATCGCGTCGAGGGCGGTGGTCGGGAAAGCGGAGGTTCCAGGATGTCCGACGACCGGCTCGGTGGGAAGCGGCGCCATCTCGGGGATGATGCGAGCTCCGGGTGACCCTTCGACCAGGGCTCCCAGGTCGACGATGGCGCGGTTGAGCCCAGTGTTCAGGATCAGTTCGGGGTAGCCGGGCGCGAACACCGCGCGCGCGAAGACCACCGGTGCCGCCGCCGCGCGGAAGGCGGCGAGAAGCGTGCGCGCGGTGCCGACGACGCCGTTGCGGGCGACCGACTCGGCGAAGAACGGAGCGAATGCGCCGGTGGGGCTCACGATGTCCGCTTGCCAGTGGACATTGATCAGGGCGGTCCGCGCCGGTTCCAGAACGAGGGGATCGTGGTTGTCGCTCATCGCGCTCACTCCGCGGTCGGGGTGATGAGGAAGTTACTGAAACCGCCGTTGCGGATGGCGACGCCGCTGATCGCGTCGTTGACCTTGGCCAGCGGGTAAGTGATGTGCTCGAAGACCGAGAGATCGAGCAATCCCGCCGCGGCCATGGCCGCCATGTCCTGGCCTTCGCCCGCGGAGAACCAGCACGATCCGAGCAGTTGCAGCTGTTGATCCATGATGTGGTGGACATCGATGGGCACTTCGCCCGCGGTGGCGCCGATGTTGACGGCGCGCCCGCCGCGGCGCAGGGACTTCAGACCCTGCTGGAACGGCTCGTGCGACGCGCCCGGGCCGAGCGCGTCGATGTAGACATCGACGCCACCGCCGAGGGTGTCGTGCACCCAGGAATCGATGGTGCCGTCGTGGGTGGAGAACGTCCGGATTCGTTCGGGTGCCAGTGCCTCTACCCGGGCGAGCAGGTCGCGGTCACGGCCGGTGCCGAGGATCGTGGTCGCTCCCATGGCCAGCGCCAGCAGGGCCACGCCGAGTCCCAGGGTGCCGCTGATGCCGTTGACGAGAACGGTGGTGTCGGTGCCGACTCGGGCCTTGCGCAGGGCGGCGTAACCGGTACCCAGGTAGCCGAACCGGGCAGCCTGCTCGAAGGAGACTTTCTCCGGCAACTTCACCAGGGCGTACTGCGGTGCGATCATGTACTCGGCCAGGCCGCCATAGGGGTACCGGTCGAGCATGCGTGGGGCGGTCGCGGTGAACCCGAAGTAGCCGGAGAAGGCGTAGCTGGTGCAGTCGTTGTGCTCACCCCGTCGGCACGGCAGACAGTCGCCACAGTAGCGGCCCGGGTTGACGTACACCCGGTCGCCCGGGGCGAAGCCGTGCACGTCCGAGCCGACGGCCTCGATGACGCCCGCGGGATCGAGCCCGAAGATCGCCGGAAGCTTGGGTAGTGGATTCTGCGGGAACCAGGTGGTCCAGTTCTGCAGGATGTTCGCCAGATTGGGCACGATGTTGCAGGCCCGCACCGACACCCGCACGTCGTGGGGCCCGGGCTCGGGCACGGGAACCTCGTCGAGGGTCATCGGCTCGCCCACCCGATGCATGCGGGCCGCCAGCATGGTTCCTGCCATTTTCGATTACTCCTTGAAACTTCGAGTCGGCCTCGATGCCGACGTCTATATATAAGACTCACTGATATGATCGCGGCCACACTATTTCCGTCCAGTGGGAAACTGGAATAGCGCCGCGGCGGGCGGAGGAGGTCGGGCCGGGACACGGTGCCGGGGACGATCGGTACACCGAACGCACCGAGTGGTAGCTGTCCGACCTCGCAGGAGTCGGCGGGCGCCGATCATCGGTCATCGGCTGCGGGCCCCACCCACGCTTCGACCCCGCGACAGCTGATGGTCATGTTACCGGCCGGAAGCGAGACGACCGGTCCGCGCTGAGACGCGCGAACCGGTCGTTCGAGGTTCGGCTGATGCGGGGGCGCTGCCGGGCGGACGCCCGCACCGTGCCGACCGTCAAAGGGAGCGATGGCACTCGCACCCAGACATGGTTCACCCAGGCATGGTTCACCCAGGCATGGTTCGTCGCGTCAGAACGCCTCGATCGGCAGGGCGAGCAGGTCCGGGGTGCTGTTCTGCATCGCCACCAGCCCAGCGGGCAGGCCGACCAGAACCTGTCGCGCGAACCAGGACCCCACCTCGATCTTGCCCAGGTAGAACGGCCGATCGGTGTCATCGGCGTCGGCCAGCCGGGTCTGCGCGACCTCGGCGCCGCGTAGCAGCAGCCATCCGCAGACCAGATCACCGAGCCCGAGCAACAGCCTGGTGGTGTCCTGCGCGGCGAGCTCCCGCTCGGCATGCGCGTCGTCGTCCCCCCACCGGGCGGTGAGCAGCGCGACCATGCCGCGAATCGAATCGATGGCGGCCGACAGGATGGCCCGCTCGTGGCCGAAACGGGTGTCGGCGGCGGTGGCGGTCTTCTCCATCTCGGCCAGCAGTCGTTCGAGCGTCGCCCCGCCGTCGCGCAGGATCTTGCGGGAGAACAGGTCCAGGCCCTGGATCCCGGTGGTCCCTTCGTACAGCGAGTCGACCTTGGTGTCGCGGACGTACTGCTCGAGGGGATAGTCGGCAAGGTACCCGGAGCCGCCGAACATCTGCAGGCTCTCCTGACCGAGCACGCGCCAGGCCGTTTCCGCGCAGTACCCCTTGATCACCGGAAGGAGCAGCTGATGACAGGCATCAGCGTCACGATCCAGCTCGCCGGTGCTGCGCGAGGCCTCCAATCGGTCCTGCTGGGACCCGGTGTAAAGGATCAGCGCTCGCATCCCCTCGGCGTAGGCCTTCTGAGTCATCAGCGACCGGCGTACGTCAGGGTGCTCGATGATGGGCACGGAGCGGTTGTCGCCTCCGACGAGACGATGTCCCTGGACTCGGGTAGTGGCGTAGTCGCGGGCGTTGAGGTAGCCGGTGGAGAGCGCGGCGGTCGATTTGACCCCGACCAGCATGCGTAGATGTTTGATCAGCTCGAACATCTGGCGCAGCCCGGCGTGCTCGTCACCGAGCAGCCAACCGACGGCGGGCCGGTCGGCGCCGAAGGTCACCTCGCAGGTGGGGCTGCCCGTCAGCCCCATCTTGTGTTCGAGGCCGGTCACCATCACCCCGTTGCGGTCACCGAGATCCCCGGTGGCGAGATCGAAGTGGAACTTCGGGACCACGAAGAGCGACAGCCCCCGGGTACCCGGACCACCGGCGCCCTCGACCCCGACCGGCCGGGCCAGCACCAGGTGGATGATGTTATCGGTAAGGTCGTGGTCGCCGTAGGTGATGAATCTCTTGGTGCCGTCGAGATGCCAGCTGCCGTCCGGTTGCGGTACCGCAGTGGTGCGGCCCGCCCCCACGTCCGAGCCCGCGTCCGGCTCGGTCAGCAGCATGGTGACCATCCAGCGCCGCTTCAGGATCAGCTCCGCGATCCGTCGCTGGTCGTCGGTTCCCCGCTGCCACAGCAGCCGAACCACCTGGGGAATGACGTTGAGGCCCTGCGGGATCGCGGGGTTGGCGCCGAGCATCAGCTCGGTGACGCACCAGCGCAGCGACGGTGGGACGTTCTGCCCGGAGATCTCCTCCGGCAGATCCAGCTCGAGCCAGCCCGAGTCGAGGTAATCGGCCGCGGCGTCGCGGTAGGCCGACGGCAATCGGACGCTGTGCGTCGCCGGATCGAAGCTCACCGGTTCCCGGTCGCGGTCGGAGAAGGTGAGGGCGAGCCGGTCCGTGGCGTAACCGGCGGCTTCGGTCAGGATCGTCTTCGCCATTTCGGGGTCGACGTCCGCGAACGGCGCCGTGCCGTACCGGCTTCGGCCGTCGAGCAGGTCGAACAGGACGAACTGCATGTCGCGAATATTGCTGTGATAGTGACTCATCGGCTGTGTTCTCTTTCGTGTACTCGAGCGGGGGCACCCATTCGGACCGGGCCGCATCGTCGGCGCCCCCGGCCGACCGTCAGCGAGCTGTGCCGGTCTTCGCGGTAGCGGTCCGCGCCGGCGCCAACCGGATGTCGAACCGCACCCGGGACCAGGCAGCTCCGGCGAGATCGCGGCCATCCGGCGTGGGCGTGCCGGCGGGCATCGATTCGAAATCCTTGATCAGGGAATCTCGCACGCCGAAGACCGTGTCCGAATCAAGCAGCGCGTCGGTGCGGTCGAAGATGTGCGTGACCAGCGTGCGGTAATTCTCAGCGCTGACCATGAAGTGCAGGTGGCTGGCCCGCATCGGCGAGCGCCCCGTCGCCTCGAGCATCCGCCCGACCGGTCCGTCGTGCGGGATCGGGTAGGGGGTGGGGCGAAGTCCCCAGAAGGCATAGCGGCCTTCGGCGTCGGTGAACAGATGCGCACGAGCGGCGACTCGGCCGTCGGCGTACTGGACGTCGTAGAAGCCGTCCTCGTCGGCTTCCCAGACCTCGATCCGCGCGCCGGGAACGGGGTTTCCGTCGGTGTCGGTAACGGTGCCCTCGGCCCAGCAGAGCTCGCCTGTCGCACCGCTGGTGATGTCTCCGCCGATGGCCACCTCGGGAGCGTCTTCGACGAAGAACGGCCCGAACACCGTTGCCTCGGTGGCATCGCCGTAGGCCTCGTTGTTGACGGTCACCGTCTGCATCGAGGCACCGAGCACATCGGACAGCAGGATGAATTCCTGGCGGCGATCGTCGGTGATGTGCCCGACCGCGGTGAGGAAGTCGATCGCGGTCTGCCACTCGTCCTCGGTCAGCCGGACCTCGCGAATGAAGGCATGCAGGTGCCGCACCAGCGATTGCATCAGCAGCCGCAAACGGGGGTCGGTGCACGAATCGAAGCTCGCCACGACCCGATCGGTGAGATCCTGCTCCCGCCGGCTCTGCTCGAGGTCCGAATCGGTCGTCATTTCATTCCCTCCGTATTCGGTGCGGTACCCGCCCAGGCCGCGCGCAGCAACCGCTCGAGCTCCGCGACGGTGACTTCCCGCGGCGTGTTCTCGGGCACGGCGGGCAGGATGAGCTGCGCGGCTTCCGGGATCGCTGTTTCGTCGAAGCCGTAGTCGGCAAGAGCGACCGGGGCGTCGAGCGTCTCGCGCAGCCGATTCAGCCCGGCGACGGCGTCGTCGCTGCCGAACGCGCCGGCGATCCGCGCCGCGGCGTCCGGTGCCGCGGGCGCGAGAAAGGCCAGGACATGGGGCAGGATCACAGCATGGGTCTGTGCGTGCGGCAGGTTGTACGCGCCGCCCAGCACATGGCAGATCTTGTGGTGTAAGCCGGAGCCGGCCGAGGAGAACGCCACCGCCGACAGATACGCGCCGTACAGCGTCTGTTCGCGGCCCGCGCGATCCAGCGGGTCCCGCTTGACCGCCGGAAGCCCGGCACTCAGAGCGCGAATGCCTTCCGTGGCCATGGCCTGGTCGATCGGATCGGTGCGCGGCGCCCACATCGAGTCGACACAGTGCGCCAGCGCGTTGAGCCCGGACGCCACCGACAAGTCCACCGGCAACGAGTAGGTCAGCGACACGTCGTAGACCACGGTCACCGGCAGGACGCGATCATCGACGCCGGTGGTCTTGCGCGCGCTCTCGGTGATCCCCCACACGTTCGTGGCCTCCGAGCCCGCGTAGGTGGTGGGGATCGCGACGATGGGGATACCGGTGGTCAGCGCGACAGCTTTGGCCAGCCCGGTGGCCGATCCGCCGCCGAGGCTCACGAGGAGGTCGATTCCCTGCGCACCGGCGAATCGGCGGGCGCGTTCCGCTTCCTCGACCGGTACGTGCGGGGCCACCCGGTCGTAGATGGAGGCGTGGGGCAGGCGCTGGGCCAGCTGTGTCGCCCGCTCACGATCCGAGGACTCGGCGATGAGCATGACTGCCTGCGCCTCGAGGCGTTTCACCTCGGCGAGCAGATGGTCGGCAGCGCTGCCCTCGCCGAAGAGCACTCGCTGCCCGAGCGTGCGGTGAGTGAAGGTCAGCATCGTGCGAGTGCCTCCCTGGCTGCGGCTTCGGCGTCGTATTCGTAAATCCAACCACTGCGGACGAGGGCATCGCCCGCGCCGAGTTCGGCGTCCCTGCGCTGCTGCTCGGGGCCGTCCGGTAGATGGTTGATGTCCTTGCGTTCATGGCTGAGCTGCTGCAGACGGCCCGCGCGGGGGATTCTGATCTCCTCGTACACCGCGAGCGCGCGCTCCGGGTCACCGGACCCGGCGGACAGGCACTGGGCGAGGGCGGCGGCGTCCTCGATCGCCTGCACCGCGCCCTGGGCGAAGAACGGGAACATCGGATGCGCGGCATCGCCGAGCAACGTGATCCGCCCGCTGCTCCACCTCGGCAGGGGAGCGCGGTCGAGCAGGGCCCAGCGCCCCGGCGTGCCCGCATGCTCGATCAATTCGCGCAGCCGCGGATCCCACCCGTCGAACTCGGCGAGGAGCTGCTCGACGGTGCCCTGGCTGCTCCACGATTCGTCGGTGAAATCCCCGGCGGGAGCGAAGGCGACAATGTTGATCTTGCGTCCCGCCGAGACGGGGTAGTGCACCAGGTGGTGATCGGGGCCGATCCACAGGGTTTGGACCGGGCGGCGGCTGAACTCGGGTGCGCTCTCCGCCGGGACGAGGGCGCGGTAGGCGCACATCCCGGAGTACGTCGCCGGCGCGGGGGTGGTGATGTACCCGCGAATCACCGAGTGGACTCCGTCGGCGCCGACGACCACGTCGGCGTCGACCGCCGTTCCGTCGTCGAAGTGGACGCGGATCTGGTCAGGAAGCTGGTCGATACCGGTGCATCGCTTACCGAGTTGCACCAGCTGCGGCGGCACCGCGGCCCGAATGGCCTCGAGCAGGTCGGCGCGGTGGCTGACGTAGGAACTCTCGCCGTAGAGCTGTTCGCAACGCCCGCTCATCTGTTCGGCGGAGATGACTTCGCCGTTCTGCCAGCGCCGGAATTCCCAGGCGACGTCGAGTTCGACCGCGGAGTCGAGGAAGCGATCCAGGTGGCCGAGCCGGCGCAGCAGGCGCACCGCGTTCGGGGAGACCACCAGGCCCGCACCGACCTCGCCGAGCTGGGGCGCCTGCTCGAACACGGTGACATCGATTCCGGCTCGGTGCAGGAAGGCGGCAGCCGCCAGGCCACCGATGCCGCCGCCCACGACGACGACGCGCAGTGCGGTACCGGATCCCTGGTCGGATACGGAAGTACTCATCGGATGTCTGCTTTCTCGGGGGTGCCCCGGGACCGGAACGAACCCGGGAGCGAGGGTGTTCTTCGGGCACCCGGACCGGAGCGGGCGGGATTCCCGCGGAGGCAGCGGGAATGACCTTGCTCGCCCGGCCCGGGTGGACTCATGGCGTATGCACCGACGGCTCCGTCAGCGCCCGCCGCAGCAACTTGCCCACCGCGCTGCGCGGCAGCGCGGACCGGGTCTCGACCACGCGCGGAATCTTGAACTTGGCCAGGTGCGGCCGCAGAAATTCCTGCAGATCCTCGACGGTGACCTCGACATCGGCGACTAGCACGGCGGTGATGATCTCCCCCCAGACCGGGTGGGGCCGGCCCACCACAGCCACATCCCGGACACCCGGATACTGGGCGATCAGGTGCTCGACCTCTGCCGGGTCGACGTTCTCGCCACCGGTGATGATCGTGTCCTTCGACCGCCCGGTGATGCACAGATCCCCATCTTCGTCGAGGTAACCGCGGTCGCCGGTATCCAGCCACCCGCTCTGGAAGGTGGCGCTGGTCGCTTCGGGGTTGCGCCAGTAGCCGGATGCCAGGTGCGGGCCACGAACCCGCACGTTGCCGACCGTGCCCGGGGCGCAGTCTGTCCCCTCCGCGGACACGATCCGGACATCGGTCAGCAGCGCCGGGGGACCCGACGACCCGGATTTGCCGGAGGCATCGTCCGTGCGCCGGAAGCTGACCGACGGGCCGGCCTCGGTCATGCCGAAGCTCGCGAGTACCGGCACTCCGCGCTCGGACCATTCGGCCACCAGCGCCGGGGGCGTCGGCGCTCCGCCGGCCAGAATCCATCGCAGGCTCGACAGGTCGGCGTCGTCGAATCCTTCCGCCTGGGACATCAGGGCCAGCATCGAAGGCACCGCGAACATGGTGGTCACCCGGTGGCGCCGGATCTGCTCGAGGCAGCGACGCGCCTCGAAGCCTCGATCCAGCACCACGGTGCCCCCTTTGTGCAGGGTGGTGATCGCCAGCGTGTTCAGCGCGGCCGTGTGGGACAGCGGCGTGTTCACCAAGGTGACGTCGTCGGAGACCACATCGAGCCCCAGCAGGGTGTTGAGGCTGTTGAACCACAGCGCCCGGTGACTGAGCACCACTCCCTTCGGCCGCCCCGAGGTGCCCGAGGTGTAGACGATCAGCACGGGATCCGCGGGATCAGGCCGGTGAGCGGCCTCCACGGGGAAGGTGGCCGCCTCCGGGAGCGCATCCAGCACCGTGCCGCTGCTCGGAGCGAGCAAATACTGCGTGACCGCCGGGCCGGCCTGTGCGGCCAGCCGTTCGGCGGTTTCGCCGGAGACCAGCAGCACCCGTGGGTCCAGGTCGTCGAGGACATGGGTGAGTTCCTCGACGGTGGAGGCGATCCCCACCGGGGCGAATACCGCCCCGATACGCGAGCAGGCATACAGCGCCACCAGCAGCTCGGGGCGGTTCTCCGCGAAACACACCACACGGTCGCCCGGGCCGACGCCGCGCCGGACCAGGAACTGAGCCGTCGCGAGGATGCGCTCCCGCAGCTGCCCATAGGACCAGTGCCTGCCCTCGTGCACGATCGCCGTGCGCGTCGGCTGGCGTTCGGCACGCCGCTCGACGAGTTCCCCGTAGCGGGGCACCAGCGACGCGAACGGGTCGTCCGTTTCGCCCTGCACGGGCGCAGTGCTGTGTGTCATTCCAGGCTCCGTGTCATCGCAGTTGTCGCTCAGATGGGGTAGTGCCGGTGCTCGGAGGAGATGGTGACCCAGCGCAGCTCGGTGAATTCCTCGATCGCGGCCTGCGACCCGAACCGCCCGTAACCACTGGCTTTGGCCCCGCCGAACGGCATCTGCGCCTCGTCGTGCACGGTTGCTCCGTTGATGTGGCAGATGCCGGACTCGATCCGGCGAGCCACCCGCAGCCCGAGATCGACATCGGAGGTGAACACTGCCGCGGACAGCCCGTACTCGGAGTCGTTGGCCACTCGGACGGCTTCGTCGACGCCGTCGACGACGATGATCGGTGCCAGCGGACCGAAGCTCTCCTCGGAGTAGATCCGCGCATCGGCCGTAACCCCGGTGAGGACGGTCGGCGGGTAGAACAGTCCGTCGGGTTCGCCGCCGGTGCGAACCGCCGCGCCGTGCGCGACCGCGTCTTGCACCAGGGCGTGGACGTGGGCGACTGCGGCTTCGTGGACCAACGGGCCGAGTTGGGTGCCCGGCTCCTGCGGGTCGCCGACCACCAGGGCGCCGGCGCGCTCGGCGAGCTTGGCGGCGAACGGTTCGGCCACGGACCGGTCGACGATGATCCGTTCGGTGGACATGCAGATCTGGCCCTGGTTCATGAAGGCGCCGAACGAGGCGGCTGCGGCGGCCTCGTCGAGGTCGGCATCGGCCAGTACGACGAACGGGGCCTTGCCACCCAGTTCCAGAACCGAGCGGGTGAGGTGGCGGCCCGCCAGCTCACCGATCCGGCGCCCTACCCGGGTGGAGCCGGTGAAGTTGACGCTGCGGACCGCCGGGTGCGCGATCAGGGCCTCGACCACCTCGGCGGCGTCGGCGGGGGCATTGGTGATCAGGTTGACCGCACCCGCCGGGGCGCCCGCGTCGACCAGGCACTGCACGATCGCAGCGTGCGTGGCAGGGGTCTCTTCGGCCGCTTTGAGCACGACGGTATTGCCGAGGGCCAGCGGCATCGCGATCGCGCGGACGCCGAGGATGATCGGGGCGTTCCACGGTGCGATCCCGACCACGACGCCGAGGGGCTTGCGCTCCGCCAGGGCGGTCAGTCCCGGCACGTTCGACGGAATCACCTGTCCGACCGTCGCGTACACCTGCGCTGCCGCCTCGCGCAACATCTCGGCGCCGAGCGCCACGTTGAAACCGCACCACGCGGCTGCCGCGCCCATCTCTCGACCCATGGTCGCGGCGATGTCCGCGCTGCGCTCCTCGAGAAGCGCGGCGGCGCGTTCCAGGACCGCCCGCCGGGCGGCCGGGGCCAACGCGGACCACGCCGGGGCTGCTTCGGCCGCGGCGGTCGCGGCGCGTACCGAATCGGCGGCTTTGGCTGCCGCCACCCGGGAGATCTCCTCCCCGGTCAGGCGTTGGGTCTTGGTGAAGAAGGTGCCGTCTTCCGGGGCGATCGCTGTGCCGCCGATGTGCAGGTTGACGGTGGTGGCGTGGGCCGTGGTGGTCATCGGCGTGCTTCCTCTTCCGAGCGCGAGTAGGTCTCCAGGCCGGGGCGGTAGGTTTTCGTGTCGAGGAATTGGGTCATGCCCTGCTCCCGGGCATCGGAGTCGAACAGGATCGCCTGATCGTGCTTGGCGTAGAGGAAGTCCTCCGCCGCTTCCCACGACATCAAGCGCGAGTGCCGGAAGCCGATCTTGGTGCAACGGACCACCCACTGGCTCAGTGAGGTCAGTTTGAGGGCGAGCTCGACCGTCCGGGCACGCAGCTGGTCGGCGGGCACGGCTTCGTTGACCAGCCGCATCTCGGCAGCGCGGCGCCCGTCGAACGGTTCTCCGGTCATGATGTGGTACATCGCGTCGCGGGTGGGGATGGTCTCCGCGAGAGCCCGGGTCACCAGGTTGCCCGGCGTGACGCCCCAGTTGACTTCCGAGAGCCCGAAAGTCGCGTCCTCGGCCGCGATCGCCAGATCGCAGGACACCAGCGGGACGAAGGCACCGCCGAAGCACCAGCCGTTGACCATCGCGATGGTCGGCTTGGTGTAGTTGTACAGCTTGCGGAACTGCCAGTTGGTGCCTTCGCCACGCACCCGGTGCTGCACCGACCGCGGCTTTCCGTCGGTCTCACGGAAGTACTCTTTCAGGTCCATGCCCGCGGAGAACGCCTCTCCGGCACCGGTGAGGACGACCACTGCGCACCGCTCGTCGTCCTCGAGGCGATCCAGCGTGGCGAACATTTCCCGGTTGAGCGTGGGGTTCATGGCATTGCGCTTGTCGGGCCTATTCAGGCTGACCCAGGCGATGCGGTGCTCGTCGAACTCGACGGCAACCGTGTTGCCCCACGGTTCGGTATCGGTGTCGTTGGTCATGCGATCTCCCTGAGGTGGGTGGCCGTCTCCGGTGGACACCGGTGCGGCAGCTTCATATAAGATTTTCTGATATTCGAACTTATCAGTCACTCTGATAACCTGTCAATTGTGAACGGAGACTCGAATGCACAGAGCGAAGTCGGCGCTCCCGCTACCCGGGGTGCGCGCGTGACCTATCTGGTGAAGCGCCTCGAGTCTGCGGTTCGTCGCGATCTGGACGACGCATTGCGCGAACACGGTCTCACCACGCCTCAGTACGCGGCGTTGAGCATCCTGGGCCGGCATCCGGGCATGTCATCGGCGCAGCTGGCCAGGCGCGCGTTCGTCACGGCACAGTCGATGCAGGTGATGGTGGCGGCCTTCGCGCGCTCCGGTTACGTCGAGCGTCGTCCACGGCCGGACAACCAGCGAATCCTGTGCAACTACCTCACCGACAAGGGGCGTGGCGCTCTGGTCCGGTGCGAAGAGGCGGCCGAGGCCGTCGAGAAGAAGATGCTCGACGGCCTCGACAGGCCATCGGTCGCCGCCCTGCGAACTGCGCTCGAACTCTGCGTGCGCAATCTCGCCGATGGGTGATGCCGCCGTGGGCATCTCGGCGCCGGTCGGTCACCGACTGTCGTTGTCACCGGCTGCGCTCGCCGTGCAGTAGCGTCAGAAGTCGAACGATCAGCAGCGGCTCGGCGGCGCGTCTTTCGCTGCCGGCGGCGGAGTGGTTCGAAGGTGGTGTGGTGGATGGCGGGTGAGGGTTCGTTGCGTCGGGTGCGGAGTCGGGCGCTGTCGGAGTCGTTACGTCAGCGTCATCGTGAGCTGGGCACGACGGATCCGCGGGTGTTGGACGCGATGGAGACGGTGGCGGTACTGACCCGTCTGGAGGCCCGGCTGTCCCAAGATTTCGAGCGTTCGGTGCATCGGCCGTTGGGGATCACCTGGGCCGGTTTCCGGATTCTGAATGTGTTGTGGGCGTTCGGTGGGACGCCGCAGCACGAGTTGACGCGGTTGTCGGGGACGTCGCGGGCCAGTGTGTCCAGTGCGCTGACGACGCTCGAGCGTCAGGAACTGGTTGCTCGCCGGGTTGCCGATAACGATCGACGTCAGCTGGTGGTGGAGTTGTTGCCGGCGGGGTTGTCGATTCTGGAGCGGGCGGTGGCGATCCAGGCGGATCGGCTGACCGCCTGGACCGATGTGTTGCGTGATGATCAGCTCGGTGAGTTGCTGCACCTGCTCAACACCCTGGTCGGTCAGGATGTGCCGAGCCGTGCGGCGTCCGGTCGACAGGGCGCCCGCAGCGAGTCGTCGTCGGAGTAAGAGGTTCCGGGCCTGGAGCAGGTCGGCGCACCAGCCGTGGACGCGGTCGGAGAACTCCTCCGAATGCGGAGATCCGCAGAGGCGGGCGGTGCCGATCGGAACGGCCACCGCGAAGGCCGCACCGGTCGTGCGGTAGAAGAACCCATGCGACAGGCTCCCGGCCAACCCGGCCGCAGGCACCAGGGCGCAACAGGCCGAGGCTGAGCGCGCCGTTGCTGATCGCGAAGGCGCGCAGTGCCGCGGTGACAGCCGGCCGGGCCGATGGCCGGCCCGTCGCAGGCCGATGGTGTCGCGAGCGGCGTGAGGATCATCGCGCCGGGCGAGCCGCGGCCCGATACGGGCCCAGGGTCGAAGTGATATCGCGCGTGGCCGGCTCGGACGCTGGAGGCGGGCGAGGTCGGGTGTGCTCGAGGCCGTTCAGCACGCGCATCTGAGCTTCCCGCGTTGTTCTGCGCGACGGCAAACGTGTCAAGGGTCGAACAAGTCTGAACCGGGATTCTGACTGAGTTTACTCGATATTTACTGGAATCTGCGGCTTTTCCGCCTCCTTGACTGTCAGGGTTCTGACAAATAGTGTGGTGGTCGACACACAGTGGCCGATAGCTGCGAATCCCCCGCCATCGGTTTTCTCCGGTCTGCTTGTCGCCCCCAGCGGTGATGACGAATGGCGGCGGAGGGCTCGAAGGAGACGAGGTTCGGACCGCCGCTCCTTGATCCAGCCGTCGCTCTTACGCAGAAAGCCTTCTTGCCAGTGAGTACGAACAGCCTGAACCCGAGCCGCCGCTCGGTGCTGTGCCACCGGTTCGGTGACATCGCCGATCTCGACATCGTCGAAGGCGCGCTGCCGATCCCCGGAGCAGGGCGGATTCTCATCGAAGTGGACGCGGCCGGGGTCGGCTTCGTCGATGGGCTCATCGTGGCGGGCCGGTATCAGATCCGCCCCTCGTTACCCTTTACTCCGGGCTTCGTGGTGGCCGGTCGAATCGCGGCCGTCGGAACGGAGGCCGGCGATCTCGACATCGGCACCCCGGTGTTCGCCAACCTGCCCGCGCTGGGCGGCTGGACCACGCATATCGCAGTCCCCAGCGACCACGTGCGACCTCTTCCGCCCGGTTGCGATGCCCCGACCGCGGTCGCGGCACTCCAGACCTACACGACAATGCATTTCGCATTGACCCGGCGCATCCCGCCAGCCCCGGGGGAATGGGTGGCAGTCGCAGGAGCGGGGGGAGCGATCGGCCTGGCGGCGGTGGCACTCGTGCGGTCGCAGAGGGCGCGCGTGATCGGCATCGCGTCGACACCCGCGAAGCGGCAGGCCGCGATGGAATCGGGCGCCGAGGAGGTCATCGGCTACGCGACGGTGCGAAATGACCTCGCTCGGATCACCGGCGGGGGAGTCGACGTGGTGATCGACCCGGTCGGCGGCGCTGTCGGTGCCACCTTGCTCCGCTGCCTGAACTCCGGCGGCCGGTACGGCATCGTGGGCTTCGCCTCCGGTGACATGCCTGCGATCGCCGCCAATCGGGTCCTGCTGCGCAATCGGGCGGTCATCGGCATCGATTGGGGAGATTTCGCCGCCTCCGAGCCGGCCACCGCGGGCGAACTCTCGGCGCAGGTGCTTCGGCAGCTGGCCTCCGGCCGACTACGCCCGCCGCACTACACGCTGTGGCCACTGACCCAGGTGCGCTCCGCGCTCGGCCGGATCCGAGATCGTCGCTCGATCGGATGCCTCGTACTGACGCCGCGGGATTGAGTCCGATTCCGCCGTTGCGGTGCCTGCGATCCGCGACGCCGTAGCCGATCACATGCGCCCCCCTGTCCCTGCCTACGGGCCGATTCGGCCAGTCGAATGGAGCTGATGAAGTGACGTTGAACGAGTCTCCCGGCCTCGGTGACCAGATCCTGAGTGCTCTTGCGCGCTACCCGGACCGCACCGCCTTCGCCTGGGACGGCGGAGCGATGACGTATCGTGCCGCGCTCGATCTCATCGGCCGTGCGCAGCGAGTTCTGTTGGAGCTGGATCTGCCCGTGGGCAGCACCGTAGCCATGCTGAGCGCGAATCGCGCCGATGCCTGGTGTGTGTACGCGGCGGCGCTGATGAGCCGCTTGAACACGACGTGGTTGCATCCGCAGGGCTCGCTCGCCGACCACCTCGTGCAGCTCGACGACTGTGCGGCGAGCGTGCTGGTGGTCGACACCGACACGTTCGCCGACCGGGGAGCCGAACTCGACGCGGCCGCGGCATCCCTTCAGGTGACCTTCGCGCTCGGACCGGCGGTCATCGGTCGCAATCTGCATGCGGTCGCGCAGGCGGCGGGAGCCGCCACACCGTCGTCGCTCTCCCGGTTCGATGATCCCGCCACCTTGGCCTACACCGGCGGCACCAGCGGGCGACCCAAGGGCGTATTGCGCTATCACCGTGAAATGGCGCACTACGCGTCATCGACCATCGTCAACTTCCATCTTCCGGTGCGACCGAACTATTTGGCCGTCGGGCCCATCAGCCATGTGGCCGGTATCAAGATCATTCCCACCCTGACGCTGGGCGGCACCGTCCATCTCGCCCGGAAATTCGACCCCGAGCAGGTGCTGTCCACCATCGAACGTGAGCGCATCAACTTCGCGCTGTTCGTCCCGACGATGATCTACACCCTGCTCGACCATCCGGCGCTGTCCAGCACCGACACGTCCTCGCTCGAACTGCTGCTGTACGGCGCGTCGCCGATCGCACCCGGCCGGCTCGCCGAGGCGATCGACCGGTTCGGGCCGGTTTTCGCCCAGCTCTACGGCCAGACGGAGTGCTATCCGATTTCCGTTCTTCCCCGGGAGGATCATGATCTCGGCCGACCCGAACTCCTGGCGTCCTGCGGTTACCCCGCCATTGGCTGCACAGTCCGTCTGCTCGGCGAGGATCTGCGAGAAGTGGCACCGGGCGAGCCCGGCGAGATCTGTGTCCGTGCGCCGCAAGTGCTGTCGGAGTACTGGCGTCGGCCCGAACAGACAGCTGAGGCTCTGGCCGGTGGTTGGCTGCACACCGGGGACATCGCGCGTGCCGACGACCGCGGCTACCTCTACATCCTCGATCGGAAGAAGGACATGATCGTCAGCGGAGGGTTCAACGTCTTCCCGCGTGAGGTCGAGGACATTCTGTCCGAGCACGCGGATGTGGCGATGGTCGCGGTTATCGGTGTCCCGCACGAGAAGTGGGGCGAAGCGGTGACCGCGTTGGTCGTTCCGCGCCCGGGAGCGCAGGTCGACGGCCGGCAGCTCATCGATCTGGTCAAGCAGCGCAAAGGCTCCATTCACGCGCCCAAATACGTCGAAGTGGTGGCCGATCTACCCCGTACGCCGGTCGGGAAGATCGACAAGAAGGCCGTGAAGGCGCGGTACTGGCAAGGGACAGATCGCATGATCGGCTAGCTCTGCGGAATCGAGACCGGCTCTTCGTTGATTCAGGAGGAAGAAAGTGCAATTCACGCTGAGTGCCGAACAGGAAGCGATCAGAGAACGGGTACGGGAATTCATCAGAGAAGTCTGTGATCCATTGGAGCACAAGTGGGCTCCGGACGACTACGACGTGGATCCCGACCTCGTGATGACTGTCGTCGCCAAATTCCGCGAGTACGGACTGCGCGGAATCTCGGTACCGAAGCAAGCCGGTGGGCACGGATACGGCACAGTCGCCAAGTGCGTTGTCTACGAGGAGATCCTGAAGTCTCCGGTGCTCCACGGCGGGCTCACGACCTGGTCGGGTCTGCTCGAGCCCAATCCCGCGCTGTATGACGCGCCGGAATGGCAGAAGGAGAAGTACCTCTACCCGATCCTGCGTGACGACAGGTTCTTCCACATCCACATCTCCGAGCCGGGTACCGGGTCCGACGCCGCCGGAATCACCACGACTGCCGTTCGGGACGGCGACAACTACATCATCAACGGCACGAAACGATGGGCGCCGCCGCCTTTCCATCCGGCGGTGACGCCCGATTACCTGCTTTGCTATGCCGTGACCGATCCGGCCAAGGGCCACAACGGGATCAGCATGTTCCTCGTCGACTATCCCCATCCCGGGGTGTCGGTCGTCCAGGAGTTCGACACCATCGGCAGCGGATATCTCGGCCGCTCCTGCGACTATCGGTACACCGACTGCGTGGTTCCCGCCGAGAACATGCTCGGCGCCGAAGGCCTCGGATTCCGTCACATGATGGACCAGCTCAACCGCAACCGGTGTGTGATCGGTGCCCGGCTCGTCGGTGCCGCGCAGTGGGCGCAGGACAAGGCGGTGGAATACGCGAGTAAGCGTTCGACATTCGGTCGACCACTCGCCGATCGGCAGGCCGTTCAATGGATGATCGCGGATTCGGAGATCGACATCGAGCAACTGCGGCTCCTGGTCTACCAGGCCGCATGGATGCTGGATGAGGGGCTGGACGCGCGTCGAGAGGTCGCGATGGTCAAATGCCGAGCTCCCATAGTGGCTGCCCGGGTCATCGATCGAGCAATGCAAATCTACGGTGGCCTCGGAATGGTGAAGGAAAGCCGCCTGGCTCAGCTGTACTACGAGGCCCGAATCGGACAGGTGGCCGAGGGCACCACCGAGATGATGAAGCTGACAGTGGCGCGGCATGCCTTCCGAAGCCGGAAGGATCGCGCCGCCGATTGACGCCGGCGCTGCCGCCGCGACCCGGTGCGCCGTTGCCTCGGGCCGGCGCACCGGAGCGCGGTGCAGCCGGTCGGCCGATGGATCCCCGCAGGTGCAGGCCGGCGGGAATCGTGTTCTGGTGCGCGCCGCAGGCAGACGGGGATCGCGGGTCTGGTGAACCGCAATTCGGTAGCACAGTGGAAGTCGTAATTTATTCAATAATTATGACAAATTCGGGATTTGGATCCGGCCGCGGAAATTATTCAATTGCAATGAACACCGGAAAATCGGGAAGAGCCTTCGCGCTGCCGATTTGAAATTCTTCGCCAGGTGTGTACCACGACCCCGCGCCATACCTTGCGGTTAGCATTCTTCGCGGGATGTCAAGTGGTGGCGCTGCGGATGTGGGATTGCTCTGTTCACGCACCATAGGGCCTGTCAATGGCGAGAATGGACACACGTACGGATCGGCTACGGATCAGTTTTCTCGAATAAACTGCCGAACGCATGGTGTCGGGCTCCTCATCGATTCCCTTCGGAGTTGCCCGGCATATATGCGGTGAGCCCGAATTTCGGGAATTTTTCAACCACGTTCGTCGGCAGGAGAACGAAATGAGCGACGTATCACAGACCGGACAATCGGATATCGTCTACACGGATGGCGAGGTGGTGGTCGATTCCGCAGGTGCGGCCGCGGAGGCCATCCTCATCCGCGGTGGCCGCGTCGCCGCGGTCGGTTCGAACGCCGAGATCCTGAGCGCCGCCGGCCCTGGAGTGCAGCGTCAGAGTTTGGACGGCGCCACGGTCATTCCCGGTCTGATCGACACCCACCCGCACTTGATGCACTTCTCCGCGATGCGGGCCCCGCTCGTGGAAATCACGGAGGCGCGAAACCACGCCGATATCGTTGCGGCGATTCAAAAGAAGGCCCAGGAGGTGCCTGCCGGAGAGTGGATCCTGACCACTCCGGTGGGCGAGTACCACTACTTCCACCGGCGCTCCTGGCGTGACCTTGCCGAAGGGGCATTGCCCGACCGGCATGTTCTCGACCGGGCCACCGCGGACCACCCGGTCTTGATCCAGGCGGTTGCCCCCGTGCTGCCGAACGTGGTGGCGATGAACTCCGCGGCCCTGGCCAAGTTGGGCATTTCCGCCTCCACTCCCGACCGCGTGAACAACGTGTGGATCGAAAAGGACGATGAGGGCCGCCCCACCGGCATCCTGCGTGGCAGTGTCACCAGCTACTACAACCAGGACCCGTTCTTCAACAGCCTGCGGGAGCAGATGCCCGAATTGATCCAGCGCGACCTGGTCGTCGACGCTCTGCTGAAGGCTGTCCGGGGATACAACGCCATGGGTATCACCACGGTGTACGAGGGCCATGCCATCGAGATCCCGCAGATCGAGGTCTACCGCGGTCTCCGCGCTCAGGGTCTGCTGAACCTGCGCGTCCAGGCAGCCCCGGAGCTCCAGGGCACGGCACTGCCCGGAGACCGGCCCAAGTCGGTCGAGGAAGCACGCGCACTGCTCGAGGCGGCATTGGCGATGCGGACGCTCGACGACGACTGGGTGCGCGTCGACGGTGTCACGGCGTGCACCTACGGCACGTGTTACAGCGGCAATGTCCTGTCGCACGAGGGCTACCTGGACCCGTACGGCAACATCACCCATGGGCACCGCGCGATCAGCGAAGAGAACATGCGGCTGGCCTTCGACTTCTGCGCCGAGCACGGGCTGCGTCTCAACGTCGTCTCGATCACCCCTGACGAGCACGATGAGGCCATCGCGCTGGCGGAAGAGGCGATCCGTAAGCACGGCCTGGACCGCCTCAACGGCATCATCCAGCACGCCGAGATGACCCGGCCGGGCCAGTCGAAGCGATTCGCCGAGCTGGGCTTCGACCTGACCGTCAGCTCGAGCTTCACCTTCGGCAAGGGGGACATAATCGCCGAACGGTTCGGCCCCGAGGCGCTGAAGCTGCTCAACACCTTCCGCGTTCACCTCGACGCCGGACTGTCCACCGCCGCGGGCATGGACTGGGGCCCCACCAACCCGTTCGAGCAGATGCAGATCGCCGTCACCCACCGGATGTCGAGCGGACGCACCAACGCGGGCCCCGCACAGGTCATCTCGCGCGCCGAGGCGTTCGCGATGTGGACCGCGAACGGCGCGCGGCTGCTCGGATGGGAAGGCATCGGCACGCTCGCCCCCGGCAACCACGCCGACCTCGCCATCGTCGACCGCAATCCGATCACCTGCGACATCGACGCGCTCCCGGCGACTCGCGTGTTGCGCACCCACGTCGGCGGCCGCCTGGTCCACGACGACGGCGCGCTTCCCAGCGCGTAGCCGAAAGACCGGTCGCCCGAGGGCGACCGGCACCGCCCATCAGCGCGTGGCGGCCCGAACTGCAGCGGGCCGCCACGCGGCCGTTCGTCGCCGCACGGCCGTCGCTTCGGGTGGTGCGCCGGGCGGCGAGGTGGTCACGCTCTACAGTCCTTTCGACAGCGCTCGCAATCCGGCGGCAGCGAGCGGGGCGACGGCGTCGCCGACCTGGTCGAAGCCCTCGCCGCGGGTGTGGCCTTGCTGGTGGCGCGCATGGATGCCCTCGGCGATGACGGCGATCTTGAAATACCCCAGACCGAGGTAGAAACGCAGGTCAGGAAGGTCTCGGCCACTGGTGTGCCCGTACCGCTGGGCGATCGCCGCGGGGGCGGGCAGGCGGTCGCTGGTGCATGCGGCATCTCCGGCCAGGACGGGTGCGAATGCGGGGTCGGCGTAGACCAGGTGCAGGCCGAGGTCGGCCAGTGGATCACCGAGCGTTGCCATTTCCCAATCCACCACGGCACGTACCACGGCGGGATCGTCGTGCTGAAGGATGACGTTGTCGATGCGGTAGTCGCCGTGCACGATCGACACGCCGCTCTCCGGGGGGCAGCTCCGGGCGAGGGCCCGATGCAGGTTTTCGATATCGGCGAGCGGTCGGGTTCGGACCCGGAGCCACTGGTCGTGCCAGCGCCGCACTTGCCGCTCCAGGTAGCCCTGTGGGCGCCCGAAATCCTCCAGGCCCACCGCTCGGGGATCGATGTGGTGCAGTCGGGCGAGTACGTCGACCACCCCGTGCGCGCAGCGCTCGATGTCGGCCGGGGGCATCGCATGCAACTGTGCCTGGGTACGGACCACGCGGCCTTCGACATACTCGACCACCGAGAAGGGGGCGCCGAGCACGTCGGGCCCGGCCAGCGCTACCGCTCGGGCGACCGGCACGCAGGAGTCGGTGAGCGCGGCGACGACCCGATACTCGCGGCCCATGTCATGCGCGGAGGGCGTGAGTCCGCCCAGCGGCGGACGCCGCAGCACCCAGCGGCGGGAGCCGTCCGTGAGCAAGAACGTGAGGTTGGAGCGGCCACCCTGCACCAGTGTCGCGCTGAGTCCACCAGCGAACCCGGGGACCTGCTCGGTGAAGAATCGCTCCAGTGCCGGCATATCCAGCCCATCCGGACCGGAGCTCATCTCGCGCTCTCCGCGTTCAGGCGGCGCAGCGCACGCCGGGCGGTCGACCACCGCGGGTGCATGGTGGCACCGTCGGGCGCGGCCGAGTTCGCCGGGAGCAGCCCGGGTGCCGAGTGTCCGGCCTTCTCCGACGCCGTCGTACGCGCCGGCATGCCCAGCCCGTGCCCGCCGCACTCGCGTGGGACGGGCGGCGCGAATACTCCCGCTTCCTTGGCGGCGTTCCGCTGCCGTTCTTCCCCAGGGATCACCACGTCGCCGACGAGAGCTGCGGTTCGCTCGGGAACGGTGAGATCGGTGCCGCGCACGAGGTCCGTGAGCATATCCATCCAATCATTGGCTAATGTCCATTAGCCTCAAACCTACTGTTCGCCTGTCTTCGCAGTCAACTGGGTCGCGGTGAAGCTATAGTTCATTAGGCGATAGGACGGGAGGTGGCGTGCACCAGAGCGAGCGCATCCGCGACGCGGCATTGGAGCTATTCGCGGTCAAGGGTTACGAAGCCACCACCATGGCCGACATCGGCGCGGCGATCGGCATCCGCGGCCCTAGTCTGTACAAGCACGTGGGGTCCAAACAGGAATTGCTGGCCGACATCATGATCGCCACCATGGAGCAGTTGATCGCAGGGCACCGCACAGCAGTCGCGGGCAGTGTCGATCCCGTCGAACGGCTCCGCCGCGCCACCGAGGCCCACGTCCGCTACCACGCCCGCCACCGACTGGAAGCTTTCGTCGGTAATCGTGAGATACGAAGTCTCGTCGAGCCCCACCGCAGCCGAGTCCTCCAGCTGCGTAGCGACTACGAAACGGGCTTCCGCGACCTCATCCGAACCGGTGTGGAGGCGGGAGCCTTCTCGGTCTCCTCGGTTCGCCTGGCTTCCTACGCCATTCTCGACCTCGGTATGGGAGTCTCGGCCTGGTATCGAGAGGGCGGCGATCACAGCGAAGACGCCGTCGTCTGGCAGTACAGCGAATTCGCCCTCCGTGTGGTCGGCATCCACGCCTGATCGGATTGTGACGCGTTCTCGAGCAGTCGCCGCGGCGGCTGCTGCCCTCAGTGCACCGCTCGATCATCGGCGGGCCAGTACTTGGCCCGCAGCTCACGCTTGAGAACCTTTCCTGCACCCGACAGCGGTAGTTGTTCGACGAACTCGACACTGCGGGGGGCTTTGTAGCCCGCGATTTCGGATTTGCAGTGCGAGCGCAGCTCCTCGGCGGTGACATTCGTTCCCTCGGCGCGGACAACGAAGGCATGAACGCGTTCACCCCAGTCGCTGTCGGGTATCCCGACCACAGCACACGCCACGACCGACGGGTGGCCGGCGAGGGCGTTCTCGACCTCGGCGGAGTACACGTTCTCCCCACCCGACACGATCATGTCCTTCAGCCGGTCGACGATGAAGACATAGCCGCGGTCATCGATATAGCCACCGTCGCCGGTGTGCATCCAACCATCGCGCAGTGCCGCCGCCGTTTCCTCCGGCTTGTTCCAGTATCCGAGCATCACATTGCCGCCCCGCACGACGATCTCGCCGATCTCACCACGCTGTAGTTCTTCTCCATGCGCGTCGACGATGCGCAGCCGGACGTGCGGTGCGGGCTTTCCGGCCGATCGGCGCAGAGTGGGATCGGCGTGGTCGTCACCGTCCAGTACGGTCGCTACCGGGGCGAGTTCGGTCATTCCGTAGGCCTGGATCAGTCTCGCCGCCGGCATCGCTCGTTCGACACGATCGAGCAAAGCCTCCGAGATGGGTGACGCGCCGTAGATGAGGTGCCGGACCGACGCCAGCGCAGTTGGTGCCGCGGCAGGGTGATCCACCAGCATCTGCAGCATCGTCGGCACGAGCAACAGATCCGTGACCTCGTATCGACTGATGGCCTCCACCACGGCTTCGGGCTCGAACACCGGCTCCGTGACATGGGTACCGCCGACCGCGTTGCGCGACATCCACGCCCCGATGTCGGCAAGGTGGAACATCGGCGCCGTGTGCAGCAGCCGCCCACCCGGTGTCATCGTGTCTCCGGATGCGATAAAACCACGCGACGACACAACGAGGTTGGCGTGACTGAGCATCACCCCCTTGGGGGCGCCGGTCGTGCCACCTGTGTAGAAGATTCCCGCGATCTCGTCGTCGCCGCGGCGGGCATCCTCGATCGGCGGATGAGCCTCGATGAGGTCTTCGAACGAGATCATCTCCTCCGGCGCAGGGCCTTCCCCGGCATAGATGACGGTGCCGAGTTCGTCGTACCTCTCACGCAGGGCCGGGACCGTGGAGGCGAACGCGTCGTCGACGACGAGTACGCGTGTTCCCGAGTCCGCGAGCGAGTAGGCGATCTCAGCCGAGCTCCAGCGCGTGTTCACCGGATTGAGAACAGCGTCGGCCCAGGGAACGGCGAACAGGTATTCGTGATAGCGATCCGAGTTCGACGCGAGCATCGCGACCCGGTCGCCGCGGCGGACGCCGATCGACCGGAGCGCAGCGGCCAAGCGAGCTATCCGAGCGGCGCTCTGCGCCCATGTGCGGACACGGCCCCGATGGATCGTCGCGGGAAGTTCGGGTCGCAGTTGTACGGCTCGGTGCAAACCTTCGGTCAGAAACACGCAGTCTTCCTCATCCGTTTCGCAGAGCATGTGCCCGTCGAGAATGAAGCGTGACCGAGGGCACTGTCTGGCGTAGTGACTACGCAACTTGCCGCACTCGACCGTTCACGGTGTCGTCCACGCGGTTCGCGGTCTCACCGGCGACGATCCCTCATGCCGCCTGGCCGGGAGCCGTGCAGATGGCGCAGAGGTCGATCGCGTGGCGCGCTTCGAAGGATGCGTAGTCACTACGCCAGACGCGACGAAGCCGCAGCTGTGTACTGGGTCACACCAGAACCAGCCGGTCGGACCTCGGGTCCGAACTGAAGATCTCGGAGGAAGTTGATGGACGCCGCTGCACGCACCGTCGCCGATCGGCGGCGCAAGCCCGCCGATACCCCGGATACTCTGGTGGCCGCCCACGAGCTGGGCCGGGTGGTCGATCTGGACGGCGTGAAGCAGCGGCTCGATCCGCGGCTGGCGCAGACGTTCGTGGACCACATGCTGTTGGGTGACGAGCTGGCCTACGACGCCTGGCTCGCTCTGCGGCCCCTGAAGATCCGGGGTCACAAGATGCTGGCTCAGGCGCTGGACGAGGGTATCGACGCCGTCGAGAACGCGCCCGCAGAACTCGTGCGCCTGTTCGAGCAGCTCGACACGGTGCCGGAGTGGGTCGACTGGGACCAGCTCCGCTGCGGGGCGATCGCGATCTGGCGCGCGGGTCGCTTCGTGCCGATCTGCCTGGGCTATTCCTCGATCGGCTTCGGCTTCAGCAGCTACGGCGGCACCAAAGCGCTCAACTTCACCCGGCTGCTGATCGAGGAGGATCGGGCCGGCCAACGCATGGCCGAGACGCTGCGCTGGGTCGCCGCCGTCACCACTCCCGACGGGATGCGCCGTGCGGGCCAGGGGTTCAAGTACTCGGTGCGGGTGCGTCTGGTGCACTGCGCTGTCCGCTTCGGTGTCTCGCGGTCGCCCAAGTGGCAGTGGAACGAGTGGGGGCTTCCCATTACCAACACCGACTTGTTCTTCACCACCAGCAAAGTGTTCTGTGCGAACTTGGTGAGCGCGCTCGAATTGCTCGGTATTCGCTACACCGAGAGGGAGAAGGAAGACATCTTCGCCTTGTGGCGCTACATCGCGTACGTCATGGGCGTGCCGGAGGAACTGAACCACGTGGACCAGGCGGATTCGCTCGCGAAGAACGAGATCGTCGTCGCGGTCGAGCGGGAACCGGACGAGGCGTGCAGGATTCTGCTGCATTCGCTCATCAAGTACTCGACCAGCACCACCGACGGGTATCAGCCGTTGCCGCTGTGGCTGATCGGCACCATGACGCAACGGCAGAAGCTCGTGATGAGCTACGGACTGCTGCGCCACCTCACCAGCGACGAGTTCTGTGAACGGATGGGGATTCCCGACACCAGGTTCAAGCATGTCGTCAAGGCGGCCTCCGCGGTGGTGAACCTGAAGGAAGTCGTCACTCGACGGCTGTCCCGCGACGACGAGCGCAAGGCGATGTCCGCCTTGCGGGAAATCAACAGCGCACTCGCGGTGGACGACGAGAAGGCCATCGCCGCCGACGACGAAGTGAACGGCGCGATTCGCGAGCACGAGGCGGATCTGGAGACAACGATGCGGCGTCCGGTTCAGCTCTGACGGCACAAATCCGATGACAGATGGGAAGTCGATGGAATTCACCAACAATCAGCTCTATTTCGGCGGCGCCTGGCACGCGGCATCGGGTCGGCGATCGACCGACGTGGTATCGCCGATCGATGAGCGAACCATCGCTACGGTGACCTTCGCCGCGCCGGCGGACGTCGATGGCGCGGTTTCGGCGGCGCGGATCGCGCTTCGCTCGCCCGACTGGGCCGGGATCTCGCCCGAGGAGCGCTTGGACCTGCTCGCCCGGCTCGCCGACGAACTCGAGAAGACCTCTGCGCAACGTGCCGTTGTGACCACGATCCAGAACGGAATGCCGATCGGGGTGTCGAACTGGGCAGAAGGCGAAGGTGTCGTAGGCCTGTTGAGGTATTACATCGCTCTCGGCCGGGAGACCCCGCTCGAGCAGCGGCGGCCGAGAGCGGACGGCACGGGGACCACCGTTGTCAGACGTGATCCGATCGGGGTCGTGGCCGCGGTCGTCCCGTGGAACGCGCCGCAGTTTCTGACGATGACCAAACTGGCTCCCGCCCTGGTCGCGGGATGCGCCATCGTGATCAAGCCGTCGCCGGAGACCTCGCTGGACGCCTTCGAACTTGCGGCGGCCGCCGATCGCGCGGGTCTGCCGGCCGGCGTGCTGAACGTGGTCACCGGCGATGCCGAGGTCGGTGAGTACCTCGTGTCCCACCCCGGTGTGGACAAGGTCGCCTTCACCGGATCCACAGCGGCAGGCCGAAAAATCAGCGAGATCTGCGGGAGACTCATGCGCCCGGTCAGTCTCGAGCTGGGGGGCAAATCGGCCGCGATCGTTCTCGATGACGCCGACCTGGCGCAGACCATGGCAGGTCTGGCCACGAGCTCGCTGCTCAGCAACGGGCAGATCTGCTTCCTGTCCACACGCATCCTGGTTCCGCACACCCGGCATGACGAGATGCTCGAAGCCGTGGCAGCACTTGCGGCCGGTCTCACGATCGGTGATCCGCTCGACCCCGCGACGGGTGTGGGCCCGGTCGTCAGCGCTCGGCAGCGCGACCGCATCGAGGCATATATCCAGCTCGGCAAGGACAGCGAAGCGGTTCTGGCCACCGGCGGAAAGCGTCCCGACATCGAGAAGGGTTGGTTCGTCGCCCCCACCGTGTTCGGCAACGTCAGCAACGATTCACGTATCGCGCGGGAGGAGATCTTCGGACCCGTCCTGGCTGTGATTCCGTACCGGGATGTCGACGAAGCCGTGGCGATCGCGAACGATTCCGAGTACGGCCTCGGCGGCACGATCTGGACCTCGGACGGCGACAAGGGCCTGGATATCGCGCGCCGAGTCGAATCGGGAACCGTCGGGGTCAACTTCTACAACCTCGACTACGGCGCCCCTTTCGGTGGTATCAAGGCGAGTGGCCTCGGGCGTGAACTCGGCCCGGAGGGGCTCGCGGCCTACCATCAGCTGAAGTCGATCTTCCTCGCCGTCTGACGGCGTTTCAGAGCCCGCACACCGGCACCGATGTAGACCTGCCGGGGCGGCCCCGCCCGGCGTAATCGTGACCTAGGATGGATCTTTCCGGCACACCCTTCAGATCCCGCTGGAGGGTGTGCACTGTCTCGATGCCCCAACGGCGGAGCGGATCGACACCGGGAGAGATTTCATGGATGCCAGCGTCGGTATCGAATGGCCACTTGTCGAGCGAGAACGGGAGATCGGGGAGTGCGCCGATGTGATCGTTCGGCGTGGTGGGTCACTGATATTGGCGGGGCAGGCCGGAGTGGGTAAGACCCGGCTGTCGTCGGAAATTCGCCGGCGATGCGAGCGGGCGGGGCTGGCTACCGTGTGGGTCACCGGGTTGGGTGCGGCCTCGAACCTGCCCCTGGGTGCCTTCGCTTCCATGCTGCCGCCCGCCGACTCGGAGGTCACCACACGGGTCGACGCCGTGGCCGAACTCATTCGCCGCACCGCCGCGCGGCTGGTGGAACGAGCAGCGCCGCAGCGCCTGGTGGTCTTCGTCGACGACGCGCACCTTCTCGACCAGGTCTCGGCGACGCTGGTGCACCAGCTCGTGGTGCGCCGGGCCGCGTCGGTGGTGGCGACATTGCGGACCGGAGAGGAGCTTCGCGACACGATCACGGCCCTGTGGAAGGACGGATCGGCGCAACGGCGGGAGATCGAGGGAATCAGCGCCCGCGGGATCGCGGAACTGCTCCGCGCGGTGCTGGCGGGCCCGGTGGACCCGGGCGCGGTCGCTCAATTCGCCGAACGTTCCGACGGCAACGTTCTCTTTCTGCGCGAACTCGTGATCGCCGCACTCGATCGAGGCGCACTGCGCGACGATGGGGGAATCTGGCGCCTGCGGGGCGAACCGGGGATCTCCGAGCGCCTGGCCGAATTGATCGGAGCAAGGCTGAGCGCGATGACCGCCGATGAATTGTCCCTGCTCGAACTGGTGGCGGTCGGCGAGCCCCTCGGCATCGACGAGTTGATCGAATTGGGCGATCCGTTGGTGGCCGAGCAACTCGAGCGTAAGAAATTCCTGGTCACCGCCATGGAGGGGCAAGACTGCGTGATCAGGTTCGCGCACCCGCTGTACGGCGAGGTGGTGCGCGGTCAGATGGCCGGGTTGCGGCGTCGGCTCCTGGCTCGTTCGTTGGCCGATGTGGCCGAGCAGTCCGGGTCGAACCGCCGAGAGGACTCGCTGCGGATCGCGATCTGGCGGCTCGAAGGCGGAGGCGGGACGGCGGAGCAGATGCTTGCCGCGGCACGGGCGGCCCGCTGGCGCTACGACTTCGCCCTCGCCGAGCGGCTCACCGCGGCTGCCCGATCCCGCGACGCAGGCTTTCCGGCAGAACTACTGGCCGCGCAACTGGCAAGCCTGCAAGGGCATGGCGAAGACGCCGAACGCCAGTTCGCGGAACTGGCCGCGCGGGTGGACAACGACGCGCAACGCGCGGCGGTTGCCCTCAGCCGAATCGACAACGTGGCCTTCTATCTGGGGCGTCCGGCCGAGGGCATAACCCTCGCCCGAGAGGCCGAAGCCGCCTCGGCCGATTCGATCTGGCGCGACCGGATCCAAGCCAGGCGCTCGGCCCTGGTCTTCTCGGTCGAGGGCCCGAGGGCAGGAGCGGAAGTCGCCGCGCCACTTCTGGATCGCGCGGACGGCAACACGCTTGCCTGGGCCGCGCAGGTCGCTTCTTTCACCTTCGGTCGCCTCGGCCGCATCCAGGCCGGCCTGGACGCGACCGTGCGCGGCCGCATGGCTCATCGCCGCACCGAGGAGCCGCTCGATTGGTACCCGTGGACGCATTTGTTCTTCCGGTGCGAGGTGCTTTCCTGGAGCGGTAGGTTCGAGCAAGCCCATGTGCTGGCCGCCGAGCAGTACGGTCAGGCGTTGCGCGACCACTGCGCCGAGGCCCAGGCCTGGTTCGCCTGGTTCTACGCCGGCGTCGTCGGTGAGCAGGGCGATATCGCCGCATCCGAACGGCACGGCCGGGAAGCCGTGGCTTTGTTCCACGAACTCGGACGCCCCCAATTCATGGCGTTCGTCCTGCCCTACCTGGCCGAAGCGCTGGCCCTGGGGGGCCGCGCCGACGAGGCGTCGGCGGTCCTGCGTGAACTCGACGCACTCGATACCTCGGATCATTTCATGGGGGTTGATCCACTACAGGCGCGAGCGTGGACTGCGGTGGCAGGCGGAGATCTGCCCCTTGGCCGAAATCTGCTGCAGCAAGCTGCCACGAAAGCGGAGGTCATCGGGGACTTCGTCGGCCGGGCGAGCGCGCTGCACGGGCTCGCCCGCTTGGGTTGCGCCCGGGAGGTGCGGGCCGCGCTCGATCTGGAAGCCGAACGCATCGAAGGGGATCTCGTCCAGGCCCGAGCCGCTCACGCGCGAGCCCTGGCGCGCAAGGATGCCGGAGCGCTCCTCGAGGCGAGTGAGGCCTTCGAGAGCATGGCCGCCGATCTGCTCGCGGCCGAGGCCGCCGCGGACGCAGCTGTCGCCGTGCGCGCGAGCAGTGACCGGCGCCGCGTCGCCGCGGCCGAACGGCACGCCCGCGAACTGGCACAACGCTGTGCCGGTGTCCGGACACCCGCGCTGTTGCAGGTCCGGTCACCGGCGGTACTGACCCGCGGCGAGCGTGATGCCGCGATGCTTGCTGCCGCGGGCCGCTCGAACAAGGAGATCGCGGCTGAGCTGCATCTGTCTGTGCGTACCGTCGAGGGGCGGCTTCTGCGCGCTTACACCCGCCTCGGCGTCGGCAACCGCCGCGAACTGGCCGCGGTCCTCGGCGCTGTCGAGGGCAGGCATCGAACCTCGATGCGGTGAACGCTGATTCCGGACCGGTCCGGCGCTGTCGGCGACGAGCCGCGGTTACGCCCGGGGCGACTTTGTGCGGCTGTCTCGGGCTCGCCGCAGCCAGGGTTCGCGCTGCTCGCAAGGGTGTGATGCTCGTCTCAGATTGAGACGCGCGAGATGTGGATCACAAGCTCAAATGGATCAGGGAACGGCCCCACAGCTGCCCCACCGGGCGGCTGTCGATCCAGGAGGCGAACATTGAGTAGGCAAAGCCTGACGAAGGCGCACGCGAAAATCACCGAGTTGGCATGGGAACCGACATTCGCGACGCCGGCTACGCGATTCGGGACCGACTACACCTTCGAGAAGGCGCCGAAGAAGGACCCGCTCAAGCAGATCATGCGGTCCTACTTCCCCATGGAGGAGGAGAAGGACAACCGCGTGTACGGCGCCATGGACGGCGCGATCCGCGGCAACATGTTCCGGCAGGTGCAGCAGCGGTGGCTCGAATGGCAGAAGTTGTTCCTGTCGATCATTCCCTTCCCGGAGATCTCGGCCGCACGGGCGATGCCGATGGCCATCGATGCCGTGCCCAACCCGGAGATCCACAACGGGCTGGCGGTGCAGATGATCGATGAGGTCCGTCATTCGACGATTCAGATGAACCTCAAGAAGCTGTACATGAACAACTACATCGACCCCGCCGGGTTCGACATGACCGAGAAGGCGTTCGCGAACAACTACGCGGGCACCATCGGCCGGCAGTTCGGTGAAGGGTTCATCACCGGCGACGCGATCACGGCCGCCAACATCTACCTGACCGTCGTCGCGGAAACGGCCTTCACGAACACCCTTTTCGTGGCCATGCCCGACGAGGCGGCAGCGAATGGCGATTACCTGCTGCCGACCGTCTTCCACTCGGTGCAGTCCGACGAGTCCCGGCACATCTCCAACGGTTACTCGATCCTGCTGATGGCGCTTGCCGACGAACGCAACCGCCCGCTGCTGGAACGCGACCTGCGGTACGCGTGGTGGAACAACCACTGTGTCGTCGACGCCGCGATCGGCACCTTCATCGAGTACGGCACGAAGGACCGCCGCAAGGATCGGGAGAGCTACGCCGAGATGTGGCGGCGGTGGATCTACGACGACTACTACCGCAGCTACCTGATCCCGCTCGAGAAGTACGGTCTGACGATTCCGCACGACCTGGTCGAGGAAGCGTGGAAGCGCATCGTCGACAAGGGTTATGTCCATGAGGTGGGCCGGTTCTTCGCCACCGGTTGGCCGGTGAACTACTGGCGGATCGACGCGATGACCGACAAGGACTTCGAGTGGTTCGAGCACAAGTACCCGGGCTGGTACTCGAAGTACGGCAAGTGGTGGGAGGAGTACAACCGGCTCGCCTACCCCGGCCGGAACAAGCCGATCGCGTTCGAGGAGGTCGGCTACCAGTACCCGCACCGGTGCTGGACCTGCATGGTGCCTGCGCTCATTCGTGAGGACTTGGTTGTCGACAAGGTCGATGGCCAGTGGCGGACCTACTGCTCGGAAACCTGCCACTGGACCGACGCCGTCGCATTCCGCGGCGAGTACGAAGGCCGTCCGACCCCGAACATGGGCCGGCTCACGGGATTCCGGGAGTGGGAGACCCTGCACCACGACAAGGACCTCGCCGACATCGTCTCCGATCTCGGGTACGTCCGCGACGACGGCAAAACCCTTGTGGGCCAGCCGCATCTGAATCTGGACGACCCGAAGAAGCTGTGGACCCTCGACGACGTGCGTGGCAACACGTTCCAGAGCCCGAACGTGCTCTTGAACCAGATGTCCGACGACGAACGCGAGGCGCATGTCGCCGCCTACCGCGCCGGCGGAGTCTCGGCCTGACCCCGGGACGGTGGGTGGCACCGGTGTCCAGCCCGGTGCCACCCACTGCCTGACACCAGTTCCATAGTCCAGGAGAGGCACCCGTGGGCGACAAGCACCGCATCAAATTCGAGCCCGTCGACATCGAAATGGAAGTCGACGAAGAGGAGAAGATCCTCGATGCCGCGTTCAGACAGGGGATTCACCTGATGCACGGCTGCCGTGAGGGGCGGTGCTCGGCGTGCAAGTCCTATGTCCTCGACGGCGAAATCCAGATGGAGAACTACTCGACTTTCGCGTGCAATGACGCCGAGGTCGAGGAGGGATTCGTATTGCTCTGCCGGGCACACGCTTTCAGCGAATGCACAATCGAATTGCTCAATTTCGACGAGGACGAACTGCTCAGCGGTATCGCCATCCAGGACGTGCGTGCACAGGTGGTGGCGATCGAGCCGATGACCAAGGACATCGTGTCGTTGCGGTTGGGGATCGTCGAACCGGCGGCCTACGAGTTCAAACCGGGCCAGTACTCCGACCTGCGTATCCCCGGAACCGAGGAACATCGGTCCTTCTCGATGGCGACGACGCAGTCGACACCGCGGGAGGTCGAATTCCTCATCAAGAAATATCCGGGCGGTAAGTTCGCCGGGTTGCTCGAGGACGGGATCTCGGTGGGCGACGAGATCGGTTTGACCGGTCCGTACGGCTCTTTCACCCTCAAGGAGGGTCACGTCCTGCCGCTGATCTTCATCGGCGGCGGAGCGGGGATGGCTCCGATTCTCTCATTGCTACGGCACATGAGCGAGACGGGCAGTACCCGGCAGGTGCATTTCTACTACGGGGCCCGCACCCCGCAGGACCTGTTCTATCTCGATGAAATCCTCGAACTGGGCGCGACCCTGGCCGAATTCGAGTTCGTCGTGTGTCTCTCGGAATCCATGGACCCGGCGTCGATCCCGGGATCCATCGTTGCCGAGGGCGGAAATGTCACCGACGTGGTCGCTCGCCGCGAACCGGGCATCGGCAGAGCCGAGGTCTATCTTTGCGGACCGCCGCCGATGGTCGACGCGGCTCTGGAACTGCTCGAGGCGAACAACACCCCGAAAGACCAGGTCTTCTACGACAAGTTCACCAGTCCGGCCTTCGACCAGTAACCGCAGGAACTGCCGTTCTCCGGCACCGACAAGAACAGAGAAACGAGATGAGCGCACTCAGCGGGAACAAGCAACGCAGCTTTCCCACTATCGAATTCACCGACTCCGAGGCGGGAGCGCTGGATTTCCCCAGCTCCCGAAGCCGCACCTACAACTATTACAAGCCGGCCAAACTGCGCTCGACGATGTACGAGGACGTGACCGTCGACGTGCAGCCGGATCCTGAGCGTCACCTGACCCAGGGCTGGATCTACGGCTTCGCGGACGGCCCGGGCGGATACCCGAAAGAGTGGACGGTCGCGAAGTCGTCGAACTGGCATGCCTTCCTCGACCCGAACGAGGAGTGGGATCAGACGATCTACCGCAACAACTCCAAGGTGGTCCACCAGGTCGACCTGTGCCTGTCGAACGCCAAGCGCGCTCGCGTCTACGACGCGTGGAACACCCCGTGGCTCACGTTCATCGCCCGCAACCTGGGCGCGTGGATGCACGCGGAAAACGGTCTTGCGCTGCACGTGTTCACTTCCGTCCAGCGTTCCTGCCCGACGAACATGATCAACACCGCCGTCGCGGTGAACGCCGCCCACAAGCTGCGGTTCGCGCAGGACCTGGCGTTGTTCAACCTGGATCTGTCCGAAGCCACCGAGGACTTCGACGGCACCGTGCACAAGCAGGTCTGGCAGTCCGCGCCCGAGTGGCAACCCACCCGCGAGGTGGTCGAGCGGCTGACCGCGGTGCCGGACTGGTGTGAACTGCTGTTCGCCTCGAACATCGTTTTCGAGCAACTGGTCGGCTCGCTGTTCCGCAGCGAACTGGTCATGCAGATCGCCGCCGGGAACGGCGACTACATCACGCCCACGATCGTGGGCACCGGTGAGCACGACTACGACCGCGACCTGGCCTACACCCGCAATCTGTTCCGCCTGCTCACTCGGGATCCCGAGTACGGCGCGTCGAACAAGCAGCTGTTCGGCAGCTGGCTCGAGACCTGGGTGCCGCGGTGCCTCGACGCCGCTCGGGCGCTGCAGCCGATCTGGTCGCAGCCGGCCGACAAGGCGGTCACCTTCGCGACCAGCCTCGAAACCGCCAAGGAGAAGTTCGGTTCCCTGCTCGAGGACCTCGGGCTGGATATCCCCAAGGAGTTGGACAAGTGAGCAGCATGCAATTCGGATCGTCCACCGAGTTCTCGAACATGTGTGGCGTCACCCTGATGAACACCCCGATCGGACGCGTCGTCGCGGGGGTGATGGGCGCGAAGGAAGGCGTCGAGCTGACCGAGTATCCGTCGATGATCCGCGTCGACGGCCAGCGCCTGCTCGATTTCGACTACGCCGAACTCAGCGACGCTCTGGGCGAAGAGTTCGACGGTTCCACCTTCGAGGAGATCAGCTCCACGCACTACGGGCGCATGGTCCACCTCGACGAGAAGACCCTGCTTTTCGCCAGCCCCGAGGACGCCGCCGAATACATCGGATTCGACCTCACCGCGCACTGAATCAGCACCCTGCAGTAACCGCGTGCCGGCGCCGTCGCGCAACCAGTCGTGCGCGACGGCGCCGCACCATCCCACAGCCCGAATATCGGAGTTATTCAGCATGTACGAGAAAAATGGCGACAAGTACTTCGTCGTGGACGGCCACGTCCACATCTGGGACGGCCGCGAGTCGAATCACAAGAACGTGCACGGCAAGCAGTTCATCGACTGCTTCTACGACTACCACAAGAACCTCAGCCCCGAGGAATACCTGTGGGACTACGACACCTACACCTACTACGGCAGCGACCGCTTCGAGCGGGATCTGTTCGTGGAGGGATATGTCGACCACGCGATTTTTCAAGCCACGCTGCTGAGCGACTTCTACCACAACGGATTCGGGCAGACCGAGGAAGCGCTCGCCCTGGTGCGCAAGAACCCCGGCAAGCTGACCTACAACCACGCCTACGACCCGCGTCACGAGCAGGCCGGCCTCGAGCAGCTGCGCAGGGACGCCGAGCGCATGAACCTGAAGGGCGTCAAGCTCTACACCGCCGAATGGTACGGCGACTCCCGCGGCTACAAGCTCGACGACCCCTGGTCGCGGCGTTACCTCGAGGAATGCGTCGAGCTGGGCATCAACAACATCCACGTCCACAAGGGCCCGACGATCCGCCCACTCGACCGCGATGCGTTCGATGTCTCCGATATCGACAAGGTCGCCACCGACTACCTCGACCTGCGTTTCATCGTCGAGCACGTCGGCCTGCCCCGGTTGGAGGACTTCTGCTGGATCGCGACCCAGGAGTCGAACGTCTACGGCGGATTGGCGGTGGCATTGCCGTTCATCCACACGCGGCCCCGGTATTTCGCCCAGATCATCGGTGAGCTCCTCTACTGGATCGGTGAGGACAAGATCCTGTTCGGCAGCGACTACGCGCTCTGGACGCCGAAGTGGCTGATCGAGAAGTTCGTCGATTTCCAGATCCCGGCCGACCTCACCGAGTACGCCCCGATCACCGTCGAGCAGAAGAAGAAGATTCTGGGCCTCAACGCGGCAGCCCTGTACGACATCGACGTCCCCGTGGAGCTGCGCGCCGGGCAGGACGACGTCGTATCCGGGGCGCGGGAATCAGTGTCGTCATGACTGTCGTCGCCGTGTGCACGGAACAGGACGTGCTCGGGGCGCTCTCGACGGTCATGGACCCCGAGTTGGACGAGGCGATCACCGATCTGGGCTTTGTGCGATCGCTGATCCTCGACGACGACGGTGTTACTGTTCACCTGCGTCTGCCCACCGCTTTCTGTTCGCCCAATTTCGCCTACTTGATGGCCTCCGATGCCCTGGACGCCCTGCGCCTGGTCGAGGGAGCCGGTACGGTCCGGGTGCTGCTCGACGATCATCACGACAGTGACAAGATCAATGCCGGCCTGGCCGCCGACGCCGGGTATGTCGGCACCTTCGGATCCGAGGCGCAGGAGAGCCTGCACGAATTGCGCAGGACTTTTCGGGTGAAGGCGCATGCCGCGGCGATGGAACGATGCGTCGAGGCGTATCTGAAGCGAAGCCGCGTGGGCGCCAATGAGATCTACAAACTGACCGTCGGTGACCTACCGCCCGGAAAGGACAAGGCGGCACTGTTGCGCCGCCGCATGGACATCGGGTTGAGCATCTGCCCGGCCAGCCGGGTATTCGTCGACGACAAAGGGCAGCGCATACCGCCCGAATCCGTACCGATCCGCCTGCGATTCGCCAAGTCGGTGCGCATATCGATGGAAGGCAACGCCCACTTCTGCCGCGGTCTGCTCGCTACCCGCTACGCCGACAGCGAGTCCGTCGGCGGAACACCGCATATCATCAACCGCCGAACAACCAGGAGCCCGCAATGAAGGCCGTGCAGGTGGTGGGTTACCACACCAAACTGCAGCTCACCGAAATTCCCGAACCCACCATTGAGGGGTCTCTCGATGTGATCGTGCGCATCGGCGGCGCCGGCGTGTGCCGCACCGATCTGCACATTCTCGAGGGGCAGTGGGAGGAGAAGAGCGGTGTCGAGCTGCCGTACACGATCGGCCACGAGAACGCTGGATGGGTCCACGCCATCGGCGATGCGGTCACCCACGTCGCCGTCGGCGACAAGGTGATCCTGCATCCCCTGATCACCTGCGGACTTTGTCGCGCCTGCCGCTCCGGCGACGATGTCCACTGCGAGCACAGCCAGTTCCCGGGCATCGACGTCAACGGTGGCTATGCCGAATATCTGCGTACCACCGCCCGCAGCGTGGTCCGGATCGACGATTCGCTCGAGCCGGCGGACGTCGCGGCGCTCGCCGACGCGGGCCTGACGGCCTACCACGCGGTCGCGAAGGTCGCGAAGACGACCCGCCCGGGCGATGTGTGCGTGGTGATCGGCGCCGGAGGCCTCGGTCACATCGGCATTCAGGTTCTCAAAGCGATCTCCGCGGTGACGGTGGTCGTCCTCGACCGCAACCCCGCCGCGGTCGAGCTCGCGGTGCAGATCGGCGCTGATCACGGCATCGTCGCCGACGGGACGCACATCCAGCAGGTGCTGGAGCTGACCGGCGGACACGGAGCCGAAGCCGTCGTCGACTTCGTCGGTGAAGGCGGCGCGACCCGAGAGGGAATCGCGATGCTGCGCCGCGCCGGTAATTACTACGTCGTCGGATACGGCGAGAACATCGACGTCCCGACGATCGACGTGATCTCCACCGAGATCAACTTCATCGGAAATCTCGTCGGCTCCTACAACGACCTGCAGGAGCTCATGACCCTCGCCGCCCAGGGCAAGGTCACCTTGCACACGACCAAATATCCGCTCACCGGCTTCCAGCAGGCACTCGATGATCTCGATGCCGGGCGGGTACGCGGCCGGGCCATTCTCGTCCCCTAGGCCGACTCCTCCGCAACGACGCACGAAAGGAAGCCAGCCATGGCAAAAGAGCTACGCTACAACAAGGACGCGCGATCCCGGCTGGAGCAGGGCGTCAACGCCCTCGCCGACGCGGTCAAGGTAACCCTCGGCCCCAAGGGCCGCAACGCGGTGCTGGAAAAGCTCACCGGGCCGCCCACGATCACCAATGACGGCGTGACCATCGCCCGCGAAATACAGCTGCGCGAGCCCTTCGCCAACATGGGAGCGCAGCTGGTCAAGGAAGTGGCGATGAAGACCAACGGCGTGGTGGGCGATGGAACCACCACCGCCACGGTCCTTGCCCAGGCCATGGTCCGCGAGGGGCTGCGCGCCGTCGAGGCCGGCGCCAACCCGATGCGGGTGCGCCGCGGAATCGAGCGGGCCGTGGCCACGGTCATCGCTGCGCTCGGTGAGCAGGTCGCCGAGGTCGGCGGTCTCAGTGACCTGCAGCGGATCGCGACCCTCGCGGCGAGTGACGACGAGACCATCGGGCAGGCGGTCGCGCGGGCCGTCGAGTACGTCGGCAAGTCCGGAATCGTCAGCACACAGGAGAGCGACGCGTTCGGATTGTCGGTCGACATCGTCGACGGCATCGAGTTCGATCACGGCTACACCTCCGGCTATATGGTCACCGACCCGGAGCGGATGGAAGCGGTCCACAGCAACCCGTTGATTCTGCTGACCAACAAGAAGATCACCCAGGTGCAGGACATCATGCCCAGCATCGAGGTGGCCAAGCGGGCCGACCGGCCGCTGGTCGTGCTGGCCGAGGACGTCGACGGGCCGGCGCTGCAACTGCTCGTGGGCGGCAACATGCACAAGACCATGCCATCGGTGGTCGTGCGTGCTCCCGGCTTCGGGCACCGCCGTGTCGCGGAACTGGAAGACCTGGCCGTGGCTCTGGGCGGGCATGTCATCGCGAAGGACACCGGCATCGAACTGTCCGAAGTGACCCTCGCGCACCTCGGTTCCTGTGACCGCATCACGGTGACGGAGAACGAGACGACCATCGTCGGCGGCCGGGGGGATCAGCACTTGCTCGACGCCCGCATCGCGCAACTGGAAGCGCAACTGGAACGCGCCAAGATCGACGCCGACCGCGACAGCCTGGAAGTGCGCATCGCCCGGCTCACCGGCCGCGTGGCGGTCATCCGAGTCGGCGGCGCCACCAGCGTCGAACTCAAGGAACGGATGCTGCGAGTCGAAGATGCCTTGGCGGCGACGCGCGCCGCGGTGGAGGAGGGCATCGTCGCCGGCGGCGGCACCGCCCTGGCCCAGTCGCACCGCATTCTGGCGGATCTCGATCTCCCCGGTGACGAGGCCATCGGCTGCGACGTCGTACGCCGGGCACTCGCCGAACCGCTGCGGTGGATCGCGATCAACGCCGGATTCGACGGCGACGAAGTTGTCGAGGTGGTCGCCGGGCTGCCGCTCGGCCACGGCTTCAACGCACTCACCGGTGCGTACGGCGACATGTTCGACGACGGAGTGATAGATCCGTTCAAAGTGACTCGCGCTGCCTTCGAAAGCGCGGCATCCATTGCGGCCCTGCTCATCACAACCGAGACCGCGATAGTGGAGGAGGTCGTCGGCAATCCCGGCGCCATCATCGCCCCCGGCTTCGGCGACTTGGCCGAAGGCATGGTCCGTCCCTCCAACATCTACTGAAATCGACCGACGATCGATAGGGTCATCATGATTTTCATTGTGGTGAAATTCGCAGTGCGCGAAGAATTTCAGGATGAGTGGCCGCTCATAACCAGCGAGTTCACCGCCGCTACTCGGGCGGAACCGGGAAACCTCTGGTTCGAATGGAACCGCAGCACAGAAGACCCTGCGGAGTACGTCTTGGTGGAGGCCTTTCGAGACAGCCAGGCCGGTGTGGATCACGTGAAGGCCGACCATTTCCGTAAGGGCTTGGACGCGATGCGGCCGGCGCTGTCCGAGACACCGCGCATCATCCATACCGAGATTCCTGGTACCGACTGGGCGCGTATGGGAGAGCTGGAGATACCGTGACGAGCCGCTCCGCGATGTGATCGGTCGCTGATCTCCAGCCGGTCGGCCGATCGCGGTGGGGTGCGACCGGAACCCGAAGATCCGACGTACCGGCGCCTACTGCCACCGTCGGATGCGGGGTCGTCAAGGGCGGCCCCGCATCCGGCCGCGGTGGTCGCCATCCGGATCATGGTGCACCAGCACTCTGCGCGTGCACCACCCGGCCCCGCCGCACTACGGTTCGGGAAAGGTCAGTGGCATTCCATGCCGATTCCGAATTGCCTGATCTTGCGATACATCGTGGCACGTGAGATGCCGAGGTCGGCCGCGGCGGCTTGTTTGTCACCGTTGTGATCGTGGAGGCGGCGCACTATCGCGTCGCGTTCGAGAGCTTCCATCGACGTGAGGGTGCGTCGAGCGACGGAATGACACTCGGGTGGGAGTTTGTCGGGCATGATGACGCCGGAGCGTTGCCGGGTCAGCGTGTCGATGAGGACCTGGCGAAGCTGTGCGACGTTTCCGGGCCACGGCAATTTCGACAACTGCCGGTGCGTCAGGGGGGAAAGCTCGATGTCGGCGCCCCTGGTGAGTTCTCGGAGCAGGTGGGGTACCAGGTCGTCGAGGTCTTCGATGCGGTGACGGAGCGCGGGCACCGGCACGGTGTGCATGAACAGTGGGAGCACCTGAGCTTCCACATCAGGGGATTGGTTCATCGAGCTCATCGTGGCCGCGATCCAGCCGCGGCCCGCGCAAGACTGTAGAACGGCGGATATCGGTTCGATGACCTCGCCGGGCAGTTTGTCGACATCGGCGAGAACGATGTCGAAGTCGTCTTTGGCGACTTCGGCTTCGAGCGCGGCGAGAACATCCTCGGCGTCGAGGTGCCGACCGGTGCGCAGCACTCGAACTGTTTTGTCCGGGCGCACGTGATGGGCGACCATCTCCGCGAGTTTGGCGCGGCCCGAACCGGGTTCGCCGTCGAGGACCACCCAATTGCGATCGGAGCAGCAGCGTTCGACCTGCTGGCAGCTTCGCCGCCACGAGGTGCTCCTACCCGCCAGGCCGGGGATCGTCGGGGAACGAGGCATGAGACGGGGGCTGCTGGTGGCGCTCTCGGTCAGGGTGATGTGGGTGACGATGTCGGTTCGGCCACTTCGCAGCCTGATCCGTTCCGCGACAGTCACTTTGGCGAACATTCCACTCGGCAGCACGGCGCTCGTCGTGGTCGCCAGCGAGCGCTGGAGATCGGCTGCGTGTTCGAGGATGGCGTGTTGATCCAGGGCGTCCAGCTGTTGACGCAGATATCGGTTCATCAACACGATGTCGTCTCCGACAGCGAGGACGCCGGTGGGGTAGCGGCGACATTGCCGCAGATAGGTCTCCAGCAGCGCGGCTTCGCTCTCGGTGGTGTGGGCGCGCAGACGATCCTCGATCTGCGCGCCCGCTGTCTTGGCCAATGCGACCAGCAGCGGATCCGACTGCTGTGCCCAGCAAGTCAGATCCAGGATGCCGACGATGCGCCCCGAGAGTGGGTCACGGATCGGGGCACCGGCACAGGTGAGCTGTCCGAGGGCGCCGAGGTAGTGCTCCCCGCCGCGGATGAAGGTCGGTCGCCCGGTCTCCGCCGCCGTGCCGATGCCATTGGTGCCGACGAACTTCTCCGCGTAGCTGTAGCCGCAAGCCAGTTGCACTGCGTCCAGGGTGCGGCGGATGCTGGGGTCGGCGGCGACACGGTCGAGGACCAGTCCGTCGGCCGAGGTGAGAATGACACTGACGGTCTGGGGCGCGAGCGTATCGGCCAAACGATGGATGACCGGCGAGGCCGCGGTGACCAAGGGGGACTCCAGGTCCGGCTCCCGGACGAAAGGCAGGTCCACACGGTCGGGGTGGATCCGGAGCTCACGAGAACGCTGCCAGGAGTCGCGGACAGTGTCGGAGATCAGCTTGCCGTCGACCGCCCCCGAGCTCAGGAATTGATCTCGTGCCTGCAGGAGCCGTACACCGGCGTAGTCGTCGCTCATCATCGAGTTTCCTTAGTTTCATCGCCGTGAACCCACGTTACGCGCCTTCGCTGTGAGTCAGATCTCATTTTGAGACACTGGTGGTCGGCGGCACAGGTCAATATGTCGTGGGCTCTTGCTCCGAGTGCCCTTGTGGCACTCCCGCATCCCGATCCGCCGGCAGCGTGCGTCGCGGTAGAGGCGAGCCGGCGTTGGCAGCCGCGGCGGAGTCCGAAGAATCGAAGGCTCCGCGTCGTGCGGTGGCCCGGTCCCGCCGAGTCGACGAAATTCCGCAGACAGCGCGCATTTTGGGGCAGTGGAGATCGGCGCGCCCATCGTCTTCGTGACGCCGGATGGGCAATCGTGCACGTGTGTGCGTCACCCGCGATCCGGACAATAACGGACACTATGTTATGGTGCGGGTGTTCTGCCGGTAGCCAGGAGGCGGCAACGGCGCCGTCGTGGACGAGGCGGGATCAACACACCCGGCAGCTGTGTCGTCGCACTGCAATTGGCGCAGTGATCGGTACTGCGAGGTGCCCGGTTCCCGCTTCGCCGCTGTTTCTGTGGAGTTCGGCCGCCACGAGCATTCGGGTTCCTTGGGTTCCTGAAGTGCTGCAAAGGAGCGCAGTTGTGGCCCATGTGATCACCCAGCCCTGCTGTAACGACGCAACCTGCGTCGCGGTATGCCCTGCGAACTGCATCCATCCGGGCCCGGACGAACCCGATTACGCGCGGGCGGAGATGCTGTACATCGATCCCGAGCTGTGTGTCGACTGCGGAGCCTGCATCGAGGCGTGTCCGGTCGGCGCGATCGTGCCGGATGACGAGTTGACCTCGCGGACGCGCGAATTCGCCGGCCTGAATGCCCGGTACTTCGATGCCGGGCCCGGACAGGAAAGCCGGCGAGCGCCGTCGTCTCTGGTGCCGGGCCGAATGCGACTTGCCGAGGAGGTCGCGCCCGAGCCGGTGATCACCACCACCACGCTGTTGCGAGTCGCGATCGTGGGCTCGGGACCGTCCGGCTGCTACGCCGCTGCGGAGGTGCTGGCCCGCCATCCCGGCGCGAGGGTCACCATGTTCGAGCGGCTGCCCACGCCGTGGGGCCTGGTCCGGGCGGGGGTGGCGCCGGACCATCCGGAGACCAAAGAGGTGATTCAGCTTTTCGAGCGCACTGCGGCCCGTCCGGAGTTCACCTTCCACCTCGGTGTCGAAGTGGGACGCGACATCACACACGAAGAGTTGTCCAACCACCACCATGCGGTGATCTACGCGGTGGGGGCTTCGGCAGACCAGCGGCTGGGTATCCGTGGCGAGGATCTGCCCGGCAGTCATTCGGCCGCAGAGTTCGTCGCCTGGTACAACGGCTCTCCCGACGCCCGTGAGCGCACCTTCGATCTGTCCTGCGAACGAGCCGTGGTGATCGGCAACGGCAATGTCGCGCTGGACATCGCGCGGATTCTGGTCGCCGACCCCGCGGATCTCGCCCGGACCGACATCGCCGACCACGCGTTGGCGCAACTGGGCGCAGGCCGGATCCGCGAGGTCGTCGTGCTCGGTCGTCGAGGTCCTGCTCAGGCGGCGTACACGACCCCGGAGCTGATGGCGTTGGGCCACTTGCGAAACGCGGACGTGGTCGTCGACCCTGCCGAGGCCCGGCCGGACGAGGTCACCGACCTGCCGTCGGGCCCGGATGGCGAGATCGCGCGCTACAAGGTATCGGTGGTCCAGCGTTTCGCGGCACGGCGTCCGCGCCACAATCGCCGCATCGTTCTGCGCTACTTGCGTTCTCCGGTGGAAATTCTTGGGCAGGAGAAGGTGCGTGCCCTGCGTGTGGGGGTGAACGAGTTGATGGATGTATCCGGGACCGGCCGTCCCGAGGCGATACCCACAGGGCAGTTCGAGGAGCTCACCTGCGGGCTCGTACTACGTTCGACCGGGTATCGCGGACGGCCGGTCCCGGGCCTACCGTTCGACGATGCGGCCGGTCGGTTGCCGCACCGGGCCGGTCGCGTCCTCGACCCCGCTACCGGCGAACCTGTTGTCGGGGCCTATGTCGCGGGTTGGATCAAGCGCGGGCCATCCGGCGTGATCGGCACCAACAAGAGGTGCGCGCACGAAACCGTCGAGGCATTGCTTGCCGACCACGCCACCGGCCGGCTACGCGAACCGGCCCTCGGCGCCGAGAAACTGGACGATCTGGTCGCCGCTCGCCGTCCGAACGCGTTCGGTTACGCGGGATGGCTGCGGTTGGACCGATACGAACGGGCGCTGGGACAGGCCTCCCACCGGCCGCGCGTGAAACTGGTCGATGCTGAGCAGATGGCCGCCGTGGCCGGCGACGAGCTGGGTGGCCCTTCGCAGTAGCCGGCGTGCACGCGTGTCGGCGGCCGAGGTCACTGTGCCTCGGCTGCCGAAGTGTTCGGCAAGGTGGGCCGACGCTCAGCGGGCTCGTGACTTCGCCGTCACGGTGACGGGAACGCCGTCCAGGAACGACATTCCCGAGAGGCGGTCCTTCGCGGCGTGATCGTTCGGGATCAGCGTGTTGATGTTGATTCCGCCGTGCGCGACGGCGTTCGACCATCTGCCCGAATGCCCCCAACCGTGGGGGTAGCTGACTGTTCCCGGCCGTACCGTGTCGGTGACGGTGACGATCACCTCGGCCGCGCGGATGTCCGAGGACAGGACCACGGTGTCACCGTCGGCGATGCCTCGCTCCGCCGCATCGGCGGGGTGCAGATGGAGGGTCGGGCCACCGCCGATGCGGGCAGGCCGTGCGTTGTGCATCCAGGAATTCATGCTGCGGAGATGACGGCGGCTGATCAATCTCAGCATGCCGGGCGGCAGCGGCGGGCGATCGAGGAATTCGGCGAGCTGATCGAGTACCTCCGCCGCGCCCAGATCGACCTTGTCGCGCGCACCGTGGGTGTAGAGCGCGATCCGCTCGGCGAGCACGCCGGTGGGGACCTCACCGCCCAATTCGACACCGTGCCGGTGCCGTTTGATGCGGTCCAGTGTCCAGTTCTCGGCGGCGCCGCGTTCGCCGCTGCGGACCATCTGGTCGATCAGCTCCCACGGTCCGGGCCCCTCCGGAGCGCCGGTCCGGCGCATGAGTTCCGCGAAAATCTCGGTCTCCTCGCGGGTATCGCCGATGCGTGGAATGACCGGTTCGGTCCATTGCGTCCAGGGGCGGGTCATTCCCCCGCCGAAATTCAGCAGTACGTCGGCACGCTCGAGGAAGGTCGGCGCCGGTAGCACGTAGTCGGCACGCTCGTTGGATTCGGTGATGTAGAAGTCCACCGAGAACAGCAGGTCGAGCTGATCGAACGCCTGCAGGAGGCGACCTGCGTCGGGGGTCGACGACACCGGGTTGCCCGCCACCAGGAATACCCCACGGACTCGGTCGGGTCCGGGAGTGAGGATCTCTTCGGCCAGTACCCAGGGTTTGCGTCCGCCGACGATCGGCAGATTCGCGACCCGCGTCGTTTCGCCGGCGTACGAACTACGTCCGACCTTGGCGTTGATCGCTGGGAAGTCGATCAAGCCGTGACCGAACACCGCTCCGCCGCGGCGGTCCAGATTGCCGGTCACGACGTTGAGTGCGTCGAGCAAGTAGTTGGCGAGTGTGGGGTACTCGCCGCGGCACAGACCGAGCCGGCCGTAGGCGCACGCGGTGCGCGCGGTGGCGAAGTCGCGGGCGAGTGAACGTACTGCGTCCGGGTCCACCTCGGTGCGACCGGCCACCGCTTCCGGTGAAGCGGGCGCGACCGCCGCGGCGAGTGCGGCGAGTCCGACAGCGTGTTCGGAAACCGAAGCGGCGATGAGGTTCTCGGCGAATATCACGTGCAGCATCGCCGCGATCACCAGCGGATCACTGCTCGGCGAGAGCGAGACGTGCTCGTAGATCTGCGCGGTCTTGGTCCTGGCCGGGTCGACGACGACGACCCGGCCACCGCGTTCGACGATCTCGGCGAGCTGCTCACGGATTCGGCCGCTGGACATCAGCGACCCGTGACTGACCAGCGGGTTGGCTCCGAAGCAGAGGAAGAAGTCGGTGTGGTCGAGGTCGGGCAGGGGAGTCTCGTGGCTGTTGCCGTACAGGAAGTGGGATGCTGCCCAGCGTGACGAGGTGTCCTGCGGGGCAGCGCTGTAGGAGCCCTTCGATCCCAGGTGCTCGAGAAACATCTTCGACCACATGTGCCCGGCCATACTGAACCCGGCCGGATTGCCGGAGTAGTACGCGATCGAGTTCGGTCCGTGGCGAGCGACCAGCGCTTGGACCCGTCCGGCGATGTCGTCGAGCGCTTCATCCCATGTCACGGGCACGAAGTTGCCGTGGCGATCGCCGCGCATGGGCTCGGTGAGGCGCTCGGGGTCGTGGGTCACCTTCGCCATCAGCGATCCCTTGGGGCACATCAGACCTCGGGATGAGGGGTGCTCGGGATCGCCACGGATCCCGAGCACACGGCCGCCTTCGACGTCGACGAGAATGCCGCAGCCGGCTTCACAGATGCGGCAGTAGCTGGGCACTGTCGTACGGGTCATCTGTATCTCCTCGGCAGATAGGCGATTACCGTCGGGCCGATCGTGCGCCCATCAGGTGTAGAGATCGTCGATCAGGTCGGCGTACCGATCGCGGATCGGTTTGCGGCGCAGCTTCATCGTCGGGGTGAGCACATCGGTGCCGGGCTCCCAGAAGTCCGGGACGATGCGGAACTTCTTGATCTGCTCGACGCGGGAGAGCTTCGTATTCGCCTGCTCGACCGCCTGCGCGATCGCGTCGATGATCACGGGATGAGCGGCCAGTGCGCTCGCGGTCCGGGGCAAGTCGTGTTTTTCCGCGTAGGCGATGCTGGATTCCGGGTCGAGGGAGATCAGGGCGACGTTGTACTTGCGGTTGTCACCGATGGCGACTGCCTGGCCGATCAGCGGCGAGAACGCCTTGATCCAGTTCTCGATGTTCGCGGGCGACATGTTCTTGCCACCGGCGTTGATGATCAGTTCCTTCTTGCGATCGACGATGCGCAGATAGCCCTTGTCATCGAGGTCCCCGATATCGCCGGTGTGGACCCACCCGTCCGCGGTCACCGTTTGCGCGGTCTGTTCGGGCTTGTTGAGGTACCCCTTCATCACCATCGGACCGCGGACGAGGATCTCGCCGTCGTCGGCGATTCGGATCTCGACGCCATGCAGCGGAGCGCCCACCGTGCCGGGACGTACCTGGCCCTTGGCGCTCATCGTGACTACACCGGACAACTCCGACATGCCCCACGCATCGGAAACCGGGATGCCGAGTCCGTTGAAGAACCGCAGTATCTCTTCCGACAGCGGCGCGGCGGCGGAGATCGCGAGTTTCGGGTCACCGAGGCCGATCGCGTGACGGAGTTTGGTGAGGACGACAGCGTCGGCCACCGTGTGCTGCACACCGAGCAGTGCCGGTACCGGCTTGCCGTCGAGATCGAGATCGGATTTGCGGCGACCGACGTCCACCGCCCAGTGGGCCAGACGCGCTTTGAGTCCGGTCGCCTCGCCCAACCTGGCCTCGATCGCGGCTTTGAGCTTCTGCCAGACCTGCGGAACGGCACCGAAAATGGTCGGTTTCACGTCGACGAGCGCTCGGGCGATGTCCTTGCGGTCGGCGACGGTGGTGACCTGGTTCCCGACCACCATCAGGTGGTACAGCGCCGACAATCGGTCGGCGATGTGAGCCGAGGGCAGGAACGAGATGATGCGGTCGCCGGGCTCGGACCGCCAGAGCTTCTCCGCGCCCAGCACCATGGCGAGCATGTTGGCATGGGTGACCTGGACGCCCTTGGGGTCGCCGGTGGTGCCGGAGGTGTAGATCAGGGTGAGCACGTCATCGGGATCCACTGCCCGCCAAGCGCTGTCGAAATCGAAGGCGGGATCGCCCGCCGCGACAACGCCGTCGAGATCGAGGCAGCCCTCGGGAGCGTCATCGACGCACACGATGTGCTGTACGGCGGTACCTGCCGCGGCGATGACAACTGTGGACAGGTATTGCTTTTCGCAGACGACGATCTTCGACTCGGAGTCGCGCAGCAGGTAGGCGATCTGATCGGGCGCGGAGGTGTTGTAGACGGAGAACGCTGTGGCGCCGAGGTGCTGGACGGCCACATCGAGTGGATAGAACTCCGGCCGGTTGGTCAGCACCAACGCCACGGTGTCGCCGGGTCCGATACCGAGCGCGGCGAACCCCGCGGCCAGCTCGCGGACCTGCCGTCCCCACTGGGCGAAGGTCAAGGTGCGGACTCCGCCGACGGTCCGTATCGCGACGGCGTCCGGGTTCCGAGCGACCGTGGCCTGGAAGGCTTCGCACATGGTGCGCGCCCGAACGGAATACGGGCCGGGGGAGGCGCTTACGTCCGGGCGTGCGCCCGCGGCGGTGCGGGAGAGGGATGTCATTTGAGGTGCAGCACTTTCATCAACTTGTACGTGGCGGTGAGCAGGGCGGCGTTGCGTTCGACGGATACACCCCGCGGGGGATCGAAGCCCACGAGATGCTGACTTCCGACCGTCTGCAGTTCGGTGTACTCGAGGATGCCGTGCTCGCTGTGGCGGCGACCTTGCCCGGAAGCTTTCATGCCGCCCATAGGCGCGTCGTTGGACGCGTACGCCGCACCGTAGCCCTCGTTGATATTCACCGTGCCGCATCGGATTCGCTCGGCGATGCGGCGTCCGCGGCCGACGTCGCGGGTCCAGACGCTGGCATTGAGCCCGTATTCGGAGTCGTTGGCCATCGCCACAGCGTCGTCGGGGTCTCGGAAACGGTAGAGCGAGACGACGGGACCGAATGTCTCCGTCCGGTGGACGGTCATGTCCGCGGTGACGCCGGTGAGGACCGTGGGTTCGTAGAACAGCGGACCGAGATCCGGCCGGGGCTGCCCGCCGACGAGGACACGGGCACCTTTGTTCCGGGCGTCCTCGACGTGCTCGTGGACCCGGTCGAACTGACGTCGGAGCGTCAGGGTCCCGATGTCGTAGTCGAAGCCCGGGCCGCTGCCGAGCCGCAACTTCGCGGTATTGGCGACGAAGGCGGAGACGAACTCGTCGTAGATCGCATCGGCGACGTAGAGGCGTTCGGTGGACAGGCACAGCTGGCCGCTGGTGGAGAAGCAGGCCCGCACCGCCCCGGTCACGGCTTTGCCGATGTCGGCGTCGGCGAGGACGATCATCGGGTTCTTGCCACCGAGTTCGAGCGTGCAGCCGATCAGGCGCGCGGCGGCGGCTTCGGCGATCCGGCGACCGGCACTCGTCGATCCGGTGAAGCAGACGTGGTCGGCGTAGTCGATCAGCGTGTCACCGACGACCTCCGGCTCGCCGACCACGATCTGCCACAACTCCTCCGGCAGTCCGGCTTCGACCAGCAGTTGCCTGGCCAGCAGAGCAGTGCAGACGGTCTGCGTGTCGGGCTTGTGCACGATCGCGTTGCCCGCCAGCAGCGCCGGGATCGCATCGCCCGCGCCGAGGGACAACGGGTAGTTCCAGGGCGAGATGATCGCGACGACGCCCTTGGGCCGGCGCAGTTCGCGGACCCGGGTGGCGAGCGGGATCGCGCCCGCCCGGCGCCGCGGCGCGAGGAACCGGTGCGCGCGGCGTCCGTAGTACAGAGCTACCCCGGCGATGTCGAGAGTCTCCTCGAACGCGCTGTTGCGGGATTTGCCCGTCTCGGCCTGGATGACGCCGATGAGTTCCTGATTGTTGATGACATTGTCGTGCAACGCGAGAAACGGTTCGGCGCGTCGCCCGACCGGTACGTCGGCCCAGGCGAGTTGCGCCTTGCGGGCGCGATGGAATGCCTCGGCCACGTCGGCTTCGGTTGCCTGGCGCACGGTCGCCAGCGGGGCGCCGGTGACCGGATCGGTGGTGGTCGTCTCCGGCCCGTTTCCCGCCAGCCGACCGGTGAGCCGTCCGATGGTGGTGGCCGCCGGTGAACTTTTCACGGTTCTAGCCTCACTTCTCGGGTGTGAAGGTGATCGGCATCGACTTGATGCCGTGGATGAAGTTGCCTGCCAGCATCTCCGGCTCGCCGGCCCGGAAATCGGGGATCCGCGTCAGCAGCTCCCGGAACAGCGCTTCGAGCTGGCTCTTGGCTACTTGGTTGCCAAGGCAGAAGTGGACGCCACCGCCACCGAAGCCCACGTGCGGGTTCGGGTCGCGGGACAGGTCGAACCGATCCGGATCGGTGAACATCTCGGTGTCCCAGTTGCCCGACGGATAGAACATGACGACCTTCTCACCCGCCCGGATCTGCTGCCCGCCGAGTACGTAGTCCCGTACGCAGGTGCGTTTGAAGGTCATCACCGGCGAAGCCCACCGCACCATCTCCTCGATGGCGGTCCTGATCCGTCCCTCGAAGTCCGCCATCAGCCACCGGCGTTGGTCCGGGAAATCGGTCAACGCCTTGATGGTGTGGGTAGTGGTCTGACGGGTCGTGTCGGTACCGGCGACGCAGAGCAGGGTGAAGAACGAGGAGATCTCGACATCGTTGAGGTGCTGTCCGTCGACCTCGGCGTGCACCAGAGCCGACATCAGGTCCCCGCGGGGCTCGTCGCGGCGTTCACGGGCGATTCGGCGGCCCAGTTTCGTCAGGTACCAACCGACCTCGGCGAGCGCTTCGCCGCGGTCGCGGCCGCCGCGGACGGCCGGGTCGTTCCATCCGGTGATGACCTCGGCGGCCTGGGCCACCTTGGGCTGCTCGGATCGCTCGATGCCGATCATGTCGCAGACGGTGCGCATGGGCAGTACCGCGGAGATCTGGGACACGACCTCCGCCGAACCGGCGCTCGCGACATCGTCGATGATCTCGGTCGCGTTGGCCCGGATCTGACCTTCGATGCGCTGCACCTGTTTGGGTGTGAACGCCGCGCTGATCAGTTTGCGGATCTTGGTGTGATCCGGCGGGTCCATCGCGAGGATCGACTGCGATCCGCGCAGGACGTCGGGCGGCAGGTTCTCGAAGGTGACGCCGAGACCGGAGACGAAGACGTCGCTGGTCCTGCTGACCTCGACGATGTCGGCGTGCCGAACCACGGCCCAGTAGCCGGGGATGTCCTCGGGCATCCACGGGTCCTCGACTTGCGGCTGCCAGCTGACCGGCTCCTGCGCCCGCAGGATGGCGAAGGACTTCTCCCGTTCCGCCGCGGTCCGGCCCCAGAACGATTTGGAGGACAGTTCCACCGGGTGGAACGGGCGGACGGAGGTGTCGACGGTGCTCATGGTGGGTCTCCGAACTGCGTTCAGGCTGGTAGGTAGACGGATTTGAGTTGCTGATAGGTCGCGAGCCCTTCCGGGCCCAATTCGCGGCCGATTCCGCTGTTCTTGACGCCGCCGAACGGCGCGCCGTGGTCGAGGGCGAAGCCGTTGACGCCGACACTGCCGGTGTGGATGCGCCGTGCGACCCGCAGGCCGCGCTCGGCGTCCCCGGTCCAGACGGTGCCGCCGAGCCCGTAGCGTGAGTCGTTGGCCATTCGGATGGCCTCGTCGATATCGCGGTAACGGATGATCGAGAGGACAGGTCCGAAGATCTCCTCCCTGGCGATGGTCGAGGAGTTGTTCACGTCGGCGAAGATCGTGGGCTCGACGTACCAGCCTCGCGGCTGGTCCGGTGGCCGCTTGCCGCCGGTGGTGATGCGCGCGCCCTCCGCCAGGCCCTTGGCGATATAGCCTTCGACGGTTTCGCGTTGGCGCTGCGTGGCGAGCGGGCCGATGCGGGTTGCCGGGTCGAGGGGATCGCCCACCGGAAGGCCCGCGGCCAGTGCGGTGAAGGCGTCGACGATCTCGTCGTAGCGACTCTCGGGTGCGAGGATCCGGGTGCTGAGGTAGCAGGTCTGGCCTTGGTTCAGCAGCGTGGCGTCGAACAATCCGGCCGGGTCGGCCGACGGGTCGAAGTCGTCGAGCACGATGCCCGCTGATTTTCCGCCGAGTTCGAGGGTGACCGGCCGCAGCAGCCGTGCGCACTGCTCGGCGATCGCCGAGCCCGCGGACGTGGATCCCGTGAACGCGACCTTGTCGACGCCGGGATGAGCGACCAGGTGCGCGCCGATGGCGCCGCCGCCGGTGACGATGTTCAGTACGCCGGGTGGTAGCCCTGCTGCGGACGCGGCTTCGGCCAGCAGGAATGCATCCAGTACGGTTTCCGGTGCCGGTTTGAGTACGACGGTGCATCCCGCCGCGAGCGCAGGCGCGATCTTGAAGAACGTCAGACTCTGCGGGAAGTTCCACGGCACGATCGCCGCGACGACGCCGATCGGTTCCGTGCGTACGACGGTGGTTCCACCGACCAGTGCGGGTCGCGGCACTTCCGTTGGAGTTTTCTCGACGAGGTCCGCGTAGTAGCGCAGCAGAATCGCCGGCGCTACCGCCTCGGTCCGCCGCGCGATCGCGATCGGCATGCCGTTCTGCAGGCTCACGCTGCGGGCGATCTCGTGCCGGCGCGCGGCCATTTCCTCGGCGAATCGGCGGAGCAGTCGGGCTCGTTCTCCAGCAGCCGAATGCGCCCACCCGACCGGGTCGTCGAATGCCCGGCGGGCCGCGTGGACCGCACGGTCGACATCAGCGCTCGTGGCATGGGGGACTACCCCGACCACCTCCTCGGAGGCAGCCGAGACCGCCTCGATCACCTGGTCGGATCGGGGTTGCACCCAGTCACCGCCGACGAACAGCCGGGTGTACTCGCGCGTCATGACCACACCATAGAGCATGTTACGGTCGACCGGAAGTGGCACAGTAGGATGAGTTACGGTGAATGGATGACGCGAGTGGTGAACAAGGAGCAGTACTTCCTGTTCGGGCTGGAGACCCTGGCCCGATCGGGGTTCAAGGGGCTCAACATCGGAGTTCTGGTCAAGGGCCTCGGCGTCACCAGTGGCTCCTTCTACCACCACTTCGGCGGCTACGCGGGGTTCGTCGAAGGACTGCTCGGCTTCTGGGAACGGCGGCAGGTGGTGCTGTTGCAGGAAATGGAGTTCGGCAGTTCCACGCCGGAGTCGGACGTCGAGAAGCTACGGAGGCTGACTCTCGGCTTGCACCATGAAGCGGAGGCCGCGATCCGGGCCTGGGGCGCCAACGACGAGGCGGTGCGCCAAGTGCAGCGCCGGGTGGACGACGCTCGCCGCAAAACCGTGTACCGGACGGTCCGCGGCGTCGTCGGCGACGATGCCGTCGCACGCTCGCTGACGTCACTGGGGATGGCGATGCTGATCGGCTACCAGCAGTTGTCGGCCGCCGGGCACCGCGAGGATCTGGGCGAGCTGCTCGACGAGTACATCCGGCTGGTCGATTCGCATCACTCCGTCGAGCAGCCGGTCTGACCGGCGCCGACGTACTTGTGCTCCGGTCGGCCGATTCAACCGGTGATGGTCATCCGAAGTCGACCGGCATCAATCGGGTGAACAAATCCCCGGGATCACCGTCCACGGTGATCAGTTCGCGGCGCATGCGTGGGTCGTCGCTCCTGATGGTCGGCGGCGAAGATCGGATAGGACTCGCCCTCGTCGGGATGGACGAATCGGACCTGCAGCGGCATGCCCGCACGGAGTTCATCGAGGGAGGCGGAAATGCGTGCAGTCAACCAGGGGCCTTCGGTGAGTTCCACCACGCCGATCGGGAAGGGGACCTGCTCGGCGAACGCGGGGTGCGGTGGATGGTGCACGATCGACCAGGTGACGAGTTCGGCTGTCCCGCACGCCGGCGCCCAGTCCAATTCGGTGCGGCCACAGCGTGTGCAGGTGCGTGCTTCCGGGCCGAGCCAGTGGCCGCACGTGGTACAGCGTTTGATCAGGAGTACATCCTCGGCAGCGGCGTCGAAGAACGCCGCGCTGCGCTCGTCGCGTACCACGGGCGGGCCGGATGGGGTTGTGGTCATGCCGATCACGCTCCCCGCAGAACGAGTGTCGAGTGGTGATCGAGAATGCCGCCGTTGCCACTGACAAGAACGATCTCGCGTCGGTCGACCTGCCGTTCGCCCGCCTGTCCGCGGGCTTGGATGACGGCTTCCGAGAGCGGTGTCATACCCCAGAGATAGAACGAGGAGAGCTGTCCGCCGCCGGTGTTCAGTGGCAAGCTGCCATCGGGACCGAGTCTGCCGTCGGAGACGAAGGCGCCACCTTCCCCCTTGGCGCAGAAGCCGTAGTCCTCGAGGGTGATCAGGACCGTGAAGGTGTAGCAGTCGTAGAGCTGAACCACATCCACGTCGGCGACCGTGACCCCGGCCATCTTCAGTGCCGTCGGGCCCGAGATCGCCGCACCGGTGCGCAGACCGAACACCGAGCCGCGCTCGTCGATCTGACCCGGATGGCCTTGTCCCCAGCCCAGGATCTCGATCGGTGGCTGCGCGAGGTCGCGTGCGCGGTCGGCCCTGGTGACCACGACTGCGGCGCCACCGTTGGACACCAGGCAGCAGTCGAGAAGGCGTAGCGGCTCCGCGATCCAGCGGGAGTTCTGGTGATCGGCGAGCGACATCGGTTCGCGAAGCTGGGCCAGCGGATTCATCGCCGCCCAGGCGCGCTGCGCCACCGCGATGTGGCCGAGTTGCTCGCTGGTGGTGCCGTAGGTCTCCATGTGCCTGCGGGTCGCCAGTGCGTACTTGGCATTGGCGTTGGTGATTCCGCCGGCGACCGAATAGCTGGGGAAACCGGTAAGGGGCTTGCGGCCGCGTCCGGTGTACGCGGCGCCGGCGGAGACCTTCGGCCGCAGCGGGGCGTCGGCGAATACACATGCCACGGCTTGCGCGGCGCCACTGGCCACGGTGGCCGCGGCATAGGAGACCATCGCCCCGGCGGTCGCGCCGAAGCTGTTCATCTCACTCAGCAGCCGGAGGTTGCGCAGGCCGAGGACAGTGGCGAGGGAGATGCCGACATCGCGTTTCATTCCCGCCGAGACGAGCAGGCCGTCCAGATCGGCGGTCGTCAATCCCGCGTCGGCCGTCGCCCTCCGCACGGCGTCGGCCGCGAAATCCGTTGCGCTGCGCCCGTATACCTTGCCGACCTCGGTGATGCCGATGCCCGCGATGGCGGCGCGACCAGGTGTCGTCACCAATGTTCTCCCTTCCTCTGGAAAGCTACCATACCATAGAGTGTGTTATGGTCAGGATTATGAAGATTGTTGTGGATCGCACGAAGTGCACCGGTCTCGGGATCTGCGAATCGCTCGCTCCCGATGTCTTCGAGGTCGACGAGCACGGTGATCTGGTGATCCTCGAAGAAGAGGTCACCGAAGCGGGATTGCCGGCCGTCGAGCAGGCGGTGGAGGGATGCCCGACCTTCGCGCTGCGACTCGAGCGGTGAAACGGCTGGTGGTGGTCGGCGCCTCGCTCGCCGGCCTGAAGGCGGTGGAGAGCGCTCGCAAGAACGGCTTCTCCGGCGCGATCACGCTCGTCGGGGGAGAGCGCGAGCTCCCCTACGATCGCCCACCGCTATCGAAAGCGTTTCTCGACGCTGCCAAACCGACAGTGCCGTACTACCGCACTCGCGCCGAGTTGCGAGAGTTGGCCGTAGATCTTCGACTGGGCACGACAGCCACGGCATTGGACAGCGTAAGTCGAACCGTGGTGGTGGGCGACGAGCGGATCGGTTACGACGGGCTCATCATCGCGACAGGTGCGCACGCACGCCCCCTGCCGGGTACCGGCGCTCTCGACCGCGTGCACACGGTGCGGACTGTCGCCGATGCCAGGGCTGTGCGAGCGGCGCTCGATGCCGGAGCGCGGACGGTGGTGGTCGGCGCCGGCTTCATCGGGTCGGAGGTCGCGTCGGCCGCCCGCAAACGAGGTCTGCCCGTGGTCGTGCTCGAGGGACTGCCGACGCCCCTGGTGCGCGCCGTCGGGCCGGTCATGGGACAGATGTGCGCTTCGCTGCATGCGGCCAACGGCACCGATCTGCGTTGCGGTGTCACCGTGACGGCGGTCGAGGGCAACGGCGCTGTGGAACGGGTGCGCCTGTCCGACGGCACCACGGTCGACGCCGACCTGGTTGTCGTCGGCATCGGGGCGCAACCCGCAACGGGATGGCTGGCGGGCTCGGGACTGGAGGTGGACGACGGTGTCGTCTGTGATGCCACGCTCGCCACCTCCGCGCCCGGCGTGTACGCGGCGGGTGATGTCGCACGCTGGCGCAATGCCGCATTCGACCGATCCATGCGGCTGGAGCACTGGACGAGCGCGCAGGAGCAGGGCGCGCTGGCGGCGCGCAACGTCCTGGATCCGGCGAATGCGGTGCCCTATGTCACTGTCCCGTATTTCTGGTCCGACTGGTACGGTTCGCGCATCCAATTCGTCGGCATACCGGAGGCGGAGGACCTCGAAGTTTTCGGATCGGTTCGAGAGGGTCGGTTTCTCGCGCTCTACGGCGACGGTAGCCGGATCGTAGGCGCGCTCGCGCTGAATCGGCAGGCGGACATCATGAAGTTACGCGCGATGGTCGCCAAGCGCACCGCGTGGAGCGATGCTGTTGCCTTCGCGGCTCAGCGGGTGTCAGCGTGGCCGTCTCCCGTCGTCGCGATCTGACTCGGCATCCGATTGATACGACCTGGTTCCGCCAACCATATCTCGTATTATGGTGTGCCGAGACGACGACGTCCGCACTCGCATGGAGTTATCAATGGTTCCGCTCGGCCCCCGATTTCCGGTTCGCGTCACTGATCCGGTAGGTGTCCTCGCGAATACCGAGCCGGTACCGGCATCCGGCAACCGCCCCTGGACGCCACGGTGAAAGAGTGGCCGCTGGTCGGGCGAGAAGAGATCCTGCGGCACCTCGACACCCTGCTGGCCGATCCGGGTAGTCGCGGTGTGGTGCTGGCCGGACCCATCGGAGTCGGCAAGAGCAGGCTGGCGGGCGAGTTCGCGCACCGAGCCGAGCGCACCGGGTTGCCGACCGCCCGAGTCACCGCAACCAGGGCGGGCGCTGGAATACCGTTGGGAGCCTTCGCTCCGCTGCTGCCCCTGGGCCGGCACCCGGAACCCGGGCTCGTCGACGACCGGGCTGATCTGCTGCGCCGATGCTCGGCCGCGCTGCTCGAACGCGGCGATGCGCGCCGCCTCGTCTTGTTCGTCGACGACGCCCACGTGCTCGACGATATGTCCGCGACGCTGGTACATCAGCTCGCGACCGACTCCGACTCGTTCGTGGTGGCTACTGTGCGCAGCGGAGAGCCCGCGCCGGACCCCATCGTCGCCCTGTGGAAGGACGAGCTCACCGAGCGGATCGAGGTCCCCAGACTCACCCTCGACGACGTCGCCGAGGTGCTCGCGAGAGCATTGGACGGCCCGATCGACGAGGCCGCTGTAGCCGTTCTGGCCGATCGGACGAAGGGCAACACCCTCTTCCTGCGGGAACTGGTGATCGGTGCTTTGGAGGACGGAACGCTGCGCAACGAAGCGGGGGTGTGGCGGCTCGCGGGGCGGCTGCGGCCCAGCCAACGGCTCGTCGAGTTGGTGGAAGCCCGGCTGGCGGGTCTCGAGGCGCCGGAACGCAAGCTCGTGGAGGTCCTGGCGTTCGGCGAGCCACTCGGCCCCGCCGAACTGGCCGCAGTCGCCGACCTCGACGCTGTCGATCGCTTGGAGCGTTCCGGTCTTCTGGCCAGCTCCACCGAAGGCAGGCGGGTGGTGGTGCGGCTGGCCCATCCGCTCTACGGCGACGTGCTCAGAACGCAGGTGCCGACCCTGACCGCGCGTTCGATCGTCCGCGCACTCGCCGACGCGGTGGACGCGACGGGAGCACGCAGGCGGGAAGATCTGCTGCGTGTGGCATCGTGGCGATTGATCGGTGGCGGCGCGGATCCGGCCACGATGCTGGCGGCGGCGGCGGCCGCGCGCTGGCGGTACGACTTCGACCTCGCCGAGCGACTGGCTGGGGCGGCGGTCGGCGCGGGTGCGGGTTTCGACGCCCAGCTGCTCGCGGCCCAGCTCGCCGCGCTGACCGGACGATCCGCTGAAGCGGCCGCCGAGCTTTCGGAGCTGGCGCGACAAGCCGTCGACGACGAGCAGCGGGCCCGCGTTGCCCTGACCCGGCTCGACAACCGGCTCATCTATGCCGGAACGGTGGATGAAGGGCTGCGCATCGCCGAAGAAGCCGAGGCCGAGCTCGCGCACACCCGGTGGGGGCCCGAAATCGCCGCGCAGCGCATCGTGCTGGTGCTCGCCGACGAAGGGCCGGGCGCTGCCGCCGACCTCGCCGAGACCTTGCTGGCGGACTCGGCCGGTCCGGCGCTGGTTCGCGCGGCGTTGCCGGGCTCGTGGAGTCTGGCTCGCGCCGGCCGTATCGCCGCCGCGCTCGAGGCGGCGGAACGGGGCCGTCGCGAGCACGCGGCGCTGACCACACCGATGGACTGGTATCCGTGGGTACACCTGTTCAACCAGGCCGACGCGCTGGCCTACGCCGGGCGGTTCGAGGAGTCCGTCGACCTGGCTCGCGAGCGGTACCGAGCGGGAGTCGCCGAGGGCTCCGTCGAAGCCCAGGCGATGTTCGCCTGGCTGCTCAGCAAATCGGTGGCCGACCGGGGCGATGTGGAGGACGCGGTTCGTCGGGCGCGCATGGCTATGGCGATGAACCGCCAGTTGGACCGGCCGCAATACATCGAATTCGGTGCCGTCGCCCTGGTGTTGTCCTTGGCGATCGGCGGACGGGGCCGCGAAGCCTCGGAAGCGCTGCAACTGCACGATCAACTCGACGTCACTGTGACCAACTTCCTGGGTGTGGATCTGCCCTTGGCGCGCGGCTGGACAGAGATCGCCAATGGGAATCCCACGCGTGCCGCGGCAGTTTTCCGCGAGGCCGCCGACCGCGGCGAACGGATCGGAGACCTGGTCGGGGCCAGCTGCGCAATGCACGCGCTCGCGCGTACCGGACATGCCAAGGAAGTGGCGGCCCGGCTCGCGGGCGTGTCCGCGGGGATCGAGGGCGACCTCGCGGGGGCGCGGGCCGAGCACGCGCGTGCCATCGCCGCCGGCGATCCGAGCGCGCTGGAAGCGGTTTCGGCGCAGTTCGAGACGATGGGAGCGAATCTATTGTGCGCCGAGGCGGCTGCCGACGCCGCCGTGGCCTGGTTGCGGCGCGGGGATCGGCGCGCCGCGGCAGCGGCGGCGCGCAGAGCGGCCTGGCTGGTTGCGCGGTGTCCCGGAGCCGACACTCCCGCGTTGCGGTCGCTCGAGTCCCGCGCCCGGTTGACACCCGCGGAGTGGAAGTGCGCGCAGCTCGCCGCGTCCGGCCGCTCGAACAAAGAGATCGCCGATGAGCTGTTCTTATCGGTCAAGACGATCGAGAACCGCCTGCAACGCGTCTACAGCAAGCTGGGCGTCGGTGGTCGATCCGAGCTCGAGGTCGCCCTGGCCACCATGGGCGACCTTCATACATAACCCCTCGGGTATTTCGCGGGAGGGGGTGGGGGAGCGAAAAAAGGGGGGTGTCCACCCCTGCCCGACAATTTGTGTTCGTGGTCACATTGAGGGGCCTTTGAGGCAACGATCACATGGTGTCGCCGGCGATTTCTCGTCCGCCCGGCACCCGTCACGGCACGTGGTGCGCGGCTCGCCCTCGCCTGCGGTGCGGAAAATCCGGAAGGCCCGACTATGAACGAAGAACTGCCGCTACTCCTGACGATCCGGCTCAAGCGGCGGCCACGGATCGAGGAACTGTCGCACAGCACGGGGCTCGACGCCGACACTCTGGACGCGACCCTGCGGCGGGCCTTGGCGGCAGGCGATGTCGAACCCGTGCGCGACCGCGTCCGCATCACAGATCTCGGGCGCGAGCGGCTCGCAGTGCTGATCGAGACGGAGCGCTCGATGATCCACGCCGACATGATGAGCGCGGCGTATCACGATTTCGGCGAGTTCAACACGTCCTTCAAGCAACTGGTCACCGATTGGCAACTGGTCGATGGAACTCGTCCCAACGACCATGGCGACGCCGCGTATGACGCTGCGATCATCGAGCGGCTCCGGTCTCTGCACGAGCGATTCCTGCCGTTCTTGGCACGCGTGGCCGCCCTCGCACCTCGGCTGGGGAACTACCGGCCACGATTCACCGCCGCGCTGGATCGGATTCAGAACGGTGATCACACCTGGCTGGCGAACCCGTTGAGCGACAGTTACCACACCGTTTGGTTCGAACTGCATGAGGATCTGATCGGGTTGTGCGGGCTGACCCGGCACGCCGAGGCCGCCGCGGGACGTGCGGGATGACCGGCATGATCACCGCGCCGGTGCGAATCCTCGACGGGACAACAGGATTGGATCGGGAAACCCTGGGCGGTAAAGCCTTCAGCATCGAGCGCATGATGTTACTCGGCATCCCGGTGCCGCCCGCGTTCGTGCTGACCACCGAAGTCTGCCGTACCTACTACGGCGACTGCGTGGGCGAGGTGCCGTCCGACGTCTGGGCGCTGGTGCCTCGCATGATGTCCGGCCTGGCGGAGGCGACCGGCCGGACCTTCGGCGGGGGCGAACGTCCGCTGCTGGTCTCGGTGCGGTCGGGCGCGGCCACCAGCATGCCGGGGATGATGGACACGATCCTCAACCTCGGCATGACCGACGAGATCGAAGCTGTGCTGGCCGCCACCGGCGGGGCCGAGTACGCCGCCGACACCCGGCGCCGTTTCGAGGAGCAGTTCGAGCGGGTGACCGCGGTCGCCCCGCCCGCGGACCCGTGGGAACAGTTGCGGCTGGCCGTGATCGCCGTACTCGATTCGTGGCAGTCGCGGCGCGCTGTGCACTACCGGCGCGAACGGGGCATCAGCGACGACGGCGGTACCGCAGTGACCGTGCAGGCGATGGTTTTCGGCAATCTCGATGACACCTCGGGGACCGGAGTCCTGTTCACGCGTAATCCGCTCAGCGGAGATCACGAACCCTACGGCGAGTGGCTCCCACGAGGACAGGGCGAGGACGTGGTCTCCGGCCGTGCGAACGCGCTGCCGTTGGCGGCGTTGCGGGAGTCCATGCCGGAGGTACACCACCGGTTGCTGGATGCCGCCGCACTGCTCGAACAGCGTGGACGCGACGTGCAAGACGTCGAGTTCACGGTGGAGAGCGGAAAGTTGTGGTTGTTGCAGGCGCGTTCGGCCAAGCGGTCACCGATCGCCGTCGTACGGCACGCCGCCCAACTGTGCCGGGAGGGCCTGCTCCGGCCATCCGAGGCCCTCGACCGCATCTCGCCGGACCATGTTCGCGCGATGCTCACCCCACATCTCGACCCCGCCGAAGCCGCGGCGGCGACGACGGTGGCGACGGGAAAGCCGGCTTGTCCGGGTATCGCGACCGGCGTCGTGGTCACCGATGCCGATGCGGCGGAAGCCAGAGCGGAGGCGGGCGAGGATGTGATTCTCGCCCGGCCCACGACGGATCCCGATGACGTCGCCGCGATGTCGGTGGTCCGCGCGGTTCTCACCGAACTGGGTGGCAGCACCTCGCACGCTGCGGTGGTCTGTCGCGAGATGAACGTGCCGTGCGTCGTCGGGACCGGGGCGGGATCGCTTGCCGCGCTGGCGGGCCGGACCGTCACCGTCGACGCAGGCGCCGGCGTCGTCTACGCCGATGCGCTGACGCCGATCACGACCACCGAACACGACCACCCCGACCTCGCTCAGTTGACCGAGTGGCTGCGCGACGATCTCGGTCCCGAGGCCGAGGGCGGCCTAGTGGACCTGCTGGAACTGCGGACCCGAGGAGACCGATGAGTACCGACACCACGGTGGGCGCCCACGACGCCACGCTCGATCCCGCTGACGACTTCGTCCACCAGCCGCATCGTGGCGTCGATCGATGGGCCGAGAACATCCAGTGGAACGTGCGCGACGACGCAGGCCTCGGCGTCATCCTGCATGCAGGCACCATGCTGCGAGACCCGCGCCTGTGGCACGTCGTGGTGACGGTGACGACCGCTGAAGGTGCCGTCTACTCGACCAAGATCGTGGCACCAGGAGCAGGAAACTTCGGCCCGCCCGGCGCGCAACTGCGGACGATCGAGCCCTACCAGCGGTGGCGACTGGAGTTTCTCGGCGGAATGCTCGACGTCACCGGGCATCGGGGCGCCGAGGGGCTCGTGTCCGACGACCAGCACGCCACGGTCGAGATCGAACTGGATCTGTCGGCGCTGTATCCGGTATGGATCCCGGAGGGCTCCACTCAGTTCGGCGACTGGGGACGTTTTCATCATGAGCAGGCCGTCGCGGTCAGCGGAATCGTCTCGATCGACGGCACCGTTCACGAACTGTCCGGTTTCGGACACCGTGATCACTCGATCGGCCCGCGCGATATGAGCAAGCTCCGCACCGCGTTCTGGGGCAATGGTGTCTTCGAATCGGGCTGGGCATTCGCCGCGATGCACGGTCGCTACGTGCACGGCGAATTCCAGCGTGCGGCGATCTTCGACGTCGACGGCGCCCAGGAGGCGACCATGACGGACTGGCCCGGGTTGACCACGGCGGCTGGTGACCCGGCGGACTTCACCGTGGAGCTGCGGACCGGTGAACGCATCGTGGCTCTGCGGGGCCGACTCCGTGGCGGCATGAGCTTCACCGTCACCGACGGCGCGGAATTCTGCCTCGGAACCGATCTCGAGCGGCCGGACCGGTATTTCCTCACCAACTACTTCATCGACTGGACCTGCGAAGGCGAGCGAGGAATCGGATACCTCGACCGTGGCGCCCTGATCCAGCTGCTCGACGAGGAGGAGCGATGACCATCACCGAACCACGAAGCGAGACCGCTTCGGTGAATCCCACCCGCGGCACGAGTGCCCCGAACCGGTTCTGGACCACCGCGAATATCGGTGAGGCGGCACCGGCCGTGCTGACGCCACTGTGCTGGAGTCTGTGGGGACCGGGTAACGAACTCGCCGTCCGAAGCACATGGCATCGATTCGGCTTACTCGGGCCGGACGAGATCGTGGTCGATCCGGACCAGAGCAATCGACTCACCGGTATCTTCTACGGCAGGCAAGCGATGAACATCGATGCCATCCGCCGCTACGTGGACCGCTTCCCGGGCATGTCCGGCGACGAGTTCGAATTCGGGCTGGCCGGCGCCATGCGGCCGGATGCCGAGCCGGTGCCACCGCTGACCGATGTCCAGCAGGCATTCGTGGCCGAAACGGTAGCCGCGGTGCGCGCCACCCACCGGGAACGGCTCGACGCGGAAGTGCGCGCGGAAATGGCATGGTGGCGCGCCGAAGTGTTCGGTGGCGCGCACACCGGCACTCCGATGGAGCGGCTGCGGGCAGCGTTCGACCGCTTCGTCCGGGCGATCGGATTGCACAACGAGACCCGGTTGCTCAGCACGGCCGCGATGAGCGGTATCTACCGGCTGGCCGCCGCCGCGGGCTCGATCGACACCGTGCCCGCCGTAACCTCCGCCTTCGGTGATGTCACCGAACTCTCGATGGCCGATGACCTTTGGGCTCTCGCCCACGGTGATCTGGACCAGCGCACCTTCCTCGAACGACACGGCTTCCATGGCGAGCACGAAGGCAACCCGGCCGGGCGTTCCTGGCGGGAGGACCCGAGCCTGCTCGACCGCACACTCGCGGCCCTGCGAAACAGGCCCGAGGACGACCACCCACGGCGCCGTGCCGAACGGGCCGCCCGACAGGCCCGCCAGGCCGTCGGAGAATTGGAGGCGAAGCTCGACGACGACCAGCGCACGGAACTCGCGGCGCTGCTGGCGGAGATCGCCGATGTGGTGCGCGAGACCGAGCTCGGGAAGGCCGCTTTTCTGGCAGCCATCGACGGATTCCGGGCAGCGGCTCGCGACCTGGGAACTGATCTGGTCGAGCGAGGTGTCCTCGGTGACCGGGATGACGTCTTCTTCCTCGAGATGGACGAACTGGCAAGTGATCTGGGGCCGGCCGCAACCGAACTGGTGACGGCCCGCCGCCGCGATTGGGAAGAATTCACTGAGATCACCCTGCCCACGACCTTCACCGGTATGCCCGAACCAGTGCGGGGAGACGCCACCCGAGCCGAGCCGGGCGATGTCATTCAGGGCATCGGCGTCAGTGGATCGACTCACGAGGGGCGGGTCAGGGTAATACGCCATGCCGAGGATGACGCAGATGACGCCGATCTGGAACCGGGCGACGTGCTTGTCTGCGCAGCCACCGACCCGAGTTGGACGACGCTGTTCCTGCTCGTCGACGCCATCGTGATCGACATCGGCAGCGTCGGCAGCCACGGCGCGATCGTCGCCCGGGAACTCGGGTTGCCCGCGGTGGTCAACACTGTCGACGGATCCCGTCGTCTGCGCGATGGTGACCGCGTGATCGTCGACGGCGCGAAGGGCACAGTGACCGTCGTGGCCGTCGCGGAGACCCGGGCGTGACCGGGGTCATATCCGGCCACGTCCAGGTGCTCGCAGGTTCTGCATGCTTCGCTGAACTAGGCTGACAGTTCAGGGATTTCGATCTGATTTACGTTAGGAGCAGACGTTGACCGACACTGTCGGCGCCGATACTCGTACGCGCGAGGTGCGCATCTCGAAGAACATTCCCGTGCCGATGCGAGACGGCGTCTCGTTGGCGACGGACCTCTGGCTGCCGGGACGAGCGGAACCAGGGGAAGCGCTGCTGGTTCGCCTTCCTTATGGCAAGGACACCCTGGCGATCATCGCGGACCCCTTCTTCCCGAATCTGTGGCGACTGCTGGATGCCGGTTACGCGATAGTGATTCAGGACTGCCGTGGAACGTTCGGCTCGGAAGGCGAGTTCGTGCCGATGGTCGACGAGCCCCGCGACGGCATCGACACGATCGACTGGATCAGGAAACAGCCCTGGTGCAACGGACAAGTCGGAACATTCGGCGCCTCCTATCTCGGTCTCGTCCAGTGGGCGGTAGCAGCGGAGGGATCCGAAGGGCCGCAGGCAATTGCGCCTGCCCTGGCAACCGTGGATTACTTCGAGACGCCCTGGTATTCCGATGGCGGAGCGATGTCGTGGCACACCGTGCTGTATTGGTCCACGCTGATGGCGATGAACAACACGTATCGCGACCTGGCATCCGGAGCGCCGGACGCCGCCGAGAAGATCGCCGAGCTGGTCGAGATCTTGGACGATCTGGATTCGAACCTGGAAATGCTTCCCACGGACGCCAGGCCGGTCCTCGAGAAGGCCACCACGTGGTGGACGCAATGGCTGGCCCATCCCTCGCGAGACGAATCATGGCAGAAAATCTCCGTCGGAGAACGCCTGGGCGCGGTCACGGCACCCGCATTCCATATCGCCGGGTGGTTCGACCCCTTCGCCAACAATGGCCTGAAGACCTACCGGCGAATGAAAACCGAAGGCAACAGTGTCGCGGCGCGTGAAGGCCAGCAGTTGATCGTCGGACCGTGGGCGCACGGTGGCGACGAGGGATTCACCGGCGCGTTCCGTGAGCGTCAGTTCGGGGTGGCGGCGAACCCTGAGGCAGTGGACGTCACCGGGGCGCACATTCGGTTCTTCGATCGGTGGCTGCGAGGTCGATCGGATGCGCTGGACGGGACCGCCCCCGTGCGGATCTTCGTCATGGGCATCAATCAGTGGCGCGATGAGCAGGACTGGCCGTTGCCGGACACCAGCTACGTCTCCTACTACCTCGACAGCCGAGGCGCTGCGAACACCGCCGACGGGGACGGGCGGCTGAGCATCGAACTGCCGGCCGAAGATTCGGTGGATGTATTCGATTACGATCCTCGTGATCCTGTTCGCACCGTGGGCGGGCGCCTGCTCAAGAACTACAAGGGACATGGTCCTGCGGATCAACGGGTCAACGAGGCTCGAAACGATGTGTTGTGCTTCACCACTGAAGTCCTCACCGACCCGGTCGAGGTAACCGGCCACATTTCGCTCGTTCTTCATGTGTCTTCCTCTGCGCTCGATACCGACTTCACCGGAAAGCTGGTCGATGTCTTTCCCGACGGTCGGGCTTTCTATTTGACCGAAGGCATTATTCGTGCGCGGTACCGCAATTCACTGGCGGACCCGGAGCTGCTGGAGCCGGGCAAGGTGTACGAGCTGACCCTCGATCTGGCTATCACGTCGAATGTGTTCCAGCCGGGTCACCGCATCAGGCTCGAAGTCTCCAGCAGTGACTTTCCTCGATACGACCGCAATACCAACACGGGCGGGCTCATCTCCGCAGACACCGCAGACCAGGTGGTGATCGCTACGAATCGCGTGCTGCACGGACCTGCGCATCCCAGTCGCCTGGTCCTGCCGATCATCAAGCGGTGATCTTCGTGGTGACGGGACAGCTGCCCGCACCGTGCCGGTGTCGAAGTGAGCCGCTGCCGGGTAGTCGAGGGCCGTTGTGAATCCACTGGTTTCGGTTGTGGAGTCGCCGTCGGCCAGATGAGCGCATCGGCGAGAAGGGCGCCGCAGTGGATGTCTTACTGCGGCGCCCCCGGCGGGCTGCGCAAGCGATCGAGGCCTCGGCCGGTGCCGGCGCGAGCTCCTCAGGGCAGCGATGCGTTCAGCGGGCACCTGCTCGATGAACACACCGCCGTGCGACTGGCTTGCACCTGATCGAACTCGGCCACATAGGATGTCGAATGCGCCTCCGGCCACCTTCCGGTTACCCGACGAGCGTGCAGGCTCTAGGACAGAGGATGCCAATGGAGTGTGACCGCCTCGACAGCAGGTGAGGTCGGAAAGCGCGATCGGATCCCGCCGTACCAGAGAGAGCCCAGATGACCACACCGCCCGCGGCGGCTCGGCCCGACCCTCACCTCGCGCCCCATCACGGTTCGCCCACCGAGCCCGACGGTGATCGGATACCGCTGTACTCGGAGGAATTCAGCAGGAATCCACACAGTATGTACCCGGCGCTGCGTGATCGGTACGGATCACTGGTACCGGTGGATCTCGCGCCGGGCGTGCCGGCGACGCTGGTTATCGGCTATCGCACCGCAGTGCACATCCTGCACGATCCCGATCATTTCCCGTCCGATCCGCGGCTGTGGGAGCAGACGGTTCCGCCTGATTGCCCGCTCCTGCCGGTGTTGCAGTGGCGGCCGAACGCATCGCGCAACTCCGGTGCGGAGCACACCCACTACCGTCAGGCCAACACTGCGGCCGTCGACGCGGTCGATCTGTACGCGCTGCAGGATACCGTCGAGGAGATCGCCACCTCGCTGATCGGCACCTTCTGTTCGGAGGGCAACGCCGACCTGATCAGCCGGTACGCGCTGCCACTGGCCTCGCAAGTGATCAATGCCATGCTCGGATGTCCGCCCGAGATCGGCCTGCAGGTCAGCAAGGCGCTGATGATGATGTTCGACGGCACCAATCCTGAGGAGGGCAATCGCATGCTCACCGGGGTGGTGGCGGAACTGATCGCCCTGAAGAGGGTCGAACCCGGCGACGATATCACTACGCGGCTGCTGCAACATCCGAACCAACTCGACGATGCAGAAGTCGCTGATCAGGTCGTCGTGATCTACGGCGCCGGAATCGAGCCGTTGCAGAACTTGATAGCCAACAGCTTGGTTTTGATCCTCACCGATGACCGATTCTCGAGCGATTTGCTGGGAGGCAGTCTGTCCACCCGCGACGCGCTCGACGAAGTGTTGTTCACCGAACCCCCACTGGCGAACTTCTGTGTCACCTATCCGCGGCAGCCGATTCTCATCGAGGGCATCTGGTTGCCGGCTCACCAACCGGTCATCATCAGTATGGCCGGCTGCAACGCGGATCCCACTATCAGTTCCGCCGAGTTGACCGGTAATCGTTCGCACCTGGCCTGGGGTGCCGGGCCACACGCATGCCCGGCCAGATCCCCCGCGTACCTGATAGCGCAAACTGCCATCGATCAGCTGATCGATGCGCTGCCGGAGATCCAGCTGGCCGTCCCCGCGGACGAACTGCCCTGGCGGAACAGCCTTTTCCGTCGCGCTATGGCCGCACTACCAGTAGTTTTCCCGAAAACGCGTCGGTGAATCGGTGCGGCAGAGCCGCGACGCGCGCCTGATGCTCTGTCGTACCCACACTCCCGAGTAACCCCGTGATCAGCGACGATCCCGAACCCGGTGCCGGTGCGACACGACTCACCTACCCTGCCAGCGCGGGACCCGCTTCTCGGCGAAGGCCCGAGGTCCTTCTTCGGCGTCGGTGCTCCGGAAGACCGGCCGCAGCTCCGCGGCGTTCATCTCCCATAGCTCATCGCTGTAGTCGCCACCGAACTCGGCGGCTCGGTAGACGACCCGCTTGCTGGCCCGGACGGACAGCGGCGCGTTGGCGGCGATCTCTCCGGCCAGGCGGAGCGCGGTGTCGAGCACCTCGGAGGAGGGGACGACGCGGTTGACCAGCCCCCACTCGGCCGCGGTGCGGGCACTGATCGGGGCCCCGGTGAGTGCCATTTCGAGTGCGAGTTTGAGCGGGATCTGACGCGGCAGGCGCAGCAATCCGCCGGCTGCGGCCGCAAGTCCTCTGCGCACCTCGGGTAGTCCGAGTTTCGCCTCCTCGCTCACTACCGCAAGGTCGCAGGCGAGCACGATCTCGGTGCCGCCACCGAGAGCGAAGCCGTTGACCGCGGCGATGACCGGCTTGTCGATGAAATGCCTGACGATTCCGCCGAAGCCCCATTCCTCGTGGTCTTGGGCATGAATGCGTTCACCGGCGGCCAAGGCCTTCAAATCGGCGCCGGCGCAGAAGGCACGTCCGGTCCCGGTCAGCACGGCGACGCGGATGTCGGGGTCGCCGGCGATGTCCTCCAGTGCGTTGCCGACCGCGGTGGCGAGGGCGCTGTTGACAGCGTTGAGCGACTCGGGGCGGTTGAGGGTGAGGATCGCGATCGCGCCGCGGCGTTCCACGAGGGCCGCGGGTTCGGCACCGGGCATGAGTTGAGTCCTTCCGAGATGCGAATCCGCCCTGGACTCGCACCATAGCATGGGATATGGTTCTGACAACACCATAGACTACGTTATGGAAAGGCCGCCAATGCCGAGCATCGACGCTCCTCGCCCGCTCGAGGGATTCCGCGTTCTCGATTTCACTCAGAACGTCGCGGGGCCGTTGGCCGGTCAGGTTCTGGTGGACCTCGGCGCCGAAGTGATCAAGATCGAGGCGCCGGGCGGTGAAGCCGCTCGCCGCATCACCTCTGTGGTCGCGGGCCGCCCCCCGCTCGCGGCCTACTTCCTGCCGAACAACCGCGGCAAGAAGTCGGTGATGGTGGACCTGGGCACAGCGGAGGGCAAGCAGGCAGTCCTGCGGCTGGCGGATACCGCCGACGTGATCCTCGAAGCATTCCGCCCAGGTGTGATGGAGCGGCTCGGCTTGGGCCCCGACGAGCTGCAGACCCGCAATCCTCGGCTGATATACGCGCGGCTGTCGGCCTACGGCGGTAACGGTCCGCGCAGCGGGCGGCCCGGCCTGGATCTGATGGTGCAGGCCGAGGCCGGTATGACCACGGGTCTGCGGCGCGGCGACGGCGGGCCGCAGATCATCCCGTTCCAGCTCGTGGACGGCGCCAGTGGCCACGTACTGGCGCAGGCGGTGCTGGCTGCACTGCTGAACCGGGAACGCCATGGCGTGGCCGATGTGGTCCGGGTCGCGATGTACGACGTGGCCATCAGCCTGCAGGCCAATCAACTCACCTTGCATCTGAACAAGCCGCCGGCCGGCGATACCCCGCGGAAGACGAATTCCGGGCCTACCCCGCCTGGCGAGTCGCGGAAGAAGGTCGCCTTCGCGACTCAGCCGTCGGAAGCGTTCAAAGCTGCTGACGACTTCTTCGTCTTGTCGGCCTACATTCCGAAACACTGGTCCCTACTGTGTGAGGTGATCGGCCGTCCGGAACTGGCTACCGACGAAAGGTTCGCCGACCAGCGCCTGCGATCGGTCAATTTCGAGGAGCTCGAGGCCGAGCTGGAGGACGCGTTGTCGTCGAAGACAGCTGCCGAGTGGGTTGAGCTGCTGCGCGAGGCCGGCCTGATGGCGACCCTCGCCCACAACTGGCGGCAGGTCGTGAACACTCCGTTGTTCGAGGAGAACGAGCTCGCGGTGACTGTCGGCGAGGGGCCGCGACAAGTGCGGCTCATCCGCACCCCCGCCCGCTACTCGAGCTTCACCACGGCTGGGCTCGCGCCGGCCCCCGAGGCGGGAGAGCACAACGAGGAGTACCTCGGTCAGGCCGAGGTGCAATGATGCGTGCCACCGCCGCCGTCCTGCGTGACGCCCGAGCGCCCTTCGGCATCGAGGAAATCGACCTCGACGAGCCGGGGCCCGGCGAGCTCGCGGTCGAGATCGCCGGTGTCGGTCTCTGCCACACCGATCTGCTACCTCGGGTCTCGCCCGACATTCCGCTACCCATCGTGTGCGGACACGAGGGCTCCGGCGTCGTCATCGCGATCGGAGAAGGTGTGGAGGATTTCCGACTCGGCGATCACGTCGTGATGTCCTTCGACTCGTGCGGCGCCTGCCCCAGCTGTCTGTCCGGCCGCACCGCGTACTGCGCATCGTTCTTTCCCCGCAATCTCTCCGGCCGCCGCCCGGATGGATCGACGAACGGCAAAGACGCGGCCGGACATCCCGTTTCGGCTCGCTGGTTCGGGCAGTCGAGCTTTGCTACGCACACGGTGGTGGCGGCACGCAACGCAGTCGAGGTGGACAAGGACCTACCGCTGCAACTGCTGGGCCCGCTCGGTTGCGGTTTCCAGACCGGCGCCGGCGCGGTGTGGAACTCTCTGGGTGTGCACCGCGGTTCGAGCCTCGTCGTCTTCGGAGCGGGAGCTGTCGGTCTGGCGGCGATCATGGCGGCGAAGATCGCCGGCGCGCAGACCATCGTGGCGATCGATCTGCATGCCGACCGGCTGGCGCTGGCCGAGAAGTACGGTGCCACACACACCTACGAGGCCGGCCGCGACGACCTGGGAAGACAGCTCCGGCGCAGCACCGGCGGCGCCGACTACTGCGTGGACACCACGGGTGTGCCCGACGTTATCCGCACCGCGATCGACGCGCTGAATCCACTGGGTGTCTGCGGCCTCGTCGGTGCCCAGCGGGGCGAGCTCGTCATCGGTCCGATGCAGCTTGCGGTCGGGCGCACGGTGAAGGGCATCATCGAGGGCGATGCCGTACCTCGGCAGTTCATTCCGCACCTGATCGAGCTGTGGCGAGCCGGCGATTTCCCGTTCGACGAACTCATCCGGACCTATCCGCTGGCGGAGGTCGACGCCGCCGAGCGTGCGGTCCACCGAGGTGAGGTGATCAAGCCGGTATTGCTCCCGTGATACGTCGGTGACGACCACAGTCCGTACCCGTTCGCGTGGTCCGGGGGTTCGCCGGCGGGATGCCTCGACCGGCTGTCAGATCCGATCGCTTGCCCCTGGCCGAACGGCGTCCATCGCGCAGTCGAGCATCGCGGCCAGGGGCTGCTCGCCCCCGCTGTGCAGCCAGGTTTCCAGAGCCACTTGGAGGCAGGCCAAGGCGCTCGCGACCATCGCGGAAGCGGCGAGGTGCCTCTGTTGCTCGTTTCGGAGGGAGTCGAGGCGGCGCGTCATCTCCGGAACGAGCAGGTCACGCCATGCGCGGGATCTTTCGCCGAGACGTGCCCGGATCGTGGGCGAACCGATGATCACCTGTGCCGTGCGAAGTCCGATGGCCAGATCCGAGCCCCGTTCGCGAACTGCCGGCTGCAGCGCGTGGCGCAGCGAGGTCCAGGGCTGTTCGGTGCGGGGACGGGCGACCAAGATCTCGAGGCTTTGTCGTGCGATATCGGGCAGCGTCTCGAGCACGATGTCCTCCTTGGTCGCGAAGTACCGGAAGACAGTGGCGCGCGACGTGCCCGCGGCTTTGGCGATGTCCTCGACCGTCGTCTGATCGAAGCCCTTCTCGAGGATGAGGTCGAGTCCGATCTGCGCGACCTGAGACCGCACGATGCGGCGAGTGCGAGTGCGGAGGGGCACCGGTTCGGCGGCATCTGTCGATCGCATGCCCTCGAGCTTAATTCAGCGGGTGATTGCGAGACCGAATCTCACAATGTCTCGAGCGACCCAGATGCGCGCGGCTAGTGTTCGCCGGGTTCTGCCGCGGTGGTGGGTAGCAGTTCGGTGAGGGCGTCGGCCAGGAACCGGGGGAGGTCCCAGATGTCGGGGACGGCCTCGGGGCAGGCGACGATGCCGAAGTCCAGGTGGCCGTCGTAGGACATGACGGTGATGTTGAGAGCGCCGGCCAGTTCGGTCAGGATCGAGGCGGGGTAGGCCGCCGTGACCCGGCGTCCCGCCGCGTACAGCGGGATTTGCGGGCCGGGGACGTTGGAGACGATGACGTTGGCCAGGGGAAGGCTCGCGGACCCCAGGCGCAACAGGGTGCGCGTGGTCAGTCCGTGTAGCAATGGCGGGAGTACGGCGCTGGCTTCGTGCAGCACGGTCGGTGTGGTGGTGGCGAAGCGCTGTTTGGCCGTGGACAGTGCGTTGTGGGTGAGTTTCATCCGGTGCTGCGGGTCGGATTCGTCGATCGGCAACTCGCACAGCATGATCGAGAACTGGTTGCCGGCGGTGCCGAACTGCTCGGCGGTGCGCACGGAGACGGGAATGGCTGCCAGCAGCGGCTTGTCGGGTTCGGCGCCGTGGTCGGTCAGCCAGCGTCGCAACGCGCTCGCACACAGGGTCATGACCACGTCGTTGACGGTGCCGCCGAAGCTGTTCTTCACGGATTTGACGTCGTCGAGGGAGAGCGAGACGAACGCGAAGACGCGGTCGGCGGTGTGCGGGCCGTTGAACGGCAGGTCGGGATGGGCGGCGCCGAGGTCCGACATCGCCCGGCGCAACGTCGGCCCGAGCCGCAGTGGAGCGGTCAGCCGCCCGACCTGCCGGGTGACGGTGTGCGCGACGCTGTTGGCGAGCATGCGGGTAGTGGAAGGCGCCGGATCCATGCGCACGCAGACCTCCGCCGGCGCGGGGCGCGGTGTGTCGACGGCATCCAGGAGCACGGCCATGATCTCCGCACCGGACATGCCGTCGACCACGGCGTGGTGCACCTTGGTGAAGATGGCTTGGCGACCTCGGTCGAGTCCGGAGATGAGGTGGAACTCCCACAGCGGGCGCGCCGGATCGAGTGGGATCGCGTGCAGGCGCGACACCAGATCGGCGAGGTCCCGGTCGGTCGCCCCGGTTGGCAAGCCGGTCGCGCGGATGTGATATCCGAGGTCGATCGCCGTGGAGTCCTCCCAGTAGGGCAGGTCGAGGCCGAGCGGCACGCGCCGCAGCCGCCGCCGCAGTGGTGCGGCTTGGTGCAGCCGGTCGGCGACCAGCCGACGCAAGGTCATGACGTCCAACGGTTCGTCCGGAGCCAGCATCACGACCGCACCGACGTGCATCGCGCTGGTGTCCGTTTCCAGGCTGAGCAGTTGCGCGTCCAGTGCGCTGAGCTGCCTCGGCCGTCCCGCGTCCGCCGCGATCGGGACCATCCTGGGAGACGCTTGCGCTGGTGCGGCAGCGGTGGTGAGGTCGCCGGGTGTCGCGGTCCGGATATGGAGGAACCGGCCGTGCTCGCGGGCAGGTCGTCGTGGCTGGACGCTTACCGAACCCGTTGGCGCGCCGAGATCGTCGACGGGTGCTGTCTTCGAGAGAGTCATGAGGTCTCCACGATTGTCCTGCGGCTGGGAAAGAGGTGCTGCCGCCGGCGACCCTGCCGACGGCTTGACGAGCTGCGCTGCCCACCCGGCGATTCGAGTCGGTCGTGCATGAGAATCGGCAGATCGGAAGATCTTTCGCGAAAGCACGAGGTCATGCCGCGGTCGCACGAACGCGATGACCTGCTCGATTCGTCGCGACTTATCGGTGACTTCGGTGTCGTATCGCTGACGTGTCAGTCAGGGTACCGGCGGATGCGGTGCACCGGTGCCAGGTTGTGTGCCGGGCAGGTTAAATCTGGGCGACCTGAGGGTATCTCTGGCCGCGCGACAGCCGTGGCGGCGACATAGCGCCTGCCGTGGTCGGAGCCCGGCCGCACGACCGGAATGTCCGCGGGCACCAGCCGGTTTCGACCGCGGCGGACACGCTCGGCGATGGTCGTGCAGCAGTCGACGTGGCGTACGCGGTCAAGGGGCCGGTGCCGTCGGCTCAGCACACAGCGGCTCCGCTCGGACCATCGCCGCGGCGTCCTTCGCATGCCGCGCTGTGACTGGCCGGGAACGCCTGGCCGCGGTGGTGACGCCGTCGCCACTATCCCGCCACGTTCGGTCGTGAAACACATCGACCTGGTGTGAATCGGTGGGCGAAAAAGCGGGTCAGATGTCACCGCCGGGCCGCTGACCAGGCCTTTCCGGGCGGCCGGGCGGAGGGATCGACACCCCGCCCGGCTACGGAGAACTCGCAGGTCATCGCCCCTTTCGCTACACTTGTTTCGGTGCCGCGTCACCACCGCGGTCATCACTTCGCTTCTCAAGGCACGACATGTCGACCGACGTCGACACCGAGGAGCCTCCGCGATGCCCACACCTCGCCCCCGGCCGCGCAAGGACGGCACGGTCAACTGGCAGGTCCCCTTCCACTACTACGACACCGACGGCACCCGCCGCCAGTCCTCGCAATCCTTTGACGACTACGCCAAGGCCCAGTGGTGGGCCGGGCTGATCGACCGTGTCGGGATCAATGAGGCCTTGAAGGTCCTCGACACCGAACATGACGCCGAATCCGGCACGATGCTGCTGGCCGAGTGGCTCACCAAATACGTCAACCGGTTGACCGGGGTCCAAGAGGACGGCCGCCGCAAGTACCTCGCCTACATCCGCAACGACATCGTCCCGTTCTTCGGTGACCGCGCTCCCTTGGACGCGGTCACTCAGGACACCGACGCCGCCTGGATCGTCTATCTGCAGCAGGACAAGGGCAACTCACCCAAGACTATTTCCAACAAGCATGCCTTCCTCAGCGCGGCGCTGCGCGCCGCGGTGGAGCAGCGGCCGGTGCCGCTGCTGCCCTACAACCCGTGCGCGGGGATGCGGTTGCCGCGCCACGACCGGGCGGAGATCGACATCTTCGACAACGATGAATGGGAGCTGTTCGAGCAGCTGCTGGGCCGGCGGTGGCGCCCCCAAGCCGAATTCGGTCTGGTCTCCATGGCACGCCCCAGCGAAGTGGGTGCGTTGCTGGTCCGCGACGTCGACCCGGTCACGGGCGCGGTGCGGATCAGCAAGGCGTGGAAGGCCCGCGGCAGCAGGCTCGTGCTCGGAAAACCCAAGTCCAAACGCGGCATCCGGACGGTCAACGTGCCGCTCGAGACATTGCGGCGGCTGGATCTCGAGCGGCCGGGGGACAGGTTGCTGTTCCATACCGACAACGACACCCCGGTCACCGCCTACCACTTCTACAAGAACGCCTGGCAACCCGCGCTGCGGCGCTTGGACGTGGCGGCGCGCAGAGATCGCAGGCTGTTGCGGAACAGGGCACTGTGGCGGGATGCCGACCCGGAAGACTTGTTGGCCCGGTTCGGCCCCGCAATCCGTACACTCAACGGCAAGGTCCTGACCCCGTACACGTTGCGCCACACCGGGATCTCGTGGAAACTGCAGGACGGTGTCCCGATCTTCGTAGTCTCCCGCGATGCCGGGCACGAATCGGTCAACACCACCGACCGCTACTACGGCCACAACGACCGCAGAGCCAGCGAATCAGCCGCCCAGGTCATCGCAGGCCGACTGCCCCGAGTGCGCGCCAACATGCTCAGCATCGCCGCATGAGGTGTGCCAGCATCAGCCCGGCGGCGCCAGAGGGGATTTCTCGGATGCGATGAACGTCGGATAAATTCGAGGCGTCAACTGTTTGAGCGATCGGATGGTAGGCACGAATACCCCTGAACGAGCCCCGAACCGCCGCAGACCGGTTCGGGGCTCAATCGGATTCCGCAGCGGTGACGTGCAGCGAACCCGACTTGCTCGCCCCTACCACCGGCGTGTGCCAAATCCTCTGCGTGAACCGGACTTGCCGATCGCGCAACTCGACGGCACCGAACGTGAGATCCGGCTGCTGGTCGATCACCGCGAAGATCTCGTGGCCGAACGCACGCGGATCATCGCCCGGCTGCGCTGGCACCTGCACGAACTCGACCCGGCCTGGACGCCACCGGTCAAGCTCGAGCGCGCCAGCGCCTATGACCGCGTCGCAGAACATCTGGCCGACTTCGACGGGCTGGTCACCCGTCTGGCGGCGAGACTGATCGAGCACTGCCGACGTTTGACCGACGAGATCAACGACCTCAGCGACGAGATCGGCGTTCGGGTGACTGCCGTGGCGCCGTCGCTGCTCGCCATTGTGGGGTGCGCGGCATTGACTGCGGCCAAGAATCCTCGGCGAGACCGCCGACGTCGACAGGTTCCGTTCCAAAGACGCCTTCGCTCGTCACAACGGCACTGCTCCGCTCGCTGCCGGTCTGGTCATCCAACCGCGCCCGGCATCGACTCTCCCGCACCGGAAATCGTCAGCTCAGCGCCGCTATCCACAGGATCGCCCTCACCCAAGCGCGCTGCCACCCGGACGCCCGAGCGCTGCTCGCTCGACGGAAGCCGGCGGTGACGGCGGAATGGAAGCGATGCGGATCCTCAAACGCAGACTCTCCGACGTGATCTTCCGCGCCATGATCGCCGACCACAACGCTTACGAAATCGCCAGCGCTCCTTACGCCGGAGCAGCGCGAGTTCGCCGTGACGTGGCGTGATGTCGAAGAATCTGGTGCCGATGCTGTGCTGTCGGCATGGCAGACCACCGTGCGGATCTCGACCTTGGCGATCATCACCACCCCGAACGCCTGGGGTGATCACCCGGCCCGGCTGTACAACGCCGAGGGCGTTCTGGCGCCCCACCCCGCCCGCCGCGGAGTCCACACCCGCCGCCCGGCACCTGCATGCTGCTGGACCGCATCGACACGGCCGACGGCGGATCCGTCGACCTGGACATACATACGGGTCACTGTCTTTGGTGTGGGTCGGCGTTTCGACAACTATCGCAGGGGCGGTTCGAACCCCGTCGGCCATAAGGTCGACTCGTTATAGATCACATCGGCGAGGTTGGCGCCCGCGCGGGCGCTCGAAGCAGGCGGGTAGCCAGCCCACCCTGGGCGCTGACCCCCACCCAGCACGGCCACTCACGTGTTAGTGAGCAATCAACCTTCTGTGAAGAAACTGTCGAATTGGCTGAGCGTGGCCCTTAGGGCCCCAAGCCGAGATTCCGCGTAGTCGTGGTGCGCCTTGATGATTTGTGCCGCCAGGCTGGAAGTAGCTGCTGCGACGGCCGCTATATCAGATACGGTCCAAGCCTCTTCGTCGAGAGGGAACTTCCGATAGCGGCTGCGCGTAACATGAAACACGCGATCCGAACCATCCGCCCTGGACGAGAGTGGTTTGCACCATTTGTGCTGGTCCACATCGTTCTCGTAGGCGCAATCAAACCTCCATGTTCCATGAAAACGGCGCGAGGTCGTTGGGATGTCATCGTTGCTCGGATTGTGGCGGGATCGCCCGCCGTCGGCGGGTGGTGCGTCGCCGGGAGGGTCGTGGCCGGCGTGCAGTCTCTGGTTGTGTAGCGCTGGGTCTGGAGGCTGATGTGGCAGGGCGGCTGGTGGACTCGATCGCGGCGGCGATGTCGCTGGCGGTCAAGAACCAGGTGCGGCCCGCTTTATGGCCGGGCAGCCGTCCGGCTTTCAATTGCTCCTCGTACCATCGGCGTGATTTGCGCAGTGCGCGGGCGCCGACGGAGATGGGATAGGTCGCCTCGTGAGGAACATATGGGGATTGTGGTGGCGTATCGGGGTCATCTGTCATGTCGAGCTCCGAAATCGGTGGATTTCATGATCGAGCGGAGTCCCGGGGGATCCGTTTTTCAGCGCACGTGCGTAATTTGTGCCGATGGTGTCAGAAAATAGGCGCGGCTGTGAGCCGTGTAGTGGGGTGCGGAGGTTCCGGTGTTCCTCGGAGCATGTATTGCTGGTCGATGCCACCGCATTGCCGATGCGGTGGGCGCCTTTCGAGCGTGGCCGCTGAGGCGATGGATGACGGAAGGGAAATTATCTTCTCAACGGAAAAACGCGCCTGCGACAAGCCTGTCTCGGCGTGTCGCACGCGCGTGTCGGTACGTTCGGCGGTTAGGGGAGCGGGGGGCCGGAGTAGGGCTTGCGGATCGCGGTGAGCAGTAGCACGTCTTGGCTTTGGCTGACGTCGGCGACGCTGAGTCGGTAGGAGGCCAGTTCTCCGGTGTCCGGGTCGCGTATGTGCAGCAGGTTGTTGGTGTCGCGGCCGTAGGCGACGTGGATGCTGGATGACCATAGCCGCTGGAACTCCTTGTGGGGGCGTAGCTGACGCATCAGGTCGTGGGCTTGTTCGGAGTCGCGGTAACGGCCCAAAACACCCTTGAGGGTGGCCACAGAGTGCGCGGCTTCCATAGGGTTTTGCAGGAAAACCGAACGCGCGTAGCCGCTGTAGAGCCATGTGGGGATGCAGTCGGTCGTGTCCAATCCGGGCAACGCCGCGCGGAAGGATTCGTTGCAGGCCAGGACGTTCCATACAGGGTCGACGTAGGCGGCCAGAATGTCGCGTTGTTCGAGGTCGTGCAGGTGCTCGATCAACGCGTCGTTGCCGTTCACGCACTCGCGCAGCTTGCCGACTGGAGCGAGGTATTCCGCCGGAGCGCGTAGTTCCCGCAGGTGACGCGCCATCATCGCCTCGACGCGGTAACCGGAGATGATCTTCTCCAGCGTTTCGACGGTCGGCACGTAGCGGTCGTGTTCGATGTTGAACAGATGGGACTGGCTGATGCCGTGGAGCTGATGTGCGCCGTTGCGCGACAGTCCCAGGTCTTCCCGGATCAGCAAGCAGGTGTGGCCCAGGGTCGGGATCCGTGGCAGCGGCTTATCTCTGGCGCTGCCGGAGGAGCGCGGTGTGGGATTGCGGTTCATGTCAGGTGCCCCCCGTTGTGGTGTCTTTCATCACATGGTGAACGGCGATATTATGAGAGGTTGCTCACCGAGTCGAACGTTTCTTCCTACCAGAAGGTTTCGCGCCCGGCAAGGTGACTTTCTTCAACTTCGCCTGTAAGTAGCTGACTACAGCGCGCTTTCGTTGTGTCGGCGCCTCCGGTCACCGCAATCTGCGGTGGATGTGCCGAGAAAATTTCTTTGCCGGTCTGATTGTCAAATGGTTGGAAAATCAGCTGCATGACGATGGAAAAGCAGTTTGACAGTTTCGCTCTCACCTAAAAGTAGGAGAGCCGAAACGCTAGCGTTCCAGCGGTTTTCAGGGTTTGGATTGTCGTGCAAGTCCGAACCGATCGAGAGGTATGAACCGATGGATCCCTTTGTGATATTGGGTTGGGTGAACACCGGGTTGTCGGTGCTGTCGAACGGCTTGTCCGTGGCAGCGCAGGCACTGGCGCTCATCCTGCCGTTCATCTGACGCGATCGCCTGAGAAGCGGCCTGCCAGAGGCGGAATCGTCCTCTGGCAGGCATAGCGAGGGTCATCGACTCGTCGCCGTCCGCACCAGCAAACCTCCCCGCCCTGAACGATGGAAAAGGGTCTATTTCGCATGCCCGAAAACAGGACAACGCCCCACCAGACTGCGCCCGTGCGCCGCAGAACCGCAGCGGCAGGACGACACTGCCCGCAGGCGGGCCTGCGTCGCGGCAGCCGTGCTTTGCTGGCTGGCGCCGTGCCGGTGGCGATGCTGCTGGCCGCGACCGCCGTCGCGCACGCTGCCGATTCGGCCGTCGTGATCACTGATCAGCCCGGTGTGACCAGCCCCGCCCAGCCGGGCGCGACCACCCCGTCCCCGGCTGCACCACCTGTGCCGGAGCCCGAGCCGGCACCGGCTGTACCGGAACCCGCGCCGCCGCCGGTGTATTACTCACAGCCGCCGGAAGTTCGCAACGCTGCGCCGTCGCGTCCGGCGCCGCCGCCGGAGCAACCGGTGGAGCCGGTGCGGATCGAGGACCTGCACCTACCGGAACCGGTGGAGCCGGTGGCGCCGATCGAGCCGCCGGACAACATGATCCGGATCGGGCAGTGGCAGGCCCCACGTCCGGAGTGGCTGCCGCCGGAGTACGCCGACACGATCAATGACGTCGCCGCGGACGCCGAAGCCCAGGTCGCGACCGCGCTGGATTCGATCGGTATCCCGGCTGGGCGCTCGGACCGGGTCAGCGGTGCCACGCTCGCCGGTGCGGGAATCGGTGGCGCGGTCGGCGCTGCCGTGACGGGTGTCCCGGCCGCTGCCGCGGGCGCGGTGGTCGGTGGGCTGATCGGCGGTACCGTCGGTGGCATCGCCGGGGCCGCGCTCGGCGCCGTGGTGCCGGTCCCGATCATCGGCGAGGTGACCTCCGGCATCGCTGGAACCGCACTCGGCGCCGCCGCCGGCGCTGCGGCCGGTGCTGCCATCGCGGGAATCCCGGCCGCGGCCCTCGGTGCCGCCGTCGTCGGGACCGTCGGTGCGGGCTTCGGTGCCGGCGTGGGGGTAGGGCAGCCATGACCCTCTCCTCGCTGATCCGTCGCCGCACCATCGCCGCCGCGATCGCCGCGTCGGCCGCGCTCGGCGTGGCCACCGGAACGACCAGCGGCGCAACCGCCGCGGCCGTGCCGATCGGTCCCGGATGTCCCGCGTTGTATGTGCTCGGCGTCCAGGGCACCGGCCAGTCATCACCGACCGCCGACCCCCTCGCCGACACCGGGGTGGTGGGTGCGTTGATTGCCCCGGTCTTGTCAGCTGCTCCCGGCTTGGTGCAGCGCAGCTACATCCCCTACGGCGCGGGCTTCGGTGGCGCGGTGCCCGGCGGCGGCCCGGATCCGTATGTGGTGTCGGTGACCGACGCCCGCCACCAGTTGGATGCCGCCGCCGCGCAAATCGCCGAAACCTGCCCCACCACCTTGATCGCTGGAATCGGATACTCCCAAGGCGCTCAGGCGATGTCGTCGTTCGCTCACGATATCGGTACGGGCTCAGGGCCGGTGCCGCCGGAGCGCGTCGCGGGCATCGCGCTGTATGCCCACCCCGATCGCGCGCCGGACGCGCCGATCTTTCCCGGCCGCCCCGGGCAGACGGTGCCCGACCCCGCTCCGGGCACGAGTGGGGCTGCGGTGTCAGCGGTGCACATGCCCAACCTGCCCGCCGGGGGCGGCGGCATCGCCGACGGCGCAACCGGCTACGGGGAACTCACCGGGCGGGTCGCCGACATCTGCACCGACGGCGACCTGGCCTGCTCGGCGCCGCGGCGCTCGGCGCTGCTGCGAGTCGGTGCGGAGATCGCCGCCCAAGCCGACCTCCGCGACCCGCTGGCCGCGATCGGGTCGCTCAACGGACTCTTCTCCGCCGCGCTGGGCGACGTGTGGACCACTGTGGTGCTCAACGACTTTCAGGTCGTCGGCGGCGCTGTCGACTACCTGCCGCAGCAGCCGCTGGCGGCACGGTTGATCGACGCCGCCGACCCCCGCACCCCGGCGCCGAGCCCGGAGGACATCGGGGCGGCCGCGGCGCGGTGGAACGAGATCACTGCCGCTGTGGCGGCGAACCCGATCGGGTTGCTGCCCAAGCTGGCCGGTCAGCTGTCCGCGGCGTGGGGCCAGCTGGTCGCCGACAACGCCGACCTGATCGATCCCGCGGTGTGGGTGCGGTTCGCCGACACCGTCGCTCGGCACAACAACTACGCCGCCAACGGCCAGCTCAGCTCGGGCATCGCCTGGATGGTCGCCCTCGCCCACGACATCGCCGGAGCCCGACCATGACCGACCCCATCGCGATCGACGACGACTTCTACACCAGCCCCGTCACCGGCATCGACGCCCCACCCGGACACCTCTTGCGCCGCCGCCCCATCACCCTGCCGCGCCTGCACGGCGCGGGACAGGCATGGCAACTGGTGTACGCCACGACGGGATCGCGGGCGCCGATACCCGCCTCGGGCACGGTGATCACCGCCAGCCCGGTCACCGGGGTCGCCGGTGCGGGCCCGCTGCTGGTGTACTGCCCGTCCTTCCACGGTCTCGGGGGCCGCTGCGCGCCATCCCAGCTCCTGGGCGAGGGGCGCGAACCGGAATCACCCTTCATCGCCGCAGCTCTGGAGCGCGGCTGGACCGTCGCGGTGGCGGACGGACCCTGCCTGGGAATGACCGGTCTGGGCCCGCACCAGTTCCTGGCCGGCGCCGCGGGCGCGCACGCGGTGCTCGACCTGGCGCGCGCAACCGGGAACCTGCCCGAACTCGACACCACGGCGGGGCCGTTGGTTATCTGGGGGTACGGCGACGGCGGACGGTCGGCGGTGTGGGCTGCCGAACAACACCCGCACTACGCACCCGAACTGGATCTGCGGGGCGTAGCCGCCGGCGGTGTCGTCGCCGACCCGGGCGCACTCATCACCGAGATCGACGGTGGGCCGTGGGCGGGGCTGGCGCTGGCCGGGCTCATCGGGTTCAGTCGCGCGTACTCCCATCTGCCGACCGGGCACCTGCTCACCGCCGCCGGCCGCGAGACGGTCCAGCACGCTGCAGTACTCGACGCCGCCGAGCTGCTGCTCACCTACCGCAACCAGCCGTTGGGCAGCTGGTGCGAGCGGCCGGACCCGTGGAACGACCCCCTCTGGCGCTATGTGCTGGCGCACGAGACCAGCGGCCGCGCCGCCCCACAGGTGCCGGTGCACCTCTACCACGGCGTCGACGACGCGCTCGTGCCGATCGTGGTCGGCCGCAGCGTAGTCGCGCACTACCGCTCCCTCGGCGTGGATTCGAGTTGGCGGGAGTACCCGACCAGTCATGTCGGCGCCGCCAGGGCCGGTGCGGCCGAAGCCGTCGCCCGATTGGCCGGCTACCTGCAACGCCACCCCACGCCACCTCACCCACAAGCCGCCTGAATCGGCCTGCCCGCCCCCACGACCCCTCGCGGTGGGCGCGGGCAGGCCCCCCATACCCGATCGAATCGAGGTCCCACCCATGAGCCCCAGCACACGTGCACGACGCCACGCCACTGCGGCGGTGCTCGTGGCGGTCACTGTTGCGCTCGCCAACGCCGTCAGCACCGCGCAGGCCGAAACCACCGGCGTGCCACTCGGCGCGGTATGCCCGGTCCTGTACGCGTTCGGGGTGCAGGGCAGCGACGAAGCTGCCCCGGAAGCCGGACTCAGCAGCGATTCCGGCGCGCTCGGGCAGGTGTTCGGCCCCCTCACCGCTGCGGCGGGTGATCTGGTGCAACGCGCCTACGTCCCCTACGGGCACGCACTCGACGGGACGGTCCTGCCGTACGAGGCAGCGATCACCGCCGCAGCCGAGCGCCTGGAAGACATGGCCGCCGACGTCCTCACGCGCTGCCCGAACACGAAGATCGCCGCCGCCGGATACGCCCACGGCGCACCCGCGGTCTCACGGTTCGCCGAGCGCGTCGGCGCAGCCAACGCACGCGTGCACCCGGACCATATTGCCGCAATCGCCCTGTTGGCCAACCCGAATCGCGTCATGAACACCCCAGTGCTGCCCGGCCGTCCGGCCAGCACCACCCCGTCCGCCGCGCCCGGGACCACGGGGCACAAAGTTGCCACGATCTCACTTCTGAACCAGCCGCTGACCGGTACCGGGATCGCCACGGCGTCGGCAGCGTCGAGCGGGTACGGGGCATTGACCGGTCGTGTCGCGGACCTATGTGTGGCCGGCGACGCCACGTGTGACACCCCACCGGGAAGCAGCCTCGCCGCCGCGGCCGCGAACATCGCTGCCCGCTCCGACCTTCGCGACCCGATCGCCGCGATCTCCACCATCGCGCAAGCCTTGACCACGACCGTCTTCACCACCGCGGTGACCGTCATCAACGAGGACGTCACTGGGACCACTCTGGATCAGCTGTCGTATCAGCCTGCGAAACCACTCGGGCAGCGGCTGGCCGAAGCCTCGCATCCCGACATAGCTGCGCCGGGGCCGGCTGACGTTTTCGCGGCGCTGTTCAAGGTCGGGACGATCGGGCTGAACGCGGTGGTGTCGGTCGCGCGGAAAGTGTTCACCCCGGCCACGATCGCTGAGCTGGCGACCGTCGGACTGGCCAACCCGTGGGCGGCCGTCGCCGGCCTCGGCGCGAAACTCGCCACCGCCGTGGTCGAGCTCATCCCGCCGCAAACCGCCAGCCGATGGGTGAACGAGGCATTCGACGCGATCACCAGCACTATCACCGACCACCAGCAGCTCTACACCCTCGCCGCCGCCGCGCAATACAGCGACACCACCGGCCGCCACGGCTCCTACCGCACCACCCCCGCCACACCCACGGGACGATCAGCGCTGGCGGCGACCGCCGACTGGTTCACCGCCGCCGCCCGCGACCTCGCGGCCACCGATTCGCCCTCGGCCGCACCACAGTCCACCGTCGCCTCGACATCCTCCGCACCCGCCACGGCACCAACCAGCAGCACCGCCGTCCCGGGAGCACCGACGTCCAGCGGCGGTCGCTGACCCCTTCGGGCGGAGAGCTTCCCATCCGCAGACGTACCCGAGCTCTGTCTGCTGATTCTCCCCTGCACCCCGCCCGAAGGGCCCAGCATCCCCAGCCACCACACAAAGGGAGGTGAGAACCCCACGATGCCCCACACCCGAACCGACATCAACCCCGCGCACGGCCACGGTTGGCTGCACCCGGCCGAACCCACCGCACTACCGCCTACCACCAGCACGATCGACGACCCGAACCGCTGCGGCGAGCAATGGCGGTGGCTCAGCCAGCCACCCTCACCACAGGCGCCGCCGGAATCGCGGCACACGCGAGCGTCCCGCCGGGTAGGGGTCTGGCTTGCCGGCGGCGTCGCTGCGGCCGCCGTGCTCGGTGGGGCTGGGGTGAGCTGGGTCGCCGCCCCGCCGGATTCGGCGACGGCGATCCCGACATCGACGGCAGCTTCTCCAGAAACCACGTCACCGTCCAGCGGTGCGTGCGCGGGATTGTCCGGGCAAACGGTCACCGACGCCGCAGGCGACACCCACAGCGTGGCCGGGGTGATCGCGGCGTTCGAGCACGCCTACTACGTCCAGCGCCGCACCGAGGCTGCGCTGGCCCTGGTCGCCCCCGAAGCCGGCCTGTCCGTCGAGGCGTTGGCCGCGGGCATCGCTTCCATCCCGGCCGGGACAACGCACTGCGTGGCAATCACCCCGATCACCGAGGGTGCTGCGGAAGTCCATGTGGCCCAGCGCCACCCCGATGGGCAGCGCGTCGACTATCTGCAGCTGATCAACCTCCGCGCCGACCACGACCACGTGGTCATCACCAACATCCAGAAGCGGGGCTGAGCGATGGCCGCACCCCTGCACCTGCATCGACACCCTCCCACCGGGAGGGGCCGCCTCGAGCCGGGAACCGTCGCCGCACCACAACGGGTGGCGCCAGTGCGGGAGACGCCACTACCGACCACGGGGGCCCATCCACCGCTGTTCGCCGTGCTCGGCGCGCACGGCGGCGCCGGGACATCCACCCTGGCGCGGTGGTGGGCACCGGCTGCCGACACCGGCCTGGCCTGGCCCGCCTCACCGGCCACCACCCAACTGGTGATCGTCGCCGCCAGGCTGTGCATGCCCGGCCTGACGGCGGCCGCCGAGCGGCTGCGGGAATGGCACGCCGGGCTGGCGCCGGACGGGGTGCAGGTGATCGGGCTGGTGCTCACCGCCGCCCGCCCCGGAAAACCACCTGCGGTGGTGCGCCGCTACCGCGATGTGGTCGCCGACCTCGCCGAGCACGTCTACCAGATCGGCTGGCACGACGAACTCGTCGTCTGCGAACTGACCGATCTCGCCGAATACCTGCCCTTCGCGCCTGCCCCACCCCGCCGCCCCCGGCTACGCGAAGCCGTACCCGCCGACGTGCATCACGCCGGAGTCCAGATCATCACCCACCTCACCCAGTTCCCTACCGGCGCTGCGACACCCAATGATTCGGAGCACACGCCATGACCACCGCGTACACGGTCAGCGGGGCAGCCATGGTGCTCGCCCAGCAGATCCAGATCACCCCGAAGTCCCCGCCCGGGGCGGACAAACTGGTCAACCTCGTCAACTACCTGTCCTGGATCGTCACCCTCGCCGGTATCGGCGCCCTCATCTACGCCGGCGGCAAATTCGGGTGGGAACGATTTCACGGCGGCGCGGTCGAATCACCCAAGATCATCCTGGGTGCCCTCTGCGGCGGCATCATCGCCACCAGCGCAGGACAGATCATGAACGCCGCCGTCACCGGAGGCGGATAACCGTGCGCGCGACCCGGATTCACTCCCAAAAATCCACCGCCGAATCGCCGACCACTGGGGACACAACAGCCCCGGACAGTCGCCGCGACTCGAGTCCGTGCCCCGTTCACCACTGCGACGGGACACCGCTGTCCGGCGCACGTCTCGCTCCGGCCTGGGCGGCGACCGGGGGCTCTGTCCACGGCGCGTTCACCGATTCCCGCTACTGGAGTCCGCAGACCGCCCGCCTGCATCGACACCCCGATGGCGGCATCAATCAGATCGTCGACGCCCCGCGAGGTCCCGGTCACAGCGACCCGAGCCCCGCAAGCAGGCGCATCAGGACGGATGTCCTCGTCGACGCCCTCGACGCCGTGCTGACCACCGCCCCCGGCGCGGTGGTGCCGGTGGCGCACACGGTGGCCTCGCTGTCGGTGCAAGCATGGATCACGACATACCCCCAGCGGGCCCGCCGCGTGGCCGGTGTGGTGCTGCTCAACGACTGCGTCGAACTCCCCAGACTCGCAGGTAGATCGAGCACACGCCAGGCGGCGCTGCGGGGCGTGCCCCACACCGGTCGCTCCCTGCCGCACGCCGAACCCGCTAAAACCGCCGCGCCGATCCTGGCCGCCCTCGAGGTCGCCAACCGCACCCACCGGCAGGACCGCGGCCCATGCTGACCGCCAAACAGCTCCCTGCGCAGGTACTTTCGCCGCTCACCCAGTTGCTGGGGTGGCTGGCGTGGTTCGTGCTGCTGCTGTGCATCGCCCGCGCGATCTGGGTCGGCGGACTGCTGGCCATCCGTCTGTACCGCGAGGAAGCCATCGAAGGACTCGCCGGCGCCTTAGCGGGCGCGGTCCTACTCGGCTCGGCCAGCTCGCTAGCCCTCGCCATCCTGCCTGCCTGACCCGACCGAGGAGAACCATCCCGTGAACCGCACCGGCCTCCGACACCTCGCGCTGCGGGCAGGCGTTGCCGCCGCAGGACCGATTCTCGCTACAGGTCTGCTCGCCTGCGGCAGTGACGAGACCCGGGACCCGCCACCGGACACCGGTTCGACCGCCACCACCGCAGCTCCCACGGGCGTGCGGTGGCAGCCGTTCCAAGGAGTCGACCTGCCCGTCGCCGACGAAGGCCCCCACCGCGTCGACGGGCCGGTGGCCACCGGGTTCGACCGGGCACCGGCCGGTGCGGCGCTGGCAGCAATCCAGGCGACGGTGCGGATGTCCATCGCCACCGACGGTCAGTGGCCGGCGGTGGGGCAACGGATGCTCGCCCCCGGACCTGGCCGCGACGCCTGGGCGACCGCGCGCGCCCAAATCTCGATCACCGCCCCGATCACCGCCGGCTCACCGAAAGTCCTCGGCTACGTGATCACTCGCTACAGCCTCGACGCCACCGACGTCGATATCTACAGCACCCACCCCGACAACTCCGTCGCTTGCAACCACACCACCGTCGTCTGGCACGGCGACGACTGGCGCCTGCACCTCCCCGACACCCCGACCACCGCGCCGGTCACCGCAGTCGCCGCGGCCCCACCCGATCTGGTCGCGCTCACACCGCGCTGAGAAGAGACCCATGCCCATGAAATCCCATCGCCTCCTGACCATCCTGCTCGCGAGCATCACCGCCGTCGTGATCGCGGTGTTCGTCCTGACGATCACCCACGACAACACCTCGTCCGATCACCGCGCCGATCCCGGCAACCCGAGCACACCGACCGCGCGAACCCTTCCCGACCTGCCGCCGACCACACCGACACTTCCGCCGACCACCGACCTGTTCGGCAACCGGCTGGAGGTCACCGCCGACGATGCCGGCTCCGCCCTGCCACAGGATCCCAGCACCCGCCCGGACCCGACCCGCCCGGACTACCTCACCGCCCCACCCGCACGGCTGCAGTGGCAGCGCGGGTGGGGCGGCGCCGCGCTACCGGTATCCGGCAGCGACGGACCCACCCGCATCGATCACGGCATCGCGAGCGGGTTCGCTCGCACACCCCAAGGCGCGGCGCTGGCCGCAGCGGACGCGCTCGCCCGCGCGCTGGCCGCCCCGGACGTGGTGTGGCAGCAGGCAGTGGGCGAACGCTACTACGGCGGCGGGAAAGCACTGGCCGATCGGTTCGCCCGCTCCCGACAGCGCACGCCGGAGGCGGCCCGCTACGTCGTGGTCCCCGATGGTGTGCGCGTCCAGCCCGGCTACCGCGACGACCTCGCGGTGGTGCAGTTCGCGGCCCGCGACACGCTCGGCTACAACGTCTCCACCTGGCCGATGGCCTGGATCGACGGCGACTGGCGCGTCCGCGTCCCCGACGACATCGAAATCCTCTGGGCGCCCGGAACTCCCACATCCACACTGACCGGGTTCGGTTCATGGAAGGCCATCCCATGACCGCCACCCTCGCCGCTCACCCACCCGGCGCCGGTTCCTGGCGAACACAGGTGCCCGACATCGACTGGTGCGACATACCCCAAGGCCCCCGCGAGATCTGCATGGCCAAACGAGCCGCCACCGACGCCGCGTCCGACGCGGCGAACTCGGCGCTGCACGATTTCGCCGACACGATGCTTGATGCGTTCACCCGGCTGATCCGGATGGCGATGACATGGTGGACCGATCTTCCCTCGCCACAGCTCACCGGGGCGGGAGGCGAGCCGGGGACGGCGCTGTCGGCGATCCGTGACTACAGCAGCGGTCTGCAGGCGCTGCTGCTGACGACAGGGATCATGCTGGCCGCTGCGCGGTTGGCGCTGGCCAAGCGCGGCGGGGTCGCGGGCGAGGCACAGGAAAGTTTCCTGATGCTGGCGCGGGCGGTGTTCGCGTCGATGGCCTTCGCCGCGGTGATCACCGCCGGAACCCGCGCCGGCGACGCCTTCGCCAACTGGGTGCTGTTCGACGCCACCTCCGGTGACTGGGCCGGGGCCGTCGGCCGGCTCACCGCATTCGACGCCGACACCCGCACCGGACTGGGCACCGGTCTGCTGCTAGTGGTCGGACTGTTCGGGCTGATCAGCACACTCATCCAGTTGGTGATGCTGGTCGTGCGGCAAGCACTGCTGATCTTGGTCGTTGCGGTGCTCCCGCTGGCGGCTGCCGCGTCGGGCACCGGTCCCGGCTCGCAGGCCTACAAGAAGCTGTTGAGTTGGTCATTGGCATTCGTGCTGTTCAAACCAGTCGGTGCACTGGTCTATGCGATCGCGTTCACCGTCATCGGCCACCAGGCCCAACGCGACCCGCAGTTGGTTCTGCTCGGGCTGATCCTGCTGGTGATGAGCGTGGTCGTGCTGCCCGCGCTGATCCGGTTGGTCGCCCCCGCCGTCGCGACCCTGGGCGGCGGGGGCGGCGCGGCAGCTGTGCTGGCCGGCGGCGCGGCCGGGGTCGCCATGGCGGCGGTCGGGGAACGCTCGAGTGCCCGCAAGGTCAGCGAAGGGGAGAACGCCTCCGCGGGCCCGGCTCCCGGCTCACCCGCCGCTGGGGGCCCGCCCGGAAACGGCGGCGGTGGCCGCCCCATGCCCGGCGACGGCAGCGGCGGTGCGGTGAGCCCAGCCCCGCACAGTGCGGGGACCGGCGGGGCTGGCGCAGGCATTGCGGCTCACGGCGGCGGTGGTGCCCGTCCTACCGGGTCGGCTGGGGCAGGCAAGCCCATGACGGCGCAGGCAGCAGCTGGCGGCGGTGAGTCGGCCGGCGCCGCGGGCGCGGGTGCGGCCGGTGCGGTGGTGATGGGTGCGCAGATGGTCACAGCCGCTGCGCAGCAGACCGTCTCAGCGATCGAAGACCAGACCCGCGAAGCCACCGCAGCGGGGTTGGATCCCGATGCGCTGGGACCGGGGGAGGTCCGGCGGTGACCGCACGCATGTATGGCCGCTGGGAACGTCCCCGTTCCGCGGGGTTCTTCGGGTTGACCTGGGGTGTGTCGATGCTCGGACTCGGGTTGATCATCATGGTGATGGTCGGGTTCATGATCACCCGATCCCTGCTATCAGCTGGTGTGCTGATCCTCGGCAGCGCGGTGGTGTTCACCCCGTTGGCGGTGACTCGCAACGGCCGCACCGGCTGGGAGATCCTGTTGGTGCGGGCGCAGTTCGCCGCCGCCCGCGCCCGCGGCGAGCACGTCTACCACGCGGGCCGGTTCTCCAAATTCCCCGGCGTCGCCACACTGCCTGGGCTGGTAGCAGATTCGAGGCTGACCGAGTACGAGACCGCGGGCGGGCACCGGTTCGCGATGATCCACATTCGCCGCAGCGATCACTACACGGTGGTGTTGCGGGTGATCCCGCGCGGCAAGGAACTGGTCGACCAAGCCCAGATCGAAGCCTGGGTCGACGGCTACGGTCAGTTCCTGGCCACCCAAAGCCGCGGCGGGGAAGTCGTCGCGGTCACCTCGGTGTTGGACAACGTGGTCGAAACCCGCCTCAAACAGGCGCGGGAGGTCACCCGTCTGGTCCGCCCGAACGCTCCCCCCTACGCCCAGGCGGTGATGCGCGAAGCCGCCGCCGACATCGGCGGAGTCGGGGTGCGCATCGAAGCCCGGATCGCGATCACCTACCGCGCGATCGGCAAAGGCCGCCGCGACAGCGCCGAGCAAGCCCGCGAAATCGGCCAACGCCTGCAAGGCGTGTTGTCCCAGCTGGCACGGGCGGGGCTTCCCGCGACCCCGTTGCAGGCGTGGGAAGTGCTCGGATTGGTGCGCACCCGCTACGACCTCGCAGCCCAACGCGACGTCGAAGCCGCCGGAACGGCGATCACGTCCACACAGTCGTGGGACTCGGTCGGTCCGATCGCCCATCAGGACCGGTGGGATCACTACGTCCACGACGGCGCCCGCTCGATCACCTGGGAGATGGACGCCGCCCCACGCGGCGCGGTGATGGAGACGGTGCTCGAAGAACTGCTGCGTCCCCGCGCGGACGTGCCACGCAAACGCGTCGCGGTCGTCTACCGGCTGCATTCGGCCGCCGAGGCCACCACCCTGGTGGACTCCGACTTCCGCGACGCCGTCGCCGCCGAGCAAACCGAACGCGGCATCGCCTCCGCCTCCGCCCGGATCCGGGTCGGCAACACCCAAGCCGCCCGCGAGGAACAAGCCCGCGGTGCCGGTCTGACCCGGTTCGGCGTGCTGGTGACGGTGACCGATCACCTCGACGGTGACCTGCCGGGGATCGAAGCCTCGGTGAAGGGAATGGCCGCCGCGTCCCGACTCAGTGTCCGTCGCTGCTACGGCACTCAGGCCGCCGCGTTCGCCGCGAGCTTGGGGATCGGATTGATCCTGCCCGAGCACACCTCGATCTCGAGGCGGGTGTCGGCATGAGTGCCCGCGGGAACGAGACGACATCGCAGACGCATCGACCCGCGCGGACGGAGATGGTCGCGGGGGTGCGGGTGCTCACTGCTTCGGCGCGCGCCGCGACGCAGGTGGCCGCCGCCCAGCCTGGATTGCGTGGTTGGCGGGCGAGGTTGGCGATATCGAGCGATGATCATCGACGCGCCACCGCCGCCCGCCGCGCGGAAACCGCTGGCGGGGATGGCTTCGACCGATCGCCAGCGGCATTGTCCGACCGCGGGTATCGCGGGCTCGGCGGCGGCCGCGCCGCCGTCGTGGCCACCACCCCGGAATGGCGAGCGACCACCGTGCAAGTCGCCGGATTGTGGCCGTTCAGCGTCGGCGCCAGCGCCCCGACCGTCGGCACCCCGGTGGGGGCGCATTACATCACCGGCGCACCGGTGCATTTCGACCCGATGTCATGGTTCCTCAAAGGGTTCATCACCGCGCCGATCGCATTCGTGCTGGCGCTCAACGGGTTCGGCAAATCGTCGCTGATCCGGCGGATGGTGACCGGCGCGGTCGCCGCCGGGGAAACGGTGCTGTGTATGGGGGATACCAAACCCGACTACCGCGATCTCGTCGAGCAGTTGGGTGGGCAGGTCGTCGACGTTGGCTACGGCCACGGCACCCTGAATCCTCTCGACGTCGGCGCCCTCGGCGCGGTGGTCGACCAGCTCACCGACCCCGATCAGCGTCGCCAGGTCACCGCGCGGGTGGAAGCCGGGCAGGTCAACATCGTCGCCGGGCTCATCGAGCTCGTGCGCGGATCGCGGGTCGCCGACTACGAAGAAGTGCTGCTCGCCGCTGGGCTGCGCCAACTCTACAGCCCCACGAGCGGATTCACCCATCAGCGGCCGCCGCTGCTGTCGGACCTGCTCGAGGTGATTTCTGGTGGCGCCGAACACCTGCGCCAGTTCGCCGAAGAGGACGACGATGTCGCTTACCGCGCCAGCACCAAAACCCTGCGCCGCTCCCTGCGCGCGCTGGTCGAGGGTCCGTTCGGAGCGATCTTCAACGGACCCACCACTACCCGGCTCGATCTGGCCAGTCCAGCGGTGTGCGTGGATGTCTCGCGCATCCCCGAAGGCGACACCAAACTCCTGGCGGCGGTGCTGATGGTCTGCTGGAGCGAAGGTTTCGGCGCGGTCGCCGCCGCGCACGCCCTCGCCGACGCTGGGCTCGCGCCGCCGCGCACGTTCGAGGTCGTCATGGACGAGATCTGGCGGGTGCTCGGGGTGGGGGAGTTCATGGTCGACCGCGTCGACGCCCTCACCCGGCTCAACCGGACGTTGGGCACCGGGTTGATCATGTGCAGCCACACCATCAAAGACCTCGCCGCCTTCGACTCCCCGGCCGCGCAAGCCAAAGCCCTCGGATTCTTCGAACGCGCCCGCGCCAAACTCATCGGACCCGTCGGGCCCGAAGAGATCAACCGCATCCGCGCCGCGGTCGCCATCACCGACACCGAGAAACTGCTGGTCACCTCCTGGGCGGCGCCGCGGCCACCCAGCGACGACGACCTCGACCCCGCACGACGCCAAACCCCGCCTGGTACAGGATGTTTCCTGCTGAAAACCGGGGAGGCGAACGAGCCGGGGATCCCGTTCCGGATGGTGTTCACCCCGACCGAGCGGGCCGCGGATGTGCACAACACCAATCGGCGCTTCGACAACCTCTCCGCCACGGCGGAGGCGAGCGGGTGAGCGCCGATGGACACCTTCACGAGAACTCTGGCCGCGACCGCGTTCGGACTGCCGATCGCGCTGATCCTCCTGTTACTGGTGATCCTCGGCGCCGACCCAGCGACCTCGTGCGCGACACCGCTGTCGGCAGGGGCTGCGGGCGGGGTGAGCGGCCCGACCGGGCAGACGGTGGCGGGGTTGTCGGAGTCGCAGTTGCAGTTGGCGCGCAACGGGGTCGCGGTCGGCAAGCAGCGCGGCATGCCCGAATCGCTGATCATCGCCGAACTCGTCGCCCAGGCTACCGAATCGACGTTCCGCAACCTGGCGAATCCGGCGGTGCCGGAATCGGTGGACTACGCCAACGACGGGCTCGGGTTCGATCACGACTCCCTCGGCCCGCACCAGATGCGCGCCAGCGTCTGGGGCTCAGTCGGGATCGCGACTTTGATGGACCCGATCTATCAGATCAACTGGTTCTACGACCAGGCACAACGACTCGGCGCTGCGGCACAGCGGATGTCACCAGCCGAACTGGCCCAGGCGATCGAACGCTCCGCCCCCAACGCCTACGCCGGACAACTGGCGTTGGCGCGGCGGCTGTATGCGATGTTCGCCGACCTCGCCCCGAATTCGATGCCCCGCCCATCGGCTGGGTCGCTGGCTGCCGGGTGCGGGGCGACCGGCTCCGGCACGTCGTTGCCGGCGGAGGCGAGTGGGTTCGGGCGGGCGGTGATCGAGCACGGCCAGCGGTGGATCGGCACGCCATATGTGTGGGGTGGCGGCGACACGAATGGTCCGACCGGCGGCGGATTCGACTGCTCTGGACTGACTGTCTATGCGGCCTACCACGCCTCCGGTGGCCGCATCCGCCTGCCGCACTACACCCAAGCCCAACAAGACCACCCGTCCGCGCAGACAGTGCCGTTCGCGCAGCGGGAACCGGGGGATCTGATCTTCTTCACCGCCCCCGGCGACACCGATTCCCATCACGTCGGCATCTATGCCGGCCGCGACGACCAAGGCCGCGACCTGCTGCTGCATGCTCCGCAAACCGGGCAGACCGTCACTCTCACCCCCTTGAGCGCGTGGGAGGGCGAACGCATGGACGTGCGCCGTTTCACCAACCCATCCCCAGGAGGCCCGGATGTGTGATCCCACTGGTGCACCGACTCGCCGGCACGAAGCTGGGTTCCGGCAATTCAGCTGCGTTTCCCACGCTCACCAGCACGTTTTCCATGAACCGGCAGACGCTGCGTCGACCGATGGCCGGCCACGCCCGGGAGCTGCGGCGGTGACCGGGGCAGGACCTCCGTGGGAAGTGCTGCTGCCGTGGATGGTGCGGCTGCTGGGGGAGGACGCCCTGGAGTCGGCAGCCGATGATGCCGCAGTCATCGCTGCAGTGCCCGATGCGCGGGAGCCGGGTTGGGCCGCGGAGGCGGTCATCGACTCCGCGCCCGGCGCTGCACTGGCCCCACTCGGCCCGGGGCGTGAGTCGTGAGCGCCCGTTCGTTCTGCGTGGTGTTACTTGTCGGCGTGGTCGTGGTGGCGGTCGCGGGGTGTGGCGCGAACATTACGCCCCCCGCTGCGGGGCCTGAACAGATCTGCGGGGCAGAGCATTTCGCGACGCCCTTCACGGGTGTGGACCCGTGTGCGGCCGAGCAGGTCCTCACTGCGGCGGTCGCAGCGGTGTTCGGTTATCGGCCCAGCGAGCAGCTCGACCAGCGCGCAGCGTTGCAGGCAGCGCGGGCACTGCTGGATGCCGGGTTCGCCGACCGCGCCGAGCCCGCGGCGCTGGTCTGGGCGCCGGTGAGCGCGGCGCAGTGGCAGCAGTGGCGCGCCGAGGCCACCACCCTCACCACCACGGCCTGGGTGACCAGCGACGATCACCCCGCTGACACCGCCATATCCGCCCACCGGGTGCTGGCCGTCGCACTCCAGCCCGCCGGTCAGCCGCCGCTGCGGTGGGCGGTCTACGCGACCGCCGCCCGCGGCAGCGACCGGGCGGCGTGGTTGCTGTCGGGATTGGAGGTGGCGGGGTGAGCGGTGATCCGGTCGAAGAATCCGGGCAGGCGGTGCGGCAGGGCTTCGTCCAGGCCTTGCAGACAGCGCACACGACCGCTGCCTTGCTGCGCGGCCAGGGCGGGCAGGTGCGCTCTCGCGCGGAGTCCGAGCAGCGGATGCGCCACGCCGATGCGAAGGAGGGCCGGTCATCATTCGAGCATTGGGTGCGGGTGGTCAACGCTGCGGAAGCCGCGGGTCACGCGCGAGAACTCAACACCGCCAGGGTCGAGGAAATCCGCGCTCGTGTGGAGCGCGGTGACCAGCAGCACAACCTCGAGCAGCGGCGCACGCAGCGGCAGATCGAACGCGCCGATGCAGACCTGACGCGGCGGAATATGGCGGGCTCGCTCGAACGCAGACACAGCCGCGAACTGCACGACGCGAAGATCACCGCCTATCAGAACCGGGAGACCCGCGCCGAGGAAATCCACGAGCTCGACGTCACCTACAAGGAACTGCTCATCGACATCCGCCGCCGCGCGGCAGGTTTCAGCGATACATTGACCGCGCACGGTGACACCGGGCAAGCGGCGGCTTCTGCTGCCGCGTTCGCCGCCGCGAAGAGCGCCGAAAGGCTATCGCCGCAGAATGCCGCCGAATCCGACGCCTACAGCGAGCGGTTCGCCGCGGACACCGGAAACGACTACAACCACGTGGTCGACGCCACCGTGGTCGACGTTCACCACGTCGAAGACTCCGGCGCCAGGGTCTATGACCCCCACCTCGTCGACACGAGCACCGGCGAAGATGTCGATGACCTCTACCCGACGGCAGGCGCGGGGTGGACGTCGTCGGTGGCGATCGAGGATGTCATCGGCCTGACCGAAGAACTCGCGCTCGCCACCCATCTCAGCCGCCAACTCGCTGGTCTAGACGGCGAAGTGGCCGACAGCGGCGTGGATGAGGGATCGATGATCAGCGACGCGGTCGAGGCGGCCGGACTCGGCGGCGACAACGCGACACCGTCGATGGGTTTCGGCCTGGAGGCCGAGGTGTCCACGGCGGCGATGTCCGCGACGCCTGATCCGGGGCTCGAACCATGACCCGCCGAAGCAGCGCTCAGCGGCAGGGTGGAGGCCGGTGAAATGGACACCCCGACTCCGTTGCAGGCGCACCTGCTCAAGGCGGTGCAGAACCTCGCCTACGACAGCCAACAATTGCTCGAGCGCGCCCATCACGCCGGTCACCCTAGCCCGCCGGAGGAAGTGCTCGGGCAGGTGCGGATCGGCCAGCGCTCCCGCGAACAGTGCGAGACAGTCGCGCTGGCCATAGGCGTGCCGAAGGCATGGATCGACTATGCCCGCGCCGCTGGAGAACGCGGCGCCCGCTGGCCGGCCGGACAAACCCTACTGGGGTCCGGCCAGGTCGAGCGGCATCCGCTGATCACCGCGCTGCGCCGGGAGATCCACGGGTTGCAGGACATGGCCGGGATCGCCGCCGCCTACCCCCGCCGCGTGGCGCTGGACGGGGATGCGGTGGCGCGGTTTCGGCGGGTGATGGGCATGACTTGGCAGCGCCTCGGCGCGGTCTCGCACGCGCTGGGATTGAGCGCCGAAGAACACCACCAGGTGTGGCAGCGCGGACACCGGCACTGGGCCACCACGGTGGCCGAACAGCTCCGCGGACACAGCGACCAACAACTTGCGCAGCGATGGAACCAGCTCGCCGGCGCCGACTTCACCGCTGCGGCGATGCCGGTCATCGTGCTGCAAGCCGCCGGAGTCACCCCTGATGACATCGCCGCCCAGATGCCGGACTCGCCCGACCAGATGGTCGACCACGCCGCCACCGCACTCGCGGCCACCGACCACGCCAGCGCGCTCCTCGTCGTCGCCCCGGACCGGGACCGAGATCCCGCCGCCGACATCACCGCCGCGATCGACGCCGCCGGACTCACCGACATCCCCAACGCCGCCCACGAGTCTGCCCACGACGCGCTCGACGCGGCCGGAGCGCGGCAGGAGCTCGCCCCCGGGCCGGAGCCATGACCCGGCCGGAGCTGACAGAAGTGGTTCATACCAGGCATTTTCAGAGAAAGGTATCTGCCCGTGAGTCATCCGCTACCCGATGGGGAGGGGCTGCCGAGCTGGAAGCTGCGGCTGCTCGAACGCATCCAGGACACCGCCGCCGACCACACCCGCGTCCTGCGACAGGGGTGTCCCATCTACCAGCCGCGCTACGGCAGCGGCGACGAGGTCCAGCTGCACACCTGGCGTAGCCACCTACGTGCGCTGGAGGCCGACCGCAGCGAGATCGAACTCCACGCCGCCGCTGTCGGCGTGCCCGAGTCCGCGATCACCGCGGCGCGTGTCGCCGGAGTGCGAGGGCTGCGGTGGGCAGACAGCGCGCACTCCCCGAACACCATGCGGCGCGGGGAAGACCCGGTGCGCGCGCACATGGTCGAAGGTATCGCCGCCGATGTCTGGCAGCTCGAGCACATGGCCGCGATCAGCGTCGAGTACCGGCTGCGTGGCCTCGACGACATCGGCGCCGACGATCCCGGCGCGCGTGAGCAGTTCGACCGCAACATGGCCGCAGTGTGGACTAGAGCGAACGAAACCGCTCACGTCGTCGGGTTGAGCGCCGCTGAGCGGGCGCAGTTGTGGGATCGCGACAGCGCGGGCTGGTTGAAGCTGGTGTCGGTGACCGTGCGCGGCTACGACGACCCTGCCTTGCTGGAGCGATGGCGCGTCTACGCCTGGCGCGGTATCGAACACGACGCCCGCCGAGCGCTTGACCCTCTTGCCGGCCAAGCAGTGACCTCACCCGAACCTAGTGGAGCGCCACCCGCCCCGCAGCTGCTCATCGACTGCGCCGCCGAAGCGCTGTCGACCACCACCCCCGGGCAGGTGGCCCCCGAGGCCGGTATCGATGCGGTCGCTGCCGCAGCACCTGACCGCGATGTGGGACAGCGAACCGGTCGGCGAACCCGATATCCGGCCACCGGAAACCGGGACGTCACTCGAGCGCGACCGGTGAGGTGGGCGCGACGATGACCACACCGGAATCGGAATTCTCACCGCCGCAGACCGTGGTGCAGTGGCAGGCGCAGTTGTTGATGCGCATACGGCTGTTGGCTGCCGAACACACCCGCATCACCGACGCCGGGTGGGAGAAGTTCGAAGCGCTCACCAGCGACGGCGACCAGCAGGCCGCGTGGCAGGCCCATCTGAACGGGTTGGAAGCCCAACGCGAGCAGGCCGAGCAGACCGCGCTCACTGCGGGCATCGCGGCGGCGTGGATCGAGGACGCCCGCGAGCTCGGCATCCGCAGCACCCGTCCGCGAGTAGAGGCTGGGGTGCGGCAAAACCCGATGCGCGACAACGCTGCTCAGGACTTCTACCTCGACATGCTGCACCTGGATCTATGGCATCTGGAGCGGATGGCCGCGCTCGCCGCGGCCCGCGCGGACCGGATCTCCACCGGCCGATGGAGTTTCGGCACCAGCCCGGCCGCCGCCGCGCAGTTCGCGCGCAACATGCAGCTGTATCACCAGAGGGTCACCGCCTTGGCGCACGCTGCGCAATTCACCGCTACCGAGGCCGATTTGTTCTGGGGTCCGGACGCCGAAGGCGCGCGCCGCGGGCATGCGGTGCACCTGGAGACCTACAACGAGCTCGATTTGGTGGCCGAATGGAATGCCTACGCTGCCCCGAGCCCGGATCTGGCGATCCCGCCCTACGTTCCCACCGACCCCGACACCGGGACCTTGATCGCTGGCGGCGAGGTCATGCCACCGACACCGCAGCAGATGATCGACAACGCCTGGGTTTCGCTGCGCTCGCAGTTCGTCGACGCCGCCCTCGCCCGCGACAACGCAACACACCCCGACGCCGCAGTCGCTATCGGCAACGCCGTCGACGCTGCTCTTCCCACCGGGGACCACACCTGGGACGCAGAGACCGATCATCCCGGGCAGGCAGTCGACTCTCGTGGTGCGACCGATCTCGGCATCGGCCCGTACTAGAAGAGTTCGAGAAAGGACTCGCGCTACCGACGACCTCTCAGCGCAGCTGACGAGTTCATCGCACACGCTTTCGTCGACGTACCGGTCACCGGGTACTGACCGGGACGCTCGAACCCGAACTGGCAGGGGACATTCGAACACCGTGCGCCGTCGTGTGACGGAACGCGGTCCACGCCTTCCATCCCCGGAGGTCGACGATGTCCAACACCACACCTGATCGTGCAGTGCCGCTACAGCATCGACCGATCCGACACGATGATCGGCGGGTACGGCGATGAGCTGGCCCGATCCGCGGCACGCCACCACCGATCCGGCGTATTACCGCGACGCCGACAACGCGACCGAGGCCCAGATCCGGGCGGATTTCACCCGCTACTACCAACTGAGGCTGATCGCACCACACGGCGAGACACCCACCCAACAGCAGGAACTCACCGCCTGGGCCGACGAGCTCGCCGCTCGGTGGGGCCGCCACGAATCGCTGGAGCACCGCCACCTCTGGGGGCAACTGCAAGCCGCGGTCGCCGGATGGGAAGCGCGCCCGGAATTCACCCGCGCCGCCTACCACCGCATCAACCGCGCCAAGCTCGAGGGAGACCTCGACGTCGAGCCGGTGGTGTGGCGCAACCTGCGCCAAGCCGCTGAGATCACCGGCCACCTCGAAACCACCACCACCGGCTCCGACCAAGACGGCGCCCGATGGCAACCACCCGGCCGCTCACCCGAACAGCACGCAGAGCCCACCAGCGTGCTCGACCGTGCCCTCGGCGGGCGCGGACCGGAATTGGCCAGCATCGCCGAAGTCGACGCGATCATCGCCGAAACCGATCGGCTGCTGGACGCAGAGGAAGCCGCCGGGGACCTCGACGCCGGCCGAGACGCACGCCTCACCCGCCAACGCGTGGCATTGCGGCAGTTGCAGGACGCGACCGCCGAACACACCCGCCTGGCCGACCACTGGCCGCACGGCACCCCCGAACAGGATCAAGCCCGCCTCGCGCGGCTGGAATCCCTGCTCGATACCGCGCGTACCGCCCGTACCAACGCCGCCCAGACCGCGGCAGCCCCCGCCGACATCGAGGCCGCCTACCGCGCCGGACTCACAGGCGCCTACTCCCATGAGCTGCCCGCGAACCTCCAACAGCTCCTAGCACCCGACCACTCGCCCGCACGCCCCGCGCGGCCGGCACAGCAGTCGATCGAGCCATCGCAGGCATCCGGGCTCGACGACGACGCCGGTGCCCAGATGAGCGCAGCCATCGACGCCGCACTGCCGGACGCGGACTTCCGCGCGTGGAGCGCCGCCGAGGGGCCGGAGGACCCGCCCGCACCCTCGCGCGCGGTCGGTGTCGATGCCGACCTGACGGCCTGACCCTCGCGTCCCCACCCATTCCCCTCTTCGTCGACAAGGACCCCTTCATCATGTTCTCCACCCGCGAAACCCGCCGCAGAACCAAACGCGGACTCGGCGAGGAAACGATCCTCCTGCTGCTGTTTCTCGTAGGGGTGCTGATCGCCCTGGCGGCGTGGTCGGCGCTGAGCCTGGGCAGCCGCTGGGCCGGACTCCCCGTCACCCGCCACCCCGCCGCCGCCCTGCTGGACGTCGCCACCGGCCGGCATCCTTGGCCGTGGCAAGCCACCGTCATCGGCGTCATCTACCTGCTCGCCGCTGGCGGGTTGGCGGTGTTCGGGTGGCGGACACTCACCTGCGGCAGCGAGATCGACGCCGCCGCACGCACCATGCAACGACCTCGCGACATTCGGATGGCACGGGCGCGGGACAACCTGCGCGCCAACGAGCGGCTGCTGCGCGACGCGCCCGCCGACATCCGAGCCCGCAAAGGACCCCCTCTGGGCAAGACCGTCATCGGCGGGGTGGAACTATTCGTGCCCGCCGAGCTGGGGGTGACGATCGCCGCGGGCACCCGCACCGGCAAAACGATGGCGTGGGCGATCCCGGCGGTGCTCTCAGCGTGGGGCCCGTGCCTGGCGACCAGCAACAAACCGGACCTGTACCGGCACACCCTCTCCGGGCGTGAACAGCACGGCCAGATCTGGTTGTGCGACCTGCAAGCAGTCACCGGGAAGCCCGTTTGCGGATTCTGGGTCAACCTGCTCACCCAGGTCACCACCCTGCCCAAGGCCCGGAAACTGGCCGGATTCTTCGTCTCCGCCGCGTCCGGCTCGGCCGCGCAAGCGGCCAACGCCAAGGTCGACTCCTACTTCGACGGCGGCGCGCAAGAGCTGCTCAGCTTGTATCTGTATGCCGCGGCCTGCGCGGGCGGTGATCTGCTTCATGTGGGCGAATGGCTCGGACGTGATCAGGACCAGACCCCAGCGCTGATCCTGCGCCACTACCAACACCACCGCTCCGCCGAACGGATCCTCGAATCCCAAGCGCTCTACAGCCGCCAACGCGACGGGCTGTTCGACATGGCGCGCCGCTTCCTCAACGTTTTGTCCGATGAGGGCTACGCCCGCATGGTCACTCCGCCGCGGCGAGTGCGGATCGCGGTTCGGGAAGTCCCCGACAAAGACACTCGCCAGACCCGCATCGTCATCGACAAGACCGATGAGGACCCGACCCACGAGCAGCTACCGGAATTCCAACCCGCAGCGTTCGTCACCAGCAGCGACACCCTGTATGCGCTGTCGATGGCCGGGCCCGACGGCGCCACACCCCTGACGTCGGCCCTGGTCGGGCAAATCCTCGAGGCCGCACTGGATGCGGCGCGAACCCGGCCGGACGGACGGTTGGCGGTGCCGCTGATGGCGGTGCTGGACGAGGCCGCCAACTGCGCCCGTATCGCCGAACTCCCGTCCTACTACACCTACGCGGGCGGCTGCGGGATCGTGTTGATGACGATCTTGCAGGTCCTCGAGCAAGGCGAAGACCTGTGGGGCGCCAACGGACTCAGGACGATGCGTGCGCAATCCATCGAGGTCTACGGCGGCGGCATCGCCGCGACCGACTATTTGGAGCACTGGTCGGCGATGACCGGCCCCCACGACGTCGCCGACCGCTCCCGCAGCCACGGTGCCCAAGGCGCCAACCGCACCGTGTCCTGGCGCGCCGAACCCATCCTCGACACCGCCCTGCTGGCCGCGATCCCGAAAGACCGCGCCCTGGTCCGGCTCCCGAACCACGGGCCGGTCGTGGTGCGAAAGATCTGGTGGTCGGACACCGAATACGCGCCGTTGATCCGGACATCGCTCGAGCGGTTCCAGAAAGCCGCCGCTCAGAACACGGTGCCAGCCCCTGGAACCGAGGAAGATCCGGCCGACGGTGGTGAGCGCTCGTGAGCGCGCCGCCCCCGGCGACGGGAAACACTGCGCCAGGCACGAACAGCGCGCCGAAGAAGCCGCAGCCGCCGTCATATCGGCATTTCACCGAGTTCGCCGAGAAGTGGTTATGGCCGTTCATCAGCGTCCGGTTGGCCGAAGCGAACCGGGAGAACACCTCTACTTGGTGCCCGCGGTGGTGGGCCCACCGCCCGGTCGCGGTGCGGATCGCGCACCTGCACGCCGCGTTCGAAGCCCAGAAACGCGCCCGCACCGGCAACGGCTTCAGCGCTTTCGTGCTCTCCCACGTCGACGCCCACTTCAAGGTCATCCTCGACGCCGCCAACGGGCCCCTGCACCGCTGCACCCGCACCACCCACATCGCCACACCCAGCCTGCCGTTCGACCCGGTCCCGGTCAGATATTTCAAACCCGCCACGCCCGCCGCCGACGAGGACAAGAAGGGTCCGCCGCCGCTGTTCGCGCACTGGAGCCATTTCGTGCAGGAGTGGCTGCTGCCGGTGACCTCGGTGCGGATCGCAGCCGACAACCGCGAAGGCCACTACACCTGGTGCCGCCAGTGGTGGGCGCATCACGCAGTCTCGGTGCGGTTCGCCGGGCTGCACCGCGTATTCGAAGCAGCACGCCGCGCCGAGGACAAATCCGCGATGAGCACGCTGTTCACCCGCCACATCGACCCGCACATGCGCTACATCCTCGACGCCGCCAACGGCCCGCTGCACCGCTGCACCCCGCACCAGCACATCGACACCCCCGGCCTCCCGGCCGAACCCGTCCCGGCCGCATGGTTCGGGACCGTGGGTGCAACGACCCCGGTCGAGCGGCTCGGGTTCGGTCCCGACTTCCGCGCTTTCGCTGACGATTTCCTGGACAGGCCGCAGTCGTGAGGACACCGACCCAGGCGCAGGCGGCGGTGCTGAAAGCTCTACAGAACCAGACAGTGTTGCTCCACCGGATGGTCGCCACCGCCACCGAACGCCTGCAGCTGACCGGGCAGAACCCGCCACAGTCTTGGTATGCCGACTACCAAGAACGCGCGCTGCTGCGGGAGGCGCTGCTGGACGCCGCGCACGCGGGTGGGGTGCCGCACGTGTGGATCGACCAGGTGCGTACGCGCGGCGACCGCGGCATCCGCTGGCGCGCCGACCTTCACCTGCACGCCCCCGAACCATCCGACTGGGACCGCATCCTCGGCGACCTCGACGCCGACGCGCAGCGACTGCGCGCGTGGACCGCCTTGCACACCGCCAGTGACCGGATCAACCCCGCCGCGGACACCAGCGTGGTCGTCGACGTCGATCGCAACCTGCGCGCCCTGCACTCCCGAACCCAGGCAGTGGCCAACCTGCTCGGCCTCACCAGCGAGAACGGCCACGACCTGTGGGGCGACGCCGGAGAATGGGCACAGGCCGCCATCGCGTCGCTCGACGGTGTACCCGCCGAGGGGTTGATGCAGCGCTGGCACCAACTCGCGCGGGCGGACACCCGCTCCTACGCGTTGCAAGCCACCGCCCTGAAAAGCGCCGGAATCCCGATCGACACTGCGGCATCGTTGCCCGCCCACGAGGAACTGGTCCAAGCGATCCGGGCTGGGCTGACACTCCCGCCGCTGTTCCGGTCCGCCACCACCACTACCGGTGCGGACATCGACGCGGCGCTCGACGCAGCGAACCTCACCGGCCCCGCCGCAGCCGACACAGTCGGCGGCCCGACAGCCGCATTCAGCCACAACCCCACCGTGGAGGCGGGGCTGTATGACCCCGCGACAGCCCCCGACATCGGCGCGCCACAGTTCTCCTCACCGGGCGAGGGATACGGACAATGACCCGCCCCGGATCAGGAACACGCAGCGGGGACATCCCGCCGGACCACGCGGCGTTGCTGCGCCACATCTACGAGCTGGCCGCCGACGCTACCCACCTGAAAAATGGCATCCAGCCCCTTGGTGCGGACGCTACCGCCGCCAACGCGGGGTTCGAGCAGATCGCCGCGATCGACCGGCAGCGCGCCCTGGCGGAGATCCAGGCTCGTGATCGTGGTGTGCCCGCAGACTGGGTCGGGGTCGTGCGGCGGCTCGCCGAATCCGGCCGCGCCTGGAGCGACGACCACCTGCTCCCGGCGCCGCGCCCAGCACCCGGACGGCGAAACACCCCCCGCGTCGTCGACGACATGCGCCAGCTCACCGACATGGCCGCGATCACCGTTGCCCGCGGACACCTCCTCCGCATCGCGACCGCTGACGCCGAGCCGGACCCGGCCGCCGCCCAGCAGTTGCGGCGCAACATGGAAGCCCTGTGGACCCGCGCCGACCGCACCGCCACCTCGATCGGCCTGGGCCGCAAGGCCCGCGCCCGGGCATTCAGCACAGCCACCAAAGACCTCGCCCAACGGGTCGAGGCCTACCTGTACTCGAGCCACGATGACCTCGACACCCGCTGGCGCGGCTACACCAGCACCGCCATCGCCGATGGGGTTCGGCGCTCGCTGAAAAGCCTGCGCCGCACCCGCTGCGACATCACCACCGACACCGCGGACATCGAGCGGCCCCCGACACCGAACGACCTGATCCAGCGCGCCCGCGACGTCCTCGACACCGCCATCGGGCGGCAACCCGAGGCCGGAGCTCAGATCGACACCGCGATCGCCGACGCAATGCCTGAGGCCGTAACCGACAGCTGGGACAACACAACCGGTGTGGACACAGCGGACACCACCGGCGTCCAGGCGTACCCGACCGCCGGGCCCGATCCGTAGCCCTTCTCGGCGCGACCTCCGTTGCCCGCTGCCGATCCCACCTGCGAGACCCCATGCCCGTTGCCGAATTTCGCGTCGCCGCGACCCCGCATCCGCCCGGCGCACCTGCCTGCAGGCCCGCGCTGTGACCCGGCCGCCGGGCCGCCGCGACCCCACCCGGCCCTCAGCACGTGCTCAGGCCGCCCGACCGCGCGACAGGTCACGGCGGCGACCACATCCACCCCGAACCCTGACACACGGAGCACCGATCATGACCCTCAGCCTCGACCATTACACCCGTCCCGCGACACTCCATCACCATCGCCTCGGCGATCACCGCATCACCTATCTCCCTGATGGTGTCGCCCTGCTCGAACCCCGCGCGTGGCTGCCGGACTCCGATGACCAGATCTGGTCCGCGAATCCGCATCTGATCAACGACGAGGGCTATCTCGTGGCCAGCGTCGGCGCGCTGCTGGTCGAGCACGGCAGCCGGGCCATGCTCATCGACGCCGGCTTCGGGCCGCTGGCGGTGCCCACCCCGTATGGGCTGATGCGCGGCGGGCAACTCCTCGACAGTCTCGCCGCCGCGGGCAAATCCCTGGCCGATATCGAACTGGTCGCCATCACCCACCTGCATCTGGACCACATCGGGTGGCTCTGGCAAACCGCCCCCGCCACCACGAGTGGCCCCTTCGCCGACATCCCTGTCCTGGTCGGCGACACCGAATGGCAGCACAGAGCATTGGCTGCCAGGACCGGCGCCAGCGCCGAGATGCTTGATGTCTTCGCCGCGCAAGTGCGTACCGTCGCCGACGGCGAGGAAATCTTCCCTGGCGTGCACGCCCTGGCTTTGCCGGGCCACAGCATCGGCCACCTCGGCTACATCATCACCTCCCCAGAGCACCGATTGATCGTGTTCGGCGACGCGATGCAAACCCCACTACAGATCACTTATCCCCACCTGACCAGCACCATCGACGACGACCCCGCCGCGTCGGTCACCACCTGCCGCGCCATCATCGACCAACTCACCGACCCCGGCGATTTCGGCTTCGGTCTGCATTTCGCCGACGTCCAACTCGGCCGAATCACCACCGCCCACGACGGCCGGCCGACATGGCAGCCCCAATAGCGCCGCCGCGCTGTCACTTTGTCGGTGATCGTCGAGATCGTGTCTTTCGAGACCTGGGTGCCGTAAACCCGGGGACGCGCGGAAACAATGCCCGGAAGGGTTGGTTCTCTGGGGTTCCTCGTACGACCAGAGGCTTCCGCAGGGTGGTGTAGGTCATTGGTCGGGGGCTGGTCGGTTATCTGTACGGCTGCCAGGGCTCAACGTTGCCGTCCCGCAGAGCTTGGAGACGGCGGGAATGTTCGGCGGCCACGGCGGGGCGGCGCGCGAGGTCGGGTAGCACGCTGGTCACCAGTCCGAGTTCACGGATTCGGCAGAGGACGGCCCATGCCGGATCGTCGCTTACGTCTTGGCCGTAGGCGACGCTCAGGCGCGCGAAATCTGTGTCGGATCCGAACCGCATGGCATCGACGAGATTGGTTGCGAGGTCCCAGGCGAGCGGGCCGATGCCTGCGCTGTCGAGGTCGCACAGTATGGCTCGGTCGTGGTTGTCGCGCAGAAGATTGCCGGTGTGTACGTCGCCGTGGATGATGCCGTGCCGCGGTGGTGGTAGCTGGTTGTAGTCGTGTTCGGCTTGCAGCCATTGTTGGGTGATCCAGACGCGGTCGCTGTCGGGCAGCACTGGGTCGGCGGCGGTGAGCCGTCGCCGCGCCATAGTGAATGGGTCCCAGCGAGGCAGCTCCGCGAGAGCGTCGGTGGGGACGTGTAGCGCGTGTATCGCCCTCATCGGCGCCGCTAGATCGGTGACATCCCAGTGATCTTCGGCGCCGGGCAGCCACTCCCACATCGTCGCGGCGTAGTCGCCCGAGATGATCGGCTGCGCGATCTCGGGTATCAGCCGAGGGACCGGCGCGTCGCGTTCGGCCAGCCATTGGGCCAGGGTGGCGACGCGTGGAGCGCGTGCGAGTCCGATCGCTCCGATGCCGATCCGAACGACGAAGGGTGCGGCGGAGAGCTGCCAGACGACGTTGTTGGTGTACTTGATCAATCTGGCTTCGCCGCTGTCGAGTCCAGCGTGCTGGCAGATGGTTTCCAGCACAGCGCGCAGCTCGTGCTCTCGTGAGGTCGACAGTTGTGTCATTGCATCGAATTTACGACGACACCAGGACCTCGACCTGGTGCATGACCTCGGCGACCGCGCTGTCGGAGGAATGCGGCGTGGCCGCCACCACGATCTCTGGTAGTCGTTGGATGCCCCGTTGGGTCGCGATCTCCTCGAGATCGGCAACCGCGCGGTGGGTCAGCGTTATCGCCGTGTCGAGGTCGCCGACTCGGAAGTTGTTGGTGGCAGCAACTATTCGATCGAACAGGAGTGACCGCGCGGGCCGGTCCGGGCCAGACAGTGTCAATGAGGTGGTTGTCAGTTCCGTTGCGCGCGTAGCGCTCGCCGCGGCTATTGCGGGGTCGTCGGTGTTGGCGGCCAGCACCCCGTGTACCAGGGCCTGATGTCCGAGGTAGCCGCCGCCGGAGAAGAAGACCTTCATCCAGGGTTCGCTGGAATGCGGGTCGACCAGGCTCATTTCGTGCTCGGCTCGTGCGAGGCTGTCGGCCATCTGCCGGTGCTGACCGATCAGTGCGTAGGCCCATGCCGCTGTCGCTTGTAGTTGCGCGGCAGCTCCGATGTCATGTGCGTCGGCGGCGGCGATCTGCCCTAACTGCACCATCTTCAACGCTGTGCCAGGGTCGCCTTCATGCAACTCGACTCGCGCGAGTCCGAAAAACAGGTCAGCCGCCAAACCGAACCCCGTGATGGTGCCGGAGTCCAGTGCCCACCCGAGGCCCTGGGCCAAGTGCAGACGTGCTTGCTGTTGTTGACCGGCGTCATGGTGTGCCCATGCCACCGTGTTGGACAGGTCGGCGAGTGCCAACTCCAACTCAGGACGCACCTCATCGCCGCATTGTGACAACAGCCCCACTCCTTGGGCCAGCGCACCCAAGGCCGGATCGACGGCGAATCCGCCGCCCAATCGGCTGTCCAGACTGCGCAGCTCGTCTATCGCCAGACGCAGCCGTGTGACATCGCTCAGCCCCACTTTCTTTGGCAGCGGCGCGCTACTCGATGGTAGCTGTGGCTTCCATCGCGCCAAACCGGCTGGTGATCCCACGACCGCTGCCGCGACCGTAGCGAGGAATTGTCTACGCTGCACATCATTCATCGTGGCACCCGCACCGTCTCGATTCGACCCGGTCGCGGCCGTGGGGGCAGCGGACTGTCCGGAGGCTGAGGCGCGCGAATCGGCGGTGGCATCGGCTGTCTGATCGTCACCGCTACCCGCGGCTTCGCGCACTGCGGCGTGAAATCGGGCGAGTTCTCGAGTTTCGGCGGCGTCGAGCGCTGCGTGTAGCAGTCGTTGGCTGCTGGCGTTCGGCCTTGTTGTTTGCCCGCTCTCCCAGAGGCGAACAGTTCGTTTGTTCACACCCAATAGCCGCGCGAACTCCTCGCGGCTGAGCCGCTTGGCCGTGCGGAGTGCCCGGACACGACTCGATGTCCACGCGACGTCCCTCATAGCTCCCCTTGGACAGGTTGGGTAAAGCCGGGGACTTTACCCGTGTTTCCCCAGGACGGCACTAGTTTGGCAGACCGGCAATTCTGCAAGCTCTCTGTGGCGCTGTTATTCGGAAGCCCTGCGTCCCTGGACATTTCAAGGGCGAGTCACGGACAGGCCGACAGTCGACCCACAGTCCCGCGCATCAGGGAGGTCCGCGTGCCCGATCATGCTCCCCGGACTTGTGTCCGCGCGCCAGCCGGCATGGGCATGGACACGACACGCGCGAGCATCGTCTGCGTCCACAACGCTGCGCTGGGCGGCTCAGCCCACCACGAAGCCGACCGCTATGTGCACGACAACGCCGCGGTGTTCGACGGCCTGGACGTGGTGGAGCCGGGGTTGCTGTCGATCAGCCACTGGCAACCCCGGCGAGACCAGGTCGCCCGGTTGCACCTACGGCGCCTTAGCCCGCAAAACGTAGCTGGATCAGGAAGGCCCATTGATGTCTGATTCTGTTTCCCGCGACCGGATCGCCGTCGTCGGCGCGGGTCCGGTCGGGTTGATGCACGCCATCGAATTGTGGCGGCGTGGAGTAGCGTGCCGAGTCTTCGAGAAGGCCAGTGCACACGCGGCGACCTCCCGTGCCTGTGTGGTGCAGGCCCGCACCTTGGAACACCTCGCTCAAGCGGGGATGGCTGATCCGTTCGTGGCTCAGGGACGCTGTGTCCGGTCGATGAACTATCACTTTTACGACGACGCGGGTGCGGTGGCCGAGACGGCGCGGCTGGACTTCACCCAACTTCACAGCCGCTACCCGTATCTGCTCACCATTCCGCAGCGTGTGATCGAGCAGATCCTGCGTGAGCAGCTCGCCGCGCTGGGAGGCGAGATCGAGTGGAACACCGAGCTGCGTTCGCTGACCACCGACGACACCGGAGCCATCACCGCACGCGTGGTCGACACCACCACCGGCCGGGAGGAGACACTGCATCCGGAGTGGCTTGTCGGCTGCGACGGGCTCAACAGCACCGTCCGACGCCACACCGGTCTGGCTTTCGTCGGCGGCGAGTACCACGCCGGCGAGATGAGGATGACCGACGCGGTGTTGAGGGCGGTGTCGGGTGGGCTTGGCCTGGCGGGTGATGATCTGGACTACCACGTCCATAAACACCGTATGACGCTGCTCATCCCGCTACCCGGCCCCACCCATCGGGTGCTGGTCAGCGACACGAACCAGGCAGCCGAACGCGACACCTCCCGGGAGGCGTTCCAGTCGGCGCTGGATGACAACTTCCACGGCACGCTCACCCTCGCCGACCTCGAGGGCACGGCGAGTTTCTACATCCGCAACCGCATCAGCACCAGCTTCCGGCGCGGCAACATCATCCTGGCCGGGGACGCCGCGCATATTCACTCGCCCGCAGGTGGGCAGGCATGAACCTGGGCATGCAGGACGCGGTCAACCTCGGATGGCGCCTCGCCCTGGTCGCGAGGGGAGAAGCCCCCGAAGCGATCCTCGACGACTATGAGCGCGAACGCATGCCGGTCGCCCACCAGGTGATCGCACGCACCAAACAGCTCCACGAACTACTTATGAAGCACGGCACACCGCTGGTCGAGCGCCTCGCGATCCTCCGGGACCCCGCCTTCGTTCACCAAGCCGTAACCGGGATCTCGGGAATCGCCACCACCTACCGCGCCACCGGTCCCGGCACCCCGGCGGGGTCGCTGGGCGGACTCGCGGCTGGGGATCGCGCCCCCGACCTTGCCCTCACCCCACGGTGCAGCGTGCACGACCTGCTGCGCCATCCCGGGCATACCGTGCTGGCATTCCAGCGACACGCCCACACGACACCGGCACTGCGGGCGCTGCACGCCCACCTCGGGCAGCGGTTCGGGGGACGGGTGCAGTTTCCGGTGATCACCGCCCCCGACCAGCGCGGGCTCGCATCCGACGGCGCGGTCGTCGCCGACAACGACGCCGTCCACAAGCTCTACGGCGCCGAGGACACCGACGCTCTGTGCCTGCTGCGACCGGACGGGTACATCCACCACCTGTGCGAACTATCCCAGCAGCAGGCACTACTCACCACACTCGGCACCGTCCTCACCTGACCCCGCCGCACGGCTCGCCCCTCGATACGGCTCGCCCTTGTGCCGTCCGCGCGGCTCTTCTCCCAGGGCCTCGGCCCGGCTTCACCACTGTGGCCCGCGCGACATCGCCCCGTGCTGCCCGTCACCTCCGCATCCTCATCTGGAGTCACTCGAATGACCACCTCGTCTGCATCCCCGACGCCCGGAACCTGCCCCACAGGGCACGGATCCCCCGTCGATACCGGCGACGGCCCCCGGGTGCCGCTGCACACCAGGGAATTCGCCGCGCACCCGCACCGCGCCTACGAGCAGATGCGCGAGGAGTTCGGGGCGCTGGCGCCGATCGAACTCGCCCCCGGCGTACCAGCGACGTTGGTGCTGGGCTACCGCACAGCAGTGAACATCTTGCAAGACCCCGACCATTTCCCCGCCGACCCACGCAAATGGGAGACGAGCATCCCGCTCGACTCGCCGGTTCGAGGGATGCTCGGCTGGCAGCCCGCGGCACGGTTCCACGACGGGCCCCAGCACGAGCGTTACCGCAAGGCATCCGCTACGGCCATCGCAGGGGTCGATCTGCACGGCCTGCACGCCAGCGTCGAAGCCATCGCCATCCCACTGATCAACACCTTCAGCGGCCACGGGTGCGCCGATTTGGCCGCCGACTGTGCCTTCCCGCTCGTCTTCCACGCACTCAACGAGATCATCGGCTGTCCACCCCCGCTCGGCAGCCAGGTCGCCGCGGGGATGGCGGCCCGCTTCGATTCCGGCCCCGACACAGCACACGCAATGACCACACTTAAAAAAGCCCTGACCGAGCTGATCCGGCTCAAACGCACCTGCCCGGGTGATGACATCACCTCCCGGCTGGCGCATCACCCGGCCAACCTCACCGACGGCGAGCTGCTGGCGCAGTTGATGAGCTTCTACGGCGCGGGTATCGAACCGACCCGCAATCTCATCACGAACACCCTGCTGCTGATGCTCACCGATGACCGGTTCGGCGGCGGCCTGCTCAGCGGAGCCCTGTCGACTCGCGACGCGCTCGATGAAGTGCTGTTCACCGACCCGCCGATGGCGAACTTCTGCCCCAGCTACCCGCGTCAGCCGATCATGGTCGATGACACCTGGATACCCGCCGAGCAGCCCGTCCTCATCAGCCTCGCCGCCTGCAACCGCGACCCCGCCATCGCCGGAAACGACCGCACCGGAAATCGCTCACACCTCGCCTGGGGCGCTGGATCGCACGTGTGTCCGGCCGAAGACGTCGCGCACTTGATCGCCGAACACGCCATCAACCAACTCCTCGACGCTCTCCCCGACATCCAACTCGCCGCACCCGCGAACACCCTGCGGTGGCGACCCGGCCCCTTCCACCGAGCACTCCACCAACTGCCGGTCACCTTTCCCGAGACCCCTCCACTCACCACCAACTCGCACCCCCAGACCACACGACCCGCCAACCCCGCGTAGGTTTCCGCGTCCCGCCATCTGTGCACGCCCAGTGATAGCTGTCGCACTGCCGCTTCGGGCCCGTATGCATTGTCCGCTCTGGTGCCCGCGTCGGATAGCGCGAGCTGGCGTCCGCCGCTATCCGAGTAGACGCCGCCACCAGGGACGGGCATCCACTAGGCCCAGGACCAGCAGTGGTTGGCGGGTGTTCTGGGGCTCCCAGGCGACCGGCGCGGCGACACGGTCCGCAAACACTAACCACCACTTCGCCCACATCTCTGCCGGGGCGAACCCTGGCCTGTGCCAGACCAACTGGCCGCCACGGTTTACCCAGCGAGTGGCGCGACGCTCGGCGCGGCCACCAGGAGGGAACCGGCTCGGGTCGAGACGGCAGCGGGAACCGAGTTCCCTGGACGGGAGCGTGAACAGGTCGGCGGCTTGGTGCATGAATGTGGTGGCGGTAAAAGGTCGCGCGCCCTCGCCCGTACGACACGGCAGGCAGAACTCGTCGCGGCTGCCGGCGAGTAGGTAGAACTCGGCGGGCTTCGCCGAGCGCCACCATGCTGGAGGCTTCGGGCTGGCGTAGACGCTCGGTGCCAACACCTCGGCCAGTTGCTGGCGTGCGAGTACCGAATCGGGGTGCCCGCCGCCGCGCTGTTGGAACCGCTCGATCGCGTGCACGGCAAAGCTGACGTGCTCCAGCAGTGCGCGGCTGCCGAGCCGGAACGGGTCCACTTCGTGATCGCGCAGGCCGATGCAGTGCGTCGCGATCCACTGCGGCCTGCCGGTGCGGTCGGCACCGGAGGCCAGCGGCAACAACAGCAGCCCATCGGCGAGCAAGAACCAACCGGACGGACTGCGTCGTCGGCCGAACACCGGCGGCAGTTCATCGACAATCGCACCCTCGGTCGAGATCACCTGCACGACCCACTCGCGTGCAGCCTCGCGACCCCCGAGTCCGAATAGCTCGGCCGCAACATCGGCGCAGGCATTGGTCACCACGATGTCGAAGGCGTACGGATCGAATACCATCACTGAACCCCCAAGCAGCACAACGTTTCGGCCGACAAGCCGATATCAGGTTATCTTTGTCCCAGTCGAGGCGGATGAGGATGATCTGCCCGTGACAGTCCGAAGCCTCTTGTACGGC